>NZ_JBITMA010000042.1:0-1076 GCF_044465765.1 Nocardia sp. NPDC049526 | reverse complement strand
CTAGGTCGTGTTTCGAAAGTCGGGTCACCGTAGCCACAGGTCGATGGCGGCGATGTGGACGGTAGCCAGGAAGCGGACGGCGAGTTTGTCGTATCTGGTTGCCAGCGCGCGGTTTTGCTTGAGCTGGTTTATGCCACGCTCGACCGCGTTGCGGTCACGGTAGATCTCGGCATCGAACGCATGGGGCCGACCACCTCGCGTGCCGCGCCGGAGCCGGTGACCGACCTGGTCTCCCGGCACCGGGATAGTGGCCCGGATTCCGCGTCGAGCCAGGTAATCGCGGTTGGCGCGGGAGGAATAGGCCTTGTCCGCCAACACTCGGTCCGGGCGCACACGCGGGCGCCCACCACCGAGCCGCGGTACCCACACCGCATCCAGCACCGCGGTGAAGTGCGGACTGTCACCGGCCTGACCACCGGTGATCAGGACCGCCAACGGCGCCAAACCCTGTTCACAGGCCAGGTGCAGCTTCGTCGACCATCCACCCCGAGACCGGCCGAGCGCGTGATCGGCCGGCTCGACCTCGACCCCACCCGGCGGCTCGGCCTGAGCGCCGCCATCGCGGACAGCCCCGGCGGCATGCTGATGGGCCCGCATGATGGTCGAGTCCACACTCACCTGCCAGCAGATACCGCCATTCGCATCGGCCAGTATCTGCAACAACTTCAGCAGCAACGCCCAGTTCCCCGCACGCTGCCACCGCCGGAACAACCCATACACCGTCTGCCAGGGCCCATACCGATCCGGCACATCCCGCCACGGCGCACCCACCCGAGTGCGCCACCGAATCCCGTCGATGATCTGGCGTTTGCTCCACTTCGGCGGACGCCCCGCCTTCTTGCCACGAGGCAGCAACGGCTCCAACCGCGCCCACTGGGCATCGGTCAAATCCGCTCGCCCCGCCACCGCTACGCTGGCCACGAGGTCTCCGGTATTCAGGTTCTGCTTGGTCGCTGAACCCATCTACCGGAGACCTCACCCATCTCACGGCATCGACACACCCACTCCGGCAACGACTTTCAGCCGCAATCGTGACAGCGGCGATCACCCCTCAGCACTTATGAAACACGCCCTAG
>NZ_JBITMA010000041.1:0-1381 GCF_044465765.1 Nocardia sp. NPDC049526 | reverse complement strand
TCCTAATACTGCAACGGCGTTTTGGCGGTCGGTGCTGGTAGTTCTGTTGTGTGGTGTTGGATCGTGTTGTGGCCGAGTTGGATTCGTTGATGTCGCGGATTGCGGGGCGGTTCGGGCGGGTGGAACCGCGTATCCGGGCGAAGGAGTATGTGTCGGGGCTGGTCACGGGTCTGGAGCGGAAGAACGGGTGGACGCTGGCCGAGCATGCCGGCGCGGTGTGCCCGGACGGGATCCAGCGGATGCTGCGCAAGGCCGAGTGGGACGTCGACGGGGTTCGTGATGACGTGCGCGCTTATGTGGTGGAACAGCTCGGTGACCGCGAGGGGCTGTTGATCTGCGACGAAACCGGTTTCCTCAAGAAGGGAACCCGCTCGGCGGGGGTTCAGCGGCAGTATTCCGGCACCGCCGGGCGCACCGAGAACTGCCAGATCGGCACGTTTCTGGCGTATGCCTCGACGCGGGGCCACGCGCTGATCGACCGCGAGCTCTATGTTCCGCAGTCGTGGATCGATGACCGTGAGCGCTGCCGCAAGGCGGGGATTCCCGACACGGTGGAGTTCGCGACCAAGCCCCGTCACGCCATCGCCATGCTCGCCCGTGCCCTGGATGCGCAGGTGCCGTTCTCGTGGTTCACCGCCGACGAGGCGTACGGTCAGGCCCGGTACCTGCGAGAATGGCTCGAAGACCACGACGTGTCCTATGTGATGGCCACACGCTGCGACGAGGCGATGACCACCCGCGCCGATCGGGTCGAACGCGCCGACGTGCTGGTCGCCGAACTGCCCGCGAGCCGCTGGCAGCGACTGTCGGTCGGTGCTGGTGCGCACGGGCCACGCGAGTACGACTGGGCATACCGCCAGATCGAGGGCACTTGGCAACGCGGCCGTGGGCACTGGCTGCTGGCGCGCCGCTCACCCTCGCCCAACAGCAAAGGCGAACTCGAGATCGCCTACTACATCTGTTACGGCCCGGCCCGCTCCAGGCTGGTGGACCTGGCGTGGGTCGCCGGGACCCGTTGGCACGTGGAAGAAGCATTTCAACAGGCCAAGGGCGAGGCCGGACTCGGCCACTACCAGGTCCGCAGCTGGCGGGCGTGGTATGCGCACATCACCTTGTCGATGCTCGCCCTGGCCTGGCTGGCCGCATCCAAAGATGTTGCCGCAAAAGGGGACCCACCGATCACAATCCAGACATGATCGCTCTCACGCTACCCGAGATCCGCCGCCTGCTCGCACGCCTGGTCCTGCGCGAGGACCACCCCGCCGACCACATCTGGGCATGGTCGACATGGCGACGACGACGCCAACACCAAGCCCGCCTCAGTCACTACCGCCGCCGCGGACACCCCCTCACCTGAAACGCCGTTGCAGTACTAAGCGAG
>NZ_JBITMA010000040.1:0-1456 GCF_044465765.1 Nocardia sp. NPDC049526 | reverse complement strand
TCCCTAAGTTTGTAGGTGTCTGGGGTTGGTGCCCTGGATGCCCAGGGCGGTGGGGTGTAGCTGATGGGGTTTTGTCTCTGTTGAGGCTCCGAAGGACTGGCTGCCCCGCCGTGCTGGACGCTCCGGCTGCTGATTGAGAGCTTGTTGCGGTCGTCGCTGGTTAGGGATCTGTCGGCGGGGTTGTCCATGGGCTGAAGCTGCGAGGTCAGGAGCACGTGGGTGGCAACTCGCCCTCAGATCTGGGTCGGGATTGATGTCGGCAAGCACGCGCATCATGCGTGCGGGGTCGATGAGACCGGAAAAACGGTGTTCAGCCAGAAGTTCGGCAACGATCAGGCCGCGATCGAGGCATTGATCGCGCGCGCCGATCAGGCCGCCGACCGGGTGTGGTGGGCGATCGATCTGACCAGTCCGATGGCGTTGCTGCTGATCACGGTGCTGTTGACCGCTGATCAGGCGGTGACGTATGTGCCGGGCCGGGTGGTGAATTCGATGACCGGCAGCTTTCGCGGCGAGGGCAAGACCGATGCCAAGGACGCGCGGGTGATCGCCCAGAGCGCGCGCCTGCGTGAGGACCTCAACCAGGTTGTGATGCCCGATGAGCTCGTGGTCGGGTTGACTCAGCTGACCAGTTATCGCACTGATCTGATGGCGGATTGGGTGGCCGGGGTCAACCGGTTGCGCGGGCTGCTCGGGTCGATCTTTCCCGCGTTGGAGGCCGCGTTCGACTTCGCGAATCGGACCCCGCTGATCCTGGTCGCCGGAATGTGCACCCCCGTCGAGATCCGTTCGGCCGGAATCGACGGTGTCACAACGCATCTCACCGACAACGGCGCGTGGAAACCGGGCATCTCCAAGACGGCCGCCGCCGCGGTCGATGCTGCCGGGCGCCAGAGCCTGGCCCTGCCCGGTGAGGCCGACACCGCGATGCTGGTCAAACGCATCGCGCGCAAACTCCTGGATCTGGACCGGGAGATCAAGGACACCGACAAACTCATCACCACCCGATTCCGGGAACACCCGTGGGCGGGGATCATCGAGTCCCTGCCCGGCATGGGTCCCGGATTGGGGGCGGAGTTCCTCGTCGGCACCGGCGGTGACCTGGCCAACTTTGCCAGCGCGGGCCGCTTGGCCTCCTACGCCGGCCTGGTCCCGGTTCCCCGGGACTCGGGCCGGGTCAGCGGCAACCTGCACCGCCCGAAACGCTACAACCGACGCATGCGGCGCGTGTTCTTCATGGCCGCCCTGTCGAGCCTGCGCTACGAAAACGGGCCCTCGCGGCGGTTCTACGACCGCAAACGCGGTGAGCGACTCATCCATACCCAAGCCCTCCTAGCTCTGGCCCGGCGCCTGGTCGACGTGCTGTGGGCACTGCTGCGAGACGGGCGCGAATTCAGCCTCGACACACCGACTCCCGCCACTGCTACGGCTTGACACGGTCATTGAGAGTCCTTCG
>NZ_JBITMA010000039.1:0-1715 GCF_044465765.1 Nocardia sp. NPDC049526 | reverse complement strand
GTGGGTCTGCGATGGATCGAGTCAATCGCGCATTGCCCCCAGTTGTACTGGCTTGCAATGGATTTCAATTCGCGACATGTAGAGTATCAAGCTCGCGTTTCGGTATGGTGGAGCACGCCTGAACTTTGAAAATGTGTCAACGCCCGGGCGATAACTCCGACTGTGGGAGAAGGACTTTCACCGTGCCGGTGCCCGGCCGGCGGCCCGGTATGTGCGCCACACGACCACGCCGCACCAAGTGCTGGGCGCGATCGGATCGGCGCTGGAGCATATCGAAGGCACCCATTACAGCGAGCACACTGTATGCCTGCGGGCTCAGCATTGGTGGTGCCGATCAGCGGATCTCGACCACCACTTTGCCGAGGGCGCGGCCCGCGCCGACATGGGCCAGCGCGGCCGCGGTCTCGTCGAGCGTGAAACTGCGGTCGGTGTGGATAGCGATTCGGCCCGCGACACACAACTCCGCTAGGGGTGTGAAGTGCGCGGGCCCTTCCTTCACCGCGAGGACCCCGAGCCCGCGGCCGGTCACCATCCCGGCGACCACGCCGACCGTCGTCATCCGCAGCAACGCGCGTGTGGTGCCGCCGACGCAGCGGTAGCGGCCGCCGCGTGCGACCGACCTGCGATACGCGAAGATCGATCGGTGGGCGACGAGATCGAGTACCCGGTCGTACGGCCCGGTGCGGGTGAAGTCCTCGGCGCGATAGTCGATGACCTCGTCGGCGCCGAGCGTGCGCATGAACGCGAGTTTGGCGGCGTTGTCCACCCCGGTCACGTGCGCGCCTGCGCTTTTGGCCAACTGGATCGCAAACGCTCCCGAGCCCCCGCCCGCGCCGTTGATCAACACCGACATACCGGCGGTGATACCGGCCGTGCCCTGCAGTGCGATCGCCCCGGCTTGCGGCAGGGTCGACGCCTCGGCGAAGCTCAGCGACGCAGGTTTGCGGGCCAGCGCTGATTCGGGAGCCACGGCATATTCCGCGAACCCGCCCTTGAGCGTGAGATTGTCGCCGTAGACCTCCTCACCCGGCGCGAACAAAGTGACCTCGGAGCCAACCGCCTCGACCCGTCCAGCGATGTCGGATCCCAGAACGGGGCGTCCGGGTGCCCGGAGCCCGCCGATCCGCGAATACAGCGGTGTCCCCCGCAGGGTCTCCCAATCGGAGAGGTTGACCGACGTCGCGTGCACCTGGACGAGCACTTGTTTCGGCCCCGGGGAAGGTACCGGGACTTCCGCGAGCGACAGCACCTCAGGGCCGCCGTAGCGGTCATACACCATGGCCCTCATGCGATGCCGACACTGAGGATCGAGCGACAGCCTGACACACGCCATACTCTAGTTGGCTGCCCGCCCCGCGACCGACGAACTGTGCGTTGACATCCCACGACTCGCCGAACCCACTCCCGCACACCAGCAACGTCCTGTATTGCCGTTGCGACACGAAACCGCACGATGCGAGGGAACTCGCAGATAGGAGGGCCGAATTCGGTTTCGGTTGTCAGGGGCAGGCCGGACGGGTGAATCGCGTGAACCTTCGTCGATGTCCGTAAAGAGGGCCCTGCCGATGGGATGATCCCGCCCTCACCGACTACTGGAAAACCCAGCGGCGCAAAGGAATACGCCTCCACCTTCATCGCAACGACTTACGAACTCGTAGAGAGATCGACTGCAGCACAGGAAGTCCGGTGACGCAGCGGGATGTGCTTTCTCCTGG
>NZ_JBITMA010000038.1:0-2135 GCF_044465765.1 Nocardia sp. NPDC049526 | reverse complement strand
ACCAGCGCGAAAGCCACCGCCAGTGCCATCAACCGGCTGACGAACCAATACCTCTACAACATCGCCGGGAAAAAATACTCCGGCGGCACCAGCGGCGAGATGCCCAGCGGCACCGTTGGTGACTGGATCAAGCAGGCACTACAGGTGCTACAGCAGTTGGGCTACGACATCAGCAAGATCGATCCGCAGGCCATCGCGCTCATCATCCAGTACGAATCGGGCGGCAATCCCAGCGCAACCAACAACTACGACAGCAATGCTGCCGCGGGTACCCCCTCGATCGGGCTCATGCAGACCATCGGCCCGACCTTCAATCAGTACGCCGCAGCCGGACATACGAATATCTACAACCCGGTCGACAATATCGTCGCCGGGGTCCGCTATGCGATAAGCCGATACGGCTCGGTCAGTAATGTGCCGGGCGTCAAGGCCGTACGCAGCGGCCGATCGTATGAGCCCTACTGATGCCGCCGCCGCAGCGGGAAACCCCGGATCCGAGCCTCGACGACGCGCACGAGACCCGGCCAGGCACAACGACGTCCGCACCACGCCGGAACGCGACGCGACGGAGTCCACCGCGGGCACCGACCGGACCATCGGCCGCTCTCGCACAGCAGCCTGCCACGACCGCGGGCGCGCGCGGTCCGGCGACACCGATCGCCGAATCCGGTACCGCGGCAACCGGATCGCCCGCCACCGCCCGCCCCGACGCACTCGCCGGATTCGGTACGAGCGGACCGTACGCGGCGGCGGCCCTCGGTGCGCTGGCATCCATTGCCGCCCAGTACGGCAATTCCAGCCCCACCGCCGACACCGGTCAGCCGTATGCGCCCCCTGCGCTCGGATCCGGACAACCGACCTCATGGCCGGGCGAATCGGGCTCACAATACGCGGCGAATAATCTCGACACCGTACGGCGCGGGCAATCGACGCAATCGTTGAACGCCGAACTCGGACGCCTGCTCGGTGGCACCGCCGATAGCACGATCCGGGGCCGGGCGGCCATTGATGGCATTATCGCCGAAGTGAATACGGCGATGACCGCACTCGGCGGCGTCGCGGATACCACCGCCGGCCGTCAGATGCTGATCGCGACACTCAGCAATGCCTTACAGCGTGCCGGCACCGTGCTCGGACAGGGACAGACCGCGGCGACGATCACCGCGGATAAGGTTGCCGCACTGGCCGACCGGTTTCTGCAGAACGCGCGCCCGACCCGGCAGCCGCCGCGCCGGGCCCAGCCGAGCACCGGCGGATCCAGCGCGCGTCCGCCGCACACGCGCCCATCCGGTCGCCAGGGTCAGTGGATCAACGATGCCCTGCGCATCCTGGCCGCCAACGGCTACGACACCAGGCACATCAATCCCGCCGATATCGCCGCGATCATCCAGCACGAATCCGCGGGCGACCCGAATGCGATCAATCTCTGGGACAGCAATGCCGCCAAGGGAACTCCGTCCAAGGGCCTGATGCAGACCATCGATCCCACCTTCAACGCCTACGCGCTGCCGGGCCATCGCGATATCTGGAATCCGGTCGACAACATCATCGCGGGCGTGCGGTACGCCATCGACCGCTACGGTTCGGTCAGCAATGTGCCCGGTATCCAGTCGATGCACGGTGGCGGGCACTACGTCGGCTACTGAGCTGGAGAGGCCAGCTTCGGCAGCTGGCCGCTACGACCATCGGCTGGCGTGATAGCTGCGCGGCAGATTGATCACTTTCACCACATCTCCGGTATGCGGCGCTTCGACACATTGACCGTTCCCGATGTACATCATGACGTGGCCAGGACTTCCGTTATTGAACTCTGAATCGGGGAAGATCAAGTCACCTGGTCGGATATCGGCCGGGTTGACCTTCGGCAGCTGTTGGTACTGGGCGGAGGCCACGCGCGGGATATTCACACCCGCCTGAGCCGCAGCATATTGCATCAGACCGGAGCAGTCGAACGAGTTCGGACCTTCGGCACCCCACACATATGGATCACCCAGTTGAGCCAAGGCGACCTGGATCGCCTTCTGCGCGGCCGCTGACGTACCAGCTGCCGCGCCTGCGTATTTCTTTCCGGCGATGTTGTAGAGGTACTGATTGGTGAGCCGGTTGATGGCATTTGCCGTGTCGCTGGCGGTGGC
>NZ_JBITMA010000037.1:2320-2500 GCF_044465765.1 Nocardia sp. NPDC049526 | reverse complement strand
CGCTCCGTGGTGGTCGCCGATGGCGGATCGTTTGGTCACCGGTGCACGCTCGACGGATGGTCGAGTCCGACGCCTGCGTCGCATGCGCTTGGACGACTCGAACGCGAGACGGGCCGCGAACTCCTCGCTCGTAAGACTCACTCCGTTGGCGTCACCGAAAGCGGATCGCTCGGCCACCGA
>NZ_JBITMA010000037.1:0-2224 GCF_044465765.1 Nocardia sp. NPDC049526 | reverse complement strand
CCGATGCACACGCCACGGATGGTCGAGTCCCGCGACTCCGTCGCATGCGCTTCGACGACTCGAACGCGAGACGGGCCGCGAACTCCTCGCTCGTAAGACTCACTCCGTTGGCGTCACCGAAAGCGGATCGCTCGGCCACCGATGCACACGCCACGGATGGTCGAGTCCCGCGACTCCGTCGCATGCGCTTCGACGACTCGAACGCGAGACGGGCCGCGAACTCCTCGCTCGTAAAACTCGCTCCGTCGGGGTCACCGAAAGCGGATCGCTCGGCCACCGATGCACACGCCACGGATGGTCGAGTCCTACGCGTGCGGCGCATGCGCTTGGACGGCGCGGACGCGAGACGGGCCGCGAACGGTCGCTCGTAAGACTCACTCCGTTGGGGTCGCCGATGGCGGATCGTTTGGCCACCGGTGCACGCGCCACGGATGGTCGAGTCCGACATCTGTTGCGCATGCGCTTCGACGACTCGAACGCGAGACGGGCCGCGAACGGTCGCTCGTAAGACTCACTCCGCGACAGTTATGTCACCAAGCAGCCTGCTGACAGCGGGCGCGCGATCTAGTAAACGGGCAGGGATTTGTCGACCTGATTCGCCCAGGCGACGATGCCGCCCTGCACGTGCGAGGCGTCGGAGAAACCGGCGTTCTTCAGGACCGCGAGCACCTCCGCCGAGCGGATACCGGTCTTGCAGTGCAAGACGATCGGCCGGTTCTGCGGCAGATCCGACAGCGCCTCACCGGAGAGGAAACGATCCTTCGGGATGAGCTTGGCGCCCTCGATGTGCACGATGTCCCATTCGACCGGCTCGCGCACGTCGATGAGCTCGATTTCCTTGCCCGCGTCGAGCAGCTCCTTGAGCTCGCGCGCGGTAATCGTCGAGCCCGCGGCCGCGGCCTGGCCCTCCTCGGACACCACACCGCAGAACGCCTCGTAGTCGATCAGTTCGGTGATCGGCTGACGCTCCGGATCGCGGCGCAACTTGATGGTCCGGTAGTTCATATCCAGTGCGTCGTAGACCATGAGACGGCCGAGCAGCGGCTCGCCGATGCCGGTGATCAGCTTGATCGCCTCGGTCACCATGATCGAACCGATGGAGGCGCACAGCACGCCGAGGACACCGCCCTCGGCGCAGGAGGGCACCATGCCGGGCGGCGGGGCCTCCGGGTAGAGGTCGCGGTAGTTGATGCCGCGGCCGTCCGGTGCGTCCTCCCAGAAGACCGACACCTGGCCCTCGAAGCGGTAGATGGAGCCCCAGACATAAGGCTTGCCCGCCAGCACCGCGGCGTCGTTGACCAGGTAGCGGGTGGCGAAGTTATCGGTGCCGTCGACGATCAGGTCGTACTCGGCGAACAGCTCGACGGCGTTCTCCGGCTCCAGGCGGATCTTGTGCAGTCGGACCTCGATGCCGGAGTTGATCTCGAGGATGGAATCGCGCGCGCTATCGGCCTTCGGGCGGCCGATATCGGATTCACCGTGGATGATCTGGCGCTGCAGATTGGACGCGTCGACCTCGTCGAATTCGACGATGCCCAGCGTGCCGACACCGGCGGCCGCCAGATACAGCAGCGCGGGCGAGCCGAGCCCGCCGGCGCCGATTACCAGTACCTTGGCGTTCTTCAGCCGTTTCTGCCCGTCCACACCCAGGTCCGGGATGATCAGATGACGGCTGTAGCGGGCGATCTCGTCCTTGGTCAGCTCCGCGGCCGGTTCGACCAGCGGCGGCAGGGACTTCGGTGATGACACGTCCAGGGCTCCTCGAATCAATTGGCCGATCGCACTGTGGTGGCTCAGCGCCTTATTACTCAACACCGACAATCGGCCCGTTCTTCCCGATCTATGGTCCAGCATCAACAACGAAGGGCAGCGACCGGCCCCCGCACAACCGACCACCACGAAGCGAGTCTTACGAACGAGGAGTTCGCGGCCCATCTCGCCTCCGAGCCGTCGAAGCGCATGCGACACAGGCACGGACCCCGCCCTCCCGGCACGCGCCCATCAGGCGCCGAGCGATCCGCCATCAGCGACCCCAACGAAGCGAGTCTTACGAGCGACCGTTCGCGGCCCATCTCGCGTTCAAACCGCCGAAGCGCATGCGACGACGCAGGCACGGGGCCCCGCCCCCTGGCACGCGCCCACCAGGCGCCGAGCGATCCGCCATCAGCGACCCCAACGAAGCGAGTCTTACGAGCGACCGTTCGCGGCCCGTCTCGCGTTCAAA
>NZ_JBITMA010000036.1:1842-5289 GCF_044465765.1 Nocardia sp. NPDC049526 | reverse complement strand
AAGGATGTTCCGGCGGTGTCCTACTCTCCCACACCCTGTCGAGTGCAGTACCATCGGCGCTGGTGGCCTTAGCTTCCGGGTTCGGAATGGGACCGGGCGTTTCCCCACCGCTATAGCCGCCGTAACTCTATGAAACTATCCACACCAACAGCGCCGACACACCCGGCAACCCCCTAAAAAAAGAGGGTTACAGACGTTGTGTCTGCTGCAGTGTCTGTGTGTTGTTTCAGATACCGCACAGTGGACGCGTAGCTTCTTCGTTGGTAAGTCCTCGGCCGATTAGTACCAGTCACCTACACCCGTTACCGGGCTTCCAGTTCTGGCCTATCAACCCCATGGTCTGTAGGGGGCCTTAACCACTCGAAGGTGGTGAGAAACCTCATCTTGGAACAGGCTTCCCGCTTAGATGCTTTCAGCGGTTATCCCTTCCGAACGTAGCTAACCAGCAGTGCCCTTGGCAGGACAACTGGCACACCAGAGGTTCGTCCGTCCCGGTCCTCTCGTACTAGGGACAGCCTTCCTCAAGTTTCTGACGCGCGCGGCGGATAGAGACCGAACTGTCTCACGACGTTCTAAACCCAGCTCGCGTGCCGCTTTAATGGGCGAACAGCCCAACCCTTGGGACCTACTCCAGCCCCAGGATGCGACGAGCCGACATCGAGGTGCCAAACCATCCCGTCGATATGGACTCTTGGGGAAGATCAGCCTGTTATCCCCGGGGTACCTTTTATCCGTTGAGCGACACCGCTTCCACTTGCCGGTGCCGGATCACTAGTCCCGACTTTCGTCCCTGCTCGAGCTGTCACTCTCACAGTCAAGCTCCCTTGTGCACTTGCACTCGACACCTGATTGCCAACCAGGCTGAGGGAACCTTTGGGCGCCTCCGTTACATTTTAGGAGGCAACCGCCCCAGTTAAACTACCCACCAGGCACTGTCCCTGAACCAGATCATGGCCCGAGGTTAGAGGTCCAATACGATCAGAGTGGTATTTCAACGACGACTCCACAAACACTGGCGTGCCCGCTTCACAGTCTCCCACCTATCCTACACAAACCGTACCGAACACCAATACCAAGCTATAGTGAAGGTCCCGGGGTCTTTTCGTCCTGCCGCGCGTAACGAGCATCTTTACTCGTAATGCAATTTCGCCGAGTCTGTGGTTGAGACAGCAGAGAAGTCGTTACGCCATTCGTGCAGGTCGGAACTTACCCGACAAGGAATTTCGCTACCTTAGGATGGTTATAGTTACCACCGCCGTTTACCGGGGCTTAAATTCTCAGCTTCGCCACCGAAGTAGCTAACCGGTCCTCTTAACCTTCCGGCACCGGGCAGGCGTCAGTCCGTATACATCGTCTTACGACTTCGCACGGACCTGTGTTTTTAGTAAACAGTCGCTTCTCTCTGGTCTCTGCGACCACCCCCAGCTCAGGCTGCAAAAGCCGTCACCAGACGTGGTCCCCCTTCTCCCGAAGTTACGGGGGCATTTTGCCGAGTTCCTTAACCACAGTTCTCTCGATCGCCTCAGTATTCTCTACCTGACCACCTGTGTCGGTTTGGGGTACGGGCCGTGTACCAACTCACTAGAGGCTTTTCTCGGCAGCATAGGATCACTGAATTCACCTCAATCGGCTACGCATCACCTCTCAGGCTTGATGTTGTGCGGATTTACCTACACAACGCCCTACAGGCTTACACCAGTACAACCACTGACTGGCCCAGCTACCTTCCTGCGTCACCCCATCGCTTGACTACTACAGCAGGGGTCGTATGCAGCCGCTTCAAGTCTCCCGAAGGAGATCCATCCACATTTGGATACTTAGCACCACTGATTCGCCATTGGGCGCGGATACACGGGTACGGGAATATCAACCCGTTGTCCATCGACTACGCCTGTCGGCCTCGCCTTAGGTCCCGACTCACCCTGGGCGGATTAACCTGGCCCAGGAACCCTTGGTCATTCGGCGGACGAGTTTCTCACTCGTCTTTCGCTACTCATGCCTGCATTCTCACTCCCACAGCCTCCACAACTAGCTCACGCTGCTGCTTCCATGGCTGTAGGACGCTCCCCTACCCATCCACACCACTGCACCAAGTCCCGTAGAACAAGGCGGATGTATTGTGTGAATGCCGCGGCTTCGGCGGTGTACTTGAGCCCCGCTACATTGTCGGCGCAGAATCACTTGACCAGTGAGCTATTACGCACTCTTTCAAGGATGGCTGCTTCTAAGCCAACCTCCTGGTTGTCTTCGCGACTCCACATCCTTTTCCACTTAGTACACGCTTAGGGGCCTTAGCCGGCGATCTGGGCTGTTTCCCTCTCGACTACGAAGCTTATCCCCCGCAGTCTCACTGCCACGCTCTCACACACCGGCATTCGGAGTTTGGCTGATTTCGGTAAGCTTGTAGGCCCCCTAGACCATCCAGTAGCTCTACCTCCGGCGTGAAACACGTGACGCTGCACCTAAATGCATTTCGGGGAGAACCAGCTATCACGGAGTTTGATTGGCCTTTCACCCCTACCCACAGCTCATCCCCTCAGTTTTCAACCTAAGTGGGTTCGGGCCTCCACGACGTCTTACCGTCGCTTCACCCTGGCCATGGGTAGATCACTCCGCTTCGGGTCTAGAACACGCGACTGGAAACGCCCTATTCGGACTCGCTTTCGCTACGGCTACCCCACACGGGTTAACCTCGCCACATGCCACTAACTCGCAGGCTCATTCTTCAAAAGGCACGCCATCACCCACCACAGCAAGCTGTGCGTAGGCCCTGACGGATTGTAAGCGCACGGTTTCAGGTACTATTTCACTCCCCTCCCGGGGTACTTTTCACCTTTCCCTCACGGTACTAGTCCGCTATCGGTCACCAGGGAGTATTCAGGCTTACCGGGTGGTCCCGGCAGATTCACAGCAGATTTCACGGGCCCGCTGCTACTCGGGCACTCACTACGACAGCCGTTGAGTTTTCGCTTACCGGACTATCACCGTCTATGGCAGGCCGTTCCAGACCACTTCAACTAACACAACGGTTTCTGACTATCGCCCAGACCGGCAGATCTGAGAAAGTGAGCCCCACTACCCCGTCCAGACAACCCCTGCCGGGTATCACATCTGAACGGTTTAGCCTCATCCGCTTTCGCTCGCCACTACTCACGGAATCACTATTGTTTTCTCTTCCTGTGGGTACTGAGATGTTTCACTTCCCCACGTTCCCTCCACACACCCTATATATTCAGATGCGGGTAACACGACATCACTCGTGCTGGGTTTCCCCATTCGGAAATCCTCGGATCTCAGCTCGGTTGACAGCTCCCCGAGGCTTATCGCAGCCTCCTACGTCCTTCATCGGCTCCTGGTGCCAAGGCATCCACCGTACGCTCTTAAACACTTACAAACAAAGATGCTCGCGTCCACTGTGCAGTTCTCAAACAACACACCCACTCAAAC
>NZ_JBITMA010000035.1:0-9697 GCF_044465765.1 Nocardia sp. NPDC049526 | reverse complement strand
CTGGCCTTGCGTCCCCAAGATCTCGATCCCGTGCAGTCGGTGATCCTCCTACGAGAAAAGGGCGGCACCGAAGTGTGGCAGCCGGTCTCCCCCACACTGATGCGCGCGCTGTGCCGCCACGCCCAACAGCGCGGAGCCGCACCGAACGAGCAACTGCTGCGCACACGCAACGGCAAGCCCATCACTCGCCGTCGCTACAACTACCTGTTCGAGCGCCTGGGCCGATATCTGCCCTGGGTCATCACCCACGGCATCTCCATCCACTGGCTGCGCCACACCACAACCACCTGGGTCGAGCGCCGCTACGGCGGCGCGACCGCACGCGAGTTCGCCCGCCATGCCCTCGGCAGCGCCGGACCCACCGGTGTCTACACCACGGCAACAATCAACGAAGTCGCATCCGCGCTCGCCCACCTCACCGGGGAACCCCACCCCCTAGCCACAACGGACACGCCAGCAAAGAAGAACCATATGACGACATAAACGACGCAGATGGTCTGCCCCGAGGTCGGCGATAGCCACCTGGACGAACTCTTCGGCATTGGCCCACAGGCCAATGCCGGTCCTCGGGCCCCATCAGGCTGAGTTGAGTCCACTGGTTCACAGCCACTCGGCCCGGTCCTGCACCCGCGTCCTCGAGGCGGTGCGGCGATGACAACACCTGACTCAGCCTGCGGCGAACGCCGAGACCATTGCCGCCGCGCGAGTGCTACTGACCCAGACGGGCATCTCTCCCGCCGATCTGGTCACCTGCGGTGTGGCGGTGCCGACCTTCGGCGAAGTCATCCCCAAAGTGAAAACGTGTCGGCGGGCACGCTGCGCACGTACAACACCCACTTCGAGCACCTCCTCGCGGCGTGGAGCGATCACCGCCCGCAACGGAAAGCCCATCACCGCACGGCGTTTCGACTACATCTGGCGCCGAGTCGGCGACACCTTGCCGTGGGTCGCTACCCAAGGCACCAGCATGCACTGGCTACGCCACACCACCCTCACCTGGGTCGAACGCACCTTCAGCTACGCCGTCGCCCGCGAATACGCCAGACACCGAGGCAAAGCCAGCGGCACCACCGCCACCTACGTCAAATCCCATCTCCAAGAAGTCGCCGCTGCGCTGTCGATACTCACCGCCGAACCGCATCCGCTTGTCCCGGGCACCGAGCCGCACACACGATGTGCCCTCCGCACGCTGATCACGTGTCGCGACGAAGGTCCTAGAAAGCCACCCAACGGCAAGGACTCATCAGCCAAACCCTGCCGTCCTGGGCACCCAGGGCATCCGGCCCCCCTGAACACCCACGCCCTTATGGAAGGGACTCGTCAATGCATCAGCACGCCAATACCTCTCGACAGCGGGTCGCTGAAGGTGTTGGATACCTGACAGAGCTTTCGTTGCAGGTACCAGCACCACAAACGCGCCGTTACAGCGCGACGGCTTGGGAGGGGGTCCCCCGCATGGACTTCGACCTCACGTGTCCACACTGCAGCCAGCTCGACTCGGTTCAGAGTGTGCCCGCCTTGAATGCGGACGGTGTGTCGACCAGCTCCGGAACGAACGTCTATTCCGGCGTTGGTGTGGCTTCAACCGGCCTGGTCCCGGTGTTCGGTACTGCCACGGTCGAGCGCACTCACACCACATCACTTGCACGGAGTCTGGCCCGCGAGCCCGCACGTACTCCAGCCGGGCGCCTGACCTTCTTTGCGCTTGCGCTGTTGTTGCCAGCGATGTGCTGGATCGTTCCGGCAATCATCTCCGTCGCCAAGCCGTATCCCGGCGTATCGCGATGGGTCGCGGCTCTTTCCACCGTGATCTTCTTCGTGGTCCTGACCACGCCTGGCGGCCTCCTGCTCAGCGTTGCTGTACGGCGTATTCGCCGCAACGGGAGAGTCGTCCGAGGACGTCGGCGCGCTCACGCCGTGTGGCAGGCCGGTTTCTACTG
Organism: Nocardia sp. NPDC049526; assembly: GCF_044465765.1. NCBI lineage: Bacteria > Bacillati > Actinomycetota > Actinomycetes > Mycobacteriales > Nocardiaceae > Nocardia > Nocardia sp. NPDC049526. Next base: position 7,757 of record NZ_JBITMA010000035.1, on the reverse strand, counting down.
CCATCGGTGCGGTGTCGCGTTCTGGCCCTTGTCTCCAGCGCCGGGCATTCCTTCACGGCAAGCCTTCCCGCCGCAGCACTTCCGGTGGTTCGTGAGGAACGCCGGTGGTTACGCCAGCGCCTGAATCCACCATCGAGTCGGAAGAGGTGGTTGATGTGGCGGTCGGCTTCGGTGATGCACTCGCCGACATCGTGCCGCCCGTTGCGCGGGCGGCGGTAATCAGTTGCCGGGCCTGTTTGACGCTGATTTCGAGCAGATCAGCCACATCCTCGTCAGTTTGATCTTGGTCACGGATCACCGCGGCGGCAACAGCTTGGTCGGCGCGGTGGCGGGCGATTTCCTCAATGGCTCGTGATTCGACTGCGCTGATCTGCTGCCGCAGCGCCTCGATTTCTTGGTCACGCTTGGCTTCACACGTCGTGATCGCCTGCCAATCGATGAGGTACCGCTTCACCGCGTCGGTGATCGCTCGCTCCCGCTGACGTGCCTGTTCTCGGCGTTCACGAATACGCGCACGCGAACGTTCCAGTCGCTCAAGAGCTTCCGGGGATCGAACTGTCCGCAGTGACCGCGGCGGACGACGCAACGACATGGCCGACCTCCTAGTCGGGCCTGCCTGCTGATTCTCCCGCGATCGATCATACTCCGCACTCGCGCGGCGAGTCTCGGTCGTATTTGAACGATGATCTGTTGTCGGCTGCCAGGGGAAGGGACCACTTCGGAGACGGTTTTGCCACGAAGTTGGGTTCTGGCGCAAACAGTGTTTGCGCCAGAACCCAACTTCGTGGCAACCGACAGGTACCTGAAACAGCGGGAACCGGACTGGCTCAGGAAGGTGATCCAGAAGATTGACGCTGCACCCCGCCACCCGTCTTCTGTCGGCAGATGGCAGCACAGTTCGCCCACGGCGGCTGGATCGTCGACCTTCTCCGGACCATCACCGAGATGGTTGACGCCTACCGAGGTGGAGCCTCTACCAACCAGCTGTGCGAGCAGTACGAGCTCTCGAAGGGCGGACTGCTGAAGATCCTGGGGAAGCATGGCGTGGAGATGCGGAACCAGCCGATGACCGAGGAAGAGATCGACTGGGCAACAAAGCTATATGCTGAGGGACAGTCGCAATGCTGTCGCCCGGAGTCTGGGCAAAGCCCAGGGAGTGTGTGGAAGGCTCTGCGAAACCGAGGGATTGAGACGCGGCCAGCGACACGGTAACTGTGCGTAGCTAAGGTCAGCCTGGCAAGTCCACGTTGCGACTTCTCATACGCATTTGCCCACCGACTATCAAAGAAATCCACGCTGGTGTAGCTGGCATCTCATAAACCGATTCGGGTTCTTCGCCGTAAACAGCCGCTATCAATCCACCAATCGCCATAAGCTCCGGTTCTACCACGCGAATATCGGAAGACAGCCTGCGCCAGTGCCAGCTGTCGCCCATGGCAGCCGCAATAGTCTGGTCGGCGGAATTTACGATTAGCCTAAGTAAATTAAACTCGCTTGCTCGATCAGCAGTGCCTATCGTGCGGAATGCAATCTCTTCTGCAAATCGTTGGATCATCCATGCAGGAATTCCAGTTATGCTATGCGTTGTCGCCATACCGGAACTAACCGAGAATAGCCGCTTCTCATCGTGTTGATTTGGATAGAAGTAACGGTCATCCACACGAGAGAACCCATGAGCAAGTGGAGCCAAAATATGATCAGAAAGGGTGCTAGGGAGTGGCGAGTTGTCGAATGATACAAGGGAGTACTCAAGCGACGGTTCATTAGCACGTACACGAAGGAGCGCGGCTTCGCGGAAAGCGCTTATCGACCGATTCTGGTCTACCAGACATAGCAGCGAGCCTGCGTCGCCCAGGGTGTCTGCACGAAGCATTAGGCGAGTCGTGGCTCCCTCTGATTCGTCTTCATCCAACAAAGGCTCGTGGTCAGTAGTATAGGCAACCAGGGATTCCCCTAGGCGTAGCACATCTTCTCGTTCCACTCCGAGCACTCGAAACCATTCTTTCGGCACCGAATTCATATTGTGTCTCTAACAGCAGCAATGCCTTCCGGTTTCACGAAGTTTGGATTAATCTCACGGTCCGTGCGCGTACTTCGTCTGTCGCTGCCACATTCCCAGCGCTCCATGCATTCAAGCTGATGCATAGGCACCTTGATTTTTGCCGTAATCTCACCTTGTCGATGAAACCGCCGAAATCGAGAGTAAGAACTCAAATCGCGCACATCTTCCGCGAACCCTTCTAAAGGCACAACCGGGTTTGGCAAGACAGGAACCCATCCGGAAAAAATATATCCTGGAGACTTGAAGTTATCCGTAGCATATGTAAGAGCCGTCCGATGTGCACTACGAATGTAATTTGATCCGCGTCCACGTGGTCCAGCAGCCCGCATCCGAACGCCAGCAGTCAGTGATATGAAAGGCGTATCCATCGCTACCGCAGCATACTCTTCGAGATGATCGTGCAGCGCATCCGCGGTTAGCTTGAGGGAAATTTCAGTATTGCTGATGACTCCCACTCGTTGCCACCATCGGCAAATAAGCCCGCTATCTAGAAGGATATGTCGTGCCGCATCTTTGTCAAGACCGTTGACCCCCTTTAGGAACCGCTGAAACCACATGCTCATCATTCTTGCATTCCTAGCCCGCAGAGGCGACCACACCGAACCTACATAATTGATACCGAGCGGTTCTTTTGTGGCATCGCGACCTGCACGGGGATTGGATCCTGACGGATCGTCCTTGAGCGGCGCTGCAGCAACGCGCAACTGGCGCTTGCCGCTCTGCTTCGCGGTTGCCTCCGGCCACGGTCGCCGAGCTGGTTGCCGCTTACAGGACTGACCGCCCTTACCGAGGGGAAGGCATGCCGGTTCTTGTCGCGACTGCGGATGTGCGGTTCAAGTAACGTCCTCGATCCCGTACATCCGTCGGGCTGACAGGATTTGAACCTGCGACCACCTGACCCCCAGAATGCTGGTTTCCGTCCTGGGCAGTCTTGCTGAGTCTGTCCCGTCCAGGTCAGAGGCTCTTCAACGTCCAGCTCGTATTGCTCAGTCTGCGTTGTATCGACCCGTCTTGGCAAGCTCTTGGCACGCTCGATATCACCTCCAGCCAGCACGGACGCGTTCATAACGGACATCGGCGCCGCGCCCACCAATACCGCAAGTGTGGCAAACGAACTCACATAAGTTCTCGACGAGTCCGCAGCATTCGACAACCGCGCGATTTCGGCACCGGCCCGAGTTTGTCCCGCGACCCCATCCAGCAGTGAGCTCGCGGCTTCGCTAAGGCGGCGGCAGCGGCTCAAGCATCTGACGCCGTACACGCTGAGCCACACTGGATTTACGGGAAGTCGCAGGGTGGACGCGATGTGGTCGTACCGTAGAACGCGATCGGTAGCGGTTACCGACTCGTGCTCGGCGTCACGGGACGCTCGACAGCGAGGGAGGCGAGCCGCGGCCACGTCCGCGAGCCCAGGCTTCTCAGGCGTTGATCGAGGTACCGCCGAGGGTTGTCTGGTTGCCGGTGACCGCGTTGTAGCGTTCGGCGGCCTGGTCCTGGGGCAGTCCCGCGTATCGATACGCTTGCAGACTGGGCACATCGGGATATCGCGCCATCAGTTCGGTCGCTGCCCGCGTCACCGAACCCAGTGTGGTCCATAGCTTTTTGCCGACAGCGGCCATCTCGCGGCCACGCGCCTGGGGGTTGTGGGCTGATTCATCGGCGAGGTCGAATTGCGTTGCCTCGAGGAACTCCCACCCGCCCCGAGTCCTCCACACCCGGAACCGTCACGGCCCTCAGATTACCCATCACGATGGGCAAGTCCGGTGTTTGGCGGAAAACGCCCAGTTCAGCGCTACCCATCAACCGGGCGGTTGTTGGACCGTCACGCAGGTGTCACAGGCCGACACGCATGCGACCGTATTTCCCGAAGGCTAGGCGTGTGACCTGTGGCTTTGATGTTGTCTCACAGCGGCTTCGTTGCTTGACTGTCTCATCACGTGCTTCTTTTCCTCGGCTCTGCGATTGGTGGTCGGTGAGGATTTCGCTGATGAGATCCACGACCTACTGCACCACACACCCCGGGGCTTGTGGGGTGCCGGCGAAGCGGTCGGCGAGGAAGTTCATGCCGCCGAAGGCTTCGCCCGCGGCGGCTCCGATATGGGTCGGGAACAGCGAGTGGATCGCGGTGAGGGTGGCGCCTCGAGCGCAGTAGGTATCGACGAGGGCGGTGTAGCCGGCGACGGGGATCTTCTCGTCGGCGACGCTGTGGTACAGGTACAGCGGGGTGTCGGGGGTGGTGCGGCCGAGTTCATTGGGCATGGCGGCGTTGCGGAAAGCGGGCTGCGCCAACAGGTTCGGAACTGTGGCCAAGTCGTCGACGTGGATGTCGGAGTATTCCTGAGCCAGATCCGCACCGCAGGAGGAGGTGTCCGCGGCGACCAGCGCGCGGCGGCCCCGGTCGTTCAGCAAGTCGGCCAACCGGGAGTCGGGTTCATTGCGGGCCAGCCCGAGCAGGATCAGTATCGCTCCTACGGCGCCGTCGGCGCGTTGTGCCACGGCCGGGATATCGGTGGGGATTCCGCCGGCGCTGGTGCCGACGAATCGCACGTCTGGCGCATATTCCTGACGCAACTGGGTGGCCCACAGCGTGGCGAAGGCTCCGGCCGAGTATCCCCAGGAGCCGATCGGGCTCGAGGCATCGATGCCGGCTGGGGTGAAGGACCGTGCGGCCCGGATTCCGTCCAGGACTCCACGCCCGGATGTCACGCCGTCGAAGAGCCGGGACTGCGGCCCTTCGTAGTCGCTGACCACGACGGCCCAGCCCCGCAGCAGTGCGTCCGCGATGAACGGCGCATCCTGCATGGCGCTCGCCATGTTGCTGTCGCTGCCGCCGCGCAGTGTGGCCGACGGCGCGCACCGGGTGTCGAGACTGTTCTCGGGTACCTGGTACGACAACACCGGCCGCGGCCCGTTCCAGGGCACCGGCGGCACCAGCACCGTGGTCACGTCCAGCTGCGGATGCTCTTCGGAATCGGTTGTGCGATAACGCAATTGCCACGCCGCGACCGGTATCGGCAGACCGAGCAGTGAGATCGTCCGCGATCCGAGCACCGCGCCGTTCGGATGTGACGCGAGATCGGGGGGTGCGGCATAGAAGGGATCCTCACCAGGGGACAGCGCTGCGGCTCGCGCGACCGGCATCGACAACGCTGCCGCCAGCATGATCATGGCGAGCGTGAGGGGCGCAAACCATCGCAGACCGATCCGCCACCACATCGGTTGCCAGGGCGCGCCGCCGACCGGCAGACCGGGCACACCGGTAGCCGAACACATTGTGCGGCAAGCACTTTCCCGATATGTCGACAACATATGCCCGGATTTCATCACGCCTCCCGCGTCCAACTATCCGACGCGCAGGCACTCTGGCCCGCACCAACCGGTCACTCCACTGAGGGTTTGGATCACGGTAGCATAACGATTTCATATCTACAGTTATAAAGTTTTCAACAAATGTTGCGGCCGCCCAGAAAGGAGAAGAAAGCTCTCCTGGACCGAGCCGAGATGCGGGTGTTTGCTCGCGACCTGGCAGGCAATTGCTTGGCATTCGACGCCATCGCAACCGGTCTGTGATTTGTACACGTCTGTTCGCCTCACAAAACCTGACGTCGGAGGCGCAAAACTGGTCTGACCGGGGAAAGCATGGGCGAGGCTCCGGAAAATCACTGCCTCGCCGAGACGTTTTCAGCAAACGGCAGTATGGTGCTCGTTCGAGACCCCGGAAACGGCTGTGCAGCGGAATTAGGGATGCGTACACGGAGGTCGCGGGCAGGAGATGCGATGCCGACAACATGGATTCGATGGCTCGTTCTGGGAGTCATATCGGCGGCTGCATTCGCCACCTTGCCCGTGGGACCGGCGAGCGCCGATCCGGTCGATGAGATCCCGGGTGGGCTGGAGACGTTCTATCACCAGCCGCTGGTCTGGAAGCCGTGTAACGACGCGGCGCTCGACGGCGCGGGGGCTCAGTGCGCGGGCGTTGTCGTACCGCTCGACTACACCCGGCCGGACTCGCGCATGCTGACCGTAGCGATCTCGCGTATCCCGGCCACCGACCCGGACCGAAGACGCGGGATCATGCTGTCCAACCCCGGCGGTCCCGGCGGTCCGGGCCTGAGCATGATCGCCGACCTGCGGGATCGGCTGACACCGGATGTCCGTGCCCGCTACGACCTGATCGGCATGGACCCGCGTGGTATCGGCCGATCGGACCGAATGAGTTGTGTGCTGCCGCTGCCCACCATGTTGTTCTCGGCCGGCTTCGACGCCTTCGGCTACGCGCGCGACGCCACCCTGGCCGCCGCGTTCGCGGCTTCCTGCGTAGTACCCGATCCCGAGAAGGCCCGGTCCATCACCACCCGCAATACCGCCCGCGACATGGATGTCATCCGCAGTGCGTTCGGTGAACGCGAGCTCAACTATTACGGCGACTCCTACGGCACCTACCTGGGCGCGGTGTACACGCAGATGTTCCCTCAGCACAGTGACCGGATCGTGCTGGACAGCGCCATCGACCCGGACCGCTACTGGATCGGCACCTACCAGGACATGGGTGCCGTCAACGAGGCCGGGCTCGACGACTGGGCGATCTGGGCGGCCCGCCACGACGCCGACTACCACTTCGGTAGCAGCGGAGCGCAGGTCCGAGCCTTCGTCGAGGATATGATCCGACGTGCCGCCACGCATCCGGTCATCGGCAACGGCTATCTCATCGACGAACACACCGTTCCGATGATGCTGCTGTCGCTGTTGTCGAATCCGAAGAAGAACACCAACCTCGCCGAACTCGTGCGGACCCTGGCCGACGCGGTGTCCGGGCTGCCCGTCGACATGGAGCAGCTGAAAGCGAAGGTCAGCGGTCCCGTTGCGTTGGATGCTTCGGGCATGGCCGCGGTCCTGTGTGGCGACAAGGCCGCACCTCGAGATCTGGCCTGGTATCGCCGCAATATCGAAAGCGTCCGGGCGACGCAACCGGTGTTCGGCGCGTTCGCCAACAACATCACCGCCTGCGCGTTCTGGCCGGACCCGGTCGAGCCGCCCACCGCCGTGAACAACCCGACACCAGCCCTGATCCTGCAGGCGACCCGCGACACCCGCACCGCCTACCAGCAAGGCCTTGCACTACACCAGGACCTGACAGCGTCACGAATGGTCACACTGGCAGACACCCGCGTTCACGGCGTCCTCGGCTCCGACCTGAGCCACTGCGCCACCGACACCGTCAACACCTACTTCCGTGACGGTACCCTCCCCGTTGCCGACCTCACCTGCCAACGCGACCCGAACAATCTCCCCGACTAATCGCCCGCAGTGCCCAGCGGCACGATCCACTCGACAAGCGCCGCACTACCACCGCGGCAGACGACTTCACCACAGTCCCACCTATCCACCGCCGCCCTCGTCGACCCGTAGGCCGTTTCGGCGAGACCGTCTCACACGCGCTTCATGCATGAAGTAGACACGAAACCATTCGTGAGATTATGAAGCGAGGGACAGAGCCAAGTTCAGTGAGCGCCGTCACGGTGGTGTCGGTCCGATGGGGTGCGTCATCGACGGCGTTCTCGAACACTCCCCGGCCGAATATGTTCGCCAGCCACGCGTTCCGAACGAGTCACCCACGCTAGGGCTTTCGCATCTGCAGTTCGAGGCGCTGCTGTCGGCGGCACGGGACTCGGCCAACCGGTTCGATTTCGCGCTC
>NZ_JBITMA010000034.1:0-19280 GCF_044465765.1 Nocardia sp. NPDC049526 | reverse complement strand
CGCCTCCACCTTCATCGCAACGACTTACGAACTCGTAGAGAGATCGACTGCAGCACAGGAAGTCCGGTGACGCAGCGGGATGTGCTTTCTCCTGGTAGCACACACGACCGCATGTCGCGTGGACGCCAGAGTCGCACTTCTAATCCCCATGACTCAGGTAGGCACCTATCGCTCCATGAACGCCCTGTAACTAGCCGAATTGGGTGAACGACAGCAGGAAGGCGCTCAGGCTCGCCTGCTTCTCGACGAGGGTGGTGCCGGTCGTCGACAGATTCTTCAGTGTGGCCATGACATCCGGCGTGACCGCGGCCAAGGTGTCGAGATTGTCGGCCAGCAGTGGCACGTCGCGCCGCAATGTCGGTATCGCCTCGTTGAACTGCCCGAGGTAGCGATCGGTGGACACCAGCAGGTCGCCGAACCGCGTGCCGTGCCCGTCCAGTGCGGTGCCGAGCGCGGTCAGTGTCGCGTTGACCTTTTGCGGCTCAACGGTTTTCAGCAGGGTGAGCAGTGTGTCGAAGACGTCGTTCACTTCGACGCTCACCTTCGACCCATCGATCGTCGAGCCCGCACCGAGTGTCGTTGCTGCCGGTTCAGCCGGCCAGACCAGGGTGACGAATTTGCGCCCGAACAGGGTGGTCGGGGCGATCTCGGCGCCGACATTCGCCGGAATCCGCCGCGCCTGGCCGGGATTCAGGTCCAAGGTCAGCTTCGCCCGATCGTTGTCGACTTCGACGGCGCTGACCCGCCCGACGACCACGCCGCGCACCTTGACATCTGATCCGGGCCCCATCAGCAGCCCGGCCCGGTCGGCGAGCAGGTAGACCCGGGTGCTGGCGACGAATTCGCCACTGCAGGAGGCGATTGCGCCGGTCCAGGCAAGTACGAAGACGGCGATGGCGCTGATGCCGAGCAGCAGGGCGCGGCGCCGGGAGACTTCCAGGGTCATCCGGACACCCGAACGGTCGAGTGGACGCCGCCGTAAACGGCGACTCCGATGATCAGGTCGATGATCATGATCGCGATCAACGAGGTACGCACCGCCCGGCCCACCGCCACCCCGACACCTGCGGGACCGCCTGCGGCGTGGTAGCCGTGGTAGCAGTGCACAGACATGATGACCACCGAGAACACAATGACTTTCGCCAGCGACCACAGCACGTCGGTGGGCACCAGGAAAACGTTGAAGTAATGGTCGTAGGTGCCCGGTGACTGTCCGGACAGCACGATGCTCACGAACTGGGTCGAGGCGTAGCCCATGAAAAGCGCGATGCAATAAAGCGGGATAATCGCGAGCAGCCCGGCCAGGATCCGGGTTGTCACCAGATACGGAACCGAGGGAATCGACATCACCTCGAGTGCGTCGATCTCCTCGCTCACCCGCATCGCACCCAACTGCGCGGTGAACCCAGCGCCCACGGTTGCGGTCAACGCGACACCGGCCACTACCGGAATGGCCTCACGGGTATTGAAGAATGCGGAAATGAATCCGGACATCGCTTCGACCCCGACGCGGCCGAGCGAGGTAGCTCCCTGCTGGCCGACCTCGTAACCGGCGGCGGCGGTGAGGAATCCGACGACAACGACGGTGCCGCCGATCACCGCGAGCGCACCGGATCCCAGACTGACCTCGGCGATCAAGCGGACCACCTCACCGCGATAGCGGCGCATTGTGCGTGGAATCCAACCGAGTCCGTGCAAGTGAAACGACAGTTGGTGGCCGAGGCCGCCGACGGCGTCGCCGGGGCGCGCAGCGGCGGCGGTTAGCCTGCGCCCCCACGACTTCCGTCGTAGCAGCTCGGCCACGGACGGCTGTTGGCTGGTGATGGTCATATCGGTCCGTTCATTGCAGCCACAGGGTGGTGATGATGGAGTTGGCCAGGAATAGCAAGACGAAGCTGAAAACGACGGTCTGATTGACGGCGTCCCCGACCCCTTTCGGACCGCCCTTCGCATGCAGACCCAGATGACACGCCACCAGTGCGGCCAGCAGCCCGAATATCCCGGCTTTGAGCTCGCTGACCAGCAGATCCGGTATCCCGGTCAACAGCGGAATCGCGGTAATGAACTGGCCTGGCGTCGCGCCCTGGAGATAGACCGCGTAGAGGTAGCCACCGGCCAGGCCGACCGCGGTGACCAGTCCGTTCAAGAACAGCGCGACGACCGTGGAGGCGAGCACTCTGGGCACGACGAGCCGATGTATCGGGTCGATGCCCAGCACCCGCATCGCGTCGATCTCCTCGCGGATGGTCCGTGCGCCCAGGTCCGCACAGATCGCCGTCGCGCCTGCACCGGCCACCACCAAAACTGTTGCTACCGGACCGATCTCGCGAATCACAGCGATTCCGGCGCCAGCCCCGGACAGGTCGATGGCTCCGATCTCGTTGAGCAGCACATTGATCTGGAACATCACCATGACGCAGAACGGGATCGCGATCAGCAAGGTCGGCACAATCGATACATTGGCGATGAACCACGCCTGATGAACGAACTCCCGAAATTGGAAGGGCCGCCGTGGCAGCGTCCGCAGGGTGTCCAGCGTGGTGCCGAAAAACTCTCCCACCGCACGTGGGACGACCTCCGCGGCGGACCATGTTCTGTCCCAGCGGGCAGGCGAGGAGATCTCGCCGGAATCCACCATCGTTGAACCTTTCAGAAATCTGAAACCGATTGACCGGACCGCGATCACACCGTGCTGAAGTCGCTGGCCATATCCGCCCGCCGCGAACCGCACCGGCCGGGTCGCCGCACCGGACAACTCACCGAACCGATGACCTAGAAAACCGCTAATTCAGCGGCCTCCTAGAAGATCTTTCGTAGGATCTGCAGCGGCCCGTTTGCTGTACGGCAGATAGATCAGCTGCAGATCCGGCGTCGAGGTCGCCCTCCTCGAATTCCTCGGTGAGCCGGGATTTCAACATCGAAGATCTATTTCTGTCGCTACGGCACGGACAGTCTCGGCGGCCCGGTCGGCGATCGCGGCGGCGGATCGAAGCGACGTCCTCACCGGTGAATCTCCTTGTCGGAATGTGCAGTCCGGTTCGATGGCCGGGCCGGGCTGTCGTCGTCCAGTGCCGGCCCTGGTCGGCCCTGCAGCTTCCTACCGGAATTGCTCGTGGTGGCGGCACCGAACGCTGCATCCGGCCAGTCGGCCCGACGATCGGTGTCTCCGTTGGTGATGCCGACGATGGGCTGCCGGAGGGCGGCCGGCGCGGCCGGCGGCACTACCGGGTGCGCGGGCGCGACCGGCGCGACCCGCTGGTACGCCGCACCGGGTGCGGGGCGCGGATCGGCGTGACCGCGGTTGGGCCATAACGACATCGCACGTTCAGCCAGTGCGGTAATGGTGAGCGAGGGGTTCACGCCCAGATTCGCCGAGATGGTCGATCCGTCGACGACGTGCAGGCCGGGATAACCGAACAGCCGGTGGTAGGGGTCGACGACGCCCGTCTCTGCGCTGTCGCCGATAGCGCAGCCCCCGATGAAGTGCCCGGTCATCGGAATGTTGAAGACGCTGCTGCTGGTGGCCGCGGCGGGAACACCGTCGATCTTCTCGGCCAGCCGCCGCGCGACCTCGTGGCCGGCCGGGATCCAGGCCGGATTCGGTTGTCCCTCACCCTGTTTGGTGGTCATGCGTCGGCCGAACAGGCCGCGCCGGGTGTAGGCGGTGAGCGAGTTGTCCGCCGACTGCATCACCAGCAGGCCGATCGTCTGTTCCGACCAGCGACGCGGATTGTGGATCCGGAGCAGATCCCGGCGGCTCCGGCCGAGTTCACGCAACCAGCCCAGTCCGCGCGCGCCGTCGCCGCTGACCATCACGGTGGTCAGCAGTGATATGGCGTTGCTGCCCTTTCCGTATCGCAACGGTTCCACGTGCGTGTCCGGATCCGGGTGGACGGAGGAGGTGATCGCGATGCCCTTGGTGAAGTCGCGGGACTTGTCTCGGCTGCGAACCGCCAGCAGCTCCTCGGAATTGGTCCGGGTCAGATACCCGAGCCGGGCGGACAGGTCGGGGAGCGAGCCCCGGTCGCGCAGCCGGTGCAGCAGCTGCTGGGTGCCCAGCGCAGCGGCGGCGAACACGACCTGCTCGGCGGTGAATCGATGCCGCCGCTTGCGCATCCACCGGCCGGTGCGGACCGTGGTGACCTGATAACCGCCGTCCGGCAGTGGGCGGACATCGGTCACTGTCGTCAGCGGATGCACGGTGGCGCCGGCCTGCTCGGCCAGATAGAGGTAGTTCTTCACCAGCGTGTTCTTGGCGTTGTGCCGGCAGCCGGTCATACATTCGCCGCAGTGGGTGCAGGCGCGCCGGTCCGGCCCGGCGCCGCCGAAGAACGGGTCGGGTACATCCTCGCCCGGCCGGCGCCCGGGCCCGCCGAAGAACACACCCACCGGTGTGCGCTGGTAGGTGTCGGCGATTCCCATGTCCTGCGCGACCTCCGCGATGACGCGGTCCGCAGGCGTGATCGCCGGATTGACAGTGACACCCAGCATGCGCTTCGCCTGGTCGTAATGCGCGGCCAGCTCGGCCTTCCAGTCGGTAATATGCGCCCACTGGCCGTCGGCGAAGAAGGTATCCGGCGGCTCGTACAGGGTGTTTGCGTATACCAGGGAGCCGCCGCCCACCCCGGCTCCGGCCAGCACAAAAGTGTCCTTGAGTAGCGTCATCCGCTGAATTCCGTAGCAGCCCAGCGCCGGTGCCCATAGGTAGCGCCGGATACGCCACGAGGTTTGCGGGAACTCGTCGTCGGCGAACCGGCGGCCGGCCTCGAAAACACCGACGCGGTAACCTTTCTCGGTCAGGCGCAGCGCGCTCACGCTGCCACCGAAGCCCGAGCCGACGACTATGACGTCGTAATCGAAAGTCATGGGCACTTTACCTTTCAGGATCGCGTTCAGGCGACCGAGGTCATCCGGAAGTCGGAGGGATTCGAACCGATGGTCTCGCGACGGTAGGCGGTCACGGTTCTTTCACTTGTAGCCTGTCCCGCACGCGCCCAGCGATTTCTACCGCTGTGGGTATCAGGAGCGGGGACAGGATCAGCCCGAACAGCGGCACGAGGATTGTCGGTTTGGGTTCCGGTCATCGGCGGGAGTCTCGGAATCTCAGAGATCCCTTCGCAGGGCGAATTTTTGGGGGCAAGTCGCTATAAGATCTTTCGTAGGATTTGCAGCGCCCGTTTGCTGTACGGGGGATAGATCAGCTGCAGATCCGGGTGGAAGGTCTTGCGCAACACCGATTTCCGGTGACTGAGTGCTTCGAACCCCCAGCGGCCGTGGTAGGCGCCCATGCCACTGGCGCCGACACCTCCGAACGGAAGCTGCGGCACCAGGCAGTGCATGGCGACATGGTTGATCACCGCACCGCCGGACGGGATTTCGTCCACGAGGCGCTCGCCCACCGCCGCCGATTTCGTGAAGTAGTACCCGGCAAGTGGTTTCGGCCGGGAGTTCACGAACGAGATCGCATCGTCGAGGCTTTCGTACGACAGCACCGGCAGGATAGGTCCGAAGATCTCCTCCTGCATGACCGCATCGTCGGGATCCGGGTCGACGATCACGGTCGGCTCGATCGACAACGACGCCTCGGTGACCCGTCCGCCCAGCGCGATCGTGCCGCGCGTCTGCGCGAGATAGGTAGCCAGTCGCGCGAATTGGCGCTCGTTGACGATCCGGCGGCCGTCTGCGCCTCCCTCCCCCTCGAATTGCTCGATCGCCGCTACGATCTCGTCCACCAGCCGATCCCGGATACGGTGATCGGCCAGCACGTAGTCCGGCGCGATGCAGGTCTGTCCCGAGTTCACGCACTTGACCCAGGCGATCCGGCGGGCCGCGATAGCGAGGTCGGCGTCGGCGGTCACGATTACCGGGCTTTTACCGCCGAGCTCCAAGGTCACCGGAGTCAGCGTCGCCGCGGCCGCGGCCATGATCTTCCTTCCGATTTGGTCGCCGCCGGTGAACAGTACGTGGTCGAAACCCTGCGCCAGCAGCTCCTGGGTGACCGGGGCGTCGCCCTCGACCACGACGACCGCCTCGGAGTCCAGGTATTCCGGAACCAGCCGAGCCAGCAGGGCCGACGTGGCCGGCGCCAACTCGGACGGCTTGAGTATCGCGCAGTTGCCCGCGGCCAGCGCGGCCACCAACGGCGAAAGAGTCAGGTACACCGGGTAATTCCACGGGCCGATGACCAGAACGACGCCGAGCGGCTCGTACTGCACCCAGGCCGAACCCGGATACTGCACCAGCGGCAGCGGCTGCCGCCGCCGACGCATCCACCGCCGCAGGTGTTTCAGGGCGAACACGGCCTCACCCCTGGTGGACGATATATCGCCCATCCAGGCTTCGGCCCGGCTGCGTCCAAGATCACTAGCCAGCGCGGCTACGATCTGATCCTCCTGCTCATCAAGCAGCCGGATCACGTTCCGCAACTGCTCCGCACGCCAAGTGCGGTCTCGGGTCCGGCCCGAGGCGAACTCGCGGCGAACCCGTGCCATCGCATCGGGGATGTCGGGCAAATTGGAGACCGCTGGTGCGGTAGTCGGTATAGACATCTGGTTACCTCTGAGGAGTTCCGTCACGCCTCCGGCGACGGAATCAGGCCGTGTTCGAGAAGTAGTTCCGCGCCCGCGGCGCTGGCGCGAAAGTGTTTGTCGTGCAGGGTGTTTCGTTGACCGGGAATGGATGAGGTCTCCAGTAGATGGTTTCGGCTACCGAAACGAAGGGGACCGACGATGATCCCGAGCCCGGTGATCACGCGTTGGGGCGTTCGCGGGCGGGTGGACCACCGAGACCATTGCCGAGCGAGCAAGGCCGCTAGTGCCCTGGCGATTGCCGATGCCCATCGAGGCGATGGTGACGAGTGCGATCTTCTGGCGGAGTTCGCGCATGTGTTGGCTCAGCTGTCGTAGTCGACTGCGACCGTCGGGGTTGTGGGATGAGATTGACAGGTCAGTACGAAGCCGGCGTCGACCTCGGCTGTGGTAAGCGCAAAATTTTGCTCCATCGATACCGCTCCTGTTGTGATTCTGGCTTTGCAAGTGCCACACGCGCCGCCGAGACAGGCATACGGCGCATCGATGTTGCTTTTCAGCGCGGATTCGAGGACGGTCTCGCCCGCGGCGAGTTCCACGGTGTGATGCGCGCCGGACAGAGTGATGGTCACTTCGGACTTGCGGAAGGCACCGACGTGTGTGGATCGGTTCGTGCCGCGGAACAGTTCGAGGTGTATCCGCTCGGTCGGCACTCCTTCAGATGCGAGGTCCTCGCGCATTGTCGTGACGAGATCGCTCGGGCCGCACAGGTACCACCGGTCGATCGAAGTGACATCGCTGGCGAGCAACTGTTCAACCATCGCCAGGTCGATACGGCCACGAACAGAGGCGGGGTGGTGCGCCTCACCTGAGCGGATGTGGAATATGCGTAACCGGTCTGCATATCGAGATTCGAGCTCATCGAGTTCGGAGGCGAACATGGTCGACTCTGCGGTTCTGTTGCCGTAGAAGAGGATGAAGCGGCTCTCGGTCTCGATCTCCATCGTGGTGCGCATGATCGACAGGATGGGCGTGATGCCGCTCCCTGCCGCCACCGCGACATAGTCGCGCCGAGCGAGTGGATCAAGGGGTGCGCCGAAGCTACCCGTGGGCGTCATGAGCTCCAGGACATCACCGGCTCGCAGCGTTTCGACCGCGAAGGTCGAGAACATCCCGCCCGCGATGTGCCGCACTCCGATCGCCAGTTCTCCCGATGTGGCCGAGGTGCAGATCGAGTAGTTTCGCCGCACCTCCCGCCCACCGATGCGGTGTCGAACGGTCAGGTGTTGGCCCGCCTGGAATTGGAACTGATCGCTGAGGTGATCGGGAACGTCGAAAGTGACTTTGACGCTGTCCGGAGTCAGGGGCTCGACGCTTGTGACGGGGATCGGGTGGGCGCTGGCATGGCGTGCCGCGGAGGAACGCGGCATCCGAACCGGGAGCAGTGCGGCTAGTTTGCCGTTGAGGCGTTTCCACTCGCGGTACTGCGTGGCGTCGAGCTGCTGCCCGAAGACGGTGCCTATTGCCGAGTCGCGCTCTAGGTAGGCGGCCTCATTGCGTCGCCAGACCGCGACGTAGCGGTAGAAAGGAATGGAGGGATGCAAGTGGTGGACCAGGTGGTAGTTCTGCGACAAGAGCAGAGGAGTCAGGATCCACTCCGAGCCGACGCGGTTGCGGGTCGCGCGATAGCGGTTCTCGCGTTGGGTGTCTTCCAGGTCGTGGTGGGGTAGCCAGTCGAACCACCACGCGAGCACGAACATCGCCACCCGCCCGGGAATCAGGCAGATCACCGCGAGCGTCCACAGATATCCGGCGAAAGCGGCCGCCACGATCACCGTCACCGAAAAGGTCATCAACGCCGCCGTTTCCAGGACCTCGGAGCGTGGGCGCCTGCGCAGGTTACGCACCAAGAAACCGATATACGGCAGGTCCATTGCCGGGAAACGGATGGGCAGCTGCCACCAGGGTGCGGCGCTGACGAAGTGATCGGGATCGAACTCACCGTCATTGGTGTTGCGGTGGTGCTCGATATGGATGAACGCGAACGACTTGAATGAGATCAGAGGCGAGACGAAGAACATTGCCACGCGACCGAAAGCGACGTTGACCCAGCGATGGGAGCTGATCGAGTAATGGGAGGCGTCGTGCAACACGGTGAACAGGACGAAGATTGCCGCGGAGCTCGCGGCGATGGTGGCGATCGCAGGCAAAGAGTCGGTGAGCGCGGCCCAGGTCGAGGCGCCGAAGAGCGCAAGCGCAAATGTGAAGATGCCGACTATCGGCCAGGACAGCGTAGGAACTTGCTCGCCCGGATCAGGCAAGGCGTGCTGCGAGGGGGCTGCTGGGGGTTGGGGGTGTCGAGTCGTCGTCGACATCGGACTCCTCCTTCGCGCTTCGGGATGAGATGCCTCACAACCTATTAACGACCGGTATCGGTCGACAAGGCCATCTCAGCCCTCTCCGGTGTGCTGCGAGCACATCCCGGCACGCTCGGCGTCCGTCGGTGCGGCTATGACTCGCGCAAAACCGAGGCCCCCAGCACGTCGCAGACGAGGAGGGCGGCATGCAGTTCGGCGATCTTGACAGTTGCGGGGCGGCCCCTGCGCTCTTCGGCACGACGCACCCTTTGCAGGACCGTGTTCCGGTGGATCCCCAAGGTGCGTGCTGCGATCGCCAGACTCCCTTGCGCGTCGAGCACAGCCAGGAGTGCGGCGCGCTCGCCGCGCTCTTTCGCGTCGTCCCGTGCGAGAGCGCCGAGCTGAGCGGCGACGAAGGCTCGCGCCGCATCCAGGTCGCGCGAGATGGCATCCACCAACGCGACATCGCTGAACTGAGTAATCGATGGCGCCGCGCGACCGGACAGTTCGATGACCCGGCGAGTGCGTAGAGCCTCCAGGTGGGAGGTACGGAAGCCGGCAGCCCCCGGATAGGGCGAGCCCACCGCGATATGAACGTTTTTACTTTCGCCGGGAAACTCCGTCGCCATGCCCGTCAGCGAAGTCCTCACCTCCCCCGTGATCGATGCCCATCCCCACACCGCGAGTGGACCGTCCGCCACGACGAGCGAGTGACCCGCCCCAAGGAACCTTCCAACCTGCCGAGCGAATCCCTCGAGGTCGACGCCACGGTCGTCGACCCAGCACACGAAGGCGATCTGCCGACCGGTGAGCCGGTGGCCGAGCACACGTTCGGCCCGAGCGATGTCGACACGTTCCCCAGCGAGCAAGGCCCGCACCACATCGGCGCGCTCGGCCCTTGCCTGGTTCTGGCGTCGGTCGAGCTCAGCGACGTACTCGGCAGCCACAAGACTGGAGATGCGGTCGATGTATCGAAACCCGAACCGCTCGAGATCGACAAACGTCCGCAACGCGACAGCGGGGTCGTCGATCGAGTCAGTCAGCGCTTCGGAAAGCTTCTCGGTGAAGAACTCATGTCCCAACCGATAGAACCGCAGCATCACATCCACGCTGTGCCCCCGTGACGCCATTGCTCGCGCGTGTTCGAGCGCCGTTACCGGCGCCTCCACAGCCGCTATATCGATCCCATGACGAACCATCGAAAGCACCGCTTCGAGATTCGACGAGCACGATCCCAAGGTCAGGCCGCGAAGCTCAGCATCCCCACCGACCTCCGGTATCCGCTCGACTATGTACCTCTGCATGTCGTCGGCCAGGCTGGACACATTAGCCAGAAAATACGCAGCAATACCCCTTCCAGCCTCCGCACCGTCAGCCGGCTCCAGCGCCTCCATATCTGCACACTAACCTCGACCGAACTGCTACATCCGACCGTTCACGATCGACGCCGCAACGGAGTTTGTTCCGTGGCTGGGGCGAGCGAGGGCCTGTCGGCCGCACCGGTTTGCCAACGTCAAACTGCTCCGAGCGCTGCGGCTACGGCCGCTCGTACCGCCTCTTCTGAAGGGGTGGGCATTCCCATGGCAGCGGCCATCTCCGCGATTGAGGTCATCGCCACCTCGGGCAGCCCGCAGGCCGTGAATGCCGAAAACGCGGCCAGGTCTGGCGCGATATTCAGAGCAAACCCATGGCTCGTCACGCCGCCGCGAATCCGCATACCGATCGAGGCAACCTTCTTGTGCTCCAACGTCCAGACTCCGACCAGGCTCTGGGCCTTGGCCGGCGTGTCACGTCGAACAGCCCGCAGGCCAAGCGACTCCAAGGCACTGATCAAGCCTTGCTCCAGCCAGCGCACGATATCCCCGGGGCCGCGCTGACGGAGATCGACCACCAGATAACCCATCAGCTGCCCCGGTCCGTGGTAGGTCGCTTGCCCCCCTCTGTTTACCTCAACCAGAGGAATCTCGGTCTGCAGCGGCAATTCATGACGGGGGGTCCGGACACCATAGGTGATCACTGCGGGATGAGTGAGCAATACCAGCCGATCCGCAATGCGCCCCTCCCGCCGCTCTCGAACCCAGGTTTCCATCTGCGCGACGGCCTCGAGATATGGGACCTCGCCCAGATCCACCCATTCCAGCTCACCCTCGCTCACACTCGGCCCTCTCTGTGCTACATGCATACCCGACCGACAGACCGGGATTGAGGCTCATAAGCATGTCAGGAGGCAGCAGACTCGGGACCGGTGTGCTCGCTCGCTTCTGCGGCAAGTGCGGCATCGAGCAGCACTTGCGCGGCCACGTGTGCCTGCACTGCCGCTTCCTTGAAGTTCGAGTGCATCTGCGCGCTGACGAAAACACCGTTCCTCAGAATCAGTAGCTGCGAGGCCAGGGGCTCGGTTTGCCGGCGGCCCCGCTTCGGTGAGGTACTTGGCGAAGATCTCGCGCACGAAGTTCTTGTGAGCCACCGCGACGTCCACGAAGGTGTGTTCCTGGTCGGCCATTTCCACCGCGACATTGATGAACGTGCAGCCTCGGCATTCGGGTCTGCGGTCACGCCCGACGAAGTCGAATACGGCAAGCACGCCTTCCCTGCTGGAATCGCCGGGCCGTTCGACCTCGCGCTCGAACTTGGCGCGGAGTCGCTGATCCCGGTCGATCAGGAAGGCCTCGACCAGGGCCTCCTTCGACCCGAAATGCCGGAACAAGGTCATGATCGGGGTCTTTGCCTCTTCGAGCAACGGTTGACTCCGACGGCGCGGATGCCTTCGGTTTAGAACAGCCGTGCTGCGGCCATGAGGCGATCCCGAGGTGCTTTCGTTGTCAACGTCGGAAAATCGTGTTCAGTGCTGACGTGTGGATTTGGTCCTGATTGACGGGCGTCCGCCCATCGTGCCCATTATGTCCGATCAGACTCGGGCGATTCCCATCAAAAGTGTGAGATTTTGGTGGGACGGATCGAATGACGAAAGCATGTCCGCCAGTTGCCTTCCTTCCTGCGCGCCGAACTGCGGACACCGAGCCAAATCTCGCTGGCGGACAAGAGATTTCCGCCATTCTCCTATGGAGTCTCGGCCGACAGCCCATGTCCCACGCACGATCCAGTCGCGTACCATTGCGACCGGGTAAGGGCGGCATAGTCCCGGAACCGCAGACTCCAGGACAGATGATCGCTGCCCTTCCCAATCCGCCCAATCCAGCAGGAGTCCAGGCCGAGTACAGTTGGTAAACCGCGGCCAGGCCGAATGAGGTTGTGCGGCTTGCCAATGACCGCTGGACAACGCCAACCTCACACCACATTGACATCAGCAGCAAATCTTTCGACTGGCCATCGACACACGAGCCCCGCAGCACACTCTTCACTGCGGGCCAGCGAGCCGGACCACCTGCGATCACCGCTCGCCAGAAAACAGACCGATAGTGGCGTGTCGACAATCCAGCACGCCAACAGCTCGGGCCCGGCAAGTCGCTGCGAGACCGGCTGCGCGCCGATGGCGCGCAGGAGGTCCACGCTCTCGCTGATGCCGCACTGGATTCGTGTGGGTGTCAGCCGTCAAGTAATTCCCCCAGGTGAGGGGTAGTTGTGCCGTCTCAAGAGATTGTTGACACTACGTAACTTCGCGGAACTAATCCGCCTCAATCTCGACGCACAAACCTCAACATCGCCACCGCCGGAGCCCGATACCGACGCCCGCATCGAGCATCTTCCCTTCAAGGGCTTTCCGCATCCTAAGGTCATTCGGGGTATTTTTTATCTTGTTCAGTCAGGTATCGGTCGTAGTCGTCGCAGTAGATTCGGGTTTTTCTAACTCCCGCAGCATTGGTCATGCCGAAGACAAACCCACGCAAATTTTTCTTCCCGTTCAGTTCGAGCCAGCCTTCAGAGAATTTCATCTTTCGCTCAGGGTTACCTGGCAGCCAATACCTTGGATCATAAATAGTGAGTGGCGCATTGCCGCTCGGTATCAGATAGGCGACCGGATCGCTACCCACCGGCCGATCGTCATGAAGATCAACTTTAATATCCGCCAATTTATTCCAACTATCATCCTTTTCTTTGATCCATTGCGGATTGATGTTAAAACCCGCACTCTCCTTTGGAAGAGCGGATCGTCGCTGCCCCCTCGGTAGCGACGGAGGATGCTTACAGGATCGGTGTTCACTGCAGGCTGGCAACTCGCTTCTCGGTGCAATTTTTTTCAGAAAAGGAACTAGATCGTCATACGTTTTACCGTAGGAGACAGCGACCAGCCCAGGATGTGGGGAGCTAAAATTTGGTAGACGGTCATCTGTCACTAGGATGTAGTGGGGGTCGGTGAAGGTTTCCTCAGCGACACGCAACCACTTGAGAAGTTCCGAGAAATTTGGATCGTCCAAACCTGAACCGTATCCAATCATTACCAATGCCGATCTTATCGCAGCATCGCGGAGAACATCTTGAGAAACAGCGGCCGCTCCCAAACGCCCGTAATCCTCTCCGGTAAGGACTACGGATTCATGGTCGGAGAAGAGGCCATGGAGATGGAACACGTACATTCCTGGATGTCTTACGAAGACCCTACGCGCATTCGGAGTACGCCATGTAATAGGTTGACGATTCGGATATGAGACCTTCCAGAGGTCGTCATAGTTTGTCGTCATAATCCAACTCACGTCCGGGAGAGCGCCGACAAGTTCATTATTTTCCGTAACCTTGAGGTTCCTAATTTGCTCCTGCAGCCACCTCTGATATTGGCCTACACCCGCTTCCCGGAACTGCCCCCCGACGAATTGCGCGATGGCCACGAGCATCTCTGTGTTCGGCGGGTTCTTCGAGTTGTCGAGCACGGCTCTGAAATGATCCACATTCTCAGCCATCAAGGGATTTCCACTGGCATACCAATCGAGACCAGCATGAAGGAGCCCCTTCCACGTTGCGACTGGGTGACCTCCACTCAGTGCCGCGGAGACACCGGCACCAAGTACGACAGTGGCCCCACCAGTCGTCGCTAACGCGTCTCGCAAGCTGTTCTGGTAGGACATTTGCTGCGTCATATATATCGCTCTTGCTGCGCCATGCTAGCTACGTTACAAGGGACCAATCGCGCTGGTCGATAGCCAGCAGAAACTAGTTCAAACGCGGACGGGTCGAAAGGTTAACCTGGGGTACGAATTTCCTCGAAAAAAAATTCTCAATCCCCAATTTTTTCCAATTATTCGACTCGGTGCAGGTCCTGCCTGCCGTGACGTCTACGGACTTCTTGTCCGAGGTCTGCGCACCGTGACCGGTGCCGAAACCTCGGAGCATCACGAGCTTGAGCTAGAACAGCAGACCGCGCACAGTCAAGCTGTCCTGAGCTACGGTTCGCCCCCGTGGAGCGAAGACGTCGAACACAAGCGCATGCCGCTTACCGAGCGGTCGCGGCTGGGCTCCACGCGCTACGGCCGGTGTGCGTGAAGCATCGAGATTACCGGCGCGTTGCTGTCAGAGCCCTCGCAATATCACTCGCTGAACGATAGATCACCAACCACTGAGCGCGGCCCAACCCCAGCCGCCGACACGACCTGGGAACCGCCATCTATAGCTGGGGGTCGCATGATTTGGCCAGCCATCGTTCTGATTGGCCAACCATCGTTCGTCATCACAGTCGGCGACGTCTGCGGTGCTGCTGGAAACAGCAACCTGCAACGGGCGACAACCATGACCTACAGCTCCAACTGAAACGCTGTTGACCGGTCATACCAGCGCCAGCTTGTACCGGCTGTCACAATCTCTCACCCACCTGGTCTGCCGCAGCGCAATCCGCACTGCTGAGTGAAAGCACGATCTCTGCCGGACCCCCCTACTGTGCGGTCACCACCAGGCCGTGGCGGCTTGACACACATCGTTGAATCGATCGCGATATCACCGCGACCAACACAGT
Organism: Nocardia sp. NPDC049526; assembly: GCF_044465765.1. Classification (NCBI taxonomy): domain Bacteria; kingdom Bacillati; phylum Actinomycetota; class Actinomycetes; order Mycobacteriales; family Nocardiaceae; genus Nocardia; species Nocardia sp. NPDC049526. The sequence goes on along the minus strand of NZ_JBITMA010000034.1, from coordinate 4,494 downwards.
TAGTGCGATTTCCAGCTCGAACCGCCGATAACCTCAGGCGGGATGCATCTGTACTACCGCGCTCCACAGGATCCGTTGCTGCGCAACAGCATCAGCCGACTGGGACCACGGATCGACACCCGCGGCGCCGGCGGGTACATCGTCGCGGCCGGGTCGATCCTCACCACCGGCCGATACCGGATCGTCGACGACCGACCACCGATCCGGCACTCTGACTGGCTGATCACTGCCATGACACCGGCCCCCCAACTCACAGCCAGCAACTCACGCCCTACCGCGCGACGGCGTACGTCACCCAAGCGATCGCCAACCAATGCGCTCGGGTCCGTGCGGCAAAGACCGGCACCCGACACTGGACCCTGCTACTGACAGCCAACAGCCTCGGCCGCCTCGTCGGCCGAGGCATGCTCACCCACGACGACGCCTCCACCGCCCTCTACAACGCCGCCACCGTCCACATCGGCGTCGACAACTTCACCCACACCGAAGCCGACCGCACCACCAACGACGGACTCCACCACGGCGCTTGTCGCATTCAACCGACTTAACCCCACCAGCCTGCTGAGTCGACTCACCGTGACGCCAGCGGGACAACGGCTCGACGCCCAAGGATACGAGGACTGGCTCGAACTTTTGCGGCGAGCCCGACGGGCACAGTGACATTAGGCTCCACCAAGGTAAGCGGGTCGCCGTCCCGTGACCATACCCCCGTCAGTCCTGCCCACGTCGCCCTCTCCAAATCGAGTACAAAGCCATCGTCGCCGACCCAATCGGAACCAACGCCGCAGCGCCGGCAAACACATAGATCGCGACGAAACCGCCCATGATCGACAGCAACGCTCCAAGCTCCACTACCTGATCGCGGTTCCGGCGACCCGAGCTGACCAAGGACTGGCGTGAACGCCTTCGCGGCGCGTTCGAACTCATGCCACACAGGACATCAGACCCGCAGAAAATTTTCACTCAATATGAACAATCATGAACTACCATGGACCCGAGATGCTCGGCGATCAAACGACATTCGACCATCGAGCCGTGTTCATGCTCGTTCATTTCGGAAGGGCCAATGTCTCCAAATCCTAACCCGCCGCGCGCCGCCGCGTTCACCAAGGCCCTCAAGGAGCTCCATCGCTCCTGTGGTGAGCCGAGCTATGCCGAGATTCAGAGACTCGCACGCAGCAACGGCGAATCCATCTCAAAAGGCGCCATCACCAACATGCTCAGCGGGGCAACGATACCGACCTCGCCCATCCTTCGAACGTTCGTGCGCGCGAACCTCGTGTTTGACGACCCGAACCGCGACCCCACTGAACTCGAGGCGGAGCTCCGCCGCTGGCGTGGCATGCGAATCGACGCGCGACAACCGACAGGACCCAATACCAACACGACGAGCCCTGACGTCGCAGTCCTCTCGTCACCCTTCGCCTCACCCGATCTCGATACCGGCCCAGCGCTCGGCCGATCGGTACCAACAACCAGCAGCCCGTCCGGAAACTTCACCCGGTTAACCGATTCACTGCGGATCGATGCAGATCCCCACTCAACACATGCCAACACCCGACCACGACGGAGCGACCTTCAGACCCCACGGCGCCAAGGAGCCCGGAATCTGCTCGACGATGCTCTTACCGACGAAGATGCCCAAGGGCGAGTGTGGGCAGACGCCAAATTCGGCTGCTACGCCTTTTACGATTTCGACGGCGAACCGATTTACGTTGGTCAGACCAACGAACGCCTACGCACCAGGGTCCGGCGTCACTTGACGAATCAGCGCACCGACGCGGTCGCGATGAACATTCTTGACGTTCAAGAAGTAGCAGAACTCGAACTTTGGCCGCTGTGGGCACTTCAGGACACCAATGTCCGCGATCCCGACGCGCGCGCACTACTCGACGCGACCGAGTACACCGTATATCGGAAGGCTATTTACCAGACCAAGCTCGGTGCACTTCTCAACGAGAAGATCCCCAACGCCGCGGGCGAAGTCGAACTTCCTCCGTCGAGACGCTTCCTAGTCGTCGACGACCAAACCCGCTCCGAGGCCAAAAATCCCGACGTCCGAATCGCGCGAAACGCTGAAATGCTTAGACGCCTGTCAACGACAATCCTGGAGCGCGGCCAGCCAAGTATGGGTGCAAGGCATGCCTTGCTGGTTCGATCCGCCCGCCTGACACAGCTTGTAGCATCGCGGCTGACTTTTGTCTCCGGAGTTCCAGCTGACGACGATTACCTCATGGATCTCCGCATGATGCTCCGCAGTCTGTCTGGGTATGCTTTCGATCGCGCCGCCCCCAATGGGCCCTCCACGTCTAAGTCCAGCTAGTCCAGAAAAAACGTGGCGATCGTGACTGGTCCGATCAACGCCCAGTACTCGAGGTCTGGCCCGAAGCCCTGGACCCAGAAACACTGGGCGAAGAAACCTTCCAGGACTCCGGCGAGCTCGACCTGGTCGCGGACTTCCTGTCGACGGTCAAAGGCGTGGAGAAACTCACCGGCCTCGATTTCGGGGATACTGTGCGAGCGGCCGACATTCGGGCCGGCCTACGTCAGCGCACCGCGCGCCGACCAACCGAGCTGCTCGACCGACGGTGACAAGGCGCTGTGGGGGTGCTGACACGGACGCCGACCTGGTCTTCACCTACGAAGACGGCCACCCAGTGCACCCCGATTCCATCCGGGAACGATTCAAGCGTCTCGCCGCTCGCGCCGAGCCGCCCGGCTAATCGTGCGTCGTGTCAAAGACGCTGCCCGCCAAGATGAGCTGTTCCCGGTGTGGCGGTGTCACCCGTTCTTCACTCAGTTCAAGAGGAGGGCGGGCAGAGGACTGTGGCGTGTTCGGGTATCTGCTCGATTCGCAGGCGTGCCGAGTCGTCGTGCATGGGAATGATAAGGATGAACCCTTTGTGTTGTTGCCAGTCCGTGGGTACGAGGAACCATCGGTCGTTGCGAGCGGCGAGTTCCCGAAGGTTTTTGTATCGGTAGTGGAAGCGTTGGTTGGAGTCGGTCGCCGGTATCGGAGTCTCGCAGACTTTCATGTCGTTGAGGTAGAGTCTTTCGGTCGTGTCCACCACGATGTTGGGATGCTCAGCGACCTGTAATCCGAAGTTCTCCGCGTCGCGCGCTCCGGACGCGGTGGCCAAGATGTTCGCTATCCAGAACAAGGCGAGCACAATCAGAGCGACCGCTATGAGCTGACTTACACGTTCGACAGATGCGATGTTGCGGCGCGGGAAGCCGGATCGGATCGCGGACAGAGTCCATGTGCCGCTGGCAGCGAGAATGGCACCGACCCCCAACGCTGCAGGCAGTTGCGCTCCCTGCAGCCACGACATTCCGTCGAGCACTCGCCCCAGCAGCACGGCCAGGACGTAGCTCAGTGCTACGGCAGCCCCGCACAGCAACAACCAACCCACCGCACCGAGCGCGCGTTGTCGCCCAGTCGAGGCGCGTCGGCGTTTCACCTTGACCCATCCGCCACCGACTACCAGCACAGTCGCGACCATCACCGAATCGACAACCGCCGGTTTATGCATCGGCAGGAACGAGACGAACGTGTAGGTGAGGAACACGACACCGGCACCGACGCCTGTCCAGCCCAGCGCGCGTATCGTCGCGAGCCATCGTCCTGAGATAATCGCGCGCTTCACTAGTTCACAGATCCCGAGTCCAAACCACGAGACGATGATGAATATGGCGATCTGCGGGTACATCACCTGAACGCTGCGCAGGACATACTCGGTGGTCGTGAACCCGAGCAGATCGCTGTCGATGCTGAAATACCCGAAGTACTTGCGTGTCGAGACGTAGCCGAAGTAATAGGCCAGGGCAGTCAGCAGCGTCGTCGGGGCGATGATCGCCGAGGCGAGGCCGACCCAGGCACTCACCGAAGCCGTGGACTGCGGCGGCGCTGTCTCACCCATCCTCGACCACCACTACCTCGATGGTTCCGGCAAAGGTTGCTTCGCCGTGGTCATGGTAGTTGGGGGCGCTGTCGTGGTGGGGCTGGTGGGACCGGGGAACAACCCGCTTGTCGATGTCGGTGGTGTTCCGATGATGTATGTTTCCGATGGGATCGTCGAGGGTTTCTGCGACGACACAGCCGTTGATGGCAACAAAGTCGTCGATTCGGCCGTCGTCGCTGGCGAGGTCTGAACCGTTGTGGCCTCAGTCGAGGTTGGTGACGGCGAGGGTGAATGGTCTCCGCAGCCGACGAGACCGCCTGTGACTGCCAGGGCGATCCCAACAACGAGCGACGCCGACGCACACACCGGCACCTTCGATGATGAACTCCGTGGCATCAGGCCCTCCAATGTAGTAACCAGACCGCCCAGAAAATTCTTCTACCCACATCACGTTTCGACCTGAGTAGCCAGGTACCCGTTTCACTGCTGGGCAATTGACCTAGGGCGTGTTTCATAAGTGCTGAGGGGTGATCGCCGCTGTCACGATTGCGGCTGAAAGTCGTTGCCGGAGTGGGTGTGTCGATGCCGTGAG
>NZ_JBITMA010000033.1:0-21516 GCF_044465765.1 Nocardia sp. NPDC049526 | reverse complement strand
CCTAGGGGGGTGCGCGGGCGCGCACGCCCCTCCCACAATCCGGCTTTGACGACCGACTCGGACGCGAGACACCAGGGGGCCGCGAACACGCCGCGCCGAAGGCGCGGCCAAAGACAGAGCACCGCTGCCAAAGATTCAACCGCGGGGATACGGCCAGGGATTGAAGCGACAGCGCTTACCGTCCATCGGGACCACACCGTCCGGATCGAGGGCGGCGATGTCGTTGTTCTTGGTGCCGAAGGTCTGCTGCATCATCACCGGGGCGAGCCCGCCGTCGGTCTCGCACGGCTGATGCTGGTGGTAGCCGATGGCATGGCCGACCTCGTGGTTGACCTGGTACTGCCGATAGGAACCGATATCGCCCTCGAAGGCCAGCGCACCGCGCACCCAGCGCACCTCCGAAAGCACCACCCGGCGCAGATCGGCATTGAAGCAGGAGGAATCGATCGGAATATCGAAACCGCAGGCCTTGCGCGAGGATTCGCGGGAAGCGAGCGAAATGCGGAAGTCGGGTTCGCCCCGATCGATGCGCCGGAAGGCGAATTTGGTGTCGTGCGCCCAACTCTTGGGATTGCCCAGGGTGCTGTCGACCAACTTGGCCACGGATTCGTCCCCGCCGAATCCGGAAGTGTCCACGCCGTCCTCGATTTCGACGGTGTACTTGAACTGGAACTCCGATCCGGTGCCCACCTGCGCGGTGGTCCCCGGCACCACCCGCCATGTGCCCGTACCGGTTTCGGTGAACGGTCCGCCGTCGGGCAGCGCGCCGGTCGGCAGATTCGTCGGGAAGTGGCCGTCGCCGGGCGGTGCGCCGATGATTCCCGCGGATGCCGCACGCGGGCTGAATCGTCCGAATCCCGGTGCCCCGCCTGGCATATTCGCCGGATCGGTGCCCCCGCGCACCGCGTCCACGATCACCAGCACGGTCACCACGAAAAGTACGGGAAGTGCGTAAGCACGCCAACCATAGGTGCGGATGAAACGACCGACCGCGCTCTGCTTTTTGGTATCGCGCTCGGGTCTCGGTGTGCGGGAACGACTCTCGTCGGGTGCGGTGGGATCCCAGCGGGCCCGCAGGGGTTGATAGGAACGGTCGACCACTGATTCGTACGAACCGAGCGGGTCATAGACCTCGACACCATTCTCATCCTGCGGTGGCGAACCGGATCTCCATTCGATCTCACCCTCGGCGCCGTCCCGGGCAGCGGCACCATTTCGGGTGGCTGCCCCCGTACGCACCTCGGGGCCTGGCCTTTCCACAGAGCCCGAGCCTACGGAACCGGAGGCGGCGGAGCCAGCCCGGCGGTGCGCGCTGCGTCCGCCGCCGGAGGGTCTTTCCGGTCGGTCGGTCACGTCAACCAGCGTCTCACAGGGCGCAATACCCGCGCTCCGGGCACATCCCCACGCCCGATGCCGCCCCTTTCCAGCGACCTGCAAGCAGTCGCCGTCGGTGCGACATATCTCACCGAGTGGACTGCATCTGCGGCCCCGATCAGCAGACGCGGTACAACCGGGTATCGTTCATGGGATACCCGGTGTACACCCCTATTTGCCGGGGCATCGACTGGGAGAGCCGAAAAATGACTGACCTCGTGGACCGGATGACGTCCCGCAAAACGTCCTCCGATGCCATGGCGCCGACCAAGCGCGGTACCCGGCTTCCGCGCGACGAGCGTCGTCAACAGCTACTCGCGGCCGCCAGTGAGGTGTTCGTCCAGCGCGGCTACCACGCCGCGGGTATGGACGAGATTTCGCAGTGCGCCGGAGTGAGCAAGCCGGTGCTCTATCAGCACTTCGCCAGCAAGCTCGAACTCTATTTGGCCGTGCTGCAGAACTACGTCGACATGCTGGTGTCGAGTGTGCGCCAGGCGCTGCGCTCGACCACCGACAACCGGCAGCGGGTGCGCGCCGCGGTACAGGCCTACTTCGATTTCGTCGACAACGAAATGCAGGGCTTCCGACTGGTTTTCGAATCCGATCTGATCAGCGAACCGCAGGTGCAGCGCCGGGTCGAGCAGGCCACCGAGGCCTGTGTGGACGCGGTCTTCGATCTGGTCGCCCACGATTCCGGTTTGGACCCCTACCGGGCCAGGATCCTCGCGGTCGGACTGGTCGGCACCAGTCAGTTCACCGCACGGTACTGGCTGGAGGCGGATCGGCCGATTCCGAAGGAAGAGGCGGTCGACACCACCGTCGCGCTGGCGTGGGGCGGTCTGTCGCACGTGCCGCTGCATCCGATCCACTGATCGAGCATCAAGACAGCAGAGCCCCCGCACTCACCCGAGTGCGGGGGCTCTTGCGTCGCGGTTGGGCTCACACCGCCGCGAAGCCGACGCGACCGCCGGTGGCGGCGCCGATCTCGACGTAGGCGACCTTCGAGGCCTGGATCAGGAACTTGCGGCCCTTCTCGTCGGTGAGCGCGACGACGCCGCCCTCGCCGCTCAGCGCACCGGACACCAGCGCCTCGACCTCGTCCGGGGTCTGTCCGCTGTTGATCACGAGCTCGCGCGGGCTATCCGAAATACCGATCTTGACCTCCACGGCCAACCTCCGAACCTAGAGTCCTGTGTGCTGTCGAAATCAAGGCTAATGCAGCACCCCGAAGCCGGTATCACGCCCGCCTGCGCTCAGAGCGAACAAATGCTACTTGGGCTCGATGAGCTGGATTTCCAGCTCGACCTTGACGGTATCGCTGAGCATGCCGGGCAGCGGGCCGCCGACGCCGAAATCGGTGCGCTTGATGGTGCCGCTCGCGGAGAAGCCCGCATGCCGGTCGCCGGTTCCGGCGAATACCTGGACGCCGCCCCACTCGACATCGAGGGTGACCGGCTTGGTGATCCCGCCGAGCGTGGCCTCGCCCTCGACCTCGAACGATTCGGTGATCTGGACCGGCTCGACGGCACGGAAGCTCAGGGTGGGCCGGTTGGCGACATCGAGGAAGTCGGCGGTGCGGACGTGGTTATCGCGATCGGCATTGCCGGTGTCGAAGGAGTCGAGGTAGATGGTGGCGCCGAGGGTGGCGAAACCGTTGTCGTCGACGACGAACTCGGTCTCGAACTTGTTGAAGCGGCCGCGGACCTTGGAGATGCCGAGGTGGCGGATGGTGAACTCGACCTGGGAATGCATCGCGTCCAGGGCCCAGGAACCCGGGGTGAGCGCGGTGGCGGTGGATTCAGTGGAAGATGTCATGCCATAGACCATGACCGGACCGTGGTCCGCTAGCCAGACCGCCGTTATCCTGGACCCGTCAGGGCGCGGATAACCATCCCAGGACGGGGCACGATGAAACGTATGGCACCCAATCCCTTCGCGGAATACCTCATCGCACGCCGCGCCCAATTGCGGCCGGCGGATGTGGGGCTTCCCGAGGGCGGTCGCCGCCGTACCCCGGGACTGCGCCGCGAAGAGGTCGCGGTGCGCGCCGGGGTGAGCGCCGACTATCTGGCACGGCTGGAGCAGGGCCGCGACACCAATCCGTCGGGGGCGGTCATCGATGCGCTCGCGCAGGCGCTGCTGATCGAGGGTAAGGACCGCCACCACTTCGGTTGGCTCGCCGTCACCTCGACCAACGAATCCCGCTGCCCCATCACCGAAGCCGTGGAAGAGCATCCGACGCCCGCGATCGAGACCATCCTGCGCGCACTGCATCCCACTCCGGCCTTCGTGATCGGGCGGCGGCTCAATGTGCTCGGCTGGAATCCGGCCTGGGAGGACATCGCGAAACCCGTTGGACTGCTCGACAATCCGGAGGTCGTGAATCTGGCCTGGTTCACCTTCGCGCATTCGCGCGCCAAGCAGGTGCTGCGGAACTGGGACGAGGTGGCCGATATTTTCTCGGCCGCACTGCGCCGCGCGACGATCCGCTGGCCGGGCGAGGACCGCCTACTCGAGCTGATCGACGCGCTGCTCGCCTATCCGGAGTTCGAAAGCCGTTGGCAGCCACAGCATATCGATGACCTGGTCACGGGCACGATGCGGTTCGACCACCCGGAATACGGTCATATCGATATCCCGTTCGAGGCACTGAACGCCGATAAGGATCAGTGCATCGTCGTCTGGCTCACCGACCAGGCGCAGGCGCAGTCGCCCGGCCTGCGACTGGTCCGCGCGGCGAACGAGTAATCAGATTCCCAGGACGGCCATGCGTTCGGCGTGGCTGGCCTGCATGCGCTCGAACAGCGCGGCAATGCCGTTGAGGTCACCGGTCGCGGCGAGCACCAGCTCGGTGAGTTCGTCGCGCTGGGCCATGACGTACTGCGCCTGGGTGATCGCCTCACCGAGCAGTCGCCGACCCCACAGCGTCAGCCGGTCGCGCTCGGAGCGGCTCGTCGCGACCGCGCGGCGCACCTCCTCCACCACGAATTCGGAGTGGCTGGTCTCGGCGAGCACATCCCGGACCACGGCGGAGACCTCGGGAGACAGGGCGCCGGCGATCTCGGTGTAGAAGTCGGCGGCGATACCGTCACCGACGTAGAACTTCACCATCGACTCGAGCCAGGTCGAGGGATCGGTGGAGTCGTGGTAGGCGTCCAGGGCGCGCACGAACGGCGCCATCGCGTCGAAGATGTCCACACCGCGCTCGGCCAGCGCGGACTCCAGGGTTTCGAAGTGCCGCATCTCGGCGGCGGCCATCTTCGCGACGGCAACCTTGCCACGCAGCGTCGGCGACAGCTTGGCCTCCTCGGCCAGCCGGTAGAACGCGGAGATCTCACCGTAGGCGAGCACCGCGAACAGGTCGATCACGCCCGTATCGTCGGCGGAGATGAACGAGCCGGACAACGAAACCCCTACCGCTGCAGGTGACTGTGCTCCCATGTCGACACAGCCTAGTCCCGGTCTGTTACGTGTCACCGTCATCCCGGTACATGTCGCCAGTCATCCCTGCGAACATCGGGGGCGTGGGTGTTCAGGACAGCTCGGACAGGAACTTGTCGAGATAGGTCCAGGTGGTGTCGCGCGCGGTTTCTCCGGTGAGGATGCCGAGATGACTGCCGGGCGCGGTTTCGTAACGAACGGACTGCGCGCCGGTGAGGAGGCGCTGTCCGGCGGCCACCGCGGCGGCCGGGGTGATGACATCGGCGGGTCCGCCGACCAGCAGTACCGGCGCGGTCACCGCCGCCAATTCGATGCGGCGCTTGCCGAGCTTCACGACACCGCGGCCGATGTCGTTGTTCAGGATCAGGCGGCCCCACAGCTGGCCGTAGAAGCGGCCGGGATAGCCGGGCATCTCGGACATGAATCGGTCGATGGACTCCATCTTGGCCAGGGTTTCGGTGCGCGCGATATTGCTCGCGACGAACCAGGGACGGGTGAGTTCGCGGTCCCATGCGGTGACCTTGTAGGCGATTCGGGTCAGCGTGGCCGGAATGCCACCCGCCGCACGCACCGCGGTCGAGGTGGCGATGCCGCCGGTCAGCTTGGCCACCGCACGCACCTGCGGAATGCCGGTCATCTTGTCGTAGTCCAGCGGCGAGCCGACCGCCGTGATGGAGCGGATCGGCAGTTCGGGGTGCGCGGCCGCGGTCAGCAGTGCGAGGGTGCCGCCGATGGACCAGCCGAGCAGATCGACCGGACGGCCGTCGCGATCGGCGGAGGTGCGCAGGATCGACTCCGGCAGGATGTCGTCGATCCAGGTCTCGAAGCCCATCCGCCGGTCGTCGAAGGTGATTTCGCCGTAGTCGACGACGTAGGGCGCCCGGCCCGTCTCCAGCAGGAATCGGGCCAGGCTCTGATCCGGGCGCAGATCGAAGCAGCTGGCGGGCGCGGCCAGCGGCGGCACCAGCAGCACCGCCGAATCCGTTGCGGCAGCGGCGGATCCGGTACCCTCGAAGCGACGCAGCTGCCGATGCGGTTCGTCCCACAGCATCGTCGACGGGGCGGGATCCGGCGCCTCGACGCCCTGGCCGAAGGTCAGCGCCCAGGCATTGCGCGCCGCGATGGTGACCGTGTCGGTGAAACTCACATCAAGAATCTCTCATATCGCGTTACCGACGGTAACAGGCAACTCCGATTTGCGGGCAATCGTGCACCGCTCAGCCCCGGGTCATACCGATCGGATTGAGCGGCGGCACGACACTCTGCTGAACGCGCTTCGTCAACGGTTCGAGCAAGTAGGTCAGCTCGGCGATGGTGTCCTGCGACATCGCCGCCAATGCGCCGTTCCAGGCCGCCTCGTCGGTGTCGGCCTCCACTCGTTCGAGCAATTCGGCGCCGGAGCCGGTCAGCTCCGGACTGATGGGCTCCCCGACGATCAAACCCCTGGCGCGCAACTCGTCGGCGATATCGGACCATTCCCGCTCCGACCAGCCACGCGCGGGCCGCATCACCGATTCGGGCGACTTACCGGCCGCCACCTGCAGCACCAGCGCCTGCGATCCGGACAGACCGTGGGCAACCAGAGCCGCGACATGGCCGTCGCCGCGATGTTCGCGCAGCGTGGTCGTGAGCTGCCACAGCGCGGCCACCGGATCGGCCGACAGCGCCAATTCCGCATTCGCCGCGTACAACGGGCGGCCGGTCGGATCGGCCGTGCGCGCCACCGGTTCGAGCAATTCGGCGGCACGGGCGCAATCGGCGTCACCGGCTCCGGCTCCGCGCAACAATCCGACCGAAAAGGCGAGCCGGGCCTGCAGACATGACTCCGGCGTCGTCCGGGCCCAGGCGTCCGGCACCGCCTTGGCCACCGTATCCGGATGGAATCCGGCGAAGGTCGCCAGTACCGCACCCGCGCGCACCGCCCCGAGTGGCGCGGCCCGGAACGCGAAGTAGGTCTGCCAGAATCCGCGCAGTCCGAGCGCAACTCCGGCCTGCTTGACGTCCGCGCCGAAATACACGACATCGTGGATGGGTTCGAGAGTGTGCCAGATTCGACGCGCCAGATGAATTGCCATGTGGCGCAGCGTACGTCGACGGTCAACACACGGAAAACTGCGCATTTTGTCCGGAATTATCGACCATTTCGAGCGACCTGCAAGTAGTCGCTACGGTGGCCCACCGCTACGTCGAATTCGAGCCGTGCACAATATCACGCTACAATCTCTGCGGACAACGGAAATTTTCGTCCGTCGAGTCGCCGGATCGTACGGTCGCCCGAGTGTCGCCGACGAGGTTTTCGAAGTCCGGGAATATGTGCGCGCACCAGATCCGCATCACCCTTGCGCCGCGCCGATGTCTTCCGAGGTCAGCCGCCGAAACGACGAGCTCCCGCAGACATCAGGGCAGTGGCCGAGGTGAGTATCACAGGCGGATATGTGGTTGTCGCGGGCCGGCCGGTCCGCCCCACACCTCGTGCGCGTGTGACGCGATAACGAGGAAAGGCACGAACCTGAGCAAGATCACTGTCGAACAGGAACCTGGTCTGGCCGATACGCTACTGACCGCCGAACTGGACGAAACCCACACCGCTCCGACATTCGCCGAATTGGGGGTTCGCGATGAAATCGTGCGCGCACTCGGCGAGATCGGAATCGAACGCACCTTCGCAATTCAGGAACTGACCCTGCCGCTGGCACTCGCCGGTGAAGATCTGATCGGTCAGGCCCGCACGGGTATGGGTAAGACCTTCGGATTCGGTGTGCCGCTGCTGCACCGGATCGCCACCGCCGACACGGGGACGACCCCGCTGGACGGCACCCCGCGGGCACTGATCATCGTGCCGACGCGCGAACTCTGCATCCAGGTCACCAAGGATCTGGAGAACGCGAGCAAGTACCTGAAGAATCACCAGGGCCAGCTGCGCGTGCTCTCGATCTACGGCGGCCGCCCGTACGAGTCCCAGATCGCCGCGCTGCGCTCCGGTGTGGACGTCGTCGTCGGTACCCCCGGCCGACTCATGGATCTGGCCGATCAGGGCCATCTGATTCTCGGCAAGATCGGCGTGCTCGTCCTTGACGAGGCCGACGAAATGCTGGACCTGGGCTTCCTACCCGATATCGAACGCATTCTCGGCATGGTTCCGACGCAGCGTCAGACCATGCTCTTCTCGGCCACCATGCCGGGCCCGATCATCACCCTGGCCCGCACCTTCCTGACCAGGCCGACGCATATCCGCGCCGAGGAACCGCACGATTCCGCCGTGCACGATCGCACCGCGCAGTTCGTTTACCGGGCGCACGCACTGGACAAGAGCGAGCTGATCGCCAAGGTGCTGCAGGCCGAGAGCCGCGGCGCGACCATGGTCTTCACCCGGACCAAGCGCACCGCGCAGAAGGTCGCCGACGACCTGGCCGACCGTGGCTTCGCCGTCGGTGCCGTACACGGTGACCTCGGGCAGATCGCTCGGGAGAAGGCGCTCACCAAGTTCCGCAAGGGCGCCATCAATGTGCTGGTCGCGACCGATGTCGCGGCGCGGGGCATCGATATCGACGATGTCACCCATGTCATCAACTACCAGTGCCCGGAGGACGAGAAGACCTACGTGCACCGGATCGGGCGCACCGGCCGGGCCGGACGCACCGGTGTCGCGGTGACGCTGATCGACTGGGACGAACTCAACCGCTGGGCGGCCATCGACACCGCCCTCGGTCTCGGCATCCCGGACCCGGTGGAAACGTATTCGCGGTCCCCGCATCTGTTCTCCGACCTCGGCATTCCGGAGGGCGTCACCGGCACCATCCGCAAGCCGAAGCCGGACCGTGACGAGGACGCCGAGGTTGTCGAGCGCCCCGCCCGCGCCCCGCGCAAGCGCAATCGTCGCCGCACCCGGGCGGGTCAGCCGATCGACGGCGAAACCAGCGGCACCGAGACCGATGAAGCCGAAACCGAAACCGCCGCAGCCCCGCTCGACGATGCGGCCGACGACGAGACGGCGGATAAGCCCGCGCGTCGCCGCCGTCGTCGCCGCAGGTCCGCCGGTGCCACCGAAGACGGCACCGAGAACGGCACCGAGAACGGCACCGAGTCGAAGGACAACGGAGACAACGGAAACGGTGTGACCGCCGAGTCGGGCTCGGACAGCGATTCCGACGACGCCGAAATCACCGATCAGCCCGCGCGCCGCCGTCGCCGCCGTCGCAAGCCCGCGAGCGAAGGCGAAGCGACCGCGGACACCGCTCCCGAAACGGTGACCGCCTCGGCATAGTCGATACACAGGCGCGTCTGTCGTGGACAGGCGCGCCTGTGGCGTCTCAGCCGCGCCGACGCCAACGCGTCACCGATGCACGGTCGCGGGCGCGCGGCAACGGGTCGCCGAACGTGGAAATACCGGCAGGTAAGCGCCATTGAACGCGTCTGCGGCCGTCATACGTCGGCGGATGCCCACGCGAGACCGATCGCATCCCCCGGGCGACACGTTGTAGTCTCGCAAACGTGCTCGCACCCGAGCGGCGAACGCGCGCCGACATCATCTCCGCAGTCGCGATCGCCGTGGTCGTGGTGATCGCGGCGGCGGTGGTGTGGGCGCGCAGTGATGCCAGGGGCACCGAATCGGTGACGGCGGAACACCCGGTTTCCACTCCCGCGGCCGCCGATCAGGTTCCGACGAGCTTGCGCGAGCTGTGGCATGCGCCGGACCCCGCAGCGAACCGGGCGCTGGTGGCCGCGGGCACGGTCGTAACAGGCGAGGATGGCACGGTCACCGGACACGATCCGCGTACCGGTGCGCAAGTGTGGCACTACCGGCGCGACCTCCCCCTGTGCGGCGTGGAGTCGCAGTTCGGCACGGTGATCGCGGTCTACAAGGATCAGCGCGGATGCAGTCAGGCCACGCTGCTGGCCGGTGAGGACGGTTCGCGCCGGACCGCGCGCAGCAGCTATATGGATCCGGCCGTGCAGCTATCGGTCGACGGCACCTATGTGCTTGCCCAGGGGCCGCGGCGGCTGGAGATGTGGCGCTCGGATCTGGTGCGCACCCTCGAATACGGTTACGTCGACGCACCCGTGAACGTGAAAACCCAACCGCGCAAGGGCTGCAAGCTGATCTCGTCGAGTTCGAGCTCCACCCGGCTCGCCGTCCTCGAACGCTGCCCCGAAGATCCGACCAACCGGCTGACCGTGCTCAATCCGGCGCCGAAGGACAATACGGTGCCCGAGGAGTACGGCTCGCATGTGCTCAACGGATCCGGTGCGGACTCTCCCGACGGGCGGGTAATCGCGGTGTCCGACAACCGAATCGTGCTGTACCTGCCCGGTACGCCCGCGACCGCGACCGCCGAAGCGATTTCACCGCGGCTGGAGGTCTTCGACGGCACCGGGAATGCGCTTGTGGTGCACCAACTTTCCGCACCGCTGAGCGATAAGACGACAACCACTCGGATCAGTTCGCTGTTCCTGGTATTCACCGGCAACAGCCTGATCGCCTTGAACGCGGGCACTTTCGATCCGATCTGGGCCGCCCCCGGCGCACTCGGCAGTCCCGTCTTCATGGCGGGCCGACTACTCGTGCCGGTCGACGGAGCCATCGCAGTCCTCGATCCCACTTCGGGCACCGAGGTGTCGCGCATTCCGGTTGCCCGGCCCGGCTACGACGGCTCCCCCATCTCGCTCGCCGTCCTCGGCACAACCGTGCTGGAAAAGCGCGGCCCCGAGATCTTCGCGCTCGGCTAGCGCCTGCCCGTCCCCGGCGGTGTCGGACCCGTACTCCATGATGGAAGTCATGTCCGTACGCGACGACGCCCGACTGGTCCTGCTTCGACACGGCGAAACCACCTGGTCCAGCCAGCGGCGTCATACCGGCCGCACCGATCTGCCGCTCACCGAGCGCGGTGCGGAACAGGCCCGCGCCGCGGGCGGACTGCTCGGTGAGCTGAAGCTGCGCGACCCGCTGGTACTCACCAGTCCGCGCCAACGCGCTGTGCGCACGGCGGCGCTCGCGGGGCTCACCGATACCGTCGTCGATGACGATCTGGCCGAATGGGATTACGGCGACTACGAGGGGCAGACCTCCGCCGAGATCCGTGAGCACGATCCCGGCTGGACCATCTGGACCGGAGTCGTGCCGGGTGGCGAGACGGCCGCACAGGTCAGCGCGCGCGCCGATGGGGTGCTGGCATCGGTCGAACCCGCACTGCGGGATCGGGATATCGTGCTGGTCGGCCACGGTCATTTCTCCCGGGCGCTGATCGCCCGCTGGGCCGAGCTCGATATCCGGGAGGGGCGGCGCTTCGCGATGTCGACCGCCGCGATCACCGTGCTCGGTTACGAACACGACGACCGAACCATCCTGGCGCACAACCTAGTTCCCGCAAATCATGGAGCCGTCCTATGACTCGTCCCGGCCAGATCCGCCGTGCAACCCCCGCCGATGTACCCGCCATGGTGGGCCTGGTCGAGGATCTCGCCGAGTACGAGAAGTCCCGCGCGGAGTGCACACTCACCGCCGAGCAATTGGACGCCGCATTGTTCGGGCCGTCGCCCGCGGTTTTCGCCCATGTCGTCGAGGACGAGACCGGTGTGGTCGGCTGTGCGATCTGGTTCCTGAACTACTCCACCTGGACCGGCGTACACGGCATCTACCTGGAGGACCTGTACGTCAAACCGGAGACCCGCGGCAAGGGTTACGGCAAGGCGCTGCTGGCCGCCCTCGCCGAGGAGGCCGCCGCCAACGGCTACAGCCGGGTCGACTGGGCCGTGCTGACCTGGAATACGCCCGCGATCGAGTTCTACAAATCCATCGACGCCAAACCACAGGACCAGTGGGTCGGCTACCGGCTCACCGGCGCGGCCATCGATAAGCTCGCCGCCGAAGCCTCGTGAGCGAGCGAACCATCAATACAGCCGAGCACTCGCTCGTGCCGGAACCGAGCGCCAGCGAGGTGGAGGCGTGAGCGAGCGCAGCGAGCGAACCATCAATACAGCCGAGCACTCGCTCGTGCCGGAACCGAGCGCCAGCGAGGTGGAGGCATGAGCGAGTGAGGGTTACCGCACCCACGGATTGGCCGACCACCGCGGACGAGGCCATGGCGATTCAGGATGCGTTGCGGCCATTGGTGATTACGACCGACCCGCATCCACCGCAATTCCGCACCATCGCCGGTCTCGACTCCGCCTACGACGACGAAACCGGGATAGCCGCCGCAGCCGCCGTCGTATTGGACAGTGCCACACTGGATCCCATCGATACCGCAGTAGCGCACGGTACGGTCACCTTTCCTTACGTGCCGGGCTTGCTGTCCTTCCGTGAACTGCCCATTACCCTCGCCGCACTCGAAAAGCTCGGTACCACACCGGATCTGCTGATCTGTGATGGCCAGGGACTCGCACATCCACGCCGCTTCGGCTTGGCCTGCCACGTCGGAATCCTCACGGGCACACCGACGATCGGCGTAGCCAAGACACCGTGGGGCGACTACGCGGAGCCCGGTCCGGAACGTGGCGCGGCCAGCGATATCACGATGGACGGCGAAGTCGTCGGTCGGGCGCTGCGCACCCGACGCGGCGTCAAACCGGTCTTCGTCTCGGTCGGACATCTCATCGACCTGGGCACCGCGTGCACCCAGGTGCTCGCGCTGACCCCGCGCTACCGTCAGCCGGAAACCACCCGCCAGGCCGATCACCTGTGCCGTCAGGCATTGCGCGCAGTCACGGCCTGAATCCGGCTACTTCGATTCCGGTTCGATCCCGTAAACCTCGGCCATCCAGCGATTCGACGCGGGCGCGAACAAGAGCACCAGCGCGCCCACCACGACCAGGCCGAGCAGCGCGCCGAGCACCGGCTGATGCGAATCGGTCAGCAGCGACCAGGTAACCGGAAGCAGCAGCACCTGTGCGATCACGGCGATGGCCCGCCCCCATCGGTGCCCGAGAGAAAGTCCGATCCCGGCCGCGAGAACCGCGCCACCGAGAATGCCGAACCACGCGGCCGTGCCGTATCCGCTCGCGGCGCTCTGATCGTGCCCGAGCAGGCCACGCACGATCAGCACGATCGCCACGACCACGGCGACCGCCCCCTCCAGCCCTACCAGTCCGCCCGCGCCGCGCACCGTCGCGGGCACACCCGCCGAAACCTCGTCTTTGCCGCTGTCCGCCACGTGGCCAAGCCTAGAACGCACTCGGCGGCTTTTCGGACCGGGCCGTGCGCCGATTAGGCTGCCGAAGGTGCGGACGTTGCTGATCGTGAATCCGAATGCCACCTCGACTACGCCGGCGACGCGGGACCTGTTGGCGCACGCGTTGGAGAGCCGGACTCAGCTGACCGTCGCGCATACCCAGCACCGCGGCCACGCGGCGGAATTGGCGCAGTGGGCAGCAACCAACGAGATGGACCTGATCGTCGTGCACGGCGGCGATGGGACGGTCAACGAGACCATCAACGGCTACCTGCCGCTGCCGCAGGTCGACGACGGACAGGCCTGGCTGCCGCGCCTCGGCGTGATTCCGGGCGGCTCGGCGAATGTGTTCGCGCGCGCCCTCGGCATCTCCCCGGATCCGGTGACCGCAACCAACCAGCTCATCGACCTGCTCACCCTCGACCATGACCGCAAAATCGGCCTCGGCCTCGCCGATGACCGCTGGTTCGGCTTCAGCGCGGGCGTCGGCCTCGACGCGGACGTCTGCGAAGCGATCGACAACAGCCGCGCCAACGGCCATGCCGCCACCCCCAGTCGCTACGTTCGCACCACTGTCCGACAGTTTTTCAAGTCGAAGCGCAAGGAGCCGAGCGTCCGGATCGAGATCCCTGGCTTCGACCCCATCAGTGAGGTCCATTACGCCTTCGTAACGAACGCGAGCCCGTGGACCTACCTGAACGCCACCCCGGTGCACACCAACCCGGGCACGGCCTTCGAAACCGGTCTCGGCGTGTTTGCCGTGCGGTCGATGTCGGTGGTCTCCACCCTGCTGCTCGCCAGGCAGCTTCTCGCGGCCAATGGAAATCCCAAGTCGCGCAACCTATTTCGCGAGGACGATGTGCCGTCCGTACACATCGAGGCCAGCGAGCCGATCGGCCTGCAAATCGATGGCGACTTTATCGGAAAACGCAACATGGTGGATTTCACAGCCGTGCCGGACGTGCTCGAGGTCGTCGCTCCACGCCCGAAATGAGCACGAAACGCGCGAAAAAACTCGGTGTTGTGCTGCGAAAACCGGGTAGAGCGAGTACAAAGGACCGGGCAGGTTCCCCAAGGGGTTCCTTGAGAGCGTGAGCTTCCCCACGGTGCACCGGATACCTATTGACATCTACGGTGTTCGTGAAAGCATTCACAAGCAACCGTGCGGAAACATTCGAGTCGCACAAGTGAACGATCCACAAACCGTAGGCGCCTTTGCGGCGCCCAGCAAAGGAGCAGAGGAATGGACTGGCGCCACAAGGCCATCTGTCGCGATGAGGACCCCGAGCTGTTCTTCCCGGTGGGTAACAGTGGTCCGGCGCTCGCGCAGATTGCCGATGCCAAGCTGGTCTGCGCTCGCTGCCCCGTTACCGCTGACTGCCTGTCCTGGGCCCTGAAGTCCGGGCAGGATGCCGGCGTGTGGGGTGGTATGAGCGAAGACGAGCGTCGGGCGCTCAAACGGCGCAACGCCCGGACGCGCACCCGCACCGTCGTCTAGTTAGGACGACCAGCGTTACCGGACCTATCAGCCCGGCCCGGTAACGCAGTCAAGCCCGGCACTCAGGTGCCGGGCTATTTTGTGCCCGTGTCTAATTGGCCGCGCCTGCGGCGGGGCGTGTTCGCGGCCTCTGCTGTCTCGCGGCCGACCATTTCGAGCGACCTGCAAGCAGTCCCTAGCGGCGCCGTCGAGACTCGCGCCTGCGGCGCATGCGCTTCGACGACTCGGCCGCGAGACGGGCCGCGAACGTCGCTCGCAAGACTCGCTCCGTGGGGTCATTTACCCACGGAAAGCTGAATCTTATTGTTTACCAATCGAGTTCGTGATGCTTCAGCGTCCCGATCGGCGCCCCAGCGGGACCCGTAGCACCGCATCCGTACCGATGTCGGCGCCTGGATGTAAACCGATGGAACCGCCGAGTTCCGCCGTCACCAGGGTGCGCACGATCTGCAGGCCGAGGCGGTCGGAGGATTCCAGGCTGAAACCCGGCGGCAGGCCGCGACCGTCGTCGCTGATGATCACGTCCAGCCAGCGTGCCGAACGCTCGGAACGGATTGTCACCGTGCCGTTTTCGCCGGAATCGAAGGCATGCTCGATGGCGTTCTGCACCAGTTCGGTCAGCACCATTACCAGCGGGGTGGCGCGTTCGGCGGAGAACACGCCGAGCGAACCAGCCCGGCGCACTTTGATTCTCGCGGTGTGCACGGTCGCGACATCGGCCATGATCGGCAGCAGCCGGTCCACCACCTCGTCGAGATCGACCTCTTCATCCACCGACATCGACAGCATTTCGTGCACCGAGGCGATCGAGGTGACCCGGCGCACGGATTCGGTCAGTGCGACCTGCGCCTCCTCGTTCTCGGTGCGGCGCGCCTGCAACCGCAACAGCGCGGCGACGGTCTGCAGATTGTTCTTCACCCGGTGGTGGATCTCCCGGATGGTCGCGTCCTTGCTGAGCAGTGCGCGGTCGCGGCGCTTGACCTCGGTGACGTCACGGACCAGCACCGCGGCCCCGGCCAGTTCCCCGTGCGGGCGCAACACGAGGGTGCGCAGCAGCACGGTGGCACCACGCGCCTCGACTTCCATGCGGCGCCCGGTACGGCCCGCCAGGGCGGCCTGGATATCGCCGACGACCTCCTGGGCGTCGAACGGATCGGTGATCAGCGACCGGGTGGTGACGGCCAGATCCTGACCGGCCAGATCCGACTGCAGCCCCATCCGGTGATACGCCGACAGTGCGTTCGGACTTGCGTAGACGACGATGCCCTCGGTATCGAGCCGGATGAAGCCGTCGCCCGCGCGCGGACTGGAGTGCGTCGCGGCGCGGTCTTCGGTGGTCGGGAAGGTGCCGTCGGCGATCATCTGGCACAGATCGTCGGCGCAGGCGACATAGGCGATCTCCAGCGTGCTGCGCACCCGCGAGCGCTGCAGATCGGTATCGCGGCTGAGTACCGCGATGACATCGTCGCCGCAGCGCACCGGAATGGCCTCGCGGAAGGCGTGTACCGGATGCGGATGGTAGACGCCCTCGGCCTCGATATCGCTGTCCGCGCGCACGATCTTGCCGGTCGTCAGCGCGTCGAAAACCTGCGGATGATCGGTCTGCGAGGCAGTTCCGCCGACCCGATCCTCCGGATGGACGGTAGGCGCGGTCGTCGGGCGGCATTGTGCGACGCAGACGATATCGGCGCCGTCGGTGATCGGTCCCGCACCGACCCACAGCAGCAGATCCGCGAAGGACAGATCGGCGAGCAGCTGCCAATCGCCGACCACCCGCTGCAGATGGTCCACGGCGACGCCGGGTAGGTCGGTGTGTTCGGCCAGCAGCTCACTCAGTGTCGCCATTTTCGATCTACCCGCTTCAGAAGTTAAGAGATGACGGCGATCAGGTGCCCGGCCTTGATCGCGTCGCCCTCTTTGACGCCGATCGAGGTCACCGTGCCACCGCTCTCGGCGAGCACCGGAATCTCCATTTTCATCGACTCGAGGATCACCAGGGTGTCGCCCTCGTGTACCTCGTCACCCTCGGCAACGACAACCTGCTGCACGACCGACACCAGCTCCGAGAGCACTTCCTCCGCCATGACACCCCATCCACTCGTTCGCCCGTATCCGCTGAAGCTACAGCCAACCACACATGAAACAATGGCCTTCAATCAGAAGGGAGACTACCTATGGGTAAGCGTGGTCGTAAGAAGCGCAGCCGCAAGGGAAGCGCGGCCAACCACGGCAAGCGTCCTAACGCCTGAGCCGTAACAGACGAAAAACACCGAGGGCCAAGATCTTCCGCAAGGCACTCGGTGTTTTTTCTGTCTCCGGAACTACTCGGTGGTCTCGACCCGGGTGACCGTGACGGATCGGCGGATCTCCAGGCTCAGCCGATCGCGCAGCGAATCCGGCGCCCGATCGCCGCCGCACTTACGGCTCAGCAGGCTCTTGACCTTCTCCTCGATGCCGTAGGCCTCGATGCACGGTGAGCAGTGATCCATGTGGTGCTGCAGCCGGGCCCGGGTGGCATCGTCACATTCACCGTCGAGCATGAGCCAGACGTCGGCGAGCACAGCCGTGCAGTCCAACTCCATATCGGGGTCACGCTCCGTACTCACTGCTTGACCTCCTGGCGTTCCGCGCCGTTGCGGTTGAATCCACGTTCGCGCGCCACATCGGCGAGCAATCCTTTGAGCTGCTTGCGGCCGCGATGCAGCCGGGACATCACCGTACCGATGGGGGTGCCCATGATGTCGGCGATTTCCTTATATGGGAAACCCTCGACATCGGCGTAGTACACCGCCATCCGGAATTCCTCCGGCAGCTCCTGCAGTGCGGCCTTGATGTCGTCGTCCGGCAGCGCGTCCAGCGCCTCCACCTCGGCCGAACGCAGCCCGGTCGAGGTGTGCTCGGCGGTGGCGGCGAGCTGCCAGTCGGTGATCTCGTCGGTCGGATACTGCGCGGGCTGGCGCTGCTTCTTGCGGTAGGAGTTGATGTAGGTGTTGGTCAGGATCCGGTAGAGCCAAGCACGCAGATTGGTGCCCTCTTTGAACGATTTGAAGCCCTGGAACGCCTTGACGTAGGTCTCCTGCACCAAATCCTCGGCATCGGCCGGATTCCGGGTCATGCGCAGCGCGGCACCGTAGAGCTGGTCGAGCAACGGGAGCGCATCACGCTCGAACCGCTGCACCAGCTCGGTATCGTCGACCGCGGCGCCGACCGCACCGTCGGTCACCACGTCATCGTCGCTAGTCACACCAATCCCTTCGATCGCCGTACCTGCCAAATCTACAGGCGTGGCCAGATCGAGTGAGAACTGAGAGTCCCTCTGCGACGTCACCGGGCGTTCTTCGAGCAGAACGGGCACCGACCTCTCCTTCGCGTCGTACAACCGCCGTGCGGCTTCCGTATCGCATGCAACATGTCCGCGCCCGACTGTGTTCCCATAGCGAACTCCCCGCACAGAAAGCGCCTTGCCGACCGCCATTAGGGTGACCGGCATGGCAGGAGCCTCGACCCCGGCGATCCGCACCTTGGCCAAGGCCGGTGTGGCCCACCGCGTACACGCGTACAAGCACGATCCGCGCGCCGACTCCTACGGCACCGAAGCAGTCGGCGCACTCGCCGCCGAGGTCGGGGTGACGGCGGCGCAGATCTTCAAGACACTGGTGATCGAATTGTCGACCGGCGCGCTCGCGGTCGCGGTCCTGCCGGTGCCGAATACCTTGTCGCTCAAGGCTGCCGCCGCGGCGCTCGGCGCGCCCAAGGCGGCGATGGCGGACAAGGCGAAGGCCGAGCGAATCACCGGTTACGTGCTCGGCGGCATTTCCCCGCTCGGCCAGCGCAAGCTGCTGCCCACCGTGGTCGATGCCTCGGCATTGGCCTGGGACCGCATGCTTTGCAGTGCGGGACGGCGCGGACTCGAGATCGAATTGGCACCGGCGGATCTGGTCCGGCTCACCGACGCGGTAACCGCACCAGTCACATCAGTATAATTCAGCACCAAACCAGCAATATCTGTGCGTTACTGAACGGGCCCAGATCGTCCGACTCGAGGATGTGATGCGAAATGTCCACGCGCCAGCGATTGTGCAGCACCCTGATCGTCACTCTGTTCGGAGTTCTCCTGCTCACCACCGGCCCGGTCGCGCTGCTAGCGCCTACGGCCACCGCCGCACCTGGCAGCCCACTGGTGATCGACGTCAACGACTTCCCGTTCGACGAGCATGTCGTTGACGATGGGCCGAACAAGAACAGCAGCCCGACGAAGGATGAGCGGGCCGACAAGGCCGAGAAGTTGGGCGGCGGCGTCGCCGGCAAGGTCATCGACCTGGGCGGCGGCGTCGCTCGCAAGGTCATCGACCTGGGCGGCGGTATCGCCAAGTGCGCGCTGAATATCGTGACGAACAGCGTGAAGTGCCAGCTCTGAGTCGATGAACGGCGGCCGGGCGATCACAGCAAGCTGATCTGCCCGGCCTTTTCCGTACCGGCCCGAGAGTCCAACGGCGCCAACAACTCCGGACCGTTATTGCGCACGCTGTTGACCAGCGATGAGACCGGACGCGCCACAATGGCCGCCACCGATTCGGCGCTCGGCGTCTCGAGCAGTGCGCCCGGTGCCGGATGATCCGGATCCAGCCAGGCCGCCCAATTCTCCTGCGGCATGGGTAGCGGCATCCGGTCGTGGATGCGGGTGAGCTCGCCGACGGCGTCGGTGGTCAGGATGGTGCAGGACAGTAGCGGTTCGCTCTCCTGCAGCGAGCGGTCCCGCCATACCGACCACAATCCGGCCATATACAGCCGTGAGCCATCGGCATTCGCCATGAAGTACGGATGTTTCGCAACCTTGCCCTTGGCCCCGGCATCCGGTTCGACCAACCACTCGTACCAGCCGTCCATCGGAACCAGACAGCGGCGATACTTCACCGCATCGCGGAACGATGGCGTGGTCGTGGCCTTATCAGCGCGGGCATTGAACAGTGGTTTGCCCTTGACCGGCACGCCCGGTTCGGCGGCCTTGGTCCAGACCGGGATCAGGCCCCAGCGCATCCGCCGAACGCGCAACTTGGGGTTGTCGTCCGGGTGGCCGTGCTCATGGCGCTCCACCACGGTCAGCACCTGGGTGGTCGGCGCGACGTTGTAGTTCGCGGAACCGCCGTTGTCAGCGGTCGGTGTCTCGTCGATGGCGTCCAGTTCGGCGGCGAGCCGACCGGGATCGGTAGTTGTCGCATATCTGCCGCACATATCTCGATACTTGCACGCGGCGCCGACAGACTCGGGAAGAATTGACGGGAGGGGTGACCTGGTGAGAGTTGTGGCATAGCATCATCTCAGAGAATGGTCGTTAACTTATCTCGGCAAGAGGAGAGACCAACCGTGACAACCATCGAGACCACCCCAGCGGCGCCGGACACGGCGCTGACATCGGTCGATCCGGCCACCGGAGAGGTCATCGCCACCCATACCATCGCGGATGCGGATGCCGTGCGCGCCGCCGTCGCCAAGGCCCGTACCGCCGCCGCCACCTGGGGCGGACTGAGCTTCGACGAGCGACGCAAACATCTGCTGCGCTGGTCGAGCCAGTTGGTCGCGGACTCCGCGGAGTTCACCGCGCTCATCCACAAGGAGAACGGCAAACCACTCGACGACGCGTTCCTGGAGTTGATGCTCGCGCTCGAGCACATCGCCTGGGCGGCCAAGCACGCCAAGAAGGTGCTGTCGCCGAAGAAGATCTCCCCCGGCGCGTTGATGGCGAACTTCTCCGCGCGATTGGAGCAGCGCCCGCTCGGTGTCATCGGCGTGATCGGCCCGTGGAACTATCCGGTCTACACCCCGAACGGCTCCATCGCCTACGCCCTGGCCGCGGGCAATACCGTGGTCTTCAAGCCGAGCGAATTCTCCACCGGCATCGGCAATTTCCTCTCCGATGCGTTCAAGAAGGCCAATCCGGAACTGCCCGAAGGCGTCTTCGAGACCGTCAATGGTTACGGCGCGACCGGCGCCGCGCTGGTTCAGGCCGGGGTGGACAAGATCGCGTTCACCGGCTCCACCGCGACCGGCAAGAAGATCATGGCCGCGGCCGCCGAATCGCTGACCCCGGTGCTGCTGGAATGCGGCGGTAAGGATGCGGTGATCGTCGCGGGCGATGCCGATGTGAAGGCCGCGGCCGATGCGGTCGCCTGGGGCGCCACCGCCAACAGTGGCCAGACCTGCGCCGGTGTGGAGCGGGTTTATGTGGACCGCTCGGTGCGCGACGACTTCGTCGCCGAGGTCGAGCGCATCCTGAAGGACATCAAGCCGGGCTCGGACGCCGATGCGGCCTACGGTCCGATGACCATGCCCAGCCAGATCGATATCGTGCGTCGCCATATCGACGACGCGCTGAAGAACGGCGGCACCGCGGTACTCGGCGGGCCGGAGTCGGTCAAGGGTCCGTTCATCGAGCCGGTCGTACTCGTCGATGTGGACGAGAACTCCGAGGCCGTGGCCGAGGAGACCTTCGGCCCGACCGTCACCATTCGCACGGTGGACGGCGTCGACGAGGCGGTCGAGCTGGCGAACAAGTCCAAATACGGCCTGTCCTCGGCGGTCTACTCGAAGAAGAACGGCCTGGAGATCGCGCGCAGGCTGCGCGTCGGCGCGACCTCGGTGAACTCGGTGCTGGCCTTCGCCGCCATCGCGGGACTGCCCTTCGGCGGTGTCGGCGACTCCGGAATCGGGCGCATCCACGGCGAGCCCGGCCTGCGCGAATTCGCCCGGCCGCATTCGATCGCGGTGCAGCGCTTCGCGATTCCCGGCATGGCACTGCTCAGCTACTCGCGGACCCAGTCCACCATGAAGCTGCTGCGTCGCCTGGTCCCGATCCTGCACGGACGTCACAAGTAGGTTCGCCATGGGCTCGCGCGTCGGGCGAGCCCACGCACACTGCCGACCACAACAGAGCGAGTCTGCATCGGGCGAGCCCACGCACACTGCCGACCACAACAGAGCGAGTCTGCATCGGGCGAGCCCACGCACACTGCCGACCACAACAGAGCGAGTCTGCAT
>NZ_JBITMA010000032.1:5740-21723 GCF_044465765.1 Nocardia sp. NPDC049526 | reverse complement strand
CGACAAACTCGCCGTCCGCTTCCTGGCTACCGTCCACATCGCCGCCATCGACCTGTGGCTACGGTGACCCGACTTTCGAAACACGACCTAGGTGTAGGAGAGCCGGACGTTGGTGACACCTTCCCGAAGGCGTGAGGCCGGTGGCTGACCGCCTGCTCCTGAGTGTGGTCGGTGATAGTTGAGTGGATAGACGGCGATGGCTGCTGATCGGTCATCCTCGCTGGTGAAATCCCACGGGCGGTGATCTTCCCTGGCTTGCGGTTGGTGTCGCCGTTGGGATCGATGAAGCGACGGTGATCGAGTCCGAGCGGTGAGTCATGACCGCACGTCCGTTCGTGTGACGGCGGGTGTCACGGTGCGGTCAGGCGGTCGCGGTGCGTCGCACATAGTTCCCAGATGGTGGTGCGCGTGCGTTCGTCCAGGACGGCATCGGGCCACGGGGTCGGGATGGCCTTGGTGTTGAAGTAGGTGCCGTTGGTGTTGCAGACCTCAGGACTGGACGCGAGGTGAACGCTGGACCGTGTGGCCTTGAGCAGTGCCTTGTGGCCGAAGACGAGCGGCATAGCGAGCCGCAGCAGCGGCACGATCGGACGCGCCAGTGGCGGGTAAGTGTCGATGGTGAGGTCCTTGTTCATCGAGGTGTAGGCGTGTCCGGGGTAGGCCACGTTCAGCGTTACTGGCGTTCCGTCGAGTTCCTGGGCGAAGCGGTAGCTCATCGCCATCTGGGCCAGCTTGGTTTTCCACCTGAACCCTCCTCGAAACATCGGGACGGACCCGAACTCGTTGTAGGACAAGGCTTTTCAGCACGGAACCAGATGTCATCAGTGTAATGCGTTGCCGCCGTGGCCTATTCGCACGGCGGCTCGAACAGCGTGTCGCACTCGGCGGATATGGCCGCTCTCCCGAAGCGCGGTCCGGTCAGGATTGCCGCGGGAGCGCTGCCAATCCCGCCAACGCGAACAGTGCGGCTCCACCGCCGATGAGAGTTGCTCCGGAGGCGGTGACACCGCCCCGGCGGCCGAGCACCACTGCGACGGCGTCCCCCGCATCCGCGAGCGCGCCGAGTCGCAATCCCGTATTGCGAACCACCGGATCGGAGCTCAGGGTCGCCAAAGCCAATGCGGCATCTCGAATACCGAACATTCGGGCGATGATGCGACCGGCGGCGTCGGACACTGCAATACCGAGCGATCGGCGAGCCAGCGCCGGCCACCTGAATGTGGACAGGCCGATCGCGAGTCGCGCGATACCCAGTCCGCGAGCAATCAAAGAATGGTGCGTCATGGCAACTCCTTCAGAATTCGCGGCGGATCAAGAAGTGGACCCAACCCCCTGCACACGGGCCTCGTGAGAAGTCACGGGCGGTGACAGAAGTCGATTCCGCCAAGACGGAAGCGCCGATGATCCGCTGCACTGGAATAGCCGCCGCGCTTGTTCCGTCGCCATTCCGGTGGCCGTCGGCTTGACCAGGGCCGAGCGGCTTCGAGTTGGGCTGTGAGTCGGATGAGGAGTGCTTCGCCAGCGGGTGGGGCCACGAACTGGACGCCTAGTGGCAGGCCGTCATCGGTCCAGTACAACGGGACCGAGGCGGCTGGGCAACCGGTGATGTTTGCCAGTTGGGTGTAGGGCGCCCAAGTCAGTTGGCGACGCGCGATGCGTTCGAATACGCCGATGCGGTGCACGAGGGCGGCGGTGCGGGAATTGAGAAGGGCACGGCCGACAGCTTGTTCGAGGTGTGGGCTCGTCGAGGCGCCGATCTGAAGCGGACGCTGGGCCAGGG
Source organism: Nocardia sp. NPDC049526 (assembly GCF_044465765.1). Taxonomy (NCBI): domain Bacteria; kingdom Bacillati; phylum Actinomycetota; class Actinomycetes; order Mycobacteriales; family Nocardiaceae; genus Nocardia; species Nocardia sp. NPDC049526. Next base: position 19,943 of record NZ_JBITMA010000032.1, on the reverse strand, counting down.
TTGGGGTGAGGAGCAGATGGTATTGGCTGTGAAACGCAGCGAGCCGGTGACGGTGACGGTGCCACCGGCTAACGGCCTGGGCGTATTCGGGTGCCCGGACAGCTCGACCGGCCGCGGCGGCCAATAGGGTGTCGAGTTCGAAACCGCCGTTTCGGCCACCGTGTCGCCGGGCCGCCTCGACGTCAGCGGCTATCTGCACGAAGAATGGGACGAGAAAGTCGGCAGCGCTGTCGGCGTCATAGAGTTCTATGTCGGCGGGTTCGACGTCGTGACCCAACTCTGTCAGCAGGTCGGCCGCATCCCGTACCGCTGCAACCGCTTCGACTGAAGGCATTGTCCCGAGGATGGATTCGAGCCGGTAACCGATGCGCAGGCGGCCGGGGTCGCGTCCAACCTCGTCGAGGAAACAGCTGTTCGGGAGCGCGGGCAGGTAGGGCGGTACTGCATCCTGGCCGCGGAGCACGTCGAGCATGGCAGCGGTATCCCGGACGGACCGTGAGATGACGCCATGGGTCGCCGAACCATTGAGCAGCTCAGCATGATTCGGGCCCGCGGGTATGAGGCCACGACCGGGCTTGAGTCCGAACAGTCCACAGCAGGCGGCAGGGATTCGGATGGAGCCGCCGCCGTCGGTCGCACCGGCGACGGGCACGATTCCGGCAGCGACGGCCGCGGCCGCACCGCCGGATGAGCCGCCCGGCGTGCGGCCGAGGTGCCACGGATTGCGGGCCGGGCCGAACAGATCGGTTTCGGTGACGGCCTTGGCGCCGAATTCCGAGGTGTTGGTCTTGCCGAAGATAACCAGCCCGGCATCGAGCCAGCGACGCACGACGGTGGCGTGCGCCGGAGCCGGGACCTCGGCGAGGACCTGACTTCCGGCAGAGGTCGGCACGCCGGCAAAGTCCTGTAGCAGGTCTTTGAGGAGAAAGGGAACTCCAGCGAACGGTCCGGTCAATGGAGCTGTGACCTGCTGTGCCGCAAACGATTCCATGGATCGGACGACGGCGTTCAGCGCGGGGTTCAACTCCGCTGTGCGCCGAATTGCGATGTCGAGCAGCTCCGCTGCGGTGGTCTCGCCCCTTGCCACCGCGGCGGCCAGCGCCACGGCGTCGAGTGCGCCGTACTCGTCGTCGTGCACGTCACACCTGTGGGTCCTGGTGCGACTGTGGCCATGCGGCGATACCGGCAACAGTGAAGAATGCGGCGGCTCCGCCCATGAGCAGTGCCCCACGCGTGGTGACACCGGCACGACGTCCGTTGACGATCGCGACGGTGTCGGCGGCGTCGGCGAGGACGCCCAAGCGCACACCGGCGTTCCGAACGACCGGATCGTTGCTGAGTGTTGCGATGGCCAGCGCGGCGTCACGGATGCCGAACATGCGGGCGACGGTGCCTCCGTCGGCGTCGCGGTCGGCGATCCCGAGGGAACGCCGGGCTAATCGCGGGTTGACAAAGGTGGACAGCCCGACGGCCAGCCGGGTCACACCGAGGCTACGGATGATCAGAGAACGGTTCTTCATGACAACTCCTTCAGAAAACGACGGCGGACGAGCAAGGGACCGAGACCCGAACGCCACCATGGCCACCACGCCGACGGACGCCGCACGACCGTCAACGCCACCGGGCCAGGGTCGAAGAACGAATCGCGCTGGAGGACCAGGCCGGTGGAATCAATACGGAGCCGGTCGATCGCCTGGAAGCTCGAGGGACGCCCAGCAAGGGTGGCGTCGATGCGGATCTCGATGAAAACCATGTCGGTGCGGCCTGCCCAGCCCAGCACTTCGCTGCGGGCGTCGGGCAAGAAGGTCAGCAGTCGTTGTGCTTCCTGCTGCCACAGGTCACGACCGTGGCCCTTGCGTAAGAACGGTTGCCGCAGGTCGACATCGTCGGCCAACAGTTCATCCCAGGCATGTGGGTCCGGGTGGCGCCATCCAGCGGCGAATGCCTCGACAACCTCCTCATGGGTGCGAGCCCAAACAGCCATTCAAACCTCCAGTATTTCAGATACTGTCAGTATCGGAGTATACGATAGGTATCGCCGCCGATGTCAAGCAGGGGGACTGCAAATCTGAATACTTGCGCGACAATTGAACGTATGTATAGCATATTGAACATGCGTTTAAGAGAGCAACCTTATCGGAAAGATCCGCCTGCGGATCTGAACACTCGGGCCCGTATCCGGGACGCCGCGATCGTCGTATTCGGCGAGGAAGGGTTCGGAGTCGGTGTTCGAGCGATCGCGAAGGCCGCGGGTGTGTCGCCCGGGTTGGTGAATCATCACTTCGGATCCAAAGATGGACTTCGAGCGGAGTGCGACGAGCATGTTCGTTCGCTCATCCGGACGGCGAAGACGGAGTACGTGCTGGAGCCGTCGCCGACTGCGACGCTGCAAGCGCTCACGGAGATCGAGGAGTACGCGCCGCTCATTGCCTACCTGATGCGGACCTTTCAGGCGGGCGGTGCCCTTCTGGTGACGTGGTTCGAGCAGATGGTCGCCGACGTCGAGGCGTATCTGGCGATCGGCATCGAGGCTGGGACCTTGCGCTCACCAACAGATCTCAAGGCGACGGCCCGCTATCTGGCGACCCAGAGCGGCGGTGGGTTCTTCTTCTTCCTGCAACTGCACGAGGCTAGGCACGACGGGGAGCTCGACTATCGAAAGGCGCTTCGCGAGTTCGCCGAACAGATGATGCTGCCGGCGGTCGAGATGAGCACGCACGGTCTGTTCACCGATTCGACGGTGCTCGATGCCCTGCTCGCCGAACAGTGATCCCAATTCTCACATACAAATATTGATCCTCAATCTCTCAAGGAGATTCGATGTCATCGGCAATTGACGTCCGCGATCTGCGCAAGCATTTCGGACAGGTGCACGCTCTCGACGGTCTCGACCTCGAGGTCGTCGAGGGGGAAGTGCACGGCTTCCTTGGCCCTAACGGGGCGGGCAAGTCGACCACCATCCGTATTCTGCTGGGCATCCTGGCCCGCACCTCGGGCGAGGTACGTGTGCTCGGCCGAGACCCGTGGGCCGACGCGGTTGGCCTGCACAGCGAGATCGCTTATGTTCCAGGTGATGTCACGCTGTGGCCGACGCTGTCCGGCGGTGAGACGATCGATCTGCTGGCCCGCATGCGCGGCGGCCTGGATCCCGATCGTCGCGAGGAGTTGATCGAGCGGTTCGAGCTGGATCCGCGCAAGAAGGCCCGCACCTATTCCAAGGGCAACCGGCAGAAGGTCGCCCTGGTGTCGGCGTTTTCCTCGAACGCGAATCTGCTGATGCTCGACGAGCCCACCTCGGGCCTGGATCCGTTGATGGAACAGGTTTTCGGGGAATGTGTCCAGGAGGCCACCGATCGGGGGGTGACGGTGCTGCTGTCCAGCCACATCCTGTCCGAGGTAGAGACGCTGTGTGACCGCGTCACCATCATCCGCGCCGGCGCGACGGTGGAGAGCGGCACGCTCGCGTCGATGCGGCATCTGAGCCGCACCTCGATCAAGGCCGAAATGATCGGTGATCCGGGCGATCTCGGCCGGATCGCGGGAGTCGAGGACGTCAGCATCGACGACCACACGCTGCGCTGCCAGGTCGACAGCGAACATCTGGGTGAGTTGATCCGGATCCTCGGTGATGCCGGTGTGCGCAGCCTGGTCAGCCAACCGCCGACACTGGAAGAGCTGTTCCTGCGCCACTATTCGCTCGACGGGCACAACGCCGGCAGTAATGATTCGGGCCGCCACTACGCGGAGGCATCGAAATGACGACCGCCACTGCCACGCGCCCGCACTACGGATTCACCGAATCCGCCCGCGGCGCCTCAACTTTCGCCGGAACCCTGCAACTGCTGCGGCTGTATCTGCGGCGCGACCGCATCGTGCTGCCACTGTGGGTGCTGCTGCTGTCAGTCCCACTGGGCAGCGTCTACGTCAAGAGTGTCGACAAGCTTGTCAACACCCCGGCCGATCTGGCGGACTTCGCGAAGACGATCCTGTCCAGCCCCGCGCAGTTGGCCATGTACGGGCCGATCTACAATCTCACACTCGGTGCGGCGGGGGTATGGAAGGCCGGGCCGTTTCACGCGCTCATCGCGATCGCCACGATTCTCACCGTTATCCGCCACACTCGTGCCGAGGAGGAGACGGGGCGCGAGGAACTGCTCGCCTCGACCCAGGTCGGGCGGTTCGCGAGCCTCACCGCCGCACTCACGATCGCTTGCGGAGGTGCGCTGGCCACCGGTCTGATCGGTGCTGCCAGCATCAAGGGTGCCGGGGTGCCCGGCAATGGTGCACTCGCGTTCGGGCTCGCCGAGGCCGCCTCGGGCATCGTGTTCGCCGCCGTCGCCGCGGTGGCCGCGCAGCTCAGCGCCGGCGCCAGGACCGCGCGCGGTATCGCCTTCGCCGTGCTGGCGGGCACATACACGCTGCGCGCGATCGGTGATGCCCGCGCCGCGGACGGCCCCACAAACGTGCTCACCTGGTTGTCACCGCTGGGCTGGTCGTTGCAGGTGCGGCCGTTCGCCGGCGATCACTGGTGGATTCTGCTGCTGCATGCGGCGACCGCCGCAGTGTTGATCGTCGCAGCCTATCTGCTGTTGTCCCGGCGCGATCTCGGGGCGGGACTGATCGCCGAGCGGTCCGGTGCACCCGCGGCGGGTTCCGCGCTGGCGGGGCCGCTCGGGCTCGCCTGGCGGATGCAGCGTGGCACGCTGGTGGCCTGGTGCATCGGGCTCAGTTTGTACGCACTGATGTTCGGCAGCGTGATCAATGGCATCGGAGATGAGCTGGGTTCCAATCAGACCATGCGCGACCTCATCGCCCGGATGGGCGGCTCGCAGATGCTCGAGGATTCGATGGTCACCATGGCCTTCACCATGCTCGGCCTCGCAGTGGCCGCGTACTCGATTTCGGCTGCGCTGCGGTTGTATTCGGAAGAGACCGCCGACCGTGCCGAGGCCGTGCTCACCGGTGCGATCGGCCGGATTCGCTGGGCCGCTTCACATCTGGTATTCGCGCTCGGGGGACCTGTAGTGCTGCTGTTGGTTTCGGGTTGCGTCGGTGGCCTCGCCTACGGCTTAGCGGCCCACGACGTCGGCGGCAAACTCCCGCGGGTGCTCGGTGCGGCGATGGTGCAGCTGCCGGCCATCTGGTTGTTCACCGGAGCGACCGTGCTGCTGTTCGGGCTGCTGCCCCGGTGGACACCGGTGGCGTGGGGCGTGTTCACCGGTGGACTCGCCTTCTTCCTGCTCGGATCCATCTCCGGCATACCGCACTGGCTACTGAACCTCGACCCATACAGCCACCTGCCGAAGCTGCCTGCCGCATCGTTCACCGCCACCCCGGTGGTGATCCTGGTGGCGATCGCGGCAGCGGTGATCACGGTCGGGCTTGTCGGCTTCCGGCGCCGCGACCTGCGCTGAGTAGTGTTCCGAGTGTGCCCTTGGAGGCTTCACTCCAAGGGCACACTCCACCGATGACAAAATGCCATGCAATGGTTCGATACCGACTATGCGGATTTGGTCGATCTTCGTGTTCGAATCAATCCGTCTCGAGAAAATTATCAGACAGTCGATACATCGATTACCGACCTCTAATGGCTCGATCGGATGTCTCCCGACTGTCCCGTATGGTCCTTGCTGAGGGATTCTCACGTACTCGATCCCGACAGAGCGGGTGAGCTACTGCGGCGGCTGGTCAAAATTTCCCTCGAGCGAGCTGTTCCTAGATATATTCAATCGAGCGACCGTAAGACTCTACAAGTTCAATCCGTTTGTGCGGAAATCCGGCTTCCCATTGCGCTGCAGCCTTGATAGCCCAGCCGAACTCGAATAAGTCGGTTTTCGCTCGTTGACATACACTTCCGCCGCCGTGCGGGCAGGCTCGAGCAGCCACGCACGTCACTTTGCGGACCTACCAGCCAGGGTGAAACTGCAGTTCTCGATAGCTCGGCGTATTGCAGCTTTCTATCACGTCGCCAGGATCTGCCGATGGAAGTTCGGTGCACCATGAAATTTGGCGGGCAGTCATCCGAGCACAAGCAGCCCGAGACGGAAGGAAGCTCGCCATGAATACAGTGTTCGTTGTCGGCGAGATGATTATTCTAACTGAGATATTTATGACTGCCATGTCATTAATAGTCGGGTCACTATGGCTGATCTCTCGACGTACTACCCGGCGCCCGCGAACCGAAAGCCGGGTGATCGACGTGCCGACGCATTCTGCATGTAAGGGAGAATTGATTCGGGTGGTCGAACGCGCGAAGGATGCTGCGATAGGCACCGGCGCATGGCAATGCAGGACGCCTACTGCAGTGGGCGAATCACGGTTCCGTAGGAATAATGCCGAACAGCAGTGATTCTATGCCTGTTCGGAATGCAGTATCGGTGCCGGGTGGAGTTGTGGCGGATTTAAGGGTGGTGAATAGCGCAGTCAGGTGCGGGTAGTCGCCGCGGGGCAGCATCGCCGAGATGAGGCCAGCCATATTTGCGTGGCTGGAGAGTCCGGCTCCTTCTTGTGCGGCGAAGGCGCGTACCCATCCTGTGAGGAGGCCGATGCCCGTCAGGGTGGCAGTGGCGTCGAGGCCTGTCGGCGCCAATGCACCGGCCATGTGGTCAAGGTATCGCACGGCATGCGGGCCGATGTTCGATGGTTCGGCTTCCTGTGCCAATGGATGGCGTCGATACGCGGCGCGTAACTGTTCCAGGATGCCGAAGACGTCGGTTTTTACGTCTCCCGTGAGGGGCGGGTAGTCGATTTCCGCCGCGAGCCGTGCGATGCCCAGTCCGTGGCCGATCGGGGCGCGGTGTGTCATGGCTGCCTCCCTAAGTTTGTAGGTGTCTGGGGTTGGTGCCCTGGATGCCCAGAGCGGTGGGTGTAGCTGATGTGCTGGTTGCTGTTGTTGTGGCTTCGAAGGAATGGCTGCCCCACCGCGCTGGACACTCCGGCCTCTGATTGAGATCTGATGCGAGTCGTCGCTGGTTAGGGACCTGATGGCGGGGTTGTCCTCGGGCTTGGGTCGTGGGAATGGGAGTGTGGGAGTGGCTCTGCGCCAACGGATCTGGATCGGTATCGATGTCGGCAAGGTTGCTCACCATGTGTGCGTGGTCGATGAGAACGGCAAGGTGTGCTGGTCGGGCAAGCTCGCCAACGATCAGCGAGCGATCGAGTCGGTGATCGAGCGTGCCCGCAAGACCGGGGTCGAGTTGGGCTGGGCGATCGATCTGACCAGTCCGCTGGCCGCGTTGCTGATCACGGTCCTGCTGAGTGTCGGCGAGTCGGTGGTGTATGTGCCCGGCCGCATGGTGGCCACCATGACCGGCGTGTTCCGCGGTGAGGGCAAGACCGACGCCAAGGACGCCCGCGTCATCGCCGACACCGCCCGCATGCGTTCGGATCTGCAACCGGTGACCGCGCCCGACGATCTGGTCGCCGAGCTGACCCGGCTGTCGAGCTACCGCGCCGACCTGATGGGTGACTGGGTGCGTGGGGTCAACCAACTGCGCGCCATGCTCGCCTCGATTTTCCCCGCCCTCGAGGCGGCATTCGACTACTCGGCGCGCTCGCCGCTGATCCTGGTCACCCGATTCTGCACCCCGGCTGAGATCCGCGACGCCGGAATCGACGGTGTCACAACATATCTCACCGAGAACGGGGCGTGGCGCAAAGGTATCGACGCGATGGCCGCGCAGGCGGTGGCCGCGGCCACAACCCAGGACATCGCCGTACCGGGCGAGGCCACCACCGCCACACTGATCAAGCGGCTCGCTGGCAAGCTGCTCGATCTCGACCGCGAGATCAAGGACCTCGACAAGCAGATCACCGCCCGCTTCCGCGAACACCCCCAGGCCGCGATCATCGAGTCCCTGCCCGGCATGGGCCCGCACCTGGGCACCGAGTTCCTCGTGAACACCGGCGGCGACGCCCTGGCCGAGTTCGCCACCCCGGGCCGGCTGGCCTCCTACGCCGGGCTCGTGCCCGTGCCACGCGATTCCGGCAGGATCAGCGCCAACCTGCACCGACCCAAACGCTACAACCGCAGACTGCGGCGCGTGTTCTTCATGGCCGCCCTGTCCTCGATCAAGAACGAGGGACCCTCCCGAATGTTCTACCAGCGCAAACGCACTGAACGACTCATCCATACCCAAGCCCTCCTAGCCCTGGCTCGGCGCCTGGTCGATGTGCTGTGGGCACTGCTGCGCGACAACCGACCCTTCGACACCAAGCCCCCGGACATCAGCGCAGTCCCAGTCGCGGCTTGACATCGTCATTGAGATTCCCTTCGGAAACCGGCGGCGATTCAGCAAAGAGCGCAGTCCGTTAGCCTGCTCAATCAGGTAAACCTTGAGTATCTATGATACTGCTAGTATCTGCAATATTATGCGTTCTGTGAATGAGGTCAAGCCCCAGCGTCTGGAATACGTCGAACAGACCCGTCAGGCGCTCGTCGCGGCAGCTGAACGGCTGTTCGTCGAGGACGGCTACCGTCAGACCTCGATGGACGCAGTCGGTGCCGCAGCAAGATTCACCAAAGGCGCGGTATACCGGCACTTCAAGGACAAGCAAACACTGTTCGAAGCCGTCTTCGAGCGGGTCCAGACCGATACGGCGACCACCCTGCTCGCGAATGCCCCCTCGGCCGACGACGCTTGGCAGTGGGGGCTGGACGCGGTGGCGAAGTATCTGCAGGCATGCACCGAGACGCGATACCGCCGCATCGTGCTCGAGGAAGGCCCGGCTGTACTCGGCTGGTCGAGGTGGCGCGAACTGGATCAGCAATACGCCGGCCGTCTCCTGGAACTGGTCCTCAGCGAACTCATGGACAAGCAGCTCCTGCCCCGCTATCCAGCCGATCTGCTGGCACGCCTGTGCTGCGCGATCATCGGCGAAGCTGCACGTACCATCGCCGATGCCGAGGCCCCCGATGCGGTCCGGGAACAGACTCTCGCGATCCTCACCAAACTGCTGACAGGCCTGCGATTGCCGTAGAGAAGACCAATCAGCCGTCGAGCCTCTGGAGCAGACGCATGGATCAGCGCCGTCAGCTGGCCGGCCAGGGCCTATGTTCGACATCCTCGGGTCTTCAGTGGACACCGTTGGCTGCGACCAGTACGCCAAGCGTGCCGCCCCAGTGCCAACGCGCTGCCGTCGTTCTACCAGTTGGGCACGCAGCTCGGCACACCCCGCTACGCGGCACCGCACCTGGCCGGGCTGCCGCCGCTACCCGGCATCCAAGACATGTGCAACTACGTGCCGTCGTGGATTCCGCTGCGCTTCGACCCCGAGGCGATGCCCGATATCGACCTGTGGGTCCGGCAAGACGGCACCGGACTTATCTTCGTCTACGGCCAGAAAGAACCCGCTCGCGCGAAACCCTTCCGCCTCGGCCCTGTGCCCACGATGCCGCCATCTACCTCAGGCTTTCGAACTGGTCTGCACTGGCCCAGGCGGTGCCTAATAACCGCTTCGCGGCAACACGCCGTCCTTACCGGCTGTTAGGTCGGTAGTGCAGATTCCCCAGAGGCCCGAGGGTTCCCGTCGATTGGTGGTTCGCGCGGCCAAAGCATCCGTGCACACGCTATCGTCCTGGTCCTGTGACATCCGAGATCCACACCCAGCTTGCCGAGCAAGTGCACTCGTGGCAGCGGAGCATGGCACAGCCGCATAGCTCCAGGTATAGAGCCGAGGAACTGATCGTCGAGATGAACGGTTTGGGTATCACAGTTCGAGCGCACCCCGTCGAGATGGACAAGTAGGTCGTGAGCGGTGATCACCCACGCCCAGTGACAGAACCATGGCTGCAATCGCAGTGGGAGTGGCGAGGACTGGACGTGGGGAGCGAGAAACCCCCATGTGCGACTGTCGCGACATCAAGCTGTGCAAGCTTTGTCCGAGCACGACCCGATCGAGCACGGCCGATACTCAGGCGATTGCAGTGCGATTGGCTTCGCCAGGAAAAGGTACAAGACTGGATACGGCAGCGTCGCATAGTCGCTGACCTGCTGTCGCGCGATTGAAACGCGCCATGTCGCTGTAGGATCGAGTAAGCGATTGCTAGCCACCGCTTTACACTCGAAAACGCCGAATTGTGCTTCCTGGCCGTACAGGACGTGATCTGCCGCGTCGTCGAATTGCGATGGCGACCAGACCAATGCGTACGGGTCGTGTCGGACAATCTCTGCCGCAAGCAGCGAATCAATCGTGCGCTCGGGTATGAGCCTCTCGTATCCCATTCACCCTCCCTTCTTCAACCTCGGACCCTACCGTCCCGAACCGAGATAACCCAAGGTCACGGCTTACTTCACAAACCGGTGGAGTGTAGGTTTTGGCGCCCTGCACGATTCGCTCAGTGTCTGAGCATGGCCTGTTCGATCAGGACATCGACTCATCGGGCGCGACATCTGACGTCGGGGTTGGATCTGGGCCGCTGTTGGTCGTCGTCGAGTTATTCATCGACGGCGCGCGCGTGAGGGGTATGTTCGCGGGGTGGGAGGCAGGCTGGCGCTTGTGGTGGGGTCGGAATGCGAGACGTTGCGCCGATTGGGGTTCGCGGACCGGTTGGCGAGCGACCTCGCTGACCGGTTAAGCGCCTTGGGAGGCTGGGAATCAGCCGTAAGTTCGGGTGGTGCACTACTGAATCCGACTACTGCGGAGCTGGTTTCGGCGGTTAAGGCCGCGTTCACGACGGCCTCGGAGCAGCAGGCGGCGTTGCTGATCAGCTTCATCGGTCATGGTGTGGTGACCGGCGACGGGAATTTCTTTCTGCTGGCACATGACTCGCCGACCATGCCAGAGTCCGATACCGCACTGCACCTGGTGCAGGTGCTGAGCGAGCAACTGGACCGGCACCCAGTAGATGGGCTGATCGTCATGATCGACGCCTGTGAAACCCGGGAAGGCCTCACCAGTGGATCACAGCGGCTGACCGAACGAACCGCGTTGGGGGCGAAGCGAATCGAGCTGTTGGTAGCAACCGGCAACGAAAACGCCTATGACGGCTGCTTCACCCGCACCACACTGTCCGTGTTCGAACACGGCCTCCCTGCCCGCGGGGAGAACCTATTGCCGCTAGACCTGCTGGATCCCTTGACGTCGGGCTGCCCGCGTCAGGTTCCCGGGCACTGGGGTGTGGCCCATGGTGGCGATCCGGGTTTGTGGCTGGTGCCGAACGTCGCTCGCCGCGACGACGCCGTGCGTGGGCGATCGACGGCGGGGTTGGTGGATCAGCTCACCGAGGGAGTGGTCCTCACAGACTCGCTGCGGCAACGAATCTTCGAAGTAGTCGGTGACACCGGCAGTCGCCTGCGCGTGGTGATCGGCCCGGCTGGCTGCGGTAAATCGACGCTCATGTCACTGTTGATCCGTCCGGGACTGCTGGGGAAGGCCTGGTTCAGCCCCGATTATGTAGCCGCCGCCGCATTCGTCTCCGCCGCAACGTCGCTCGAATCACTGGCTGTCGAGTTGTCGGAGCAGCTGCGTCGCCGCGTGGACGAGTTCGCCGACGCGACTTCGATCGCTTCGACAAGTGCCGCGGATGGTTCGGAGGTCGATGTTTTCGAGTCAATGGTCCTGGAACCGTTGGCGCGGATACCAACTCGGTGGCAGCCGATCAATATCGTCATCGACGGTCTCGATCAGGCCGAATCCGGTACCCGCGACCTGATCCTGGCCGCGCTGACAAAACTCGTCGGGGGCGACGAACTCGAGCATGTGAAGCTGCTTGTCGGAATCCGGGAAGGCGACGGACTCGAGGACCAACCGCTTTTCACCGGGATACACCACATCCAGATCCCAGCCCCGACTCTTGAGGAGATCGCCCGAGTCGCGGACGCGGCTCACGACGTCGCGAGTCGAGCACTCGACGACACAGTGAGTGACTGGCAGCGGTGGATCACCCGCCTGCAGGGACAGTCCGACGTGGGTGGTTGGCTACTGGCACGATTGCTAACCGAACTCGACAGCGACGACGCACTCGAAATCCGTGGCGGCATCACCTTGTCGGAGCTCGTCGCCAAACGCGTCCGCCAGGCCCTGCACACCACCGACACCGCAGCTTCACGACCGATCCCTGCCCTGCTGGCCGTACTCACCGCAGCCGGATCCGGCCCGGTGTTGCCGGTCGAACTCCTGCACGCCGCGCTAACAGCGCTCGGCCATACCGTGACAGATGGCGGTCTACGCGACAGTGTGGTCGCTCTCGGAATGTTGATCAGTCGAGGTAACCCCGGCACACCCGAGGAACGACTTGGACTTGCCCACGAAGAGTTCCTCACGCCCATCGCGGCCGAAGTCGACCGACTAGGCACTTCCGTCATCGACGCGCACCAAGCGATTACCACAGCGCTAGAAAACGTCGCTGGTGATCGTAGCGTCACCTACGCCCGCGGTGCCGGTGCCCGCCACTACCTAGCCTGCGGCGAACCCGACGCCGCCCTAAATTTGCTCACAGCCTTCGACACCCCACGACCGGCCGATAACCGCGACACCTGGGCATCCTGGCTGCCCCTGATCAACCAAACACTGGGACCCGGCCACCCCGACAACCTCGTCGCTCGCCACCATCTTGCCTGCTGGCGCGGGGAGAGTGGTGATATAGCCGGTGCGATTATTGAACTCGAGCGGTTGCTGGCCGACAGTTTGCGGTTCCTCGGGCCGGACCACCCGAGTACCCTTACCTCGCGTGGCAACCTCGCTTACTGGCGTGGTGACATCCGTGCAGCGATCACCGAATACGAGCGTCTGCTGGCCGACAATCTGCGGGTCCTCGGGCCAGACCACCCAAATACCTTCGCCACCCGCCACAACCTCGCGTACTGGCGCAGTGAGAGCGGTGACATCCGTGCAGCGATCACCGAACACAAGCGTCTGCTCGTGGACCGGTTGCGGGCCCTCGGACCAGACCACCCGGACACCCTCACCACCCGCCACAACGTCGCCTACTGGCTCGGTGAGAGCGGTGATATCCCTGCAGCGATCACCGAATACGAGCGTCTGCTCGTGGACCGGTTGCGGGCCCTCGGACCAGACCACCCGGACACCCTCACCACCCGCCACAACTTGGCCAGCTGTCGGGGTCAGAGCGGTGACATTGACGGAGCGATCACGGAATTCGAGCACTTGCTGGTCGACAGGTTGCGGGTCCTCGGGCCAGACCATGCCGACCACCCCGACACGCTCACCACCCGCCACAACCTCGCGTACTGGAGGGGTCAAAGCGGTGACATTGACGGAGCGATCACGGAATTCGAGCACTTGCTGGTCGACAGGTTGCGGGTCCTCGGGCCGGACCACCCCGATACCTTCGCCACCCGCGGCAACCTCGCCTATTGGCGTGGTGAGAACGGTGATATCTCCGCAGCGATCACCGAACACGAGCGCCTACTAGTCGATCGGTTGCGGGTCCTTGGTCCCGACCATCCTGACACCTTCGCCACCGCTGGCATCCTCGCCTATTGGCGTGGTGAGAGCGGTGATATCTCCGCAGCGATCACCGAACACGAGCGCCTACTGGTTGACCGATTGCGGGTTCTCGGGCCGGACCATCCGAATACGCTCACCGCCCGCAACAACCTCGCATACTGGCGAGGTCAAAGCGGTGACATCGCCGCAGCAATCATCGAATGTGAGCGGTCACTGACCGACAGTCTGAGAGTGCTTGGGCCCGACCATCCCCACACACTCACAACTCGTCACAACCTCGCCAGCTTGCGGGGTCAAAGCGGCGACATCGACGGAGCAATCATCGAGCACGAGCGGTTACTGACCGACAATCTGAGAGTGCTTGGGCCCGACCATCCCAACACGCTCACTACCCGCAACAACCTCGCGTACTGGCGAGGTCAAGGCGGTGACATCGCCGCAGCGATCGCCGAATATAAGCGGTTGCTGACTGACAATCTGAGGATCCTCGGGCCTGACCACCTCGACACCCTCGCCGCCCGTCACAACGCCGCCTACTGGCGCAGTGCAAGCGGTGACATCGAAGGAGCGATCACAGAATTCGAGCGGTTGCTGGTCGACAGGTTGCGGGTCCTCGGACCAGACCACCCCAACACCCTCACCACCCGCAACAACCTCGCCCACTGGCGCGGCCAGACCGGTGACATCGAAGGAGCAATCACAGAATTCGAGCGGTTGCTGGTCGACAGGTTGCGGGTCCTCGGACCAGACCACCCCAACACCCTCACCACCCGCAACAACCTCGCCCACTGGC
>NZ_JBITMA010000032.1:0-5642 GCF_044465765.1 Nocardia sp. NPDC049526 | reverse complement strand
GCGAAGTCGGATGCAGGAAGGCTCCTGACCGCCATCTGCGCAGTCATGGCCGCACTCATGCGCTTCAACGGGCCTGGCGCAAATCCTGCCGGATAATCGAATGACGTACGCTGTGTAACTCGGTTGTCTCACAACGGGTTCGGGATGCGACAAGTAGGCTCCCCTCTCGTGTCAAGGCGGAGTCGGCAGGTCATGGCTATTCTGGTTGGTGGTGAGTCCGGGTTGTGGCTTGTCCGAAGGACCGGTGTGCGGGGTTGAGCCGGTCGCGCTGGAGTCAGTAGTCGCCCCCGATTGCCCTCCCGGGCTTGCCGTTTCACGTCTGCGCTGGTCGGCGAGCATGCGTGTGTAGACCACGTTCGACAGTCGTCGTTTCAATGCCCGCATCGCTTCCATCGAGGTCTTGCCCTCGGCTCTGCGCCGGTCGTAGTAGGTGCGGCCTGCGCTGGGATTGCGCAGTTGGACGGTGGCCATGGTGTGCAGGACCCGGTTGATCCTGCGGTTCCCGGCGCGGGAGAGCCGGTGACGTTTCTGCTCTCCAGAGGACGCGTCCAACGGGGCGGTGCCGTTCCAGGACGCGAACCGGCCTCGGTCCCGGAACCTGTGGATATCACCGACATCGGCGAGTAATCGTGCCGCGCCGGACGGTCCGATCCCGTTCAGTTCCATCACCGTCGAACCGCGCTCGATGACCAGCTCTCGCAGCTCCTTGTTCGCAGCCTTGATCTTGCGGTCGATCCTTTCCAGCTCATCGATCAATTCGACGGCCAGTCGGCGGCGCACCTTTCCCGCCGGATCACGCGGCTTAACAGTCGCGACCAGTTTTCGCGCCTGCATGGCGGACAAGAACTTCTTCGCTCCACCAGGCAGCAACTCCAGCAACAACCGATGCAACCGGTTGACGGTGTCGGTGCGGGCTCTGCCCAGCTCGTCACGTCGATCAGCGAGCATCCCCAGCGCGATCAGCTCCGAATCCAGGTCCACCCGACGCAGATTCGGTGACCGCAACGCCGCGAGCGCGACCGAGTGCGCGTCGACAGGGTCGGTATTTCGTCCGTTGCCGGTGGCGAACACCCGCACCTGCGCTGAGAGTTTCGCCGGCACGTCGACAACGGTTTCACCGTCGTGCACCAGGCGGTGGGCAAGATGGCGACCGACGCCGTTGCATCCTTCGATCGCCCAGATCCGGTCACCGAATCGCTGTGCCGCGGTGAGCATTCCGCTATAACCAGCGGTATCAGTGCTGTACTGGCCCGTGGTCAGGACCACGCTGGCGGGGTCGATGATCTCGATTGTGGCCGAGCGTTTGTGCGGATCCATCCCGATAATGACCGTCACCAGCGCATCCTTCCCAGGTCGACACATGTGGTGTTCGTGCGGGAAGGCACCGCTACTTTGAGGTGGGCAGACCCCTCTTCAGCCATTCCCGGCACGGCACCCGATCAGACGCAAGCCATGTGAGAGCCACACCAATGACGCAGGCGGGCAGCCGCTATACGAGAGCGTCTCACCGGGCACCTGGACCAGATCCTGGCCGGGATCAAGTCCTGGCACCAGTCTTAAGTAGCCGCGTCCCGCGCGTCCCTAGGCGGCCAACGCTGGCGCGTGGAAGATCAACGGGCTGTTGGCTTCTGGCGCCCGGCCGAACGCGCGCTTCTGCCGAATTGAGTGCGCCTGCTCCGGGGGCAGACTGAGGGCCGTCATTCTGCGGCACTCAGGGTCGGTGTGGAACCGAAGCCATCAGCGATGAGCGCTCGATCGGGAGCAGTCACGTCGCCGGGTGGACCAGGGGTTTCGTGTAGGGCTGACTCCAAATCTGTAGCAGGCAACCGGAATCACTCGTATGCAAGCGCAGCCGGTAGTCGCCGTAGCCCGCGGGCAGCGGCGGCAGTTCGTGGTTGCGGCCCGCGAGTTCACACAGGTAGACGGCGCCGGTGTGGAATCGGCAGCTCAACTCGGCGATGCGCGGGTAGGAGCGGTCGGGGCCGGGGTCTTCGGGCGCCGTGACAACGGTTACCGCGATCTCGCCGTCGTCGACGGGCGCCCAGCACAGGGCCGCGCCGGGGACGGCGTCGATCAGATCGGTGGAGGTGGCATACGGTGGTATCGGGAGGATTTCGCCGATCTTGCTCGGCCGTTCGAGCAGGAAGAACTGACCGGCGCGGATGCGCAGCACAAAATCGTACCGTTCGATGGTCGCGCGCCGATCCGGAGCGTAGTAGGAGGGAATGTCGCCGAAGCCGTGTGCGGCAAGGTATTTCGCGTACTCCGCGTCGGTGATCCGCCGCGCGCGGTCGACGATGCCGGGGACGTCTCCCGGCTCGGGGTACTCGTATTGGCCCAGCACCATGAAACCTCGGGCCTGTTCGGTGGGGCCGGGTTCCCGCCACCTGGACACCTTGATCATTCCGCAGGCCCGGCAGGCGATCCGGCTGATGTTGACGGTGTGCCCGGACTCGTCGGTCTCGGCTTCCGTTGCCACCAGGACATCGCCGTCGGGAAAGTCGTGGGGGTCACCGCAGGCATCGATGATCAACGCCATCGCCACATCGTGACGACTCGGGAATTCCATGTCGGTCACCCTCTCGGTTGGGACAGCAGTGCGCGGCCGCGCTCGGGGTTGAGCGTCTCGGCCAGGATCGGGTCGGCCAGCAGCACGATCGGCGCGATGTGGTCGGGTGTACGTGGCCGCCACCGCACCAGCGCCGCGCGCACCGCTTCCCACAGCGCGTCCGAATCGTTGGCATGCTCGCGCAGCGCCTGCCGGATCAGGGCGTCGAATTCCGGATTCCCGAAATCGAGGGAGGGACCGTAGCGTCGCAGCCTGGCCTGATATTCGCCGATGACGAGATGTGTCCGCTCGTCGTACATCGCCGATTGCAGGACCGTGCTCTGGTTTGGGTGCGCATTCGCGATGTGGTCGGCGAACAGTACCGGCAGCAGTTCCGCGGTGAACAGCGGATCGTCGCGAAAATCCGCGGATTCCGGTGCCGAACCCGCCCACCTGCGCAGCGACTGCCTGGTGTACATGCTGTCGCGTGCGAGGAACAGCTGTAGTTGCGCCCGCAGCACGGTGGCGCGGTCACGGCCGAACTTCTCGGCCTGCTCCAGCGCTTGCGCCGCCGCGTCCACCGCACCGGCGAGCGCGGCGCGGCGGGCCTGCTCGACCGTGACGTCCCAGCTGTCGCTGGTCTCGCCCTCGGGATGGTCGAGGCTGTGGAAGGACGCGTAGAGGTCTTCCATCAGCGCGGCGAACGACGGGGACCGTGTGGGGCCTTCACTCCAGGCGAACAGTTTGTAGGCGGCCCATTCCCCGGCCGCGTCGACATCACCCGGATCGAGGAACAGGATCCCGGCGTCGGCCTCGCGCGAGATCAGCAGTCCGCGGCCCAGTGGATTGCCGTTCTCGGGGGCTGGATCCTCGTAGCAGAGGTCTTTCCAGTCCGCTTCCCAGAACGGTTCGATGTCACGCAACCAGCCGATGTCGGAAGTGTCCCGCATGCGACCGACGAAATTCCCGGCGTGCCGCCAGCCGTCGGTCGTCAGCAGGAATTCGCGGTAAGACGGCGGCAGTGTCCGCCCGATCCGCACCTCGGCCGCCGCGACCGCGTCCTCGGTCGCCGGGGCGAACCCGAGCCAGCCGTCGCGCAGGATCTCCGGATCCTCCTGGCCGGGTTCGCGGCTGCGAATCCACTCCTGACTCCAGCGTGACAACCACGGTTTCCAACTCATGGTCGAGCACTGTGCCAGAGAGGTACGACATGCCGACTCCGCCGCTGCCGCACGGGCAACATCCGTATCTCCTCATGGGACTGATGTTCACGTAGCGGTATGCGGGCCAACTAGCGCGGTGGTCAACTCACCGCGAAACGCACAACCGATCGTGTTCACCCAACCCGCAGTTGGCGCAGTCCGGCTCCTCGCTACGAGAACGCACGGTAGCCGCATACCGCGCTGACCGCACTGGCCAGCGGCCCAGCGGAAGATCAACTGACCGTGCCGATCCGAGGCCGGCCGAACGTCAGCCATGACCATCGGCGACCACCGCAGCCCGCTGCCCGTCCGACTTCGGCCCCTGCCTGGTGAAACCACCGAATCGTTCGTGGTCTGCCTTGCCCTGGCCGATCACCTCAAACTCGGCTACCTGCACCGCACCACGCCGCGGTCACTCATCATCTCAACACGGCGGTTGTGGGACGCGGATCAGCAGCGTTCGTACTGACGAACGTAGGGCTGCGACTCCGGTAAGACGTTGTACCCGGGTGTCTGGCAGCCGCCGACCACGACCTCGAAAAAGGGGCCGCGGGAGTAGACGGGGCCGTTGGGTGTGTGGATCGTGTAGTCGACCGCCGTGCCGGAGCCAGCCAGGTAGGGAAGATGCAGATCGGCGAGTTGTGTGGTCTGCGCGGCACTGAATTCCGTACCCACGGGAGGGAATACGGTGACGCCCAGTGTCTGGCCTTCCAAGGGCGGGTCGTAGACCGACACCCGAACGAAGAACAGGATGGGTTGATCGGTCAGGAACCACTGCCACAAGTCGAGTTCATCATTGGACGGGAAGCGGGGGGTGGGCTCTTGGTGGGGGGTGAGGCGATCGTGGGGCCATGGATACCACCCGGGGCGCCGTTCCGAGTGATTGGTGAACCCGCGCTCCCGCTCATGAACGGCGGATACGATCCACTGGTTGGATACCAGTTCGGGGAAATCCCGGATGATTCGGCGCATTGCCGCGGTGGCGCGGTGAGGTTCGCTCTCAGAGCCCGCTCGGACGTCGATGGTGTTGGTCATGCGGCTTGCGTCGCCGCCGCTCGAGTCCCAGTGCACTTCGGTGCCGGCGGCCCAAAGTCGCGCCCAATTGTGGGCGGCGGTCGCTTCAGGGCTCACGTCACGGCCGAAAAACCAGTATGCGGAATAGGAGTCCGCCATCCGGCCGATGGTGACGTTCATCGGTTCGCCGTGGAAACGCCGCGGAAGCGGTTGAGTGCCCACGGTATTCACCACGGACGCGGCCTCTGCCGGTGTGGCCTCGTCCCTGAGTCGCACGTCGAGATAGGCGTGGAAGATTTTGCCCTCGTAGTGCTCGAACCGGTGTGATGCGGCGGTCACCCCCGGAAGGGCCCGGATGGCAGTCTCGATCGTGCGTGACCAGCTGTCATGCTCGGCCTGGTCGCGTCCACGTTCGAGGTAGTAACACCCACTCAGCAGGACTGCCGTCATCGTCAAGACGACGGTCAGGATGGTGGAGCGAACAGCTTTGATTCCGCGGACGATGAGCGGCGAAGGCGCCGATGCGGGACTGTCGGCCGGTGAAATCGCTGCCCCCCAACGACTTATGGGATCGAAGGGTCGAAAAGCTTTGAGGAACACAACAGCAACCTACGTCAGCGATCCGCACGATACATGCCCCGAATTGTGAGGATTATGTGAGCGACCGCGTTCGTACCGTGCCGAACGTCCGCCAACCGCGACCGGCCGACCTCTATGCCGCATGTCGCGCGTTCGCGAACGTCCGCATCTGCCGAAGAGCGCGAGCCTTAAGATCGGACTGGAGTGGGTCTGCGATGGATCGAGTCAATCGCGCATTGCCCCCAGTTGTACTGGCTTGCAATGGATTTCAATTCGCGACATGTAGAGTATCAAGCTCG
>NZ_JBITMA010000031.1:0-33902 GCF_044465765.1 Nocardia sp. NPDC049526 | reverse complement strand
ATCTCACGGCATCGACACACCCACTCCGGCAACGACTTTCAGCCGCAATCGTGACAGCGGCGATCACCCCTCAGCACTTATGAAACACGCCCTAGTGGTCAGGGGCCGCCCACCGCCGAGCGCCTGGGAAAGCCTAGGCGCCGGGTCAGTTCAGTTTCGACGTCGATGTCGACCTCGATGGCGCCGAAGAAGGTCGATTTCGCGGGAATCGTCGTAGGTGATGTCCGGTGCGGGGCTCTGCACGTTGTGGAGGTCGCGGGCGTGAAAGATCAGATGGTATACCGTAACTCGGTGTACGAGAACGATCTGCTGCGCCGCTGGGAAGAGCGCTGGCCCGCATGTCCACCGATCGCCGATGCGCTGAAAATGGCCTATCCGGATCGGTGGGTACGTTTTCACAGCCTGCCGGAGTCCAAGCGATACGCTGACAGCACGGACGAGTACGCGATAGTGCTGAACCGCTACAACACTGTTCTGGACGGACTCTTCGGCGGCAAGGACATCTACGTCATCACGGCGGACGGGTCCGAAACCTCCTCTCTGGCACGGCGTTCCCACACGGGCGCCCACTTGCACCCGAGAGCCCGGTACTGGACATCCGTCCTCGAGGATCCGGATCCTGACGCCCTTTGGTACTGGCACCTGTACGTCAGTGAGAAACCTTGGGAGCGTGGTTGTCTCGACGAACTGCTGCGTGCCGCCGCCGACGAGGTCACCGTCGGGCTGCTGATCGCCGATACCGCATTGCAGCGACTGCACCATCCCTACGACGGTGGCGCCGATGTCATTCTGGCCACGACCGACGAACGCGATCGGCTGCGCTGCAGGCACGCCGAATGGCTGTCATCGGAACCGTCAGGACTCTGAACTCTGGAACAACCCTGGTGAGCGAATGCCGTTCGCTTTGCGCAGTCGAGGACGAAGTCACCCGCCTGGGCTGCGAGGCGCCGCACCAGGACGTTGCGAAGTAGCGGCTGCCGCAATTCTCAGCCATGGGAGGCTCCGGAGCATGTCGTCACTGGTGCCCTGCGGTGGTCCGGCGGTGACGCACTACGGCCCGTGCGCCTTTGCCCGGTATCAGTGAAATGTTGTGGGGTATCGCCCGTTCCGGTTCGGGGTCGGCCGGAGCGAGGTCGAGATGGGTGAATACGGTGCGGAGCACCGCCGTCATCTCGGCGAGGGCGAGTCCTTCGCCGATGCATCGGCGCTGTCCGCCGCCGAACGGTATCCAGGTGTGGCGTCGGAGTGGCCCGCTGAGGAAGCGTTCGGGCCGGAAGTCGCCCGGTTGGTTATGCCACTGACTGGAGTTGTGTACGAGGCCGGCCACCGCGGCCACCGAAATTCCTGCTGGCAGTAGGTATCCGGCGAGTTCGACCGGCTCGGCCAGTCTACGGCCCGCGGCGAACAGTGGTGGGCGCTGACGTAGTACCTCGTGCGCGACCGCGCCGAGGTAGCCATCGTCGCCCGCGCGCACCGCCGAACGCACCCGGGCCAGCGCATCAGGTTCGTGCAGAATCCGTTCGAACATCCACGACAAGGCATCGGCGGTCGGCGCGTATCCGCCCAGAAACAGGTCCACCACCTCATCGCGCAGCTGCCGGTCGGTCGATGCGTTTCCCTCAGCGGAGTCGAGTAGTGCCGACAGCACGTCGGTGTGCCCGTCCATGGTCGATGCCCGGCGGCGCCGTGCGATTTCCGCGAGAATCGGCTTGTCTGCGCGGTCCAGGTGCTTTCGGAACCGTCGCAGCGGACCTACCTCGCGGAGCCCCGGCACGAGAAGCAGAGGGTTCGGATCGGCGAGGGCGGGCAGTACTTCCCGTAATTCGGATAGCCGCGCCGGGTCGGCCGCGCCGAAGAGGACATGCAGGATGACCTCTCGGGCGATCACCTGCATGTGCGGGTGCAGGGCGAACGGCCGTCGAATCGGCCACTGGCGCAGCTGTTTTGCGGTGATTTCCTCGATCATCTCCGTGTGTCCGGCCACCGACCTCGCTCGGAACGACGGCGACAATAGCCGCTTCGCCCGTCGATGGTCGTCCCCGTCCCGGAGACCGAGGGCGTCGCGGCCGAGAATGAGGCCGAGCCCCGCGATCGCGTTGAACTCACCGGCGCGGAAGACCGCGGGATCACCGGTGAGCACCTCTTCGATGGCGGATGGCTCGGAAACCAGGACGATCGTCCCGAAGGGGGCGATACGAAGTGTGAAGCAGTTACCGTAGCGGTGCTGGCAGGCGTCGAGGAAGGGCTGCCGCCATCGCCAGGCCAGCGCGGTCTGCACGGCGGGCGGCAGCGGCGGTCCCGGAGGAAGCCTGGCTGCGGTGGGCGCGGTGTCGGCGGGCCGAGAGGTCATCGTCACGCTCCGATGTCGGGCGACCCGATGAGCGGTCGCATGTGCAGCACACGATGACTCGGCCGAATGTTCATGTGCCAGATCAATTCCTGCTCATTGTGCGCGGCCCGCTAGCCTGGAGGCGTGTCCCGTATCGCGGACCGGATACAGCACGTCCGGAGGCAGCGGTTCGTCGGCCGGACCGCCGAGACGGCGTTGTTCCGTGCCGCACTGACCACCGAAAGTCCGTTGTTCTCGGCCGTTTTCGTGCACGGAGCGGGTGGTGTGGGGAAGACGGCGCTGTTGCGCGTGTGGGGGGAGATCGCCGAGGCGGCGGGGGCAGTCACGGTTCGAGTGGATGCCCGAAGCGTGGAGCCGTCGCCGGTGGCATTCCTGTCCGCACTCGGCGCGGCGCTGGGACTCGCGGCGGGGCGTTCGCCGGTCGACGCGTTGGCGGGCGGACCGCGCCACGTCCTGTTACTGGACACCTACGACTTGCTGGCACCGATCGACGAATGGATCCGTGAACGGTTTCTACCCGAACTGCCCGGCACTGCGCTTGTCGTCATGGCAAGCCGAGATCCGCCGTCACCGGAATGGACCTCCGATCCCGAATGGCGCGAATCCCTCCGATCGGTCCCGCTACGAAATCTGTCGCCGGCGCAAGCACGCTCGTATCTGCGTGTCGAAAAGGTTCCTGAAACCCTGCACGACCAGGTGCTGGCGGCCACACATGGGCATCCGTTGGCGCTGTCCCTGCTGGTAGATGTGATCCGGCAGCACGACCAGGATCATCGAGCGATCACCGAGGTCGACCTGCGTGACACACCCGACGTGGTGCGGGTTCTGCTGGAGCGCATCATCGCAGCCGTACCGAGCCCGCGGCATCGGAGGGCGCTCGAGGTCTGCGCCCATACGAGAGTCACCACCGAAGAGATGCTGCGCGCGGTCCTCGGTGGCGACGATGCCGGTGAGCTTTTCAGCTGGCTGCGTAGGTTGTCTTTCGTCGAGGAGGGCGAGGCGGGGGTGTTCCCGCACGAGCTGGCCCGCGACGTCATCGACGCGGACCTGCAGTGGCGTGATCGGGCGGGCTATACGGCCATGCACCGCAGGGTGCGCCGACATGTTCTCGGGCACATACGGCACGACGCCGGAAGGGCACAGCAGCAGGCGGTTGCAGATCTGGTCTTTCTTCAGCGTGTTCATCCGCCTATCCGCGCGTTCATGGACTGGTCGAGCCTCGGCCGGCATTATCCCGACGCACTGGCACCGGGTGATCGCGAGGCGCTGCTGGACATGACGTGGCGGTGGCAAGGACCGGAATCCGCCGAGCTGGTGGCGTATTGGCTGGACCGGCAGCCGCATGCCTTCGTTATCGTTCGCGGCGACGGCGGATCACCCCTTGGATTCGGGGCCCGGCTGCGCCTGCACGAGGCTACCGCGGCGGACCTGTCCGCCGACCCCGGTGCGAACGCGATGTGGGAGTACGCCCAGCGGCACGGCCCGCCCCAGCCGGGTGAGGAGGTTCTCGCGAGCCGCTTCTTCATGGATTGCGATCTCTACCAACAGCCTTCACCGTCGTTTACCGTTATCACCATCGGCTACATGCAGCGCAGTCTGGCTAATCCCCGTATGCGGTGGGATTTTCTCGGCGGTTACGAGAACGTGGATCCACTATCGCCGCTGTTCTCCTATATCGACTATCACCGTGCGCCGGAAGCCGACTACCAAGTGGGCGACCGGCACTACCAGGTGGTCGCCCGCGACTGCCGGCACGGCTTGGAAGCGTGGCTCGATCTGCTGGCCGAACGAGAAGTCACCGGCTACGACCCGTCGACATCGCCGGTGGCCCATCCCGTTCCGGCAATCACGTGGTCGCGGCCGGAATTTCGCGAGGCGGTGCGTCAAGCGCTTCGTGACCTGCACCGGATCGACAAGCTGGCGCAGAATCCACTGCTTCGCACCCGGCAGGTGCAGAATCAGAGCGGTGCCACATCCGCCGCAACCGCATTGGCCGGGATAGTTCGCCAGGCGGCGGAGACGCTCCGCGAAGATCCGCGCGACGCCAAGCTGTTTCGGGCGATCGACCGAACGTACCTGCGACCGGCAGTCACACAGGAGCGGGCCGCCGAGGTACTGGGTCTGCCGTTCAGCACCTACCGGCGGCATCTCAGCGCCGGTGTGTCGCGGATCGTCGACCTGCTGTGGCAGCGCGAAGTCCACGGGAGCCGGGAGCCAGGGCTACACCTGCGGCACCTGGCTACCCGGTCATCGGGCTGCTGAGCAGACTACGACCGCCCAGCCACCGGACTGACGTGGCAACGCGCACCCGAGTTTCGCGCCGACGCCGAACCGAGCTGAGCTGTCGCGAACTCTGTCCGGGGCGGTGAACGGACCGCAGGACGACGAATTGGGCCGCGAGGTCAAGCTGTACGGAATAACGGCGTGCGGGCTGGCCAAAGGCGTTGCACCGGCTGGTGGTCAAGTTTGCGCACGGACGGGTCTGGCTCGTAGTGACCGTCTCCGTCGTGTCGGCGCCGAGAGGAGGTCATCGGTTGGATCGCCGGGGATATGCTCGACGGCGGCCCTGCTGTCTCGTGGCGGATACGTGCGCGGCCGGGCATTCTATGCAACCTCGACCTCGCCGAACTGTTCCGTGCAGCGACAGCGATAGTGTCTGTTTATTCAATGCTCATTCGCCCATCTGCGGAACCGCGCGCTCAATTCTTCCCGTGAAATGCCCGGCCGAGGTGCGGAAATTATAGACAACCACTCATGGTAGAAGTCGACCCAATACCCGAAGCGGCTCGGTTCCGTAGCAATGCTTTCCAGCATCTCCTCAAACTCCAGCATCATTTTTCTCCAAGCTTCGAAACGGCCGTACGTGGTAAAGACTGCTTTGATATCGACGGCAGGATTCTCATACGATATCCGCTCGATCCATATTGCAGCAGCCCGAGCTCGGTCCGCCTCATCCGGCAAACTCACGATCGCACGCTCAAAGAAGAATTGTACGTTCCAGAGTGGATCACTAGGCCCGGCCAGGTCCCAATCGAGGGTCCATACTTTGTTTCGATAGAGCACCAGGTTGGGTCGGCAGGCGTCGTTGTGGTTGAAGCCAGTTTTTTCGCCTGAACGACTACGGTCTGGCTGAATGAAATTTGACAACGGTTCGATACCGATCTCGCGGAGCTTCGAGAGCAGGTGCTGTGGGAGGTTGTGATACTCTTTATCGGCATGCTCGATCATTTGCCGCTGCCATTCTGGAATATCTATTCCGTCCATTCCTGGAGGTAGCGGTAGAGTGGATGTCAACTGTACTTGATCCAACAGATCAAAAAACCAATCAGGCAAGTCGGAACCATTGAAAGTCGGCATTTTGCCGGGAATGTATTGCATGATTGTGAACTCCCGGCCAGTAGAGCGATCAAGACCGTTATATAGTGTCTTCGGCGCTCTGACTCCGCCCGCCCGTGCATATTCCCTGGCTGTGTTTTCAGGCATCCATTTCTTCAGGAAATTTACCTTTGGTGGTTCTTTTCCTAATCTGATCACAGCGAGGCCTGAGCTCGTGTGAACCAGATAAATCTCACTGGTGAGCCCCTCGAAATCCGGTTCCCGATCCCGGACCTGATCACACAATCTCTGGGCCTCTTCCTGAGATATTTCGAATGGGGGTCGACCATTCCCCGGCCCCGGCGCCTTCGGCTGCTCCGGTGAGGCCGATACGGGCGAGTCCGTGGTGTCCTGGGGTCTTGTTCCCCCGGTTCCGTCGAGTTCGGCGGATGCCGGCGGAACGAAATCGGCGTCGGCATCGGCGCCCGTGTTCGATGGCGATGACTCGGTTCGATCACCAAAGCTCGTCAGGTCCGCTGCGGGAGACCCCGTGGGAGGCGGCGGAGCAACGTGATTGGGCCGTGTCCGCGTCGATCGTTTCTCCTGGGTGCGAGTTGCTCGGTCACCGCCGTCCGAGTCGCTGTGTGGTGGTGTGGTGAAGAACGAGGGGTTGATCTCGGACGGTGGGCGCCGCACTTTTGCTGCCAGCTCGTAGGCGTGCGCGCAAGCGAACAGCGTGGCCTCCGAGAACGCCGTGCCGACCAGGATCATTCCGAACGGCTGGTTGTTGTCCGGGTCGTATCCAATGGGCACCGCCACCTGCGGGTATCCGGCTCGGGGGGCGACTTCGCATGCCGTGAGCTGGATGAACAGCAATGCGTCCAGTTGGTTCGCGGCGAGTGCGGAGTCGATCAGGTCTCGGGCGATCGCGGTGTCGGTAGCGCGGTTTTTCTCGTTCTCCTCGCGTACTACTGGATCGTCCAGGTTGACGTTGTTGGACTCGATCAGCAGTGACTGGTCGTACTTGATCGCACCGTCCGCGGCGTGAGCGACGTTGAACCGGACGAGGTCGTCCTGTGACTTCACGGGTGCGTTGTCGGGCAGTTGGGCGAAATACCGATTCGAGCACTTCTTGACTTCGTAAGGGAGAGTGTTCGGCGCCCACTTGACGGTGGTGGTGTCCATCGCAACCTGGACCAAAGTCGCGCCCTGCTCTGTGAGGACGGCCTGCGCATTTGCGAACGCGGTCGACACACTCTCGATCGACGCGCCCATCAAGTGGTCGGTCATTCTTTCGTCGTCCACCCCGATCAGGTGAACCACCCCGATCCGCTTGCCGCGCAACCCGTCTATGGATAGCCCGGCGGTGTAGTCGGTGCCGACCACACCGGCGCTCGCTTCGGTGGCGGGATCCTCCGGGTCTATCCCCGCCATCGCCGTGACCAGCGCCGCACAATCGTACACCGTGCGAGCCATCGCCCCGGGGGAGTCCCGGGCGTCGGAGAGCGTCAGTATCCCGATTCGGCTCGCCAGGCCGACCGATAAATCGACCGCAACATTCGAGCTGGCTATTCCCGGGCCGACGGTCGACCCACCCGTCTCCAGGCAGAGGCCCATGTCGGCTAGCCCGGCTGCTACAGCCACCGCCGACCCGGTACTGGATCCCCAAGGGGTCAGGTGCGAGCCATACGGGTTGTATACCGGCCCACCGAGTGCGCTGTCGCCGTCCGGCATATCGGTCGCGATGTAGTTATTGAGCTCCGTCATGTTGGACTTGCCCAGAATCACCGCACCAGCCAGCCGCAGCTGCCGGATCACAAAGGCATCGCGAGCCGGAAACGAGTTGGCCAGTGCCAGCGCACCCGCCGTGGTGGGCAGGTCCTTCACGTCATAGGCGTCTTTGACTATTACCGTCAACCCGTGGAGTGGCCCGCGGACATGACCGCGCCGACGCTCTTCATCCAGCAGCTTCGCGTCCTCCACCGCAGCCGGGTTAAGGCACCGGACGGCATTCAGGCGGGGCCCCTCCTTGTCCAACGCCTGGATACGCCATAGACGTCCCTGCACCAACTCGACGGAGGTGATGCGGCCGTCGGCCATTGCTTGCTGCACAGCGCGGCCATCTGCCCGCTCCAGGTCGATAACGGCTGGGTCGAGCCATCTACCCGCACCACCTTGCGGGCTCTTGGCCGCCGCTGTCGCTGGGGGCCTGTCGGGCGAGAGCGTGAACTTCTCGATCGTCCGCATGGTGTGCGCGTCCACCCAAGCCTGCGTGCGCGAGCCGTCCCTCTCGAGCCACAAATACCGGTCGCCGTGCAACTCGTCCAGCCTGCGTAGTAGCTCGGTGAGTCGTTCGGTTGCTCCGTCGATGCGATTGAACGCGGCGGTCTTCCGCTCTGCTTCGGCGAAGCGATATCCACGGTGGAACGCGCTCTCTGTCGGCTTGGGGTCGGTCGCAACCGCGACGGGTTCGATGGTTAGTCCGCGTTTGCGGGCGATATGGTCGGCCATCCGGCGGGCGGCACCGTAAGCCATGAGCTTGATCGTGGGCGCCCCGAAGGGCATGATCGCCGCCATCTCGGCGGGCGACTTTCTTTGGCTGAACAGGCCGACGATGATTTTCTTCTGGTCGGTTCCGAGTTGGTCGAGTGCGTCCCGCAATTGCCATGGGGTTGCCTCGGTCAACGCGGCGGTCAATGTGGTGAGCCTTTGGTGTTCGGGATTGTCGTGTATGAGTGACTCGATCACTCGGTCGGCGGACTGGTTCGCCAGGTCGATCACTTCGTCCCAGCTGTGGGGCAGGTGCTGGAGTATTCGGTCGGCGGGGTGCTCTGCTTGCAGGTGCCGCAGGATGTTGACTTGGTCGGGAGGGAGCCGGTCGAGCGCCGCGCGCATCTGCTCTGTGGTCGCATCGGCGAGTACCTCCCGGACGCCGGGCTTCGCGGTGCCCTCTGCCAGGTCTGCGCCGAGCGCGGCGCGGAACTCCTCCAACCCGGCTGGTGCCAGCTTGATCGGGGGGCGGGTTGCCGCGGGCTGCTCGGGCGATGGTGCTTTGCGCGGCGTGCCAAGCTGATTCGCGCGCGCGGCGTCGTTGACCCCGGGGGCGTTGGCGAAACCCAACCACGGGTCGCCGGTAGTAGGCTTGACGATCGGCGCACCGGCAGCGTCCCTCACCCGATTCTTGGGCAGGTCGAATATTTCCGCGGGGTCGGGCGGGACGCCCGCCGGTGCTGGCCCCAGAGGACCGGGCGACTCCGAATTCGCTGCAACCGAAAACGGTTGGTTCCACCGTCGGCGATCGCCCAGCCTCCTGTCCCTGCGAGGGACATGCGGATCCACCCGCCCTGGTCGGCCCGCAGCCGATACACCTTGACTGGGGTCCACGTCGCCACTTCCACTGCCTGTTGCCGATTTAGGACCACTCGGCGGAGTCTCCGGGGCGCTTTGCGTCCAGGGTGTATATCTCAGCTCGAAGTCCCCTGGCCGCGGTGCCTTCGGCTGCTGCAGTGAGGCTGTGGACGTCGTGTACCCCGACGCTTGCCGGACCGGAGGGTTGTTCAGGTTGTCGGCGTCCGGATGTCCGGTGATTTCGCAGTCGCGTAGTGGTGTTGAGTTTTCGGGGATGTCTTCGTGGAGGTATTCAAGCTTTCCTTGATCGTTTTCTATGAAGTAGGCGCGTGAAGCTCGTTTTATGTTGGTGAAGCTTTGTTTCCATATGTCGTCGGTTTGTATGCGCGGAATTTTCTTGAGTTCGTGTTTCTTGCGTTTTTCTTTCTTTGTGAGTTTTGGGTTGGTTCGGTGGTCGATGTTGGTGTCGAAGAAGATGGCTGTGTCGCCGACGCTGGTAACCAAGTAGGAGCGCGTGGTGGTTCCGTTATCGACGAAAATAACGGCCGTGTGAATGTTGTTGTCGTCACTTTTGACGGTGTCGATGATGTTTTGCAGCGGGTCTTTGCTGTTGGTCGTGAGGTCGACTTCGGTAAGTGGAGCATTAACGGCTTCTTCGAGTGAGCGTTGATTATGTGAGTCATGCTGGAGTGTGTAGGGGTTCAGGGTTAGGACTTCAACTGTTCGGGGTAATCCTTTGTCGATGCGTCGGCGTGCGGCGCGACGTGAGACGCTGAGATCGGCTAACATCGGTTTCGAATTCCGTGTGATGAGCCCGAGTGTTGCCGAGACGCCCGTCACGATAACGAAGAGGCCGCTGTTCAGCAGTGCTGTCGTGGATCCGCCGACCCCCGACAGTAGAAGGCCGGCGGAGATTCCACCGAGAAATCCGGATAAATCGTTTATCATGGCTGAGGTGGAAGTTGCCCCGCCGGTAGCCGCCTCGGGAACTACCTCATTCCGGTAAGCGATATATTTCTTGCCGCCGAGCAGGGCGATCATACCGGTGGCGACCCAGGTTGGCCCGATGAGCCACGGGTTGGATGTCTGGGCGAATTCGAGCATGAGGGCTGCCCACGCCGCCATCGTGAGCGGATGAATCCATTTCAGGTTGATACGTTCGACGAACGACATGGGAAACAGCATTCCCAGGCCTGTTCCGACCATAGGGGCTGCCGAGATCAGTCCCCTTGTGGTGTCTGAATAGCCTGCGGAAATCATAATGTCCACTTGCTGTACGCCTGCGATCGTCGCCCCGAGGGTCCAGGGGAACATCATTATGACGTTGCCGCACAGGTACCGATCGCTCAATATAGCGCGGGCGCCGTCGAATAGGCGGGTAGGTTTGGTCGACTGCGGTGTCACCGGTGGAAGCTTATGGAGCATCCTCCTGCTCACTGCATAGCTCACGGCGTCGGCCCAGAACAGGAGCGTCGGCGAGCGTGCCAAAATGGAGGAGAAGAACCCTCCCACAATGCCGGATATCTGACGCTCGAGCAGCATAAATGTCGTTGCGGCATACCGCTGGTCTTTCGTCTTGGCCAGCAGCCGGCCGTAGGTCTCCGCGCTAGCTGCGCTGAACTTGTCGGCGGCCGAAACAGCGATTGCCGACCCGGCGACCGCCCACATAGCGCCTGGGAGACCGGCGAGGAGCCAGGCTCCGGTGGCACCTGTCGTCGCAAGCCCGGCCCACAATGCGATTTCCATCGTGCGGAGGTTGTCGTCGCGGCCTGCGGCGTATCCCGCAGGGAGACGCACGATGAATGTTGCTCCACTACCTACGGCTACCACGATGCCGGTCTCTTGCGGAGATGCACCCATCAGGCCGACCATCTGTGGAAGACCGTTGACCAGGAGAGCGCTGCCCGTGGCGGAGATGGCGGTGGACTTGTACAGCCGTGCGAGATCCTTGTTCTGGGGCCGGGCTTTGCCTCGCCTTCGGATCCATCGCAGGAAGACGGATTTCGAGGGCGCACCATCCCTCTCAGCGGCCTGTTGTGTGGGTTGGTTGTGGGTTTTGTCGTCGGTGGTTCGGTCCGCGGATCGTTTTGCTGACGGGCCGGGGGTTGCTTTGGGCTTTTTCGGGTGCGCTGCATCCCCTTTGCCGAAGATGTTGAGTCGCTCGGGGTTCCACCCATCAGGGTTGGCGGTGATGGCCAGGTCCACTTCCAAGTTTCGTACTCGGCGCTTGTTGGTCCCCAGTGCGTCTGCGATCTGGTCTCGTGTGGGAGGTACACCAGACAGCGGTTTCCGGCTGCTGGGCCCCTGTTCTCCTGCGGCGGGTGGCTGCTTGGTGCTCCCTTGTGTTGACGCTTCTGCTGTGCCCGACTGGGGCGTTTCCTGGCGGTGGCCGGGTTCGGAGCGTTCGGCTATTTTCGGCTGGTCTCCGGGGGTCGGCCCGCCTTCGGCGGGCTCGATCGACTGGTCGGCCGAGCCCCTCGGTTGCCGCTTCTCCAGCCCGCTGTCGGCTCCGGCTCGAGCCGTCGTCGACGACGCCGGCGGCGTGCCTTGTGTCGGCCTGGTCGAAGCCGATTGTCGGCTCCACGGCGTCCTCCTCCTGGGTTGGTTGACGGCAGACTCCTGGGCGGGGCTGGTCGTCAGCTGGTGGTTGCTCGACGGCGTCGGCGTCCACCTGGCCGGAGGATTGGATGCATCGTGGTTCAAGCCGTCTGGAAGGGCAGGCCCCACAGCATCGGCCGGGGGCGCTGGGGCCACGCCAGGCGGAGGAGACTGCTGCGGGTGCGGGCCCGGCGCGTTTGGTCCGGTTGACGGAGGAACGCCGCCGCCTGGGTTCGACTTTGGCGGGGGTATCAGCGCACCGTTCTCGTCGAACAGGGCGACCCAGACTTTACGGATGAACGGGTCCATTTGTTTTGTGTCCGTGGACCGCTCGACTGGCAGCCTTTGAGCCACGGTCGGGCTGATCGAGATGACCGGGCCGCCGCTGTCCTTGGTCAGTACCAGCACCGTGTCGTTGCGGTATCTCCACAGGATTCGCACCAGCGCGGTCGCACCGTTGGGCATCCGGTCGACGAGGTCGAAAGCTTCGGTCCACGCGGTGAGTCGATGCAGGTTGTCCTCGCCCACCGCCTGCGCGATGTCGCGTTTGGAATTGTCGATATATATGAGCCCGTCCCGCACACCGGTGGGGACGGTCACGACATGTCGCCCGTAGAGGTCGTTGACCACCTGCAACGCCAGTCGTGCCTCGTCTGGCTGCACGGCCGTGTCGGCACGCGCATGAGGAGGTGTTCCGCGCAGGGCTGCCGGACCGGTGTGGCCGGGGGCGAGTGCATGGTTGGCCTGCTCGAGTTCGGGACGCAACTGGTCGAGCCGACGAGTCAGTTCGGCCACGGCGGCCGGGGTGAGGTCGGGGGCGGTCAGCTGATGCTCCACGCTGATCACGTCCAGATCCAGTTTGAGCTGGCGGTGGGCCAGGGCGTCGAGTCGAGCTTTCTCGGCGGCCAGCCGCTCATGTTCGGGCGTCCCGGGTCGCAGTTCCCCGAGCTGGACATATGCGGCCAGGCGTTCTCGCGGAATATCGGTTTGCGGGCGGACCGGGCGGGGATGTTTCGCAGCGGGGTCGAGTCCGGGGGTGGATCGCGGGCCTTGGTCGTGCCGCACCACTTGCTCGGGCTCGGGTACCGTGCCGGGTGGCGCAGCCGCTCCGGGATCGGGCGTGCCGCTCGGCGGGTTGGTATCCAAGGCGTATGTGAGGGCGCGGATCCGGTCGTCGGCCGCGCGGCAGCGGTTCACCGCATCCTCGGCCAGTACATCCTGATCACCAACGTAAGCCTGTCGCACGCGCGCCGTAACGGTGGCGTCGTTCGCGCCGCCGAATGCCAGCCACTCCATCGCGGCATGCAGCAGGTGGACGAGCAACCAGAGTTCCCGGAGTTCCTCCGGCGTGACCTCCGTATCCCGTTGACCGATCACGGTGCGCAACCGGTT
Organism: Nocardia sp. NPDC049526; assembly: GCF_044465765.1. Classification (NCBI taxonomy): domain Bacteria; kingdom Bacillati; phylum Actinomycetota; class Actinomycetes; order Mycobacteriales; family Nocardiaceae; genus Nocardia; species Nocardia sp. NPDC049526. The sequence continues at coordinate 20,899 of NZ_JBITMA010000031.1, read as the reverse complement.
CAGCCCGGTGTGCATGCCGTTCAGTCGCCGGCCACGCGTCGAATCTGTGGGTGCGTCCGCCTTGCGCGGATCCGCGGCAGTATGTTCGGCTGCCACCGCATCACACACCAACTCCAGCATTTCGGTATCGACGGCTGCTCGGAGCTGCGCGACGTCAAGCGCGTTATCGGCGGCCCTTGCGGGCTGGGGTGGTCGTCCCGGTGTCGGGCCCTCATCCGGTTCGCGGTGCAGTGGGTCTTCAGGACGATGGAAGCCCAGCGAGGGCTTCTGCCCGAAACCCAGTCCTGCCTGCGGTCCAGGGGGGTCGGCCGCTTCCGCAGTAGTGCCGAGGGTGGGGTTGCGGTCGGCCGTGTCGAGGGACCGGTCGGCGGTGTCGTCGGTGTGCTGCTCCGGACGTTCCGGCGCGGTGCGATCCGGATGCCCGGGTGTGGGTCCTGGCCCCGGTCCTGGGGTGGCTCCGCCACCGTCTATAGGATCGACGCCGAGTTTGCGAAAATCCACCCGCATCTGGTGTTTCACACTCTTCCAATCGTCCAGTGGACGATCATTGAAGCGGGTATCGAGGGACGGGACGGCGCCTCCACCCATAGGGAGGAGGTTGGGTACGCGCGCTGGTTTTCGACCTGGTTCCGCGTCGTCCCCGGCAGGGTTCGCAGGTGGGTGGTTCACGTCGTTGGCGAGTACCGGTGGCGCCAACGCAGTCTCGGCATGTTCGGCAACCGGTTCCGGTGCATTCTGACGATCACTCTGGTCTGATGCCGCAGTTTCCTCGCGGTCATCGGTGCCTTGACGGGCATCCGGATCGGCCAATTCACGTTCCGCCCGCTGCATATTCGAGTCGGCTATAGCAGGAATCTCGGCTGGCACCGGCGGCATCGCATCTCTCGCCCGGACCTCGGGCTCACCCGTAGCCTCGCCGGAGTCGCGTGGGGCCGTTCCCCGTCCGGTCGACGGATGTTGGCTGAGCAACGCATCGATGGACGCTCGAACGGCGTCGACGCTCCGGAGGTCCTGCGCACCTGTCGGTGCACTCGGGTCCGACTCCGGTGGGTTGTGTTCGCCCAGTGCAGTATTGATTCTGGTGACGGTGCCGCGGGGGTCGAGCCGAGTCGAATCACGTGGTCGCCCGACCGACCCACCATGGTCGCCTTGGACGTTGGCGGACGGGAGCAGGTTGAACGCAGCCACGATCATCGTGCCGCCGTTGCTCCACGGCAGGACTGCCACCCTGGTGGCGCCTCCCGGACCGAGCAGATCCTGGACTCGCCGCCCCGCCACAGAGGTAGCCGGACCCCGATGGGCCACCACCACCCGAACTTCGTCCCCCGTGACGGCCACCCGGACGAAACCTGGCCGCCCTGGCTTCACCAGCTCCATGTCGATCAGCGCCCCGACGAGCTTTTGGACCCGGATCTTCACGCTCGGCCTGTCACCCAACGCTTGCAGGACCGGCTCGTCGGTGCGCCGCGGGACCACAACCGGATCTTCATCCGCGCTCGCGTAGACAACCCACTCTGCATACGCATGTTGATCCGTCGCACCGAACGTGCCGCCGACATCGACCGACTCTGCCTCGGTATACCAATGCAGATCGAGTCCGACCGCCCCCTGCGAGTCTCCGGAACGCTTGGCCGTGGCGCGCACCGTGACAGTCCGGACTTTCGTATTCGGCTCTTCGGCTACCGTCAGATCGAACCAGCGGACTCGATCCAGCCGAATCCCGGCCATAGCCCTGCGCAGGTGCCACGCCACCTCCGCTTCGGCAGCGTCGAGCTGGTTCGAGTTGGTCCAGTACCACGCCATATCGGCATGCGTCCACCGACATATCTTCGCCACCACCGTGTCGACGGTGTCGTCATCGGTGACGGTTACGGCCATGGCTTCGAAGAGGACGCCACGAGGTGTCGGCCGTCCGCCCTGCACTTCGCAGATGGCGAAGGTGATGCGCTGGTCAGACCGAGTGATCTGAAGCCCGAATGGCACAGCCCGGTTGTCACGTCCGGCTACCTCCTCTCGGAGCAACCGCTCCGTCGCATGCTTCGCGACATCGCTACGGCCCGTCGGGCAACCTGCCGTCAGCTCCCGAATCACCCCCGACACGCCGGTTATCACGGTGTCCAGATCCTGATCCGGATCGACCCACATCGTGAGGGTCAGCTCCGCATCGGCCAACTCACCGCCCTCGGGCACCTTCAGCTCCAGCTTGGCGGTTGCACCCACTCCGTGCCTGCCGAAGTCGGCGGACAACTCGCAGTCACCGTCGGAGCCCCGAGACATTGTGATCCGCAACCAGCCCGCGCCGGTCGCGCCGAGCTGGGCGGCCAGCTCTTCCAGCACTGCCCCCTCGACCATTTGGTAGTCACCAGCCGAACCGCGGCCGAACATGTCATTTATCCACGACCGCAGCGCGCCCTGCCGGTACGCAAACTCTCGCGCCACCAGACTGAATCCGTTGAGCGGTATTCCTGGAATAGAATCCGCCTTCAACGACGCCAACTGCCTATCGCCCTTGGAGCTATCGAGCGTCAGTATTGGGCCGAAGTCGTCGTCTGTTGGTTGCACCAATACTTTCCCTTGTTCGACCTTGGTGAGATCGAACAACAACCGCACGAGGCGCTTGCCCGCCTCCCGCGCCTCTAGGGACCAGCCGGATCGATCGATCTTGTCGGCTGCGTCACGGAACCGGGACTCGACGGGACCGGTCGGCGTTATTGATGCTGTGGTCTGCGGTGGAGTGACGTCGGGAGGCGTTTCCATCCTGTCAGCAGAGTCGTGCCGGCCGACATTGGGGGATGCGTCGCCCCAATTCTGGCCGTCGGGGTCCCGGGCGAACGCGAACGCCTGGTCCGGGATACCTCGGGGGACACCTCGGCCTGGGTTCGCCACCTGTGGCTCGGCTTCCCGGCGGTGGCGCGGGAGGCCTAGAGCTTCACCGACTTTCGGAGCTTTGTCGTGGTCTGCCTGGTGGGCGGCAGGATGATGTGTACTCACTTTCCGGCCCACGCTATCGACCGGTCGATCTACCGCACCGGGCTGGTCGACATCCAGTGTGTTGGTTGCAGTGGCTTCGCGATAGGGACTCGGCCCGGGTTGCTTCGTAGCTGGATCGTTCGGCCCCGCATACCCACCTGCAGATCGGCGTTTGGTCCATGGTGCAGGACGATCCGCTTGGTGGCGAAGATCCTGCCAGTCGTCCAAGGGATTGCCATGGATATCGATCGTGAGTGGTAGAGTGCCGCCGTCCCTTGGCTGTCGCCTGGGTTCGGCTGAAATCGTAGGACGCTCGGAAATATCTGCGGCTGAAGCGGTTTCACTGTTGTCGGGTGTCTGCTCCGTCGGCCCTCCGACAGGGTGGGGTGCGGGGTGAGGGTCTTTCGAAGTTCTTTCGGCCGATGACATCTTCCGCGAGCGGAGCGACCGCTGTGGCGTCGATTGTTGTGTACCGTCACTCGGGTCCGCTGACAGCGGTGACCTGATAGCGTCCGATGCCGTCGGCCTGTCGGAGGTTCCGCCCCGTCGTCGCTCGGCTTCCCGCTGCGCCTCTTTCACGAGGTGGTTACGTAGAATTTTCGACACTTCGTTTGCGTCGTCGCCGAACCACCTCACGGCACTAAAGCCCTCAGCGAATATTTCATGGTGCTTGAGATTTCCGTCTGAGTCGTAAATGTATTCGCTGACTTCACGCTCTCGATCGATCCCGAGCAGCTCCGCCAGGTCCGCGCGCGCCCGATCAAGGTCCTCCTTCGTTCCCGAAGGACGTCCCCACTCCCGGTCGCTGGTCTCGGGCGGTGCTCCCGAAGTCGGTGCGTTGTTGGGCTTCTGCGGACCGGGATTGACCGGGCCGAAGTTGTTGAGCACCCAGTTCGCCTCGACCTTGCGCCTTTTGAAGAATCCGTGATCGACCGCGGGATCGACGTCGTTGTAGAACTGGGTTTCTGGGCCCGGGGCCTGCCCACCGCCCCCACCTCGCTCCGGCTGCTGTGGGAGGTCGCGTGCGGCGCGGTCGGTGTCGGAGTCGTGGACGTGTGTGATCGGGCCGGGGGGTGGTGCGTCGGTTGCGGATCCGCCTCGGTTGTGTGGGGTGTGTCCCTGCTCGCCCACCAGAGCGTTGGTATCCTCAACGGTGACTGGTCCGCCGATGCTCGGTCCGTTCGAGCCGAATCCACCGCCGTGGCCCGCATCTGCGCTGGCAGGAACGCCGGTATTCAGGACGATCCCCCGTTCGAGGGCGGCCTCAACCATCGCTGTCCGATCGTGCGCTCGAAGCTTGAATCCGATACGGAGCAGCAGCGACCTGACGGTAGCCGGTGATATAGCCCGCGCCGCGCCGATCTGCCCGTTCGTCAGCCCCTCTGCGACCAGGCTGAGTATCTCGAATTCCGTCTCGGACAGCACGTCACGACCGGGCATCGGAGCGGGTTCTTCAGCCACTGGGTCGGCGAGTGGGAGGATGCCCGCGCGCATCGCCCGCCCAACCATTCCCGCGCGTTCGCGGATGCCGAGCTTGTCACCGATCCGGTTCAGTTGTTCTTTCACATCGTCGGGTGACTGCACGACGTCAGCGGACACGACGACGCCTATCTCCTTATTCGTCATGCCCTCCGCAACGAGGGCGAGCATCTCGATCTCCTCCTCGGTCAGCACGTTGTGGCCGAGGGCATGACCGGAATCGGTGACGGGGAGGATGCGCGCGTGCAGCCCAGGTGCCACCATTCCGGCTCGATCGCTTGTGCCGAGTTCGCCGCCGATGCGGGCAGGGAGGATGCGCGCGTGCAGCGCACGTGCCACCATTCCGGCTCGATCGCCTGTCCCGAGTTTGCCGCCGATGCGGGCCAAGTGGGCCTTCACTGTGAGCCAGGACAAACCCATGGCTACCCCAATGTCCTTGTTGGACATGCCATCAGCGACCAGGTCGAGTACCTTGACCTCTTGTTCGGTCAAAATGCCACTCGGTATCTCCTGGAATGACTCAGCGATATCTTCGTCGCCGACGATGCCGCTGGCTCGGGCTGCGTTCACTATCCCGTGCCGACCGTGGATTCCCAGCTTGTCGCCGATCGCCTTGATATAGAACTTCACCCTGCTCTCGGATCGGTTCAAGCGGTCCGCGATGGCTTTGTTGGACATTCCCGACGCGACCATTCGAACCACTTCGACCTCTTGATCGGTCAAACCATGATTCGACGGCTCCGACTTCGAGCTGCTCGGCTCGGGTGGCTTATCAGTGTCATCAGTTGTGTGCGGGGTGGTTTTGGTGTCGGTCTCCGAGACGCCGGTCCGCGGTTCGGGGTCGAGGGTGGTGGTCAGCTTGTTGGAAGTCTGCGGCGGCGTTGCTTTGAGTCTGCGCTCCAACATGTTCCGCGCCATGCGCTGCAATGCTCCGGTGACATCATCCCCCTCTACGAAGACCCATTGCTGCCGCTCGGCATTGGTGAACACGGCGCGATTGACTGCCTGCGCGAGATTGATCGCCTGTGCGAACAGCACAGACTGGGCCGGACCGTCGCCCTTGGCCGGTCGAACCCCTAACTGTTCGAGAACGAATTCTAGAATTTCCCGCCCGTGCCGGTTACGCAGCTTTTGGAAGGCTGCCGGATCACCCTGCTTGGCCCGCTGCAACACCGGGTCGGTGGCCTGCTCACTGTCGGTCGGGGGTCGGCCGTCTCCGACATTGTCGGATTGATCGTCGGGGGTTGCTGGAGTGGTGTCGGCTCTGGGATCGCTCGCCGCGGCTGGCGTCGGTTCGCTGGGTGTGGATTGGGGAGCTGATGGTGTAGCGGAGTAGTTCCCGTTGACGTCGGCAGGACCCGTCGTCCCGAAGTCGAACCAAATCGTCTTGCCCCCAGCGCGTTCCAGGCTGACGCCCCACATCTTGGCAAGCTGACCGACCATCTCTCGGAAGAAGCGGCCATGGGTGCCGGGCAACAACGCGCCCAGATCCCACTCATCGGCTTCCTCATCGGCGAACGCCTCGGTGTCACTGTCTTCCTGGGGCCGTGGCAAGTTTTGGCTGTTGTCGCCGATCTCGATGCGCCCGTTTCGCCAAACCCGTACTTGTGCATCCGAGTCGGGCACGTGTCGCGCAACGTTCTGCATTGCGTCCGAAACCACCGACAGCACATCATCGACTCGCTCGTCCGGCATACCGGCTTGCCGCAGCAGGTCGCGGACCTCCCGCCGTGCTTGCGAGGCCCCCCGCTCGACGGTGCCCGGCACGAAGATCAGGTCGAGATCCGGCTCGGGCATCGCCTGCGACGGATCACCATCGCCCGCCGCCTCGAAGAGCTTGAACCACACCGTCTTTCTCGCACCCTGCGGCAACTCGTAGCCCGACGCCTCTGTTTTCTCGATCATCGAGTCGATGGCAGGCCACCCAGGTTTGCCGTCCTGGGAACGAGTCGGCATGTCGCCGTTACCGTCTGTCACCTCGACCAGAGCCCACCGATTGCCCGGTTCCCCATGAATCGACGCCGACACCCGCGGATCGCGATCCCGCTGCGGATCGAAATCAGGTCGGGTGAGCGCCTGCAGCACCAACGCCGCCGCGATCGCCGCGGCGGTATCGACCTGTGCGGCATGCGGCCAATCTCGCAGCGCGGTGCGAACGACTGGCTCGGCTGCGGCCTGCGCTTTCGACTGCTTGGGCTTCGGCCGCTCGGGTGGGGGAGGTCCTGGTGTCGGTGTGGCGGGAGCCGCCGCGTTCTTCGGTGACGACGACGGCGGTGGGGGTGGGGGTGGGGGTGGGGGTTGTTTCTCGCGCGGTTTTCGCTCTCTGCGTTTCTTCTTGTTCGAGTCGTCGTCCATCGTCGCTTGTGCTTGGATGACCAGGCGTTTGCGGTCCACCGGCTTTTTGGGTGGTGCGGCGGGTTGCAGATGCGGGACTCCGCTGATGGCGGACACGCCGCTTTCTCGGGGGTTGTATTCGAGGCTGTGCGGGTTCTGTTGCGGGCCGGCGGGTTTTTGGGGAGCGCCTTCGGCCTCCGGGTTCGACTCGAGGGTGTGCTTTGCCGGAAGGATTGGTGTGTCGGGTTTCTCGGGGACAGCGTCCTGATGATTCGGGTGCGTGGCCGAATCACGGGGTAGCGGTGTGACCTCAGGGGGGCGTGTCGGTGCGGGGTTGGCTGCGTCTGCTGTGTTGTCGTCGGGGTTTCGGGGCGTGGGGGTGAAGCGGGTGGATTCGGCGGGCAGGTCGATCGGGGTGAGGGAGGGTGTGTGCGGGATTATGGGTATGGCGTTGTCGGGTCCTTCGTTGTCGAGTGGGTAGGAAACCCCGGGGATGGTGATGTAGTCCCTTGGCGGGATCTTCTGCACGTTGTGTTCGCGGGGGTCCTGCCACACGTTGTGTTCGCGGGGGTCTTTCTGAACGTTGCGTTCCCGTGGGTCGGTCCACGTGGTGCCCGGCGGGGTGGGGAACTCCTCGGGGTCGGCGGTGGGTTCGTCGTTGTCGGTGGCCGATCGGCCGCTGGTTGCGGCGAAGGGGCGAGTTCGGCCCCGGGGCGTTTCAGTGGGATCGCTGGGAGTTTCGCTGTTGTCGGTGGGCTGCCCACCCGACATCGCGGGCAGGGGTGCCGAGAGTGCTGCGGTGGTATCGGGATCCGATGGTTGATGTCCGCCCAATGCTGCCGCACCAGCCAACGCTGCTGGTTGGAGCGGGTGGGCCGCAAAGTTTATTGCGCGTGCGCCGGGGGGAGGTGTTGCGGCGTGCGGTTGTTGTGGTGAGTTGGCCTGCGCGCCTTGCGGGTTGACGTGCTGCTGTGGAGTGTTGGCTGGTGCGGCCTGTGGGGTGACGGGCTGTTGATGAGGTGGGTTGCCGTGTGCGTCTTGTGGTGTGGTGTGGGGTTGAGGTGTGTTGGCCTGCGGTGTCGCGGGGGGCGTGGCGTGCGGGACGGGGATCGGTGGGTTCGTCTGTGCGGCACCGACGGTCGCTTCCGGTGCGGAGGCTCGTGCGGCCGAATCGCGACCCGATGTCGATGGGCTCGTTTGTGGAACGGGGTCGGTCTCGGCGCGAGTCGTGGTCGATGTGGCATCCGCAACCGATGGCGGTTGCTTGACTGCGTGGTTCGCGTCGGTGGTAGGGCGTGAAGACGCCGCTGGTGGTGTGACCTCGGGTTTCGGTGAGGTCGGTGGTAGGGGAGGATTGTTGGTGACCGAGCTCGGCCATACCTGCGATGTGACGTCGGTGCCTTGTTTCAGCGAGCCCGCCGATGCGGTGGATTCATTTGCACCGGGTTGTTCTGAGCTTTGGGTGGGGTTCGCTTCGGGTCGGATGGGGTGCACATCGAAATCGAGGTTGACGAGAGGGGTTTTGTCGGAGCCCGCGGTGGGCGGTGCGGGGGCGTGGATAGTTCGCCGCAGGCCCATCGGTTCTTGTGGCGCATCGACGTCCAAGTGCCCTGGATTCAGCAGCCTCATCACTTGGTCAGGGTCGCGCACGATCATGTAGTCAGCGCTGCCGTCGTTGCTGACGAACCTTTCGGTGGGGAGCGCCGTGGCCTTCGGTTGCGTGATCGGCGCGTCGGTGATCACTCCGGTGCTCGCCTGGTCCGGGCGCATCTGCACGGCGCCGGGTTCGACCTGATTGGTCGGCGATAGCGGCCTGCCCCAACCACTTTCGGGCGGTGTGATAGTCACGCCCGAACTCCCGGTGCTCTGGTGGGTCGGGTTCGGATGCACAAGCAGCCCACCAGATTCGACCCGATTGTTGGCCGACAACGGCCCGCCCGAACCGGGCTGGGGTGGTTCGGGGGTCGAGATCATGCTCCGCATTTCCGCCATGTCCCAGGCGCGCCACCGACCGCCCCCGGATGGCGACGGCGAGTTCGGTGACGAAGGGGTCGACGGCGTAGGCGAGTACGGCGAACCCGGCTCTTGACCGGGGCCGTTCCTCGGTAGAGTGGTTCCTCCGCCCTGGTCCAGGCCCATCAACATCCGTAGGTGCTCGGCGTCGGCCATCCTCACGAGCTCGTCGATGCTCGGCTCTCGGAGCTTGCCGGGCGTACGCGGCTGGCTATTCGCGAAGTCGATGGCGGCGTCGCGCTGCGGTCCTGCCGGGAAGTCGTCGGGACGGAGCTGTCCGACGAGGTCGCGGCCTACACGGTTGACCTCCCCGACCGTCTCCGGGGAGACGTATGGTGACCGACCATCACCGGAGACGGATTCGGGAATTCTTACCTGCGGCGGAGTGCCATCGACTGGCCGGCCGACATCCGGGATGGTTCGGTCGGCAATAGGTGTACCCGCATGGCCGGCGATCCGTACGGCCCGCACCCCGGCGCCCACCGAACCGACGAGACCCGCACCGAGCCCGCTCCACGCCATCTGGATCAGGTCCTTGCCACGCATCTCGCCGCCGGTTAGAACCAAGGCGGTGAGACCACCCGCGACACCGCCGGTCGGACCGCCGGTGGCGCCCGCCGCGAGTACGGCCAGCACCTGCCGGCGCACGGGTATGGCGTGCGACGCGGAATTCGCGCCGGCCCGGATAACCGCGCGTGCGACGCCATGGCCGACGCCACCACCGACCGCGCCGCCCACTGCCCCGGCCGCGGTCGCCACCCCCAACGACTTCCTGTCGATGGCCTCGCGGTGTCCCTGCACAATCTGCAGCTGCTGGGCGGCCAAGTTGACGCCGCCGCCCGCCAAGACGCCGAATGCAGTGCCCCACCCGATTGCGGTTGCCAACGGATGTGCAGCGGCGAATCGCGAGTACCGAGCCGCCAGCTGGGCCAGCCAGGCCAGGGTGTTACGTCGGGCCACCGCCATCGCGGCATTCGCCTTGGCTCGCTTGGCCAGCGTGGCTGCGATACTGCCAGGCGGCGGCATCAGCATGGTCACCGCCAGCGATGCCACGAGTATGCCGATGACGCCGATGATGGTGTAGATCTCGAGCTCGAGCGCGGTGGCGCCTTGGGCCGACTGCTCGGCCCGCTGATCGCTGTACTCGGCCTGAGCTTGTGTGTCAGCGATCAGCTGGTCATAACTTTGCTGGATCGCGTGTGCGGTGTGCCCAGCGCTGGCGGCGACGACGTCCGCTTTGGCCCGCTCCAGCTCGTGTTGCCGTGCTCGGCACTCATCGGCAGCGTCGGTCCATGCTTGCGCGACTCGCCACATCGCGCCCGTATCCGCCACTGGACAATGCGCCGCCACGATCTCCGCCGCCCACTGCGGGAACCCCTCCGGGATTCGCACCATCAGGACCCCGACCGTGACCTCGCGTTCTCTACTAGTAGTCGATATAGAACTTTCGCCGGACCGCAGGCGTTCTCACCACACAATTCGACCTCGGCGAACGCCTCCACCAGACCAGCACCTGGATTGAAACGATTGCCGACGAAGCTGCGGCTAGTCAGCGGGGCACACCACTTCCGATACCCACGGACGACACCTGCCAGGGTGTCGTTCCGGTCCCACGGCCCGCTGACGCGGTGGTATTCGGTGATCAGAGCACGCTGTGCCAGCTGCCGGATGCGGGGACCGGCCACGACTTCCAGAATCCGGCCGAGGTCGCGCACAACGGTCGAATACATCGGTCGCTCATACGATGAACCTGTTGCCAGGGCAGTGAATTCGGTTGCAGTGCAAATCGTCTCGGCAACGAGGGTGCTATTCGACGTCGAGATTCGGTCGAGCACAATCCATGCTGCGGGGCATGCATCGTCGACCGTCCGATCCCACACTATGTGGGACACCGTGCCGCCGAGGTCGGCGATCTCGATGCCGCAGAGGTCGAGAAATGGATACTTCCCGAGTATGTCGTCGACGGCCGCCGCGATCTCGCGGGCAGTGTGTTCCTGGATACCTGAGGTTTCGAATCCCACGATCCGCAGTCCGTGCCGTGCGGCGAGTTCCCGGATCACCTCCAGTGCCTCCGGGGTGATCCGCACATCGGTTCGTTTCGGTTGTGCCGGTTCGGACTTCGAGCGGCGCAATTTTTCACTCTTGTTCGGCTGCTCGGGTTTTGCCTGACGTTGTTCGGAGGTGGGGTGCGGTGCGAAAATCTGTGCCCCTGCAGAACCGGCGGGTGTGTTCCGCAACCATGGTGTACCAGGGGTACTTCGCTGCCCAGATGTCTCGACTCTCGGCCGCGACCACGGCGTAGCAGGGGATTTCGCCGCAGTTGCCGGATTCTCGGCCGCCGCGCCCGGCCGCGCTGTCGAGGTGGCCGGTGCGGCGAGAGCCTGAGCGGGCGATGTGACGGGTGTAGTGGATGCGGCAGAGGTTTGCGTCCTAGCTGGTGCATCAGAGCTGGGGGGCTGCGGCGCCGGTTGGCCCAGGGGCATCCCGGACTCATCGCCATTTCCTGCGGACTCCGGTTGAGAAGGCGCACCTGGGTTCCTCCCCAGTTGGAGTCCTTGTGGCTCGGATCCGTAAGGCGTCGTTGGGATTTCGCTTTCCGGGGACGTAGCTCGGCTGGTGTCGGGACTCGAATCGTCGCGGCTGACCGGCGCAGCGGACTGGTGAAGCCCGGGACTCTGCCACATCGGCTGTTCGACCGACCGCCCGATCGGTGTGATCGGGTCGGGGTCGAAACCAGTCCGCGCCAGCCGCGATCCGCTTTCCCGGTCCTGATTCTGGAAGGAGTCGGCCACCTGTGCCATTTCGTCACGTATGCCGCGGAGATTATCGACCAGGTTCTCGAATCCGGTGATTCCCCTTTTCGCTGCAGGCGCATAGATTTCGCCGAACTTACGGCCGGGCTCATCGTCGCCCCAGCACTCGCCCTCCTGGGCGAGCCGGTCCTTCAGCTCCTTCAGATTCGCTTGTGCGGCGTCGACGATCGCGGCGAGCGTCTGGTGCTGTGCCCGCAGTAGGTCGGGATCGACCTGCAACGATTCATCCATACCCGACTCCCTTTCAAGCCCTCAGCATTGGGACCGAGGAGGAATTGGCTGCTACAGGCCTGCTGTAGTCGACGACGCAGCCGCGTCGGCGACGCGAGAGGACAGCTGTATCCAGGTTCGTGGCGGCTATCTCTTTGCTGGATCTGGTGATGATGAAGTCAAGTTGCTGTGTGTTGTCCAGGGGTGGCATGGCCAGAGGTGTCAGATGTGACGAGGGTGACGGCGCGCGATCCGCTGCGTCTCCGGGGCAGATACAGCCTGGACGCCCAGCCGTTCGAGATCCCAGACAACGTCTTGTGTCCAGGGGGCGGCCACCCGCACGTCGTGCCACGGCGTCAAGCCGGGCAGCGATCCATCCATGACCTCGACGAGGGCCTTGTCCGCTGAAGTCTCGAGCTGATCCGCCACACGCGGCACACTCGAGAATCTGTACCCCCACTAGCGATAGTCCTCTCGCGACCTAGATGACAAGTCGGTAAGGCCAGCCTCGACGGCGGACGCGCTCCGACCACCCAACTCAACTCGGCGAACACACCGAACTCGGCGACTGTGAACAAAGTTCGCAATTACAGAATATACATTTGCTAACGGCGTTCGCAACTATCTGGAGAGGGCCTGGTTCGGCACGGCATACTTCGCTCTCCGAGTCGTCCGTTTGCGAAGCGTCAATCACCGCCGCCGACCGGCGCTTCATCGCGCAATCGCGCAGTTCACTGACGCGGTGGCCGTCGCTGAGGACGTTCGCTCTCGCTGTGCAGCCGGAGGCCTCGAATCGGCTACATGGGCGGCTGAGCCCGGGGCTCCACTTGGTGGAGATGCTGCGGCGGAGCGACTTTCGTGGACCGGTTCCGGAGGAGTCGTTTTAAGATTCGCGCACCCAACCCGGGATGGTATGGATCGGCAATCGCACCGGTGACGAGGAACTCGAGATTGTCCAAGATGCGCTCGCTGATAGCGTCGTGGCTGTGGCGCAACGCCACCGTCCAGAGGAGGTACGGGATGATCGATGGCTCTGCCGATAGCGCGTGGCTGATCCGAGTGCCTCCGTCGACCGGCTCCAGGACATATCCGTGACTTCCAGCGATTCCGGGAATTTCGCCGAACCACAGCCGTCGCGGCGGCTCGACTTCTTCGATGTGGTAGCTGATCGGGCTCACGCCGTTGTGCTGGACCATCTTGCCGCCCGAGTGCAGACCCTCGGGAAAGCGCACCCATCCCCACTCCGGCGGATATAGCGGGTCATCGTCCGTGCCGAGCAATGTCAATGCGGCCCATAAATTTTCGGGAGTTGTCGAAAGTACTCGCCGATGCACGGTGTGGATGCGGTAGGACATGGCTCGCCTTTGTCGGAAGAAAGTTGTCATTGTTCACATCTACGAAAGACAATGTAAATGATGTCAACATCGAAGCGCAAGGCCTATCACCATGGAGATCTGCGCCGAGCGCTGGTCGACGCCGGACGCGCACTGGTGCAGGAGGACGGAGTCGCGGGGCTGACGCTGCGCGCGGCCGCGACGCGGGCGGGAGTGTCCGCAGCGGCGCCGTACCGGCATTTCGCTGACAAGGAGGCACTGCTCGCCGCTGTGATGACGCAGGGTTTCGGAGAGTTGGCGCAAGCCCTCTCCGCCATCGAGGTCGATGACCCGCTGCTAAGGCTGCACGCCATCGGCCATCGCTACCTGGAGTTCGTAGCGGCCGAGCCTGCCCTGTCCCAGCTGATGTTCGGCGGATCCGTCGCCGACGGCGATGTCCATCCGGAGTTGGCTGCGGTGCGCGGTTCGGTGCGTGACACCTTCGCGGGAGCAATCGGGGACGCATGGCGGGCGGGGGCGATTCGTGGGCCTTCAGTAGATGCGATCATGCTCACCATGCGCTGCGTTATGCAGGGCTTGGCTACGTTCGTCGCTACCGGCGAAATCCCCGCCACACGTGTGCGGTCCCTGGCCGACTCCGTCTTCGCTACCATCGACACCGGCCTAGTGCCCCGCTGATCCGGGACGGTCAGGACCGCTTCTTTACACTACGGAGCAGATCTGTATGTGTAAGTGACATGGGTGTCGATGACCGCGCTCCTGGCCGCCCTCGGAGTAGGGAAGCCGATGCCGCTATCCTGAACGCGGCGTTGGAGCTGTTGATCGAACGCGGCGCGGAGATGACCAGCGTCGAGCTGGTTGCCCGGCGCGCCGGAGTCACCCGGGCAACCGTGTACCGGCGGTTCCCGGACAAGACTCGGCTATTGATCGCCTCGGTTGAGGCCGCGTACGGCGACCCTCCGCGAACGCCGGAGATTCGCGACATCGCGCACGCGCTGTCCGGGTGGGCTCATGCTCTCGCAAACCCGCGCCAACGCCACCTCTTACGGCGGCTCTACGGCGCCATCGAGGGCAACCCCGAACTTGCGCGCACCTACCAGGACCTGTTCGGTCAGCATCGCGACCGGGCGCGTCGGGACATGCTCGAGCGGGCTCGTGATCGTGGGCAGCTACCTGCGGACACTGACCTCAACACGCTGCTGGACCTGCTCACCGGAGCGGTCTGGCAACACTTGGCTACCCGGCCGGACACCAGCACGGCCGACGAAATCGAGCAGTATCTGCGCGCCGTGCTCCACCAGACCGGCTACCGGCCCGACGCACATCAGCAACCATCTGTCGAGGACGGCAAGTAAAGCTGGCCGACTCATAGAAAGGATCAGAGCAACATGTCAACCGCCAGCGTCGAGGCGCAGGAACGTAGCCGGACGTTCGCCCGCGTCATCGGTCCCTTATATCGCAACCTTCACTATCATTTACGCCATCCGCCTGCCCAGCCTGGACCTCGATCTGTTCGCCGATCCCGTCCACGTCTGGTTGGTCGGCACCCTGATGCTCTTCGACGGGCTTATCATCATTGGCGGTCACCGTACTGGCTCGGACCGCTCGCTGTCACCGTGTCGCTTTTCGGTTGGTTCGTCGCGCTACGGGGCCTTGTCCTGATCGCAAACCCCGAAGCAATGGAGTCGGGCGTCGATAGCACCATGCAATCACCGACCGCAACGCTCGTGGCCCGGATCTTTTTCGGCGCCTTGGCCGTGGTCGGCCTGTTGCTGGCCTACGCAGGCTGGTTCACCAAGCCGGTCACCGCGCCGCCATCAGTGCCCACGACAATGACCACGTGAGTGCCACCCGCAACTCGCCATCGCCCGCCGCTCCGTCGGCGACTGATCCTGGGCATGCGTCAAGCGGTTCATGCGTGCGGTGCTGCACCAGGCTCGGTGTCGGCCCCGCACATCTGCACAAAACATCGGCGCCTACCCGCGCATCCGGCAACAGTCGGAACGGCAATTCGCTAGGCAGAAGCGTACGCGAATTGTCCTCTCGCACACGAGCCGTGGTCCCCAGCATGATCGACCACTCGCGCGCTTGCGTTCTGTAGACGCGAGTACGGCAAGAGCTGAACAGCGTGTCCTAGCTTCCGCTTGGTCGACCACCGCCAGGGATGATGCCGAACAGCAGTGCTTCGATGCCTGCCCGGAACACCGCATCATTGTCGACTGGTGTGGTCGCGGACTCGGTAGTGGCGAGCAGCGCGGTCAGATGCGGGTAGACACCATGAGCCAGCATCTTCGGAATGTGGTCGGACTCACCCATGCTAGGCGCGGAAAACCCCGCTGCTTCCAAGCCGGCGAAGGCGCGTACCCACCCCGACAGTAGGCTGATACCCATCAGGGTCGCGTTCGCGTCGAGTCCCGCTTGAACCAAGGCGCCAGCCATGTGGTCGAGATATCGCATCGAATTCGGACCGAGGTTCAACGAAACAACCTCTCCTAAACCCTCCCTCAACCATGGGTGTCGTCGATGCAACGCCCGTGCCTGGTCCAGCATTGCGAAGACGTCAATGCACACGTCTCCGGTTAGGGGCGGGTAGTCGTATTCAGCGGCTACGTGGTTCACCATGAGCGCGAGTAGGTCTTTTTTGCCGTCGACATACCGATAGAGCGAGGCCGCGGCGGTCCCGAGGTCGTCCGCGATGCGACGCATCGATAGTGCGTTCAGCCCCTCCGCGTCGGCGAGACGGACGCACACGTCCGCCACCTCGTCCAGGGTGTAGCTGCGGCGCGGCCCCGGTTTGGGATCATCGCCTCGCAACCACAATGAGGTCGAGGAAGCCGTCGGTGTCATGCCAGTCAGCATGCCACTACCCGATAGTTGCGAACTGTGTTAGCAAACATCTACTCTGCAACTGCGAACATTGTTCACAATTAATGGAGGATTGGTGACCGTCATCGAAGCCGCTGCGCTGACTAGTCGATATAGCTCAGGCGGCGCAGTAAACGTGCGAATGCTCGTCGGCCAGGGCCATCCCTTGCTCGGATTGAACAGTTCGAGCAAGACCCCACTGTGCGCACACTGGCAACACTCCAGCGTCCGATCCGTGGGCCGCGGCCCGGATCTGATGCCTGGTGGTGGGGCCCAACTTGATGTCTTCTGATCGCGAAATCCCTTCGGGGCCGGGCTCCCGGCCTCTAGTTCAATGCTGCCGAACCCGAGTTCGCGAGACCTCGAAATCTGAACTGCCCCAGCTCATTACGAATCCGGAAAGGATTTGCGCAGATGTTCGCACGACTGGGGGCCGTGGTGGTCCACAATCCGTGGAAGGTGATCGGCTTGTGGATGCTGCTCACCATTGCCGTGGTGGTCTCGGCACCGGAACTCAAATCAACGACCGACCAATCCGCTTTTCTGCCTTCGCATTACGAGTCGATCCAGGCGTTGGAGGTGCAGCAGGAGTCGTTTCCGCAGAGCTCGGCGCCCGCTGCGATCATTGTGTTCGCCCGAGCGGACGGGGCGCCGCTGACCGCGGGTGATTCGGCGTCAGTGGCATCGATCGGCACCGAGCTGCTGGGTGCACGGATCGCCGACGTCACCGTGATCCAGCCGGTACCGCCGTCGGAGAACCGCCTTGTCCAGATCTTCGCGGTGGAGATGACCAAGGTGACCAGTCCGAGTGACGCTACCCAACGCGACGCGGTCAAAGCGCTGCGCGCGGAACTGAAGCAACGCGTGGCGGGTACCGAGCTGAAGGCGGGCATCACCGGTCAGGCGGCTCAGTCGCTGGACCAGCAGGAATCCAGCGAAAAGGGCATGGTGATCATCGGTGTCGCCACGATCGTGCTGATTCTGGTGCTGCTGCTGGTCATCTTCCGCAGCCCGGTGATCGCGCTGCTGCCGATCCTCGTGATCGGTGCGATCTCCAGCATGGTCAATGGGTTGATCGCCATGGTGGCCAAGGCATTCAACTTGCAGATCGACGCCTCGGTCAACGCTATCCTGCTGGTCGTGCTGTTCGGTGTCGGCACCGACTACATCCTGTTCTTGATGTTCCGCTATCGCGAGCGGCTGCGTGCGGGCGAAGATCCGAAGACCGCCATGGTCAGTGCCGTCACCCGCGTTGGCGAGGCCATAACCTCCGCGGCGGGCGCGGTGATCATCGCGTTCATGGCGCTGATTTTGTCCACGCTCGGCATGTTCCGCGCGCTGGGGCCGGCATTGGCGATCGCGGTGGCGGTGGCGCTGGTGGCTGGGCTGACGCTGGTGCCAGCGGTGGTTTCGCTGCTGGGCACCAAGGTGTTCTGGCCGTCCAAGGCTTGGCGGACCGAGCCGAAAGGTGCGCGTTTCGCCGCAGCTGGCAACGCGCTCGGTAGGCGGCCCGGCGTTTTCGCGGTGATCTCCGGTGGGGTGCTGATCGCGCTTGGGGTGTTCGCGTTCGGTTTCCACCCGACCTTCGACCTCGGCTCCAGCTCGACCTCGCAGGCATCCGAATCCGTGGTCTACAGTAAGGAATTGGTGAAGGATATGCCCGCGGGGACGACGCAGCCTTCGGACGTCCTGCTGCGTTCCGGCGGTGGCGAGTTGACCGATGAACAGCTCAACACCTACCGAAGCGCGCTGGGTGCGGTGCCCGGCGTCGGACAGGTGGCCGAACCGAAGCTGTCTGCGGACAAGACGATCGCCGATTTCGTGGTGACGCTGACCGACGTGCCCGAGTCGGACGCCGCTCTGGACACTGTCGAAGGGCCGTTGCGGGATGTCGCGCACTCGGCCGCACCCGTCGGCACCACTGCGGCGGTCGGCGGGATGACCTCGGTCTTCGTCGACTTTCAGGATGCGATGGCCCGCGACTACGCGATCGTGTTCCCGGTGGCGGCGGTCCTGATCATGATCGTGCTCGGGTTGCTGCTGCGCAGCCTGGTCGCGCCGTGGTACCTGATGGCGTCGGTATTCCTCGGGTTCGCCGCCACGCTCGGCGCCGCGGTACTGGTGTTCCAGCACATCCAAGGAGAATCCGGCCTGATGTTTACGCTGCCGGTGATCATGTATCTGTTCGTGGTCGCACTCGGCACCGACTACAACATCCTCATGGTCGCCCGGCTACGGGAGGAAGCACACGCGGGCAATGAACCGAAACACGCCGCCGCACTGGCAGTCCGGCACACCGGACCAACCATCGCGGCGGCCGGCGTGATCCTGGCAGGTACGTTCGCGTCGATGATGCTCGCGGGCAACAACGCGCTCTCACAGATGGGCTTCGCCATCTCGGTCGGTATCGGAATCGCCGCGTTTGTCATGGCGATGTTCTTCACACCCGCCCTCACGGCGATGATCGGGCACAAAGCATGGTGGCCTGGGCGTGGTGGCCACAGGGTCGATGGCGCCGGACCGGGTGTGCCGCGGTGGGGCAAGTCGGATGATTTCGCCTACTTCCACGACGCCGAGCAAACCCTGGCCGCGAAGGGCGAGTCCCGCCGGGAGTGGTCGAACACGGGCGACTGAGGCGGGCAAGATGAGCGAGGGCTGTGTACTCGAAATCCATCGGGCGCACAGCCATTTTCGCAGCGGAATGCTGGCCGCGCGGGCATGATTCGCATCAGCTTCGCCGGGTCTGGGCGGCGGCTGGGCAAAGATGCCAGCTGGTCACCACGAACTCACGAATGGAACTCACGAATGATTACGCGATCTCACCAGTACGGTCCCCATTGCTGGGAGGTTCCTGGTGCCGGTTCGGGGGATGTTGAGACGCTGGTGCTCAACCGTCTGCAACAGGCAGCTTGATGGAGATCAACATGTTGGACGAGGCAGCCGATCCCACGCCAGCGCCATCCCCGGGACCGCCGCCCACCCCACCCACGCCGGAGCCGAAGGGCTGGCAGGTGCGGCTCGATCCGCCACCCCAGGCATCGAAAGCCCTGGCCGACTATATAGTTGAAGCCCGAGACGTTTTCCAGGATCTGGCCGATACGTTAGGTACCCCGGAATACGCGGTTTCCCCGCCCGTGACTCGTCCCGTGACCCCGCCCTTACTGGCTGCGGACAATGCCGCCGGTCTTGCCGGGCTCGCCGCCGAATCGTATTTGACCTCCCAGAATGATCTGCAAGGTCATCAGACGGTGTGGCATGGCGCCGACGGCGCGGCGGCCGCCATCGCGCAACGAGCGTCCACCGTAGGTTCGACGGCCCTGCGCCAACTCCAGGACCGGGTCTTTCGATTGCAGGATATGTTGACTGCGGCCAACCTGGATCAAATAGTGCCAGCGTCCTACGCCGAACGCCATACTGCCGGTGGTGGTCTTGCGTCGTATGCCGAATACCGGCTTGCCGTCACAGTCGAGCGAACGCTTAAGCAAGCCTATGCTGTCGTCATCCGTGCACAGACGGAACTGGGCCTCGAGGAGACCCCACCGCTGGTGCCGCAGTTTCCGACGGTCCCCCAGGGGATTGTGCCGCCCCAGCCTGTCCCCATGCCTGAGCGACAGCGGCATCCGCAAAGTCCCGGGACGCTCGAAGTATGAGGTCCGACCGGATACCGGAAGTAGCCCTCGCTGCACGTGCGCCGTCGAGCGCCTCGTGTCCGGCTTCATCCGTGATGAGGCCGGAAGCGACGAGCGCGGCCACCGACCTCCCGAGAGCGCTGTCGGCAGGATGCCGCTCGCCCATTTGAGCGAATTCGATGTTGTCCGCGTCGTCGTCGGCGGCAGCCCTCGCCGCGGTCCGCTCAACCGAAAGGTCGGGCGCCTGGTCGGAATCGTCGTGGCGACGATGACGTCGATCCTGAAATCCTTTGGCTAATTGTAGGATTCGCGGGTCGAGAAGACTGCGCGGCCGAAAGTTGATCGAGTTGGCAGTGACCGAGGCTCAGGAGCGGGAGTCGGTGCGCGGGCGGCGACGTCGATGCAGGCGTATGTGTTGCTATGCCGGAACGTACTGGTCTGCGTTCGGTCGCGGTCGTCGAAATGCGGAGGTCCCAATCGAAACAATATGTGCTCATGATGGGAAGGCCGAGCGCGGACAGGACACCGCCACCGCGCCGGGTTCCGCGGTGCTGACGGGGACACTTATCGGTGTTGTGGTTCTCTTGTGCGTCCACCTCGACCGGGCTCCGTTCGTGAAAAACTTGACCGGTCCGATCAGCTCTTCGGCCTGGTGATCGGCGGGATTCTGCTGAGTGGGTGCCTGCTGGCGTGGGCGATCAAGACGCTGTATCTCCTCGGCGGAGCGCACCGATGGGTCCTGGAAAGTCGTACCAGTGCCGATGGTGGTGTTCGCGGGCCTGGTGGTCGGGTTGGTTTTTCAGCCCGCGAGCTTCGGCTTCGCACGTCCGGAAATGGAAGAAATCGCGGTCGAGATGCTGCGCGAGGATGGGCCGAACACGCGCCGAGACCTGAGTCTCGGCGGGCTCGATATCAGCTTGGTTCACCGCGAGACCGATGGGCGCGTCTACTCCTATAGCGCCTACTGGTTCGTGGGCTCCACCGTCTGCGGCTGGGTCCACTCGCCCAGTGCCGAGCCAATAGGGAGTGGTGCTCGACGGTTCGAAAAGCTATCCGCAGATTGGTATTCGTTCGTCTTCACTGCCGCCTCAGGCGCTGGTGGTTCGACTTCTGTCTCGACGCTGTCGCCGACCCTTCGATACGCCGCTTATCTCCTCTGAGCGGTCCCCGATGACGAGACCACCCGGAATTGAGTCCAGGTGATTTCGTTCCGTGTTCAGTTGGTCCCGCAGGCCACCGGGTGGTGGGTGCA
>NZ_JBITMA010000030.1:0-42959 GCF_044465765.1 Nocardia sp. NPDC049526 | reverse complement strand
ACCCAAACGGGGGTTTGAGGAGCCGGAACCAAAATAATATTTGGCACTGACATTCATCGACACACTATTGAGTTCTCAAAGAACACACGCACACAACTCAACCCCAGATTCTCTCGGGGGGCTTGTTGAGGCAACTTTCCTAGCCTACCCAACCGCTCGCGCAGAGTCAAGTCTGCTCGTCCGATCCGGCAATGCTGATCGCCAGGCGCTCCCCGTCCTACCTCGTTTCCCAGGCCGCTGTGCTCAACGTTTCCGCTGCGCTTTGGGCTCCGGGTCGGTGTCCGTGTCGCTCTGACTTGGACAAAGTTACGCGGCGGAGAACGACGAGTCAAATCCGCACTACACGCATGTCATTTCGCAGGTCAGAGGCCATCTGACACCCCGAAAAACGGGCTCGGGCCCCCCGAATGTGACCCGAGCCACGTGATCTTTATGCGCCCGCCCGCAGTATGCCCGCGAAGTTCCGCTTTCCGCGGCGCAGCACCAACCAGCGACCGTGCAGGTAGTCGGCATCGGCGGGCGTCCATTCCAGATCCGAGATCCGCTCGTTGTTCACCGACGCTCCGCCCTCGTTCACCGCGCGCCGTGCGGCGCCGCGACTCTCCGACAGTCCGGTGGCGACCAGCAGATCGACGATCGTGCTCGGTTCACCCACACCGACCTCGGCGACCGTGCCGTCTACTGCGGCTTCACGCAGGGCCGCCGACAGCGTCGGCTCATCGAGTTCACGCAGATCCGCGCGTCCGAACAAGGCCTGACTCGCCAACTGCACGGCCCGGGTATTCGCCTCGCCGTGCACCAGATTCGTCATTTCCTCGGCCAGCTTGCGCTGGGCTTCCCGTGCGTGCGGGCGCTCGGCCGTGGCCAGTTCCAGCTCGGCCAATTCCTCGCGGGACAAGAAGGTGAACCAGCGCAGGTACCGCACGACATCGGCGTCGGCGGTATTCACGAAGTACTGGTACCAGGCGTATGGGCTGGTCATCTCCGGATCGAGCCACAAGCTGCCGCCGCCGGTCGACTTACCGAACTTCTTGCCGTCGGCCGAGGTAACGAGCGGGACGGTCAGCGCGTGCACCGCCGCACCGTCGACGCGCCGGTTCAGCTCGACACCCGCGATGATGTTGCCCCACTGATCCGAACCACCGACCTGCAGCGTGCAGCCGTAGTTGCGGCGCAGCTGCAGGTAGTCGTTGGCCTGCAGCAGCATGTAGCTGAATTCGGTGTAGGAGATGCCCTCGCCGTCCAGGCGGCGCTTGATGGTGTCGCGTGCCAGCATGACGTTGACCGAGAAGTGCTTGCCGATATCGCGCAGGAAGTCGACGGTCGACAGCTGGCCGGTCCAGTCCATGTTGTTGGCGATGATCGCGCCGGTGGGTGAGTCGTCCAGGTCGACGAAGCGCTCGAGCTGCGAGCGGATCCGGCCCGCCCATTCCGCGACGGTATCGGTCGAATTCATGGTGCGCTCGCCCACGTCGCGCGGATCGCCGATGAGTCCGGTGGCACCGCCGGCCAGCACGATCGGGCGATGGCCCGCGCGCTGGAACCGCTTGAGCGCCAGCAGCGGGACCAGATGTCCGGCGTGCAGGCTGGCCGCGGTGGGATCGAAACCGGCATAGAGGGTCAGCGGCCCGGCGGATGCCGCCGCGCGCAAGGCGTCCAGGTCGGTGGACTGCGCGATCAGTCCGCGCCAGGTCAGTTCGTCGATGATGTCGCCGCTCACGCCTCCGCCTCGCTGGCGCTCGACTCCAGCGTGCGCGAGGCGCGCCGGCACATGGTTCGCTCACTTCGTTCGCTCACGCTTTCCCATCTTTCCGCACCGGTCCCCGCGACCGGCATGGCCCTCAGTGTCGCCGCGCGCCGCCACGCAGGGCGAATGATTTTCGTTGAACGCGACGACGATCGGCAGACCGCGGTCTGCCGATCGTGTGCGTTGTTCAGATGTTCAGCGAGCCAGCAGCTCCCGCACCGCGATGATGCTGTCGCGACGCTGCCAGGCGATCCAGACGAACACCACGCCGAGCACCAGCGGGAAAGGCGCCAGGGCGGGCGCGCCGAGCAGGAACACCTGGGTCAGTGCGGCACAGACCATGGTGATGGTCAGGCCGACGGCCGCGGGGCCGGTCAGGCGAGGCACCAGCAGGCCGATACCACCGGCGAGTTCGACGACGCCGGTGAAGTAACGAAACCACTGGCCCCAGCCGATCGTGTCGAAGGATTCGATCGCCGCATGTGCGCCGACCAGCTTGGGGGCGGCGGAGGCGATGATGAAGAACAGCGCGAGCAGGACCTGCACGGTCCAGAGCGCGGTAGTCATCTTCTTGCCGGGGCGGTGGGCGACGGTGGCGGTGGTGATCGGGGCGGCGGGGGCGATGGCGGTCATCTGTCTTTCCTTCGGGTCGGTCGCGCCGGGTGGAGCGCGTTCAACAGATAGGACGGACACCGCGCCGAAAACTCATCGCCGATCCCGAAAACTCCTGTGACCTGGTGTTATATCGCCTCGATCGGGGCACGCGGGCTGCGCCGGTAGACCGAGACCGCAGGCGACGCGAGCCAGAATCGCCACGGCACATCCGCGGCACTGCTGACCCCGACGCGCGGTCCGTCGGAAATCTCGGCGGGGTCGATCGCGCCGTTCAGCTCCAACCGGATCGGCGAGGCAGGGTCGAAGAGTGGAGTTCCATAGTCGCTCAGCGTTATTCCGAGCGCGCTGCCGAGATTCCCAGGGCCCCTTGCCAAATCGGCGTCCGTGCGGGCTGCGGGTCGTCGCTTTCTGACCGTATCCGACCCGGCGATCACCTCGCCCGACCGGATGAGTACCGCGCTCGCGGTGCCGTCCGGACCGCTGGTCACGTTCACGCACATATGCATGCCGTAGCTGAGGTAGACGTACAGCACGCCGGCGGGCCCGAACATCACCGCATTGCGCTTGGTCCGCCCGCGTCCGGAATGCGATGCGGGATCCGGCCACGGTCCGGCCGGATCGCCGCCATATGCCTCGACCTCGACGATTCGCACGCCGACCGGTCCGGACCACAGTGTCGAGCCGAGCAGTCGGCGAGCCGCGGCGGGTGGTTCGACCGCGAGTTCCTCATTGCGCACGACTCTCTATTGTTCCCGAAAGTCAGAGGTAGCGACTGTGCTGGCCCGAGCGCAGCGTGACGAGATCGTCGATGATCACGGCGGCATAGCCGACCGCGACCAGCACCGCGAGCTGCGCCCAGGCGACCCACGCGATACCTATCGGGATGGTCGCGGCCACCGCCGCGGCGGCGAGCAGCCGCGACCACGGGCGCGGCAGACCGAGGGCGAGCCGGAAACAGAACTGGCCGAAGAAGTACAGCGCGACGCCGCCGGAGAGCGCGGACGCGGCGGCGATGGAGGCGGGTTCGTTGCCGTGCGCGATGGTCATATTGATGCCCGCCGCAGTGACGGTGACGCCGATCAGCAGCGGGTAGAGCGCGTAGCCGTAGGCGAGCACCGCGGGACGTGAGCGTTCCCGATCCGGGACCGCGGCCAGCGCATGCTCGCCACGGTCGTCATCGATCCCGAAATAGGCCCACCACAGCACATAGGCCAGACAGAGTCCGAGCGCGACGGTGGCGGTCAGCGGCACGGTCAGCTTCTCCCCCGCCAGGCCCAGACCGATCGCGACCACCGACTCACCGATGGCGACGATGATCACCAACCCGTTGCGCTCGCAGAAATGGCTGGCCCGCACCACGAAATCGCGGGTGTCGACAAGGTACGGACTCAGTACCTGCACCACGAATGCCAGCCCCCAGCACAGGTACTGCCACCAGCCGTGCACGAAGCCGCCCGCGAGCACGAGCGCAGCCGCGAGCGCGTTCAGCGGCGCGATGCGCCTGATCGCCTGGCTCGCCGAGGTGCCGCCACTGACCCAGAACAGCGCCGTGTGCACGGTGTTGACCAGGACGTAGCCGAGACCGAACGCGAGACCCGTGCCGTGGAACGCGTCCGGGATCGCCAGCGCAAGCACGAAGAATCCGAACATTCCGATCAGCAGCAGCGTGCGGCGCTGCGAATTGCTCGGCGCCACTTCGTTGGTGAGCCAGACGTAGCCGCTGTACATCCACCAGATCACCCCGAAAAGCACCACCACCTGAGCCAGCGCCTCCCAGCCGGGATGGTGGGTGAAGACGTGGGTGAGCTGAGTGATGGTGAAGACGAAGACGAGATCGAAGAACAACTCCAGGGTGGAAACCCGAACCTGTCCTCCGTCCACGTTCGGTTCCGTGGTCTGGCTGGTCACGGCAGGATCGTAAAGCAACACGCCGGAGTGGTCACCCGATGACGTCGGTCCCCATGTACAGCCCCTTCAGCTTGCCCGGGTTCACCTGGAAGCGCAGGTTGTGGATGTGGCCGTCGATGATGTCGTAGGTGAACGCCGCCACCGGATTTCCGTCGATGCGCGCGAGCGCGCCGAGTTCCCCGTTGATATGCGCGGGCTCGAGGACAATGCCCGCGACCGACGGCTTGGCGAGCACGCCGAGAACCCAGCGCGCCACATGATCCGGCCCGTACAGCGGACGCCGGGCCGCGGTGACCACACCGCCGCCATCGGACCACGAGGTGACATCGGGGGCGAGCAAATCCATCAGGGCATTGAGATCGCCACCGGCACAGGCGGCCATGAACTGTTCGGTGATGTGGGTGCGCTCGGCCTTGTCGGTATCGAAGCGCGGGCGCCGGGACTGCACATGTGAGCGGGCCCGATGCGCGATCTGCCGTACGGTGGCCTCGGGTTTGTCGAGGGTGTCGGCGATTTCGGCGTGGCTGTAGCCGAACACCTCGCGCAGCAGGAAGACCGCGCGTTCCACCGGATTCAAGGTCTCCAGGACCACCAGCATCGCGGTGGAGACGGTGTCGGCCAATTCGGTCTCCTCGGCGATATTCGGTGAGGTCAGCAGGGGTTCGGGAAGCCAAGGGCCGACGTAGGTTTCGCGTTTGGCCTTGGCCGAGGTGAGCCGGTTCAACGACAGATTGGTGACCGTGCGCACCAGATAGGATTTGGGATGCTGGACTCTCGACTGATCGGTCTCATTCCACTTCAGCCAAGTGTCCTGGAGGATGTCCTCGGCATCGGTGACGGTGCCCAGCATCCGGTAGGCGGTGGAAAAGAGCAGCCGCCGGTGTTCGATGAATGGATCCTGCGCGGGCGTGGCGTCGACCATCTGAACCATGCTCCTAGTGCATGTCCGGATTTGGCAATCCAACTTTCCGGACGAATGCCGAAACCGCCCGCCTGGGTGGCGGACGGCCGATCCGGGCCGGTTCATACGGTCCGACGCGTGGCCTTGCCGCCCTTGGACAGCTGGACCGAAACCGTCATCTTCTTGCTCAGCTCGAAGCTCGGCACCGGGCTGCTGCTCACGCCTTCCTTGTACAAGACAGCCGCGCGTCCGGTCAGGTAGAACCGGCCGGGGGTGTCGTCGGCCTTGGTGAACTGGATGACGGCATCCTTGCGGCCCAAGCTGACCGGCTGGTGGAAGTAACCGAACCGGAACGGCTTGACGGTCTTGCCCTTCAGCTGGCGAGCGATGGAGTCGGCGGTGTAGGCGGCGGTCGGCATACCGGACTGGCAGGTGCCGTGGATCTGCCCCCAGGCCTGGCGGACCGCGGCGGCGTCGCCGATGGCGTGGATGTTCGGATGCGAAACCGACCGCAGGGTCGGATCGACCACGATCAGCCCACGCGCGTCGGTTTCGATGCCGGCCTGTGCGGCGAGTGGCGAGACGCGGACGCCGGTGGTCCAGAGGGTCAGGTCGGCCGAAACCAGTTCGCCGTCGGCGAGTTCGACCGCATCCGGCAGC
Organism: Nocardia sp. NPDC049526; assembly: GCF_044465765.1. Lineage (NCBI taxonomy): Bacteria > Bacillati > Actinomycetota > Actinomycetes > Mycobacteriales > Nocardiaceae > Nocardia > Nocardia sp. NPDC049526. Next base: position 37,128 of record NZ_JBITMA010000030.1, on the reverse strand, counting down.
ACCTTGGTGACCGCCTGGCCGACCTTGCGTGCAACGCCGAGCCGATCGAGCACCCTGTTCAGGTGGGCGCGGGCCCTTTCGCCCATCATCGCGCCCAGTTCGGTGCTGCTGATCAGCGTGAGGTGCAGCCCCGGGTAGCTCTCGGCGATTTCGGCCGCCGCCTCGATGCCGGTCAGACCGCCGCCGCAGACCGCGACGGTGCCGGCCTCGGCCGCGACCACCGCAAGGTGTTCGGAGAAACGGTGCGCGGTGCGCGGATCGTTCAGGGTCCAGGCATGATCGGCGGCGCCGGGCACGATGTCGGCGTCCGTGCTGCTGCCGAGCGCGTAGATCAGCTCGTCGTAGCGCAGTGTGCCGGTGCCGGTGCCGGTGCCGTCGACGTAGACCCGCTGTGCCTCGGGATCGATGGAAGTCGCCCAGCCCTGGACGAATTCGACGCCAGAACCCGCCAGGATCTCCGGGATCCGATTATCGGCCAACTCCTGACCCGCGGCGACCTGGTGCATGCGCAGCCGCTCGGTGAAACGGGCGGACGGGTTGACGATGGTTATCTCGACGTCGAGTTTGCGGGTCCGCCGGGCCAGCCGGATGGCGGCCAACATGCCGGTGTAGCCCGCGCCGAGTACGACGATCCGATGCGTGGTGGGCCCACCCGTCACCCGGCCGCCGCCCCTCATCGAATCGCTACGCGGTGCTGTACTCATGATTGCTCCCATGGTCGGTGTCACCGGGGCAGGTTTGTTGGTTGGTGACGACCATCGGACAAAGCACCGCCGCCGGACGTGACAGCCATGTGGTGTGACGTGGGGCACATGCGGAATCAGGGGTGAAATAGGGACGCTCCCGGATGTGGTCGAGGGCCCGTGATCCATACCGTCAGCGGCATGTCTTCGGTTTCCCGGCCGCGGTGGTTGCGGCGGTTGCTCTTGATCGTCACGGCGGTCACTGCGGTGGTGCTGCTATCGGTTGGCGGCTGCGTCACGTGGGTGTACAGCAGTGCCTCCGTATCTACTGTCGGCAGCGGCGAATTCAACAATGAGCTCGCGATTCCGCCGCTGGCACAGTCGCGGGTGCGAGCGGATGGCACGCGGGTCTTCGAACTCGAAATGCGTTCGGGGCAACGAGAATTCCGCGCTGGGCAGGCAACCGAAACGTGGGGGTTCAACGGGGACTACCTCGGACCGACGCTGCGAGCGCGCCGTGGCGAGAAGGTGGAAGTCGAAGTCCGGAACAATCTTTCGGAGCAGTCGACCGTGCACTGGCATGGAATGCACCTGCCCGCGGCGATGGACGGTGGACCACATCAGATGGTGCAGGCCGGTGGCACGTGGACACCACATTGGACCGTGGACCAGCCCGCCGCCACGCTCTGGTACCACCCGCATCCGCACGGCGCGACCGAACAGCACCTCCGACGTGGGCTCGCGGGGCTGTTCCTACTCGACGACGAAGTGTCCGAAGGACTTTCGCTACCGAAGAACTATGGCGTCGACGATCTGCCGGTCATCGTCCAGGACGTGAAATTCCGTGGCAATCAGCTCGATTCGTCGCACGGCATGTTCCGGGACATCGGGTTTCTCGGCGACCGGACCATGGTGAACGGAACCCTCACGCCGTATCGGAATGTCGGCGATGAGCTCGTGCGATTGCGACTGCTCAACGCTTCGACGGCGCGGGTCTACACCTTTGGCTTCGCCGACGACCGCCGCTTCTCACTGGTCGGCACCGACGGCGGACTGCTGGAACGTCCTGTCGCCCTCGATCGGGTGCGGCTGTCACCGGGCGAACGCGCCGAAATCGTGGTTCGCGTGCGGCCCGGTGAACGTACCGTGCTGCGCAGCACGAAACTCGATGCGGGACTGAACTTCTGGACGCAGCGATTCGCGGGCGGTGACGACAGCTTCGACGTCCTCGAACTGCGTGCGGCATCGACATTGCGGCCATCGCCGGAATTGCCTGCGGCACTGGCACATCCGTCCACGCCAGCTGGCTCCGATTCGGTGCGCGAGCGGAGCTTCGAACTGAATCTGAGTGGCATCAACGGCAGCCCGATGGCGATGGATCGGATCGATCTGACGGTCACCCGGGGCACCTCCGAAACCTGGGTGGTGCACAACAACGACGGCATGCCGCACAACTTCCACATTCACGATGTGCAGTTCCGCGTCCTCGAACTGAACGGCGCACCACCACCCGACGCACTGACCGGACCGAAGGACACCATCTTCCTGCCGCCGAGTGCCACCGCGAAGCTCACCATGCGGTTCGACGGACCCGCTGATCCGAACTCGCCGTACATGTATCACTGCCACCTGCTCTGGCATGAGGATCAAGGCATGATGGGCCAGTTTGTCGTGGTCGAGCCCGGTCAGCCGGCCGGAGCACCGGCACATCACCACTGACGGGCCTTGCCCAAAAGTTCCGAGCGCGCTAAATTCATCACACAGTGAATTCAACACTCGATGAATTGAGGCGTCCCATGACGGACCTGCACTCATCCCATGCCGTCGAGGTTCGCAACCTCACCGTGCGCCGCGGCGGCCGCGAAGTCCTGCACAACATCTCGCTGACCATCCCGCGCGGTTCCATCACCGGACTGCTCGGTCCGTCGGGGTGCGGCAAGACCACGCTCATGCGCAGCATCGTTGGTACCCAGATCGTGGCGTCCGGCGAGATCTCCGCGCTCGGATTGCCCGCAGGCGCGGCGGAACTGCGGCATCGGATCGGTTACGTAACCCAGGCACCGAGCATCTACCGCGATATCAGCGTGCGTGAGAACGTCGCCTACTTCGCGGCGCTCTACGGCCGCGACCGCGACGACATCGACGAGGCCATCGGCGCGGTCGGCCTGCTGGACAACGCCCACCAGCGCGGCGACGAACTCTCCGGCGGCCAAGAGACCCGCGCGTCTCTGGCCTGCGCCTTGGTCGCACAGCCGGAGGTGCTGATCCTGGACGAGCCGACGGTCGGCCTGGATCCGGTGCTGCGCGTCGACCTGTGGAAGCAGTTCCACGAATTGGCCGCGAACGGAACGACGCTGCTGGTTTCCAGCCATGTGATGGACGAGGCCGAGCACTGCGACAAACTGCTGCTGATGCGCGAGGGCGACCTGCTCGCCGAACTCAGCCCCGACGAGCTGCGCACCGAAACCGGTGAGCAGAACCTCGAACAAGCCTTCCTCACTCTGATCACGATGGGACGTGCGGCATGACCACCACCCTCGTACCCCGCCGCCGGACGCCGACACTGCGCCCCTATGCCGCGACGACCGGACGCATCCTGCGTCAGCTGCGCAACGACCACCGCACTGTCGCAATGATTCTCGTGGTCCCCGCGGTCCTGATGGCGCTGCTCTACTTCATCTACAAAGACACCCCGCCCAACCCGTTCAACCCTGTGCCGATTTTCGATCGCGTCGGCATCAGCATGCTCGGCATCCTGCCGTTCATCGTGATGTTCCTGATCACCGCGATCGCCATGCAGCGCGAACGCACCTCCGGCACGTTGGAGCGGCTGCTGACCACGCCGCTGTCGAAACTCGATCTGCTCGCCGGATACGGCACCGCCTTCTCGGTGGCCGCGGCGGCGCAGGCGGCGGTGGCCTGCCTGGTTTCCTTCGGGCTGCTCGGCCTGGATTCGGCGGGCAGTCCGCTCTGGGTGGTGGTGATCGCCATGATCGATGCGGTCTGCGGCGTCGCACTCGGGCTATTGGCAAGTGCCTTCGCACGCACCGAATTCCAGGCCGTGCAGTTCATGCCGGTGGTGGTCGCGCCGCAGATCTTCCTGTGCGGCCTGCTTGTTCCGCGCGGACAGTTGCCGGGCTGGTTGGAGGCGATCAGCAATGTGATGCCGCTGAGCTATGCGGTCGATGCGCTGCAACAGGTTTCGACACATTCGGACGTCACCGGTCAGATGCTGCGTGACCTGGCCGTCGTTGCCGGTTTCGCGATCGTCGCGCTCTGTCTGGGCGCGGCCACGCTACGACGGCGGACCGCGTGACGGCCGAGGAGATTGCACAGGACCCGACGACCAACGGCGACCGGGGCACCCGCTCGGGTCGCCGGCCGGGTCGCTCCGACACACGCGAGGAAATCCTCGCAGCCGCCCGCGCCCGCTTCGCCGAGATCGGTTTCGACAAGACCTCGATCCGCGCCGTCGCCGCCGACGCCGGGGTCGATCCCGCGCTGGTCCACCATTATTTCGGAACCAAACAGCAACTGTTCGCCGCGGTGGTCGAGTTACCGATCGATCCGGAAGCCACACTGCGCCGGATCGAGGCCGCGCCGCTGGATCGGCTCGGCGAAACCATTCTCGGCTCGGTGCTCGCGGTGTGGGACTCCCCCGCCGGTCCCGGGATCGTCGCGGCGGTGCGCAGCATTCTCGCGGGCGGCGATACCGCGCTGGCCAGGACATTTGTCCTGGATGTCGTCCTGGAACGGGTACGGATGCGGATCGCGAAGCCCGAGGACGACGGCCGCGCCCGGGTCGCGCTGGTGGGTACGCAGATGATCGGCGTGCTGGTCGCGCGCAAAATCCTGGAGATAGAACCGCTGGCCTCGATGCCGGGTCCCGAACTGGTCGCAGCCGTCGGCCCCACGCTGCAGCGCTATCTCACCGGTGAAATCGACACTCCCGCACCATAATTCGCGGTGGCGCCTATCGTACGCCACCGAGCGAATGGCTGCTCAGGCGTCGGCGTGCTGGCTGGTGAAGGCGGCGTGCTCGGCGTCGGCGACATCGCGGGCCTCATCGATCAGCAGCACCGGAATGCCGTTCTCGATCGGGTAGGCACGGCGCAGGCGCGGGTTGTAGAGGGCGGTGGCGCCCTTGTCGTCGCGGACCAACAGCAGCGGACCCTTGTCCTGCGGGCAGGCGAGCAGGCTCAACAGGGTGGCGTCCAAGGCGGTTTCCTCCGGCATGATCGATAACTTACCCGGCGCCTAGAACCGTTCCGCACCCGAACCGGCCGATGGCGGCTCGGGCACGGGCCCCCGGTGGAACGAGATGTAGCGATGCCCGAAGAAGCTGGCGATGGCGACCAGACCCATCACCACCACCGCGGCAGGCCTACTCGGCAGATGCAGCACCGAGACGGCCAGCGACAGCAGTGCGATATTCATCAGCAGACCCCCGGAATTGACCGCCACGAAGCGGACGAAATCCCGCAGCATATGTCCGCGCACCCGGAAGACCAGCGTGCGATGCAGCACGAACGCGATGACGATGCTGACCGCATAGGCGGCGACCACCGCGACCGCGGGCGGCACATTGCTACCGAGCACCGATAGCCACAGCACGGTCAGCCCCATACCGAGCGCGGTATTGAACGCACCGACCACGGCGAAGGCGATCTCCTGCCGACGCACCAGCCGCAGCAGCAGACCCGGATCCTCGGCACCGGTCGCACCCGCACGATCCGCCGTGAATTCGGCCTGCTGGTCAGCTGTCAACGAGATACTCCCGCCAGATCGGGTTCCGAAACCGTCGCGGTCACCGGCGGTTCGATCAGTGTCGCATCCTCGTCACGCTCGCGGCCGCGCGTGAACATCCATTGCAATGCGCCGATTCCGAACAGCCCGAGCAGGATCGCGACCCCACCGATCTTCCACCCCGGCGGCCGCCAGGTCAGCACCAGGTCGCCGTTCTTGGTGCCGGCCGGAATATCCACGGCGACAAAGGTTTTCGCGACCACGTCGAATGGGATCGCCCGGCCGTTCAGCGTCACCTGGTAGCCCGGCCAGCCCAGCCGCGCGAGGACCACGCGGCCGCCATTATCCGAACTCACGCGTACCCGGCTGGTCAGCTCCGATTCCGACACCGACGTCGCGGTGCCACCGGAGATCGCCGACACCCGGCCGTTCTGCGTGGACAGCAGCCCACCCACTCGCTCGAGCACCGCGATGTACTGCTCGTGGCCCGGGTAGTCGACCCACTGCCAGCCAGATGGTGCGGGTTGATTGCGCGCGTCCGGGTACAGCGCCTTTTGCAGCACTACCCGATCCACCTTCATCAGGTCGACGATCGTCCTGCCGGTAGTGGGCTCCGTCGCGAAGGCCCGCCGGAAGGCGTCGGGGCAGACGCTGGTGTCCCAGCGCATGCACAGCATTTCACCGAACCAGAAATGCCCGTTGGGCGTATAGCCGCTGACGTAGGTCTTCTCCAGATCCTTGGCGTAGTTACCGAAGACCAGCGATCCGTACGCGCCCTGCAGCGAACGATCCTCGGGCCGGATCAGCGCGCGATCGGCCAATTGCAGGGTGGTGCCCCGAAATTCGGGAAACGCGGCCTTCATCTGCGACCGCTGCTCGGGCAGGTTCCAGCTCATCGGCGTCGGCTGCGCCGCATACACCTGCAGGAAGGCGATCGGGAACACCGAAACGATGGTCAACGCGCAGGCCGCGGCCATGCTTTTCTTCATACCGAGCCACACGACAGCCGCACCGAGCACGGCGATCCCGACCGCCGCCACCACATGCCAGACGACCTCGCGCGGCGCCGCCGAGAACGACCGCACCCACAGCAACCCGATCAGCACACCCGCTGCGATACCGCGGCCGCGCCAATTCTCGAAGGTGGCGAAGCGGCCGAGCAGCACGCACACCAGCACCAACAGTCCGAGGGCCAGCATCGGCAACACCCGCGCCGGCCAGCGCAGCGGGCCGATGGTGCCCGGCCCCGCCGTCCACATCAGCGCCATCAGCGCGACGAGCGCGATCGCGCTGAACTCCCGCCAGGACGCGCGCGCCTTGCGCCAGTCGATGAAAGCCAGCGCCGGAATCAGGAACCAGGCGATATAGACCACCGGCATCGGCTGCACATAACCCCACCAGGAGTTGTACGCGGGCAACGAGCTGGGCAGGCTGGCATTGAGCGATTCCGACCACGGCACGGTCAAGAACTGGTCGTTATTGATCTGAGCCGTGCCGCGCCAGGTCACCTTCGCCGACAGCATGCTCGGCAGATAAGTAGCCAGCCCGGCCACCGCGGCACAGCCCGCGACCGTGAGCAGTCGCAGCGACGGCTGCCACTTCCGTTGGTAGACAACCTCCCCCACCGCCACCGCGCCGATCATCAGCCCGGCCTCGACCGCGGGGAAAATGTATTGCACCGAGATGGCCAGGTACAGGAAAACGAAGGTCGGGATCGGCCCGCCGCGTCCCCGTGCGTAGCGCACGCCGGATGCCCACGCGTGCACCAGCCACGCGGTACCGGTGAAGGCGGTGTACCAACTGGCCTCGTCGAAGAACAGCAGCCAACCGGTGAACGGAATCGACACGCCGGCAACGGCGGCCCACGGCAGCCGCGCCCCGTACTCCAGGCAGACGCGGTAGACACCGGTCCCGAGGACGACCGCGAAGATCAGCTTGATCACGGTGGTGTAGAGCGCGATGTTGTCGACCGAGGGCGCGATCAGATCAATCAGCAGTTGCGGCGGATTCAGCAGGCCCGCCTCCTCGATGGCGTAGTTGCCCGCCATCCAGTGCTCGGGGACCAGCACCGGGAACTGGCCGTCGCGCAGGGACCGGCCGAGCATCACCCACAGCGGGCCGTACTGCGACTCGCTGTCATCGGTGTAGAAATGCCTGGCATTGGCCAGCAGGACGGCACTATATCCGGCGATCACACCGAGTGCGGTTATGAATCCCCACTTGTACACGTCCCGCCGGGCGGGGGCGCTGCTTTCCACCACGAGTTCCAGACCCTACAGGGCGCACTCGTCGAGGGACACCTCCGATCGGGCCTGCGCGGATCGACCGCTACGAGACCACGTCCGCCAGTTCACGATCCGGCTCGCCGGGGCTCGGATCCGCCGCCGGCGGCTCCGGATCCCGACGCCGCGATCGCACCCACAGCCACTGCAGCACCCCGATGGCGGCGATGCCGAGCGCTGTGGTGCCGATGCCGATCTTCCAGCCCGGCGGCCGCCAGGTCAGCACCAGTTCGGCGTTCTGCGTGCCGGCAGGTACGTCGACGGCGACAAACGACTTCGCCACGGTGGTGATCGGGATCTGCTTACCGTCCAGGGTCACCCGGTAGCCCGGCCAGCCGAGGCGCGCGAATACCACCTTGCCGCCGCCGGCCGAGGACACCCGCACCCGGCTGGTGGTACCGGTCTCCGAAATCGATGTCGCTGTCACATTTTTCGCATCCGCGACGCGGCCGTTCACCGTCGAGATCGGACCGTCCACGCGTTCGAGCACCGAGATGTAGCGCTCGTGGCCGGGATAGTCGACCCACTTCCAGCCCTCCGGTGCCTGCTGATTGCGCGCATCGGGGAACAGGGCGCGCTGCAATACCACCCGGTCCAGCTTCATCAGATCGACAAGGGGACGGCCGGTGGTCGGCTCCGGGGCGAACATCCGCCGATAGGCGTCCGGGCAGACGCTACTGTCCCAGCGCATGCACAGCAGTTCGCCGAAATAGAAGTGACCGGTCGGTGTGTACCCATTGACATAGGTCAGCTCGAGCGATTTGGCGTAGTTGCCGAAGACCAGGGATCCGTAGGCGCCGTCGAGGCTCATATCGTCGCGCTGCAGCAGCCCGCGCTCGCCGAGTTGGATCGTGGTACCGGGAAAGTCCGGGAACGCGGTCTGCGCGTCGGACCTGTTGGTCGGCAGATGCCATGTCATCGGCGTCGGCTGCGCGGCATTGACTTGATAGAACGCGATCGGGAACATCGCGACGATGGTCAGCACACCCGCGGTGGCCAGACTCCGGTTACGTCCCAGCCAGACCACCCCGGCGACGAGCGCGCCGATCGCGGCGGCCGCGAGTACGTGCCGGACCACATTGTGCGGATCCGCGGAAAAGGACCGCACCCACAGCAGACCGATCAGCAGAGCCGCGGCGACGCCGCGACTCTTCAGATCACGGACGGTGGCATAGCGCCCGAGCAACACACAGACCAGCACGAGCAGGCCGAGCGCGAGCATCGGCAGCACCCGCACCGGCCAGCGCAGCGGACCGATCGAACCCGGTCCGGCACTCCACATCAGCATGATGATCGCGAACAGTGCGACCCCGCTGAGCTCGCGCCAGGATTCGCGGGCGCGCCGCCAGTCGATGAAGGCCAACGCCGGAATAAGGAACCAGGCGATATAGGTGACCGGCATCGGCTGGATATAGCCCCACCAGGAGGTGAACGCGGGCAATGTGCTCGGCAGACTGGCATTCAGCGATTCCGACCACGGCACCGTCAAGAACTGGTCGTTGTTGATCTCCATGGTGCCGCGCCAGGTCACCTTCGCCGACAGCATGCTCGGCAGAAAGGTCAGCAATCCGGCCAGACCGGCACCCGTCGCGGCGACGGTCAACCGCGCCACCGGCTGCCATTTGCGTTGGTAGACGAGCTCGCCCACCGCGACGGCGAGCAACATCAGCGCCGCCTCGACGGCCGGGAAGATGTACTGCGTGGAGATGGCCAGGTAGAGGTAGATGAAGACGGGAATCGGCCCGCCGAGACCGCGGGTGTATCGCACCGACGACGCCCAGGCATGGACCAGCCATGCGGTGCCGGTGAGCGCGGTCATCCAACTGGCCTCGTCGAAGAACAGAAAGAAGCCCGACAGCGGGAACGCGACACCCGCGACCGCGGACCACACCGGCCGCGCGCCGTACACCAGGCAGATCCGGTAGACACCGAGCGCAGCGATGATCGCGAAGATCAGTTTGACGACGGTCGCGTACACCGCCATGTTGTCTACTGACGGCGCGATCAGATCGATCAGCAGCTGCGGCGGGTTGAACAGGCCCGCATCATCCATCGTGTTGTTGCCCGACATCCAGCGCTCGGGCACCAGCACCGGGAAGGTGCCGTCACGGAGCGCGCGTCCCAATCCCACCCAGAGTCCGGTGTACTGCGATTCGGTGTCGTCGGTGTAGAAGTGCCGCGCATTGGCCAGCAGTACCGCCAGGTATCCCGCGATGACACCGAGCGTGCAGACGGCACCCCATCGGTACACCTCCCGACGCGAATCGGGCCCCCTGTCGCGGGCGTCGGGTCCTGCCTCTTTCGCCTCCGTCACTGCACCAGCCGTCACGAGTTCCAAACCCTACAGCGCACAGTCGAGCTTGGCATCGAACCGCCGACACCACCATGATGGTGCGATGAGCTGCTCCGGAATGCCGTATGCGTACCGTGTTAAAGTTCACGGCGGCTCGGGCTCTGCTGTCCAGCGGAGATTACCGGCACGCACCGTCATCGAAAGTCGATCCAGCTGATGCCGATTCCCACCGCCCACCCCAACGGCTCGCCCGCGGGTGCGACCAACGGACGCCCCGCGCGACCGGGCGCCGACCAGCCGCACGCGGTATCGGTCGTGGTGCCGATCTATCGGGGCGAAGAAACCATCGGTGGACTCGTCGAAGAACTGCACCGGCTGACCGATCCCACCGACACCCCCGGCGGCGTCGCCTTCACGGTCGGCGAGATCATCCTGGTGCACGACCACGGTCCCGACCGCTCCGATGTGGTGCTGCAGGAACTGGAGCAGACCTATCCGGAGGTCCGCGTCGTCTGGCTCAGCCGCAACTTCGGGCAGGACGCCGCGACCATCGCCGGAATGTCGGCCGCCCAGGGCGACTGGATCGTCACCATGGACGAGGACGGCCAGCACGATCCCGCTTTCATCGGCGCATTCCTGGACGCGGCCCTGACCGAGCGCGCCGATCTGGTCTATTCGAAGCCGACCAACACCCGGCCGCACGGATTCCTGCGCAACATCACCTCGCGCGGCGCGAAGGTGGTGCTCGCGACGATCTTCGCCTTCCCGGACTCCACCCGATTCGAAAGCTACCGGCTCATCCGCGGCGATATCGGCCGCCAACTCGCCGAGGTCGCCTCCAACGGCGCCTATCTCGACGTCGCGCTGACCTGGGTGGTCGGCACCGTCGCCCAGGTGCCGGTGACCTTGCGCGCCGAGGGCCGCGAGGAATCCGGCTACAACTACCGCCGACTGTTCTCGCTGTTCTGGAAGATGGTGCTGTGCAGCGGAACCCGGGGCCTGCGGCTGGTCAGCCTGCTCGGGGTCACCCTCGCGCTGGCCGGTGGCGTGATGGCCGCATTCGTCGTATACGAGGCGCTCACCGCCGACAATTGGGCGCCCGAGGGCTGGGCCTCGATGATCGTCGTACTGCTGCTATGTTCGGGAACGATCTTGTTCTCACTGGGACTCATCGCCGAATACCTCGGTGTGGCTTTGCATATCCTCGTCGGCAAGCCGTTGTATCTGACCGTCGGTTCGCCGACGCCACGCCCGGCGGATAACCGAGAAATGACCACGACCACCGCCAGCAGGGGGAACGACCGGGTTGAGCACTGACCGCGTCATCTTCAGCCGCCCGTTCCGGGCCCGCCGCGAACTGGTCAATCTGGAGGCCGTTCTCGCCTCCGACCACAGTCACGGCGACGGGCGGTTCACCGCCTCGGCCACCGCGAAGCTGAAGACCATCACCGAGGCGCCGCATGCGCTGCTGACCACCTCGTGCACCTCCGCACTGGAGATGGCGGGTCTGCTGCTCGAGCTCGGCCCCGACGATGAGGTGATCGTGCCGAGTTTCGCGTTCACCTCGACCGCGACGGCCATGGCACTGCGCGGCGCCACCTGCGTATTCGCCGATATCGACCCGGAAACGGGCAATTTGGATCCCGAGTCGGTCGCCGCGGTGATCACCGACCGAACCAAGGCCGTTGTGGTCATTCACTACGGCGGGGTGGCCGCCGATATGGCCGGACTGCTCGCACTCGCCGACGCGCACGGCATCGCCATCGTGGAGGACAATGCACACGGCCTCGGCGGCCGGTGGCGCGATCGCCCACTCGGCACCCTCGGCACCCTCGGCACGCTCAGCTTCCACGACACCAAGAACGTGCACTGCGGCGAGGGCGGTGCGCTGCTGCTCACCGACGAGATCCTGATGTCGCGCGCCGAGATCATCCGCGAGAAGGGCACCGACCGCGCCCGCTTCCTACGCGGCGCGGTGGACAAGTATTCCTGGCAGGATATCGGCTCCAGCTATCTGCCCAGCGAGCTCAACGCGGCGGTGCTGGACGCGCAGCTGGACGAATTCGAGACGATCCAGACCGGACGGCACCGGGTTTGGGACGCATACGCCGCCGCACTGCCGGACTGGGCCCGCCGCAACGATGTCCGGCTCATGGCGGTACCCGAGGACCGGATACATACCGCGCATCTGTACTACTTGCGCACACCTACCGAGCGGCAGCGCGACGATCTGATCGCACATCTGGCCGCACACGGTATCTCGGCGCCGTTCCACTATGTTCCGCTGGATTCCAGCCCCGCCGGACTCAAACTGGGCCGCACCCCGAAGCCCTGTCTGCGCAGTGCCGAATTCTCGGGAACCGTTGTGCGCCTGCCACTTTGGCCCGACCTCACCGACGATCAGATCGCCAGGGTCATCGACGCCGTCACCGCGTACACCGTCTAGGCGAGAGCCGGACCCTCCTCACGCGGTGAGCACGAACAGCTTCTCCCTGCCACCGGCGATCAGCGACCGCTGCACCACGCGCGGCTCGTAACCGCGGAAGAACGCGTCCAGAGTCGCCTCGCTGAACCGGCGCGCCTGTGCGCCGTCGCCCGCATCGGTGAACCGCTGGCCGATCGCGGCGAGCACCCGATTGTCGCTGGTGGCCAGGTTGCGAATCGGCTCCGCGATGATCACCTGCTTTCCCGCCGCCGCCAGCATCCGATCGATGACCGGAGCAGGCTCGGGCAGAAAGTGATACAGGCTCGACTGCATGATGACGTAATCGGCCTCGGGCAGTGGGGTATCGGAACGCAAGTTCCACACCACACCGTGTCCACCCGCCCGGGCCAGCCTGGCGACGAACCGGCTGTTGAGGTCGAGTCCGGTGTATTCGATGGACCGGTCGCGCAGGTAGCGGGTGAACAACGTCGCGGGCCCACAGCACAGGTCGACCACGCTGGCGCCACCGGGCACGAGTTCGGCGATCGCGCGATACCGAGCGGGGTAGTGCCGCCCGTACAGCCCACGCATCAACAGCTCGTAGATGGTTCCGTTGCGATAGATAAGGCTCGGTCTCACAGCACCCCTGAACAGTTGTCGATATGGCAACTACGCCACCCGGATGCGCCGGGCAGCCCGGCCGAGGCACCGCCCTCTTGGTAATGAATCAACCGACTCGCCAACACGATCCGGCGCGCCAAGCGTACCCGCCTACGGCTGCCCCTGCTGACGGGTGGCTTCCTCGCGGATCTCGCGGAGTCTGGTCGCCGCATCCTTCGTGGGACGGGTCGGGAGCGCGGGCGGCGGGGTGGCCGGCAGCTGTGGCGCGTCGGTCTCGGTGGCTTTGCCGCGGCTGCCGACATAGAGCCGGAACACGCCGTAACCGGCCAACAGCAGGATCGCCAGTGGCACCAGGGACAGCACCAGACTCTTCACGAACCCGATCACCATCAGCGCGCCCAACAGCGCCAATATGCCGACGCCCAGTTTGACCTTCCACGACATCTCGAAACCTCCGTTGTCGCCGCGGACCTGGCATCTACGCTACCCCGCCGTTGCGACCGAAACCGGAACGACGGGGCGCGGGCCTATTCGCCCAAGATGGTTCCGGCCTCGTCCTCGGTGCGGATTTCGTAAGCCTCGGATTCCCGGTTGTACCACCAGGTATCGGGTCCCGGCTGTGGCCGCCCCGCCGCTTGAACGGCCCGCGTCGACGGGCGGTAGGACGAGCTGCGCGGAATCTCGTCGACGACGTACACGATGTCGGGCCGCTGGTCCGGATCGAGTGCGCGCACCGCCTCGGTCACATCATTGGGTTCCAGCCGGAAGCCCGTGCGGACGCTGACCGCCGCCACCGCCAGCGCATGGTCGCCGACGGGCAGTGCAAAGGCGACCTCCATATCGACGGCGGTGATGTCGTTGAGCACATCGACGATCGGCTGGGTGAAGACCGGACCGCGTTCGGTGTGGATCACCGTATCTGTGCGATCGACCAGCCAGTAGTCGCCATCGCTGTCGCGACGGAAGAGATTCTCCGTCGGCATCCACGCATCGCCCGCCGTGAATACCCCGCGCAGACCGCCGTCGGAGAGGTCGATGCCCTCGGTCGCCTTGCCGATCAACAGCCCGACCTCGTTATCCGCGCACCGGCGCGCGAAGCCGGACCCGTCGGTCCGGATCTGCTCGGCGACCGGGTCGTAGGCGACCAACTCCACCTTGGCGGTGCCTGGCACCGGGCGGCCCTTGCAGCCCGCTTTCACACCGGTCACATTGGCCAGCACGACATCGCCCTCGATGGAGGCGTAGAACTCCAGCACCCGAGCCGGCGCGAACTGTTCGGTGGTGCGTCGCCACAGACCCGCGGGCATGCCCGAGCCGATGAACAGACGGATAGGGTGCTGGTGTCCGGACGGGAAGACCTCGGCGTCGAGGATGTCGCGCAGCATGGTCCAGGTGTAGGTGACCACCGTGACGCCGTAGCGGTGCACCTCCTCGCCGAACCGGATCGGATCCAGCGACCTGGCCAGCGCGATCCGGCTGCCGCCCGCGATCGCGCCGCCCAGGCTCACCAGCAGACCGGACGAATGATGCAGCGGCGCAAGGCAGTAGACGGTGTCCTTGCGATCCAGATCGGCCGTGGTCGCGGTGCCGAAGGCGGACAGCGCCCAGCGGTGGTTGGTGATGTATTTGGTCTCCAGCCGGTCACCGGTGCCGGTGACGAGCACGAACGCCAATTCCCGTGCCAGACCTGGATCCGGGCGATACCAGGCGGGCAACTCCACCTGCGTGGGATCGATCTGTTCCAGGTCGATCACGTCTTCGCTCAACGGAATATCGAGAGCGCGCGCGGAACCGCCGCCGAGCACCAGGACCCGCGTACGGGTAGCCGCGGCCGCCCGGAGATTCTCCGGATCCGAGACCAGGGCTTTGATGCCGGTGAGTTCGATGGCCCGCTCCAACTCGCTGCCGGGGGCGAGTAATACGGACACCGCACCGATACGGGACAGCGCGGCGACGGTGGCCAGCACGCTCGGCCGGGTCTCCATCACCACACCGACGCGCATGGCCGGGCGGATGCCGACCGAGACGAGCCCGCGCACGACATTATCGATACGCGCATTCACGGCCGCGTTGGTGTGCACGCGATCGTCGAAGAGGAACAGATCGCGCAGCGGCGCTCGCCGCGCCTGCTCGGCGACCAGTCGCCCCAGCGAGATGCGGGTATGCGGCTGGATCATGCCGAGTCGAGTCAGCCGCGGCAGGGCACGTGCGGCCTCACCGGCGAGTTCTATCGACCCGCGCACGGTATTGCTGGCAATGCCCTCCAGCGCCTTGCCGACACCCGCGCCCGCCTCGGCCAGGGTGGCCGCGGTGTGCACGACCCGGGTGGCCGCCGAATTCGGCCGGTTGGTCGCCACATGTTCGGTCATCGGCGCGATCTCCGGCGGCAGCGGCTGATCACCGTCCATCCAATCGATCCACTGACGTACCAGCGGCCAGGTGTGCCTGGTCGCCATGCTGCCCGCGACGAGGCCGAAATGTCCTGCCACCAAACTGGCTTCGTACACCTCGGCATTGGGCGCGGCCCGGACGATGCCGCGCACTGCGGCGGGCTGGCCGATATCGTCGACCTCGCCGACGACGGCCAGGATCGGGCACTTCAGCTCGGCCAGCGAAATCGGCTGGTCCCGGATCACGAAGCCGCCGAGCATCATTCGGTTGTGCGCGACGAACTGCTTGAGCAGATCCGCCGCCGCCGGACCGGCGTAGGCGACCCAACCGTCATTATTGAGGAACCGTCGCTGGCGTTCCTTGGGCAGCAATGCTTCCCGGTCGTGCAGCTGGCGCAGGAAGTCGATGCGCGATTTGGCGGTCTTCACCGGATCGAGCATCTGGAAGCCGAGCCGGACCATGGAATCGGTGATGGGCAGCCGGGTCACCACGTGGTCGGCCAGGAACTCCGCGACATCGGAAACCATGCCGTACGGCAGTCCGAACGGCATGCCCGCGACCACATCCACCGGGCTACCGAAGGTCACGATACTTTCCACTCCCTTACCGGAGCGGTAGGCGGTGGTTTGATAGGCGAACATGCCGCCCTGCGAGTACCCCATCAGGTGCACATTGCCGCCGGTCGCGTCGCAGACCGTATCGATGGCGCTGTTGACCGCGAGGACGTGATCGGCCAGATCCCGTTCCCAGCCGCCCTCCTCACTGGCGGGCGACCCGAAATCGACCACCCAGCAGTCGATTCCGCCGCGATGCAGAATGCCGACCGCGCCGTCGTCGGCGTTGACATCCCAGATATCGGCATTGACCATCAGCGGCGGTACCAGGACCGCGACCGGGCGACCCGGCGTCGCATCGTCGGGGAAGTAATGGCGCAGTCGATACATTCTGCGCCGTTCGACGATCTCGAACGGCGACGACTCGACATCGTTGGTCAACCCGCCGAAGCGGATGACCTCGAGGCCGTTCTGGGCCGTTGCCATCAACCGCTGCACCGACCCGACCACACTTTCCACATTCAACTTCACGATCGCTCCTGGCCCTACCCTGCAAAGTGACCCGCATCACATACCCCGATGTGCTCAGACGAGCTTCCCACACCGTGTACCCATTATGGGTCGGCTGTGACGGGATCCATGCCAGGTCGGGCCGATGATGCGGGATGTTCGCGGCGGCGGCGCGCAAAAGATACCGACCGTACAGCCCTGCTCGGTCCGCGGCGATTCGTGCCCGTCGTTATCCGCAGTTATCCGCATCGAGCTCATGTCGTAACCATCCGAAAAACAGACCAGCATTCTCGTGGCTTCATCTTCGAGATTCGTGTGCGCACAGCATCTTTCGCGGTTTAGGATCGAAGCCGTTCGGAACGCAATGTCGCGTAAGCCAATTCGCACGGGAGAATCGGTCGCCGTTTACATGCCTCGGTGCGCCACTTCTCTCGGCAACCATGCCGCCATACCCCAGCAGGCCTGCCGCCTGTCGAATTGTTGTGTACCACTGCCGAATTCGAAACACCTGTCGACCACAAGTACAGCACAATCGACCGTCTCGGTGACCATCTCAGGTGAGGACCACGCATGACCATCGAAATGCCAGTCCAAACAGAAACCAACGGGCGCAAGAGCCTCAGCACCGGTGCCGCCCACCAGCTCGCGCACACCACCAAGTCCGAGCCGCAGATGCAGGGCATCACCTCGCGCTGGCTCACCCGCACACTGCCGTGGACGCAGGTCAACGGTGGTATTTATCGTGTGAACCGAAGGCTGACGCACACCGTCGGCAACGGCGAGGTCGAGTTCGTCATCGACGGCTCGCAAGCCAGGGTGATCCCGATGGAACTCACCGAACTTCCGCAATTGCGGAACTTCGACGATGAAGAGGTGCTGCGCGCGCTCGCCCAGCGTTTCGAGCAGCGCGACCTCGAACCCGGTACGGTGGTCGCTGAATTCGGCAATCCGATGAATCAGGTCATGCTGATCGTGCACGGCAAACTCAGCAAGATCGGCACCGGGGAATTCGGCGAGCAAACCAAGCTCGGCATGCTGGGCGGCGGCGATTTCTTCGGCGATGAAACCCTCATCGACGGGTCCGGTATTTGGCCGGTGACCGTCAAAACCGTCACCCCGACCACCATGCTGGTGCTGTCCCGGCAAACGCTCGAAGAAATGCTCGAGTACACCCCGGCGCTTCGCGAGCAATTGTCCCGTGTCGCCGAAGCTCCGGCACGACCGCAAAACACCAAGGGCGAGGCGAATATCGAGATCTCCTCGGGCCACTTCGGTGAGCCGTTGCTGACAGGCACGTTCGTAGACCTCGACGATGCCCCGCGCGAGTACGAGCTCAGCCTGGCCCAGAGCGTGCTGCGGGTGCATACCCGCGTCGCCGACCTGTTCAACGATCCGATGAACCAGGTCGAACAGCAGCTCCGGCTCACCATCGAGGCGCTCTACGAGCGGCGCGAGAGTGATCTGGTCAACAATCCCGATTTCGGGTTGCTGCACAATTGCGACCTGAAACAGCGCATCTACAGTGAGTCCGGCGCACCGACGCCGGACGATATGGATGAGCTGCTGAGCATGCGGCGTAGCACGAAACTGTTTCTGGCACATCCGAAAGCGATCGCCGCTTTCGGTCGTGAATGTAGTAAGCGCGGCCTGTATCCGGATCCGGTCGAAGTGGACGGGCACCGCGTGTTCGCCTGGCGCGGCGTCCCGATCTACCCGTGCAGCAAGATCCCCGTCAGCGATACCCAGACCACCTCGATTCTCGCCATGCGTACCGGTGAGAAGGATCAGGGCGTCATCGGCCTGCACCAGACCGGCATCCCGGACGAATACGAGCCGAGCCTGAACGTTCGCTTCAAGGGCATCGACGATCAGTCGATCATCTCCTACCTGGTCAGCTGCTACTACTCGGCGGCCGTGCTGGTGCCGGACGCACTTGGCGTGCTCGACAACGTCCTGGTCGCCCGGCAGGCGGACTGACCGGGGTGATGACCGATGTCGGTGCTCTCCCGCGCGTCGGCACCACCCGCCACCCACGAGGTGGCCGCCGCTGTCGCGGCACTGCTGTCCAACCTCGATACCACTGCTCCACCAACACTCCCGCTGGAGGTTCCGGAACCGGCAACCTCGGCTCCACCTGAAAACACCGATTTACCGGAAAGTACGGAATTACCCGAATGCACAGCAATACCCGAATCATCCGAAACCCAGGTGGTGGAAGCTGATTCGTCAGAACTGGACCGACCCACCCAACCTGAGACGATTGTTCCGGACAGCCTGCTCGGACCCAGCGGTCTGGGCGCGGCTGCACTCCTACTTCCGTCGTCCACCACCACCCAAACGGGATTACCTACTACTGAGGTACCCGACCCCGCACGCACACCTACTATCCGGGCGGCTGGTCTCCAGCCGCCACCGGTGGCGTTCGACGCCGCATCGATCGCTGTCGGCGTGGCGCAGGGGGCCGCGCCGGCAGGATCGGCCCCAGCCGAACCGAACACCGCACGGAGTCGAATCCCATTCGGCCCCATCGGATCAGGTACCGCATCGGCCTACCTGCACGGCACCGCGGCACCGATTCCACCACTGTATTGTCCACCGCCGTTGCGCGATGACCCGGCGTTGGCCGAACTGGTCAACGACGGGCTCATCGACTGGGCGCGGGATATCGGCCTCTATGCCGGGCGCCTGGACAAACTGCGCGATGCCGACTTCGGCCGATTGATCATGCTCGCCCATCCGGACAGCAACGATCCCGACCGGCTGCTCGCGGCCGCGAAATGCGCGGTCTCGGAATGGTCGGTCGACGATTACTACTGCGAGGAAGGAGCCGATGAGACCGCACCCGACGGCACGCCGTCAAGTGCCGAGACCGAACTCGGTCCCCGACTCGAATTGGCCGCCGCCGCAATGGATCCCGTCCATCTTCCGGCTCGTTACCAACCGCAGCTGGAACGAGCGTTACAGGCCGACCCGATCCTGCGCGCGTTCCGTACGTCCTTCGAGCATCTGTCCCGGTATGCGACCCCGGCACAGCTGGCTCGATTGCGTACCGAGATCGCCGGATGGTTCATCGCGCTCGGTGCGGAGGCCGGCTGGCGCTCCGCACACCGGATGCCACCGGTGTGGGAGTACCTCACCACTCGGCAGCCGCATAGTTTCCTGCCATGTATGGCGCCGATCGATGTGGTCGGCGGCTATGAGCTCCAGGCCGCCGAGTACACCGATCCGCGGGTGCGCCGGGTCGTCACCACGGCCGCACTCGCCAGTCAGATGGTGAACGACCTGTATTCGATGGCGCGCGAAGACCGTTCGGACGGTAGGGAATTCAACCTGCCGACGGTCTTGGCCGCGGAGGAGCACTGCGCGCGGCGTGCGGCGGTGCTGTGCACCGCCGGCGTGCACGACGAGCTGGTGCACCGATTCGAACAGGAGGCCGGTCCACTGGCCGCCGCCGGATCGGCCGAACTGCGCCGGTTCCTCGGCGGACTCTGGGCGTGGATGGGCGGCAACCGCGCCTGGCACGCCGCGAGCAAGCGCTACAACGAGTCGAATTAGCCAGTACCGCAACGTAATCAGTAGTACCGCAACACGAGAGGATGATCAGGCATGACCATGCTCAATCCCGACACGGGGTCCGTCCTGCGCACCAGCTACCAGAAGGCCGTTGCCGAGTACTGGAACAACAACCCGAATGACGACCGGGTCAATACCAAACTCGGTGAGGTCGACGGGCTGTTCCACCACCACTACGGCATCGGCGAACCCGATCAGGCGGCGCTGGCCGGGCCGGCGGATTCTCGCGAGGAACGGATCGTCAAGGAACTGCACCGCCTGGAGACCGCGCAGGCGTCGCTGTTGCTGGACCACCTCGGTGATATCCGGCCGGGCGATCGGCTGATGGACGGCGGCTCCGGCCGCGGCGGTACGAGTTTTATGGCCAATCAGCGCTTCGGCTGTCAGGTCGACGGTGTCACCATTTCCGAATATCAGGTCGGCTTCGCCAATGATCAGGCCGCCCATCGCGGTGTCGCGGACAAGGTGCGCTTCCATTTCCGGAATATGCTCGATACCGGTTTCGATACCGGATCCAGGCGCGGCATCTGGACCAACGAAACCACCATGTATGTGGATCTCGGCGAGCTGTTCGAGGAGTTCGCCCGGCTGCTCGAACCCGGCGGTCGCTACGTCTGCATCACCGGCTGCTCCAATGACGTCAATGGTGGGCGCTCGGCCTCGGTCAGCTGGATCGACGCCCATTACGGTTGCATGATCCATCCGCGCAGCGAGTATTTCCGGGCCTTGGCGGACAACAATCTGGTGCCGGTCAACGTCATCGATCTGACCGCCGCCACGATTCCCTACTGGGAGCTGCGCACCGAATCCGAGCTGGCGACGGGCGTGGAGAAGCCGTTCCTGACCGCCTACAAGGAGGGCAGCTTCCAATACCTGCTGATCGCCGCCGATAAGGTGGGGCGATGAGCGAGCGAACAATGAACACAGCCGAGCACTCGCTCGTGCCGGAGCCCAGCGCCAGCGAGGCGGGGCTGTGACCGAAACGCTGGCGAAGCCGATTACCGATCGCGAGGCCCTGCCCGTCGAGCTGGTCGACGCGGCCGGGCGCGCGGTCGGTGCGTGCCCGGTAGCGCAGGCACATACCGCTCCCGGGTTGCTGCACCGCGCGTTCTCGGTGCTGCTGTACGACGATGCGGGTCGGGTGCTGTTGCAGCAGCGTGCCGCGGTGAAGACGCGGTTCCCGCTGCTCTGGGCCAATACGGCCTGCGGCCATCCCGCGCCGGATGAGCCGGTGGTGGCGGCCGCCGCGGTCCGGTTGGCCGAGGAGTTGGGGTTGGCCACCGCGCTGACCGAGGTCGGAATCTTCCGGTATCACGCCCAGGATTCCGCGACCGGTCGGGTGGAGCACGAGTGGGATCATGTGCTCATCGGACGGCTCGACGCCGAGTTCCTTCGGACAGCGGCGCCGCGGCCGGATCCGGCGGAGGTCGCCGACTACGCGTGGATCCAACCGGAGGCGCTGCGGGATGCGATCGCCGACGATCCGGGGAGCTATACCCCGTGGTTGCTCGGTGTGCTCGATATCGCGGAAGAAGCGGTTCGGGTCATCTGAGGCTCATCGAAGGTCGTCCCGCTGACCCGGCCGGTTTCGGTACGTAGGCCGGGTCAGCCGACGATCATCTCCGGTGTCATCTCGTAATCGCCGCGATGATCCGTAGGTGGCTGCCTCGGCCGAGTCCCCCCAACTCCTTGCTGGTTTTTGGTTCGACACATGTTTGGCCAGCTCTCGGGACTGCCAGCCGTGGTCACATGTTTCAATGCGCATATCTACGTTTCAGCAAGTGTTCAGTGCAGGAATGCGGCACTTGTAACACCGGACAAAGCCTTCGAGAAATCACAGGAACGGCACAGGGTGCGAACAGGAGCGACTCGGATCCTGGATCGCGTACGAGGTCTTGAATTCAGCGAGGTGCACGATGGTCGAAGTCGAAGTCACGGACGATAAGGTGACTGTTCATGTGCTCGGCGGGCACCGACTGCTGGCTTTGCGCGAGCACGTGACCTTCGATCTGGCCGATATCAAAGAGGTGACCCCCGCCCCGGTCGATCTGCGCCCACCGTGGGTCCGCGCACCGGGCACCTTCTTTCCCGGCGTGATCGCGGCGGGTACCTACCGCGGCAAAGGGCGAAAAGAGTTCTGGGACACCAGATTCGACGGTCATGCCATTCTCATCGATCTCGCAGGCCCCGGGTTCACCCGTCTCGTCGTCGATGTCGACGATCCCGATGCGGCGATGGAAGCCCTGGCCGCCGCCTGACAGCTCAGGAATTCGAGCCGAAGGAGCGCAGCACGCCGCTATACGGCTTCGGTAGTGGCGCGGCGAACTCTCCCCTACCCGATTTGCGCAGGCCGAGGGTGATCAGC
Source organism: Nocardia sp. NPDC049526 (assembly GCF_044465765.1). NCBI lineage: Bacteria > Bacillati > Actinomycetota > Actinomycetes > Mycobacteriales > Nocardiaceae > Nocardia > Nocardia sp. NPDC049526. The sequence continues at coordinate 14,685 of NZ_JBITMA010000030.1, read as the reverse complement.
GACTGGACCGTGAGGGTGGCAGCGGCGACGCCGTCGATCACCGGGACACCGATCTCGTCGCGGATGTGGTTGCAGAGATCGGCCATGCCGGCGCAGCCGAGGACGATCGCATCGGAGCCGTCGGCGTCGACCGCATCGCCGCATGCCTCGGTGACGATTTTGCGGGCATCCGGATCTTCCAGTGCGAGCACCGGGATTTCGCAGGCGTGGATGCCGCGGCAAAAACGTTGCATGCCATAGCGATACACCAGCTCGTCCGCTCGGCCGATGGTCCGGCTGAGCGTCGTGACGACGCTGAAGCCGCGGCCGAGATGACTCGCGGTATGCATTGCCGCCTCCGCGATGCCGATTACCGGCCCGCGTGCCAGCTCTCGGGCCGCATCCAGGCCCGGATCGCCGAAGCAGGCGATCACGTAGCCGTCGATACCCTCCTGTTCGCCGCGTCGGATGGCAGCGAGAATGCCCGGGACACTCAGGGCTTCGTCGTAGTGACTCTCGATCGAGGCGGGCCCCATTTCGGCGGTGACCGCGTCGAGCCGTGTGCCCCGGCCCGCTACGGCCTGGGCACACTGCTCGATCGTATCGGTCATCGCCCGGGTGGTGTTCGGGTTGACGACCCGGATGCGCATCAGGCAGTAACTCCCTTCACTGCCAACCGGGTTCGGGTTGCCAGCAGGTAATAGCTGACGAAGCCGAGGCCGCAGCCGATGAACCAGCTGTACTGCGCGGCGGTGTACATGCCGGTGACGTCGTTGGCGAGCACCGGGATCACCGCGACGATCGCGCCGACGGCGGTGGCGACGATCGCCGCCGGGTTGTACCCCTTGCTGTACCAGTAGGTTCCGGTCTGCGACAGGGTGAACAACTCGTCGACTACTACCTGCTGTTTGCGCACCAGGTAGTAGTCGGCGATGAGGACACCGAACAGCGGGCCGATGAAGGCGCCGAGCACCTCCAGGGTGTAGTGGATGACCTCCGGATTGTTGTAGAGGTTCCACGGCGTGATCAGGATCGAGCCGACCGCGGCGATCATGCCGCCCGCACGCCAGCTGATCCGCTGCGGGCTGACGTGCGAGAAGTCGAAGGCCGGTGAAATGAAGTTGGCGACGATATTGATGCCGATGGTGGCGATGGTGAAGGTCAACGCGCCCAGCACGATCGCGAACGTGCTGTCGATACGGGCCACCGTCGCAACGGGATCGGTGATCAGCTCACCGTAGACCGGGACCGTCAGCGATGCGGTGATCACGACCAGCAGCGAGAAGAGCAGGAAGTTGACCGGCAGCCCGAGCAGGTTGCCGCGCCGCACCGCCGCGAAACTCTTTCCGTAGCGGGAGAAATCGCCGAAGTTCAGCATCGGACCGGAGAAATAGGACACGACCAGTGCGATCGCGCCGAGCATGACCGGGACCGAGGCCCAGCCGGTGTACTTCACCTCGCCGAGCTTCAGGTCGATGGCACTCCAGCCCGCCTTGGCGATCAGATAGCCGCAGAGCAGGAACATCACGACATACACAGCGGGACCGCAGAAGTCGATGAATTTGCGAATCGACTCCATCCCGCGCCAGAACACGCAGGCCTGCACCACCCACAGCAATAGATAGCTGCCCCACCCGAGCAGCGAAAGACCAAGGAACCCATAGTCGTCGACGACCGCATACGGAGCCAGGCTCGGAAACAGTTTCACCAGTACGACATCCAGTGCCGCCGAGGCGAGGAAAGTCTGAATGCCGTACCAAGCAACCGCGATCAGACCACGGATAATGGCCGGGATATTCGCGCCGAGCACCCCGAATGCGCTGCGGCACATGACCGGATACGGCACACCGGTCACCTGACTCGGCTTGGCGACCAGATTGCAGAAGAAATAGACGATGGTGATGCCGATCAGCAGCGCCGCGAGCACCTGCCAGCTGGCTAGTCCGAGTGCGAACAGACTGCCCGCGGTGACGTAGCCGCCGACGCTGTGCACGTCCGACATCCAGAACGCGAAGATGTTGTAGGAGCCCCAGGTCTGCTTGCGCAGCGGGGCCAGATCCGCATTCGTCAGCCGTGGGTCGTAGGCGGGTGGCGTCGGTACGGGCGGGGCCGCGGTGGTGAGCGTTTCGGTCATGGTGTTTCCCATCCGAGGGTGAAACTGTGATCGAAACGACGGTAGAAACTGCGCATTGCCCAGCCATTGCGCAGTTATTGCCCGGCTATTGCGCGATCGATATATCTTCCGGCGCGAGCAGTCCGGTATCGGTGGGCAGCGTCGCGATTACCGTCTCCAACCTGCGGTGATGCCGTTCGGCGACCAGCAGCAGGCGATCCACATCCCGGGCCATGAATGCATCGAGCATCAACGCGTGATCGGTGTGCAGGCGCACCCGATCGCCGCGGCCGATATGCACCATGGACTGCACCGGCTCGGTGACGTTCCACGCCGATTCGAGCATGTGCAGTAACCGGAACATCCGCGACGGTTTGGTCAGCGCCACGTGGAAATGGCGCGACTGGCGGTGATATGCGACCGGGTCGTCATCTCGAATCGCCTGTTCCAGTAGCGAATTCACTTCGAGTAAGCGGGCGCGGTCGGCGTCGGTGGCATTGCGCGCCGCGGCCGCCAGCGAGGCGGTTTCCAGGGTCTCCCGCGCGATGTACATTTCGCGCAGCTCGTTGGAGGTCAGCTGGGCCACCGCATAACCGCCGTGCGGCCGATGGGTTACCAGTCCCTCCCCGATCAATGTCTTGAGCGCCTCTCGCACCGGGATGTGGCTGACGCCGAACAATTCGGCGACCTCGCGCAGTGGGATCACCGTGCACGGCGGCACGGCCCCATCCAGAATCACCCGGCGCAGTTCGCCGAGGATCACTTGCGGTCGGCCTGGTTCGTCGACAACCAACCTGGCCAGTAGCGCCGATCGTCGTCTCGGGGGCATGCGGCCACGCTATGCGAGCTGTATTGCGATCTCGGTCGCGGATGTGACGGTCAGGAAAAGTTCACCGAACCGACTGGTCTCACTGTTGGAATTTCGGCACCGCGATGGGGCCGCATCGCCGTCATGCCATGCTGTTGGTTGGTCGAACGACAGAGGTAATCCGATGACACTTACGGCAACGCAGTCGGTGGATCGTCGCTATGTGCGCCTGGTCGCCGAATTCGACAGGCTGTTCCGCCGGCCGAGCGATGGCGGCGGAGCGCTCGTGGTCTATCAGCACGGCGAACCGGTCGTGGATGTGTGGGCCGGATTCGCGCATCCGGGCGTGCCATGGGCCGCCGATACCGTGGCCATGGCCTATTCCACCGGTAAGGGTGTGGTCTCGACGCTGGCGCACCGATTGGCCGAGCGTGGACTGTTCGATTACGACGAGCCGGTCGCCACCTACTGGCCCGAATTCGGGGCGGCGGGCAAGGAGCGCATTACGGTGCGGGAAATGCTCACGCACCGGGCGGGTCTGCATCGGCTGCGCGATCTGCTGCCTGGGCCGGTAGCGCGTTTCTTCGACGATGCCGAGGTCACCGCCGCGCTCGCGGCCGGCGCCGCCGATCCACGTCACCTGGTGACCAGTGGCTATCACGGTATCTCCTTCGGTCATTTGGTCGCCGAGCTGATCCGACGGGTCTCCGGTTCGGACTTCACCGAGCTGTTGCGCACGGAAATCGCGGAACCGATTGCGGCGGAAGAACTCTGGTTCCGGGTGCCGGAATCCGAGCGTGGCCGCATCGCCACCAACTTTCCTCGGCTCACCGTTGCGGGCATGAGTTGGGAGAACAGTGCGCGGCTCATGGGCCGGACCCGTTTCGCGGCGGCAGCTGAAACCACGCCGCGCGGGTTCGCGGATATGGTTTCCGATCCGCGCCTGCATGATTCGGTGATGCCCGGCGTCAACGGGGTCTTCTCGGCGCGTGCCCTGGCGAGGATGTACAGCGCGCTCGCGACCGATGGTCGACTCGGGAATTTCCAGTTGCTGCGTCCGGAGACTATCGAGCTGATCACGCAGCGTCAGGTCTTCACTCCCGATTACGTTCTGGCGTTTCGCATTCCGTGGGCGCTGGGTTACCACGGTGTGCCGATGAAGCCGTCGAAGGCCGAACCCGTGTCCGCGTTCGGTCATTTCGGCCTCGGCGGTTCGGGGGCGTTCGCCGATCCGGCGACCGGTATGTCGCTGGCCTTCGTCACCAATCGGCTCGGTGGGAAGCTGACGCCGTTGGGCGATGCTCGCTTGGCGCGGCTCGGTGCGATTGCGCATAACTTGGCTAAGGAGGGATCGGCCTGAGCGCCCATTCCTGAGCAGATTCCGCTGGATCCGGGCTGTTGCGAAATGGGGGGGCGCCGAGTGCACGGCAACTGGCAGCATAGGGCCATGGAGTTGCTGGGACTGGAGCGGATCGAGGCGGCCGCGGCGGCATTGGCGCCGGTGATACGGCGGACGCCGGTGGTCGCGTCACGGGTGTTATCCGAGCGCGCCGGGACCGAAGTGCGGCTGAAATGCGAGAACCTGCAGCGGACCGGCTCGTTCAAGCCGCGCGGGGCGTACTTTCGGATCGCGAACCTTCCGGCGGAAGATCGGGCGCGCGGGGTGGTGGCGGCCAGTGCGGGCAATCACGCGCAGGGGGTGGCGTGGGCCGCGGCTTCGCTCGGGATTCACTCGACGGTATTCATGCCGGTGGGCGCTTCGCTGCCGAAGTTGGTGGCCACCAAGGCATATGGGGCCGAGGTGCGACAGGTCGGTGAGACCATCGACGACTCGCTGGATGCCACACTGGATTTCGCCGAGCGGACCGGTGCGACGCTGATCCATCCGTTCGATCACGCCGATATCGTCGCCGGGCAGGCGACGGTGGCCCTGGAGATCATCGAGCAGATGCCCGAGGTCGGGACGGTGCTCGTGCCGACCGGCGGCGGCGGGCTACTCGCCGGGGTCGCCATCGCCCTGCATCATGTCGCACCGCAGGTACGGGTGGTTGGAGTGCAGGCGGCGGAGGCGGCGGCATGGCCGGATTCGCTGGCGGCGGGTAAGCCGGTTCGGGTGGCGCGGATGTCTACAATGGCCGACGGTATTGCGGTCGGGCTGCCGGGCGAGGTGCCGTTCGCACACGTCGCGGCGCATGTGCCCGCGGTGGTGACGGTCGACGAGGATGCGCTGTCCAAGGCGCTGCTGCTGTGTTTGGAACGCGCGAAGTTGATCGTCGAGCCCGCCGGCGCCGCTGCGGTGGCGGCCCTGATGAGTTGCGAGCCGACGGAACTCGGATTGCAGGGGCCGGTGTGCGCGATCTTGTCCGGCGGCAATATCGATCCGATGATGCTGACCAGAATCATCGGTCATGGCCTCGGTGCCGCTGGGCGCTATCTGGCGGTGCGCGTGACGATTTCGGATCGGCCGGGCGCCTTGAGCGGATTGCTCGCGGTGGTCGGGAAGACCGGTGCGAGCGTGGTGGATGTGGTGCACTCACGGACCGGTGGGTGGCTCGCGGTCGACGAGGTCGAGGTGTCGCTGACGTTGGAGACCCGGGGTCCCACGCATCGAGATGATGTGCTTGCCGCGCTGGAGAATTCGGGATACACGGTGCGAGTGGAGGATTAGTCGGGTCCGAGCGTGCTCGGACCCGACGTCGACCCCGTCAGCACTTCCGCTTGTAGAAGTACTTCGAATTGGCATCCATATCGGCCTGGGTGATCGCCACCATATCGGTCTGGATATTGCGGGTGACGGGCTTACCCTCCAGCGCGGCGGCGGCCTCGTCGACGCCCTTCGCGCCGATCCCGGCCGGATCCTGCGCGATAAGTGCCTGCACGGTACCGGCTTTCAGATCCTCGACCTGTTTCGGACTCGCATCGAAGCCGACCAGTTTGACCTGGCCGAGCTTGTTGGCATTGCGCAATCCGGTGGCCGCGCCCTCGGCCGAACTCAGATTGGTTGCGAAGATCCCGGCGAGGTCGGGATGGGCGGCCAGCGTCGCGGTGACGATCGAAGCCGCCTGTGCCGCTTCATTGTTGTTGTACTGCACGCCGAGCGAAGTGATGCCCGGGAATGCCTTGACCGCATCTTCGAAGCCCTGTGCACGCGCGTCGGTGGTGGAGGTTCCGGCCTTGGTATTGATGACCAGCACGGGTCCCTTGTCGCCGATGAGTTTGGCCAGCGTCTGCGCGGCGAGTTCGCCGCCCTTCTTGTTATCGGATGCGATCGACGACAGCGCGATCGAGGTGTCGTCCAGTGCCGTATCGACCTCGACGATTTTGATCCCGGCATCTTTGGCCTGTTTGATCGGATTCGCCATCGCCTGCGCATGTGTCGGGGCGATCAGGATGCCGCCGGGCTTATTGGCCACCACACCGGTCAGCACAGGAGTCTGCGCGCCCGCATCGAATTTCGTCGGCGCCTGCGTCTCCAGCTTGTAGCCGAGTTTGCCCGCCTCGTCTTGCGCGCCGCATTGCATGGAGATGTAGAACGGTTCGTCGGCGACACCGGGAATCAGCACCAATTTCTTGGCATCAGTGCCGCCGGAATTGTTCACCGAGCCACCACATCCCACCACCAGCGTGCCGACCGCCGCCATCGCGCCGATCATCACCGCGGTCCGCTTCGCCACCCTCATTTGGCTACCTCCGCCTTATTTTCTTATCGCGCAGTGCTGTAACTGCTTACCTCTCTACTTGCGGTCCCGGGCTCGGCGGCGCAGTTGGTCGAACCACACCGCCCCCACCAGAACAGCGCTCACCGCGATCGGCTGCCAGAACACCGGCACCCCCGCGATGACGAATCCCTTGCGCAGCACCGACGGAATGAAAACGCCGATGACCGTGCCGACAATGGTGCCGATTCCGCCGAAAAGGCTTGTTCCGCCGATGACTACACCGGCAATAGCATCCAGATTGTCGGTGCCGTGCCCGCCGATGGTGGTGGTGCCGAAGTAGGCCAGATTCATGAATCCGGCCAGTCCGGCGAGTAATCCGGTCATCAGATAGACCAGCACGAGGTGGCGAGTGACCGCGATGCCCGAGCGCCGCGCGGCCTCCTCATTGGAGCCGATCGCGAAGGTGTAGCGACCGAATCGGGTGGTGTGCAGCACCCAGGCGGCGAGCACCGTCACCGCCGCCGCGACCAGCACCAGATTCGGTACGCCGCCCAGTGACGTCCCGAAACCCAGGGAATTGCGCAGCTTATCGGGCACCGTCCTGGTGTCGACACCGCCGGTGATCAGTTGTGCCGCACCGAGTGCCGCACCGAAGGAGCCGAGTGTGACGATCAGCGGTGGAATCCTGGCCTTTGCCACCAGAATTCCATTGAGCAATCCCCAGATACCGCCGCCCGCAATGGAAATCAGGAGACCGATACCGATAATCCCCCACCCCGCGCCGGTGGCGTTCTCGTCGGGGCTCAGCCATTCCATCGTTTTCGCGCCGAGCACACCGGCGAAGATCAGCACCATGCCGACCGACAGGTCGATGCCCGAGGTGATGATCACGAAGGTCATGCCGACCGAAAGCACCAGCAGCACCGAGGTTTCGATCAGCAGGGTCTGCAGGGTGAAACGGGTCGGGAAGGCGTCGGGGCGGATGATGCTGAAGACGACGCACAATACGACGAGCACCACACCGATCCACAGCGTGCTCGCGCCGAGAAGTCGTTGCAGCACAGTGCGTTCCGGCAGATCAGGGCCACCATTCGGCTCAGCTTTCGTCATGCGGCGTCCTCGTGTGACAGTGCTCCGGTCATCGCACCGACCAACTGCTCCAACGTCGCATCGGCGGCGACGAATCGAGCCACCCGCTTGCCCAGGCGCAGCACCTCGATCCGGTCCGCCACGGCGAGCACCTCGGGCATATTGTGGCTGATCAGGACGACGGCAATGCCCTGGTCGCGGACATTGCGGATCACCTCGAGCACCCTTTCGCGCTGCACAACGCCGAGGGCCGCGGTCGGTTCGTCCATGAAGACGACCTTGCTCGCCCACAACACCGCACGCGCCACGGCGACACTCTGGCGCTGTCCGCCCGACAGAGCGCCGATCGGCACATCGGTGCTCTGCAGCGTCACGCCGAGGCGTCGGAAGTGTTCGACTGCCTGGGTCCGCATCGCCCGCTTGTCGAGCATGCCGAGTCTGCCCGCCAACCCGCGGCGAACCAGCTCCCGGCCCAGGAAGAGGTTGGCGGCCGGGTCCAGATCGGGTGCGACGGCGAGGTCCTGGTACACGGTTTCGATGCCGAGCCTGCGTGCGGCGGTCGGTGAGCTGAGCACCGTTTTCGAACCGCCCAGCAGAATGGTCCCCGAATCCGGTTGTTCCGCCCCGGAAAGGCACTTCACCAGCGTGGACTTGCCCGCGCCGTTATCGCCGATCAATGCGACGACCTCACCGGCGCGCACCTGAAAGTTGGCTCCCCGCAACGCCTCGACACCGCCGTAGCGTTTCACCAACGACTCGGCCGCGAGTACTACGTCGCCCGGTTCCGATGCCATACCGTCACCCGCGTCGACTCAACTGAGCAAACGTCCGATCCATCGGCCGATGCTACGTTCGCCGCCACCTCCCATGGGACGAATTCGACAAAATGCGCAGGGCGCAACGAGACGGTCAGTCCCACCAGAAGCGCCACAGCTGCCGAAGCAGGGATTCGGCGAGTTCATCGAGTGAATCACGATCCTGTTCGGCCGCATCCGGGCAGTACAGGTACGCCTCCAAAGCCTGCGCGAGCGCGGCGTCTTCGGTCAGCTCCGGCTCGTGTGCGACGGCGAGCCACAACGTGTCGAAATCCAATGCGACGAGTTCGCATCGGCGCTCCGAGGCCGCCCACCGGCGCAGCATCAATGCGTGGTCGGCGCCGTCGAGGTCGTAGTTGAGCGCACCCGACCATTGCAGTTCGTGCGGAACCAGCCAGGAATTCGCGGCGGGAACCAGGGCGAGCTGATCGAATTCGTCGCAATCGCCACGAATACTCCAGACGTCGCCCCAATCGAATCCGTCGTAGTCGTAGAGCTCGAGATCGAGCTCGGCCCAGTCCGGTCCGCCTCGTGGAATCTCGTAGTCATCGCCCGACCGCTCGCGATATCTCTCGCGCAACCAGTCCGCCGCATCGGTTCCCGAGAGGAATTCCGGAATCGACAACTCACGCGATTGCTCCCAGCCGCGCTCGGATCCGGTCTGATACCAGGTATGGGTCTTGGTCAGCACCGGCCACAATCCGGTCTTCGGATGCACCTCCCGCACCTGCTCCCACAGCCCGGCCGCCGCATAACCGGGCTCGGTCGATACCACCCACACCGGCGCCCCCGACACCGTCCGCTCGACCACCGACGCCGCCGGTAGCTCGATCCCGTACGCCGCCAACGCTTCCGCCGGATCATTGCCCGCGAAGGGCACCGCCGCCGGCGCCGCCGGTCGATCTGCGGTGAAGGTCCCCGCCTCGAAATCTCTCTTCATGAGCCGTCATTCAACAGCCACCCACCGACAATCTCGCAGCGCGGATGTCAGTGTGCGCCACCGAGTTCCAGGGCGAGGACACCGAGAATCACCAATGCGATGCCGCCGACCTGGATCAACGAGAGTCTTTCGTCGAGGAATAGGACACCGATGACGGCGATGGCAGCGACGCCGACCGCCGACCAGATGCCATAGGCGACGCCGATCGGCATGCCGCGCTTCAGTGCTCGGGACAGGAAGAAGAAGGCCGCGCTGTAGCCGATGACCACGATGATCGAAGGCACCAATTTGGTGAAACCGTCAGAGATTTTGAGCGATACGGTCGCGGTGATTTCGGAGGCGATGGCCAGCGCCAGCAACAGCAGGGTCATCGGCGCAGCGTAAACCGGGGCGGATGGGGCGCGGTCGGCGCCATAAGCATTCGACCATCCCGATCGAAAGGTCGACACCGCACAATTCGGTTGTCGATCGAGGAGGGACAATGGACGCAGCGGTGATCTTGGTCCTGGCCGGGCCGATCCTGATACTGGTCGCGCTCGTCGTGTTCGTTCCGCTGACGATTCGCGCCGAGCGTGAGCGCCGAAGGATCTTGCGGCAGTGGGCAGCCCAGCACGGGTGGACGTTCGCGGACAGCTCGCGGGCTCGGTGGGTATCGCGCATGCCCCAGGGTGGACGCTATCTGGGCGTGACATTGACAGGGCAGATCGGCGGCCGCTGGGTGACAGTGGCGGAGTACGCATACGAAACGGAATCCGTCGCTGCGACGGTCGGCTCACGTTCCTCATCGAACAGGTCGACGACAACGCACCACCTCATCGCGACCATGGTGCTGCTGGACCGCCCCTTTCCATCGGTCAACGTGTCGACTCGCGGCGTGCTGTCCAAGCTGGGCCGCACACTGTTCGGCGACAAGCCCACCGCCACCGGCAGTGTCTCGTTCGACTCACGCTTCCGAATCAATGCCGTCGATCCGAACTTCGCCCGCTGGCTCGTCGGCAAACCACTGATCGACGCACACCTCGCCGGAACCGTCCCGGACTGGAGCCTTGTCGGACAGGAGTTGCTGACGTACCGGGCGGGCCAACTGCGCGACCCATCCGCGATCCCCGCAATCGCCGCGCCGCTGGTACACGTCGCGGACCTACTGGGCCACTGACGCTCTCGGACAGGACCCCGCCCCAGCACCGGTCTGAATCAAGATCAGGTGGAACTGATGGCGGGGACTTCTCGGGCGATGCCGCCACCAGTTCCACCTGATCTTGATCGCTGAGGCGGAGCGCCTGCGCGAGGGCGTTGAGGGGGAGCTACGGGAAGAGGGGGCGCAGGGTGGTGACGGTGTTGCGGATGTCGTTGAGTTGCGCTGCGACCTGTACGCCCGCGGTGCCGCCGCGGGCATTGCGGGAGGCGATCGAGCCCTGCACGGTGAGCACTTCGCGGACCTGTGGGATCAATGCCGGATCGATGGCGGCGAATTCTTCGTCGGTCAGCTCGTCGAGGCCGACGCCGCGCGCCTCGGCGGCACGCACGCAGGCACCCGCGGCCTCGTGCGCGACGCGGAACGGAACACCCTGCCGGACAAGCCATTCGGCGATATCGGTGGCGAGAGTGAAACCAGCGGGGGCGAGTTCGGCCATGCGGTCGGTGTGGAAGGTGAGCGTCGAAACCAGGCCAGCGATGGCCGGGAGCAGCAGTTCGAGCTGGGCGACCGAGTCGAACAGGGGTTCCTTGTCCTCCTGCAGGTCCCGGTTGTAGGCCAGCGGTTGGGCTTTCAAGGTGGCCAGCAGTCCGGTCAGGTTGCCGATGAGGCGACCGGCCTTGCCGCGGGTGAGTTCGGAGACGTCCGGATTCTTCTTCTGCGGCATGATCGACGAGCCGGTGGACCAGGCGTCGGCGAGGGTGATGTAGCCGAATTCCGGTGTGCTCCAGATGATCACCTCTTCGGCCATCCGGCTCAGATCGACGCCGATCATGGCGAGCACGAAGGCCGCCTCGGCCGCGAAATCACGTGCGGAGGTGGCATCGATCGAATTCGCCGCTGCGGCATCGAAATCCAGTTCGGCCGCAATGGCCTCCGGATCCAGTCCGAGCGAGGAACCGGCCAACGCGCCGGAACCGTAGGGCGACAACGCCGCCCGCTTGTCGAAGTCGCGCAGCCGATCGATATCGCGCAGCAGCGGATGCGCGTGTGCGAGCAGATGGTGCGCGAGCAGCACCGGCTGTGCGGCCTGCAGATGCGTCTTGCCGGGCATTACCGCATCCGGATGCGCGGCGGCCTGGTCGACCAGCGCGTCGACCACATCGAGGAGTCCGGCGGCGACCCGGCGGGCCGCATCGCGCAGCCACATCCGAAACAGCGTGGCCACCTGGTCATTACGCGAGCGCCCGGCCCGCAGTCGGCCACCGAGTTCGGCCCCGACCCGATCGATCAGCCCGCGCTCCAACGCGCCGTGCACGTCCTCATCGGCCTCGGCGGGGGCGAACGCACCCGAATCCACATCTGCCGCAAGGTGATCCAGTCCGGCCAGCATGGCGGCGAGGTCGCTCTCCGACAGCAGTCCCGCCTTGTGCAACACACGCGCGTGTGCCTTCGACGCGCGAATATCGTAGGGAGCCAGCGCCCAGTCGAAATGGGTCGACTTGCTCAGCGCGGCCATTGCCGCGGCCGGTCCGGACGCGAAACGTCCGCCCCAGAGCGCCCCTTCGTTGGTGCTGCGGCTCTGCGTCATCGTGTGCTGTCTCCTCCGGGTCGTCGGGCGGTGAACAAAATGTCGGTCTTCAGGTGGGCGGCGGCCGCGTCGGATACCTCCCGGCCCCGGCTGCGCAGCACCTCGGCCGGATCGGCGCGCGACACCGTCCAGCCGTGTTCGGTGAACCAGTCGATCGGATCGCTGCGGCCCTCGTCGGAGTACCACAGTTCGCCGACATCGACCGTCACGTCGACCCCGGCCGATCGTGCCTCCTGCAACGCCTTCGAGTCCGGCGCGGAACCGGATGAGCGGTAGATCGCGACGCGACTGCCCGGGGCGCTCGCTGCCACGATGTTGTCGAACAGCCGGTCCTGAGCGTCCGCGGGGAGGTAACGCAAGAGGCCTTCGACCAGCCATGCGGTCGGCGCGGCCGGATCGAATCCATTGTCCCGCAACGCCGCCGGCCAATCCTGGCGCAGATCCACCGCGATCGCGCGGCGGTCCGCCGCCGGCGGATAATCCGCCAGCGCGCTCTGCTTGAACTCCAGAACCTTCGGCAGATCCAGTTCGAAAACCGTTGTGCCGACCGGCCATTCGAACCGATAGGCCCTGGCGTCCAGGCCCGCGGCGAGGATGACGAGCTGCCGGATGCCGTCGGCGCCCGCCTCCTGGACGTAGGCGTCGAGGTAGCAAGTGCGTGCGATGAGGGCCGAGATAATGGGGCCCATCGCCGCTGTCGCGGCCTCCTCGAGATCCGGGATCTCGCCGCGCACGATGCGCGTCCAGGATTCCGAACCGACGGCGGTCACCAGAACTTCGGCGTACGGGTCATGGAACAGTGCGTCCGGGCGGCGGCTCTCGGCGGCTCGCATGGCGGCGACGCCGAGGGCGGTGGCACCCACGCTGGATTCGATATCCCAACTGTCGTCGTCGGTCCGCATAGCGCTCCTTTCGGGTCGGCGACGCACTGCGCGCCGACCCGATCGAGCCTAATAGGCGCAGTCGGACGAAGTCCGTCGCTGAATCTCTTGCGCTCGGCCGAGCGAAGGCGAGGCCACCGCCTACTTCTGATTGAGGTCGCGACGCGCCGCGACCTTGGAGGACAGGCCGTGGATCTGCACGAAGCCCTTGGCGAGGGACTGGTCGAAGGTGTCGCCCTCGTCGTAGGTGGCCAGGTTGAAGTCGTAGAGCGACTGCTCGGAGCGGCGGCCGTTGACCACGACGGAACCGCCGTGCAGCACCATCCGGATCTCGCCGGTGACGTGCTGCTGGGTTTCGGCGACGAAGGCGTCCAGCGCCCGCTTGAGCGGGGAGAACCAGAGGCCGTCGTAGGCCAGCTCGCCCCAGCGCTGCTCGACCTGCCGCTTGTAGCGGCCCAGTTCGCGCTCGATGGTGACGTTTTCCAGGGCCTGGTGCGCGGTGATCAGCGCGATGGCGCCGGGGGCCTCGTAGATCTCGCGGCTCTTGATGCCGACGAGCCGGTCCTCGACCATATCGAGGCGGCCGACACCCTGGCGGCCCGCACGATGGTTCAGCTCGACGATGGCCTCGAGCACGCTGACCTGGCGACCGTCGATGGCGACCGGCACACCTTTGTCGAAGGTGACGATGAGTTCGTCGGGCGCCTCGAAGTTGACCGTCGGGTCCGAGGTGTAGTCGTAGACGTCCTTGGTCGGCGCGTTCCAGAGGTCCTCCAGGAAGCCGGTCTCCACCGCGCGGCCCCACACGTTCTGGTCGATCGAGAACGGGGACTTCTTGGTGACGTTGATCGGGAGCTGGTTCTCCTCGGCGAAGGCGATGGCCTTCTCGCGGGTCCAGGCGTAGTCACGGACCGGGGCGATCACATTCAGGTCGGGGGCGAGCGCGCCGATGCCGACCTCGAAGCGGACCTGGTCGTTGCCCTTACCCGTGCAGCCGTGCGCGACGGTGCTCGCGCCGTGGAATTTGGCGGCCTCGACGAGGTGCTTGACGATCAGCGGGCGGCTGATCGCCGAGACCAGCGGGTACTGGCCCATGTACATGGCGTTGGCCTGGATGGTCGGCAGGCAGTACTCGGTGGCGAATTCGTCGCGCGCATCGACCACGATCGCCTCGACGGCGCCGCAGTCCAGCGCGCGCTGGCGCACCACATTCATGTCCTCGCCGCCCTGGCCCAGATCGATGGCGACCGCCACGACCTCGGCGCCGGTCTCCTTGCCGATCCAGCTGATCGCAACGGAGGTATCGAGCCCACCGGAGTAGGCGAGTACGACGCGCTCGGACATGTCTTTGTGCTCCTCGGTTTCGTGCTTGTCTGCAGGTCGTGCCCGCATCCGCGGGCGGCGAGGTGCGGCGCCCACCGACGCACCGAATCGCGCGTCAGGCGGCCCGTACCGTCATACAAATGATTATGCACGATGATGCAAGCCCATTCACAACTGGGTCCGGGTTCCACCTTCCGGTAGCACCTTGGCACCCCCTTCCACCTATGTCACGCTTTATCCGGTAACTATCGGAGCGGGCGAAGGACTCTCAATGACCGTGTCAAGCCGTAGCAGTGGCGGGAGTCGGTGTGTCGAGGCTGAATTCGCGCCCGTCTCGCAGCAGTGCCCACAG
>NZ_JBITMA010000029.1:0-51948 GCF_044465765.1 Nocardia sp. NPDC049526 | reverse complement strand
AACTTCAACGCCTGCAACGCCTTCTGCGCCTCCGGCGACAACCCACCCCCGGACCCATCCGCGTCCGCACCATCAGAACCGGTACCAGTACCGGTGCCCGTGCCGCTGCCACTGCCGCCACCACTGCCCAAACCGGCCAACGCCGAGGCCAGCATCGGCAACACACCCAACGCCATCGCCCCAGCCGAGAGCGCGGCAGGCGCCAACGCCGCCACCGTATCCGGATCCACCAACGGCGCAGCCTCCGCAGGCGCCGCCTGCCCCTGCGGCGCCGGTTGCGCAGCAGGCGGCTGCCCCGCCGACTGACCCGGCGGCGCAACAACATTCCCCTGCGGCACAACAGCAGAACCCGGAGCAGAACCGCCCTGCGCCGCTTGCCCCTGCGGCGTCGCGGGCGCACCGTTCTGCCCCGGTGCCGGTGATGAACCGTTCTGCCCCGGCGGCGTACCGGATCCCGGATTCACCGGACCGGTACCCACGCGCGGTTTTTCCTTGCGCTCTTCCTTACCCGACCACGGCGTCACCGAACCGGATTGCGAATCCGCCTCTCCCCCAGTACCTTCGGTCGGCTCGTCGACCACTTCGACCTGGTAATCCGCAGGCCACACCTCCGCACTGGTCACGACCCACCCCCCAGCACTCGCTTGATGCGGACATCACGGCCGGTCGGCATCGACTGCTCGACGAACCGGCCGGAATAGGGATCATAAGTCATGACTTGTGTTGCGCCGAGGGCGATTCCGGTCCGGGTGGGAGCGTTGCTGCGGTAATCCCAGAAGACCAGATCACCCGCCGACACCGCGGCGGAATCGACCCGCTGTCCACACGCGGCCTGGGCCGCAACGCTTTTCGGAAGCACGATCACCGCCTTCCCGATACTCGACGATTGCCCGCACGCGACCGCCGCCGATCCCGGCTGCGACGATGTACCCCTCGCGGGCGGTGTCACGGGTTCGGTATCGTCGGGTGGCTGCGCCGTCGGATCGCAATGCCCGGTCATCGCGGCGGCCGAGGCCTGATAGATCACATCCCGCGTCAGCCCTGCCGCACTCGAGGGGCCACTCGACGCACCGTCGGCACTTCCTGCCGAAGCTTTCAGTGCGTGATTGACGGCCAATTCGCGGGCACAGTCGCCGAGCAATCCGCTCATGGTCGTCTGCAGCGGCGGCAGTTGATACGGCGCCGTGTGGATCGCGCTCGCGCAGGCGCGCTGCCAATCAGAGGCGGTCGTATCATCCGGTGCCACAGTCAATTCCGCGTAGGGGTTGGCGGTAGGTGCGGTCGAGGGCGCAGCGGCCGCCCCCGAACTGGAGACAGCGGTCGTGCGGGGGGTGGAGGTCTCGGTCAGCGACGGGTCGGGACCCACCGCACTGTCGCACTGATAGTGCAGGTCGGCTGAGATGGCCGATGTCGTCCCGCCGACCACGAGCACCATGATGACGAGAAGCGTGCCCAGTCCGGACACCGCCGCCAGCAACAACCACGCCCAGGCGGGAACCATGGCGAGGAACATGAGCCGACCGATCATCGAATACCTCTCCGCACAGGACGAGCGACTTTACCTTTCCGAGGTGTAGACCTAATTCCGCAGCAGCCGATCGACCTGACTCATTGTCCTTACCCAGCTAGGATGATTCGGATTTGTTCCGCGTGGCGTCACCGTATTCGACAGATCGCCGGTACGACCCGCGGCCAAATGTTCTGTTCGAACAGCCTGGTAGACCGTATCCCGGAGATCACGAATTGCCTCTGGATCAGCCACGTTACCAATCAGCCGTTCGGTGGCCCTCTGCGCGTCCTTCGCGTGCTCGTTCATAACCCACTGCTTCATACGATCCGCCGTCGTCTCATCGACACCGGCATCGAACAGCCTGTCCCTTTCGGCGGTCCCGCTGCCACGGACATATCCGGAGGCACCGTTGTTTATCACATCATTGAGCGCCTCCATTTTCGCTCGCGCCGCATCAGGATCATAGTTAGCGTGACGGGCACGGCCATTATTCATGTACTCCTCGACGTAATTCACATGCGATAAATGCGGATCGACGTTATCGGCCAGAGTAACGCCGCCCGCCCTGACTCGGCGGAACTCCCGGGCCGCCTGCTGCAGGGTCCCCATATTGGCCGCGACCTCCTCGGCAGTGCCGTTGCCATTGATCAGCAGGCGTGCCGAATTCTGGGTGTGCCGCAATGCGGCAGCCAAGAACGCCAGGTCGCGATCCTGAAGTGGTTCGTTGGCAGCAGCCCCGGCGATGGTCGCACGCGAACGTGCCGCGAGTCGCGCCCTTTCCTCATTTCGTGCACCGGAACCGAGCATAGCCCCGTACGCATCAGCCGCAGTGCCACCGACGTCGATAACACCTTGCACCGCTGCGGCATTGCCCAGGAACGAGTCCAAACCGCCGTATGCTCCAGCTTCCGCGCCAGCATTAGCCGCAAAGAGTTCGCGGTTCATGTAAGACTGCGAATACCAGCCGAATCGCCCACCGAACCGCCCGTCCTCGGCCCACACACCTCCCTGCGCTTCCGTAATCGCCTTCTTCAGCCTGGATTGCGGATGGAACGATCCGGGCAGCCCCATCATCATCCATTCGGTCAACGGCGAGTTGGCAAGCGTGCTCGCGCCACCCATCATGGCCATCAACCCCATACCCCCCATCTTGTGGCTCGTGCCGAATTGCCCCATACCCAAGGCCGTCGCGCCACCGCCACCACCGCCCGAGCCAGCTCTGGCGCCACCGTTCTGAATGGCCAGCGCAAAACGGTTGGCAATCCAGTCGTTGCCCTTCTCCAGACCCGCATTGAGACGCTTCAACTGGAAGATCGCGACGATTTCCACGATCGCCACGATGACGAACACGGACATGACCTGGCCGCGCGCCTGCTGGAACAGATCGCCGAGAAACAGCTCATAGACGCCGAGAAATATGACGAACACGGCCATGCGCGCGGCCGACACGAATCCGTGTACGACACACCGAATGGTGAATGTCTGCGTCGGCCCGTACACGAATCCGCCCGCGGCGAATCCGAATATCGTCATGAATCCGTAGTAGATCGAATCGAGCGCGGCCCAGATGACCTTGATGGCCAGGTATGCGCCGAAAAGCAATAGCACCGTACCGGACAGCAGCAGCAGAATTCCGGCGCCAATTTGACCGACGCTCGGGTTATCGGCTGCCGAATAGGCGGCGCTGTCCCCGCACGACTTCATCCCGTTCTTGACCCGGTCCTCGTCACCGGCCATGACACCGGCCGACCACGCCGCCCGGCAGGACGCCCGGTCGTCGACTACATGCCCGAAGTTCCACACCTGCAACGGACTTCGGGCGAAATTGTCCGCCATGTCCGCCTGCATCGTCTGGATCAACTGGTTCGGATTCGGATTGCTATTGCCGTTCAAACCGGCCGCCACCGAGATACCCAGATTCCGCCCCTGCGCCAGCAGTCCGTCCGGCGCCAGCACCTCAGCCAGCGGCTCGGCCAAGAACAGCGGCCCGAGTATCGCCACCCCCACCATCATCACGACCTGCATCGAGGCCTTGGAGAAATAGCCGCGCACGATGAACACGCCCACGGGAATCCCGCCGATCGCCACAAAAGTCACCAGCATGATCGGTGTCGCGATCTGCCCCGACAGACTGTGGGCCACGCCCTCCAGCGGTTTACTGACGACGGTCAGCCACCCGAAGTCCAGGGTATCGGTGGGCAGCCAGATCGCGGTGACCGTGATGACGAGCCAGATGGCGAACAGCACGATGATCAGGAACGACATCACGAGATTTCCCGGGTTCAGCACACCGCCGCGATTGGTGGCGAACAGGTAGCTCGAAAGTTCCACACCCGACGAATCTTTGACGCGCATCCAGCTCAGCGCACTATTAGGTGCGGACACGGTCCCCGTGCTGGTTTCGGCCGTGGCCAGCACCGCCATGATGCCCGGGCAGAGGAACAGCACGACAAGAGCGATAATTGCCCACGTGGTCCAGCGCCGACGGCGCGTCGCGCCGATCCACTTGCGACATCGCCGGAACAGTGCCGACGGTCGCCATCGAACGGGATCGAACAGCTCCGATTCTTCCGCCGTTCCGAAGTCGGACAATCCTCGTTGATCACCGCGACCGGTACCGAATCTCACCGGACTGCCTGTCTCTCCGGAGTCGCGGTGCGCGCGGCCCCGCCGGAAGTCGGCGTGCTGGTAATCGCCGTGGCTCGATCGATACGGGCCGGTCCGAGCACCTTGCCGCGGCCGATCCGGTTCAGCGCGTCACGCATGAACATCTCACCGCGGCGTTCCTCGGGCACTTGACGGCCGGCACTGACCGGCGGGGAGGTCTCCTCCCGCAATACCTGCAGTAGAAAGGGCGCTTCCTCCAAATCGACGCCGAGCCATTCCAAACTGTTGCGCGCCAAGGTCTCATCACGCTGACGGAAAACGAACCGGTTCGGAATGAGATTGTGTGCCGCGCCCTGGAAGTCGGTAGCCGGATCGTGCGAGGCCAACCCGATCGCCGCCAGATGCTTACGACCGTCTCGGCTGAAGTCCGAGGTGACCGCGGATCCGACCTGGGTCTGCGTGAAATGGTGCGCCTCATCGCCTACCAGCAGCCCGAATCGACCGTTATCGGTGAGGAATGCTTCCCGGGCGGCCACACCGACGAGTTCGTACAGCGCTGTTCCGAGCCGTTTCGTCAGCGGCAATCGGTTGTACAGATGCGGGGTGGTGAGCTCTTCCGCGGTCGGCAGCGCCAGCTGGTGACTGCGAATGACCGTGGCGGCGGCATTGAGCCGCAAGGGTTTCAGCGACGGGTCGAACAGGACCGGCACCCGCTCGACAATCGTCCCCAGGCGCGCGGCCAGGTCGGCGTATTCCTCCTGATTGCCGGGCTGATCACGCAGTCGTCGCACGACATGGAACAGATCGAGCAGGCTCCGGATGCCGTGTTCGGCAATGCCCCGCGCCGTCAGCAGATTGCTCGCGGCGGCACCCGCGCCGGAAGTCGGCGACAGATCCAGCAGTGGCAGGATCGAGTCGAGCGCGCGCTCGCCGGCGATCCTGGGTTCGAACATGCGCAACGGGTCCAAGGACACCGTCGGATTCGCCAAATCGATGACAACGGCATTATCGATCGCGGCGGCGAAATGCGCCCATTCCCCGACCTGACTGCGGTCGATGGCCAGGAATTGCCCGCCCATATCGTGTACGAGCACCGCCATGAGCTTCAGAAAATAGGATTTGCCCGACCCGAGTTCACCGGTGACCGCGAACGAAGCGGATAGATCGTGCAGCGCGGCTTCCATGATGCCGAAGTGGATCGGCTCGTATTGGCCGGATAAAAGATTGATCCCGATCACCGGACCGCTGTCGTCGCCGATCTGGCTGGTAATGAACGGAACGAAACCGGCCCACATATCCGACGGCACAATATGCGCAAAATCGTCGAAAGCGCGCCGCGGCGGACTGCCGGGCACCAGCATCGACCACAGATCGACCTGGGTGCCGAGCGGGGCGGTCATATCGACCTGGAATCGCTTGTAGCGGCGCTTCAGCATATTGACCGCGTCCATCGTGACATCGCGCGAGGGCCCACCGATGGCGATGACGGTTGTGAAGGACACCTCCGACTCACCGCCGTTGACCTCGAAATGCTGGTTGTATTCACCCAACATCTGTGCCTTCGAGGTCAGTGTGTTCTGCGCGAACGACACCTCCTGGTCGCGCTGATCCATCTGCTCACCGAGTCGGCGCAGGCTCAGTTCGTTGTTCTTGAGTACCTGGTCCGCGGGCTTGGTCGACACCCGCATCCCCCAGTCGACCGTGACGTCGCCGAGGCCCTCCAGCACATTCAGGAATTCGCTGCCGCCGGGAAATCGCATGCCCGCGTACGGGAACGAATGTGGGGTGAGCATGGCCTGATAGGACGGGCGATACTCGTAATCCGGCTGCACAACCTTGATCACCGGGACGAACGAAGGCCGTATCCGCCGGTTGCTGTCGGCCTGGGCGCCCTCGTCGAGCGCCGCCGAGGAGAACACGGCCGCTGTGGCGTCGTCCAATGCGCCGACCCGAGTCGGGGCCACCGGATCACCCGCCGCGCCACGCGACAGGTAGTGCTCCCACAGCCACTGGAATAGCGCGGCGGGCACCGGTACCGGATCGAAATCCCCGCCGATCCGGGACAGAATCTCGTTCGCCTTGTCGTCGTAGGCATCCAGATCCGCGCGGGAGATGGCGGTCGCGTCGATCGTGGTGGTGCTGCCACGCCACATACGCGACAGCGCCGAAATACCGGAGTTCGCCGTGCCGACCGGAATTGTCAGCAGGAAGATCCGGGTCTGCGGTGAGATCGCGCGGACTCGCTCGTACGAGGCGACCACCTCGTCGGCGTAATCCTCACATTCGTCGAGATCGACGCCCTCCACCATCTTGGTCAGCACGTCGATCGTGTTCAGCCGCGCCTGGATGCCGAGCAGCAACGAACCGCTGGGCAAGCTGTTGATCAAAGCCTGGTGGGCCAGCTTCACGTCGTGCTTGTCGCCCGCCTTGCGCAACCCGTAGCCGAGCGGATTGATGAAATAGGTCGCGGTGACCAAACCCGAATGGGTGAACTGCAGATTTCCGCGAATCGCGGCGGTGGGCTGTAGATCTCGTCCGAACGCCATTCAGCGGCTCCCTTCCGATGCTGGGCCACCGTTGCCGTTGATCCAGTTGCGCAGATCCGCCCCGCTGCCGCCGACACCGATCACATCGACCAATCGGAAATCGGGTTTCGCGCTCTCCACTGCCTTCGTCGGACTATCCGGCAAGACCAGGACGACGGACTCTTCGATGAACATGGTGTGACGCGCCGAATCGGCGTTGACCGGCATACCTGATGCGGACACCGGCTTGCGAAATACGATGAGCCGACCCACCCACAGCGCCCGAGAAATCATCCGAACACCGGTGTATGGCACCAGCCCGATTGCGAAGACCACCCCGATCGTCAGCACCAGCCCCACCAGGAAAGTGACCGCCGGATTGACCGGAAATACCATCGCGCATACCGAGGTGATCAGCATCAACACCACCGCGCCCGCGACCTGGGGCAAGGTGTACGGCCCGAAAGGCAGTTTCTGCCCGTTCTGGGCCTTGCCGATCATGGTGGGAACCCGCTTGATCGGTGTGAAGACCTTGATCACCTGCTGACTCATCGATAGCCACCGATGGGGTGATCGGGGACCACGATGCCGGAGTCGGTGCGCGCGTAGTTGACCAGTGTCGGGAGTATCCAGAACAGGACCGCGGCCAGCAGCGCCGATCCGGTGACGGCGAGGATTTTCGCGGGCGACAGCTTGGATTTGGCCGCCTCGGATATCAGCACAGCCATGCTCAAGATGGTGATCAAGATCAGGCCCGCCCAGCGGACGAAGATCAGGATGTTGTACAGGATGGCGCTCAAATTACCCATGGCCGTGCCTCTTTCGTATCAGTTCTGGGTAGCCCGCGGAATCTGCACCGTCGTCGACGGCAGCGACGTCGTCGAGCTTGGCGCACTTGCGCGCGAGTTCTGCTGGTCTGCGATCACGGCAGGCGGGTTGGTCATCGCGGGTACCGCATCGACCGACTGCACCTGCCATTGGCCACCATCGCGGACCATGGTCAGCGGATAGGCGAGCGTCGCGACCGCCCCGCCGTCGGCCTTGGGATTGACGGTGACGAGCACCTGCGCGCTCGAACGCGAGGTACCACAACTGTTGTCGTCCGAGGTGACCGCGACGGTCTCCACGGCGGTGAACGGGGCCGGGCGTAGTGCGGCGATGCCCGCGTCCAAGGTGATGTAGCGACCTACATCACCATTACCCGTCAGATAGGTGGTCAGAAAGCCCGAAGCCACTTGAGAGAGCGGCGTATCCGCCGTACACGGCGAGGAGTATGCCTGGGCCAGATCAGCGCCCCGGCTGGGCGGCTCGACCAGAGCGGGCAGTGCGAGTGCTCGCAGCCGACCGTTGAGAACCGATATCCCGACCCGATAGAACTGCCGGGTGTCCGCGCTGGTGTTGCTGCTGTTGGCGCTGGTGCCGGTAGCGCTGCTGGCGGTCGAAGCGGATTTGCCCACCTTGACCGATACGGTCACCGACCAGACCTCGAGTGTGTCGAAGCTCCCCACGCGCGATACATACACCACGGCAGGATCGGATACCTGGCGGGCCGTCGAGGGCAGCGTGATCTGCTGCGCACTGGATCCGACGTATTCGCCGAGCCGATCCTGTTGTCCGGCAACCGAACTCAGGTAG
Source organism: Nocardia sp. NPDC049526 (assembly GCF_044465765.1). Classification (NCBI taxonomy): domain Bacteria; kingdom Bacillati; phylum Actinomycetota; class Actinomycetes; order Mycobacteriales; family Nocardiaceae; genus Nocardia; species Nocardia sp. NPDC049526. The sequence goes on along the minus strand of NZ_JBITMA010000029.1, from coordinate 43,671 downwards.
GTCACGATGAACTGCTGAGCGAAGGAGCCAGCCAATTGTGCGCGGCCGATGGTCGCGGGCGTCGCACTGTCGGATGGAGGCGGCGGGTCCGAGGCGAAAAAATCGAGGATCGCGTGACCGCCACCGAGCACGGCCAGCACCGCGAGAACGGCAACGATCACATTGTCGCGGCGGCGGCGTGCGACCATTCGGCGAAGTAATTCATCGCCCGAATCCGTCGATCTGCCAACCATTGTCCGCACTCCCGAAATGGTAGAGAGCACCATCATTTCCAGCCCTCGCCATCGTTCCCAACATTGGGGACAGCCCGTCAGTACACAGGACTACGTTTCAAGCGATGCGCGAGCCGATACTGCAGCTGATCGTCGTACCCGATCGGCGCCTGCCCCTGCGGGGTTTCCAGTGCGTTGCGCCCGGATTCCAGCATCGGCATGTCATCGGCGACGCGCACCAGCTGGGCGATCGCGAGTTGCCGACTCGGATAGCCCGGATACGGATAAAGCAGCAGCGACGTCGGCGTGTAACCGCCGCCGTAGTTGAGGGCTCGCACCGTGACACCCGCGGTATCGCCGGACTGCAGTCGATCGCTCAACGCCATCAAACGGACGCGGTCATCCGGATGGAAGACGTCCACCGGCCGGAACAGATAGTCCCATCGGATCCAGGGCGCCGGATCCGTGAGCCAATGCGAGATACTGGCGCGCTCGGTCTGGACGATCGCGAGGTGGGTTCCGGCCCGCCGGTGGGCTTCGCGCAATCCGACGCGTTCCAGGGTCGGCCACTCCGAGAGCTCATTATCCGAGGTGACATCTTCGATCAACAACCACGCGCCGTGCGTGCGAGCGTCGGCGCGGGCCCGGATACTGATCCGCCACCGCCCCGGTCGCTCTGGACCATCGGTCACCGTGACCTCGAATTGGAGCTTGTCACCGGCCTTCGGACTGTAGAGCAGATCCAGGACCTCGGCATGCCGATTGAAGGCCGAGATCCGATGGAACAACTCCGCGATCGACATAACCGGCACATGCTGCTCGGCCGAGTTCCCCGTCAGCCGGGTAGCACCGATCGGCTGCTGAATGGTCTGGGTATCGAGGTCCCAGATCGCCCCCACCGCGGGCGGTAGTTCCGGACAGGTCGCGGCGGCGGAGCCCATCCACAAACGCACGGCGTGCACATCGCCACCTGGCCCGAACACCGGCCGTATCCGCAACGCGTGCGGCCCCGAACCGGTCGCGAGGGTCAGATCGACATTCTCGGCCTCGTCGCGCGCCGCCCGGATCGCATCGATCAGGCTCCGGGTTTTGAGGCTGTCGTAGAGCGCGGGTGTCCGCGTCATCAGCCGCTGCAGCACACGCTGCCAGTCGGCGAATCCGCGCGGTGCGTCTCCGACCGATGCCACCGACATCGCCTCGGGCGTCAACGTCTCGATCGTTATCCAAGGATTTACTGCGCCACTTGCCATCGCACTGCCCGTACCAACCGTTCGTCGGAAGCCGCCACCTGTGTGTGACACGGATAATGTACCGCTATATAACGGCTCGTTCAACAGGTTTGCGGATGTCGACATCAGTTGCAGTCTGCATGACGCGACCACCCGATGTTCACCGAGCGGTCTTTTCTTAACGTCCGCTTAAGAACGTGTGTACAGGCATCAGAATTCCCGCAGCTCAGCGCAGTTCGCGCGAGATGCGGCAAATCACAGCAGAATGCCTGAGACCAGCGACGAACGCACTGGTCTCAGGCCGTATTTCAACGCCCGCAACCGCGACGGGCTAGCCCTCTCCCGCCGTCAGTGCCAGCACACCGGCACCAGCCAGCACGCCCACCGCGCCGAGTTCCGATGGCACGACCCGTAATCCGGTCAGATAGCCGAGCCGGGCATGCGTCGCGACCGCAGCGCCGAGCGCTTTCCACAGGGAGGTACCCGGCACCGCCAGCGGGCCGCCGATGACCACCAGATCCAGGTCGAGCAGTGCGGCCACCGAGGCGATCGCGCGGCCGAGCGCCGTCCCGGCCCGGCTGAGCGCGGCATCGGCGAGTTCGTCACCCGCACGCGCCTGACCGACCAGGTCGTCGACCGAGGTGCCCTGCCAGCCTTGCGCGCGTGCCCATTTCACCGCGGAGATTCCGCCGGCGACCGCCTCCAGACAGCCACGTCCGCCGCATTCGCAAGGCTCATCGAAGCCCGGCACCAGCACATGGCCGAGGTTTCCCGCATTTCCGGTCCGGCCGACCACCACGAAGCCACCGACCATGACGCCGGCACCGATCCGGTCCGAGACCATAACCGCAAGCGCGTCGAGTACGTCGTTCGTCGCGCCGAAGTTACGCTCGGCCAGGCCGAGGCAGACGCCGTCGAGCGCCAACTGGACGATGGCGTTCGGAAACAGCTTTTCCACTGCCGCCACAATCCCGAAACCTGTCCCCCACTCGACGATACCGGGCGGTGCGACCACACCGGCGGCCATATCGAGCGGGCCGACGGAGCCGATTCCGACCCGAGTGACATCCTCGCCACCAGCGGCCTCGAGTAGCAGGTCACGGCAGCCATCCCAGGCCGCGCGGGCCGGGATCGGGATGCGTCGGATCTCGTCCTCGCCGACATTGTCGGCCACCCGACTTACCGCGAAACCGTTCGGCCCGATCTCCAGAGCCAACATCGTCATGAGTTACACACCGCCAGAATGAAGTCCGTCGTGAACAGTGGACGAAGCATAGGTCAGTGTGCGCCGGTTCCGGTCGGTTCCAGTCTCCGACCGAGCACGATGTGACGGCGTGGGGCCGCCGGAGCGGGTTCGGCGGGGGCCGGACGGGAGCCGGTTCGGATGATCCGCAGCGGCCGCTTGTGATCGACGGGAGTGATGCGATGGCGGTCCAGATCTGTGACGACCTTGCCCGCGCTGTCATAGGGCACTCCGGCCCAGATCATCGCGCGGGGGCCGGTACCGCGCTCGATGAGCGTCTGCGCCAACTGTTCGCATTTCGCGAACACCGGGCAGCTCTCGCAGGTTCGCATTGCCGCACGCCACGATTCCGGAGTGCCGACGTCCAGATCCCAGTCGTCGGGACCGTCCGCGCAGGGCGGCCGATGGGCGGACCCGCTGGGGAGCGTCGAAACCTTTGCTGTCGCAACGGTTTCCACGACGCGGGAAGAAGATTGCGTGATGCTCATAGCCGTCTCCGGGGATGCCGAGGGCGCGCCAACTCCGTTGTGCGGGCCCATTGGTCGGGCGGTCATCAGGGCTGCTCAACAGTCCCCGGAAGGGCCAGCGTTGATTGCTGGTCCACGCACGTTAACTCACGATTCGTCAGGGAGCAATCGCTTCTGCCGCTACTTAACGGCACGTTGACCAACATGTGATCTTGGCGTATCGTTAGTTAACGGTACATTTGTTCGCGGGCCATCCGCTGAGGAGCGAATTGTGGTTTCCTATGGATATGGCTGTTGAGTCCGAGTACACGATCGACGAGCTAGCGCGGGCAGCCGATACCACCGTGCGCAGCGTCCGCGTGTACCACGAACGAGGACTCCTTCCATCCCCCGATGTCCGGGGGCGCATCGGCTATTACGGGTCGGATCACCTCAACCGATTGCAGACGATCAGTCGCCTGCTCAGTCGGGGCATGAAGTTGAACGGGATTCGGGAACTGCTCGAGGCCTGGGATCGCGGTGACGGATTGGCGGAGGTGCTCGGTGTCAACGACCAGCCGGTCTCCGAGCCGACGACGGTCGCAGCACCCGGCTCCCCTCGGCCGCAGCGCAGGCAGGCTCCCCCGGAACTTCCGGAGTACGTGCAGCAGGCTCTCGCCGCCAGCGGCGATCCACACGAGGCCTACCGGATGACCAATCCGCGCTGCGGCGACCTGACCACCCGACTCGTCGATGCGGGTATTTCCGCGCGCGACGCCTTCGAACTGGTCGAGCGGCTCAGAGCCGATTGCAATCAGATCGCCGATCAGTATGCGACCCAACTGTTCTACTTCCTGGCGGGCCAGACCTACGAACAGTCCGGGCGCACACCGAAGGACCGCGCCAAACTCGAATCGGATTTGGCCATTGCCCGACTGATCGCCACGCGCGCCACATCGGAGCTGATCGATCAGGCCTTCGCCAGACATTCCGAACTGCCGCCGAGCTGATATCGAATCCTGCCCAAAACAATTCGATGTGCTTTCGGTAACAGTCGCGCGGATCTCCATACGAATTTTTTACGAATCACCCTGAGCCCAAAGGGTTTTCGGTGTTCGACCACCAATTATGTTCATATGCGTGTTCGGGCGATCGGATAGTCTCGTTGGCAAGCGGATCAGGGATGGCCGAGCGGGCCGCCCGAATGCGCTGTCGGACTTGGAGTTCTGGGATACGGCGCGCTGGCGGCCGCGTGTGGTGCTGCGTCGATGCGGGCATTGGATCGGCGCAACTCGGCTGCGCCGAACAGCGGTCAGGCTGCTGTTCGCCGTATTCATACTTTTCGTTATTCCGATGACGATCGGTGCGGTGGCGACGGCGCAGACGGGGACAGATACCACCGGGGCCTCGACGATCGATGCCATCGGCTGGATGGAGGTCCGTGATTCATCCGGAGTACCGCTGGCCAATTACGTTTTCACCACGAACCACGGCAACGTCCTACACCCCGGGAATGCGGCGCTATCGACCATTCTCGATCTGGAATTCGCCGGGTTCATGGCCACCGAGGTGACCGGCATCTGGGTGATCCGTTATGTGGTGAGCTTCCGTTGGCTCGACCTCATCGCGCAGCCGTTGACGCGGGTCGCCGACACCCTCTCCGGCCAGATCGCCACGCCGATCGTGCTGACCCTGGCCGTATCGATCGGCGCGTTCTTCGTCGCCTGGTTCGTAATACGCGGACACTTCTCCAAGGCCACTCTTCAGGTCGTGACAATGCTCGCGGTCGGTCTGTTCGGCGTGACGTACTTGGCGCATCCGATGGCCGATGTGCTGTCCTCGGACGGGCTGCTCGCGCAGGGCCGCGACGTCGGTGTCGCGGTAGCCGCAGGTCTGAACGGCCAGGCGAACCCGAATACCGATGCGGTCGTCACTTCCATCGAGGGCACGCTCGCGGACAACTTCGTGCGGTATCCGTTGCAGGTGTGGAACTTCGGCCATGTGGTGGACGAATCACCGGCCTGCCGCGCCGCATGGTCGGCCGGAGTAGCGGCCGGTAGCGATGACAAGGTCGCCAGTGGTATGAAGCGTTGCGGTGACATCGCGGCATACACCAAGGCCGATAATCCCAATGCGGGTCAGATCTGCACCGGCCTGCTATTGCTGATTTTCGCCGCCGTGCTGCTCATGTTCGGCGTTTACCTCTCCGGAAAAATCGTGGTGGCCGCGGCCGAGGCGATCTATCACGCCTTCATGGCCATCTTCGGATTCGCCGCAGGCGGATTCGTCTACGGACCGAGCCAGACCTTCCTGGTGCGCAATCTGGTCGATGCCTTCGTCTCGGCCGGGAAAATGATCGCCTTCACCGTCTATCTCGGCATTTACGCTCTTGTTCTGGGCGATGTGTTCAAACAGGCGCAAGGCCATGGCATCGCGGTGATCTTCATCGGCGGATCGTTCATGCTCGTCGGAATCGTCTTGCTGCGCCGGATGAGTCGAAGTCTGGCCGGCGCACCCGGCCGCATAGCGGGTCAGATCGGTGGTGTGCTGGCGAATGGACATGCCGCCCCGGCCGGTGGCGGCGGCGGGGGACCCATGATGGGGTCGGGCGGCAGCATGTCCGGAAGCCAGCGGCTTGTCACCGCACTCGCGGCAATCAACACGGTCAACGCCAGTCCGGTAGCCGAATATCTCATGGGCCGCAGACGATCACCGTTGAGCTCGCGCTCCGGGATGCGGCAGCAAGCGGAGCTGGCGAACATGCGGATGGCGGTGGAGGCGGACCGGTTCGGCTGGATCCGCAATTACTACCGCACCCGCGAGCAGATCATCGACTCCGCCAGGTCCGCAGCGGCGACCTATGGCCACACGCCGATGGGCGCCGCCGTCGCGATCGATCGGGTAGTCGACCGCGGCGCCAGCCTCGGCGATGCCGAAGCGGCTTTGTTCAGTGCCGGATTCACCGATAAGGAGATGCGAACCAACGCCATCAAGGCCTACAACTACCGCACGAGTTGGGGGCCGAATATGTGGGACGGGGACAAGCATGTCGGGCAGGCCATTGCCTCGCTCGGCGTGCTCAAATTGGGCGAGACCCCAGCCAACGTCGCGCTGTTCAAGCGGACCGCGCATCGGCTGGCGGAACGTCGCTTCGCCGATCCCGATCTGCAGTTCAGCAGCTTCACTGCGCCGGAGCAGCAGTTCCTGCGCAACTACTTCAACAGCCCGACCGAGCCGGTCATCCATGCCATCCGGGATGTTGTGTCGGGCACCGGGAATACGTTGCCCAACCTGACCGGCACCGTAACCCGAGACCGTGCCGCATTGATGAACAGATTCATCAATGTGCACCTCAGCCGGGAGTACCTGGCCGCCGCCGAAGCCGAGAACTTTGCGGGAGCCTCGGAAATCCTGCAGAAGATGGCACTACCGGAGTACTGGACCGGCAGCAGCACCCTCACCCCGTCGAAAGCCATTCCGACGTTCTAGCCACACGCCCGGCCGAGATGCCCCGATACAACTGCCGGGCACGTTGCCGCACTGCGATTTCGTGCGCGACGCAACAGAAGGTGCCGCCCGAGCATCATATGGCTCAGCAACTCCGCCGCGACAAACCTCGTAAGTTCAGCCGCGTCCATTTAGCATGCAGAGTGGTGGCCGGAGGCACGCATCGACTGTCCCGGCACGGGAACGACATATGCGACCAGCTGATGATCTGTACGTGGCGCAAAATCCCGGTCATTGCCAGCGCAACCGATCGGGATAGTGGAAAGCCGTGCTGGACCGGAGAATTCCGGTCCAGCACGGCTCTATGTCGATCGTTGTTCAGCCGACCTCGAACAGCTGCGCCGCCATGCGACGGCTTGGCTTACCGTTCGGCAACTGAGGTAGCCGCTGCACGATACGCAGCCGGCCCGGAATCTGATGCTCGGCCAAATGCGCGTGGCAGTGGCGCATGATGTCGCGTTTGGTGGTCTGCGAACCCTCGCGCAAGTGGACGACCGCCGCGACGTCATCGCCGAAATGCGGATGCGGCACCCGGGTCGCGAGCGAGGAGACGACGTCTGGATGCTCGTCCAGCGCGGCCTCGACATCGACCGGTGCGACCGCGTGGTCGCCGCGATGTGCGATTTCACTGAGCCGCCCCAGGATTCGCAGGCGGCCGTCTTCTTCCCGGCGCGCCACGTCACGGGTGCGCAGCCAGCCGTCGGTAGTGAAGGCGGCAGCGGTGGCCGCGGGATTGCCGACATATCTGCTGAACAGTGCCGTGCCGCGGACTTCCAATTCGCGCCCGCCCGCGATTTCGTCACCGGCCAATCGGAATTCGACGCCGGTCGGGGTACCGACCGTGCCGGGCACCCGCTCCCACGACGGCGGATCGGCCGCCGCCTGGTGGCTGGTTTCGGCCAGTTCCAGGGCCTCCACGACCGGGCAGTCGAGCAGCCGTTCCGCGCGCTCGGCCGCGAGGCGGGACAGCGGGGCCGACGCGGTGCGCAGAAAACGCATGCCGCGCGCCCGCTTTCGCGATGCCACCAGTCCCGCGGTGATACCGGCCAGCTGCATAGGCATCACCGTGAGCCAGGTCGGCGCCGCCGCATCCAGCAGTCGGTGCGTTTGTCGCGCCTCACCCGCGCCGGGCAGCACCATGGTGCACCGGCTGCGCAACGTCGCCATCAGGTTCGCGAACAGGCCGTGGCTCTGTGCCCACGGCAGCAGCGCGATGGTGCGGTCGTCCGGCGTGAGAGCGAAATGGTCTGCGACAGCGGCGATTCCGGCCGCGATGTTGGCCTCCGACAGTGCCACTGCCTTCGGCGCTCCGGTGGAGCCGGAGGTGAACAGGATCAGCCGGTCGTCCTCGTGCACCGCGGGTGCGGGCACCGTCGGTATCCAGCCGCCGCGGCGCGCGGGCGGGGCCGGGATCCACTCCAGCTGCGCCGGGGGTTCGAACGGGTTGCGCCACAATAGCGTCGGCGACTCGATCGAAGCGAGGGTCGGCGCGACCACCACTCGGGGCCGAGCCAGTGTAAAAATCTGCTGTTTCTCCCGCGCACTCAGCCGCGGATCCACCGGCGCGAATACTGCACCGATATTCCAGGCGGCCGACATTACGGCGACGAAGGCAGGCGAATTCGGTAGTTCGGCGACCACTACGTCACCCACACCGACGCCATTCTTCTTCAAACTCCGTGCGACGGTCTCGGCCCACGACTCCAGCTGACCGAATGATAGAAGCGGATCGGCATCGACGGAAACAAGAAACGGCCGATCGCAGGCATCCATCAATAGTCCTTCCGATGGCGCGGGTGGTGTCCCACTCCCGTTGCGGAATTCGATATTCCGCAATCGGGAGTGGGGTCACGAACGGCACCCATCGCAGGTCGCGGCGGCTTTCCCCGGCACCTCCCGGCAAGGGGGAACAAGAGGTGAGCAATGGAACCCGAAGGGCCGCGCGACCAACGCCTTTCCGCATCGTGACGCCTCCGGCACCACATCGAGGTCCAATTCTTAGCGGTGCCAGGGCAGAACAGTACCGCCACAACACGGCCGCCCGCACAATCCCCATTCCCATTTTTGGGAACGCGACTTACGCTGCACTGTCTGGGATCAACCGGAGGGTGCATGTCTGGTCAGTACGAGCCGGTCGGCCGCAAAAGGGATGCGGCCGCAACGCGACTCGCCATTTTGGCGGCGGCACAACAACTGTTCGCCGAACGCGGCTACGAGCGCGCCACGGTACGCGAGATAGCCGCACGGGCCGGAGTGAATCAGGCGCTGCTGTTCCGTTACTTCGGCAATAAGGACGAGCTGTTCCGTGCGTCGATAGCGGACCGGGGTCGGCGCGTGCTCGAGGAGGGACCTGCCGAAGCATTGCTCAGCCGCCTACTGGCACGCGCGCTGGAGCCGACCGGCTCTGCGGCACAGTCACATTGGCTGCAGGCCGCACTGCGCTCCAGCGGACATGACGAGGGCGCGGCCGCGGTGCGGCGGGAACTGGGCGACGAGTACGTGGGAGCGCTTTCCGCACTAACTGATGGTGCCGATGCCGAGTTGCGTGCCGATCTCCTGCTCGCATGGCTGCTCGGCATCGGTTTGGTTCGCTCGGTACATCGCCGAGATCCGCTGGCCGGCGCCGATCCAGCGGCGGTTGCCGAGCATGTGCTGCGCGCCGCGCGGGTGCTGCTGGAACGGGTGGATGTGAAATTTCCACCGTCATAACGGGATTCAACCGTTGACGGGCCACCACGCCCTCCCTACCATCAGATGTAAGCACTCGCTTACATCGCTCGGACGCCCCTCGTCGGTGTCGCGGAGGGAGATCGCATGACTGTCGACCACGAGGTGCGAAGCTTTCCCTTCAGCGCCCCGACCCGCCTGGATATGGATCCGCTCTACGCGCGGCTGCGCCGAGAGGAACCGATCAGCCGCGTCCGGCTCCCCTACGGTGGCGAGGGCTGGCTGGTCACTCGTTACGAGGACGTCAAACAGGTACTCGCCGACCCGAGATTCAGCCGTGCCGCGGCGGTCGAACGCGAGGATATTCCGCGCACCACGCCGGAACCCGCGCGCCGCAATTCGCTGCTGAGCATGGATCCACCGGAGCACACGCGGCTACGCAAACTCGTGGTCAAAGCGTTCACCGGCCGCCGGGTCCAGGCATTGCGCCCGCGCGCCCAGCAGATCGTGGACGAGCGGCTCGACGAAATCGAGCGATCCGGCCCACCGGCCGATCTGGTGCAATTGCTCGCCTTGCCGCTGCCGGTCACCGTGATCTGCGAAATGCTCGGCGTCCCACCGCAAGACCAGCACCGCTTCCGGGATTTCTCCGATACGGTGCTGTCCACCACCGCATACACTCGCGAACAGATCAGCGCCGCACGCGCGGGCCTGGAGGCGTATCTCACCGAGCTCGTGGCGCAGCGTCGCGAGCAGCCGACCGACGATCTGCTCGGCGCCTTGGTCGCCGCGCGCGATGACGAGGACCGGCTCAGCGAGGCGGAGTTGGTCAACCTGGGTATCGGCTTGCTCATCGCGGGCCACGAGACCACCGCCAATCAGATCGCCAACTTCACCTATGTGCTGCTGACCGAGTCCGAACACTGGGAATCGCTCTGCGGCAGACCAGAACTCGTCCCCAGCGCGGTGGAGGAACTACTGCGCTACGTCCAATTGGGTGCGGGCGGTTCTTTTCCCAGAATCGCCACCGAGGACCTCGAGCTGGGCGGGGTCGGAATCCGGTCCGGTGAGTCGGTATTCGTCAATACCCAGGCCGCCAATCGCGACGAGACGGTCTTCGATGATCCCGAAGACCTGGACCTGACCCGAGAACGCAACCCGCACATAGCCTTCGGACACGGCGCGCACCACTGCCTCGGCGCACAACTGGCCAGGGTGGAGCTGCAAGTCGCGCTCGGGTCACTGCTGCGACGGTTCCCGACCCTGCACCTCGCCGTACCGGTCGACGAGGTGCCGTGGAAGACCGGTCTGCTGGTGCGCGGACCCAAAGCCCTCCCGGTCGCCTGGTAGGCGTCTCCCGAGGCGACAGGTTGCCGCGATATCGACGCAGCCCGGCGCATCTTCTGCCGTGTCGGGCACGAAATCGCGGGACAAAACTTGCGTGGCGCGTGCATCGGTGCGTGGGAAACATCCCGAACCCGAGGCTCAGGTCGCCGAAGAGGCTGAGCCTCCCCTCGACCCGGCCGACCACGCGCTCACCTGCGCAACGAGCCGACGCGGCGCGAACTGCTGGAACCCCCGCACCGCCGCCGCGCCGGCTGTGCGGCACGCAGAGGCGAAGCCGCCGTCAGCGCGACTCTCCAAGAGCGGCCGCGACCTCATGGCACGACTCCCGCAGCAGATCGCAGTAGTCGTCGAGATCCGGGACGATATCGGGATCACATGCCACGGATACGGTGAAGGTGTCACCCGCGCCGACGAACGAATGCGCCAATCCGATTTCCGGATATACCGGCGGCAGCATGCCCGCGAAGTGAAACGGCTTGCCCGCCAGTGACCATTCGACGGTCGGCGCACAGCGAATGCTGGTCAGGATGGTGTGTGCATAGGCCGGGGCATCCGGGTCGGCGGGCGCGAGCGTACCGAATCGCGTTCGGTAGGTGCGGCTGGGCAGCAAGTCGACGAGTCCGAGTCGATTGAGTTCCCGGCGACCCGACGGCGAATCGCGGCGCATGCGAAGTGTGGCGTCGACCGCCCGTGCACGAACGGCGAGGTCGGGTTCCGCAGCGGCCAGCTCGACCGCGGCGGCCCCGACGTAATTGACACCCATCACCGGCGCGTCGGGCACCGCGACGGTCACCAATACCGCGAGATCGTCAGGACACGAGCCATCCCGCTTTTCGAGATAGCGTTGCATGGCGCGGGACATCGCCGTCAGTCCGAGGGCCGTCACCGTGATCCGCGGAGCACGAACGACCCGCAGTTCCAACGGAATCGACCGCATCGCGCGTCTCGGCCCGATCCGACGATTGAGCACAGTAGCGGTGACCGGTGGCGTGTTCGGGCCGCTGTCGTCGTTTTCACGGGCGATCCGACGCATCTCACGCCGGACGCGGACATTGAAACGCAGCGCCTGCAACGGCCAGCGCAGCGCACCGGCCACGGCGGCAAGCGCGGGACGCGGGCGTTGCGCCGCGGGACCTTGCCCCTCGATCCGTAATGGCACCGAAGCGAACAACGCCTCCGACAGCGACGTCATAGCCGGACCCGCCATCAGCGCATGACTGACGTGTATCAGCACTACGGTGCCCACGCCACTCGGTGTCGCAATGCCGGTCACGTTCGGAAATACGTGGAGCTCCCAGGCACTGACCCCAGCGTCCAGCGGCTGCGCCAGAATGCGCCCGATCTCGTCCTGGCACTGCGCCCAATCCAGTTGCGCCGCAGCATGAGTGACGATGTGCGCGTCGATCGGACTGTCATCGACCACCCAGAACGGGTGCCCGAGCCCGCCGGGCACCTCTTGGATCCGACGGCGCAGCGGTTCGAGGAGCTCGGCCCGGGCCTCGAAGTGATCGGCGATATCGGCAGCGGTCAGCGGTGCGTCGCCGTTGTCGAATACCCACCACATCGGCCAGTCGGTGACCCGGCCCGAACGGGCCAAGTAGTAATAGGCGGCGTCATTGGCCACCAGCTGTGCTTCATACATCATGCTGCTCTCGTCGATCCGATTGCTGCACTATGCCATCCGTCAGGGGGGCGTCACGTCTCCCGGAATCGAAATGGGTGTCGGCGCTACCGATCAACTCCCGGGTCCCCGGCCGCCTCGCCGAGGGACCCGGCGCTTCCTCAGCTACGCGACACTTTCGGCAACAGGGAACGCCAACCGCGTGTGCTACCCGACGCGGGGGCGCTCACCGCGGACAGGGCGGCGAATTCGTCGTCGGTGAGTGTGATGGTGGCGGCGGCGGTGTTCTCCTCGAGATGCGCCACGCTGGAGGTGCCGGGAATGGGCAGGATGACCGGCGAGCGGCGCAGCAGCCAGGCGAGCGCGAGTTGGGACGGGCTGGCGTCGTCGCGCACGAGGCTGTCCAGCGGACCACCCGGACGCGCGAGATCGCCGGTGGCCATGGGGAACCAGGGGATGAAGGCGATATTGTTCGCCTCGGCGTATTCGAGTACGTCCTCCGCGCTGCGGTTGGCGAGGTTGTACTGGTTCTGTACCGAGACGATATCGGCGATCTTGCGGGCCTTGTCGAGCTGAGCGACGGTCACCTCGGAGAGGCCGATATGGCGGATCTTGCCCTCTTGCTGCAGCGACGCCAGCTCGCCGAGCTGGTCGGCAAGCGGCACCTGCGGGTCGATCCGGTGCAGCTGGAACAGATCGATGCGTTCTACATCGAGATGGCGCAGACTCAATTCCAGCTGCTGGCGCAGATATTCGGGGCGGCCGATCGGCACCCACTCGCCCGGACGGGGGCGGGCCAGCCCGGCTTTGGTCGCGATGACCAGGTCGTCCGGATACGGGTGCAGGGCCTGGCGGATGAGAGTTTCGCTGACGAACGGACCGTAGGAATCCGCGGTATCGATGAGGGTGATACCGAGCTCGACGGCACGACGCAGTACGCGCACGGCCTCATCCGGATCCTTCGGGTCGCCCCACACACCGTCACCGGTCAGCTGCATTGCGCCATAGCCCAGGCGTGTGACCGGTAGGTCACCACCGAGGGCGAAGGTGCCCGAGGCAGCGGCGGGACGGGACTGGGCTTCGGCGGTCATGCTTTCCTCTCTACAGCTGAACGTCGCTCGGGGCGGGAAAGAAACCCGCATCGATGAAGGACCTGACATAGGCATCCAAGGCCGCGGCATCGATGGGCGGGCAGTGAATACCGTACTGCGCCAACTCGATTCGGGTATCGGTGTCGTCGACGGCAGCCGCGGCCCCGCCGTAGTTGCCGCTGACCAAGGCGGCGCGCACCAGCGAATCGTCGCCGGTCGCATCGCGCGCCGCCGCTTCCTCGGCCAGTTTGGTCGCGATCTCCTCGATCGATGCGATCTCGATCGGAATCCCGTGCCTGCGCAGGGCTTCGAAGATATCGACGATCGCCACCGGACGAGTGTTCACCAGGTGATAGGCCGCGCCGACCGGCGGCTGATCCGCCAGCGCGACGATGGCGCCCACCACATAGTTCACCGGCACCAGCGACATGGTGGCGTCGCCGATATCCGGGGCGAGTCCGAGAATGGCGGCCGCCCGGATCATGTTCCAGAACGAGTCGTCGACGCTGTTCACCCCGAGCCGCGGATCGCCGGACACGGTTCCGGGACGGTAGATGCTCACCGGCACACCGCGTGCACCGGCCTGGCGGATCAGTTGTTCGGCGACCCATTTACTTGCCACATAGCCGTTTCCGGAAACCTCGTCGACCTGCAGTTGCACATCCTCACGGGCGATGAAATCCGGTGCGGGCGCGTTCGGAATCACGGCATTGACCGTGGAGACGAAGTGCACCGGTTTGATCCGACCCGTGGTCGCCAACCGCAGCACCTCACGAGTGCCCGACACATTGGCGGCGCGCAACCGCCCGTACGGCTCGATGTGATTGACGCGAGCTCCGTTGTGGTAGATCGCGTCGATCTGCTCAGCGAGCCGGGCCCAGTCGGACTGGTCGAGCCCGAGGCCGGGTGCGGCCAGGTCACCTGCGACAGCGACGATTCGCCCCTGATAGGCATCGTCCCAGATCCGGTACAGCTGCATGGCGTCGCGAATCCGCTTGTAGGCCCGCTCGCTATCGTCGCCGCGCACCAGGCACCAGACCGTTGCCCCGGTGCTGGACAGCAGTTCCCGCAGCAGATGCACACCGACGAATCCGGTTGCGCCGGTGAGCAGTATGTCGCGCGGGGCATCGGCACGAGCCGGTGTGCGGCCCGCACCATCGATCTCCGGTTCGAGCACGGCGTCGGTGGTGATCGTCGCGGTGTCGGTGCCCGGGACCACGGCCGCGGGCTCGTCCGGATTGTCGAGACGGGTGGCCAGGCCGCGCACGGTAGGTGCGATGAACAGCGCCGCCATCGGCACATCGATACCCAGCCGGTTGGCCAACGCGCGCTGCAGCGTGAAAGCGAGCAGCGAGGTGCCGCCGAGATCGAAGAAATCGTCCTCGGCGCCGGCCCGGGCGATGCCGAGCACTTCGGCGAACACCTCGGCAACGGCACGCTCGGTTTCGGTCGCCGGTGCCACGAACTCACGGGCGCGCAGGACCGGCCGCGGCAGCGCGGCCCGATCCAGTTTGCCGCTGCTGTTCACCGGGAAGGATTCGAGGACCATGATGGCCGAGGGCACCATGTAGCCCGGAAGCACGTGTGACAGCGAGTCGCGCAGGACATCTGCCTCCAGGTCGGTTACGGGCACCACATACGCGACCAACTGATCACCGGTCTCCGATTTCGCCACCACGACGACGGCCTGGGCGACGGACGGATCCGCGAGCAGCGCGGCCTCGATCTCACCCAGCTCGACCCGGTGACCACGGATCTTTGCCTGGAAGTCCGTGCGCCCCAGATACTCCAGTACTCCGTCGGCACGGCGCCGCACCAGATCACCGGTCCGGTACATCCGGGCACCGGCCGGGCCGTACGGGTCGGCGACGAACCGATCAGAGGTCAGGTCGGTGCGACCGAGATAGCCGCGTGCCAATTGGCTACCCGCCAAATACAATTCGCCGACGACACCGGCGGGTACGAGATGCAGCCGGGAATCCAGCACATAGGTGCGGGTATTCCACAGCGAGACACCGATCGGCACCGTCAGCCGGTCGTCGATGGAGGCGGGCCGATACGTCACCGATACCGCCGCCTCGGTGGGGCCGTACAGGTTGTGCAGTCCGGCATCCGACAGTGCGGCGAAATCGGCGACGGTGTTGGGCGGCAAGGCCTCACCGATGACGAAAACCGCACGCAGCGACGCCAATTGCTCCACCCGGGCAGCGGCCAGGAAGACCTGCAGTACCGACGGAACGAAATCGGTGACCGTCACCCGGTGGGTGGCGATCAGCTCGGCGATATAGCCGGGATCGCGCTGTCCGTGCGGTGCCGCGAGCACCAGCTGCGCGCCGACCCACAGCGGGGCGAAATAGCCCCACAGCGATACGTCGAAGGTCGTCGCCGTCTTCTGCAGGTAGACATCCTCGGCACCGAAGCCGTACTCCGCCACCATCCATTCGATCTGGTTGGTGATCGCACCGTGCGAGACCATGACGCCCTTGGGCCGACCGGTCGAGCCGGAGGTGAACAGCACGTACGCCGGATGATCGGCGTGCAGCGGCGCACGCAGCTCGCCGAACTCGACCGGCTCACCGGAGTATTCCGACAGCTCGAGGGAGTCGAGGTCGACGACGGGAACTCCCGTGACGGGTACCGAATTGCCGTCGGTCGTCAGTACGCAGACCGGCTCGGCCGTCGCCACCATGTACCCGATCCGGTCGGCCGGATGGTCGAGGTCCAGCGGCAGATACGCGCCGCCCGCGGTCAGCACCGCATACATCGCGGCGACCAGCTGCGGCGAACGCGGTATCCCCAGCGCCACAACGGATTCGGGACCGACACCCTGTGCGATCAGGTACCTGGCGAGGCGGTTGACGCGCTCGTCGAATTCCCGATAGGTCCAGGCGGTCTCGTCGTGCACGACGGCCACCGCATCCGGTGTCGTCGCCACGGCACGGCGGTAACCGGTCAGCAGGAAATCCGCCGAAACCGGGTGCGCGGTATCGGCCGCATCCGACAGCAGCGCGGCGCGTTCGGTCGCATCGGTCAGCTCGATCTCGCCCAGCACCACACCGGGATCGGCGGCGATGGCAGTGAGCAGGCGCGCGAACCGATCCACGAAATCCTGCACGGTGGCGGGATCGAACATATCGGCGGCGTAGGTGACCATGCCGCCGATACCCAGCGGCGTGCCCGCCTCGTCGTAGGCGTCGCCGATATACCAGTGCAGATCGAACTGCGATACCTCGACGCCGATATCCAGGCTCGCGACGGTCAGCCCGGGCAGTTCCAGTGCGACGCGGTCCAGGTTCTGGAACGACAGCCCCACCTGGTACAGCGGATGCCGCGAGGGCGAGCGCACCGGGTTGAGCACAGTGACCAGCCGCTCGAACGGCACATCCGAGTTCGCGAAGGCCTGCAGATCGGTCTCCCGCTGCCGTGCGAGCAGTTCGGTGAAACGCGCGCCGCCGTCGTATCGGGTTCGGAATACCAGGGTATTGATGAACATGCCGATGAGGTCGTCGAGCGCGGCGTCGCCGCGTCCGGCGCTGGGCGTACCGATGGCGATATCGTTGGTCCCGGACAAGCGGGCCAGCAGCACAGCGAGCGCGGTGTGCACGACCATGAACACGGTCGCGCCCTGGGCCCGCGCCAATTCGGCCAGCGCGCTGTGGGTTTCGGCGTCTATCCGCACCGAAACCTGACCGCCCGCGAAGGACCGCACCAGCGGGCGGGGCCGATCCGAGGGCAGGTCGAGCTGCTCCGGCAATCCGGCCAATTCCTGCTGCCAATACCCGATCTGCTTGGCCGCCAACGATTCCGGATCGTCCTCGGCACCCAGCAGTTCGCGCTGCCAGATGGCGTAGTCGGCGTACTGCACCGGCAGCGGAGCCCAATTCGGCGCCTGTCCTGCGCTGCGCGCCACATACGCGATCATCAGATCGCGGGCCAGCGGGCCGATCGACGAACCGTCGCCCGCGATGTGGTGCACGACCATCGCCAGCACGTATTCGCGCCCGTTCGCGCCCTCGCCGAGGTCGAACAGGCTGACCCGGACCGGCACCTCGACGGTGAGGTCGAAGGCGGTCCGCACCATGGTGGCCACCGCGTCCACGATTTCGGCCGGATCGATGGCCTGGACCAGCATCGGCGGAATCGCCTGCGCCGCAGGCAGGATCACCTGCACCGGGCCCGCATCGATGGGCGGGTAGACCGTGCGCAGGATCTCGTGGCGGGTGACCAGATCCCCGATCGCCGCCCGCAGCGCCTGTGTATCGACGGCACCGGTCAAGCGCACCGCCATCGGCACGTTGTAGGCCAGAGAGTTCGTGTCCAAGCGGTTGAGGAACCACATGCCCTGCTGCGCCGCGGACAACGGGATCCGCTCCGGCCGCGGACCGGCGATCAGCTCCGGACGGTCGTTTCCGGCCTCGTTCTCACTCAGCCTGGCCGCGAGCGCGGACACCGACGATGCCTCGAACAGCAGGCGCACCGGAACCCGGGTGTCGGATGCGGCGCCCAGCCGCGCCGCCAGCCGGGTGGCGATCAGCGAGTTGCCGCCCAATTCGAAGAAGTCGTCGTCGGCGCCGACCGGTGTCGCGGGCGCGAGCAATTCGGTGAATACGCTCGCGACCAGCTCTTCCCATCGCCCGGACGGGGCACGGTATGCCCTGGTGTGCAGCACCGGCGCGGGCAGCGCGGCGCGGTCGAGCTTGCCGACCGGGGTCAGCGGAATCTCGTCGAGCACCATGACGGTGGTCGGCACCATATGCGCGGGCAGGCTGTTCGCCGCGAATGCGGTGAGCTCGTCGGCATCGGCCACCGCACCGGCGGCGGCATGCACATAGGAGACGAGAATGGTTGCACCGCTGGCGATTTCGTGTCCGATGGTGACCGCGAAGTCGACGGTTTCGTGCGCCGCGAGAACGGCGTCGATCTCGCCGAGTTCGATGCGGAAGCCGCGGACCTTGACCTGGAAGTCGTTGCGGCCCAGATATTCCAGCGCACCGTCGACCGTCCGTCGGACCAGATCGCCGGTCCGGTACAGCCTGGCGCCGTCGCGATCGAACGGATTCGCCACGAACCGGGCGGCAGTCAGCGCAGGGCGCTCATGGTAGCCGCGGGCCACCTGCGCTCCGGTGATGTAGAGCTCGCCGACGGCGCGATCCGGCACCGGCGACAACCGATCGTCCAATACGTACTCGGTGATGGCGCGGATCGGCCCGCCGATGGTGACCGTCTCCCCCGGCACCAGCGGCGCGCTGATATTGGTCATGATCGTGGTCTCGGTCGGCCCGTACCCGTTGTAGAACTCGCGGGTACGCCGTCCGGCGATCGGAATCGTCCAGCGCCGCACCAGCTCCGGCGGGCAGGCCTCGCCACCGGCGATGACCACACGGAGCTTGTCCAGGCCCGCCGGGTCGACGGAAGCCAGCGCCGCGGGCGTGATGAACGCATGGGTCACCCGCTCCCGGCGCAGCAGCGCGGCCAGGTCCTCGCCACCGTAGACCGACGGTGCCGCCACCACCATCGTCGCGGCGCCACCGATGGCCAGCAGCAGTTCCAGCACCGACGCGTCGAACGACGGCGATGCGAAATGCAGTGTGCGCGAACTGCTCGTCACCCGGTAGCGCTCGCGCTGTTCCTCGCAGAAACTCGACAAACCGGCCTGCGTGACGACCACGCCCTTGGGCTTACCGGTCGATCCGGAGGTGTAGATGACATAGGCCGGATGCGCGGCGAGCAACGGACGCAATCGATCCGCATCCGTCACCGGATCGGCGCTGTAGTCGTCGAGCCGCCGATCGATATCGTCGGCATCGATGGTCAGCCACTGCACCTCGTCGGGCAGATCGGCACCGAGCTCGGTGACCGTAAGTCCCAGTACCGCATGCGAATCGGCGATCATGTGCCGGACCCGCTCGGCGGGATAGTTGGGATCCACCGGGACGAATCCGGCGCCGGTCTTGGCGATCGCCCACACCGCGAGCACGGACTCCGGCGAGCGCGGAATGCCGATCGCGACCAGATCCTCCGGGCCGATGCCACGGTCGATCAGCAGTCGAGCCAGCCTGCTCGAGCGCTCGTCGAGGTCGACGTACTCCCATTCGGCCAGTTGCTCGGTGGCATCGGCGAAGATCACCGCGACACCGTCCGGATTGGTGTCAACGGCATCGGCCAACAGCTGCGGCAGCAGCGTGACCTCTTCGGCCGGGACCGGTTCGGCGGTCCGGACGGGCGCGGCGAGCGCCCGGTCCCGTTCGGCCTCGTCGAGGATGTCGATGGCACCGACGATCACCTGCGCGTCGGCGGCGACCGCGGCGAGGATCCGCTCGAATCGACGGCCGAGGCCATGGATGGTGGCTTCCTCGAAAAGGTCCGTCGCATAGGCGAAGCCGATGACCAGCTCGTCCGGCGTGCCGTCGTCGCCGACGCGCGCCTCGACGATCACCTGCAGATCGAATTTCGCGACGATCTCACCGGTATCGACGGCCGAAACCGTCAGACCGGGCAGCTCCAGTGTCGGCTGCTCGATGTTCTGGAACGACAGCATCACCTGGAACAACGGGTTAGCCGAGACGGCCCGGGCGGGCAGCACCTCCTCGACCACCCGCTCGAACGGAATCTCCGCATTGGCGAAGGCGGACAGGTCGGTTTCGCGGACCTGTTGGACGAATGCCGCGAACGGGGCGTCGCGATCGACATCGGTGCGCAGGGTCAGCGTATTCACGAACATGCCGACCAAATCATCCAGCTCGGCTGAGCCGCGACCCGCGATCGGCGTACCGATCGCGATATCCGAACCGCCGGACAGCCGCGCGAGCAGCGCGGCCAAGGCCGCGTGCACGACCATGAACAGCGACGAATTGTGCCGGCGCGCAAGGTCGGCCAGATCGGCGTGCACCTGCGCGGGCACGGCGATTTCGGTCGCCGCACCGCGCATCGATGCCTGCGCCGGACGCGGACGGTCCAGCGGCAGCCGCGCGGTTTCGCTCACACCGGCCAGCTGTCGCCGCCAGTAAGCCAATTGCTGTGCGGCAATGGAGTTCTCGTCGTCTTCGGTACCGATGACTTCGCGCTGCCAGAGCGCGAAATCGGCGTACTGCACCGGCAGCGGAGCCCAACCCGGGGCGATCCCCGCGGTACGCGCGAGATAGGCCGTGGCCAGATCCCGCGCCAGCGGTGCCAGCGAGACGCCATCCGCCGAAATGTGATGCGTGACGAGGACGAGCAGATGCTCGTCGCGGGCCGGGTCGGAGAACAACCGGATGCGCACGGGCGGATGTTCGGTGACATCGAATCCGGTGGACAACATTGCCGCGACCCGATCCGGATCGGCGGTCGTCTCGACCTCCAGTCCGCTCGGCAGCGTTTCGGCCACGGACAGGATCTCCTGGCGCGGCGTCGCGTCCGGGCCGTCGACCGGGAACCGCGTGCGCAGCGCCTCGTGCCGCTCCAGGACATCCGCGACGGCCGCGCGCAGTGCGGGCACGTCCAGGGTGCCGGTGAGCCGGATGGCGAACGGCAGGTTGTAGGACGGGGATTCGGTGTCGACCTGGTTGAGCACCCACATCCGATGCTGCGCCAGCGAGAGCGGGATGCGCGCCGGTCGCACGGCCCGCGTCAACGGCGGCCGATCCGCGTTCTCGGAATCCGGCACGATCCGCGCCGCCAGGTCGGCGACCACCGGTGCGTCGAACAGCGTGCGCACCGGCACCCGCGCGTCCAACGCCGCACTCAGCCGAGCCACGACCTGAGTGGCGACCAGCGAGTTGCCACCCAGGACGAAGAAGTCGTCGTCGGCGCCCACCCGGTCCACACCGAGCACCTCGGCGAACACACCGGCAACTATCTCTTCGAGCGGGGTTGACGGGGCGCGGAATTCCCGGCCGGCCAGGGTCGGCCGCGGCAGCGCCTTGCGGTCCAGCTTGCCCGCGGTGCTGAGCGGGAACTCGGCCAGCTCCACGATCGTGGCCGGAACCATGTACGCGGGCAGCGTGCCCGCCAGCGCGGCACGCAGCGGCTCCACCTCGAGGTGCGCGCCGGGTGCCGGGACCGCGTAGGCCACCAGCTGGTCGCCGAGTTCCGTTGGCACCACCAGGACGGCCGCCTGACTCACCGACGGCTGCGCCAGCAGCGCCGCCTCGATATCGCCGAGTTCGATGCGCTGTCCGCGCAGTTTCACCTGGAAGTCGGTGCGGCCCAGGTATTTCAGGACACTGGGCGCGGTCCAGGCCACCAGGTCGCCGGTCCGGTACATCCGCTCGCCCGTTCCGAACGGGTTGGCCACGAACCGATCCGCGGTCAGATCCGCGCGCCCCAGATAGCTGCGGGCCAGCTGATCACCGGCGATGTAGAGCTCACCGGTGACCCCGGCGGGCACCGGCCGCAGGCGGGCATCCAGTACGTACAGGCGGCTGTTCCAGACCGGCGATCCGATCGGCAGGCCACCCTGCTCGTCGCCGGTCGCGAGCCAGGTTGTGACGGCCACCGCGGTCTCGGTCGGCCCGTACACGTTGAGCACCGACGCGTCGCAGACCGCTCGCACCGCGGCCACGGTCTCCGCGGGCAGCAGCTCGCCGCCGACGATGATGTGCCGCAGCGTCGGAAGCGCACCGGCAGGCGTGTGGGCGGCGAACACCGCGAGCATCGAAGGCACGAAGTCGGTGACGGTAACTTGCTGCGCCGCAATGGTTTCCGCGATGTAGGTGGCGTCGCGATGACCGTCGGGCGTGGCCATCAGCAGCTTGGCGCCGAGCCGCAGCGGAATGAAGTAGCCCCACATCGATGCGTCGAAGGTGAAGGCGGCCTTCTGCAGGTACACATCGTCGGCATGCAGCGGATAGCGGGACTGCATCCAGGCCAGATGGTTGCCGATCGCCCGGTGCGAGACCGCGACACCCTTGGGCCGTCCGGTGGAGCCGGAGGTGAACAGCACATACGCCAGGCTCTCCGGGCGCACCGGCCGCAGCAGCTCCCCGGCCGCCAGCGGGGTACCGGCGAATCCGTCCAGATCCGCGGTGTCGATGTGCAGCAACGGAATTCCGTCCGGCACCGGCACGGCATCCGCGGTCGTGGTGAGCACGCACACCGGCTGCGCCGCGGTCAGCACGTGCTCGACGCGGTCGGCCGGATGATCCGGGTCCACGGGCACGTACGCACCACCCGCGGTGAGGACCGCGTACATGCCGACGACCAGATCCAGCGAGCGCCGGACCGCGAGACCGACCAGCGATTCCGCGCCGACACCCTGCGAGATCAGCAGGCGGGCAAGGCGATTCACCCGCTCGTCGAGGTCCCCGTAGGTGAGTTCGGCGCCCTCGTAGGCCACCGCGACCCGATCCGGATGCGCCAGTACCGCGCGCCGGTAGCCGTCCAGCAGCAGCTCGGGTTCGACCGCATGACCGGTATCGTTCCAGTCCAGCAGGATGCGATCCCGCTCGGCGTCGGTCAGCATGATGTCGATATCGCCGACGCGGGCCGCGGGATCGCCGATCAGCGCGTCGACAACCCGGATCAGCCGCGCGGCAAGGGTTCCCACCTCATCGGCGGTGAACCCGCCACCGGCATACCGCCATGTCAGCTCGATCGTCGACGCCGCGATCGCCACCAGCGTCAGCGGGTAGTGCGCGCCGTCCTCCATACCGACGGCGGTCACCGACATGCCGTCGATGGAATCGGCGGCGGCGATCGCCTCCCGGTCGATCGGGTAGGACTCGAAGACCAGCAGGGTGTCGAATTGCGCTCCGGCACCGGCGATCCGCTGGATGTCGGTCAGACCCACATAGTGGTGGTCGAGCAGACCGGCCTGTTCGCGCTGCAGCGACTGCAGGAACTCGCCGACCGCGAGCCGGCCGTCTACCCGCACGCGCACCGGCAACGTGTTGATGAACAAACCGACCATCGACTCGACGCCGGACAACTCCGCCGGACGGCCGGACACCGTGGTGCCGAACACCACGTCGTCGCGACCGGTGAATCGCCCGAGCAGGATGCCCAACGCCGCCTGCAACACCGTGTTCACCGTGACGCCGAGTTCGGCGGCCAGCTCGGTGATCCGGCGGGTGCGCTCGGTGTCGATCTCGGTGACCACCTTGCCGCTGCCGTGGGCTGCGACCATCCGCGATTGCGGGGCGAGCAGAGTCGGCTCCGCCACACCGGAGAGCGCCTGTTCCCACGCCCGCAGCGACGCGTCCCGATCCCGACCGGCCAGCCAGCTCAGGAAGGTGCGGTAGGAGGGCACCCGCGGCAGCGCGGACCGATCGCCCCGAGTCGCATAGAGCACCAGCACATCTCGCATCAACAGCGGCATCGACCAGCCGTCGAGCAGGATGTGATGGGTGGTGATCACCAGATGCCACTGATCCGTGCGAAACAGGGTGAACCGCATCAGGGGCGCCGCCGACATATCGAAGCCGGTCTCCCGCTCCGCGGCCACCTGTCGCCGCAGTTCCGCCAATCGCTCCGATTCGGGCAGATGCGTCAGATCTACTGCCCGCCAAGGCACTTCGACCCGATCCAGGACCACCTGCACGGCGCGGCCGTCGGCGCCGGCGACGAATGCGGTGCGCAGATTCGGATAGCGGTCCAGGATGGCCTGGGCCGCCGCCCGCAGTCGCTCGGCGTCCACGTCGCCGCCCAGGTCGACAGTCGCCTGGGAGGTATAGACATCGATACTCGACTCGGCGAGCTGCGCGTGGAACAGCAGCCCGGACTGCAGCGGGGAGAGCGGCCACACATCCGACAGCGCCGGGTAATTCCGTTCCCACACTTCGATATCCGACTGGCCGACCGTGACCAACGGCAGATCCGACGGCGTCAGCCCACCGGCATCCGGATGCCGCGCGTGCTCGGCCAGTGCGTGCATCGCCGCGACCCACAGATCGGCGAACTCCTGCACCTGCTCCCGCGACAACAACCCGCGTGGGAAGGCGAGCGACGCACCCAGCTGCGGTCCGTCGGCACCGTCGGTGACGATCGCATTGATGTCGATCACGCCGTTCGCGGGCATATCCGGATCCATCTCGGCATCCAGCTGTCCCAGATCCGCGACCGGGACCCAGCCCAATGCACCGAGCTGCGCCGGGATCTCCCCCGTCGACATCCGGCCCAAGTAGTTGAAGCTGATCTGGGGGGCGCCGCCCAGATCGGCGGCGGTGCTCAGTTGTCCGGCGGTCTCGGGGTTCAGGTAGCGCAGCAGGCCGTAGCCGAGCCCCTTGTCGGGGACCGCGAGCAGCTGCTCCTTCACCGATTTCACGATGTCGCCCAAGGCTTTTCCGCCCGCGAACGCCTCGGCGAGATCGGCGCCGGCGAGATCGAGCCGGACCGGGTACGCACTGGTGAACCAGCCGACGGTCCTGGACAGATCCGCGCCGGAGACGATCTCCTCTTCGCGGCCATGGCCTTCCAGCTTGACCAGCGCGGCGCCGCCCGCGCTGTCGCCACGCCACTTGCTCACCGCCAGCGCCAGCGCCGAGAGCAGGCCGTCGTTGACACCACCGCGATACCGGCCCGGGATCGCGGTCAGCAGCGCATCGGTCACCTCGACCGGCAGCGTCACCTCGACGCGATCGACGGTGCCGAAAGTGTCCACCGCCGGATCGAACGCACGCGCACCGAACAGCGGGTCTTCGGTGCCCGAAACCTGTTGCCAGAAGGGCAGTTCCGCAACCCGCGCCGGATCCTGCGCCGCATCGCGCAGGGCGTGCGCCCAGCGCCGCATCGAGGTTCCGTTGGCGGGCAACGCCACCTGCTGCCCCGCCGCGAGCTGCGACCAGGCCATCGCGAGGTCCGGAATCAGAATCCGCCAGGACACCCCGTCGACCACGATGTGGTGCGCGACGACCAGCAAGACATCACGACGGCGACCGCCCTGCGGGAAAGCGAACCAGACGAACTGCGCCATCACCGCGTTCGCCGGATCGAGGCGGCCCAGCGCCGCGTCGTATTCGACACTCGCCCGCCGCGACAACTCGGCATCGTCGATATCGGCGGGCACCTCGACCCGATGCACCAGCGCGTCGACGTCCACCGCGCCGCGCTCCAAGGCCTCGAAGGTCCGGACGGTATCCGAGGTGGCTTCACGCAACCGAGCGCGCAGCATGTCGTGGTGATCGAAGACCGCGCCGATGGTCGCGACCAGGGTCTCCCGATCGATGCCGTCGGGCAGCCGCAGCGCCATCGTCTGCGAGAACCGCCGATACGACGAGTCGCTCGGCAGCATCGCCGCCATGATCGGCAGCAACGGCAGCTCACCCACCCCGCCGCCGGGCAGCTCCGCCAGCCGCTGCTGCTCCACCGCATCGACCGATCTGGCGATCTCGGCCAATGCCTCGACCGTGCGATGTTCGAACACCTCCGCGGCGGTGAATACGACACCGCGCGCCTTCGCCCGCGAGACCAGCTGGATCGACAGGATCGAATCGCCACCCAATGCGAAGAACGAGTCGTCCCGGCCGACGCGGTCGACACCGAGCAACCCGGCGAATACCTCGGCGATGATTTCCTCGACCGGCGTCTCGGCGGCCCGGAATGCGCGCGGGGCGAAGACCGGCTCGGGCAGTGCCGCACGGTCGAGCTTGCCGACCGGGGTCAGCGGAATCTCGTCCAGCACCACGAAGGCGGCTGGAATCATGTACGCGGGCAGCGACTCTCCGAGGAATTCGGCGAGCGCGTCGGTGTCCACAACGGCCCCGGTCCTCGGCAGCACATAGGCCACCAGCGCGGTCGCACCCGACGGCAGCGTCTTGCCGAGGGTCGCCGCGAAGTCGATATCAGGGTGGCCGGTGAGCGCGTTGTCGATCTCGCCGAGCTCGATGCGGAAGCCGCGAATCTTCACCTGGAAGTCGGAGCGACCCAGGTACTCGATGACGCCGCCCTCTTCGGTGCGCCGCACCAGATCTCCGGTCCGGTAGAGCCGCGCGCCCGGGTTACCGATATCGGCGCCGAACGGGCTGGCCACGAACCGTTCCGAGGTCAGCCCCGGCCGCCCGAGATACCCCTGTGCCAGCGCGGCACCCGACAGGTACAGTTCGCCGATCACCCCGGCGGGCACCGGGCGCAATCGCGCATCCAGGACGAACGCACCGACACCGGCAATGGCCGTGCCGATCGTGATGGGCTCGCCCGGCACCAGCGGCGGGGTACCGGTGGCGAGAATCGTCGCCTCGGTGGGGCCGTAGCCGTTGTGGAACGCGCGCTCGCCCGCCCAGCGGCCGACCAGCTCGGTGCCGAACTTGTCACCGGCCACCACGACGACCCGCAGCTCGTCCAGACCGTCCGGATCCACCGATTCCAGGGCGGCCGGGGTGATGAGCATGTGGCTGACGCGCTCGCGCCGCAGCAGATCCGCGAGTTCGGCCCCGCCGAACACCGAAGGCGGCGCGATCACCAAGGTCGCACCGGCGGAAAAGGCCAGCAGCAGCTCGAGCACCGAAACGTCGAAGTTGGGCGAGCAGACATGCAGGACCCGTGACTCCCCGGTCACCGCGTACTGCTCGCGCTGCGCGGCGACCAGTCCGGCCAGGCCACCGTGCGAGACGACGACGCCCTTGGGCCGTCCGGTCGATCCGGAGGTGTAGATGACGTAGGCGGGATGCCGCTCGTCCAGCCGACGGACCCGGTCGGCGTAGGAGATCGGATGGGCCGGGCGTTCGGCGATGCGTCCGGCGTGCGCCGGGTCGTCGAGTTCGATCCAGTCCACACTCGTACCGAGCACCGAGCGGTGAGCCGTGGTGGTCAGCCCGAGGACGGCGCCGGAATCGGCGAGGATGTGCTCGATCCGGTCGGCCGGATATCCGGGATCCACGGGCACGTATGCGGCGCCGGTCTTCGCGATCGCCCACACGGCAAGCACGGATTCGATGCTGCGCGCGATACCGATCGCCACCACATCGCCCGCGCCCACACCGTGTTCGATGAGTTCGCGCGCCAACCGCGACGACGACTCGTCGAGTTCGCGATAGGTCAGCTGTCTGGCATCGGACGGATCGCCCGAAGGGTTGAACCGGATGGCGACGGCATTGGCGGCGGACTCCACAGCGGCCGCGAGCAAATTCCCGAAGAGTAGACCGACTCGGCGACGACTACTACGTGCGGAACGACGATCCCTTGCCATTTCCGGTACTACACCTCTCACCTATTGCGCGCCTAAAGATCGCACCCGCATAATGGAACGCACGTACTTCACTAACTGACTGCCATACCGCCGCAAGCCAAGCGTTCGAGTTTACAAGAGCGAACTTGTCACATATCCCCAAGAGCGGGAATCTGTTACGACATTCGCTCCAAGAAACGCGATCGGCCTCACAACGCGGCCTGTAACAGCCTAGGTGAAGGTCCGCCACGACGTTCCCCCGCTCGGGCGCAACCCTCGAATCAGTACGCTCTCGCTATCACAGCAATGACTCACGCCCCGTCGGGTCCCCGCGCCCGAGTCGGAGCCTCCGCAGTTGATCGGCACCCGCTGACAACTGCATTCGCACCACCAGTGCAGATAACCAGCCGATCACCGGCTATGCCATTCGCCGGGTAGCTCGACCTACGACCGGACCGGTCGCCATCGACAAACGTGATTTCCGCGACATTCTCGCGGAAGGGGCTTCGACGCCGGGAGTAGATGTGATTGCTGTCACGGTACTCAGCCGAAGTAGTAGAGCTCGAAGCCGACAGCGCGCGCGGCGGGGAATCCCGGCTTCGGGGCGGTCGCCATGTCGATCACCGCGCGCACCTGCTCCGCCACCGGCTCGGGGCTGAGCACCTCGAGATAGCGGCGGTGCTCGGCCAGCGAGGCGGCGGCTTGCTCGATGGTGTCGGTGACGTCGACGGCGTGGGTAGCGCTCGGGCCGACCACCGCGGCCAGCCGGGGCGACCACGGCGGTTCGGTGAGATCCGGAAAAATCCACTCGTTGCCCGCATCGGATATCGCATCGAGGGCGGCGCGGCCGACCGCCCGATGGTCGGCGCTGTTGGCATAGCCGGGAGCCCAGGTGTCGCCGAAATTGAACAGCACCACGAATTCCGGACGATGACGACGAATCACGGCGGCCAGGTCACGGCGCAGCGCAAGGGTTTCTTCGACGCGGCCGTCCGGATAGCCGAGGAATTCCACCTCGTGCACCCCGACCACCTTGGCCGCGGCGACCTCCTCGGCCTCCCGCAGCGGTCCGGCCTCCGCCGGTGGCATGCCCGCGATCCCGGCCTCGCCGGAGGTCACCAGCACGTAGCGAATGTCCTTGCCCTGCCCCGTCCAACGCGCCACCGCGGCGGCCGCACCGTATTCGATATCGTCCGGATGCGCCACGACGACGAGGCCGCGCTGCCAATCCTCGGGAACCTGCTCCACAGGGGTTATTCAAGCAGACGCCCCGAACGCGGGTGGGCCGCGCGCTGTCCGCGGCGGACGGCGCACGGCCCACCTCTCGAAACCGCGGCGCCCGAAGTCCCGGCGGGCCCGCGGGCGGACGCTACAGCTTGCTCACGGAGTTGTCCGAGCCCGCGACCGCCTTGTACAGCAGGTACAGCCCGAAGACGACCGCGCTGATCACCAGAATCGGGAACAGCCCCTTGATCAACGCACCGATGATGGCGAGCGCGATCCAGACGACCGCTACGACACCGATGATTTTCCACAACATGCCAGCCTCCAGAAGGTCTCGGGCGAACCGTCATCCGACGATCCGACTCCTCCATGCTGGCAGCCGGATAGTGATAAATCACCAGCTCAGCACCGATATCCGGGTGAAGATCAGGGTTAACCCTGACCTCTGCTCAGCATCCCGACAGCCCGTCCGATTTCCGAATTCGCCAAGTGTGACAACGGAAAACGTCGAAGTTGTCGGCCTCGCGCACCTGCGTCACTATTGGCTGTCCGCTCGCATGTATTCCGAACCTTAAGGGGGCCACCCATGACCAGGTACGCACATTATGTCGGCAGTCTTCCGGCGGACCTGATGACGGGCGATCGCGCTGTCCTGCAATGGTTTGCCGACCGCACCGCCGGCCGGCCGGTCACCGCGCTCCCCTGCGATCTGGACCCCGACTGGATCATGGACTATCTGCTGACACGCAAGCAGCATTCCGATGTCTTCGAGATCGTCCAGGACGGCGGATACGCCGACTACAGTGACTTCCCCAGCTATGGACTCCGATCCGGTCGCAAACTCGAACCGCGGCAGGTGTCGATGGACCGGGTCGAGCGCATCGGTGAAGTGGTGGCGGCGTTCGAGTCACTACAGCGCGAACAGCCACAGCTGGCCGAGACGAAAGTCCAGATAAGCCTGCCGAATCCGCTGGATCTGGCGATGTTCGTATTCGCGGGCGCGGCCGTGTCCGGCGGGCTGCCGGTCGGAAAGGCATTGCGCCACTTCGATCTCGCGGTCGCCGCGTTGCGGCAGCTGCCGGTGTTCACCGAAGCGATGGCGCAGGAGGTATCGGAGGTAGTCGCCCGTCACGGCGATCGTGTCGTCTGGCAATTGGAATCCCCCTTCGCGCTGTTGAGCATGGTCAAAGCGACACAACTGGGTTCGCGATGGGCGCTGGCCCCACTCGTGGCGCGCCAGCTCGCCGGCGTCCTCGGGCGGCTGCACGAGATCGGCGCGGAAACCGTTGTGCACCTGTGCTACGGCGACTATCAGCACGAGAGCCTGCTGTCCCCACGCAGTCTGGCTCCCGCGGTGACACTGCTCAATCGCACTGCGCGACTGCTGGATCGGCAAGGGGTGCCACTACCCGCTGTGCATGTTCCGTGTGCGTACGGCGCCGCGCCCGCACCGCTGGAACCTCGCTTCTACGCTCCCCTGCGATCATTGGCCACCGATTGGCGAGTGATCGCGGGTGTGGTCTCCACGGATTCCGTCGAGAACAGCAACCGGGCGCGTGCGCTTTTCGAGGAGGCGCTGGGTCGCAATGCCTTCGGCGTCGCCACCGCGTGCGGACTCGGACGATGCACCCCCGAGGTCGCCCGCCACGCCGCCGAAGCCACAGTCGCGGTAGCAGGGGCGGTCGAGCAGACACCCGAATAGGCGTCGTGATCAGGTAACGCGGGTGCCCCCTTGACAGTTCGCACCCGCGTTGCTGGCGTCTGGCTGGGCAAATCACTTCCGCCGCAGCGGAATCCGCGCGTTGATCGCCGCGCATCGGTCGCCAACCGCAGAAGTCAACTTTGCGAACGCCTCGCGCGGACCTGGTTTGGGCTTTACTCTAAATTTGCCGGAAGAGCGGGGTGATGCCAAACGACACCGAACAGCCTCGCCTGTCACGCCCAGGCGATTCCCTCCGATCGCGGCGCACGATCTCCACGAAAAGTGCTGCTCCGAAATGCATCCTCGGACTCCCGCCGCCGCATCCGACACCCACCCAGGCGTGCTTTGTAAGGGCCGGGTCGGTGAGCAGGTCCGATTCGGGGTATCGGCTACCCTTCAGACACCGGTTACCACCAATTGCCTGTGACCACCAAATCGACTCCGGCGGTTGAGGATTCGATACTTACCGCTACAATCTGACGAGGGCGTCGTCACGTATGGCTAACTGATGGCGACGCTCGGTCCGGGTTGATCCACCACCGTGGGACCGGAGTTGGGTTCGGTTGCTGATGTGGGCGCACAGCCCGCGTCGGTGTCCGCTGTTCCAAGGAGTGTGCAATGGCGAACGATCCGCATGTCCTCGTTGTCGGTGGCGGCCCAGCGGGGTCGACAACCGCGGCGCTGCTGGCTCGAGCAGGAATACGCGTGACGCTTCTGGAACGAGATACGTTCCCGCGGTATCACATTGGTGAGTCGATGCTCGCATCATGCCTGTCCACGCTGCGTCTTTCCGGCGCGTTCGACAAGGTCGCGGCGCATGGCTTCCAGATCAAGCGGGGCGGCTATTTCCAGTGGCAGAACGATAACTGGCTGTTGGACTGGTCCCAGCTCGTTGATGCCGAAGCCTGGTCCTACCAGGTCGAGCGCGACGCATTCGACGACATTCTGCTGCGCAACGCGGCCGAACAAGGCGCGCAGGTGATCGAGAACGCCAACGTCGAGAACGTGATTTTCGATGGTGACCGCCCGGTAGCCGTCGAATGGACCGGCCCCGGTGACACCGGCACTCGGACCACCGAATTCGATTTCCTCGTCGACGCCTCGGGACGATACGGCCTGCTGGCCAAGCGGCGCTTCAATATGCGTCGGCAGCACCCCGCGTTCCGCAATGTCGCGGTCTGGTCGTATTGGGAAGGCGCACGCCTGCACCCGGACAGCCCGGAAGGCGCGATCAATGTCGTATCCACCCCCGAGGGCGGCTGGTTCTGGCATATCCCCCTATCCAGTGGCCGATTCAGCGTCGGCTATGTGGTTTCCGCGCGCAAGGCGGGCGAGCGACTACGCGAGCAGGGTCGAGATGCCTACTACCTCAACACGATTCGCGACAGCAAGGCCATGAGCGCATTGCTCGAAGGCGCGGAGCAGGTCGCCGAGGTCAAGGCCGAGCAGGACTATTCCTATGTGTCGGACCGGTTCTGCGGTCCGGGCTACGCCCTCGTCGGTGACTCCGCGGCCTTCCTCGATCCGCTGCTGTCCACTGGCGTGCACCTGGCGACATATGGCGGGCTCGTCGCCGCGGCAGCGATCGCGACCACCCTGCGCGGCGAGATGAGCGAGACCGACGCGATGGCCTTCTACGAGCACACTGCCCGACGGGCCTACTCACGGTTCCTCGTGTTGGTCTCGCGTATGTACGAACAGTACATCGGTTCCGACGAATACTTCTCGCACGCAGACAAACTCACCGAGGCGCACGAAGGCGACACCCCCGAGGTGTCGTTCACCCGGATCATGGCCGGGCTCACCGATGTGGACGAATCCTCGGGAGAGCAAGGGCTCACCCCGACCGACACCATCGCCTCCGAGCTCACCGAGACCGAAAAACTGCACGCGGAGTCGGCCAACCTCGAGTACATGGGTCATCTGGACATGTCGGTCGTCTGGGATCACTGGCGTGACCCGCTGGCGGACACAGTGCTCAACGATGTGCGGATCACCACCGAACCGGTACTCGGCCTGACCACGCGGCCCCGCGACGCCGCCGAGGTCGAGGCGATCGCGCGGCCGGTGCTTCCCCCGAAGGCGGCCGACGTCCCCGTACTCTAGTTCCGGTCTTCGTGAAAACCACAGCGCGAAGCCGGTCACAATGACGATCACGCGCTCCGACCCCGAACCACCGGGCGATTCCTCGGTCGGTGGTTCGGCCCCTCGGACAGCCATACAACAGATCGCACGCTTCGGCCATCCGATCACCCGGCGGCTACTGGCCAGCGACGACTTCACCCAGCCGAGACTCGAGGCCATAATCGGCACGGATCTGCAGGTGCGGGTGCTGCGCCAGGACGAACTCGCGGCCGAGCAGCTACCAGCCACCGTTGCCGACGCATTAGGATTGGCCGGTCCCGACCGCGTCATCGTCCGTCGCTCGTGTCTGATCAATGCCGACATGGTGACCGCATCGGTCAACTATGTCGTCGCCGTGAGCGGGTCAGCGGCCGCGGCAGGCACCGACGATCTGCACGTGCCTATCGGACGCGGCTTGATTTCTCGGGGTCTGTCCCAGCGGCGACATGTGCTGCGGGCGGGCGTCACGAGATGGCCCGATGGTCGCCTCTGCGCGGCCAAGGCGTACGTCATCATGCTCGGAGATCATCAGCCGCTGTGCTATATCCGCGAGATATTCAATCCCAGCGTTGTGCCACCGGAGCATGCCCCGATCTCGGATGAAGATCTGAGTTGGGCCGATGAGCCGGATTACACCCGATCACAACCGGCCCACCCCTCGACAGCACGCCAGGGTGGCTGCGATACCGAGTCGCCGCGCGCCGGCGGACAGTGTTCGCGCGCCCTGCCCGCGCTGGTCCATCCGCGCGAATCCGACTCGCTCACTGCCGATTTGGCCGCCGCAGCGTGCGGGCAGGCATTCGTAGTACATCTCGGCGCCCGCACTTCCGCCGCCCTGGATGTCACGACACTGCCCGCCCGCCGCGCGCTGGCGATCAGTGCCGCCGCAGTACTGAAGCACGGGCTGGACACGCCGATCGTGACCATCGGCCAACTGCGTTACGACGGCGAACCATGCGGTGTGCCGGCCGATTCCGGCTCTTTGGCGGGAGGCCGGCTGCCGGAGGGTTACCGCCGGGCCGCGGCACTGCTCGAAAATTGGCGCGTCTCGAACCCACCGATCGCGCTCTGCACGAACCTGCTGCACGGCGCCGCGGACCACTACCCGGCGTCGGTGGCACGCGATCTGTTGGTCGAGGTCGCCGCAATGCTCCCCATCGCGGCAAGCGCACCGGCGGCATCCCGCGAGCTGTACAGTTCCATTACGCCCCTTCATATCTCGCGCGCGGCCAAGCCCTGCGATTCGAATGCGACTCGACCTCGGCTGACGCGGCCGGAATGGGACCGCTCGACCCAACTGCTCTGGATCGGCGATCGAAACCACGAATTCACCACCCAGCACCTGTCTTTCGCCGCCCGCGTCCGCAACCCGCTGGCGGTAACCCTCGGCCCCACCGCGACGCCGGACTATGTCGAGTTCCTGTGCCGATACTTGAATCCCAACCGTCGGCCCGGTCGGCTCACGCTCGTCCCCGCGCTGTCGGGCGCCCGTACCGCCGACGCACTTCCCGCGTTGTTCGAGGCGGCCGCCCGATGCGGTACCCCGGTGTGCTGGGTGTGTGATCCGATGCATGCCGACGATACCGCCGCCGCGATCCACACCTTCGTCAGCGCGTGCCGGACCACGGGGACCGCACCGGCCGGCCTGCACCTCGATTGCGAACCCCGAAATCGCCTCGATACCAGACTCGATACCGGACGGGCATTGCACTGTGTCATCACCACACTGAGCGCGATGTGGGCAAGCTGATCGGCGCACGCCCGTCGAATCGCGAGGGAGAAGTAAGTGCAAAGTAGTCAAATCGTCTTGGTCCTAATGGATCTCGCCCTCATCATGACGGCGGCTCGGATCTTGGGGTGGCTGGCCGAACGCGTCGGCCAGCCCGCGGTGATCGGGGAGATCACCGCCGGAATACTCGCGGGCCCGACCGTATTGGGGCCGCATCTGTCGGACATGTTGTTTCCGCACGAGATCCGCTCATATCTGACCCTGCTCGCCAATGTGGGCGTCGCCGTGTTCATGTTCGTCGCCGGACTGGAACTCGACCGCGGCGTATTCGCGGGCAGCCGACGGTCGATCCCGGCGGTATCGGTCGCCGCCTACGCCGTGCCGTTCGTCTTGGGATGTGGCATCGCCGCGACCGCGCTCGCGCGCCACCGAACCGGTGACCTACCGAGCTTCACGCTGTTCATCGGCTGTGCCCTGGCGGTGACCGCATTTCCGGTATTGGCCCGGATCCTGCACGATCGTGGGCTGACACGCACCGGAATCGGTCAGCTCAGCCTCGCCTGTGCGGCGCTGGTCGACATCTTCGCCTGGACGGCGCTGGCCGTCGTGCTGGCCGTCGCGCATCCTGGAACGGGCAGCCAGTGGCGACTGGCGCTTCTGGTGCCTGTTGTAGCTGTGACGTGGTGGATCGTGCGTCCGGCATTGGCGCGGATCGCCGCGGCGGGCACCGAGCAGACGATGATCGTGGTCGGTGTCGGCGGCGCGCTGCTGCTCGGCGCGATAACCGAATGGATCGGACTGCATTTGATCTTCGGTGCTTTCGCCTTCGGTGTGGTGTTTCCGCGCGCGCGACGCGAGGCGGTCGAATCCGGTGCCCGGATTCTGAGCCTGGTGCTGCTGCCTGGGTTCTTCGTCGTGGCGGGGCTCGCGGTCGACCTCGGGGCGATCGACCGAGCCGCCGTCGGCGAGTTGGTGGTGATCATGGTGGTCGCCGTCGCGGGGAAGCTCGGAAGTGTTTATGTGGCCGGGCGACTGACCGGTCTGACATCGCGATCGGCGGCGGCGTTGGCGGCATTGCTGAACACTCGCGGATTGACCGAGCTCGTCATACTCAACGTCGGGCTCAGCACGGGACTCATTGGCCCACAACTATATTCGGTCCTGGTGGTGATGGCCTTGGTGACGACGGCGATGACGGCGCCGCTGCTGCGGCTGATCGGTGTCCACGAGAAGCCTCCGGTCGATCCAGCCACTCCGGTCAACCGCTTGCCCATCGGCGGTCCGGTCGATTAGTCGTCGACGACACGCTCGAACCAACCGGGTAGCAACCAGGTTCCCCGGGCAGCGCCGTCTGCCCGTTGCTATGTTGCTAGCGTGGGCGAGTCGCCAGGTTCCGGAAAGGTCCTAGCAAGGGTGTGTCGTTTCGAATGCTCGACGACGCACCGATGACCTTGTTCGAGGAACCTGCCCGCGCTCATTGATTCAGTCTTTGTCGAATTCTGTTCCACCGTTTGGAGTAACGTCTTTGACCACACCGCATCCCCCTACGTCCGATCCGCACACGGGCACGAACGGAGTTTGCCCCGTCCAGCACGGATCATCGAGTATTACCGGTGAGCGGATTCCGCTGTACACCCCGGAGTTCGTCGCCGATCCGCACCACGCCTATGACGAAATGCGGCGCAAGTACGGCACACTGGTTCCGATCGAGTTGGCCCCCGGAGTGCCGGCCACACTCGTGATCGGCTACGCGACCGCAGTGCGAATCCTCAACGACCCCACTCACTTTCCCGCCGACCCCCGCATCTGGCAGAAGACCGTCCCCGAGGACTGCCCGGTGCGGCCGATGATGGCCTGGCTCCCGGCCGCACGCAACAACGACGGACCTACCCACGCCCGCTATCGGGATGCCTCCGTCGCGAGCATCGACGGAATCGATGTGCACGGACTGCCTTCGACCATCGAGCAGATCGCCATCCCACTGATCAACACCTTCTGCAAGGCCGGAAACGCCAATCTGGTTACCCAGTACGCATTTCCGCTCGTCCTCGGCGTCCTGAACCAAATGGTCGGCTGCCCACCCGACATCGGGCAGCGCGTCGCCAGCGGCATGGCGGCACGCTTCGACACGGTCCGTAGCGCCCAGGGCATGGCAATGCTCAAAGAGGCACTACTGGAGCTGATCCAACTCAAACGCGACCATCCCGGCGACGACGTCACCTCACGGCTGGCACACCACCCGGCCGCCATGGACGACATAGAAATCTTCGCCCAGTTGATGAGCTTCTACGGCGCCGGATTCGAAGCGCAACGCAATCTGATCACGAATGCGCTGCTGCTGATGATCACCGACGACCGGTTCAAGTGCGCGGACGTCCTCGGACGAAACCTGTCGACGATCACGGCGATCGACGAAGTTCTGTTCAACGACCCGCCGATGGCGAACTTCTGCACAACTTATCCGCGCCAGCCGATCATGGTCGACGATATCTGGTTGCCCGCGGACCAACCGGTCGTCATCAGCCTCACCGGCTGCAATAACGATCCACAGATCCGCGGCGACGACGACGCCGACGGACGACGTCTCGGCAATCGCTCGCACCTGGCGTGGAGTGCCGGTCCGCACGCCTGCCCGGCCAAAGGCGTTGCGTACCTTACTGTTCAGTACGCCATCGATCAGCTCTTCGACGCACTTCCCGACATTCAGCTCGGGGTGCCCGCGGATCAGCTGATCTGGCGACCCGGTCCGTTCCACCGTGCGATGGCGGCATTCCCCGTCGTTTTCACACCGTCGGCGCCGATGAAAATCATGTAGCCGTCGGGCCGAGATCGTCGATGATTCGGCGATCTCGGCCCTGGGCTCGGCAGAGTTCTCAGGGAGGCGGGAACTCCGGGAACGGAGCGGACTTCGGGAAGACGACCGGCAGCGCGGTCAACGCGCGGTGGAACGGCCCGGTGCGCCAACCGAGTTCGGCGGCGGGACCGGCCAACTCGATCTCGGGCAGGGCATCGAGCAGTTGGTCGATCGCGTCCTGAGCGATCAGGTAGGCGGCGTCCTGTGCCGGGCACATGTGTGGTCCGGCGCTGAAGGCCAGGTGTGAACGATTGCCATCCCGCTCGACGCCGTCGGCGGCATTGACGGTGGGATCGCTGTTGCACGCCGCCATGCTGATGACGACCGGCTGGTGCGCGGGCAACCACACACCATTGAGCAGGATCGGTTGCCGGGGATAGGAAATGCAGTAGTTCGCCAACGGCGGGTCGGTGAACAGCACTTCGTCCAGCGCATCCCGGGTCGAGAGACTACCGCTGTGCATGCCCGCGGCGAATCGATCGTCGGTCAACATCAGCCGCAACGCGTTGCCGATGAGGTGGACCAGCGGCTCGACCCCGATCGCGTAATGCGTCACCAACTGCTGGATCACTTCCTCATCGGTCAGACTGCTCGGGTGACGCATCAATCGAGTCGTGATGTCGTCACCGGGCTCCTCCCGCTTGCGTTCGGTGTGCAGTCGCAGCGCCTCGTGCAGCATGCGGTCGCCCGCACCGACCTCGGCCCCGGCATCGAACATGGCGTCCAACGCCGCCGCGACCCGCGCGCCGATATCGGCGTCGACTCCCAGCATGCTGTTCACCGCGGTGAACACCAGCGGAAAAACGTAGCGCTGCAACACATCAGCGTGTCCATCGGCACAAAACGTATTGATCAGCGGGATCGCGATCTGCTCGATTACAGCGTGCATGCCGAGCAGATCGACGTCATTGATCGCCGCGCTGGTGGACTCGCGGTAGCGTTTATGTTCCTGCCCGTCGGTGCGCAGGGCATTCTCCCGACGCTTCATCATGCCGAGCACCGGGCACTCGGCCGGGATGTTTCGCTCCCAGGTCCGGGGATCCGCCGGGAAGTGGTCCGGATCGGTCAGGATGCGGACCGCGGTGTAGTAGCCGATCACCAAAGTGGCCGGTACGCCCGGGGCGAGATCCACCGGCACCAGCGAACCGAACTTCTTGCGCATCTGCCCGTAGGCCCGGTGCGGGTCGGCGGCGAATTCCGGGGTGTACATCACGATGCGCGGCCCGGCCCCGAAGCCCGGTGAGCCGCCGACCGAGGACCGTGATTCCGGTGGGTGATGCGTATGCGTAGCCACAGATGAACTCCGAACTTTTGAAAACTAAAGAACCTTGACAATCGAGCGGACCCAGCACTGACCTCAGTTACGTCACAGCGGCGAGCTTCGGCAGGTTGATGACTACGGATTACGAACAAACTGCTCGCACGACTTCAGTCGCGCCGATCTGCCCCACGTGGGCAGCACGTGTGGTGCGGGTCATGAGCTTCCTGCCGGTGCTCATGATCCAAATCCGTTGCCCCAGACCAGTTCTTGAGTGTCCGCCGTCATGATAGCCACCGCTCATGAGACGCGCAGCCCCAACGGTCCTTCGAGCAAGCATTCGCCCGGGTTCAGTCGATCAGGGCTACCCCGACCGGCGTCATTCGGCTCGTTTGTTGCGACCTACAGCAATCTTGCGGACCACGGTCAGGACGGTGACCACCATGACCGTCACCAGCTCCAGAAGGTTCCAGGCGATCGGATCCTCCGGTGTCGACTCGGCCGCCACGGCCTGCGGTCGGTGCGGGGTAGTGCGGATCGGTGTTTCCGGGACGATCGCGAGTGCCGGTGCGGCTGGGGGGAATTCCGGTGGGGCGATCAGCGCGGCCGGGGCGGGTATCACCGGAGCGGGCGGCGGTGGGCCGAGTTGGAGTGGAATGCCTGGCGCATCCGGTTCAGGGGCGGGGAGTAGCAGCAGACAGGTCAGCACTGCGCTGCCGGTCATCGCGCTGCCGACGACGACGCTGCCGAGGCCGGATCCGCTCGAACCGACCGAACCGGTGCCGATCAAACCGGAGCCGGTTATGCCGCTGCCGGTCGCAAGTCCGAGCAGTATTGTCGCGCTGCCGATTACGGCGCTGCCGGTGCAGGCGGTTTGGACGCTGCCCGGGTCGAGGCCGAGTGATTGGCCCGCTCCGGCCGTCGCATCCGCATGCCCGCCGACGGGCGGGTCATCGGCGCCGACGTCGATGCCGCCTGTGCCGGTCGCCGCGCCACCCCGCTTCGCATTGCCCGACATCGCCGTCCCCGGTGCCGCACTTCCGGTCGTGACACCCCTGGGTTCGAGATCCAAGACGCCGCCGTAGGAGCTGCTCCCGGAATCCGCAGCCGCACTTCCGGTCCCAGTTGCGCCGACAGCAGCACTCCCGGTGGCGATATCACCGATGACCGGCCACTCGGGGCCCGCCGAATCCGCGGCCACCGGCCCACCCGCGAACAACGGCACCACCGTCGCCACCGCCAATCCGAGTGCGGCCCTTCGTCTTTGCACAACAAATGCCATGTTGCCGATATCCCATCCGTCGCAGCTGCGCAGGTCTCGGGCGGTCCGTCAGGTGATGTGCGCGTAGCGGGACACGGCGTATTCGAAGGCGTCCTTCGGGACACTGTTTCCGCCGGAGAACGGCCGGTCGAGGCTGTAGATCGCCAGCACCGTCATGCCGACGACGACACCGAGCAGCGCGGTCATCAGCACACTGCGTTTGGTGACCTCCACACCCGACAGCACCGCGGTGCACAGCAGCAGGACGGTGCCGAACCACAGCGCCGCATAAAGGAATACCGGCATCTGATAACTCGCGTCGATGGCCCGGTCCTGGCGTGCCTCGGCAGCCGCGTCGAGGCTGGCCATGGCACTCGTGCGCAGATCCGCGACGTCCGGATCCGTCGTATTCACCGACATGACGGCATCGCGCAGGCTGTCGAACGTGTCCTGGGTGGGCTGACTCAACCGCCGGTCCGCCTGCATGACCGGCCACTCCCGCGTGAGCACCTGATCGGTGTAATCCCGCACCAGATCCTGGATCTGGCGATGCTCGGGATCCGGCATGGAATGCGCGGTCGAATAGGTATCCACCAGCGCCTTCGCCTCGGCAATGGTGTGATTGCGCGCGTTGTCGTACTCCTGCCAGCAGATCACCACCAAGAAGGCGACCACCGCCAGGAAGAGCGTGTTGATCAGTTCGAGTACGAGGGAACCGGCCGCTTCCTCGTCGGCCGAGACCCAAGACTTCGGTCGCAACCGATCTCCGATCACGAAGATGGCCACAGCGATAATCGCTGCAAGGACGGGCACGATGAATATGAACAGCATGAAGCGACGCACCTCCCGGAACCCACCAACCAGATCGCCGCCGCATGACGCGGCTCGCCGAGGTCGAACTCAACAGCGTCGATCAACTGTTATTCGGAGCCGAGGCCCGGATGGATGGCGTCCCAACACATTCCGCGTGTCGCGGGACGGAATGTCCATGGAAAGTGGTGCTACTCAGGGCATATCGATGATCTCGACCCAGTTGGGATCACGACCGAGATCGAGTTGGTCACCGGGTCAGCGCGCCAGTGTCCGGATTGATCGTGTACGGGTGATCGCATTGAACTTCGCGCCCGCGGCGATCAAGTAGCGTCCGCGCGGATCGATGCAGAACCCGCAGGGCTGTGCCTCGGTCGGCGTGGATCCGATCGGCGTCAATGCACCGGTGGCATCGGCCACCAGGAAGCCCGCGATCGTGCTCGATGTTCGCTCGGCGGCACAGAGATAGCGGCCGTCCGGCGTGATGGACAGATCCGAGGTGGCCGGTGCGCCGCCCGCGAAATCGGGCGGCAGCACCGAGTCCGAGTGCTGCAGGGTCAGGGTGCCGTGGTCGGGATCGAAGCGCGGCACTTCCCATTTCGGATCAGGCGTCGAATTCGATACGTCGGATGGTGCCCATACCGATGAGCGCGACCACGGCGAGCAGCCCGTGTGCCGATACGAACCACAGCGCGGTATCGAACGAGCCGGTCGAGGAAACCAGATAGCCGATGACGATCGGGGTGACAATGCCCGCGATATTGCCGAAAGCATTCATGGTGGAGCTCACGAAGCTGACCGCTTGCGCCGGTGCGATATCCGTAGTGATCGCCCAGCCCAGGGAACCGATGCCCTTGCCGAAGAAGGCCACGATCAAGATCGCCACGATCACAGTCGTGCTGTCGCTGAAGTTGGACAGCGCGATGAGGGTGGCGAGCAACATGCCCACGGCCGCCGGGATTTTGCGCGCCGCCGTCAGTGATCGGCCGCGACGCAATAGGGCATCGGACAGGATGCCGCCCACCAGGCCACCGATGAA
This sequence comes from Nocardia sp. NPDC049526, assembly GCF_044465765.1. Classification (NCBI taxonomy): domain Bacteria; kingdom Bacillati; phylum Actinomycetota; class Actinomycetes; order Mycobacteriales; family Nocardiaceae; genus Nocardia; species Nocardia sp. NPDC049526. Next base: position 2,227 of record NZ_JBITMA010000029.1, on the reverse strand, counting down.
GGCCGCAAGCGCGGGGAGTGCGGCGACGAATCCCACATGCACCAGCGACAGGCCGCGTCCCTTGTTCAGATAGATCGGGAACCAGGTGATGAAGAAGTAGGTCAGTGCGTTGACCGCGTACTGGAAGACATAGACGCCCCACAGCGGCCGGGTGGAGAAGACGCGCACAAGCATGCGCCGATCGAGTCGCGTGCGTCGAGTCGCGTTCTCGCCCTTGGTCGTATCGAGATCGACCAGCGCACCACCGGAAACGATCGCATCGAGTTCGGCCGGGGTGACGCGGCGGTGCGCACGCGGCGGAAACAGCCAGCGCCACCAGAACACGGCCAAGCTGAAGCCGAGCACACCGAGCAGTACGAATACCCAGCGCCAGCCGAATTGATTCGTGATCCAGGCCATCACCGGGGCGAACATTACGGTCGCGAAATACTGTGCCGAATTGAAAACCGCTGTTGCCCGGCCACGTTCGGCGGTCGGGAACCACGTGGTCGATACCCGTGCATTACCGGGGAAGGCCGGTGATTCGAATACGCCGAGCAGCAATCGCAGCCCGAATACGATCGACAATGCGACCAGCACCGGCGTGGTGATCAGGCCGACCAGGCTGGTCGCCGCGGTGACCAGCGTCCACAATGCCAGGCTCGCCGCATAGACCCGTCGCGCGCCGAATCTGTCGAGCAGCATCCCGCCGGGCAATTGCGCGACGACATAGGCCCAGCTGAATGCCGAGAAGATGTAGCCGAGTTGGACGGTGGAAAACCCGAGATCCGCCCGGACCGCGCTGCCCGTGATCGACAGGCTGCTGCGATCTGCGTAATTGACGGCGGTGATGATGAATAAGAGCCCGAGCACGAGATAGCGCGTGGGAATGCGACGACCGCGTCGCTGTTCGGTGGGTGCCACCCCTGCGCGGGCGCCACCGACGGCAGGCATATTCTCACGTTTCAACATCACTGTCCTCCTGTGACCGGCCGGTGTGCGCCGGATCACCCTGCAATGGGTGTGAAAGGAGGCTAAAGGTCGGAAGCGATACCCGTCGAACACCAATTCGGTATTGAGCGATACCCGAACGAGAGGGTGCCGGTCGGAGAGAGCATAGTCGGATCCGATGCCATTCGAGTATCAGTTGATTTCAAAACAGTGTTGGACCGGCATCAGGTACCGGACCTAACCTCCAGAGAAATCAGCAATTTCCGTCGCCAGGAGGATATTCGTGCCGCAGCTATCCGCCGAGGAATTGGGACCCGCGCTGGGGCGCGGATTGCTCTCGTTCCCGGTCACCCATTTCGACGCCGAACTGAACTTCGACGAGCGGGCCTATCGGGATCACATCGGCTGGCTGTCCCGATACGAGGTCGCGGGCCTGTTCGCGGCCGGTGGCACGGGCGAAGGCTTCGCCCTGACCAGTGCGGAGATCGATCGTGTGGTACGCGCCGCGGTGGCCGAAACCGCCGGACGGGTTCCGGTGATCGCGCCCGCGACGGCGGGCACCAGGGTGGCGGTGGAGCAGGCCCGCGCGGCCGAGGCGGCGGGTGCGGACGGAATCCTGCTGCTGCCGCCCTATCTCGTGGAAGCCTCGCCGGACGGGCTGGTCGAACATGTGACCCAAGTGTGTGCGGCGACCTCGCTCGGGGTGATCTTCTACAGCCGCGCCAATGCCGCCTGCGATGACGTGACGGTGGCCGAGATGGCCGAGCGCAGCCCGAACCTCATCGGGTTCAAGGACGGCGTCGGCAATATCGAGTCGCTGACACGGATCTACGCCCGGATGGGCGATCGGCTGACCTACATCGGCGGCCTGCCCACCGCGGAAACATTCGCACTCCCCTACACCGAAATGGGTGTGACCACCTACTCCTCGGCGATCTTCAATTTCGCACCCGAATTCGCGCTCGATTTCTATCGCGCGGTCCGCGACCGCGATCGCGCGACCGTCTACACGCACCTGCGCGACTTCGTCATCCCCTACCTGGACATCCGCGACCGCCGCCCCGGCTACGCGGTATCGATCATCAAGGCCGGTCTCACCGCGGCCGGCAGACCATCCAGCCGAGTCCGCCCGCCGCTCACCAACCTCACCGAGGCCGAACTCGCCGAGCTGACCACCCTCGTGAAGACGATCGCCTGACCCCCGAAGGACTCTCAATGACCGTGTCAAGCCGTAGCAGTGGCGGGAGTCGGTGTGTCGAGGCTGAATTCGCGCCCGTCTCGCAGCAGTGCCCACAGC
>NZ_JBITMA010000028.1:0-68610 GCF_044465765.1 Nocardia sp. NPDC049526 | reverse complement strand
GCTGTGGGCACTGCTGCGAGACGGGCGCGAATTCAGCCTCGACACACCGACTCCCGCCACTGCTACGGCTTGACACGGTCATTGAGAGTCCTTCGCGAGCGGCCAATACCTATCGCATGACAGTTTTGCGTTCGCGATCGCGCTTTCGGTGTCCCTCGTGTATCGCTTCCGGTAACGCCGGTAACTTTTGCGTTGCCTGGATTTCTATCGAGTGAAAGAAACCTCACACCTGGGCAATCGTGCTGGAAACATCAGACCGGTCCGATCGCTATGGCGGCGGTCGGCCGGGTCGGGGTCGGTGTCAGAATGGCGTCGTGGCAAATCTCGGTCCCGGCCGTCCCCGTCTCGACCAGCGCCCCCGGCGCGGTCGGACGCCACGCGCCGAGATCCTCGACGCCGCCGGAGAACTGTTCACCACCAATGGCTATGCCAATACCTCGACGCGTGCGGTCGCGGATGCGGTCGGCATCCGGCAGGCCTCGCTCTACCACCACTTCGCGTCCAAGGATGACATCCTCGACGCACTGCTCGCCGAAACCATCGCAGGTCCCTTGGATCTCGCCGAACGCCTACACGATTTGCCGGAGCCGGCGCACACCCGGTTGTACGCGCTGGCCCTGTTCGACGTGCGCCAGCTGTGCGCGTCGCACTGGAATCTCGGTGCGCTGTACCTACTTCCGGAATTGCGCACCGAACGCTTCGCCGCCTTTCGACTGCGCCGCGACGAATTGCGCAGTCACTACGAAACTTTGGCGGCAGCGGTGGCTGCCGAGGCGGGCGTGCCGGGGGCCGAGGCCCTGCCGTTCCGGCTCGTGGAGACGGTGATCAACATCCGCTCGGACGAGGGCAGCGCACCCGCCCACGCCGAACGCGCCATCCCCGACGCGATCATGCGCATGCTCGGCAAGCGCGGTGATCTGGACGGCCTGCACGCCGATGCCACCGAGCTCCTCCAGCGTTTGGCCTGAACCGCCCGCGCGTCAGGACTTTCCGTCGACGGCCACCCACTCCATTCCCCAGCCGTACGCCAGATCGACGCCTTGGTTGAGGAAGATCGACGGATCGGTCGGGCGCGGCAGGAACACACCCTCACGCCGCACCACCAGCTCACCATTGATGTTCTCGATGAGCGCCAGCACCATGCGCCGCGAATCATTCGTACAACCGTCGACGCTCATTTCGATCGGCGGAGCCCCGACCGGATACAACGTCGCGGTGGCCCGCACGCCACGGAAGTCCGGCGCACCCTCATACAGCGAGGCGAACACCAGGATCCTGCGGAAGTCGGCGGTGTGGTCGAGATTGATGTCGAGGTTCTCACCGCTCGCGCTGCCCCCGGTGCGGTCGTCTTTATCGAGCAGGATGTAGGGCGAATTCTCCAGCGACCCGAAATTACCTATCGCATGAATGGTCCCCTTGGACCCGTTCTGAAGCTCCCACAGGCAGCAGAGATCCAGGTCGAGCGCATCCCCGGTCTTCCGCTTACCGAAGATGCCCTTGCCGGAAGGCGAGGACCAGTTCAAGTTCACCCGCATGATGCCTCGGGTCGCACCGGTCTTGGTGAGCGAGACGGCCGGGGCGTCCTTGGTGAGCGAGATCTTGCTCATGTTGATCGGCGGCGGTTGCTGGGTGGAGGGTGGTGCCGCCGGCGGCGTGAACTGTTGTAGCGGCGTCGGCTGCTGTGGCGCTGCGAACTGTTGCGGCTGTTGTGGCTGGGCGAATTGCTGTGGCGCTGTGGGCTGTTGCGGCGCTGCGGGCTGTTGCGGTGGCGCGGGCTGTTGTGGCGGTGCGGGCTGTTGCGGTGGCGCGGGCTGTTGTGGCGGTGCGGGCTGTTGCGGTGGCGCGGGCTGTTGTGGCGGTGCGAACTGTTGCGGTGGCGCAGGCTGTTGCGGTGGTGCGAACTGCTGCGGTGGGACGGGCTCTTGCGACATCGGCTGCTGTGGCGCCGGATCTTCGTCGACGGAGATTCCGTAATCGGTTGCCAGTCCGGCCAATCCGGAGGCGTACCCCTGCCCTACTGCGCGGAACTTCCAATTGCCCTGTCGCCGATACAGTTCCCCGAGTACGAAGGCGGTTTCGGTGGTTGCGCCCACGCTGTCGAAGCGCGCGAGTTCGGCACCGTTCGCTGAATCCACCAGCCGCACATGCAAACCCTGGAATTGCCCGAAGGTTCCGCCGTCCGCGGATGCCGCGATCACGACGGTCTCGATCTCGGCTTCGACCTGAGGCAGGCTGACCGACAACACATCCAGCACCGTCGGTCCCTGCTGCTTGCCCTCGTAACGTACCGCGCCGGACGGATGACCCGGCTGGTTGTAGAAGACGAAGTCGTTGTCCGAGCGCACCTTGCCACCGGCGAGCAGCAGCGCCGACGCATCGGCATCGGGCACACCCGGACCGGCCTGCCAGCCGAGTTCGACCCGAACAGCGGACGTCGGCACCGCAACATTGGCGCCCTTGATCATCGACATAGTTACCCCCCGCAATCGTTTTGGACGACTCTAGATGATTGATTCCAAGGGCTGTGGTGCGCGCCCTGCCGCCGGTTGCCCCGACCGCTACCGCGCAGTCGTCTCGCGCCTGCGCGAGCGCCGAGTCGGGCGGTACCCGTGCCGTGCCGGAACGCGCGGCACGACCGAAAGTGGTACAGAGCCGTTCACAGTACAGTCCCAGGAGTTACTCATCGCAGGCAAAGTGGGGCCAGATCGTCCTGTCCACCGGTTACCGGCGAGGTCAGGTACATGCACGGAGTCTGGCCCGCCGTTGTGATAGCTTCACGCACCTGATCCCAGGTCGGCGTATCGAGCGCCGAGCTGCGGGCCAGGACGAAGCCCGACAGTCTACTCGGATCAGTGACCAACGCCCAGGAATAGTCGGGGCCGAGTGCAGTGACGATGTAGTTCGTCGGCCCGTCGACCCGATCCTGACCGGGTACGGTCGGAAAGCTGACATGCAACTGCGCACGAGTCACCGGATCGTTGACCTTTGCGGTACCACGGATCTCGTTCCGACCGCCTGACCAGGTCGTGCACGAGTTGTACACGGCGATATTCCCTTGTGGGTCCAGGGTGTAGTCAGCGCGGCTATCACGAGCGCATTCGAGATTGAAGAACTGCGGTACAGCGGCAAGCTGATACCAGGTTCCCAGGTACCGACTCAGGTCGAGCGATTCCACCGGCGCGGGGCCGGCGCCTGGTTGCGGCGCGGCGGCGGCACCTGCGGACAGCGGCGTGTACGCGGCAATCACCCCGGCCATGAGGCCGAGTATGCGGCGAATCACTCGATATGATGTCACTCCCACTCCTGGGTGTCGACGACATACCACCGATAACAACCTACCCGCCCCATCAGTTTATAAGAGGCTCCATGCATCGAGTCGTTCCACTTGCTGTCATATCGCGCCGGACCAAGTGCCGCGTCAGGGAATCTTGGATGGGTAATCCCGGGCGCCGCATCTTCGACTTGACAGCGAAGTCGCGGACGGGTTCGGGGTACTGGGTGGACGCGGCACCGGCAGCGAAATGGCCGAGATCGATGCGAACGGATCGAGCCCCTTCGACGAAGTTGGTGCAGCGGCGCGTCTGACCTGATCATCTAGTTTTTGCCTCTGGTGGCTTTGAACTCGAAGCCCCAGTTGTACATGCGCGCGATTTCGCGCACACCGCCGCCCGGATGCCCCGAGGGCGGCCGGATGAAGGTGCCGTCGCGACGAACAATGAACTCGCCGTTGACATTCTCGATATGCGCAAGGATCACATCGCGCGAGTTGTCCTGGCAGCCGCTGATGATCATTTCGATCGGCGGCGAGTTCAGCGGATACAGCGTGGCGGTGGACTGCACGCCCTGGAAGTTGTGCGCACCCTCGTAGATCGAGGCGAAGACCAGAATCCGGCGGAACTGCGCGGTGTAGTCGAGATTGATATCGAGATTCTCACCGGTCGTGCTGCTGCCGGTCCGGTCGTCCTGGTCGAGCCGGATGAAGGGCGGGCGATCCAGCGCGCCGAACGAACGGTCCAGGGCGCGAACGGATCCGATCCGGCCGTCGGCCAGTTCGAAGAAGCAGCAGAGGTCGAGGTCGAGGGCGTTGGCGCGCTTGCGGCCGAACAGACCACCGCCGCCGGTCTGCGCGGTCACCCAGTTCAGGTTGACCCGCATGGTGCCCGAGGTCGCACCGTGTTTGGTCAGCGAGACCGTCGGCGCGTCTTTCGTCAGCGAAACCTTCCTGAGATCGACCGGCGCGCCGGAAGCGGCAGCAGGCGGGGCGAATTGATTGGACGCGGTCGGTGGCGCATAAGGTTGCGGCGGTTGATTCGGCGGCGCATACGGCTGCGGCGTTTGGTTTGGATAAGGGTTCTGCGACATCGGGCTCGCCGGATACGGCTGTGCTGGATTCGGCGGATATCCGGGCGGTGCCGCGGGCGGATACTGCGCAGGTACCCCGAACTGCTGCGGCGCAGGGGGCGGCGCATACGGCTGCGGCGTGGGCGGCGCCTCGAACTGCTGCGACGCGGAAGGCGGCATGTGCTGCGGCGTGGGCGGCGCCTCGAACTGCTGCGACGCGGGAGGCGGCATGTGCTGCGATGTGGGAGGTGCTGCGAACTGTTGCGCCGCGGGCGGCGTGTACTGCTGCTGCGGCGTATGCGGCTGCGCAGGCGGCGGGTAAGCCGGTTGCGCATGCGGTTGAGCCGCAGGCGTCTGCCCAGCCCCCGGATCATCAACCGAAATCCCGAAATCGGTAGCCAGCCCGGCCAACCCGGTCGCATACCCCTGACCAACCGCCCGGAACTTCCACGCCCCTTGCCGTCGATACAACTCCCCGAGCACGAACGCCGTCTCGGTACTGGCCCCCGTACTGTCGAACCGCGCCGCCTCCGCGCCGGTCACCGCGTCGAACACCCGCACATAAAGCCCTTGGAACTGCCCGAACGTGCCACCATCCGCGGACGCCGCGATCACGATCGTGTCGATCTGCGCTTCGACCTGCCCCAGATTCACCGACAACGTGTCGATGACCGTCGGTCCCGGCCGCTTCCCTTCGTGCCGCACCGCGCCGGACGGATGATTCGGCTGGTTGTAGAAGACGAAGTCGTTATCCGACCGCACCTTCCCGGAGACGAGTAACAGCGCGGACGCATCCGCATCCGGAACCCCTGGACCTGACTGCCACCCCAGCTCGACGCGGACTGAAGACATCGGCACCGCAACGTTGGCGCCCTTCATCATCGACACATCTGCCAAGGTATACGACCTGGGTGCGCCCTGTCTCGGTCACTGCGGGCCCCGGCTATCAGCGGGTGGGCGGCGCGATCTGCCAATGTTGTTGCAGCGCACCGGCGATCTCCGGCAGCACCGTGACCGGCACGCGCTTGCGCCGCAACATGGCCCGAATCTCGTTGACCTGCTCGCGTTTGCGCATGTCGTACGCCCCGGCGACCGGCCGCTGCACCGGCGGGATGGACAGCAGCACGAGTTCGCCGTGCCGTTCGTCGCCGCCGATCAGATCCAGCGCCAGCGACCAGCGGGCCCGCTCGTCGAGTGCGAACCGTCCGGCCACCACCCGCTCCCAGTCGATACTGGCTTCCCGCCACGGCGTGCGCTGGTAGATCGCCCCTTCGGTGAGCACGACGACATCGCGCCCGAACAGCGCGACCAGCAGCGCGATTCCGGCGACCGCACCGGCCAGCAGACCGGTGAAGATCCGGTTGACTCCGAATCCGGTCACGATCGCACCGCAGACCAGCACGGTGACCGCGATCCCGAGCATCCCGTACAGCATTGCCCGCCCGGTCGGAACCACACCCGCGCGCACCATCGTCATCTCGACCTCCTGCATACCGCACCCCAACCTAGCCGGTCAGTTGACCGGTGGCTTCCCGATGCGGGCGATATCAGGACGCCAGTGCCACGGCCGCCTCGCCGGTGTAGACGAGGAACTGCAAACTCTGCTGGAAGTAGAGCTGCACCGATTGCGCATCGTGGGTCTGGTAGCCGATGGACAGGTCCTGGCCGAGTTGTAGATCGAAATCGCCGCCGCGCGTGGTCAGCACGAACGCACCGTCGATGGCCGGGGCCCAGATGATCTCGCCCTCCGGGATGAGGCGTTCGATATGGGTGCGGATCGGGTGACCGTGATCGGAGGTCTCGCTGACCGCCGTGTACAGGTCCGCGCTCAACAGCACCGAATACGGACCGTCGACGCCCGCCAACCGCAGCGCGCTCAACGCTTGGGCCACCGACTCCGGAACCAGCCGCGGATCGCTGGGCAGCGTGATCGCGGAATTGGACGAACTCGCCCGAATGCCGGTGATATTCGCGGCCTGATAGCCCTCGAAAATGGCCCGGTCCTCGGCGAACGCGATCTTGCGCGCGGCTTCCTTGACCGCATCCAGATCGGTGTCCTGCGCGCCGCGTTCGACATCGTCGAGCTCCTCGCGCGACAACGTGAACGGCACCCGCAACTCGACCAGTGGCGCGACCACCCGCTGCCGGGCCTGCACACCGTCATCCGGTGCGGTGATGACGGTGGTGCGGCCGAGGCCGACCGCGGAGTAGTCGGTGCCGTGCGGCCCGGACAGATCGACCACCCGGCGACCGGCGATATGACGCTTGAAGGTGCGCGTCGCCTCTTGCTCGATGGCTGTCCATGCCTCGGCGGTGATCGGCGCGAGTTCGCGATGGAGGTTGTTCATGATTGCATGCTCCTTTTCAACGTGCCGATACCCAGAGAACCGTTACTGCCAACACGATTCGGCGATAAAGATTCCTCGAGCGCTGCCGTGGCGACCTCGGGTGCGTCGGGGAGGTCGTCGAAGAAGTCGAGGGGCGGTGCGAAGAACAGCGTGCCGGTCACCGCGATGGAGAAGTCCAGGATCCGGTCATAGGCCGCCTCCTCGGTTCCGATGAACATCCGGGTGAGCATGGTTTCGGTGATGCTCGGCGTGGCCGCGTAGGCGACGTAATAGGTGCCGAATTCGCCGTCCTTGACGCTGCCGAAGGGCATATTGGCGCGCAGGATCTTTCGCTCGGTGCCGTCGTCATCGGTGACAGTGTTCACCGCGACATGCGAATTCGCGGGCTTGTCCGCATCCGAGAGCTCGAAATCGTCGAGTTTGGTGCGTCCGATCACCCGCTCCTGCTCCTCGGTCGACAGCGCCCGCCACTGCGCCATGGGGTGCAGATACTTCTGCACGATGACATAACTGCCGCCCGCGAAGTCCGGATCCGCATCGCCGACGAAGGCCGCGCTGAAGGCAGCGGAGCCTTCCGGATTCTCCGTGCCGTCCACGAAGCCGAGCAGATCGCGCTGCTCGAAATACCGGAATCCGACGGTCTGATCGACGATGGTGACCGCGCCGTCGAGCCGGTCACCGATCGTCATCGCCAATTCGAAGCAGGCGTCCTGGAATTCGGATTTGATGTGGAAGAGCAGGTCTCCCGGCGTGGTCGGCGCGCTGTGGTGCTCGCCGGCGAATTCGGGCAGCACATGCAGTTCGGCCGGTCGTGGGCCCGCGAAGAGGCGATCCCACGCCTCGGACCCGATCGATGCGACGCAGGTGAGCCCGGCGCCGGGCAGCCGGAAACCGACCGAACGACGTAACCCGGGGAGATCGGCGAGCAGGTCGCGCACCGCCGCTTCGCCACCCTCGTCGATTGTGGCGACGAGGAAGATGGCGGCAGGTGTGAGCGGTTCGAGGATCGGCTGCGGCTCACCCATGCGCTCCACCCTAGAGGGCGGCACCGACAAACCGGCCACGCGGTGCGGCCTCGTCGTCTCTTATTTGGCGACCGTCAGCAGGAATGCGACATCGTCCACAGCCTTGACGCTGTGCCGTGCCTTGGGCACGACCAGCAGGTCTCCGGCCGACCCCTTCCACTCGTTGGTGCCGCTGATCAAGGTCAGTGTGCCGCTGAGCACCAGCAGCGTGGACTCGCCTGCATTGTCGTGTTCGGCCAGGCTCTGGCCCGCCGACAGGCCGACTACGGTCTGCCGCAGCGCATTGGCATGACCGCCGTAGATGGTTTGCGAACTGCGCCCGCTCGTGGCGGTGCTGGCCAACTTCAGCTGTTGGCGTGCGACCGCAGTCAGCGATTTCTTGTCCATGGACCACCTTCCGCAGATGCAATCAGCCAGATCAGGGCTGGTGACACGGGCTGATATCCAGGAGTATGCCCGACCGGCGGGTGACGTGTGTCCGGTTTGGTCGCTACGGCGGTATGCGGCGTGTTCGCTGCCAATCGGTGCTCGAACCGTGTTGCACGGTCCCGAATGCGTTGTGCGGAAGGTTTGCCAACTGTCGGCTTACTTGCGGGTGTAGCGGCGAATCCGGAAGCGCAGGCCGGTCTTCGACTCGTGCCACGGCTCGGTGTCGTCGGCGTGCCATTCGGGGCCGATGGCGGGAGCGTAGGCGTCGCCATCCACGGCGGTGTCCACCTCGGTGACGAGCAGGTCGGTCGCGAAATCCATGGCGGCCCGGTAGATTTCGCCGCCGCCCATGATCCAGACGTCCTCCGGTGCGCTCGCGGCGAGTGCATCGGACAGCGATGCGGCGCGTTCGGCACCCGTGCCCGACCAGTCGGGCTGCCGGGTCACCACGATATTGCGGCGGCCGTCGAGCGGGCGGAATCGGGGCGGCAGGGAATCCCAGGTGCGCCGGCCCATGATGACCGGATGGCCCATGGTGACGGCCTTGAAATTCGCCATATCCTCGGGCACACGCCACGGGATGGTGTTCTCGAAGCCGATCACCCCGTCCGGCGTCTGCGCCCAGATCAGACCGATGGTGCGGTCACGCCCTCCCGTCGCCCGACCACCACCCCGCACCGAGTCGCTACGCGATGCCGCATTCATACGGCAACCGGCGCCTTGATCGCCGGATGGTGTTGGTAGCCCACCACTTCCACATCTTCGTAGACGTAATCGAACAGCGTGGGCGCGGGCCGCAGGTTCAATGTGGGGAACGGGTAGGGCTGCCTGGTCAGCTGCTCGGTGACCTGCTCGACATGGTTGTCGTAGATATGGCAGTCGCCGCCGGTCCAGATGAAATCACCGGGTTCCAGCTCGGTCTGCTGCGCGACCATGTGCGTGAGCAGGGCATAGCTGGCGATATTGAACGGCACGCCGAGGAACAGGTCAGCGCTGCGCTGGTAGAGCTGGCAGGACAGCTTGCCGTCGGCCACGTAGAACTGGAAGAACGCGTGGCACGGCGCCAATGCCATCTTGTCGAGGTCGGCCACATTCCAGGCCGAGACGATGATGCGCCGGGAATCCGGATTGGTGCGCAGGGTGTGCAGTACTTCGGCGATCTGGTCGATATGGGTGCCGTTGGGGGTGGGCCATGATCGCCACTGCACGCCGTAGACCGGACCGAGTTCGCCGTGGCGATCCGCCCACTCGTCCCAGATGGAGACGCCGTGTTCGTGCAGCCAGGCCACATTCGAATCGCCGCGCAGGAACCACAGCAATTCGTAGATGATCGACTTCAGATGCACCTTTTTGGTGGTGATCAGCGGAAAGCCCGCGGCGAGGTCGTAGCGCAGCTGATGGCCGAAGACGCTGCGGGTGCCGGTGCCGGTGCGGTCCGCCTTCGAGGTGCCGGACTCCAGGACCAGTCGCAGCAGGTCCTCGTACTGGGTATCAGCATTGTTGGCCACGCCTGGCGAGCTTACCCATGTCGTGCCTGGCAAGCTCGAGCCATGCGCAAGCTCTACGTGATCGGCATCGGTGCCGGGGATCCGGACCAGGTGACGGTCCAGGCGATCAAGGCAATGCGGCAGGTCGAGGTGTTCTTCCTGATCGGCAAGGGGGCCGAGAAACAGGAACTGGTCGACGTGCGCACGTCGATCCTGACCGAACATCTCGATCACCCGTACCGCATCGTGGCGATCGCCGATCCACCGCGTGACCGGGATCCCGCCGACTATCACGGCGTTGTCGAGGATTGGCACGATCGCCGTTCGGCGCTGCTGGAGAATGAGTTCGCGCAGGTCGACGGTGTCGGCGGCATCCTCGTCTGGGGTGATCCGTCGCTCTACGACAGCACGCTGCGCATGATCGAGCGGGTGCTGGATCGCGGTGCCCAGAGCTTCGATTACGAGGTGATTCCTGGCGTCACCAGCGTGCAGGCCTTGGCCGCTCGGCATCGGATGGTGCTGCATCGCATCGGCGAGCCGGTGCACGTCACCACGGGACGTCGGCTGCGCGAGGACGGGCTGAGCGGCTCGACCGTGGTGATGCTGGACGGTGACAATTCGTTCACGGAGGTACCCGGCGACGACGTGCGCATCTGGTGGGGCGCGTATCTGGGGATGCCCGACGAGACGTTGATCGAAGGTCCGCTGCGTGCGGTCGAGCAGGAGATCGTCGAGCGGCGCACTCGGTTGCGCGCCGAAAAGGGTTGGATCATGGACGTTTACCTCCTGCGTCCGGGCTCCTGATGCGAGACGGCTTTCACGGTCACGAGGACGGGTGTGGTCTCCAAGGTGTGAATGGCCTCGAACGCTCCGAGACGGTGGGTGAGGTAGTGGTGTAAGGCCTCGGGATCCGGGCACATGGCCTGGGCGACAAGGTTTGTCGGGCCGGTGGTGGCGGCGACGAAAGCCAGTTCTTCGTGCTCGGCGAGCGCGGTTGCGACGCGGTCGAGCTGTGACGGTGCCACTGACATCCACAGCAGCGCTTGGGTGGTGGCGCCGAAGCGAGCGTCGTCGAGTTCGACATCGAAGAAGATCGCCTGTGCCGTCTGTAGTTCCGCGAGTCGACGGGTGACGGTGGCTTGGGACCAGCCGGTCGCTGTTGCGAGTTGGGACAAGGTCGCTCGGCCGTCTTGTTGCAGAGCGCTCAGTAGCGACGCATCGGTCTCGGCCAGGCCACGCCGGGGTGTGGCCCCGGATCGGTTCGCCTCCAGTTGTTTTCGCTGTTGTTCGGTCAGTGCGGTGATGTGGCCGCGCCATGCGGTCGGTCCGCCGAGGTAGGTGTGCAGAACGTAGTGCGCGGATACGGCGGTAATGCCCGCGGCTCGGGGGAGGTCCCGCAGCAGTATCGAGCGGGATGCGTCACCGCGCGGAATATTGACTACCAGAAGGATTTCCGTGCCGCCGGAGGTGAGTTTGACCCACGACGTGTCGGGGCGGCGGGCCAGCGAGTTCGCGAGGTTCTGGCCGCTGGCCGTCGTTGTGGTGAGGCGCACGAGCCACTGGGTGTGTGCGGCGTGGCTCGCATCCGCGAGGCCGACCACGCGCAGTCCGGCGGTGGCGCGCAGACGTTGGTAGCGGCGGGTGACGGTCTGGGTCGAGACGTCCAGGACCGCCGCGATCTTGCTGAACGGTGCGCGGCCGTCGATGTGCAGGGCATGGATCAGGCCGCGGTCTACGTCGTCGAGCATGGAAATATCTTTCACATTCGCGCTGGATATGGAAAATATCCGCTGATCTTCGTCGATTGATGGTGCATTTCGGGGCGTCTGCCGAAGGTGGACTTTGCCTCGGGCAGCTCGGCCCGGCAGACCGACGAAGGAGAAGTTGATGATTCTGGTGACCGGAGCGACCGGGACCGTAGGCCGCGAGTTGGTCGGCCAGTTGCTGGCGCAGGATGTTCCGATGCGAGCGGTGACGCGCCAGCCCGAACTCACCGCACTGCCCGACGGCATCGAAGTGGTACGCGCGGACCTGGGCGAGCCGGACAGCCTCACCGACGCGATGCGCGATGTCGATCGGGTTTTCCTGTTGTCCAGCGGCCCCGAAATCCCCACTCACGACGCGAATCTCGCGCGGGCGGCGGCCGGTGCGGGCGTTCGGCACATCGTCAAGTTGTCATCCGGCCGGACCGGTGACGACACCGCGACCGATCCGATTCCCACCTGGCACCGCGCCGGAGAACAGGCGGTCCGCGACAGCGGAGTCCCATGGACGATGGTGCGCCCCTTGGGATTCATGGCCAACGCGCTGCACTGGGCCGGTTCGATTCGCGATCACGGCGCGGTCTACGCGCCCTTCGGCCAGGGCCGCATCGCCGTCGTCGACCCGCACGACATCGCCGCCGTGGCCGCTGCGGCACTCACCACCGACGGCCACGAGGGCGAGGTCTATACGCTGAGCGGCCCACAGCCGCTGTCCCCCGGCGAGCAGACCGAAATCCTCGCCGACGTACTCGGCCGCCCGTTGCGCTACGTCGAAGTGGAGCCCGCCGCCGCCCGCCAGTCGATCATCGACCACGGCGTCCCCGACGAAATGGCCGACGCGATCATGGCCTTGCGCGCCACCGCCCTCGCGACCTTCACCTCGGTCGTACACCCCACCGTCGAGCGCATCACCGGAACCCAACCCCGGCCCTTCCGCACCTGGGCCGAGCACCACCGCACCCACTTCGCGCCCGCCGCCGCCTAGCGCCAGGCGATCAAGATCAGGTGGAATCCATGGCGGCATCGCCCGAGAAGCCCCCGCCACCAGTGCCACCTGATCTTGATCCACCCGCTCGCGTGAACTGCGCCGATGTCGGTGGGGCCGGGTAGCGTGGGGGCGTGCCCGAGCTACCGGAAGTGGAGGCGTTGGCGCAGTTCCTGCGGGAGCACGCGGTCGGCGCTGTGGTGGGACGTGTCGATGTGGCGGCCTTGAGTGCGGTCAAGACGTTCGATCCGCCGGTTACGGCGCTGTCCGGGCGCGATGTCACCGGGGCCGGCCGGTGGGGCAAATTTCTCGGAATGGAGTGCGACGGGCTCTGGTTGATCACCCATCTGTCGCGCGGCGGATGGTTGCGATGGGTCGATGAGCCGAGCCAGACACCGCCCAAACCGGGCGGCAAGAGCCCGCTCGCGCTGCGGGTGCACTTCTTCAACCCCGAGGGCATGACGCCGGCATTCGACCTGACCGAGGCGGGCACCAAGAAACGGCTCGCGGTGTACATCGTCGACGATCCGAAACTCGTGCCCGGCATCTCCCGCCTCGGCCCGGACGCACTCGAGGTGACCGAGGAGCAATTCGGCGAGATCCTGCACGGCGCATCGCAACGCATCAAGACCGCGATCGTCGACCAGACCCTGCTCGCCGGAATCGGCAACGCCTACTCCGACGAGATCCTGCACACCGCCAAGATCTCGCCCTTCGCCAATACCAAAACCATGTCGGCGGAAACCGTTTCGGTGCTCTATGAGGCGATGCGCTCGGTGCTCATCGACGCCGTGCAGCGCTCGGTCGGCCAGGACGCCGCCCGCCTCAAGGGCGAAAAGCGTTCCGGCATGCGGGTACACGCCCGCACCGGCCTGCCCTGCCCGGTCTGCGGCGACACCGTCCGCGAGGTCTCCTACGCCGAGCGCTCCTTCCAGTACTGCCCGACCTGCCAGACCGGCGGAAAGGTACTCGCGGACCGCCGCATGTCGCGCCTACTGAAGTAGTTCAGATCAACGTCGGCACCCGGATGCCCTGCCAGGCAATACGTTTGGCCTCGTCCGGATCGTTTTCCAACCGGGTGATCTCATCGATGATCAGCGTCGTGCGCCGGTCCTCGGTATAGGCGGGCCACGAGGGGAGTGGTCGTCCGGTCCGCGCGAACGCGAGCCAATTGTCCTGGAACTGCCGGGTGACCGACTGCAGCCCACGCCGCCCGCCCGCCGCTGTGAAGGCCCGGCCGATCGGTGAATTGGCCGCACCGAAGACCGGGATCAGCTCCGTGGCATGAGTCGCGCCGATTCTCGCGAGACGCAGTGCGCGCGGGGCGAAGTCGTAGCGGTAGGCATAGGTCGGTGCGTAGCGACTGTGACCCGCCGCTACGGTGACAGACGGCCGCCAGAAGACGTAGTCTCCACCGGCACGAACGGCGGCCTTCGCATCCGGATAGCCGGGATAGGCTGCGATAACTCGGGATTCGAGTTCCGTACCACCGGCACGGGTGAGCAGGGCATGCAGGCGATCCGGGGTGGTCGGCAGTTCATCGCCGAACCTCGCGAACAATGTGCCCTCATCGCGATTGGTGCCGATGATGAGCGGAACCTGATGTGCGGCACCGCCGGTGATCGCATCGATCGGGGACTGCGGCAAATATTCGCCGTCCACGACCGGCGCGATCGGGAACAGTCCGGGACGCTCCCGCAACACCTTATCGCTGGTCTTGTCGACCGCGCGCCGAATGTCGTTGGCACCGGAGGTGATCAGTGCTTGGGCTGCGGCATCGGGTGTGGCTCCGAGCGCGTCTATACATCGGCGGGCGAAAGCGCGCCCATCCTCGGCGCTCATACCCCAATCGGCGGGCGGGCTCTGTGCAATGCCGCGATGGAACAGTCCCTTGGCCGCAGGCGTGGCCAGCAGGGAGAGCACCGCATGGGCACCGGCGGATTCACCGAAAATGGTGACATTGCCGGGATCTCCGCCGAACGCCGCGATATTGCGCTGCACCCACTCCAGCGCCGCGACCTGATCACGCAGCCCGAGGTTGCTGTCGAAAGCCCGCTCGGGCGTGCTGAATTCACCGAAATCGACATAGCCGAATGCGCCGAGCCGGTAGTTCAGCGACACCACGATCACGTCGCCGCCGACCACCAGTCGCGCACCGGAATACAGACCGAGCGCCGAGGTGCCGATCAGATATCCACCGCCGTGAATGAACACCAGCACCGGCCGGGGTGTCGACGATGGTTCGATCGGTGCGACGACATTGAGTGTCAGGGCGTCTTCACTGGTCGGCTGATACCGGCGCGGCCCGATCCTGGCACCGGTCCGGTGCTGCATCGCGGCGAACCCGAATGCGGTGGCCTCGCGGACACCAGTCCATGGCGTCACCGGCTGCGGTGCGCGAAATCGCAGGTCGCCGACCGGAGGGGCGGCATAGGGCAGGGAGCGCCAGCGCAGGACGCGACGGCCGCGGTAACCGCGGACAACTCCGTCGGCGGTCGTGATATCGGACATCTTTCCGATGGTAACTACGAGCGGCGGGCCTCCAACAGACGCAACCAGAGCTCGCTCACCGTCGGATAGGCTGGCACTGCGTGCCATAGCGTCGCGAGCGGCACCTTGCCGACTACGGCAACGGTCGCCGCGTGGATCAGCTCGCCGACCTCCGGTCCGACAAAAGTGGCCCCGAGCAGCGTGTCGGTCGCGGTATCGATGACGATCTTCGCCCGCCCCGCGTAATCGTCGCGGGCCAGCGCCGATCCGGCGACCGCGATATCGAGCTCCACGGTTTCCACCGCATAGCCCGCTTTACGCGCCGCCGCCTCGGTCTGCCCGACGGACGCGACTTCCGGCGCGGTGAATACCACCTGCGGCACCTGCCCGTGGTCGGCCGTCGCCGCGTATCGCGCATCCGCCAGCGCGCGCCCCTCGGCCCGCGCGGCAATGACATCACCGCACACCCTGGCGTGGTACTTCCCCATATGTGTAAGCGCCGCACGGTGATTCACATCGCCGACCGCATACAGCCAGTCGCCGTCGATGCCGCGCACCGTCAACTGGTCGTCCACCTCGACATAACCGTCCGAGAGCCCGACCGAGCCCAACCCGAGTTCCGCCGTCGCCGGTCCGCGCCCGGCGGCGACCACGATCTCGTCGGCCTCGATCTCGCCCTCGTCGATCTCGACGGTCACCACACCGCCGTGAATCCAACCCTCGCCGGAGTCCTTCGCATCGGCGCGCACTACCCGAGTGGGTTGTGTGCCGAATCGAACCCGAACACCGGCATCGGACAGCGCCGCGGCCACGCGTTCTCCCGCGAACGGTTCGGCATTGCCCAGCAGCGCATTGCCACGGACCAGCATGGTGATCTCACTCGCGCCCAGCGCGGCAAGCCAGGTTGCCGCCTCACACGCGACCACACCGCCGCCGATGATCACCACTCGGCGCGGAACCTCGTGCAGATTGGTCACGTCCCGGGAAATCCACGGCAGCGCATCGCGCAATCCGGGCACATCGGGAACCGCGGCCTTGGTGCCGGTGGCCAGCACCACCGCGTGCCGCGCCCGCAGGTGTCGGCCGCCGACCTCGACCAGTCGCTCGCCCGCGAGCCGTCCCGTCCCGCGGACCACCTCGATGCGATTGTCGTTGGCCCAGTCGACCTGCGAGCTGTCGTCGTGCTTGTGCGTGAAGGCATCGCGCCGCTTCAAGACCGCGTCGACATCGAGCCCGCTCGCGGTGATTCCGGCCATCGCCTCGGCGCCGGACAGCACGTGGGCCGGTCGCAGCAGCGCCTTGCTCGGCATACATGCCCAATACGAACATTCACCGCCGACCAGTTCCCGTTCCACGATCACGGCGGTGCGCTCGCTTTTCGCGATGGCGTAGGCGGCGGCGTTCTCGCCCGCCGGCCCACCACCGATCACGATGACGTCGTATTCGGCGGCGGAACCGGAGGTCACTGCAGGTAACCCTCGACCTGACGGGCCGGGTTCTCCTGGGCCTCCTCGGGCGTGGCCCCGGCATCGATGCGCGCCCGGCGCTGCCGCAGCAGATCCCAGGCCTGATCGAGCATTACCTCGAGTGCGGCGAGCTGCTGCCGCTCGGTTACCGGATCGACCGCACCGGCCGTCGCCTTGGACCGCAAATCGTGCTCGCGATCGACCAGATTCTTGATACGCGCCAGGATGTCCTGTTCGGTCATGGGGACCATGCTACGACCGCGTCGGCTCGGTTACGGTCCTTCGGGAATCGGCCCGGGCCTGATCGGCTCCGGAGCGGCTGGTTCCATCGGCACGAAAAGGTCCGATCCGAATGGTTCGGCCCGGGCCTGATGCTCTGGTTCTCGCGGGGACTACGCGCGGTCGAACTCGCCGTCGGAACGCCTGCGGTGAAGGCGTCCCATTCCAACGGGGTGAACTGAGCGCCGGGCCGGTCGGATTCTTGGAGCTACGGCCCCGACCACGGTCACCAGCACCGCGCCGTCGCCGGCGGCGATGGTCTCGGCGCCGCGCACCTCGTGGGGTAACAGGCAAGCGAATCGCTGCGGGTGCAGCAGGTCCCCTGACGGGATGGCCGGCGATGCAATGTTTGGGACAAGGCGCTATGGCTGTGTAAGGCGATGGTCTCGGCGCCGCGCACCTTTCGTACGCCACCCACGAATTCGCGGGGAGTAACAGGCGCGCGAATCGCTGCGGGGGCAGCAGGTCCTCTGACCGGATGGCCAGCGATGCAACTTTTGTGACAAGCCGCTATGGCTGTGTAAGGCATTCTCCGGCAACCGGAATCGCGGTACGCAGCTCGGTCCAGCTCAGTGCGGTGTAGCCGAGCGCGATGCCGAAGGTGTGCGGACCAACTGCCGCTGCGAGTGGATGTTGTTGTGCCACAAGGTGATGGCGGGACAGTCCGTCCAGCGCCAAACCACGCGTTCGGCCCACTGCCACGGCACGCTGCTCGGCTTCGGCCGAATCCAGGGGCACCACCACGTGTGAACCGGCATCGTCGCCGAGTACTTCGAGTCCGCGGCGGCGAAGCTCGTCCACGACCAGGGCGCGGCGTGGGGGCACCGCGCGGCGCAGCCGGCGCAGGTGTCTGGCTAGATCGCCGTGCTCGGCGAATGCGGCGAGCACTCGCTGGCCGGCGGAGCTCGGGCCGGTACCGGTTCGTTCACGGTGCGCGACAACGGCATCGGTGATATCCGAGGCGGCGACGAGCCAGCCGATCCCCAAGGTCGGGGAGAGGATCTTGCTGGTGGTGCCGAGGTGGACGACGACGTCCGGAGCCATCGCGGCCAGCAGTGGCAAAGGAGCAGTGTCGTAGCGTAATTCGCCGTCGTAGTCATCCTCGATGACGAGTAGGCCGGCGCGCCTGGCGAATTCGACGAGCTGGACGCGCCGCGCCGCTTGCATGCGCGTGCCGAGTGGGAATTGATGTGCCGGAGTGCAATACACGGCCTTGATGCCGTTGGGCAGCCGGTCGACGCGCAGGCCGTCGGCATCGATCGGCACCGGCAGTACCCGGACACCGGCCGCGACGAATGCGCCCGCGGCACGCTGATAGCCCGGATCTTCCATGGCGATGGCATCGCCGGGCCGCAGGAGGGCGGCCGCGAGTTCGCCTACCGCCGAACTGGTTCCGGCTGTCGCGAGCACTACGGACTTGCTGCCCGCACCGAGGCCGCGGTGGCGCAGCAGGTGTTCGGCGACCGCCGCGCGGTATTCCGGTTCGCCGCCGCGATTCTTGCGGATGATGGGGGAGTCGTCGGCGGCCGCGCGCCAGGCACGTCGCCAGGCTGCCTGGTCGAGGGCCTCGATGCAGGGCGCACCTGGCCCGAGATCGAGCAGGTCCTGCGGGTGCTCGGCGGTGCTGCGGGCACTCGCTCGGGCGGGCGCTTCGACTGGCGCAGTCGTCAGGTACGTGCCCGAGCCGCGGCGGCCTGCTATCCAGCCCTCGGCATGCAGTTGGTCGTAGGCCGCGGCGACCACCGTGCGGCTCACACCGAGACGCTGGGCCAGCGCTCGCGACGAGGGGAGTCGATCGTCCGCGCGCAGGAGTCCGTTGCTCGCCGCGGCGCGCAGCCCTTCCGCGACCTGAACCGATAATGGCTGCTCAGCCTCGCGGTCGAGGACGAGCGGAAGTTCCTCCAGCATCGCGCACCTCCCGAATTGGACTGTTCGAATTTCCATGAATTGGCTATTTCAGAATGCCACTTCCAGATCCACGCTAGAGGTATGACGAACTCTCGGCCGCCGCTTTCGCCTACCCCACGTACCACCCTGACACGTTCCAAGGAGCGCGGCCGGACCGACCGGGCCGAATTGGATGCGGTTCTCGACGCGGGCCTGGTCTGTCACCTCGGCGTGCTGCTCGGCGGCAGTCCCGTGGTGCTACCGACCGTCTATGGCCGCGACGGCGACACGCTGTACCTGCACGGCTCGACCGGAGCCGGAAACCTGCGCGCGGCGCTGACCGGGGATATCTCCATCGCCGTCACATTGGTCGACGGCATCGTCTACGCCCGCTCGGCCATGCACTTCTCCGCCAACTTTCGCTCGGCCGTAGTGCGCGGCCGCGCCGTCGAACTCGCCGACCCCGATGAGCGCATGCGCGCACTGCGGGTCATCGTCGAACACTCCGCCCCGGGTGCGTGGGATCGCGTGCGGCAGCCGAACAAAAAGGAAATGGCCGCCACCATGGTCCTGGCCCTCGACCTGACCGAGGCATCGGTGAAGGTCCGAACCGGCGGCCCCAAGGACGACGCCGCCGATATCGAAACCGGCGGCGTCTGGGCAGGCGTCCTGCCCCTCCGCCAGGTTTGGGACGCCCCGATCTCCTCGGACGATCTGGAGCCGGGCATCGAGGTACCACAGGACGTACTCGATCGAACCGATATCGTCCCCGCCCGTTGACCCGACCTGGCCTGGTTCGGTGAAGCCGGCGCGAACCGGAATTGACGGCCGAACGTGAGATCGAGTGTCGGACAGTCGGTTACCACGATTCGATCAGCGGGATGTCGTGCTCCTGCCGCTGCCATTGCTCGGTGATGCGACCGAGCCGGTCCGGGGAGGCGATGCCGCGCACGCCTGCGATCTTGTCGTCTCGGATCTCCAGGATCACGACTCCCAGGACCCGCTCGTCGAGCGTGGCGAGCATGGCTGGGCAACCGTTGACCACGACAGCATGGATCGAGGGCGAGCCACCGGCGAGTCTCCGCTTGGCCGGAGACGGTTTGAAGCCGACCCGCACCGCGCTCGCGATCCGCTCCGGGGTCGAGTACCGGATCAGCTTCTCGGCGAGCCCCAGCCCGGCGCCGTCGGAGATGCCGGTCGCGTCGTCGGTCAGCAGCGCCACCAGCCGTTCGGTCCGGCCCGAGGAGGCGGCATCGACGAACGCCTCGACGATTCGACGCGCGGCGGCACGGTCGATGTCGGTGCCGTTGCCGGCGGCGGCGATTCGACGCCGCGCTCGGTGGATGTGTTGCTGACTCCCGGACTCGGTGATGTCGAGAATCTCGGCTATCTCGGCGTGGCTGTACGCAAAGGCCTCGTGCAGCACATAAACGGCCCGTTCGACCGGCGACAGACGCTCCATGAGGGTCAGTACCGCCAGGGTCACCGATTCGCGCTGCTCGACGGTGTCGGCCGGGCCCAGCATCGGGTCGCCGTCGAGGAGCGGTTCGGGCATCCAGGCGCCGACCGCGCGTTCCCGCCGCACCTTCGCCGAACGGAGCCGGTCGAGCGCCAGGTTGGTGACGATCTTGGTCAGCCATGCCTCGGGCACCTCGACGTACTCCCGGTCGGCGGCGTGCCACCGCAGGAACGCGTCCTGCACCGTGTCCTCGGCGTCGGCGGCCGAGCCGAGCAGCCGGTAGGCGAGCGAGGCCAGCCGATTCCGGCTGGCCTCGAAACGCGCCACGGTGGCAGTGTCCATGAGCGCGACTCTATGCGGCGACCACGTCGAGCGAGTGCGCTCCGGTGATGGCCAGGCGATACTTGTGACTCGGCATTCCGAAGGTCGGGTGGCTCAGGCTCCAAGCGGAAGTGTCGAGGATTGCCTTCTTGACGCGCGCGGCCGTCCGGCCACACAGGGCCCACGACTTCGATCGCGCGTCACCGTCGACCAGCTGGAAGATCGCGTCCTTGCGGCCGAGGCTGATGTGGTTGCCGACGTACGCCAGCGAGGTCGCCTTGATTTTGCGCCCGGTCCGGTCCCCGATGATCGCGGCCGTGGCCTGCATGCTGGTGAATCCCGCGGAAGCGCAGGACATCGGCAACGGCCGACCGTTCTCGCCGATGACGAAGGCGCTGTCGCCTGCAACGTAGACATCGGGGTGCGAGACCGACCGCATCTGACGGTCGACGGTGATCTGGCCGTTGGGTTCCACCGCGAGGCCGCTGACGGCGGCGATCGGGTGGACGGCGAAGCCGGCGGCCCACACGGTCGCGTCGGAGGCGAAAGTGGTGCCGTCGGCGGCGACCACCGCCGCCTCCTCGACGCGCTTGACGGTGGTGTGCTCGTGGACTGTGATACCGAACCGGTCGAAGGTGCGCAGCAGGTGACGGCGGGCCTTCGTGCCCAGCCAGCCGCCCAGTTCGTCGCTGGTGGCGAGGTCGACTCGAAGTCCTGGACGAGATTCGGCGATCTCGGTGGCGGCTTCGATCGCGGTCAGATTACCCCCGACTACCAGGACCTTCCCGTCCTCGCCCAGTTGGTCCAGGCGTGCGCGCAGGCGCAGCGCGGACGGCCGCGCGGCCACGTGGAAGGCGTGCTCGTCGACGCCCGGAACGCCGTGGTCGGCGGCGGTGCTGCCGAGCGCGTAGAGGAGGGTGTCGTATGCGAGGTGGTCGATGCCCTCGTCGTCGGCGACTGTGACCCTCCGATGCGCGGCGTCGACGTTGGTTACCCGCGCCAGTCGTAACCGGATGCCGGTGCCCGCGAACACCTCCGCCAGCGGCCGATGGCGCAGATCCTGCCCGGCGGCGAGCTGATGCAGGCGCAGTCGCTCGATGAAATCGGGTTCGGCGTTGACGACGGTGATCTCGAAGTCGTCACAGTGGAGTTGGCGCGCCAGGTATCCGGCGGAGAAGGCTCCGGCGTATCCGGCCCCGAGGACGACGATGCGGTGCTTCATGGTTCGCTCCTGTCTGGTTCGCGTGCTTCCTGAACGAGACAGCCCCCGAATTCCTGACAGCATTCTCCAGTGACGTGGATCACCCTCGACGCCGACTCACGCCCGGCCGTTTGGGGCGGCTGTCGTGTGGGTGGCGTCCGTCGACGGTGTCAGGCTTCGGGCCGCGGCTCGATGCCAAGGGTGGCGCAGGCGCCGTCCACGGCCGCCCGGCGGAGCTCGTCCTTCGGCACGTCGGCGAACTGGATCGTGCAGTCCTGGAGGCCGCCGAAGGCGATCACCGCCCGGGTGGCCTGCTCGAGTGTGGGTTCGGGGCCGCACAACAGCTTCACCAGCCGCCCACGCCAGGCCAGCACCAGGTCGATCAGGCCCAGGTCGGCGAGCGTGGTCAGCTCGGCGAGCATGAGCACGATGTCTTTGCGGTGGCGGTAGTGGAAGTCGAAGTAGCCCTCCAGCAGGGCGCGGGGCTCGATCGCGCTCAGCGCCTCCTGCCTCTCCAGGAACGCCTCTTCCTCGTCGATGATCGGCTGCACGATGCTGCGGACCAGTTCCTCGCGTGAGGAGAAGTGGTAGTAGAGCGCCGGTTTGGTGATGCCCAGCCGGTCGGCGATCTCCTGCAGACCGGTCCGATGCACACCCTGCTGTGCGAAGAGCTCGCGGGCGACCTCTTGGATCCGCTGCTTGGTGTCGGAAGGACGAGGCATGCCGCGAGCCTATCTTACTTAACGATAGGTAAGTCACCGTGTTAGGCTTACTTATCGTTAAGTAAGGAGATTTGCTCATGCGGATTCTCATCTCCGGCGCCGGCGTCGCCGGTCCGGTGCTGGCGTACTGGCTTACCAGGCACGGCTTCTCCGTCACCGTTGTCGAGCGCGCGTCGGCTCTGCGCAAGACCGGTGGCCACGCGGTCGACCTGTTCCGGCCCGCGATGGACATCTCGGAGAAGATGGGCGTGCTCGCACGCGTCGAGGAGCGGGCCACCGGCACGAAGCGGATGACCCTCCACCCGGAGGGCGCACGGCGTCCCGTCCAGGTGGACCTCTCCAAGATCTTCGGCGCCACCTCCGACCGGCACGCCGAGATCATGCGTGACCACCTCAGCGAGATCTACTACGACGCCGCGCGCGCGGACGTCGAGTATGTGTTCGGCGACTCGATCACCGCGATCTCACCCGACGGCGAGGTGCGGTTCGAGAACGCCGCGCCGCGCCGCTTCGACCTCGTTGTCGGCGCGGACGGACTGCACTCCGACGTGCGCCGCCTCGTCTTCGGCGACGAGTCCCGCTTCAGCGCCTTCATCGGGGCATACCTAGGGGTGCTGACCCTGCCCAACGGCTTCGGTCTCGACGGCGAGCTCCGCATCCACGTCGGCGTCGGCCGTACTGCCGGCATGTACGGCGCGCGGCACCTCGGCGAAGCGCGGGCGTTGTTCCTGTTCCGGAGTGAGTGTGAGCTCGACTACCACCACCGTGACGTGCCCCGGCAGAAGGACTTGCTGCGCAATGCGTTCGGCGGCATGCACGCCGACGTGGACCGCTGGCTCGACGAGCTCGACCGCACCCCCGCGTTCTACTTCGACTCGATCACCCAACTGCACATGGACACCTGGTCGCGGGGGCGGGTGACGCTCGTCGGCGACGCGGGCTACTGTCCCGGTCCGGCTGTCGGCGGCAGCACCACCCTGGCCGTCGTCGGTGCGTATGTCCTCGCCGGGGAGCTGGCGCGGGCGGGTGGCGACCATGAGCGCGCCTTCCCCGCCTACGAGCGCGCGATGTCCGAGCACGTACGCGGCAGCCACGTGGTCGCGCTGAGCGCGGCGAAGACCCTGATCCCCACGTCCCGCCTCGGCGTGTCGGGACTGGTCCAGGGCAGCCGCCTGATTTCCGCCCTGCCCGCGGGGCCCAGCCGCGCTTTCATCCGCCTCACCACCAAGAGCGCACGCCTCTATAACTCGATGACCGTCGAGGACTACCCACCGACGCCCGCCGCATCAGGAAGCCGGGTCGGGCTCGGAGTGGAGTGAGAAGTGCTCGCCGCTTGCAGCAAGCCCGGCTTGCGGAAGTGGCAAGGAATATCCGCGGCTGTGGTGAGGTCTCGGGCCCGAATCCCTGGCGTCCGCAGGAAACAACAGCGGCTCGACTTGCGTCGATATCGGTGGCGTAGTCGTGCGGCGGGGACGGTGCGGGCTTGCCTGACCACCAGGGACTCCGCCGCCGGGCGCGCGTACGTGGGCAGCGACCGCACCGAGCGATGCCCAGGCGCATCAGCATCGGTGGCAGCGGCTTGCCGCGCTGCTCGCGGATGTTGCTGCTGGCCAGGGCGGTGTGCGCCGAGCCGAGGGCCGGCGGTCACCAGAGGCTGATCGGGAGGCCGAGGGCGGACGCGGTTTCGTGCGCCAAGGCGCGAAGGGTTTCGGGGGCGTCGATGTGGACGGGGTCGAGGCTGACGACCGCGAGGGTGTAGGTGTCCGCGATGCGGCAGAGATAGCCGGATAGTCGGGTGCGGGGGAGGCGGTCCGTGGTGAGGCCGGGGTGGATGGCGCGAGCGGCCACGCCGGTGCAGCGATGTGGGCCGAGGGTGCGCAGGGAGTCGGGGAGCGTTCCGATGTTGGAGCACAGGATGTCTCGTTCACCGGCCCCCTTGGACAAGGCGTAGGCCCAGCGATCCGGAATCACCTGCAGCAGTTCTTCCGGCATCCCGCCGGGGCCGGCCATGTGCCGCTCGTAGGCGATTCGGGCTTTCTCGCGGATGGTGGCCGGAGTATCGGTGCGCTCGATGGTGATCTCGGTCATCGCGAGGTCATTGTCGACGCGCGGCTCGTCGCGGGTGTCGACCGGAAGGCTGGCATCGATTGTCTCACCGGGAAATCCACTGGCCCACAACATCTTCGCGATCAGCGTGATGAACAGGCTATTGCCCGTCCCGCCCTGTGCCGCAGCCGCCGCCTCCCAGTCGGGAGCGCGACATTGCAGTACGACGCTGAGGATCGGCGCGCTCTCAACCCCTACGCGTCCGGCCACCGATCCGCGTTCACGGGTCGATAACCCGGGTCCGCGAGTAGATGCCGTCTGGGCGGGACGTTCGGGGATTCCGCGACGAAGCGCGTGAAACGTGCCGCGCACAACGATCGACCACTGCCGCCGAGCATCGGACCAATCCGATGCCGGCGCTCGGGTTTCCCGGCCCAGCGAGGCATTCGCTCGCGCGGTGGTCAGGCTCGGGCCGTCCAGCGCAGCATCGACCGCGAGCACCAGCGCTCTCCCGTCGGCGAGCGCATGTGAACAGGTCAGCGACACAATCGATCCGCCGTCATTCAGGGCGGCGGTCGACAATCGCCAACCCGGACCGTATTCCGGATCGAGATTCGCGCCCTGCTCGTCGGCCCACTCGAGCAGGTCCTCGGTGGCGATGGTGCCGTCGGTGAACTCGAGCGAATATGCCCGAGTGTTGGCCCGCCAGCTTCTACGCGCACCCGGAACCGAAGGCCGAATCACTCTGCGCCCCAACGGTCCGACTCGCAGTGCCGCGTGCACCTGCCGCAGTAGCTCCGGATCGACGCGATCGGCCGTGCGCCACAAACCCTGAAGCGCGATCGGGGTGCCGAGCCCGCGATGCGTGCGCAGGAAGATCTCGTCGACGACGCTCAACCGCTGGGCGGCAGCCATTGTCAGGTGCGCGCACCGTGACGGCCCGCACCGGCGGCGAACCGTTGCGCGCCGTCCAGGGCTCCGTCGGCCAGGGACTTCAGGCCGTGTCGGTACTCGTTGACCAGCGCAGCCTCTTCGTCCATACCGTCCTGCTCAAGCAGCGACATGCGGTCCGAGCGCAGACAGGTCTGCGGCAGTGCGGCCAGTTCGGCGGCGAGTTGTTCAGCGGCGTTGCGGGATTCGCCGTTCGGCACCACTCGATTGACCAGCCCGATCTGCAGCGCCTCGGTGGCGGCGACGGCGCGACCGGTGAGCACCATATCCATCGCGCGCCCGGTGCCGACAATGCGCGGCAACCGAATCGTGCCGCCATCGATGAGCGGCACCCCCCAGCGGCGACAGAACACGCCGAAGGTGCTGTCCTGCTCGGCAACTCGCATATCGCACCACAGCGCCAACTCCAGTCCGCCCGCGACCGCGTATCCGGAAATCGCGGCGATCACGGGTTTGGACAGCCGCATTCGGGTCGGTCCCATCGGACCGTCACCGTCTTCGGTGACCCGATTGGAGCGCTCGGTGCCCAGCGCCTTCAGGTCCGCGCCCGCGCAGAAGGTGCCGCCGTCGCCCCACAGCACGGCGACCGCCGCATCCGGGTCGGCATCGAATTCGCGGAATGCGTCGACCAGGGCCGCGGCGGTCGGCCCGTCGACGGCATTGCGTGCCTCTGGGCGGTGCAGGATCACGGTGGTCACGGGCCCGTTGCGTTCGATTCGCACAGTCACGGGGACGACCATACGCCGTCGGAAGTACCCTTGTGTGAAGAAATGAATTTGTGGTTCACTTCTTGTATGGCCTACCGCAGAACCCCTGCTGTGCAGGCCCGCCTCGATGCCCAGGCGGGCCTGATCGTGCAGGCGGCGACCAAGGTGCTGTCCCGCGCGGGTTATGCCGGACTGTCCATGGCGGCCGTCGCCACCGAGGCGGGCGTGGCCACCGGAACGGTCTACAAGAACTTCAGCGGCAAGGCCGACCTGGTGAGCGCGGTATTCCGGAAGGTGGTCGCGCACGAAGTGGCCGCAGTGGTTACCGCAAGCGCCTCGGGGACGGCCGTCGAGCGGGTGACCGCGGCGGTGGAAACCTTCGCGGGCCGGGCGCTGAAGAATCCGAAACTCGCCTACGTCCTGCTCGTCGAACCCGTCGATACCGTGGTCGATGCCGAGCGTCTGCGCTTCCGCCGGGCCTTTGCCGAAGCTTTCGAATCCGCTGTCGCGGAAGGTGTTTCGCGTGGTGAACTGCCCGCGCAGGATGCCAAGACCAGCGCGGCCGCGCTCGTCGGCGCGATCGGCGAGGTCCTGGTCGGCCCGTTGGCCGATGCCCCGCACAGCGAATCCGTTGTGCCCGAACTCATCAGTTTCGCGTTACGCGCACTCGGTGTGCGCGATGAATCCGACTCAGGAGTGCCCGATGCCGACGCATGAAGTCTTCAACCAGGTTCCCGACATTCTGCCCTTCGACGTCGCTCAGAACCCGGCCCTGCTCGAGGGACTGCACCGCGAGGGCGCGGGCTGGGCTGAACCCGAAGTGCGCGAACTCGGCAGGCTCGCAGGCGGATTCGAAGCGCAGGAGTGGGGCCGCCTCGCCAACGAATACCCGCCCGTCCTGCACACGCACGACCGCTACGGCAACCGCATCGACGAGGTCGAATTCCATCCGTACTGGCACGAGCTGATGAAAGTCGCTGTCGCGCACGGACTCCACGGCTCGCCCTGGCTCGATGACCGGCCCGGCACCCATACCGCCCGCGCGGCCAAGTTCTACACCTGGGGTGTCGCCGACGCCGGGCATATGTGTCCGATCTCGATGACCTACGCCGTCGTGCCCGCGTTGCGCCACAATCCGGAACTCGCGGCCAAGTACGAACCGCTACTCGGTTCCCGCACTTACGATTTCGGCCTGCGCGAACCGTCGACCAAGGCCGGTCTCATCGCGGGCATGTCGATGACCGAGAAGCAGGGCGGCTCCGACGTCCGCGCCAACACCACCACCGCTACACCGCAGCCCGACGGCAGCTACCGCATCGTCGGCCACAAGTGGTTCACCTCGGCGCCCATGTCGGATATGTTCCTCACCCTGGCCCAGGCGCCCGGCGGTCTGTCCTGCTTCCTGCTGCCGCGCGTCCTCCCGGACGACACCCGCAATCCCATTCGGATCCAACGCCTCAAGGACAAGCTCGGCAACAAGTCGAACGCGTCCTCCGAGATCGAATATGACAACGCCACCGGCTGGCTGGTCGGCGTGGAAGGGGCCGGCGTCAAGACCATCATCGAAATGGTCAATATGACCCGCCTGGACTGCGTCATCGGGTCCGCCACCGGCATGCGCGTGGGCGCGGTCTACGCAGCCCACCACGCGCGGCATAGAGAAGTGTTCGGGGCCAAGCTGATCGACCAACCCGCGATGCGCAATGTGCTGGCCGACCTGGTGATCGAATCCGATGCCGCCACCACGGTCATGATGCGCCTGGCCGGTGCGACCGACCGCGCGAGCACCGACCCCGCCGAAGCCGCCCTGCGCCGAATCGCCTTGGCGGTCACCAAGTATTGGGTCTGCAAGCGTGCTCCCGCGCATGCGGCCGAGGCCCTGGAATGCTTCGGCGGCAATGGTTATGCCGAGGAATCCGGTATGCCCCGGCTGTACCGCGAGGCCCCTCTCATGTCCATCTGGGAAGGCTCCGGCAATGTGGCGGCGCTGGATGCCTTGCGTGCCATGGGCCGTCAGCCCGAAACCGTCGAGGCCTTCTTCAACGAAGTCTCGCTAGCGTCCGGTGCCGACCCGCGTCTCGACGATGCCATCGCCCGGCTCGGCAAGGAACTGTCCGACCTCGACGAAATCGAATACCGCGCCCGCCGCGTCGTCGAACTCATGGCCCTGGTCCTACAGGGCACGCAACTGGTTCGCCACGGCCACCCCGCAGTCGCCGACGCCTTCTGCGCCACCCGCCTCGGCGACGACTGGGGCATCGCCTTCGGCACCCTCCCAACCGGCGTGAACACCACCGACATCATCGCCCGCGCCCTCACCTGACCCCGGACGCTCGCGCGCATCCAGTCTGGGCGCCGGCCGCGGGTAGAAATCCGGGGTAGCCCTTGCGGGCGCGCGCGTCAGCACCGCTACGGGCGCTCGGGGATTCAGCACCCGGTGTGGCACCGACGACGGGTACGAAAACCAGGGATCTTCTGGCGGGTACCCGCGTCAGCCCGCTGTGGGTGCTCGCCTCAGCACGGCCAGGCACTCGAGTCAGCCCACTGCGTGCCTCGCGTCAGTGTGCGCGGGAAGCAGGTTGGGCGCGCCATTGCCGAGGTGAAAGATCGTTGTTGCGCCGGAACAAGCGGGTGAAGTAACCCGCATCCGGAATCCCGACCCGCCGGGCGATCTCGCCGACCGGCAGATCCGTTTCGGCCAATAAGCGGCGCGCCTCGGTCATCCGCCGTTCGGTGATCCACGCCTGCACGGTGCGCCCGGTGCGACGGCGCACCACGGTGGTCAGATGCCCCGGTGTCATGCCGACCGCATCCGCCACATCGCGTAGCGACAGCGGTGCGGTGTGCCGCTGATCGATCACATCGAACACCTCGGCGAGCAGCGGCTCACCGCTGCGCCGCAGATCGCCCACCACATCGGCGGCCAGCCGCGCGAGATCGATGAGCAGTAGCGTCAGATGTGCTGCCGCCGCCTGTCGATACCCCTCCTGTCGCTGCGCCAGCTCGGCATCGAGGGCGGCAATCGCGTTGTCCCAAAACGGTTTCCGTGCCAACGGGACGACCAATTCCAGCACCCCACCCGAATGCTGGTGCAGGAAAGGAAATAGCAACGGATGCGCCCGCCACGTGGGCCATGGCGCGCGTCCGGCATCGCCGAGCGCCGCGGGATCGAAGAACACCGCGACCGAGCCTTCGGACCCGTGCGGGGGTGCGTCCGCGATCACCTGACCCGGCGCGACCACGTACACCACGCCTTCGGACTGGATGTACAGCAAGGCTGGAAAGTTGTGAATGTGCGGACTGTGGCCGCGTTCGGTGCGGCGATCGAACCGCAACAGCGATACGGGCGGCGTGACCTGATCGCTCCGATAGTCGAACACCGGAACACCACGGCGGTGCCGAACCATCCGGGTAGCCTCGGTCATAGTGCCGAAGATAGTCCAAATTCAGCCTATTATCACCCAATTATGCTGCTGTATCTGCGGGCACCATGAAAAACATGACCAAAGATCATCCACATCCCGTAGTTGAAGCAATGGGCAACCGGCACGACTACCTGCCCGCCGCGGGCCGCGACGCATTCCTACCCGGCTACGATCTGCTCACCCGCCTGCTCGGCATGTACAAACTCCACGAAACCCTCGTCGCACAGGCCGAACTCGCCGCTGGTCAACGTGTATTGGAAATTGGCTGCGGCACAGGCAATCTGACGATACGAGCCAAACGAACCCAACCCGCGGCGGAGCTGATCGGCTCCGATCCCGACCCGCTCGCGCTCGCTCGTGCCGAACGAAAGGCGAACGGGCTGAACGGAATCCGCTTCGACCGCGCCTACGCCCAGGAACTGCCCTATCCGGACGAAGAATTCGACCGCGTCCTGTCATCGATGATGCTGCACCACCTCGAAACCGACATCAAAACCGCCGCACTGGCCCAAGCGCTGCGCGTCCTGCGTCCCGGCGGCAGCTTGCACATCCTCGATATCGGCGGCGAGGTGACACCGCACGACGGCCTGATGGCCCGGCTGCTGCTGCGCAACCACCATGCCCATGACAACCTCGGCGACGGCATCCCTCAACTCCTGCGCACCGTCGGCTTCGACTGTGCCGTGGTCGCCTCCCAGCGCCACCGTCGCCTCGGTCGCGTCACCTTCTACCGCGGCACCCGCCCGAACTAGCCAACGCGCTGTAGCACCCGCTCGACCAGCGCGGTATCGCAATGCTCGATCACCTCGGTGAGGCGACCATGCGCGATCCGGAAAATAAAACAGTAGGTCTGCTCGTAAGGCTCGCCCCCGGTGGTGATGCCGTGGCCGCGGACCTGGGCGACGACGCGGTCGTCTTCGGCGATCACGAAGTCGGCCGCGCTGCGGTACTCGGCGAACTGGGTCATCAGCGGCCGCAGAAGTTCGTTCAGCACAACCGTTTTCGGCTCCCAGGTGCGCGACCATGACCAACTCCCCGGAAAGATCCAGCGGAAGTCCTCGGCCATGGCCTCGCCCATCGCTCGGGTGTTGCCCTGGGACATCTGCTCGAAGATGTCCTCGATCAGCTTCTTGTTGGCTGCTGCACTCATGCATTCGACGCTAGGCACCGCCGAGATATGCGACAAGCGAGAGTCTCGCATATTTGATATGAGTAGACAGCATGGGTGAGTTCACGATCGTCGGATTGCGAGTGGTCCGGGAGGCCGCACGCAGCGGGTCGTTCTCGACTGCCGCGGAGAATCTGGGCTACACGCAGTCGGCGGTGTCCCGGCAGATCGCTCTCATGGAGCAGGCGGCGGGCCGGGCATTGTTCGAACGGCACGCACGCGGCGTACAGACCACCGAGGCGGGCCGGATCGTGCTGCGCCATGCCGAAACGGTGCTCGGTGGACTCGGTTCCGCGCGGCATGAACTCGACGAACTGACCGCGCGCCCGCCCGCCACCCTCCGAGTCGGCGCATTCTCGACCGCCATGGCCGCACTGGTGCCAAGGGCCATTGCCGCCACCGCGCCACGACCCGCGCGAGTCCCGCTGCGCGAAGGCACCAGTCCGCGGTTGGTATCCGCCGTCGCCCGGGGACGGCTGGATCTGGCGGTGGTAACCCAGACGCGGAATCTGCCCGCGGACACCGAGATCGAGCCACTCCTGGACGACCCACTGCTCATCGCGGTCTCACCGGACCATGCGCTCGCGGGCCAAGCCAGCGTCACGCCGGCGCAGCTGCGTGGGGAACGCTGGATCGCCGGCAGCACCGAGGTGAGCAGTACCCTGCTCGGCGCATGGCACGACGCCACCTGGGAACCGGAGATCGCCTTCGTCGCTCGCGACTGGTTCGCCAAGCTCGGGCTGGTCGCTGCGGGTATGGGCAGCACCGTGGTACCCGGAATCGCGGTGCCGGTCCTGCCGCCGGGCATCCCGCTGGTCCGCATCGATCATCCCGCCGCAGTTCGCGCGACGTGCGTCGTCTATCGACGAGGCGACTCCCCGAGACAGATCTTCATCGAGGCACTGCGCGACGTTGCCGCCGACCTCGCCACCGAAGTCCGCCAGCGACTTCGATAGCCGACTCATATAGCCACGCGCCCAAATTCGCAGCGGACCGACTCATGCTGAGTACTGTGATTTCGATGACACGGACTTCCGTCGAAATGCCGTTGCGCTCGCTGGTCGAGCACCTGCGGATCCGGGCGGCGGGGTGCGCCCGACGGTACGTGCTAGGTATCGCGGGCCCGCCGGGTGCGGGTAAATCCACGCTCTCCAAGGCCATTCGCGACGATATAAACAACCGAGCCGGTGCCCGGATCGCCGAGATCGCGCCGATGGACGGTTTCCACCTGCCCAACGCCGTACTGCGCGCGACGGCGAATCTGGAGCGCAAGGGCGAACCGCACACCTTTGACGTGGCCGCCTTCGTAGAAACCCTGCGCCGCCTCCGCGATACTCCACTCGGCGAGCCGGTGCCGTGGCCGACCTTCGACCGCGCCATCGAGGAACCGACCCCCGCCGGTGTCGTCTTCGATCGGCAGGAGATCGCCATAACCGAGGGCAACTACCTGCTGCTGTCCGACGGTGCCTGGTCGGGAGTCCGCGAATTCCTCGACGAGGTCTGGTACCTGGACGTGGCCCGCGAAGTGCTCGAACAACGCCTGCTGCGCCGTCACATTCGCGGCGGCCGCACCCCTGACGCCGCGAAAATCAAGGTGTACGACGGTGATCTACCCAATGCCGATCTGATCGCCGATACCAGGCACGGAGCCGACCTCGTCCTGCGTCAGCGCGGCGGTCGCTACTACGCCGCCGAGGGGTGATGGCGCCGCGTCGCCGAATCACGCTGGAGGTGACATGATCTCGCTCGACAGATCGTGTCGAGGTAGCCGGGAGCAAGCGGGATGTGGGAGTACGAATACAGCGCGGAGACTGCGGTCGCACCGGAGGCGCTGTGGCGGTGCTGGTCGGATGTGGAGTCCTGGCCCGAATGGAACGAGGGGCTCGACGAGATCGAAATCGACGGCCCGTTCGAGATCGGCACTTCGTTCACCATGACGCTGCCCGGCGGCGATACCGTTCGCATGCGCCTGGTGGAGATCGAACCCGGCGAACTGTTCACCGATGAAATGGACGGCGGCGATTTCACCGTCGTCACCGAGCACCGCCTGGAGCCGGCGGGCGAGGGGTGGACCCGCGTCGTCTACCGGACCGAGATCATCGGCGACGCCGCCGATACCGTCGGCCCCGAAATCGGACCGGAGATCACCGCCGACTTCCCGGATGTCGTCGCCGCCCTGATCAAGACGGCGCAAGCGCTGGGCTGAGGCTCAGCGGTTGTCGCGGTACCAGCCGATCAGGGCGTCGGTGGACGAGTCCCCTTGCGACTGCGGCTCTTCCGGAGACGTCAGCAAGGGGGCCAGCGCGAGGGCCTGCTGCTTGCCGAGTTCCACGCCCCACTGGTCGAAGCTGTCGATGCCCCAGATGGTGCCCTCGACGAATACCTGATGCTCGTAGAGCGCGATCAACTGGCCGACCACCGAGGGTGTGAGCTGCGGCGCGAGGATGGTGGTGCTCGGCCGGTTGCCCGGCATCACCTTGTGCGGCGCCACCTTCGGATCGGTGCCCTCGGCCGTGATCTCCTCGGCAGTCTTGCCGAAGGCGAGCACCTTGGTCTGGGCGAACAGGTTGCTCATCAGGATGTCGTGCATGCTGCCGGTGCCGTCGAGGGTGGGCAGATCAGCGGTGGGCTGGGCGAATCCGATGAAATCGGCCGGGATCAGCCGGGTGCCCTGGTGCAGCAGCTGGTAAAAGGCGTGCTGGCCGTTGGTTCCCGGTTCGCCCCAGAAGATTTCGCCGGTCGAGGTGGTCACCGGGGTGCCGTCGGCGCGTACCGATTTGCCGTTGGACTCCATGGTCAGCTGCTGCAGATAGGCCGGAAAGCGCGATAGATCGTTCGAATAGGGCAGCACCGCACGTGATTCCGCGCCGAAGAAGTTCGAGTACCAGATGCCGAGCAGGCCGAGCAGTACCGGACCGTTGCGGTCCAGCGGCTCGGTCGCGAAATGCCGGTCGACGGCGTGCATTCCGGCCAGGAATTCGGCGAAGCGCTCCTTGCCGATGGTCGCCATCACCGAAAGACCGATGGCCGAATCCACCGAATAGCGGCCGCCGACCCAATCCCAGAAGCCGAACATATTCGCGGTGTCGATGCCGAATTCGGCGACCCGCTCGGCATTCGTCGAGACGGCCACGAAATGCTTGGCGACGGCGTCCTCGCCGAGCGCGGCGACCAGCCAGCGCCGGGCGGCGGTGGCATTGGTCAGCGTCTCCAGCGTCGAAAACGTCTTGGAGGCAACGATGAACAGCGTCGTGGCCGGATCGAGTCCGTCGAGTTTCGCGAGCAGATCGGCCGGGTCGACATTCGAGACGAATCGGGCGCCGATCCCGGCATCGGCATAGTGCCGCAGCGCGCGGTGCACCATATCCGGGCCGAGATCCGAACCGCCGATGCCGATATTCACCACGGTCTTGATGCGCTCGCCGGTCGCGCCGCGCCACGCACCCGAGCGCACCGCGTCGGTGAATTCGCCCATCCGCCGCAGCACCTCGTGCACCTCGGCGCCCGCATCCGCGCCGTCCACGATGACCGACTCGCCCTCGGGCAGGCGCAGCGCGATATGTTCGACCGCGCGGTCCTCCGAGGTGTTGATGTGGTCGCCGCGGTACATCGCGTCGCGCCGTTCGGCCACCCCGGCCTCATCCGCCAATTCGACCAGCAGATGCAGGGTTTCCCGGGTGACGCGGTGCTTGCTGAAGTCGATGTGCAGGTCCCCGACCTGGACGATCAGCTCGCGGCCGCGGTCGGGATCCTCGGCGAAGAATTCACGCAGGTGCCGTCCGGCGACGGCGCCATGGTGCTCGTGCAGTTTCCGCCAGGCCGCCGATGCGGTGATGTCGCTGCTCACGTCCGCGAGGTTACAAGCACTCGATCGGGCGCGCAGGCAAGGACCGCATACTTTCGCCGATGTTGTCCTGACGGCTACCCGTGGCGATCATTCGCGTGTCGCTCGGACGGGGGTGCAGCCCGCTCGAGTAGGTCGGCGAATTTCGGATCGATGAGTCGAGGGTGATGCGCGAGCGCGCGGCTTAGGCTGGGGTACATGGTGTCCGAACGCGAAGTACTCCAATCCGTGCCGACGCAGCTGTGGATCGGCGGTCCCGTCGATGCCACCGGGGGCGGCACCTTCCCGGTGCACAATCCGGCCGACGGGCAGGTGCTGGTGGAAGTCGCCGACGCCACGCCGGAAGATGCCGTGCGCGCGCTCGACGCGGCCGCCGCGGTGCAGGCCGAATGGGCGGCGACACCGTCGCGGGAGCGCGGCGAGATCCTGCGCCGGGTCTTCGAGCAGCTGACCGCGCGCGCCGAGGAATTCGCGCTGTTGATGACGCTGGAGATGGGCAAGGCGCTGCCGGAGAGCCGCAACGAGGTGCGCTATGGCGCCGAATTCTTCCGCTGGTTCAGCGAGGAGGCGGTGCGGGTGCACGGACGCTATCTGCACGCGCCCTCCGGCACCGGGCGGATCATGGTGCACAAGCAGCCGGTCGGCCCGTGTCTGGCCATCACGCCGTGGAACTTCCCGCTGGCCATGGGCACCCGCAAGATCGGACCCGCGCTGGCCGCGGGTTGCACGATGATCGTCAAGCCCGCTTCGGCCACACCGCTGACCATGTTGGCGTTGGCCGAGCTGTGCAGTGCGGCGGGGCTGCCGGACGGGGTGCTCTCGGTGATCACCTCCAGCCGATCCGGTGCCGTCACCCAGCCGCTGCTCGACGATCCGCGCCTGCGCAAGTTGACCTTCACCGGATCCACCGAGGTCGGCAAGAAGCTGGTGGAGAAGTCGGCGAATGGACTGCTGCGCACCTCGATGGAACTCGGCGGCAACGCACCGTTCGTGGTCTTCGACGATGCCGATATCGACGCCGCCGTACAGGGCGCGATGCTGGCCAAACTGCGCAATGGCGGCGAGGCCTGCACCGCGGCCAACCGCTTCCACGTGCAGAACGGCGTGCTCGAAGAGTTCACCACCAAACTCGTCGAGGCGATGTCGAATACGGTGACCCTCGGACCGGGCACCGATCCGAACACCACGCTCGGCCCGCTGATCAATGAGGAGCAGCTCGATACCGTCAGCGAGCTGGTCGATGACGCGGTAGCGGTCGGTGCGCAGGTCCGCCTCGGCGGCAAGGCGCCCGGTGGCCCCGGCTGGTTCTATCCCGCGACCATCCTCAGCGAGGTCCCCGCGAATGCTCGGATCTTGCGCGAGGAGGTCTTCGGCCCCGTCGCCCCCATCGTCGGCTTCGAAACCGAGGAGGAGGGTCTCGCCGCTGCCAACGACACCGAATTCGGCCTGGTGAGCTACGTCTACACCCGCGATCTCGACCGCGCCCTGCGCATCGCCGAGGGCATCGAATCCGGCATGGTCGGCATCAACCGCGGCGTAATTTCCGATCCCGCAGCACCTTTCGGTGGCGTCAAGGCCTCCGGCTTCGGCCGCGAAGGCGGTATCGAGGGTATCGAGGAGTACTTGTCCACCAAGTACATCGCCCTCACCTGACCCGCAGACATGAAACGACCGCCCCGGGGTGAAATACACCCGGGGCGGCCTTGTGGAAGGCGGCGATCTTGCGAACGTCGCGTGGTCCGATTGTGCCGCTAGTGGCGGCCTGAGACGGTCAGTGGCCGAGTCGGCCGCGACCGAGGCGCAGCAGCAGCATGGCGAGGGTGTGGCCCTCCTGGCCGAGTTCGCTGAAGCGCTCGAGCACCTTCATCTCACGACTGTGTACGAGGCGGGGGCCGCCGGATGCCATGCGCGTGCGGCCGATGATCCGGGAGATCTCGGTGCGGCGTTTGACGGCGGCCAGAATTTCCGCATCGAGCTGGTCGATCTCCTTGCGGAGCTTGTCGATCTCGGCCTCGGTGTGGGGCAGAGCCGAATCGGACCCGGTCGTGGCGGGGGTGCTCATCATTCATCTCCTCGTGTCAGAACATGGATCGGCCGGTGAGCCGAGCTCGTTACCGATCGGTTCTTTCACCGTGCAAAACAAACCTGGTAGATCTTGCAATCCTCCCCCCAGGTAGCGCGCTCAGGTGCAAAGTCCGCGATCACGATATCCGGCCATAAGCCGAATCGGATACTTCGCGGTAGTCGCGCAGGTCATATGGGCCAGTCTGCCACGGGGCCGAAGCAATGCAAAACACCTCATTTTGTGAATCTCCTGAGTAAGGCTTGCACGTTGCGACGCCCGTGTCGACCCGGGGCGGTTCACCTGCCGTTCGCTGTATGGACACCGATGTCGACCGGGACTTCATCTCTGTCGGTGCCCGCCGGTAGCGTGGATGGGCGATGGACATCACGGTGGCTCCCAAGACGCAGGCCGGGCGGACTCGGCACCAGGATTCAGCCCAGAAACCGCAGGTCGACGCTGCTCGCACCGAGGAGATGGGCGACTCTGCAGTGCCCACCGCGGCGGGGGTCCCGCATCCGGCCGTCGATGAAGCGTCGCGGCGTGTCGTGGACGACAAGCACCGTGTCGAACAAGAAAAGCGCCGCGCCGAACGTGAGCAACGTCGCGCGGAGGAGGCCGAGCGGCTGCTCGACGGTCTCAACCCGCAGCAGCGCGCCGCGGTCGTACACGCCGGTGCGCCGCTGTTGATCGTCGCGGGCGCGGGTTCGGGCAAGACCGCCGTGCTCACCCGGCGCATCGCCTATTTGCTGGCCGCTCGGGGCGTAACCCCTGGTCAGATCCTGGCCATCACCTTCACCAATAAGGCCGCCGCCGAAATGCGCGAGCGGGTGAGCGGGCTGGTCGGTCCGCGTGCGAACAACATGTGGGTCTCGACCTTCCACTCCAGCTGCGTCCGCATCCTGCGCATGCAGGCCGCGCTGCTGCCCGGCCTGAATTCCAATTTCTCCATCTACGACGCCGACGATTCCCGGCGGTTGCTCACCATGATCAGCCGCGACTTCGATATCGACGTCAAGAAATATTCGGCGCGGCTGCTGGCCACCGCCATCTCGAATTTGAAGAACGAGCTCATCGGTCCGGAGCAGGCCACCGCCGATGCCGAAACCGACGAAACCGAACTGCCCGGACTCGTCGCCCGCGTGTACACCGAATATCAGCGCCGATTGCGTTCGGCGAACGCACTCGACTTCGACGATCTGATCGGCGAAACGGTGGCGCTGCTGCAGAACCATCCGCAGGTCGCCGAGTACTACCGCCGCCGGTTCCGGCATGTGCTGGTCGACGAGTACCAGGACACCAACCACGCCCAGTACACCCTCGTCCGCGAGTTGGTCGGACATCACGCGCAAGAGCGGGCCGAAGACGCGGTCGCGCCGAGCGAACTGTGCGTCGTCGGTGATGCGGACCAGTCCATCTACGCGTTCCGCGGCGCGACGATCCGCAATATCGAGGAATTCGAACGCGACTTCCCCGATGCGGAAACCATTCTGCTGGAACAGAACTACCGCTCCACCCAGAACATTCTGTCCGCCGCGAACGCGGTGATATCGCGCAATGAGAAGCGCCGGGACAAGCGGCTGTGGACCGATTCCGGTGAGGGCGATCTGATCACCGGCTACGTCGCCGACAACGAGCACGACGAGGCCTCGTTCGTGGCGCGCGAGATCGACCGGCTGGTGGAC
Source organism: Nocardia sp. NPDC049526 (assembly GCF_044465765.1). Lineage (NCBI taxonomy): Bacteria > Bacillati > Actinomycetota > Actinomycetes > Mycobacteriales > Nocardiaceae > Nocardia > Nocardia sp. NPDC049526. The sequence continues at coordinate 30,519 of NZ_JBITMA010000028.1, read as the reverse complement.
GCGGGCGATGCCAACTACAGCGATGTCGCGGTCTTCTACCGCACCAACAACAACTCCCGCGCGCTGGAAGAAATCTTCATTCGCATGGGACTGCCCTACAAGGTGGTCGGCGGCGTGCGCTTCTACGAGCGCAAGGAGGTGCGCGATATCGTCGCGTACCTGCGCGTGCTCGACAATCCGGATGACACGGTGAGCCTGCGCCGCATCCTCAACACCCCGCGCCGCGGCATCGGCGACCGGGCCGAGGCGTGTGTGGCGGTACACGCCGAACAGCGCGGCATCGGTTTCGCCGAGGCACTGCGCGATGCGGCCGATGGCAAAGTGGCACTGCTCAATACACGGGCGCAGCGCGCGATCGCCGGATTCCTCGACCTGCTCGAAGAGGTGCGGGCGGCCGGTGCGCAGGCGGACCAGGACTTCCCCGACCTCGGCAATATGGTCGAGGCGGTACTCGACCGCACCGGCTACCGGGCCGAGTTGGAGGGCTCCGACGATCCGCAGGACGGTGCCCGGCTCGACAATCTGAACGAATTGGTGAGCGTCGCACGGGAATTCAGCTCCGAGGCATACAACAATGCCGAGGCCGCCCGGGAAGAGGGACTGGTGCCGGAGGTGGCCGAGGGCGAACCCGACCCGGGCTCGCTCGCCGCCTTCCTGGAACGCGTCTCGCTGGTGGCCGATAGCGATCAGCTGCCCGAGGAGGGCACCGGCGTGGTCACCATGATGACGCTGCACACCGCCAAGGGCCTGGAATTCCCGGTGGTCTTCGTGACCGGCTGGGAGGACGGGCAGTTCCCGCATATGCGCGCACTCGGCGATCCGACCGAACTGGCCGAGGAACGCCGCCTCGCCTACGTCGGCATCACCCGGGCGAGGCAACGGCTCTACGTCACCCGCGCGGTGGTGCGCTCCGGCTGGGGGCAGCCGGTCTCGAATCCGGAATCCCGATTCCTGCAAGAGATTCCGGCTCACCTCGTCGACTGGAAGCGATTGGAGCCGAAGGGGTCGCCGCTCACCCGTGGCATCCGCCGCCGCGGTGACGACGACGGCCTGGAACACGACTGGACCCGCGACGGCTGGAACCAGCAGCGTCCGGGCGTCAGCGACCGTGCCCCACGCCGCCCCGCTCCCGGCGGTGCAAGCCGCAACAATGCCAACCTCGTACTGGCTGTGGGCGATCGAGTCAGCGACGACAAGTACGGCCTCGGCCGCGTAGTAGCCGCCGAAGGCTTCGGCCCCCTGGCGACCGTCACCATCGACTTCGGCACCGCTGGCAAGATCCGCCTGATCCCGCAGTACAGCCGCACCCTGGTCAAGCTCTGATAGGGGCCTTCGACCCTGATCTATCGATGATGCTGTCGGTAGCGTGCGCAACATGGAAACCGTCGCGCAGTACCTGCTGTGGTTGCTTCCGATGCTGTGGCTCGGCATGGTGCTGGCCATCTCGTTCCTGGAAGCGCCGCTGAAGTTCCGGGCGCCGGGCATCACCGTGCCGCTCGGCCTCGGCATTGGACGGCTGGTATTCCGGGCGCTCAATATCGTGGAGACTGCCCTCGCGGCCCTGTTGATCGTCGCGACCCTGGTCGTCGCACCCGGCGGTGCCGTTCGGATCTGGCTCGGCATCGCCGCCGCGATTCTCGCGATCCAACTCCTCGCGGTCCGGCCACTGCTGACCCGCCGCTCGGACCGCGTGCTGGCGGGCGCGGAGTTACCGCGCTCGCACGCTCACTATTGGTATGTGGGGTTGGAGGTAGTCAAGGTCGTGGGCCTGCTCGGCCTGGCGATCGCCGCCGCGCCGTAGCCCCGGCTTCGATGCCTGACCGTTCCGCGTCGGATTGGCCACCCAATCGGCGGACACGGCCGGAGATATACCGAGGTGACTGCCGTGGCAGCATCGAAATGCAGGCTCCCGCTGGACAACTCCGGGTCGTCGAATTAGACAGCGACAACACCCTAATCGCCGCCACCCGCGACACCCTCACAATGCAGCAAGTCGAGAATGCGCTGGCGGTAGGGCCTTCTCGACCGATGCCGTCGTCAGCGCATGGTGAACATCTGACCAATGCCAGACCGGGTGCTCGATACCGGGGGCGGCTGTCGGGAGTGGCGGCACGATGGCAGCCGGATCGGTTCTCGGAGAGGGCTGTAAGTATGTTGCAGACGCAGTCCCTGCTGAGTCTTTGGGGTGAGGGCTGTTAGTGGGGGTCAGTCGCGTTCTTGGCCCAGGCTGATGCCGCGGGTGGCGAGCCAGGGGAGGGGGTCGATGCGGTCGGTGCCGTTGAGCCAGACCTCGAAGTGGCAGTGCGGGCCGGTGGATTCGCCGCGGTTGCCGACGGTGGCGATCTCGTCGCCCGCGATGACGTGCTGGCCTACCGAGACCAGCGCGGTGTTGATGTGGCCGTACACCGTGACGGTGCCGTCGTCGCCGCGCATGCGTACCCACATGCCGAAACCCGCTGCCGGGCCGGCGTCGATGACGGTGCCGTCCTCGACCGCATAGATCGGTGTGCCGATGGGCGCGGCGACGTCGACACCGGGATGCAGCACGCCCCAGCGCTCGCCGTACCCGGAAGTGAAGGTGCCCGACGCGAACTTCGTGAACAGCGGCCGCAGCTTCGCCTCCACCTCCGCCGCCAGATCCTGCGCGAACTTATCGCCGTTCTCCAGCACATCGGAAAACTGCCCGAGGTCCGTCGGTGTGGCGGTGTCGAGCAACTCCGGCGTCGTCGGCAGTTCACCGCTCACCGGCTCCAACGCCTGCTGCTGCCCGACAGCCTGCAATTCCGCTGTCTGCGGCGACTTTTCACTACCCGCCGCCAAATTCTGCCCCGCAGCCACGATCGCCCCCGCCGCCACCGCAATAACCGCAGCCCGCCCCTTCAACGCCCGCGGCGGCGCGGGCACCCGATGCGCACCACCCCGTCGCCTCCGCCGCCCCACCCGGTCTACCGAATCGGCAGAAGCACCTGCCCCCGCCCGCCCCTCGACATCCCGAGCACCGCCCACGCCCCCGAAACCGCTACCACCCCAGGCCCCGCCGCGATTCCGCAAAGCGTCGCGCCGAGCGACATCGCGATCCTGGAGCGCGATCCCACCCCAGTCCACGCCCTCATCGCGGCCGTCACCGAACTCACGCCAACCGCCGTTGCCCCGGCCGTCATCCAGACTCTCGCCGGAATCCGTGCTTTCGCCGTCGTTCTGGGTTGTGTCATGGCCCGGGCGTGCGTAGTGCTCCTGGCTTGCGCCGTTCCAGTCGAGGTTCCGATCGCGGCCGTCGTCGAAGCCGTCCCAGCTGCCATCGCTCGCGCTGTAAATCAGGCTGTCGCCGTAATCGTGTTCTGCATCGTAGTTCCGGCCTGCGTCGTGGCTCGGACTTGTGCCGTCGCTCTGGCCAGCGCCGTGATCCCGGGTAGCGCCGCCGTTCCAGTCCAGGCTCCCATCGCGGCCGTCGGGGAACCCGTGCCAGCTTCCGTTGCCGGCGCTGTAAAGCGGGCTATCGCCGTAATCGTGGTCTGCGTCGTAGATCTGGCCAGCGCCCTGATCCTGGCCTGCGCTGTAGGTCTGGCTTGTGCCGTAATCCTGACTGCCGCTGTAGCTCTGCCACGCGCGGTCCTGCCACACGGCGTAATTCTGTCGCCCGCTGTAGCTCTGATTGCCACTATCGAACGGCGAATCCGCTTGCGACCATTGATCATTCAGTTGCCAGGATTCGACGCCGTTGGACTGGACTGAAGATTGCCAAGAGTTATCTGAATAATGCTGAACCGGCACTCCTTGCCCATCGGAGTCCGATACCCTCGCTCGCGTCATCGCTGTGACCGCATCACGCCATTGGTGCGCCCGAATTGTCCTGAACGCGAGGAAAGTTCGAAAGTTCCTGGTCTTCGAGTGGCAGGGGCGGCGCTCGGGGTGTTCGCAACGCGCATCGAGATCTTCATCCTCTGGTCACAACTACTGAAGGGGAACGAGTTCATCGACGGTAACGAATCGATAGCGGTACCGCAACCGGTCATCCGATGAATTTCATTGCTGCACTTCGAATTCGGCTCCGAGCGCACAGAGAAGCGCTGAGGCGAGTCGTATACGGCTGGAGAGCGAACTCAGTCGCGCTGCGGACCCAAGCTGATACCACGCGTCGCCAACCACGGCAGCGGATCGACCTTGTCGACACCGTTCAACCACACCTCGAAATGGCAGTGCGGGCCGGTGGAGAAACCGCGATTGCCGATGGTGGCGATCTGATCACCGGCCAGCACACGCTGACCCTGCGACACCGTCGCGGTGTCGATATGACCGTAGATGGTGACGGTGCCGTCGTCGTGCAGCAGTCGCACCCACATACCGAATCCGGACGCCGGACCTGCTTCGATCACGGTGGCGTCGGCGACGGCGTAGATCGGCGTGCCGATCGGACCCGCGATATCGACGCCCAGATGCTGTACGCCCCAGCGGGCGCCGAATCCGGAGGTGAAATTGCCTGCCGCGAACTTGGTGAACAGCGGGCGGAGTTTCGAGGCCTCCTGCGCCGCCAGATCGTCGGCGAACTTCTGCCCCTTTTGCAGCATGTCGCCGAACTGACCGAGATTGGTCGGCGCCGAAACATTGAGCACCTGAGGCGAATCCGGCGAAGTATTCGGATCGGCCACGCTGACCGACTGCGCCGCGATTTCGTGAATCTGTCCGGCGGCCTCGTAATCGACGGCCTGCGAAGGCTGTTCGGGCGAGGCGAAGGCGGCCTGTCCGGCGGCGACCACCGCACCCGCGGCGACGGCGACGACCGCGGCGCGGCCCTTGAGCGAGGCGGGGGGCGCAGGCATCCGATGCGCGCCACCATTACCGCGATTCGCGCGGCGGCCCGGGATCACCGTGGGCCGGGCCGGCCCTTCCGGATCCTCGGACTCCCAGGAAGAGTCGCTGCCATCCCACGATCCGTCGCCATCCCAGGACTCGTCGGCGTCCCAGGACCCGTCCGCCTCCGGCGTCCATGACGCCTCGGAGTCGGCGTTCCAGGTCTCGTTGCCCTCGGGAGTCCAAGAATCTTCGGACGCCCACGCACCGCCATCGGACCAGGAATCGCCTTGCTCCCAGGCCTGCGACTGTCCCCACGAATCGACTTGTGGCGACGAGTCGGCCTGCGACTGCCCCCAAGCGGAATCGGATTGTGCCCAAGAATCGTTCGCACTCAACGAGCTGTCCTCGTGTCCGCCGGTCGCATATCGATGCCCACCGGCACGCCGCGACGAAGTCCCGAATGGATCTACCGCAGCACTGGAATGTCCACCGAATCCCTCGTCATCATCGGACCGGTAACGATGTCCGGAGCGAGCGCGATTTTCGGTTGCGAAGGTCGAGCGATGGTTCATCGGTGGTGCCACATCATCGAGCGAGAGACCGCGGTGTCGAACTGCCTGATCAGAGACGTTAAGGAACGGCTCTCCGTCTGCGGAGCGCTGTGCTGCGTCAAGCTTGCCGTCCTCCTAGTCGTGACCGTGTTGTGACATCGACCGCAATGACGGTAACGAAACGATTGCGAGGTCCGCAAGCGCTACGTGCGATCAATCCAAACATGTGAGATTGATCACGGTAACGCACCGGAATATCTCACTGTGATCGGGGCACGCGGGTGAGGCTGAGCGACGACGAACCGTAGTAGAAGGCCGTCGGTCGACCGGTTCGGCGGCTCTACCTGCCGCGCCATCGGCAACCTACTGGCGAGTAGCCTTGGCCAGGCGTTTTCCCGCCCTGGGCACCACCCCGTGACCTGCGCCACTTAGGATGAACGTGGCCGTTTGGCCCTCCATGTGACTGGTTAAAGTCCGACCCGACCCGCTTCCGACGTCGGGCCGCCAACAAAGACGTTGTCATCACAACGCAGACGAGACGGTGAGTACATGGATCTCTTCGAATATCAGGCGAAGGAGCTCTTCGTTAAGCACGGAGTGCCTTCGTCCGAGGGCCGCGTCACGGACACGGCCGAGGACGCCCGCGCCATCGCCGCGGAAATCGGCAAGCCGGTGATGATCAAGGCCCAGGTGAAGGCCGGTGGCCGCGGCAAGGCGGGTGGCGTCAAGTTCGCCGCCACCCCGGACGACGCGTTCACGCACGCGCAGAACATCATCGGCCTGGATATCAAGGGCCACATCACCAAGAAGATCCTTGTCGCCGAAGCCAAGGACATCGCGGAGGAGTACTACATCTCCTTCCTCCTGGACCGTTCCAACCGCACCTACCTGGCCATGTGCTCGGTCGAAGGCGGTATGGAGATCGAAGAGGTCGCCGCGACCAAGCCCGAGCGCCTCGCCAAGGTGCCCGTCGACGCCGTCAAGGGTGTCGACCTCGCGTTCGCCCGCTCGATCGCCGAGCAGGGCCACCTGCCCGCCGACGTGCTCGACGCCGCGGCCGTGACCATCCAGAAGCTCTGGGAGGTGTTCATCGGCGAGGACGCCACCCTGGTGGAGGTCAACCCGCTGGTCCGCACCCCCGACAACGAGATCCTCGCGCTCGACGGCAAGGTCACCCTGGACGAGAACGCCGAATTCCGCCACGCGGATCACGAGGCCTTCGCGGACAAGGACGCGACCGATCCCCTGGAGCTCAAGGCCAAGGAGAACGACCTCAACTACGTCAAGCTCGACGGTGAGGTCGGGATCATCGGCAACGGTGCGGGTCTGGTCATGTCCACCCTCGACGTGGTCGCCTACGCGGGCGAGAACCACGGCGGCGTCAAGCCCGCCAACTTCCTCGACATCGGTGGTGGCGCCTCGGCCGAGGTCATGGCCGCCGGCCTCGATGTCATCCTGGGTGATGCCCAGGTCAAGAGCGTGTTCGTCAATGTTTTCGGTGGTATCACCGCCTGTGACGCGGTCGCCAACGGCATCGTGAAGGCGCTGGAAATCCTTGGTGCCGAGGCGAACAAGCCGCTGGTCGTCCGTCTCGACGGCAACAAGGTGGACGAGGGTCGCAAGATTCTCGTCGATGCCGCGCATCCGCTGATCACACTTGCGCAGACAATGGACGAAGGCGCCGACAAGGCCGCCGAACTGGCAGCGGCCAAGTAAGGAAACCGGAAATGTCTATCTTCCTCAACAAGGATTCCAAGGTCATCGTCCAGGGCATCACCGGCGGTGAGGGCACCAAGCACACCGCGCTGATGCTCAAGGCCGGCACCCAGGTCGTGGGCGGCGTCAACGCGCGTAAGGCGGGCACCACCGTCGCGCACACCGACAAGGACGGCAACGCGGTCGAGCTGCCGGTGTTCGGCAGCGTCGCCGAGGCCATCAAGGAGACCGGCGCCGACGTCTCCATCGCCTTCGTGCCGCCGAAGTTCGCCAAGGACGCCATCATCGAGGCCATCGACGCGGAGATCCCGCTGCTCGTGGTCATCACCGAGGGCATTCCGGTGCAGGACACCGCGTACGCGTGGGCCTACAACGTGGAGAAGGGCAACAAGACCCGGATCATCGGCCCGAACTGCCCCGGCATCATCACCCCCGGCGAGTCGCTGGTCGGCATCACCCCGGCCAACATCACCGGCAAGGGCCCGGTCGGCCTGGTGTCGAAGTCCGGCACCCTGACCTACCAGATGATGTACGAGCTGCGTGATTTCGGCTTCTCCACCGCCATCGGCATCGGCGGCGACCCGGTCATCGGCACCACCCACATCGACGCCATCGAGGCGTTCGAGAAGGACCCGGAGACCAAGCTGATCGTGATGATCGGTGAGATCGGTGGCGACGCCGAGGAGCGGGCCGCGGCCTACATCAAGGCCAATGTCACCAAGCCGGTCGTCGGCTACGTCGCGGGCTTCACCGCGCCCGAGGGTAAGACCATGGGCCACGCGGGTGCCATCGTGTCCGGTTCGGCCGGTACCGCCCAGGCGAAGAAGGATGCGCTCGAGGCCGCCGGTGTGAAGGTCGGCAAGACGCCGTCCGAGACCGCCGCGCTGGCGCGGGAGATCCTGGAGAAGGCAAGCGTCACCGCCTGATTCGCTGATCGAACGAAGGCCGCCGTCCCGATCGGGGTGGCGGCCTTCGGCGTTGTATCAGAAGAAGTGGACTACCGAAGCGATTCCGAAGACGAGGCTGTATATCGCGAACGGCAGCAGCGAATTCGATTTGAAGTAGCGCTCCAGGAAGCGGACCGCCAGATACGCCGCGCCGCCCGCGACGATCGATCCGACCAGCACCTGACCGAGGATGCCCTCGCCCTGCGGACCGGCCAGCGTCGGCAATTTCAGCACGCCCGCCGCCAGAATGACCGGAGTGGCAAGCAGGAAGGCGAATTTCGCCGCGTCCTCATGGTCCAAACCGCGCAGCAGGCCGCCGACCATCGTCATGCCGGAGCGGCTGATGCCCGCGAACAGTGCGCCGGCCTGCGATACACCGATGATCAACGCGTCCTTGACCGACAGATCGCCGAGGCCGGTCGGCTCCTCCACGGTCGCGACGAAATATCCCTCTTCGATGGCCTTGGCCCGTGCCTCGGACTCGGCGAAGCGGCGGCCGTAGTCGGACAGTGTCGGCTGGCTGCGGCGGCGCATCACCTCACCGGTGACCAGCACGACTCCGTTCAACGTCAGAAATAGGCCCGCCGCAAGGGGTTTCGCGAACAAGGTGCGCAACGGATGTTCCAGTAGCAACCCGAGAACGCCGACCGGCACGGTCGCCAGGACCACCAGCCAGGCCAGGCGCTGTGTCGAGGTCTCGATCCGGCGAGTGCGCAGTGTCGTGAGGAAGCCGACCGAGATCTCGACCCAGTCGCGCCAATAGAACACCAACAGCGCGATCGCCGTCGCCACATGCAGCCCGACCACGAACGCGAGATACGGTGTGCCGGAATCGGAATCGCCCTGAGTGACCAGATCGCTCCAGGACCCACCCAGCCACGCGGGCACCAAAACGGAATGACCCAGGCTGGAAATCGGGAACAGTTCGGTTATGCCTTGCAGTGCGCCGATAACAACGGCTTGGGTGTACGTGAGCATCGCCTGACAGCTTGGCACGCCAACCCCGCCACGACACCGCCCTGAAACAGACCTGTGTCCGTTTTGGAATGCTTGTCGCCGTGGGGGTTTCAGTCGGTGACCGGGATCGTCGCAGTCGATTCGGCCGATCCGGTTCCACTGTTGTGTCGTGGTCCGGACCGCTTGTCGAGATCGCTGGTGAGTGGAAGCGGAGCCTCGAGCTGACGCCGGTCACACGTGGTGCGATTTCGTATTCGCCGGTGTCATCGTTCAAGCGGTACACCGTCGAACCGATCGATTCGAGATCCACGATGTCGATCACCGAGTAGTGCGCAATGCCATCGGCGGCATACTCGCCGAGGCGGCGGCTGGGCAGCGGTGCCCTGACACTGTCATGCTGTGTGCGTGGATGTGCTGGTGTTGGGCCCAGTGCAAGTTCGGGCGGGCGAAGCCGGTATCGCTATCGATCGGCCGTTGGAGCGGGCCGTGCTGGTGCGGTTGGCTATGGCGAACGGTGTGCCGGTTCCGGATGGGCGGCTGGCCGAGGATCTGTGGGGCGCGGACGTCGAGCGGCCGGTACAGCGGCTGCGGGTGGTGGTTTCGCGGTTGCGGGCGGCGCTCGGGGCGCATGCGGAGGTCATCGGACGGACGCCTGCCGGATATCACGCGAGCTCGAGGGCATCGGATCTGGTGACCGCGGAGGCGGCGGCGCAGCGGCTGTATGCCGCGCGCCGGGCTGGTGACCATGCCGTTGTCGCGGCGGTCGCGCGGGAGGCGCTGGGATTGTGGCGCGGGGCCGCGCTGGCCGATCTGCGCAGTGTGCCGTATGCGGCGGCCGAGGGGGACCGGCTCGACGATTGGCGGCTATCGCTGACCGTGGCGGGGCTGGAAGCCAATCTGGAATTGGGAGCGGCCGGGGAGGTCGTCACCGAACTGACCGGTCTGGTGGCGCGTTATCCGCTGCACGAGCCGCTCTCGGGGCTGCTGGCATTGGCGCTGTATCGCACTGGGCGGCAAGCGGACGCACTCGACCGGCTGGCCCGCCTGCGCCGGAATCTCGCCGAGGAACTCGGTGTCGACCCGGCACCGGAGACGGCCACGCTGGAACTGCGCATCCTCGACCACGATCCGACCCTGCGTCCCGCGAATGCCGCGCCGATCCCCGCAACCCCTGTCACCACCGAAACAGCAACCGTCGCACCCCACCCCGACCCGGTCGTCTCGGGCCCGGCGACCAGTTTCATCGGCCGCGGCCGCGAATTCGACACCCTCGGCACCCGCCTCACCGAACCCGGCCTGGCCACCCTGGTCGGCGTCGCAGGCAGCGGAAAGTCCCGCCTCGCAGCCGAACTCGCCCGCGCCGCCGCCAACTCCGGCCGCCCGGTCGCGTTCGTCGAACTGGCACCCCTGGCCCGAGCCGAGGACGTGCTGCCCGCAGTCCTCGCAACACTCGAGACAAATGGCCTGATCGAAGGGATCCCGATCGACCCCGATGATCTATTGCCGGGAATTGTTGCGGCGCTGGGAACTTCGGGAGCCCCAGATGATTCCGGTGCTCGCGGGGATTCGGGCGCGCCAGGCAATGCGGCAGCGTCGGGTGATTCGCGTGACCTCGAGCGCACAAGTGCGGGTCCGCCGAATGACTCGGGCATCCGAGGTGGCTCGGGTGCGCGCGGCGACTCGAGTGCACAGCGTGACATCGCGGCATCGGCGAATTCGGCCCGCACCCGCGATAACGCACAGCAAGTCTTGCTGATCCTCGACAATGCCGAGCATCTGATCGAGCCTGTTGCTGAATTAGCAACTGCCGCAGCCGGTTCCAGCATATTGATCACGTCGCAGCGAGCACTGGGAGTGGCAGGCGAGTCGGTCTATCCGCTGGGTCCGCTGGAGCGTGGCAATGGCGTCGCACTGTTCACCGAACGAGCCGGATTGCACGGATTGGTCACTGTCGATGAGCGAGCGGAACTGGTACGGATCTGTGCGGCGGTGGATTGGCTGCCACTGGGGATCGAGTTGGCCGCAGGTCTCACTCGGACACTCACGATTTCGCAACTCGCGCAGCGCATCGATGACCGCGTGCGGCTGTTGGTCGGCGGGGCGCGGGATGCCGGGGGAGGGCGGCATACGAGTCTGCGGGTGGCCCTGGATTGGAGTTATGAACTGCTGGCCGAGCGGGAGCGGGCGGTCCTGCGCAGGCTCGGGGTATTCGCGGGCGGGTGCACGCTGGAGGCGGCCGAAGCTGTCACGCCCGCAGCGGATCTCGAAGGCGGCGATATCGCGCCCGCGCTCGCGGACCTGGTGAACCGAAGCTTGGTGACGGTTCAGAACCACGGTGCGACAAGACGATTCGTGCTCTTGGAGACGGTCCGCGACTACGCACTCGCACAACTGGCGCAAACCCACGAGACCGATCCGCTGCGTGCTCGGCACGTGGACTGGTGTCTCGATCTGGTGCGCAAGATCGGCGAGCCCGACGATTTCGCAACGGCCGAATCCGTGGCCGCGGTCTTCGCCGAATGGCCGAATATCCTCGCCGCACTCGAAAACGCGCCCGGAACACCGAGAGCCGCCGCCGGTTTACGACTCGCCACCGCAATGCACGTCCCCTGGCTGGCCAGGGCCTGGTTCCGCGAGGCACGACGCCACTACGGCGCACTGATCGAGTCACTGCCCGCCGAAACCTCGCCGGCCGAATTGGCGCAGGCGCTGAGCCATTCCGGCTTCCACACTTTGATGACCGGCGACTTCGATTCCGCCGCAGCGCAATTGGCCAGAGCAAGCGAATTCGCCGCGCCGCTGGACGACATCGAACTCGCCCAGACCGTGCGCTACTACCGGGGCATCGTCGATATCGAACGCGCCCGACTCCCGGAGGCGGTCGAGCGCCTGCGCGAGGGGGAGCGGCTGGCGGTGCGCGTCACGCAGGCCTCATCCTTCGCCGACGCACTCGGTACCGCGCTGTTGTATTCGGGTGACGCAGCAGGCGCTCTCGCCGCCTACCAGCGCTCCACCGAGGTCGACCGCGCCAATGACGATGAGCACAGCCTCTCCCGCGGCCTGAGTAATCAGGCCAAGGCACTGCTCGATCTGGGCCGCACCGAGGACGCACTGGCGATGGTCGAAGAATCCGACCGTTACGCCCGCCGCCTCGACGATCGACAGATCCTGCCGCTGAACGACCTCACCCGTGCCGCGGTCGCGTTGGCCGCCGGACAACTCGCCGCCGCCGAATCCTATTGCCGCGCCGCCCTCGCACACGAAGAGGAGGCGGGCCTGGCCCGGCTCGAACTCGCTGACGTCCTCATCGCCAAGGGCGAACTCGACGAGGCCGCGGCACTGCTCGCGGAGCACGACGCGGCGGCTCCCGGCGGCGTCCCGGCGCTCGCGGCCCGCGCGATCGAAGTCGCGCTGCGGCACGCCCAAGGCGACCCGGACGGTGAGTTGGTCGAGCGCACCCGGTCCGCCTACCGGACCAGTGGCTTCGGCTGGCAGCGCTACCTCAACAGACTCGAAAAACCGGGCACTACCTCGTGAAATGCGGATGAAATCGCGCTGAGACGGCCGCACGGAACTCTGGTCATCGCCAACGGAACCAACCAGAGCAAAAGGCGCAGACAATGACCATCAATCGCATCCGCCCCGCCCGCATCGCGGCCATCGCCGCCCTCACCGTCGCCGGCTTCGTCGGTGGCATCGCCCCCGCCGTCGCGGGCCCGTTCGGCACCGGATCGGCCCAGGCCCAGCCGGGCAACCTCGGCCCTTTCGAATACGAACACCAGTGCCTCGCCCGCGGCAACGAGGGCATCCGGACCGGCGAATGGCAGGACTTCGACTGCGTCGGCAGCTACGGCGCCTGGTACGTCGTGCCCCGCTAGTCACCCGGGGTGCACCGGAGGGGATTCGGCCCGGAGCAGCTGGCTCCGGGCCGAAGTGCGTTCCCATCGGAGGTGGTAGCGCCGAATTGTTATCGGTCGGCGCGGATTCACACAGGACCAGCGTAGACGCCGTTTTTCGGTCGCCCGGCCAGTTGGTTAAGGGTGACCTGGGCCAGCGAGTGCAGTAGCGTCGGGTAGAGATCCAGCCGTTCAGACGACGTACGACTCGACCTAGGAGACGACGACCATGTCATACCCGACCGGGGGCTCCGGGTACAACGCACCCGCGACGCCACCCGCACCTTCCAGCTCCGGCCAATCGGCCGGTACCGGCACCGAGCCCACTGCGAAGGGCCTGCCCTACTTCCTGGTGGTCGGCGTCGCCGCGCTCGGTGTGATCAACTTCCTGCTCGGCTTCCTGCCGTTCTTCGGTCAGAAGCCGCGGGAAGTGAGAGGTGTCACGGTCGAAGGTAATGACACGCTCAGTCTCTTCCAGTACTTCGGCGCGGCGGGACTGCTGGCCATCCTGCTGCTCGGCGGCCTGCTCGCCGGACTTTCGTTGCTGCCCAAGCAGAATTGGACCGGCGCCGCGGCCGCGGCATCGGCCGCCGGTTTCCTCGGCACGCTGTTCCTGTCCTTCACCACGCCCGACGATCTGAACGTCGAGCTGAAGTGGGGCGCGTACGTGCTGCTATTCCTCGCGTTCGTGCAGACGGCCGTCGCCGTCGTCGCCGTGCTCTTCGAATCCGGCATCCTGACCCCGCCCGCACCCAAGCCCGCCACCCCGCAGGCCCCGCCGAGCGGTTTCGGCTCCGGCGGTTACGGCCAACAAGGTGCGTTCGGACAGGGTCAGCCCTCGGCCTTCGGTCAGGGGCAGCCGAGCCAGTACGGTCAGGGGCAGCCGGGTCAGTTCGGCCAGAGCCAGCCGGGTCAGTTCGGCCAGGGCGCCCCGCAGTACCAGTCGCAGCAGCCCTACGGTCAGAGTCAGCCGAGCCAGCCGACCTATGGTCAGGGCCAGCCGCCGTCCTACGGTCAGCAGCCGCCCTCCTATGGTCAGCAGCCCGGATACGGTGCAGCGCAGCAGGGTTCGCCCTACGGTTCGTCGCCTGCCGCGCAGCCGCGCCCGGATGAGAGTGCCACCCAGCACTTCGGGACCCCGCAGTCCGGACAGCAGTACGGCACACCGGGTTTCGGCCAGGGGCAGCAGAGCCAGCAGGGTCAGCAGGGTCAGCAGAACCAGCCGTTCGGCGGTGAATCCGGTTCGGACCCGTCCTCGGACGCCACCCACGCATTCCGTCCGGACGAGAACAAGTAGTTCGTCGGCTCTCCCGGCGCGCCCCAGACCGGGTCGGCGCGCCTGACCCGCTCGCGCCGGGGGACCTGCCACGCTGAATTTCCATGAGCTCCTCGAGACCTTCTCTTGTTCGCCGGACCCCCGAGTCCCGCGGCGCGCCGGAACGTTCGGCGCGGAGCGACCGATCGACGCCGCGCACATCCGCGGACGTTTTCGACGAGGCCGGATTTCTATCGCTGACCCCCGAGCGCGCCCGCGTGCTGCTCCTGGTCGCGGCCCGGCCGACGACCTACGCGCTCGTCGCCGTCGTCGTCCTCATGCTGGCCGCCCTACTGTCCTCGGGCAGTAACCTGGCCGGTACCTCGGGTGCGATCGCCGCGGGTTGGCTTGCGGCACACCAGGTTCCGTTGGTGATCGGCAAAACCTCAGTCGAGCTGCTCCCGCTGCTGCCGACCGGACTGCTGGTCTGGGCGACCGGTCGCGATTGCGCCCGCGCGGTCGAGCCGGACAGTTCGCGCGCGGATCTCGGCTGGATCGTCGGTGCGGCGCTGGCCGGACCGCTGCTGGTCACTGCCGTCTGTCTGGCGGTCGCCGAGGACGCCTCCGGTGTCGTGGCATTGCAGCCGCCGAATACGCTGGCCGCCTTCGGCTGGGTCGGCGCCGTGCACCTGGTCGCCGCGGTCGGTGGCATCGCGAGCCGGAGTCGGCGTCGGCTGTTAACCCTGCTGCGGTTGCCGGAGTGGGCGATCGCGGGCACATTCGGCGCGGGTCGAACAGTCGTACGCCTGCTGACCTGCGCCACCGCGGTCGTCATCGTGTCTTTCCTCGCGCATTGGTCGCGCATCGGTGACACCTTTCATGCCGCGGGCAATGCGGCGGGTGTGCTCGGGCTGATCCTGCTCTCGCTGGCGTATCTGCCCAATGTGGTGATCGCGACGGTCGGCGTGCTCGTCGGCTCCGGCGCGCAGTTCGGGGATGCGTCGATCGGCGTGTTTTCCGTTGTCGGCGGCCCGATTCCGGCCGTTCCGCTGATGGCGGCAGTGCCGACCGGACCCGCCGAAGGCTGGTGGCCGGTGCTGCTGTTGATTCCGGCCGCGGTGGGTGTGCTCGGCGGGCTCGATATCGGACGGACCTCCCACGACCGCGCGGGCGCGCCGTGGGCGACGCTGACCTCAGCGGGGGTGGCGACCGTGACGTTGGTGCTGCTCGGCGTGGTGGCGGGCGGCGACCTCGGAACGTTCGGACAGTTCGGGCTCGACCTGCCGATCTTCGCGGTGGTGGCCTTCGGCTGGTTGGCCGTAGCCGGATATGTGGGTCTGATGTTCGCGCGCTGGTTCGTCGTTCCCATCGGCGCGCCGGTGACCGGGTACGACGACGAGTACGCCGATTACGACGACTACTACGAAGACGACTATTACGACGACAGCGATCGCTACGACGATCATTACGAGGACGAGCACTACGACGAACACGACGGATACGACGGATACGACGGATACGACGACTACGACGACGAATACGAGGACTACGCCGGTCCCGACTTCGAAGTGGAACTCGACGGCGAACTTGTCGACGAGCAGCCCGCCATCGCCACCTCGGGCGCCGCGGGCAGCAATTCCTTCCCCGACATCGTCGATGCCGAAGTGGTCGAGGCGGACCTGCCGGAAAGTGACCGGGTGGACGGTCGTTAGGCTCTACCCGGCGGTGTAATACCGCCTCCGCCCTTTCGACCGACATGCAGGAGTGGACCGCTGAGTTTACCCACCCCGCCGACTCCGTCGGCTGCCGACACCCAGCGCTTGCCCACCCCGCCGGCTTCGCCGGCTGCCGCCCCCCAGCCGTCTTCGAATGCCCCGTGGGTGGCATCCGCGACCCCGGCAACCGTCGTCGTGCTGGCCTCTGGCACCGGTTCCCTGCTGCGCGCCCTGATCGAGGCCGCCGCCGCTCCGGAGTATCCGGCGACCGTCGTCGCCGTCGGCGTGGACCGCGTCTGCCAGGCCACCGAACACGCGGCCGCCGCGGGGATTCCGGCCTTCCGGATGGCCGTGCAGGATTTCCCCGATCGCGCCGCCTGGGATGTCGCGCTGACCGATGCGGTCGCCGCCTACGAACCCGATCTGGTGGTCTCGGCCGGATTCATGAAGATCCTCGGCCCGGTCTTCCTGGCCCGCTACGGCGGCCGGATCATCAATACCCACCCCGCGCTGCTGCCCGCATTCCCGGGCGCGCACGGGGTCCGTGACGCCCTCGCCTACGGGGTGAAGGTCACCGGTTCGACCGTGCACCTGGTCGATTCCGGCATCGATACCGGACCGATCCTGGCCCAGGAGGCGGTGCCGGTGCTCGACGATGACGACGAGGCCACCCTGCACGAGCGCATCAAGGTTGTCGAGCGACGGTTGCTGGCGGAGGTTGTCGCCGCCGTCGCCACCAGAGGCATTGTCTCCGACGGACGAAAGGCAGTAATTCCAGATGAGCGGGTACTTCGGTGAGTGAGCGTAAGGGGATTCACAGGGCGCTGATCAGCGTCTACGACAAGACGGGGCTCATCGAGCTCGCGACCGGGCTGAACGCCGCCGGTATCGAACTGGTTTCGACCGGTTCGACGGCGGGCAAGATCGCCGACGCGGGCATCCCGGTGACCAAGGTCGAGGATCTGACCGGATTCCCGGAGACCCTGGACGGCCGGGTCAAGACCCTGCACCCGCGGGTGCACGCGGGCATTCTCGCGGATACCCGCAAGGCCGAACACGTCGACCAGCTGGTCGAGCTCGGCGTCGAGGCATTTCAGCTCGTCGTCGTGAATCTGTACCCGTTCACCCAGACCGTGGCCAGCGGTGCGAGCAATGACGAATGCGTCGAGCAGATCGATATCGGCGGTCCGTCGATGGTGCGTGCGGCAGCCAAGAACCATCCGTCGGTCGCGGTGGTCGTCGACAGCGGCGACTACGACGACGTACTCGCCGCGGTGCAGGCGGGCGGCTTCACGCTGCCCGAGCGGACCGCGTTGGCGGCCAAGGCATTCCAGCACACCGCAAGCTACGACGTCGCGGTCGCGAGCTGGATGACCAGCGTGCTCACCCCGGCCACCGAGCCGAATGAGGCTGCCGCACAGCAGTTCCCGAGCTGGATCGGCGGCTCCTGGGAGCGCGCCTCGGTGCTGCGCTACGGCGAGAACCCGCATCAGGCCGCCGCGCTGTACACCCAGAACGACGGCAGTCGGGGCCTGGCGCAGGCAAAGCAGTTGCACGGCAAGGAAATGTCGTACAACAACTACACCGATGCCGACGCCGCTTGGCGCGCCGCCTATGACCATTCGGCACCGGCGGTCGCGATCATCAAGCACGCCAACCCCTGTGGCATCGCGATCGGCGCGGATCTCGCCGAGGCGCACCGCAAGGCGCACGCATGTGATCCGGTGAGCGCCTACGGTGGTGTGATCGCGGCCAACGGTGAGATCACCGTGGAGATGGCCGAACAGGTCGCCGATATCTTCACCGAGGTGATCGTCGCACCGTCCTATGCCGATGGCGCCGTCGAGGTGTTGCAGCGCAAGAAGAATGTGCGCATCCTGGTCGCCGAGCCGCCGCGGCGCGCTGGTGCGGAGCTGCGCCCGATCAGCGGCGGTGCACTGCTGCAGAGCCGCGATATCCTCGACGCCCCTGGAGACAACCCGCAGAACTGGACCCTGGTGGCGGGTGAGGCGGCCGATGCGGAAACCCTTGCCGATCTCGAGTTCGCTTGGCGCGCCTGCCGTGCCGTGAAGTCCAATGCCATCCTGCTCGCACACGACGGCGCCTCGGTCGGCGTCGGCATGGGCCAGGTCAACCGGGTCGATGCGGTCGGTCTCGCGGTGCAGCGCGCCGGTGACCGCGCCAAGGGTTCGGTCGCCGCATCGGATGCGTTCTTCCCGTTCTCCGACGGCCCGCAGCAGCTCATCCAGGCCGGTATCCGGGCCATTGTGCAGCCTGGCGGCTCGGTCCGCGACCAGGACACGATCGACCTGGCCCGGGAAGCGGGAGTCACCCTCTACCTCACGGGCTCTCGCCACTTCGCCCACTGAGCCACCCCGCCAGGACGGCGGGAGCCACGGCTCCCGCCGGTCCGCACGGCAGAGCAGCCGCCGACGGTAGTCGAATGGTGGCCGTCGACGGCGCGGACCCGCCATTCGACTACCGCTGATAGACGTCTACCCGCCTCGGCGGGCCCGGGATCGGATATGCGGCGCGCGGTGGCGGGCGTGGCGTGTCGGGTTTCGTAGAGTGGCCGCATGTCGGATCGCACGGTGCTGGCTTCGTGGGTAGTCGCCTTGATGGTTGCGGCGACCGCTTCGCTCGGTGGCGCCTCGCCGGTCCGGGCCGAGTACTTCGCACCGCCAACCGTGCCGTCGGTAAAGCGCTGGGTGCCGGGTGGGGCCGGATTCTCCCTCGGCGCACATGCGCGCGTCGTGTACGCAGCTGACGGGCTGCGCGACGCCGCGGTCGATCTTGTCGACGGCTTGCACACCCTCACTGGCAATGATGTTGTGGCACAGTCGGGTTCGTCCGGCCGACCGGGTGACATCGTGCTAAGGAACGGTCCGGTCGACGGCGCGCCGAACACTCCGGAGTCGTACCGGATAGCGGTCGGCGACACCCTCGATCTCCAGGGCTCGGACACGGCCGGAACCTTCTACGCCACCAGGTCCGCATTGCAGATGCTGCGCAGGAACACCGCGATTCCCGGCGGCACCGTGACGGATTGGCCCGACTACCGCGAACGCTCACTCATGCTCGACGTCGGCCGGGAATTCATGCCGGTCGATATGCTGCGCGATCAGATCCGGCGCATGGCCCAGCTCAAACTCAACCTGCTGCACCTGCACTTCTCGGACTCCTTCGGATTTCGCCTCGAGAGTATGCGTCATCCGGAAATCACTGCACCGGAACACTATTCGAGGCAAGACATTCGCGATCTGATCGAATATGCCGCGCGCTACCAGGTCGAGATCGTGCCCGAGGTGGACTTCCCGGGCCATATGAACGGAATCCTGGCTGCCCGTCCCGAACTGAAGCTGCGCAGCGCGGCCGGAGTCGTCTCGGACTCCGCCATCGATATCTCGAACCCGCGAAGCTACGACTTGCTGCGCGACATCCTGGAGGAATTCCTTCCCCAATTCCCCGGCGGCTATTGGCATCTCGGCGCGGACGAGTTCCTACTGCGGGGCACCCGCGTCGTATCCATCGACGAATACCCGCAACTGGGCGAATACGCCCGCGCCACCTACGGCCCGCAGGCCCAACCGGTCGACGCCTACCTCGGACTGATCAACTGGGGCGCCGAAATAGTGCGCGCACACGGCAAACGTCCACGCATCTGGAACGACGGACTGCACACCGGCGAAGGAACAATCATCCCCGACCGCGGTATCGTCATCGACTTCTGGAGCCGCGCCGGCATCCCGCAGCTGCCCCTGCCGTTCTTCGGAAATGCGCGCACCGCACCGGATCTCATCGCCGCCGGACATCAGGTGAAGAATGCGGCCTTCACGCCCGCCTATTACGTGACCGGCGGACCGGCCGCCATCGGCAATATTCCGGCCCCACTGGCCTATGAGCTCTGGGACCCAACGCTTTTCGTGGACGGCACGCGCCTGACTCCGGACCAGAGCGCGAGCAATCTCGGCTCCGGTCTATACGTATGGTGCGATACCCCGACCGCACAAACTCCGGCGCAGATAGCCACATCGATCACGATGCCGTTGCGCGTCATGGCGCAAAAGACTTGGGGCCCAGCCAAACCCGCAACCTACCTGGAATTCGCCGCCCTCGCGGACGTAGTCGCCGAACCCGTCTAGACCGCGCTGAGGACCTGTCGGCTGCCGAGTGGAGCCTTCAGTGGCACTTCGAGGGTGCCGAAAACCGCGATCATGGTGCACATTCGGCCGACCGCATCGGCACGCGTACCCGATCGCAGTTCCACGGTGACCGTCGAATCGGTCTCGGTCACGCCGGCATCCACGCCGTAGCACTCCGGCGATCCGGTCTCGAAGTTGACCGCGATCCGATCATCGGCAACCCGTGACCAGGACGTGAACGGAATCGGATGCGCGCCGACGATCGTCGGATCGGCGACGAACATCCGGCCCGCGTCGGCGGGTGTCCCCTCGGTCGGCGTGCTCTTCGCCGCACTCGTTGTCGTTGTCTTCCCTTGTGTCCCACCGTTATCGGAGCCACCGCATGCGGTGACGGCGAGGCCGACGAACAATGCGACGGCGACTGCGGCGGGCCGAACTCGCGACATCCGATACATACCGACCACCCTAATCCACGTGCCGATGCGTCGAGGCGAACCGTGCCAGCAAACCAACAGGACGGTCGCGTCTGATTGTGCGACAAGATGATAGAGCGATGAAGCCAACACAGTGAACATTCGGCTAAGCCTGCGCGTAATACCTCCGCGCTGCTGGCGCGCACAGTACATTCGGGGGCCGATGCGCGTCGAGCGGCACGCATCGAGCCGGAATGCTTGGCACAGTAAACCTTCGAAAGGAAGAACGTGGGCGACACGCTGCGCGTAGGTGAAGAACTCGGGCTCGGCCAGTCTCTGGTCGGCGGTGCGTACACCCTGACCCTGCAGCCCGATGGCAATCTGGTGCTGTCGGAACCGGATGGAAATGTCGTGTGGTCCACTCTGACTCACGATCAAGGTGTCGAACGTGCAGTCCTGCAGGAGGACGGCAACTTCGTGCTCTACAAGGGTGAGGGCGCCGCCTGGGCCACCGAAACCAATGGCCGGGAAGCGGACCGGCTGACCGTGCAGGCCGACCGCAATGTGGTGCTGTACGGCACGGACGGCAGCGCGCTGTGGGCGTCGGACACACAGACCGACAACCCGCTGCCCGCCCCGGAGCCGGAGCCGGAGCCGGAGCCGGAGCCGGTTGCCGAGCAGGCCGCCGCGCCCGCCGCCGAAGAGGTTCCGCCCCCGCCGCCGGCCGCGCAGACCTACACGGTCGAGCCGGGCGACACCCTGTGGGCGATCGCCGAGCGCTTCTACGGCGACGGCAACCGCTACCAGGAGATCGCCGACGCCAGCGGCATCGACAACCCGGATGCCATCAACCCCGGCCAGGTGCTCACCATCCCGTGACGTGCTGACGACGCAGGGCCCCGAGGCTGATTCAGCTTCGGGGCCCTGCCACGTCGGTGTCTACCGGCTGGTGAACGGCAGAAGTGCCATCTCGCGGGCGTTCTTCACCGCGACGGCGACCTGGCGCTGCTGCTGCGGGGTAAGCCCGGTGACCCGGCGGCTGCGGATCTTGCCGCGGTCGGAGATGAAGGTGCGCAGGAGGTTGACGTCCTTGTAATCGACCGTCTCGACGCCCGCCGCGATCAGCGGGTTCTTCTTCGGGCGACGGGCCTGCTCGGCGCGAACCTTCTTCGAGGGTGCTCGCTTGACTGCCATGTGACGGGTTTCCTTCTCGAGATCAGTGGTTGTCTACCAGCTCGATTTGTGCACACCGGGGAGTTCACCCCGATGGGCCATCTCGCGTACACGTACGCGGGAAAGTCCGAACTTCCGGAGATGACCGCGCGGTCGTCCGTCCGCGGCGTCCCGATTGCGCAATCGTACCGGACTGGCATCGCGGGGCAGCCGCTGTAGCGCCGACTGTGCCGCTGCGCGGGCTTCCTCGGAGGTGGTCGGCTTGCGGATCAGTTCCTTGAGCTCCGCGCGCCGCGCCGCATGGCGGGCGACGATCTCCTTGCGCTGCTCATTGCGGGCGATCTTCGATTTCTTGGCCATCAGCGCTCCTCGCGGAAGTCGACGTGCCTGCGCACCATCGGATCGTATTTGCGCAACATCATGCGGTCCGGATCATTGCGCCGGTTCTTCCGCGTGACGTACGTATATCCCGTTCCCGCAGTGGATTTCAGTTTGATGATCGGCCGGATCTCGGTCGATTTCGAGGCCATGGTGCTCCTTTCAGATCTTGTCGCCGCGAGCTCGGCTGTGTCTTTTCGACCGCTTCGCTTCGCTCCCGCGGATCCGGGCGACGACCGCCTCGATCCCGTCCCGGTCGATGGTCTTGATGCCCTTGGCGGAGACGTTCAGCGTGATTCGCCGGTCCTCGCTGGGTAGGTAATAGGTCTTGCGCTGGATATTGGGATTCCAGCGCCGGCTCGTCCGCTTGTGCGAGTGCGATACGGACTTGCCGAATCCAGGCTTGCGCCCGGTGACCTGGCAGTGGGCCGACATGCGGACTCCTTCCAGTATTTGACAATCATTTTCGACAACGGCCGTTCGACAATGTACCGTTGCCTGACAGTAAATGAAAATCGTTTCCAGTATGGATGGATCAGGCCCGGAGGGGGCTGCCTGCGTGACCGCGCAGGGCCTCCGCTCATGCCGAATTGGATACCGAAAGGGGTGCTGCGTGGAACCCGACCTACTCCCACCCGGGAGGCAGTCCGACCGGAGAACCCCCGTCGTGGTGCTCGCAGGATGCTCCGGAGCGGCCGCGGCGGGTGTGGCACGACTGGCCGCCGCACTGCGCGAGACGCCGGGCACCGTCACCATCCGCCACGACCTGAGCGGACTCGGCGAGGGCATCGTGCATCGCACGGTGCGCATCGGCGAGCAGGCGACCGCGACCGTGCTCGAATTGGCGCACGGCTGCATCTCCTGCACCCTGCGCATCGATCTGCTGCCGCTGCTGTGCGCGCTCGCCGCCCGTGAATCGGTGGATCGGATTGTGCTGGAACTGGATCCGGCCTTCGAGGCGGAAGCGATCTGCCAGGCGATCGAGAATATCGTCGTCACCGGTGTGGTCGGCCGCGTCGACGGCCCGGCGGGCCGCGATGTGCGGGTCGAGGCCGTGCTCACCTGCGTGGACGCGCGAACCTGGTTGACCGATGCCACCGGCGAGGACACCCTCGCCGAGCGCGGACTGGCGACCGCAGCCGACGACCGGACCGTGGCCCAGGTGACGGTCGGTCAGGTCGACTTCGCGGATGCCGTTGTGGCACAAGGTAGTACCGGCGATCCCATCGATCGGGCGCGACTCGCCGCGGTGCTGTCCCGGCTCGTGCCCGAAGCGCCGGTGGCCTGGATCGACGATATCGATCTGGTCGACTCGGCCGATGTCGAGGCATTGCTCGCGCGCATTCCGGCCCATTCGCGGCGCGGCCGCGTCTTCGATGCCCATGCGCCGCTGTTGCGTGGCCAGCCGCCGCTCGGCGCCGAATACGGCGTCGCCCTGGTCGAATTCGCCGCGAGCCGCCCGTTCCATCCGGCTCGCTTGCATGAGGCCCTCGACGTGCTTTTCGACGGCGTCGTGACCGCACGCGGACGGATGTGGCTGGCCACCCAGCCGAACGAGGTGGTGTGGCTGGAATCGGCGGGTGGCGGATTGCGCGTCGGCGGCGCGGGACCGTGGCTGGCCGCCATGAGTCCGAGCGAGTTGGAACAGGCCGACCCCGCGCGCCGGGCCATGGCCGCGCTGCGCTGGGACGAGCAGTTCGGCGACCGCGATATTTCGCTGGTCATCCTGGCCCATGACGCCGACCCGGCCGAGATCCGGCAGGCCCTGCACTGGGCGCTGGTCGAGGACGACGAACTGCGCCTGGTGGAACGCGCACCCGAGCGGGTCGCGCAGTGGGAGGACCCCTTCGGCGAATGGCATGCCGACCCCTGCGAACCCACCGGTCTGCCGATCGACGGTCAGGCGAAAAGCCCGAGAGGAGAAGCGAAATGAAGACTGGCTCACATCCCGACTACCACCCCGTGGTGTTCGAGGATTCGAGTACCGGAAAGCGGTTCCGGACCCGGTCCACCGCCACCAGCGCACGCACCGTCGAGTGGGAAGACGGCAATACCTACCCGCTGCTGGTCGTGGACGTCACCTCCGATTCGCACCCGTTCTGGACCGGCGCGCACCGCGTACTGGATACCCAGGGCCGGGTGGAGAAGTTCGAGCGCAAATATGGCAAGCGGGCGCGGGCCGCGTCCCAGCCTTCACGAGGGGAGGGCTGATATGGCGGTGCCCAAGCGCAGGATGTCGCGGTCCAATACGCGCAGCCGCCGCTCGCAGTGGAAGGCGACCCCACCGGACCTGGTGCCGGTCAGTGTCGGTGGGGTCGTGCACAAGGTGCCGCGTCGTTTGGTGCAGGCGGTCAAACGCGGACTTGTAGATCCAGAGCGACTTTGACGGCCGGGTAAGTACGACGGAGCGAGTCTTACGAGCGGCCCGTTCGCCCGTCTCGCGTCCGGTCGTCGAAGTGCATGGGACGAAGTCGTGGGGTCCGCCTGCGTGGCGCGTGCCCGTCAGGCGCCGAGCGCTCCGCCATCGGCGATCAGCGCGGAGCGAGTCTTACGAGCGGCCCGTCTCGCGTCCGGGTCGTCGAAGTGCATGCGACGACGCAGGCGCGGGCCCCGCCCGCCCGGCACGCGCCCGTCAGGCGCCGAGCGATCCGCCCTCGGCGACCACTACGGAGCGCGTCTTACGAGCGAGGAGTTCGCGGCCCGTCTTGCGTCCGAGTCGTCGAAGCGCATGCGCCGCAGGCGCGAGTCTCGACGACTCGGACGCGAGACACCAGGGGGCCGCGAACCCGCCGCGCCGAAGGCGCGGCAAATCAAACACTGCAAAAATGTCACAGTGTTGTATGACGAAGGCGGAGCGGGCGTGCCGATCCTGCTGCTGCACGGACTGATGGGCAGTGCCCGCACCTGGCGCGATCACCTGTCCTGGCTGCGGGAGATCGGCCACGTCTACACCTTCGACGCCGCCGGTCACGGTCGTCCCGCGCCCGCGGAACTGACCACCGAGGCCTTCATCGACGACCTCGCCGCGGCCACCGCCGAAATTTCCGAACCCATGGTGGTCCTCGGACATTCGATGGGTGGGCTGCACGGCTGGGTCTTCGCGGCGCGGTATCCGGAGCGGGTGCGCGCGCTGGTGGTCGAGGATATTGCCCCCGACTTCCGTGGCCGCACCGCCGCGAACTGGGCGGCCATGATCGAGGCCTGGCCGCAGCCGTTTCCGAATGCGGATGCGGTGCTGGATTTCTTCGGCCCGGTCGCCGGGCGCTACTTCCTCGACTCCTTCGAGCACGGCCCCGATGGCTACCGCCTGCACGGTCCGGTCGAGACCTTCCGCGATATCTCCGAGGAGTGGGGCACCCGCGACTTCTGGGCGCAATGGCATGCGGTCGAAGCGCCCGTTCTCTTGATCGAAGGCGAATTCACCATCACCCCCGAGGGCCAGATGCGGCAGATGGCCGACGTCCATCCCGACGCCACCTACGTCCGGATCCCGAACGCGGGCCATCTGGTGCACGACGACCAACCGGAGCGCTACCGCACCGAAGTCGAAGCATTCCTCCGGAAAGTCCTGAACCTTCCGGTATGAGGTTGTTCAGGCCCTCGCCAGGGCGAACGGCCCGTTGGGGGTGGTTCGTCAGGACCTCGACGACCCCGGCACAGGCTGTTCTAGCCCTCACCGGCCAGCGCGAACAACCCATCCGGGGTTTGTTCGATGAGGCCGTCGACGAGTAGGGAGTCCAAAGCGCGGTCGCGCTGGCCGGGATCGCGAGTCCAGGCCAGATCCAACCGGATTCGCTCGACCGGACCGGTCGCGTCGCGCAACACGTCGAGCAGCCGACCGCGCGCCTGACGATCGGTGCCCTCGTACTTCTGCGTCTTGCGCACCACATCGGAGACCGGCCTGCCCGCCGAGACCCACGCGCATTGCGGCAGCGGGCAACGCGAGCAGTCGGGGGTGCGCGCTGTGCACACCGTGGCGCCGAGTTCCATCAGCGCGGCGGAAAACATTGCGGCATGGTCGATTCGGCGCGGCAGCAGCGCTTCGGTCTCGGGCAGATCGCGCGATGACGGATTACCGGCCGCCGCGCGCCCGTGCACGGCGCGCGCCACCACCCGGCGAACATTGGTGTCAACCACCGGAACTCGCTGTCCGTAGGCGAAACAGGCCACCGCCCGCGCGGTATACGCGCCGATACCCGGCAGGCCGAGCAGCACATCCACATCGGTCGGCACCTCGTCACCGTGTTCCTCGGCGAGTACCTTCGCGCACTCGTGCAACCGCAACGCCCGCCGCGGATAGCCGAGCTTGCCCCAGGCGCGCAGCACCTCGGCCTGCGACGAGGCCGCCATGGCGGAGGGGACCGGCCAGCGCGCGACCCACTCCCGCCAGATCGGTTCGACCCGCACCACCGGCGTCTGCTGCAGCATGATTTCGCTCATCAGAATCTGCCAGGCGGTGACGTCCTGGCGTCGCCACGGCAGATCCCGCGCGGTCGCCCGGTACCAGTCCAGCAACGACTCGGCATCCACCCGGTTGGTACCCGTCGTGATCTTGGGTTTTCCGCCTGCACGCTGTTGCGCTGCGCCGCCTTCCGACACTGCCCTCACCGTTCCTATTGTCCCGCGGCCGGTCGATATTTGCCGAGCCGTAACGAACCGGACTCGCTGGTAACCACTGCCATGTGCACAATGGTCGGTATGCCGGATTCCAACCCGATCAGTGCCTGGAAATCCCTTCGTGAGGGTAATGAGCGCTTCGTGAACGGCACGTTGCTGCATCCTAGTCAGGGCGCGGTCGACCGGGCCAAGCTCGTCAGCGGCCAGCACCCGCACGCGATCCTCTTCGGCTGCGGTGACTCCCGCGTGGCCGCCGAGTTGATTTTCGACCAGGGCCTCGGCGATATGTTCGTCGTGCGCACCGCGGGCCATGTGGTGGACAGCTCGGTGCTCGGCTCGATCGAGTACGGGGTGCAGGTATTGAACGTGCCGCTGATCGTGGTGCTCGGCCACGACAGCTGCGGCGCGGTGAAGGCCACCATCGACGCGCTGGACGGCGGCGAGGTGCCCGGCGGATTCATCCGCAGTGTGGTCGAGCGGGTCACGCCGTCGATTCTGGTCGGGCGCCGGGAGGGGCTGTCCACCGTCGACGAGATGGAGGCCAGGCATGTGGTGGAGACCAGCCGACTGCTCATGCAGCGCTCGATGATCATTTCGCAGCGCGTTGCGACGGGTGAATGCGCGATCGCCTGCGTCACCTACAAACTGGCCGAGGGCGAAGTCAAGTTGCAGCGGGTCGTCGGCAATATCGGTGAGCTGGCCTGATACGGCCGATCCGAGACATCCAGCGGTGGGAGCGGAATTTACCTGCCGCGCGCGGGTTTTCCGATCCGACACGCCGGGGTCCTGAGTCGCTGTACCGGATCGTGCCCTTACCGTTGACTCCGTGCTGGAACCGAATGGACCGCTGCCTCCGGAGATCTATTGGCGACGCCGCGCGCTCGCCGTAGGTGTTCTGGTCGTGGCGCTCGCACTGGTGATCTGGTTGGTATTGACGGTCACGCGCGGCGGCGATTCGCCGGGTACGACAAAGGCGGCCGCGACCAGTTCCGCATCGGCGACGAATAAGCCCGCGGGCGTGTCCTCCTCGACGCCGCCGCCGCCGACCACCGGCGAATCCAGCGCGAAGCCCTCCGGCACCACAGCTGCGGCTGCGAGCGGCAGCCAGGTCGCCGCGGGTATCTGCCCGGATCAGTCGCTGGCGGTGAAGGTGACCGTCGAGCAGCCGACCTACAAGACCGGTGAGAACCCGGTATTCGGCATCGTGATCACCAATATCTCGTCCACGGCCTGTTCGCGCGATGTCGGCTCCGGCCTGCAGCAGGTCTCGGTGACCAGCCTCGACGGCCAGCGCCGCCTATGGTCGAGCACCGACTGCTACCCGGACGGCGCTCCCGACGTCCGCACCCTGAACCGCGGCGAACAGGCGGCCTTCATGGTCACCTGGTCGGGCTCGACCTCCCAACCCAACTGTGCGGGCGACCGCGTCCAGGTCCCACCCGGCGCATACGCCGTTGTCGCCCAACTGGGCTCACTCCGCAGCGCCGCCGAACCCTTCAACATCGCCTGACGGGTTGTGCGACAGCCATTGTCGGCTCAGAAGTCGGGGGCGGTTTCGGTGGTTGTCGCGCGCTGTTTGCGCAGACCTGCGAGACGGATGGCCGACTTCACGTCGGTCACCTCGTGGATCTTCATGCCGCCCTTGGTGCGTGCCAACCCGGGTGGAACCAGCGCGGTGGTGAAGCCGAGGCGTTCGGCCTCGGCGAGTCTGCGCTCCAGGCCGGTGACCCGGCGCACCTCGCCCGCCAGCCCTACCTCACCGAGGATGACCCAGCCGACCGGCAGTGCCTGATCGCGCTCGGCACTCGCAATGGCAAGTGCCACAGCCAGATCCGCGGCGGGTTCCAGCAGGCGCATACCACCGACGGTCGCGGCGTACACGTCGTGCTTGCCCAGGAACACCCTTCCGCGGCTCTGAAGTACGGCGAGCACCATCGCGACCCGGTTGTAGTCCAGCCCACTCACCGCCCGCCGCGGATTCGGGATCTCGGTGTGCACGGTCAGGCCCTGTACCTCGGCGACCAGCGGCCGCTTACCGTCCATCGCGACGGTGACCGCCGTACCCGATACCGAATCGGTGCGGTGGTGCAGAAACAGCCCGGACGGATCGGTGACGCAGGAGATCCCGTCGTCGTGCAATTCGAAACAGCCGACCTCATCGGAGCTGCCGAAGCGGTTCTTGATACCGCGCACCATGCGCAGTGTGGAGTTCTTGTCGCCCTCGAACTGCAGCACCACATCCACCAGATGTTCGAGCGTGCGCGGGCCCGCGACATTGCCGTCCTTTGTGACATGTCCGACCAACAGCACCGCGATCCCGCTCGCCTTGGCCAGTGACGTGAGCGCGGCCGCCACCGCGCGCACCTGGGTGACGCCGCCGATGGTGCCGTCCACCTCCGGGACGAGCATGGTCTGCACCGAGTCGACCACCAGCAGGGTGGGGCGCACCTGTTCGACATGGCCGAGCACGATCGACAGATCCGATTCCGCTGCGAGATAGACCCTTTCGTGCACCGCATTGGTCCGGTCGGCGCGCAGCCGAACCTGTCCCGCCGATTCCTCGGCCGTGACATACAGCGACTTCTCGTCGCGCTGAGTGGCCCACCGGTGGGCAACCTCCAACAGCAGCGTCGACTTGCCGACACCGGGCTCACCGGAGAGCAATACGACCGATCCGGGCACGATGCCCCCACCCAGCACCCGGTCGAGTTCCTCGACCCCGGTCGGCCTGGCCTTGGTGACCTTCGAATCGATATGCGAAATGGGTGCGGCGGCTGTGCTCGGCAGCATGGCCTTGCGCCCGACCGGCGATGCCGCGGTCGCCGCCGACCCGGCTACCTCGTCTACGGTGCCCCATGCGCCGCACTCCGGGCATTTGCCCACCCACTTGGCGACCTCGTACCGGCAATCGGAGCATCGGAAGATCGACTTGGTCTTGGCCACAGGCGCACCTTACGTACCACCCCCGACAAGCGGGCTCGACAGATACGAAAACGGCTGCCGCGCGAATGCACGACAGCCGTACGTTGCCCGGGAGCGGTCAGCGGATCAGTGTCCGCCCTTGTGCTCGCCCTCGGTCGCGGCGGTTTGGCCCTCGTGCCGCTCGGTGACCGCACCGGCGTCGACCGGGACCTGCACGGTCACGGTGCCGTTCTGCTTGAAGTTGAACGTCACCGGGTAGGTGAGACCGGGGATGATGTCCTTGGTCAGACCGGTGATCTCGATCAGACCCGGCTTCTTCTCCGGATCGACGGTGGTCTTGTCGCCGGCCCCGTGCGAGTCGGGCGCGGCGCTGGTGCTCGGCGCGGCGGAGCCGCTCGGCGTCGCACCGTGCTCGTCGGACTTGGCGGCGGTTCCGGTGGTGGGGGCGGTCGCCGCCACGACGGTCTGCTGCGGGGCGATCTGGAAGGCCGAGGCGCCTGCGGGCGGGGTGAGCTTCACCGTGCCCAGATCGGTGGTGATGCTGGTCAGCTCGTCGGCGACGGTCTCGCCGTTGTTGACGACCGACAGCGCGATGATCGCCTTGCCGCCCTTGGTGTTGGTGTAGTCGGTGCCCGTGGCCGGGAAGACGATGTGCACATTGCGCAGAGAGATCCGGTCGATGTCGGCGTGATTGCCGTTGACCGCGGCGACCTGGGTCGCGGTCTGCGCGACCTGGCCTGCACTACAGCCGGACAGCACGAGCGCCGCTCCGGCAGCGAGCGCGGCAACCGAAACCATGCGACGACGCGCCCCTGTCGAGGCGGTCACAGCTTTCAGGGCAGTCACGGGTTGTCCCTCCATGTCGACCGGGCTCACTCCGCTAGGGAGAGTAATAACTAGGCAGCGTAGTAGTACCCTCCGCGGCACGAGCGTCGGGGCTGTGTTGGATTGGCCGCGCCTTCGGCGCGGCGGGTTCGCGGCCCCCTGGTGTCTCGCGTCCGAGTCGTCGAGACTCGCGACTTCGTCGCATGCGCTTCGACGACTCG
>NZ_JBITMA010000027.1:0-69469 GCF_044465765.1 Nocardia sp. NPDC049526 | reverse complement strand
CACGGATGGTCGAGTCCGACGTCTGTTGCGCATGCGCTTCGACGACTCGGACGCGAGACGGGCCGCGAACGGGTCGCTCGTAAGACTCGCTCCGTCGGGGTCACCGGTGGCGGATCGCTCGGCCAGCGATGCACGCGCCACGGATGGTCGAGTCCGACGTCTGTTGCGCATGCGCTTCGACGACTCGGACGCGAGACGGGCCGCGAACGGGTCGCTCGTAAGACTCGCTCCGTTGGGGTCACCGGTGGCGGATCGCTCGGCCAGCGATGCACGCGCCACGGATGGTCGAGTCCGACGTCTGTTGCGCATGCGCTTCGACGGCTCGGACGTGAGACGGGCCGCGAACGGTCGCTCGTAAGACTCGCTCCGTCGGGGTCACCGGTAGCGGATCGCTCGGCCAGCGATGCACGCGCCACGGATGGTCGAGTCCGACGCCTGCGGTGCGTGCGCTTGGACGGCTCGGACTTGAGACGGGCCGCGAACGGTTGCTCGTAAGACTCGCTTCGTTGGGGTCACCGATGGCGGATCGTTTGGCCACCGATGCACGCGCGAGGGATGGTCGAGTCCGACGCCTGCGGCGCATGCGCTTGGACGGCTCGGAGGCGAGACGGGCCGCGAACGGGTTGCTCGTAAGACTCGCTCCATAGTGGTTGGGCAAGGGGCGTGTTCGCGGTCCCTTCAGTCTCGCGTCCGGCCATTTCGAGCGGCCTGCAAGCAGTCGCTAGCGGCGTCGTCGGGACTTGTGCCTGCGGCGCATGCGCTTCGACGACTCGGACGCGAGACACGCCGCGAACGGGTCGCTCGTACGACTCGCTCCGTGGTGGTCGAGTAAGGGGCGAGTTCGCGGCCCCTGGCGTGTCATGTCGTTTGGTTCCCAGAGGTGGATGGTCGGACACCCCGTTGCTCGGCATCCGTTGGGTAACGGTTTTCCGGGAACGCGGCGCAGTTGCGGACACGCTGTTGGGTTCGCGGACCGTCCGGTGTGCTATCCGCGCCGGTCGATAACCTGTTCTGGCACAACGCAATGCACACCGCACCGGTTCTGTCAACCCCCGCGGTTGGCTCGTTGTGGCCCTGACCTGCACAGTTGATCGCGCCGTTACCGAGTCGCATGTTAAACTGTGAACATCGAAAGGGGCACGGGACACATGATTTTTAAGGTCGGAGACACCGTCGTTTACCCCCACCACGGAGCGGCGCTGATCGAAGCTATCGAGACTCGCACCATCAAGGGTGAGCAAAAAGAGTATCTGGTCCTGAAGGTCGCCCAAGGTGACCTGACTGTTCGCGTTCCCGCAGAGAACGCCGAATATGTCGGCGTGCGCGACGTCGTCGGCCAGGAGGGTCTCGACCGAGTCTTCCAGGTGCTGCGTGCGCCGCACACCGAAGAACCGACTAACTGGTCTCGCCGCTACAAGGCCAACCTGGAGAAGCTCGCCTCCGGCGATGTGAACAAGGTGGCCGAGGTCGTTCGCGACCTGTGGCGTCGGGAGCAGGACCGCGGCCTGTCTGCGGGTGAGAAGCGGATGCTGGCCAAGGCCCGTCAGATCCTCGTCGGTGAGCTCGCGCTCGCCGAGGGGACCGATGACGGCAAGGCGGAGACGCTCCTCGATGAGGTTCTCGCCGCGGCTTCCTGACCGTGAACGTTTCTAACAGCGACGGATCCGTCGTTGCGTTGGTGCCTGCCGCCGGCCGTGGCGTTCGTCTGGGTGAATCGACACCCAAGGCGTTCGTCACGGTCGGCGGCACACCTATGGTCCGGCTGGCCGTCGACGGCCTGATCGCCTCCGGGGCGGTCGACCGGATCATTGTGATGGTCCCCACCGAACTTGCCGAGAGCGCCGTTGCCCTGCTGCCGCCCTCGGAGTCGGTGCGCGTGGTCATCGGCGGCGCCGAGCGCACCGATTCGGTGCGCTGCGGTATCGCCGCCGCCCCCGATGCCGCCCACTTCCTCGTGCACGACGCCGCCCGCGCATTGACCCCGCCCGAGCTGATCGCCCGGGTCGTCGCGGAACTGCGCGCCGGTGCCGAAGCCGTCGTGCCCGCATTGCCGGTGGTCGACACCATCAAATCCGTCGACGTGCGCGGCGAGGTCACCGGTACGCCCGAACGCGCCGGTCTGCGCGCCATTCAGACTCCGCAGGGTTTCGCCGCCGACTTGCTGCGCGCGGCCTATGCCGATGAGCGCCTGCAGGCCACTGACGACGCCGGTCTGGTCGAACTGCTCGGCACCCGGGTGCGCACCATTCCGGGCGACCCCATGGCTTTCAAGATCACCACCCGGCTCGATCTGCTGCTGGCAAATGCCGTGTTCGACGGTGCCCGGGCGGTGGGTCTGTCATGAGCATGCGCGTCGGCATCGGCAGCGATGTCCATCCCATCGAAGTCGGCAGGCCGTGCTGGATGGCGGGTCTGCTCTTCGACGGCGACGACGGCTGTGCCGGACATTCCGATGGCGATGTAGCCGCGCACGCACTGTGCGATGCGCTGCTTTCCGCGGCCGGGCTCGGCGATGTCGGCGCGGTTTTCGGCACCGGACGGCCGGAATGGGCAGGCGTTTCCGGCGCGGCCATGCTCAAAGAAGTGCGAAGGCTCCTTGACGAGGCGGACTTCGAAATCGTCAATGCGGCGGTCCAGATCATCGGCAATCGGCCGAAGATCGGACCGCGTCGCGCCGAGGCCCAAGAGGTGCTCGGCGAGCTGCTCGGCGCCCCGGTCTCGGTGTCGGGCACCACAACCGACGGCCTCGGGTTGACCGGCCGCGGCGAGGGCATTGCGGCAGTGGCTACCGCACTGCTACAAGAGTGTCGCTGATCCAGCTCCCGCCGACCCGAGCCGCTCCGTGAACGGCCTTATCTACCAGCTAGGATCGACTTCCGTGACTCTGCGCCTTTTTGACACCGACACGCGGACCATGCGCGATTTCGCGCCACTGGTCCCCGGCCGTGCCTCGGTGTACCTCTGTGGCGCCACCGTGCAGGGGGAACCACATATCGGCCACGTGCGCAGCGGAGTCGCATTCGACGTACTACGGCGCTGGCTGCTCGCCCACGATTACGACGTGTGGTTCATCCGCAATGTCACCGATATCGAGGACAAGATCCTGACCAAGGCCGCCGAAGCAGGTCGACCCTGGTGGGAGTGGGCGTCGACCTACGAGCGCGCCTTCGACAACGCCTACCAAACCCTCGGCGTACTGCCACCTTCGGTGGAGCCACGCGCGACCGGCCACATCACCCAGATGATCGATCTGATGCAGCGGTTGATCGAGCGCGGGCACGCCTATGCCTCGGCGGGCAACGTCTACTTCGACGTGGTCAGCTATCCGGAATACGGCAGTTTGTCGGGGCACAAACTCGATGACGTGCACCAGGGCGAGAGCGCCGGCGAGGGCAAGCGCGACCCGCGCGACTTCACACTCTGGAAGGCCGCCAAACCCGGCGAGCCGACCTGGCCCTCGCCGTGGGGGCCCGGTCGGCCCGGCTGGCATCTGGAATGCTCGGCGATGGCCGAGTTCTACCTCGGCTCCGAATTCGATATCCATTGCGGCGGAATGGATCTGGTCTTCCCGCACCACGAGAACGAGATCGCACAGTCCAAGGCGGCCGGTGACGGTTTCGCGCAGTACTGGCTGCACAACGGCTGGGTGACCATGGGCGGCGAGAAGATGTCCAAATCGCTCGGCAATGTGTTGTCGGTGCCGAATGTGCTGAAAAATGTTCGGGCCGTTGAACTTCGGTTCTATCTGGGCAGCGCGCACTACCGCTCGATGCTGGAGTACTCGGATAAGGCGCTCTACGATGCCGCGGCCTCGTATCAGCGCATCGAGGCGTTCGTGCATCGGGTGGCCGAGCGGGCCGGTGAGATCGCGGTCGGCAAGTGGACCGATGCGTTCGCCGAGGCGCTCGACGACGATCTGGCGATTCCGCGGGCCTTGGCCGAGGTGCATCGTGTTGTGCACGAGGGCAATAAGGCGCTGGAGTCGGGCGCGATCGATGAGGCGGTCGAGTTGGCCGGGCAGGTCAGGGCCATGCTCAATATCCTCGGCGTCTGCCCGTTCGACCCGCAGTGGTACAGCCCACAGGACAATTCCGTCGCGCTGGATGCCCTGGACGTCCTGGTGCGTGCCGAACTCGACCGCCGCCAGCAGGCGCGCGCCGCGAAGGACTGGGCCAGCGCCGATGCGGCGCGGGACCGGTTGCAGGCCGCCGGAATCGAAGTGACCGATACCGCACAGGGTCCGGAATGGTCGCTGGGCGCGGCACAGCATTCGCCGGGCGCGGTACAGCGTGGAAAGGCGAAATGATGGCAGGTAATTCGCAGCGTCGAGGCGCGATTCGCAAGGGCGGCAGCAAGAAGGGCGCAGTCGTCGGCTCCGGTGGGCAGCGTCGGCGCGGTCTGGAACCGCGCGGTGCGACCCCGCCCGCCGAGGCGCGCACCAAACATCCAGCCGCCAAGCGTGCGGCGGCAAAGGCGAAGGCTGCCGCGCAAGGTAGGCCGGGGCCGCGCGGTGGCACGCGTCCGGCCGGACGCAAGAGCGACGACGGTCCGGAGATGGTGCTCGGTCGCAATCCGGTCGTCGAATGTCTGCGTGCGGGTGTGCCCGCGACCGCGCTGTATGTCGCGGTGGGCACCGACAACGACGACCGGCTCACCGAAAGTGTGAAGATTGCCGCAGATGCGGGCATTTCGATCCTTGAGGTGCCGCGCACCGATCTGGATCGGTTGAGTGCCAACGGACTGCATCAGGGTGTTGCGCTGCAGGTGCCGCCGTATCGGTACGCCCATCCGGATGATCTGGTTGCGCGGGTCCAGGATTCGGCCGAACCCGCGCTGCTGGTGGCGCTGGACAATATTTCCGATCCGCGCAATCTCGGTGCGGTGATCCGTTCGGTGGCCGCCTTCGGCGGACAGGGTGTGCTGATTCCCCAGCGGCGCAGCGCCAGCGTAACCGCGGTGGCCTGGCGGACCAGTGCCGGTGCCGCGGCCCGGCTTCCGGTCGCCCGCGCGACGAATCTCACTCGCACACTGAAGGATTGGGCTTCGCAGGGGTTCCAGATCGTCGGACTGGACGCGGGCGGTGACACCATCCTCGATGATTTCGACGGCAGCATTCCCACCGTGATCGTGGTCGGCTCGGAGGGTAAGGGCCTGTCCCGGCTGGTTCGCGAGACCTGTGATTCGATCCTCGGCATCCCGATGGCGGGTCCGGTGGAATCGTTGAACGCTTCCGTGGCGGCGGGCGTCGTACTCTCCGAGATCGCGCGTCAGCGCCGGGCCTGAGCACCGGAAGCCGGCTGGTTCACCCGGCAAATCGGCGACGCGTTGGAACCGCAACGGGCGGACCGCAAATCACCGATCGCGGTCGATCGGGCAAATCGGCCGCCGGGGTTGAACCGCAAATCGACTCCGGCCCCGTAGAATTCGACTCGTGGTCATCCCGAACCAGGCTCCCCAGGAGACGATCGAGCATCCGCACGCGACGGCGGTGCTGGCGCTCGGTGCGGCGAGTCTGTTCTGCTGTGGTGTGCTCGGACCGGTGGCCTGGGCGCTAGGCAGACGAGCGCTCGACCAGATCGAGGAATCCCACGGCGGTTACAGCGGCCGCGCCCAGGTGCTGGTCGGCTACGTCCTCGGCGTTATCGGCACGATCCTCATGGTCTGCATGGCGATCGTTTTCCTGCTCATCCTGATCGGCGGCCGCGCGTAACCGAGCGGGTCAATCCAGGCTGGGCCGTTGCTTTTCGCCCTTGCTGTCCCAGGCCGGCCATTCCTCGCTGATGCTGCCGGTCCAATTGGGTTGGCGGCGATCCCGGAAGGCCGCCATCGCCTCACCGCCGTCGATGCTCTTGCCGACGTGCTCGTTCAGATCGGTCTCCAGTTGACCGACCATGGCCGGACTCATGCCGAGGCTCTCCCATAGCAGCCGCTTCGACAGTGCCACC
The DNA here is from genome assembly GCF_044465765.1 of Nocardia sp. NPDC049526. NCBI lineage: Bacteria > Bacillati > Actinomycetota > Actinomycetes > Mycobacteriales > Nocardiaceae > Nocardia > Nocardia sp. NPDC049526. Next base: position 63,524 of record NZ_JBITMA010000027.1, on the reverse strand, counting down.
GGCAGCGGCGCCGCCCCGCTCGCGATGTCATGGGCGATGGCAAGTGCCGTCGGCAGCACCTCGACCGCGGGCAGGCAGCCATTGGCCAGGCCCATGGCCTTGGCCTCGTCGCCGTCGAAGGTGCGACCGGTCAGCATGATGTCGGCGGCATTGGCCATGCCGACCAGCCGCGGCAGCGTCCAATGCGCGTAGCCGTCGGCGAGGACCCCGCGACGCACCTGATTGAGTCCGTAGACGGCGTCCTGTGCCATGTACCGCAGATCGCATTGCAGGGCCAGCGCGAGTCCGATGCCGACCGCGTGTCCGTTCACCGCCGCGATCACCGGTTTGCGCACCCGCCACGGCGCCGGTTCGATGGTCGCGCTGACCTCGCCGACCCGGTTGGACAGATCCGCGCCCGCGCAGAACGCGGGCGCCGTACCGGTAATGACGACCGCGCGAATCGCATCCTCGGCATCGCAACGCTGTAGTGCCGCACTCAATTCGGCGGCCATGGCCGGGGTGACGGCATTCTGCTGTGCGGGTCTGTTGAGGGTGAGGACGGCGATGCCCGCGGAGACATCGACGAGCAGTTCCGAACTCATGCCACTGGATGGTAGTCGTGTTGTCGGCCGCGTGGGCGCGGCGTGTTCGCGGCCCCGTGGTGTCTCGAACGGTCGCCCGTAAGACTCGCTCCGTGGTGGTCCGTCATCGCCGCGCGCGGCTGTTCGATTGCCACGTGCCGCCCTCAGCCCCGCAACACATGGCGGCCGATGGCGTACTTGTGCACCTCGGTGGGGCCGTCGTAAAGACGGAAGGCGCGCATATCGCGGAAGATCATTTCGACGACCGTCTCATCGCTGATGCCGATGCCGCCGAGCACCTGTACGCACCGGTCAGCGACCTTGAACAGTTCCTCGGAGACGTATGCCTTCGCGATCGAGCTCTCGTGCCTGGCCTTCTCGCCCTGGTCCATCAGCCAGCAGGCATGCCAGATGGTCAGGCGGCACTGGTGCAGGGCGATCTCGTTATCGGCCAGCATGAACGAAACGCCCTCGTGGTCGCCGATCGGCTTGCCGAAGGCGGTGCGGGTCCTGGCGTATTCGACGGCGATGGACTGTGCGCGTTCGGCGGCGCCGAGCCAGCGCATGCAGTGGGTGAGCCGGGCCGGGGCCAGTCGCAGCTGGGCGTAGCGCAGCGCCTGGCCGGTCTCGCCGAGCAGCGCGTCCTTGGGCAGCACCAGATTCTCGAAGCGCACCACGCCGTGACCGCCGACGTAATTGCGGTCCATGGTGTTCATGGTGCGTTCGATCACGATGCCGGGCTGGTCGCCCTCGGTCAGGAACAGCGTCGGGCCATCGGGCACATGCGGGTTCGGCGCGACCCGCGCCATGATGATCCAGGTCTTCGCGCCGTCCGCGCCGGTGATGAGCCATTTGCGGCCATTGATGGTGAAGTTCTCGCCGTCGAAGACGGCCTCGGTGGCCAGCTGATTCGGATCCGAACCCGCGCCGTCCGGTTCGGTCATCGCGAAGACGGTGCGCCGGTGTCCGGCGACGGCGGGTGCGAGGTGGCGCTCGACCTGTTCCGGGTTGGCGATCTTGGAGAGCAGGAACATATTGCCCTCGTCGGGCGCGGCGCAGTTCATGGCGACCGGGCCGAGGGTCGACCAGCCCGCCGCCTCGTAGATCACGGCCTGTTCGATATGGGTGAGGCCGCGTCCGCCGAGGGCTTCCGGGGCCTGCACGGTCAGCAGTTTTTCCGCGCGGGCCAGCTCGACGAGTTCCTGGCGCAGTTCGTCGGTGGGTCCGTGCGAGGTGAGTCGCGGATCGCGCTCGAAGGGGATGATCTTGTCGATGACGAACTGTCGGACCCGGTCGCGTTCGGCGGCGAGTTCGGCGGGAATCGTGAAGTCGATCATTGGTCACCATTCGTTCGATGGGGCGCGTGGGTCGAGCATACGAAACCGGGGGCATCCGACTGAAGGCGACTGCCATCAAATGCGATCGATGACTGGCTGGAGCCTTGCTGACCTGCGCTGATATCGATGTCAGCGCGGGCCGATCAGGTGTCAGCGCGCTGTCAGCGCGGCGGGAGATCGTTCGGTCATTCGAGGAGCCCACTCGACGAACAACCCGATGAGGAGAACCGCCATGATGACCGTCGCAGCCGTCGCCCAACTGCTGATCGCTCTCGCCTTCGTCAGTATTCCGCTGGTGCGCCACCGCCACGGTGCCGCGGCCCAGGCCGCCGCCGATGCCGAGCTGGCCCGTCAGGGGGTACGCCCCGGGGTCCTCGCAGAGAACGGCATGCGGTTCGACGCTGGTGGCCACGAGACCTGGGCCCCGGTCGGGATCGCACTGGTGATGACCGCGATGGCCGTGCTGAATCTGGCGGGCAACGACTGGGGCCGGACACTGTCGTGGGTCTTCCAGGTGCTGGTGCTGCTCGGCAATGTCGCCATCCTGTACAGCAACCTGACGGCTGCGAAGAGCGTCCAGGCCGCCTTCGCCCGCAAGGATGACCCGGAACTGGCCCGCATCGACGTCCAGAGCTTCCTCGACGTAGCCGAAGCCGCCTTCCCCCGCTGGGTGACCCCGTACCTGCAGAACCTGCGTCACGTCATCGTCTTCGGCGGTTCGATCGTGGTCCTGATCGCTCTGTTCGTAGCCTGATCCACCGCGCATCGGCCAGGTGCTCGCCGAGCGGGGTACCTGGCCGCGCGCTGCCATACGTACTGCCCCCATGCGCTGTGCCAGGTAGTCCGGGCGCGTCAGGCATCACCCTGCCGGTTATTCCATGCGCGGCGAGCAAACTATGCGCGGCACCGGCTCGGGTTGGTGAGCGGGAGTCAGCGGGCGCGGGCGGCCTGACGGCGTCGGGGGCCGATGACTCGGCAGATCAGGTAGATCAGGAAGGAGATGGTGGTGACGAAGGTGGAGACCGGGACGCCGGGCGCGAGCGACAACAGGATGCCGCCCACCGCCGCCGTTTCCGCGAACACCACCGCGAGCACCGTGGCGCGTACCGGATTCGCGGTCAGCTGCGCCGCCGCGGCCGCGGGGGTGATCAGCAGCGCGAGCACCAGCAGCGCGCCGACGATCTGCACACCGAAGGCCGCGGTAATGCCGAGCATGACCGCGAACACCACCGAAAGCGCGCGCACCGGAACCCCGCGGGCGAGTGCGACTTCGGGATCCGAACTCGCGAAAAGCAGTGGCCGGTACACCACCGCAAGTACGGCGAGGACCAAAACGGTGCAGGTCAGCAGCAGCGCCAGCCCGTTGTAGCCGACGCTGACCACCTGACCGGTCAGTAGCGAGAATTTCGATCCGGCGCGTTCGGGACCGAGCCACAGGAACAGCACCGAGAGTCCGAGTCCGAATGACAGCACCACCGCGATCACCGAATCGCGTTCTCTGGCTTTGGTTCCGAGCAGACCGAACAGCACCGCAGCCACCACCGAGCCGACGATCGCGCCCAACCCGACCCCGATTCCGGCGAGCAGCGCGGCGGCCGCACCGGTCAGCGAGAGCTCGCTGGTGCCGTGCACCGCGAACGACATCTGCCTGCTGATGATCAGTGGCCCGATCACACCGGCCAGCAGTCCGAGCAGCGCGGCCGCGAATACCGCCTGCTGGACGAAGGAATACGAGAGCAGGTCCGCGGTGGTGGTGAAGTCGAACATCTTCGAGATGACATCGGACAGCTTGTCGTTCACGAACGGACCCCAGCCGATTCGGGCAGCTCATCGGAAAGCGTTGCGCAGTGTTGAGCACCGGCCGCACCGAGCGCGTCCATGGTGTCGCCGGTGCCGACGACGACCAGCCGCCCGCGCACCCGCAGTACATCGACCTCGGTCTGGTACAGCTCCGAGAGCACCGCCGAGGTCATCACCTCGTCCGGCGTGCCGATCCGGAACTTCCCGTCGACCAGATACAGCACCCGATCCACCAGCGGCAGAATGGGATTGATCTCGTGGGTCACGAAAAGTACTGCGGTGTCATGGGTTCGCCTGCGTCGATCGATCAGTTCCGAGACCAACCGCTGATTGGCCAGGTCGAGGCTCAGCAGCGGTTCATCGCAGAGCAGCACCTTCGGATCGCCGACCAGCGCCTGTGCGACCCGCAGTCGCTGCTGTTCGCCGCCGGACATGGACTCCAGTGGCGCATAAGCGAATTTGTCCGCGCCCACATCGGCGATGGCCGCGCGGACCTTGCGCTTGCGCTCGGCGCGACGCCGCAGTCCGAGGCCCCAGCGGTGCCCGTCGACGCCGAGTCCGACCAGATCGACCCCGCGCAGCTGCACACCGGCATCGATCGTCTTCTGTTGCGGCACATAGCCGATATCGGGATTACCCGCCCGTGCGGGTCCACCCGCGATATCGGCGGTGCCGGAGCTGAGCGCGAGCTGACCGAGCAGCACCTTCAGCAGGGAGGTCTTACCGGATCCGTTCGGCCCAAGAACCGCGACGAATTCACCGGGCGCGATCTCCAGATCCAGCCCTTGCCAGAGCGCGCGTTCGCCGAAAGACAGGCCGGCGGAATCGAGTTTTACGGCGGCTGAGCGGGTATCGGACCGCCGCTCCACCCTGTCGGTGTCTTCGGTGGTCAGTGCTGCTCCCATTATCATGCGATTTCCATCAGGCCAGCGCCGCGGCCAGGGCCTGGGCGTTCTTGGTCTGCCACTGAATGTAATCCACACCGGCGGGCAGCGTTTCGGTCACCTCGACAATGGGTAGACCATTCGACTGCGCCAGTGCCCGCAAATCCTTGGTGATCTTGTCCTCGGTCTGGATGTTGTAGATGAGCGCGCGAACCTTCTTACCGGTCAGCAGATCCTGGGTGGCGGCGACGGCGGCGGGAGCCGGATCGGTCTCCTGCTCGATCGCCTCCTGGAATTCGTGCGGGGTCAGATCCTGGGTTCCGGCGGCGACCAGCAGGTAGTGCGCCAGTGGTTCGGTCTGCAGCACCGGGGTCGCGGGGTGCTCGGCCGCGATCTTGCCGGCGATGGCGGTGATCGCGGTCAACTGGCTCTTGAACGCGGCGGCGCGGTCGGCGTAGGCGGCGGCGTGGGTGGAGTCGATCTCGCCGAGGGTGCTCGCGATCCGGTCGGCGACCGTGCTCACCGTGCCGATGTCGTAGAAGACGTGCTCGTTCTCGTCGCTCTTGTCGGTCCGGGATTCGAATGCGTCGACGGTGCGCTTGTCCTTGCCCTGGATCGCCTTCTCGATGAACTCGTCGTAGCCGCCGCCATTGAAGACGACCAGATCGGCATCGCTGATCTTGGCCGATTCCACGGCCGAGGTTTCGTGCGAATGCGGATCGGCGGCGGGATCGGTGATCAGCGCGGTCACCGAGGCATCCGGGCCCGCGATGGTTGCCGCGATATCGCCCCAGACATTGGTGGACGCGACGACGTTCGGCTTATCCGAATCCTTCGAGCTACCGCAGGCGGTGAGCGCCAGCGCGGTGGCCACCCCCACGGCGATACCGGCGAATCTGATGGCAATCCGTGTGCTCACGCGCGGGGTACTCCTGGCAGTGCGGCAGATCTGAGCGTGCTCTAGATCATAATGGAAATCGTTACCATTTGAACTGTAGCAGGAGGCCCTGTTCGGCACGAGTCGATGTTTGCCGCGTCACTACGGGGGTGGATACGGGCCGGGCCCGCGAACCGATCGGTTCGCGGGCCCGGAACTGTGTGGCGGTCGGCTCAGACGAACGCTTCCACCGGCTTACCCAACAGCTGTGCACAGCGCAGCAGGCCGAGATGGCTGTATGCCTGTGGATGGTTGCCGAGTGAGCGTTCGGCGACCGGGTCGTACTCCTCGCTGAGCAGACCAGTCGGTCCGGCGACGTCGACCAGCTGCGCGAACAGTGCCTCGGCATCCGAGCGCTTACCGATCAGCAGATACGCCTCGACCAGCCAGGCCGCGCACAGGTGGAAGCCGCCCTCGCCGCCGGGCAGGCCGTCGTCGTGGTGGTATCGGTACACCGTCGAGCCGCTGCGCAGCTCCGCCTCGGTGGCGACGACCGTCGCCGCGAAACGCGGATCCGACGGGTCGATCAGTCCGCTGAGGCCGATGTGCAGGGTGGCCGCGTCCAGATCGGTGCCGTCGTAGGCGGCGGTGTAGGACTGGACATCGTCGTTCCAGCCCTTGGACTTCACCTCGTCGGCGATGGTGTCGCGCAAGGTGATCCAGAGCGGATCGATCTGACGCTGGAACCGCTGCGCGAGTGTGATCGCGCGGTCCACGGTCAGCCAGCCCATCACCTTCGAGTACACGTGGTGGCGCGGGTTGCCGCGGATCTCCCAGATGCCGTGGTCGGGTTCCTGCCAGCGCCGCTGCACCGCGGAGACCATGGCGTGCACCAGTTCCCAGTCGGCGTCCGGCAGCGTCTCGGCCGGATCGGTCAGTCCCTTCGCCTCGCGACCGTGCGCCAGCGATGCGATGAGATCGACGATCGGCCCGAAAACATCCAGCTGCACTTGCATATTCGCGGCGTTGCCGACGCGGACCGGACGCGAACCCGCATAGCCCGGCAGCTGATCGATCGATGCCTCGGGCGGCAGGGTCTCGCCGTAGAGCGTGTACAGCGGGTGCAGGCGCTCCGGGCCGGGCAGCGTCTCCAGGACCCGGTGCACCCAACCCAGGAACTCCTCGGCCTCGGTCAGCGAGCCGAGTGAAACCAATGCCTGTGCGGTCAGCGAGGCATCGCGCAGCCAGCAGTAGCGGTAGTCCCAGTTGCGTACGCCGCCAATATCTTCCGGCAGCGAAGTAGTGGCGGCGGCCAGGATCGAACCCGACGGCGCGTGCACGAGCCCGCGCAGCGTGAGTGCCGATCGCTTCATCAGATCGGGCTTCAGCGGCGGCAGTTGCAATTTGGCCGCCCACTTGGACCAGTAGTCCTCGGCATCCCTGCGCCGCTCCGGCTCACTGACCATGGCGGGCGCGAGATCCTGCGTGCCGCAGCGCATTTCCAACACGATCGGGCCGCGCGACGGATCGACGACGGCGCGCGCGGAGCTGTGCATGCCGTCGGACTGGATCTGCCAGTGCACACCGGGCGAGCGCAGCACCATCGGGTCATTGGTGCCGACCACGCGCAGGCCGTTCGATTCGATTTCGATGCTGACCGGTACCTGACCGAATTCCGGTCGGGGCGCGAAGGTTACGACCGCCTTCGCATCGCCGGTGATCACCCGGGTCAGGTCGGTGCGGGTGGGGGCCACATCGTGGGGCAGGTAGTCCACCACTTGCAGACTGGCCCAGCGGGTTTCGACGGTCATGGTCCCGTCGATGTAGCGCTGCGACAGCGGCAGGCCGGGACGTTCCGGCTCGATGGTGAAGTGTCCGGCCTGCGGTCCGCCGAGCAGATGGGCGAAGACCGCGGCCGAATCGGGCTCGGGGTGGCAGAACCAGGTGACGGTCGCGTCGGGGGTGAGCAGCGCCACCGAGCGCGGACTGGCCAGCATGCTCAGCCGCTCGATGCGCGGCGCGCTCGCGCCCGCAAGCCAGGTGCGCCGTTCCTCGAGCAGGTAGGCCAGCGCCCAGGACACCGCCTCGGTGGAGTCCACCCGGTATTTGGCCAGGCTCTCGCCGTCGCCGACCTTGATGCCGACATCCGGGCCGGACAGCATGCGGAAGGCCTTCTCATCGGTGACATCGTCGCCGAAGAACACCGCGGCCGAGGCACCCTCCTGATGCCGGACCGTATCGAGCGCGACGCCCTTATCCGTCTGGATCACCGCGAGTTCGATAACCGATTTACCCTCGGTCACCTGCACGCCGACCCAGCAGGCCGCACCCTGGCGCACTGCCTTCAGTGCGCGCAGCCCGATTTCCGGACTCGCATTGCGCACATGCAGTGCGACGCTGGCCGGTTTGATCTCGACGCTGGCGCCGGGATTTTCCGCGGCGATCTGCGTCAGACTGGTCTGGACTTCGACCAGCAGTTGTTTAGCGTCATTGTCGATGGCGTGCACGAAACCGACATCGAATTCCGAACCATGACTACCGATAAGTTGCACCTCGACCGGAAGTCGCGACAATGCCGCGAGATCTCGCAGTGCACGGCCGGAGATCACGGCGGCGGTCGTTCCGGTGAGACCGGCAAGCGCTCGTAGCGCGCTTACCGATTCCCGATGTGGAAAGGCTTTCGCCGGGTCGGACACGATGGGTGCGATCGTCCCGTCGTAGTCCGATGCGACCAAAAGCCGTGGCACGCGCGCGACCGTCGACAGTGCACGGCGAAGTTCCAGTGGCAGATCCTGTGCGCTCACGCATCCAACCTAGTGATCGGAGGAGTTTTTTCGGGGGCACGCGTGACAATACTGTGTTGAATTTGCCGCACCGAAGCGCGCCGCGTGGCGTGCGCAGTGTTGGATTTGCAGCGCCTGCGGCGCTGCGTGTTCGCGGCCCCCTGGTGGCTTGCGTCTGAGCAGCCGAGACTCGCGACTTCGTCGCATGCGCTTCGGCTGCTCAGACGCAAGCCGGGCCGCGAACGTCGCTCGTAGGACTCGCTCCGTGGTAGCTCGGTGCGCAGGAATGTGACCGAAATTATGGTGTACCGCGCTGTCTCTGTCAGAGAATTTTCCTGGTATACCGATCGTCGGCCTGTGGGATGGCTGGCTTTTGACCTTTTCGAGCGACCGGCAAGCGGTCGCTAGCGGCTACCGTCGCCGTTGTCGCCGAGCAGTAGATCCACGGTGAGTTCCAGTCGCTCGGTCACATCGGTGGCCGAGGCGCGTCTGGTCAGCCAGGCGACCAGATTCGACAACCAGACATCGCTTATCACCCGCGCGATCGCCAACTGGCGTTCGGTGGGCTCGCCGTCGTTCATGGCCCTGGCGAATACTCGGTCCATCACCTTGCCGACCCGGTCGACCTCCGCGGCGGCCGAGGCGTCGGCGAACATGAACGCGCGCGTCATCGCCTCGGTGAGCAAGGGGTCGCGCTGCATCATTCGGGTGATCTGGGTCAGCAGCAGATGCATGCGCTCGTTCGGCGTCTGGCCGGCAAGCGGTTTGCGTTTGCCCTCGATCTGCTCGAATTCCCGCGACAGCGCGGAAACGAGCAGATGCACCTTGGACGGGAAATACCGGTACAGCGTGCCGACCGCGACATCGGCGCGTTCGGCCACCGCGCGCATCTGCACCGCGTCGTAACCACCCTTGGAGGCCAGTGCGAGCGTCGCGTCCAGAATTCGCTTACGCCGTTCCCGCTGCGCGGCCGAGCTGAGTTCGTCCTCGGTCAGCGTCGTGACCGTCGCGGTGGCCGATGCTTGCCCGGCCGCATTCGAATCGGCTGGCTGCGATCGGGAGGGACTGGCCATTGATGAGAGTCCTTTCCTGCATTCCGGCAACGGGCATCGGTCGTCTCTTGACTTCCGCCCAGCTAGGATATTAGAACATGTTCTAGGTGTGGGAGTCACGCCGGAAAGGCGGTACGGACTGTGACCATCGCCACCACTGACGAGCATAAAGCCGTTCAGGAGTCGATGCGCGGATGGGCCGGATCGGTACGTCCTATTGCAACAATGCGGGATGAGCCGACGGACTTCTGGCGCGCTTATTGGCCGGGGTTGGCGGACTTCGGAATTTTCCGGGTCGCCATTGCCGAAGCGGCCGGTGGCCACGGTGGATCGGTCGCCGACCTCGCGGTATTGGTCGAGCAGGCGGCGCACGATCTGGTCGGTGGGCCGGTGCTGTCGACCGCATTGGCGAACCTGGTCACCGCGGGCGCGCTCGCCGAGGATATGCCGTGCGGTGTCGCGCTCGACTTCGTTGTCGGGGACATGGTGAGCTTACCGGCTGCATCCGATGAGTTGTTGCTCACGGGTGTCTGGGAATCGGTGCTCGGCGCCGCGCCGGGCACCTCGGTGCTGTTGCCGGTGCAGACGCCGGATGGGTTGCGCTGGTGCGTGATCGGACCCGATGCCGAGGGTCTTCGCATCGAGGCGCTGGCACCTGCTGACCTGAGTACGCCACTGGCGCGGGTGCACTGTGCAGAGGTGCGAGTGCCCGCGGACCGGGTGTTCGAGTCGCCGCATGCGGTGGAAGATCTTCTCGCGGTACTGGTTTCGGCCGAGCTCGCCGGTGTGGCCGGCTGGTGTCTGGAGACGGCCGTCGAATACGCCAAGGTGCGTGAGCAATTCGGGCGCAAGATCGGCTCTTTCCAAGCTCTCAAACACATTTGCGCGTGGATGCTCTGCCGGGCCGAGCTGATCCGTTCCGTCGCGGCCGATGCCGCGGCCGCGGTCGACGAGGGCGGTGCGGAACTGCCCATCGCGGCCGCCATCGCCGCTGCGATTTCGCTGGACGCCGCGGTCGAGACCGCCAAGGACTGCATTCAGGTGCTCGGTGGCATCGGTTTCACCTGGGAGCACGACGCGCACTTCTACCTGCGCCGGGCCACCGCGCTGCGGCAACTGCTCGGCGGATCGGCGCGCTGGCGGGCCAGGGTCACCGAACTGACCAGGGCCGGGCAGCGCCGGACCACCGGTGCGGACCGGGTGTTCGCCTCTGCGACGCGAGCGACGGCCCCGGAGGAGGCAGCGCAGCGCAGCGAATCGAACATAGCCGGCGTCGAGGTCGACGACGGCAATGCGAACGAGCTGGCCGCCGAGGTGGCCGCGATCGCCGCGCTGCCTGCCGATCAGCGGCGCGATGCTTTGGTCGACGCCGGGCTCGCCATGCCGCACTGGCCCGCACCGTACGGCCGTGGCGCGAATCCCATGACGGGCCTGGTGATTTCGGAGGAACTGCGGCGCGCGGGCCTGGAGGCGCCGGATCTGACGATCGGCGGCTGGGCTGTTCCGACCCTGCTGCAGCACGGCACCCAGGAGCAGATCGACCGCTTCGCGTGGCCGACGCTGCGCGGCGAGGTGCTCTGGTGTCAGCTGTTCAGCGAGCCGGAGGCCGGTTCGGATCTGGCCGCGCTGCGCACCACCGCCAAGAAGGTCGACGGCGGTTGGGTGCTGCGCGGACAGAAGGTGTGGACGTCGCTGGGTGATCGGGCGAATTGGGCGATCTGCCTGGCCCGCACCGACCCGGACGCACCGAAGCACCGCGGTATCAGCTACTTCCTCGTTGATATGCGCAGCGCCGGACTCGAGGTGCGTCCGCTGGTGCAGATCACCGGGGAGGCGCGCTTCAGCGAGGTCTTCCTCGACGATGTGTTCGTGCCCGAGGACGGTCTTGTCGGCGCGCTGAACAACGGCTGGAAGATCGCCCGCTCGACCCTGTCGACCGAACGAGTCGCCATGGGCGGCAACGGGATCGGGCCGGTACTGGAGGAGCTCATCGCCAAACTGCCCGCCACCGGGCCGGGTGCGGAGCTATTGAACGATCGGCTCGGCGGCTTCGTCGCCGATGCGATCGCTGGACTGTTGCTGGAACAGCGGGCCGCGGTTCGGATGCTGGCGGGCGGTGATCCGGGAGCGCAGAGCAGTGTGCGCAAGCTCGTCGGTGTCCGGCACCGCCAGGCAGTGGCCGAATTCGCGGTGGAAACGGCAGGTCCAACCGGTGCGCAGGACTCAGAGGTGGTAAAAGAGTTCCTGCTCACGCGCTGTTTGTCGATTGCTGGTGGAACCGAGCAGATTCTGTTGACCGTGGCCGGTGAGCGAATCCTCGGACTGCCTCGCGACGCGGACAACTAGTCGACCAACCAACTGGGAGTAAAGCGTGGACTTCACCCGGGACGAGGGCCAGGACGCCGTGGCCGAGGTCGTCGTGAGTTTGCTGGAGCGTGAACCGGCACGCGATATCGAGCTGTGGCCGAGTCTGATCGAGACCGGACTGCTCTCGCTCGCGCTGCCGGAGCGGTTCGGCGGTGACGGCATGGGCCTGCCGGAGGTCTCGGTCCTGTTGACCGAACTGGCCGCCGATGCGGTGGCGGTGCCCGCCCTGCCGACCCTCGGCTTCGGCCTGCTGCCGCTGCTGGCCGGCTTGCCGGACAGCGTCGCCGAGCGGGTCTATCCGGAGGTCGCCAAAGGTGCGGTGCTCACCGCCGCGCTCAGCGAGCGTGCGAATCCGTTCGTGGTCAAGCCGGAGACCACCGCGGTTTCCGACGGCGACACCGTGCGCATCACCGGTCACAAGGTGGCGGTGCCGTATGCGGAGCAGGCGCGTTGGCTCTTGATTCCGACGAATTCCGGTATCGCACTGGTTGAATCGGATTCGGCGGGGCTCACCCTGACGCCGTCACCGGTTTCCGGCGGGATTCCGGAATGTTCGGTGCGCCTGGACCAGGTCGAGATTCCGGCCGAACAACTGCTGCCCGGCGGCATCGGTGAACTGCACCGGTTGGCCATCGCATCGATCGGCGCGACCGCGGACGGACTGCTCAAAGGTGTGCTTCTGCTCACCGCCGAACACCTGCGGACCCGGCGGCAGTTCAATCGGCCGCTCGCCGAATTCCAGGCAGTCGCACAGCAGATCGCCGATGTGTACGTCATCTCGAGGACCCTGCACGCCGCCGCCGTTTCAGCGAACTGGGCACTGGCACAGTCCGATTCGACCCCGCTGCATCAAGAGCGCATCGATGACGACCTCGATGTGCTCGCCTACACCGTGGCCTCGGAACTGCCCGCCGCCATGCAGAAATGCCATCACCTGCACGGTGGCCTCGGGGTCGATATGACTCATCCGATGCACCGCTACTACTCGCAGGCCAAGGACATCGCCCGCTGGCTCGGCGGCGAATCGTTCCGACTCGATCGATTGGGGGCCAGATGTTCATCGATCTGACCGCGGAGCAGCGCAAGCTGCGCGATGAATTGCGTGCGTACTTCGCCGATCTCGTCACTCCCGAGGAGGAGGCCGAGATGGCGATCAACCGCCACGGCGACGCCTACCGTGCGGTGGTGCGCCGCATGGGTGCGGACGGTTGGCTCGGTGTCGGTTGGCCGAAGGAGTTCGGCGGCCAGGGTTTCGGGCCGATGGAACAGCAGATCTTCTTCAATGAGGCGGTGCGCGCGGATGTTCCGCTGCCGCTGGTCACCTTGTTGACGGTCGGGCCGACGCTGCAGAGCTTCGGCACCGACGAGCAGAAGGCGAAGTTCCTGCCCGGAATCCTTTCCGGCGATGTCCATTTCGCAATCGGCTACTCCGAACCGGAGGCGGGCACCGACCTCGCCGCGCTGCGCACGAGTGCCGTGCGCGACGAATCCGGCGATTGGATCGTCAACGGGCAGAAGATCTTCACCACCGGTGCGCATGAGGCCGACTATGTCTGGCTGGCCTGCCGCACCGGCTCGGTCGAGTCACGGCACCGGGGCATCACGATCCTGATCGTGGATACCACCGATCCCGGTTACTCCTGGACGCCGATCATCACCTGCGACGGTGCGCACCACACCAACGCCACGTATTTCGACAATGTCCGGGTGCCCGCCGACATGCTGGTGGGCGAGGAGAACAAGGGGTGGCGACTGATCACCACCCAGCTCAACCACGAGCGGGTGAGCCTCGGCCCGTCCGGCAAGATCGAACAGCTCTACGACCGGGCGCGGGAATGGGCCCAGTCGCGCGGTGTGCTCGCCGAGGCCGATGTGCGCCGTTCGCTCGGGCGCATCCACGCCATGGCTCGGCTCAACGAACTGTTGAACTGGCAGGTCGCGGCGACCGGCGACGGTGACCAGGCCACCGTGATCGCCGATGCCTCGGCAACCAAGGTGTACTCCACCGAATCGCTGCAGGAGGCGGGCCGGTTGGCCGAGGAGATCGTCGGGCATTACGGCGATCCGGCCGATCCGGACACCGCCGAACTGCTGACCTGGCTGGACCGCAGAACCAAACAGAATCTGGTGGTGACCTTCGGCGGCGGCGTCAATGAGGTGATGCGTGAACTGGTCGCCTCCTCCGGGCTGAAACTGCCTCGGGTGCCTCGATGAATCCGCGCCGATGCGCGGTACGGACGACAACAAGGAGCCGCGCGTGCCGGAAACCATGACTCCGGAAGCGATTACCGAAGCCGCCGAGAAGATCATCGCGGCGGGTGATTGCGCGCCACGCCTCGGGCGTGACCCCGTGAATCAGCCGATGATCAACAACTGGGTGGAGGCGCTCGGGGATCGGAATCCGATCTACGTCGACGAGGAGGCCGCGCGGGCCGCCGGACATCCCGGCACCGTGGCCCCACCGGCCATGGCGCAGGTGTGGACCATGTTCGGGCTCAACGGTTCTCGTCCGGCCGATGATCCGATGGCACAGGTCACCGAGCTGCTCGACAGCGCGGGCTATACCTCCGTGGTCGCGACCGACTGTCAGCAGACCTATCACCGGTATGTGAATGTCGGTGAGCAGATCTCGGTGACCAGCCGGCTTTCCGAGATCCGCGGGCCGAAGAAGACCGCGCTCGGTGATGGCTGGTTCGTCACTTTCCAGACCAGCTGGCACGTCGGTGACGAAGTCGTCGCCGAAATGCTGTTCCGGCTACTCAAATTCGCGCCCGGCAGTGTTGTTTCGAGCGACCTGCAAGCAGTCGCTAGCGGTGGCACCGCACCGAAAGCGCCCGTTGGCGACCGGGTCAAACCGCTGGTCTCCTGGGATACCGAATTCTTCTGGGAGGGCACCAAGGTCGGGGAGCTGCGGATCCAGCGGCTGCCGGACGGCACGCTGCGGCATCCGCCGATTCCGGCGCTGTGGCAGGACAAGTCGGAGCAGACCGACTATGTCGTCGCCTCCGGCCGCGGTGAAGTGTTCAGTTACGTCGTGCATCACGCGCCGAAAGTGCCTGGGCGGCAACTGCCTTTCGTGGTCGCGCTGGTCGAATTGGAGGAGGGTGTGCGGATGCTCGGTGAACTGCGCGGCGTCGATCCGGCCGATGTGAAGATCGGCCTGCCGGTGCGGGTGGAGTTCGAGAAGCTCGACGACGAGGCCGTGCTGCCGGTTTGGCGGGTTATCTCATGACCTACGTCGAACCGGCCACGATCGAGGTCGGCACCGCGCTGCCCGAGTTGGTCATTACCGCCGATCCGACCTTTGTCATCAGTACGGCCTTGGCCACCAGGGACTTTCAGGATGTGCACCACGACAGGGACAAGGCGGTCGCCCGCGGTTCCAAGGACATCTTCGTCAATATCCTCACCGACACCGGGCTGGTGCAGCGCTTCGTCACCGACTGGGCCGGACCACGCGCCATCGTCAAATCGGTCGCGCTGCGCCTGGGGGTACCGCTGTATGCCGGTGACACCCTGACACTTTCCGGCACCGTCTCCGCGATCCACGGCGACGACATCCACATCGATATCGTCGGCCGCGACAGCCTCGGTGACCACATCACGGCGAAAGCCGTCATCGCACTGCGGAGGCCATGATGACCGCTGACAGCAACACCGGGATTTCCGGCCGCGCCGCCATTGTCGGCATCGGCGCCACCGACTTCTCCAAGGACTCCGGCCGCAGCGAATTGCGTTTGGCCGCCGAGGCGGTCACCGCGGCGCTCGCCGACGCGGGCCTGACACCCGCCGATGTGGACGGCCTGACCACCTTCACCATGGATACCAATACCCAGGCGGCCGTGGCCCGCGCCGTCGGTATCCCGCAGCTGAAGTTCTTCAGCCACATCGGATATGGCGGCGGTGCCGCCTGCGCCACCATTCAGCAGGCCGCCATGGCGGTCGCCACCGGCGTCGCCGATGTGGTCGTCGCCTACCGCGCCTTCAACGAGCGTTCGGTATCGCGCTTCGGCCAGTTCTCCACCGCGCTGGCCACCGCGCCGACCTCCTCGGGCATCGATGCGGGCTGGTCCTATCCACAGGGGTTGGGGACACCGGCCGCGCAGGTGGCCATGGTCGCCCGCAGGTATATGCACGTCTACGGCGCGACGAGCGCGGACTTCGGCCGCGTCGCCGTCGCCGACCGCAAACACGCCGCGGTCAACCCGGCCGCCTTCTTCTACGGCAAGCCGATCACGCTCGAAGATCACCAGAATTCGCGCTGGATCGCCGAACCGCTGCATCTGCTCGACTGCTGCCAGGAGTCCGACGGCGGTGTCGCGATCGTGGTCACCAGCGTCGAGCGGGCCCGGGATCTGCCGCAGCGCCCGGCCGTAATCGCCGCCGCCGCACAGGGTTCCGGTGCGGACCAATATGTCATGACGAGCTATTACCGCGATGCCCTCACCGGTCTGCCGGAGATGGGTCTGGTCGGCGATCAGCTCTGGGAGCAGAGTGGTTTGCGTCCGGAGGATATGCAGGCCGCCATCCTCTACGACCACTTCACCCCGTTCGTCCTCATGCAGCTGGAGGAACTCGGCTTCTGCGGACGCGGTGAGGCAAAGGACTTCATTGCCGACGGCGCGATCGAAGTCGGTGGGCGCCTGCCGCTCAATACCCACGGCGGACAGCTGGGCGAGGCCTATATCCACGGCATGAACGGGATTGCCGAGGCGGTCCGGCAGATCCGCGGCACCTCCGTCAACCCGGTGACGAACCTGGAGAACATCCTGGTTACCGCGGGCACAGGAGTCCCGACCTCAGGGCTGGTGCTCAGCGCGAACTGACGACTTCGGCGTAGGTTGGAGCGGCGCAGGAGTGGGAGGAGTCCGATGGCCGAGCGACATCTTGTCGACGTGCACATCTTGCTCGTGCGCGACGGTGAGCTGTTGCTCAGCAGGCGGCGCAGTGCGGACGAGTTCGATGGGCTGTGGCATCTGCCCGCGGGGAAGTTGGAGTCCGGCGAGTCCGCGACGGCTGCTGCCGCGCGTGAGGCGGGGGAGGAGATCGGGGTTGTCATCGACCCGGCGGATCTGCGGCTGATTCATACCGCCCACGTGATCGGCTCGGGGCGGGAAGCCCGGCTCGGGCTGTTCTTCCATGCACTGCGCTGGGTGGGTGAGCCGGCGAATCGGGAGCCGGATAAAAGCTATGGGCTGCAATGGTTTTCGCTCGACGCGCTGCCGGAAGAGTCGCTGATCCGCTATTCCGATGCCGGAATCCGCGGGTTCGCGACGGGCACGCCCTATAGCGAGTGGGGCTGGGTGAGATAGCGGGACAACACGGCCGCGAGCTGGTCGACGCTGTCCCGGGTGCCCGCCGGAAGGTGCGCCCGCGCGCCCGCGAATCTATCGAAGACCGCGCCTTCGACCACCGCGATGAAGTCTGCGGCTGATGCATCGGGATCGGGAAAACCCAAGGTGTGGAATAGTTCTCGCGCCCGATCGGTCGAGAACAGGCTGTGTGTCAGCCGCCGGTGCAGTTCCGGGTCGCCGAGCAGATCGATGATCAATGCATGCCGGACGATCAGGTGATTGCGACGGTCGACGAGTAGGCGGTCGAGCCAGCCGGCTGTGGCGTTCGCGATGTCATCGGGGTCGATGGGGGTGGACGGGGCGAGCCCGGCGGCGGCGAAGTCGTCGCGGGAGCGGGTGGTGATCCGGTCCGCGATCGCCTCGATGAGCGCGCGTTTGGTGCGGAAGTAATAGGAGGCCGACCCGCCGGGCAGCGTGAGTGCGGTATCGAGGGCGCGGTGGGTGAGCGCTCGAATGCCCTGGGTGGCAATCACATCGATGGCGGCGTCGACGAGTGCCGCGCGTCGGTCGGTTGTGGACATCATCACCTTCTCTGGCGGCCGCATCCGCTGATCCTCTACAACTGTAGAGGATCAGGAGGGTGTCATGGAAGACAACGTCGCACTGGATGCCGACCAACTCCGGGCTCGCGCACGCTTGCTCGAACTGCTCGACCGGCACGGCAGGCCGATGAAGCGACATCGCGGGATCTACCTGCACGGCAGACCCGGTCGCGGCAAAACCATGCTGATGGACGACTTCTTCGCGGGCACAGCGTCGAACCGCAAGCGCCGCTTCCACTTCCACAGTTTCTTCGCCCAATTGCACACCGCGGCACACGAATCGGGCTCCATCGACAAAGCCATAAACAAGCTGCTCGGTCATGCCGAACTGGTCTGCTTCGACGAATTCCACGTGCACGATATCGGCGACGCCATGCTGATCGCGCGCATGCTGGACGCGCTATTCGCCCGCCGCATCGTCCTGGTGGTGACCTCGAATTACCCGCCGGAACAACTGCTGCCCAACCCGCTGTTCCACGACCGCTTCCTGCCGACCATCGCGCGCATCCGCGCGCACCTGGATATCGTCTCGGTCGACGGCCCACTCGACTACCGCACCCGCGCCGCGCACAGCGGCACCGGTTTCGCCTCCGGGTGTTACCGCATCGACGACGCGGTAGGCGTCGGCACCTCAGTGGTTGTTGTCTCGGGTGCCCGCGAGATCCACGCCGGCGCCGTCGACGGCTCCGCCATCACTTTCGACTTCGCCGCCCTGTGCGGCACCGCCACCGCCGCCTCGGACTACGTCGAACTCGCACAGCGCTTTCGCCGCTGGACCTTGCGCGACGTCCCACCCCTGCGCGAGGTACCGCCCGACTGGGCCATGCGCTTCGTCAATCTGGTCGACGTGCTCTACGACGCCGATCTCCAGCTCGTCCTCGAGGCCCGCACCTCGCTATCCGACCTGGTTGCCGACGTCCCTGCCGTCCCCGACCTGGCCCGGACCGCAAGCCGCCTGAGTGAACTCCGTCAGCCCGAATCCGCCGCGGTCACCAGCTGCGCACCCCGGTAAATGCACGGCCGGTTACGGATAAAAAGGAGGCGATCCTAAGTATTCGATTCACTCCCGAGCGGACCACTCGGCATGTAACTATGTGCCTGTTCAGAGCTGTACTCAGATGTGGTGGTAGCAAGTGGCCAGGGCGGGAGCGCCGATATGGCGCGTGATCGTGCTGATCACGCTACTGGCGTGTGCCGCGATCGCGCTGCGCGGCCACATTCCCGGGGCCCATGATTCCGGCGATCACCGCACGGTGCCATCGGCGATTTCGGTGGTATTGATGCCGGTACTGCTCACGGTATCGGTGGTGATCCTGATCGCCGGGGTGATCGCCAGCCAGCATCGACTGCCGCTGGCCATGCCGGAGGTGGATCGTGATTCCGAGCGCAGAGATGGACTGCTCGGCCGTACCGGACTACTGGTGCTGGCCGCGCTGGCGGTCGTTTCCTTGATCGTCGCGGCGGCGTCGGCGGTTTTCTTCGTCGGATTCGGTCGCGAGGGTGAGCCTGTGCCGTCGTCGGGGCCGCGCGGTAGCACCACCCGCACCCCGCAGGAGGCGGTCACCGGCCCGCCGACCCCCGACAGTGCGCCCACGCAGCACCTCACCGGGACGGCACTACTGGTGGCCATTGTCGCTGCCGCCGTGCTGGTCGGCGGGGCATTGATCGGGCTGATCGTGGTCGCGGTGGCGGGGCAGCGCAAGCCGCGTGCGGTGCCGGTCCCGGTGCCCCCGGCCCCGCCGACGGTCGCGGGTTCGCTGGCCAGGGCGGCCGAGATGGGTCTGGCCGCCATGAATGTGCCCGGTCAGGATCCGCGCGAGGCCATCATCGCCTGTTATGTCGCGATGGAACGTGGGCTGTCCTTCGATCGCGCCGCCGCACCACTGGCTTCGGATACCCCGATGGAGGTGCTGGCCCGTGCCTTCGAGCGCGGCGCACTGCACGACGCGTCGGCCAGGGAATTGGTCGCGCTCTTCGAGGAGGCCAGGTTCAGTCCGCATTCGATGCTGGAGTGGCAGCGGATGCGGGCCGAACAACTGCTGCGTATCGTGCTGGCCGATCTGCAAGGGGAGATGGTATGAACCGCGCGATCGTGATCGGTGCGCTGATCCTCATCGTGCTGATCGAGCTCATCACCCTCGGCAAGGCCCGCGGCGCATTGCTCATCGCCGCCGCAGTTCCGGTGGCGCTGGCCATGATTCAGCTCATCTGGTCGTTGACCGGCCGTTCGGCCATCAAAACCGATGCCGAATCCGACGATATCGATAACGGTCCCGCCGAGATGCTGCGGCACTGGCATGCCAGAGCGGAGATGCTCGCCGATCGCGCGGACGGCACCAGGGCCGATTGGGATCGGCATCTGCGTCCGCTGCTGGCCAAGGAGTTCGAGTTGTCCACCGGCTTGCGGGTCGCCAAGAACCGAAAGGCGACCGAGGCCGCCGGAATTTTGCAATTCGGCCCGGAGCTGTGGCGCTGGGTCGATCCGGCGAACTCGGCACTGCGGGATCAGACGACTCCCGCACCGGGGCGGGCGGCGCTGGATGAAATCCTGCGCTGCCTGCAAAAGATGTAACCGACCCGGCATGAGCGAACGAAGTGAGCGAATCATGACACAGCGCGCAACGCGCATGCCGGAGCCGAGCGCCGGCGAGGCGCAGGCATGAGCGGTCAGGCCCGGAGGAGGCAGCTTGCGTAACCAGGTAGGCCCCCGATCATGCCGAAGTGAATACGGTCTTAGGAGAATGGGTTTGAGGCAAGTGCGAGTAGACATATGACGATGCCGATGGATACGACCATCCAGCGCAGCGAGGCGGTGCTCCGGGAACTGTCCCGGGTGATCGTCGGCAAGCGGGATGAGTTGCAGCTGATCATGATCGCCGTACTCTCCGGCGGTCACATCCTGATCGAGGATCTGCCCGGCCTCGGCAAGACGCTCATCGCCAGGTCCTTCGCCGCAGCGCTCGGCCTGGACTTCACCCGCGTGCAATTCACGCCCGACCTGCTCCCCGCCGACCTGCTCGGCTCCACCATCTACGACATGTCCACGGGCCGGTTCAATTTCCGGCGCGGACCGGTCTTCACCAATGTGCTGCTGGCCGACGAGATCAACCGCACCCCACCGAAGACCCAGGCCGCGCTGCTGGAGGCGATGGCCGAGGGCCAGGTCAGCATCGACGGCGAAACCTTCCAGCTGCCCCAGCCTTTCGTCGTGCTCGCCACCGATAACCCGATCGAATACGAGGGCACCTATCCGCTGCCGGAGGCGCAGCTGGACCGGTTCGCCATGCAGCTGCGGCTGGGCTATCTGTCCGAGAACGACGAACGTCAGATGATCCGCCGCCGCTTGGAGCGCGGTTCGGCGACACCGCAGGTGGTGCAGGTGGTCGATGCGAACGGACTGCTCGAGATGCGGCAGTCCGTCGAATTCGTCACGGTGCATCCGGATGTGGTCAGCTATGTGGTCGCGCTGGCCGGTGCGACGCGTGCGCATCCGCAGGTCGAGGTGGGTGCGAGTCCGCGCGCCGAACTCGATCTGGTGCAGATGTCGCGGGCCCGTGCGCTGCTGCTCGGGCGCGACTATGTGATTCCCGAAGACGTCAAGGCGCTCGCGGTTCCGGCCATGGCACACCGGATCACCTTGCGGCCCGAGATGTGGGTGCGCCGGATCCGCGGCGAGGACGTGATCACCGAATTGCTGCGCCGTCTGCCGGTTCCGCGCGCGTCGGTGACATGACCCGGTGGGAAAGGGCATGACCCAGCCGGACACCACGGCCCCCGTCATCCAAGGGATCGCGGCGGCCAATGCCGCGGCGGCGCGACCGCCGACCCGGGACGAGCCGATGGCGGGCGGGCCGCGGCACCGGGATATGAGTGCCGCCGTCGAGGCCGAATTGCGCTGGCGTCCAGCACCGTTGGTGTTCATGCTGGCGGTGAGCGCGGCCGTGGCGCTGCTTATCGCGGTGGTGCTCGGTCGCTGGCAGTTGGTCGTCTTCGCGGCTCCACTGCTCGGCGTGCTGGCCACCGCGCCGTGGCAGCAGTCCAAGACCCGGATCCAGGTGGACGGCGGCGGCACGCTGCGGTGTTTCGAGACGGAGGAGGTCGTGACGACGATCGGTGCCTTCGTAGAATCGGGTCACGCGTTGCTTCGGTTGAAGCCGGAGAAGTTCGCGGGACTCGGGATCGACATGGAGGAGGCGATCGATTCCGGGACGGCGCCCGCCGGGCTGCGGTTGGCTCTGACGGCGGACCGCTGGGGTCGCTATCCGCTGTCGGTGCGGGTCACCGCGCTGAGCCCGGCGGGACTGTCCGTGGCCTCCGCGGTGCTGCCCGCGGGGCAACTGTTCGTCTACCCGATCACCGACCCGCAGCGAATGAAGTTGCCGCGCACCGAACTTCCCGAACGGCTCGGCACCCACCTCACCCGCAAGCACGGTCCCGGAGTGGAGTACGCCGATATCCGCGCTTACGCGCCCGGTGATCAGCTCCGCATCGTGAACTGGCCGGTGAGTGCGCGGCGCGGGCGCCTATACGTCACCGAGCGGCTGACCAACCGATCCGCGGATGTGGTTGTGCTGGTGGATACTTCGCAGCAGGCGCCGGGCCCGGCCACCGATTCGCTCGAGCTGTCGGTGCGCGGTGCGGCGCAGGTGGTGCAGTCGACGCTGCAGGCCGGTGACCGCACCGCGGTGGTCTGCCTCGGCCAGTCCCCGCGCTGGCTGCGCCCGGATATCGGCCGGCGGCAGTTCTATCGGATCGTGGATACCGTGCTCGATGTCGGCGATGAGCACATTCCGACCACCGGCACCTTGGCGCCGCATGCGGCCGTGCCACTCGGTGCGATCATCGTCGCGTTCTCCACACTGCTGGACACTCAGTTCGCGCTCGCACTGATCGATCTGCGCAAGCGCGGACATGTGGTGGTGGTCGTCGATGTCCTGCGCGGCACCCCTTTCCACGAACATCTCGATCCGACCCTGGCGCGGATGTGGAATCTGGAGCGCGCCTCGATGTATCGGGATATGGGAACCGTCGGCGTCGATATCGTGGCTTGGACCGAAGACGCCCGACTGGATCAGGTCATGCGATTGATCCCGGACCATCGCCGAACCGTAAGGGTGCGCCGATGATTCGATTCCTCGCCATTCTGTCCGGGGTCCTGCTGGTGACCTCGGTGACGTTGATGACGCCATGGGCCGGGATTCCGGCGGTGGCGCTCGTTGTGGCGGGCTGGTGGTTCCGGCTGCCTGCGGTCGGCGCGGTACTCCTGGCGATCGGGGTGCTTGCCGCAGCGGATACGGGCGTACTGGCCGCTGCCGCAACCGGTTTGGTGGCCACGGCCTATCTGCTGAATACCGCGACCGTGTCCGCGCCGGTTGGGGTTGTCCCCACCACGGTTCCGTCCGTCATCGGTGCGGTGGCATTTTCTGCGGTGGCTGTCGGTGCGGCGCTGCTTCCGTTGCGCTTGGCCTGGGTCCCGATCGCCGCCCCGATCCTGGTGATCCTGCTGTACGCCCTGGTCATTCAGGGCGTCGCAATCAAACGGGCACGCAACGACGGGACCACGAGCGTGCCCAGCTGAGGTCCAGGTCGCATCCTGCGACCTGGACACCGAGGCTCCCCACGCCTCGAGGATGCATTGGCGCAGGGTCCCTCGGCCGACGCAAAGCGGCCCGCCCAGGCCTCCCTTGTCCCGAAAATGTACTGGTGGAGGGGTGCTCTCGGCGTTTGCCTCCACCAGTACATCGTGATCAGACGTCCAGTGCTCAGGTGAAGCGCAGGCTGACGTCGGCGAGGACGGGGGCGTCGGCGCGGTCGGCGACGGTGGCGCTGATGATGAGCTCGCCGTCGGTGCGCCAGATTCGGGTGCGGATGGTTTCGCCGGGGTAGAGGACACCGGCGAAGCGGGCGCGGAAGCCGGTGACGCGGCTCGCGTCCGAATCGAGCACGGTGTCGGTGGCGGTTTTGCAGACGATGCCGTAGGTACACAGGCCGTGCAGGATCGGGTCGGGGAAGCCTGCGGCGCGGGCGAATTCGGGATCCGAGTGCAGGGGGTTGCGGTCGCCGCACATGCGATAGAGCAGGGCCTGCTGCGGGAGGGTCGGGGTGTTGACGTCGAAATCCGGTGCGCGCTCGGGGAGTTCGGCCTTGGTGCTCGGGCCGCGCTCGCCGCCGAAGCCGCCCTCACCCTTGGCGAAGATGGATGAGCGTGCGGTCCACAGCGGTTCGCCGTCGGAGCCGGTGATCGTATGCTCCTGCACCACGACGGCGGCGGAGCCTTTATCCCAGAGTTCGGTGATGCGCCTGGTGATGGTCGCCTTGCCCGCGGCCGGAATCGGGCGGTGCACTTCGATCTCCTGGTGGCCGTGCACAACCTTCGCCAGATCGATATCGATGCCGGGGAACTGCACTTTCGGCGGCTCGGTGTCGTGGAAGGTGGGTGCCACGGTCGCGAAGGTCGGCAGCACCTGCGGGGCGCGGTCGTCGACGTAGCGTAGTTCGGCCGGATCCGTCCAGCGTCCGCCCGCCCCGAGACCCAGGTGGTACAGCTGCACTTCGGACGGCGTCCAGGCGAACTCCCCGCTGGGAAGTTCCGCACCGAGTGCGATTTTCGGGTCGATGGGCATCGAGTTCTCCTTGTGAATGCTTGTGGACAGATCGCCCGGGCATGCGGGCGACCTGTCGTGGGCGTATCCCAGCGATCCGAGGCCGCGGCGGCAACTGCCTCGGATCGATCGTGCGGCGGCGGCGCCGCGGCTGGCAAGGTGGCGTCCGCTGCGTGAGACGCCAGGCCACGCCTACGCCTCGGCGGTGGCCTTGGCCGACTGCTGCTTCTTGCGCTCGGCGATATCCAGTACCGCCAGGTAGCCGAAAGTGATCGCGGGGCCGATGGTCGCGCCCGGACCCGCGTACGTATGACCCATCACGGGGGTCGCGCTATTGCCGGAGGCGTACAGACCCTCGATCACGGTGCCGTCCTCGCGCAGGACCCGCCCGGCGGTGTCGGTGACCAGGCCACCCTTGGTGCCGAGGTCGCCCGGCACGATCTTGGCCGCGTAGAACGGACCCTGCTCCAGCCCGGCCAGGCACGGGTTCGGCTTCACGGTCGGATCGCCGTAGTACCGGTCGTAGTGGCTGTTGCCGCGGCCGAAGTCCTCGTCCTTACCGGTCTCGGCGAACTTGTTGAACCGCTCGACGGTCGACGTCAGATTCTCGGCGGGCACGCCGATCTTGGTGGCCAACTCCGCGAGGCTGTCGGCCTTGACAATCAGGTCGTTTTCCATCCAGCGGGACGGAAACCGCTGACCAGGCTGTAGTCCGGCGAAGATGTAGCGGTTCCGGTAGCGCTGGTCGAACACCAACCATGCGGGGATGTTCTCGCCCGGACCCTCACCCTGCCCGTATTCGCCGCCGTACATGGTGTGCACAGCCTCGACGTAAGGAGCGGACTCATTTCCGAATCGCTTACCGTCGGCGTTGACCATGATGGTGCCGGGCAGATTCCGCTCGGCCAGCGCGAACCACGGCTTTCCGCCCTTGAAGATGGTCGGCCCCCACCAGGAATCCTCCATGAAATCGACCGCGCCGCCGGCTTGCATACCGGCATTGATGCCGTCGCCGGTATTGGCAGCCGCGCCCGTGGTCCACTCGGTGGTGATGGGCTGACGCTGGTATTTGGTCCGCATCTCGGCGTTGTGCTCGAATCCGCCGCTGCCGAGCACCACACCGTATCTGGCGGTGAACCGCACGGTCTCGCCGTTGTGCTCGGCTTCGACGCCGGTGACCACGCCGTTCTCCACTACAAGTTCGGTCAGCGCAGTGTTCAGCAGCAGCGGCACGTTCGCGTCGATGAGCCCCTTGCGCATGGCGGCGATAATCGCCTGCCCCATGCCGAGGATGTGCTTACCGGTCCACTTGGCGAAGTAGGTACGGGCGCCGACTCGAATGGCCCGCATGATGCCCTTGGGATGGCGGCGGATCAGGTTGAGCCGGACGAAGTCGGCCTGCATGACGACGACATTGAGCGGGGCCTTGGCATACGGCGGCTCCAGGTTGAACCGCTCCTCGCCGAGGATCTTGGCGTTGAACGGCGCGGGCTCGCACGAGCGGCCCTGGCCGAGGCCGCCGGGGGCCTCCGGGTAGTAGTCGGAGTAGCCGGGCACCCACTTCATCTTCAGCGGGGTGTGGTCGAGGACGAAGTCGAAGGCCTCCGCACCGCGGTCGATGTAGGTGTCGATCCGGTCCTTGGGCACCACGTCGCCGATGATGCTGTGCAGGTAGGTACGGGCGTCCTCGCGATCATCGGGACGGCCGGAGGCCTTCAGCGCCTTGTTGCCGGGGATCCACACGCCACCACCGGAGCGTGCGGTCGACCCGCCGTAGTGCGCGGCTTTCTCAATGATCACCGCGCTCAGCCCGTGGTGGGCCGCGGCGAGGGCGGCGGTCATTCCGGCGGCACCGCTGCCGACCACCACCACATCGTATTCCCGATCAGTCATGTAGAACACGTTATAGAATGGGACCGCATTTGGTCTATGTTGAGTGGCAGAAGACGCGCTCGACGTTCCATTCGTCGAGAAAACTTGTTTCAGTTTCTGACCGGAGTGATGTACATGGGCGGTGTTGTTTCGAGCGACCTGCAAGCAATCGCCAGCAGCGAATGGGACCTGACCGCCGACGTGGTCGTCGTCGGATACGGCGCGGCGGGGGCAGCGGCCGCGCTGGAAGCGACCGAGGCGGGTGCGCAGGTGCTGGTGCTGGAGCGTTTCGCTGGTGGCGGGGCGTCGGCGTTGTCCGGCGGCATCATCTACGCGGGCGGCGGCACCTCGGTGCAGCACGAGGCCGGGGTGCGCGATACACCGGAGCAGATGCTTGCCTATCTCGAGCGTGAAGTCGGCACGGCCGTCACGCCCGAGACGCTACGGCGGTTCGTGGACGAGAGTCCGGCGCTGATCGAATGGCTGAAGGGACACGGTGTGCCGTTCGAGGCCTCGCTGTGTCCGTACAAGACGTCGTATCCGAATGACAGCTATTACCTCTACTACTCCGGTAGTGAGGTCTCCGGTTACGGCCGCGAGGTCGCGACGCCCGCGCAGCGCGGGCACCGGGTCAAGGGCAAGGGCACGTCCGGGAAGAAGCTCACCGGTCCGCTCGCCGCCTCGGCGTCGCGACGCGGGGTACGAGTGGAAACCCTCACGCAGGCAACGCGATTGATCACCGATGACAACGGCACCGTGATCGGCGTCGAATGTGAGTCACTGCGCGACGCCCCCGGGCGGGTCCGGGATCGCTACACCCGCATGGCGAAAATCGCTGCCAAGCCGGGCATTTACTATCCACCGCTGCGCAAGGCGATGGAGCGTCAGCTCGCGAAGCTCGATCGCAGGTACCGCACGACAATTCGGATTCAGGCCCGTCGCGGTGTGGTGCTCAGCGCGGGTGGATTCATCGCGAATCGGGAGATGCTGCGGGAGTACGGGCCGCAATACCGTGGCGGACTCGCGCTCGGCACCACCGGTGATGACGGCAGCGGCATCCGGATGGCCGAGCAGGTCGGTGCGGCGACGGATCGGATGGGCAATATCTCGGCATGGCGATTCATCTTGCCGCCCAGTGCTTTTACCGGTTCGGTGCTGGTCGATGCGCAGGGGCGCCGGGTCATCGATGAGACCCGCTACGGTGCCGCGGTCGGCCACGCACTGATCACCGAACACGGCGGAAAGGGTTGGCTGCTCGCCGACGACGGACTCATGCGCACCGCGATCTCACAGATTCGGACGCAGTCGGCCTGGTTCCAGCGCGGACAGTTCGAGGCGATGCGGCGCAATGCCGTGCGCGGCGAAACTCTGGATGCCGTTGCGGCGAAGGCCGGTATCAATGCCGACGGGTTGCGCGCCACCGTCGCCGAGCACAATGCCGCGATCGCGAACGGTGCGCCCGATCCGGTCGGCAAGCCCGCCGAATTCACCAAAACGGTTGGGGCCGGGCCATTCTGGTTGTTGGACGTGGGTATCAAACCGAGCGTTGTCAATCCGTGCCCGATGCTCACCCTCGGCGGAGTCGTCGTCGATGAGGACACCGGGGCGGTGAAATCCACTGCCGGAACCGATATTCCCGGCCTGTACGCGGCCGGCCGGACGGCGGTCGGTATCTGCTCGGACTCCTATGTCAGTGGATTGTCCCTGTCCGACTGCATTTTCTCCGGTCGGCGCGCGGGCAGATTCGCGGCAGGCGCCGAAGTGCTTTCGCGGGCAGCGGTGCCCGAAGCGACAACAGTGGAAGGAAACTAGCGTGCTGTCCGACGCGGTACGAATCGAATTGGCCGATGAACTCGAGGCCGCCGAACGCGATCGGGTCGGCATCGACCCGCTCATCGCCAGGCATCCCGATATCGATGTCGTCGACGCCTACCAGATCCAGCTGATCAATATCCGGCGCAAACTCGACAACGGCGCGAAGGTGGTCGGGCACAAGGTCGGACTTTCGTCGCTGGCCATGCAGCAGATGATGGGTGTGGACGAACCCGATTACGGTCATCTGCTCGCGGATATGGAGGTCTTCGAGGATGTTCCGGTCGAGACCTCGCGCTATCTGATTCCACGAGTCGAGGTCGAGGTCGGATTCGTGCTCGGCGCGGATCTGCCCGGCGAAGAATGCACCGAGGCCGATGTGCTCGCCGCGACGGTCGCCTACGCGCCGTCCATCGAGCTGATCGATTCGCGGATCAAGGATTGGCAGATCGGGCTGGCCGACACCATTTCCGATAACGCGTCCTCGGCCGGTTTCGTGCTGGGTGCGGCGCGGGTTGCGCCGAAAGACCTGGATATCAAGGCCATTGACGCCGTGCTCACCCGAAATGGTGAGGTAATCGCGGAGGGTCGCAGTGATGCGGTACTCGGCGATCCGGTGATCGCGGTGGCCTGGTTGGCGCGCAAGGTCGCCGGTTTCGGGGTGCGGTTGAAGGCGGGCGACATCGTGCTGCCCGGTTCCTGCACCCGCGCCATCGATGCCCGCGCGGGCGATTCGTTCCACGCCGAGTTCGCCGGACTCGGTTCTGTCCGTTTGCAATTCAAATAGGAGGCTTGCCGTGTCCGAAACGGGGACCGTCACCGCCGCGATCGTCGGATCCGGCAATATCAGCACCGATCTGCTGTACAAACTGCTGCGCTCCACCACGGTGGAACCGAAGTGGATGATCGGAATCGACCCGGAGAGCGAGGGTTTGAAGCGCGCCCGCGGGCTCGGGCTGGAAACCTCGCACGAGGGCGTGGACTGGTTGCTCGCGCAGTCGGAACTGCCGGATCTGGTATTCGAGGCGACCTCGGCATATGTGCATCGGGCGGCCGCTCCGAAATACGCCGAGGCCGGAATTCGCGCGGTCGATCTCACGCCCGCAGCGGTCGGGCCCGCCGTGGTGCCGCCGGTGAATCTGGTCGGCGCCAATCTCGATGCGCCGAACGTCAATATGATCACCTGCGGTGGTCAGGCCACCATTCCGATCGTCGCGGCGGTATCGCGCGTGGTGCCGGTGGTCTACGCCGAAATCGTCGCCTCGGTCTCGTCGGTGTCCGCCGGACCGGGCACCCGCGCCAATATCGATGAGTTCACCAAGACCACCTCGCGTGGTGTGGAGACCATCGGCGGTGCGCAGCGCGGCAAGGCCATCATCATTCTGAACCCGGCCGAACCGCCGATGATCATGCGCGACACCATCTTCTGCGCGATCCCGGAGGATGCCGATACCGATGCGATCGCGGATTCCATCCATCGGATGGTCGCCGATATCCAGAAGTACGTGCCCGGCTACCGGCTGCTGAACGAGCCGCAATTCGACCCGCCGTCGGTGGTTTCCGGTGGGATGGCGAAGGTTTCGGTGTTCGTGGAGGTCGAGGGTGCCGGCGATTTCCTGCCGCCCTACGCGGGCAACCTCGACATCATGACCGCGGCCGCCACCCAGGTCGGCGAGGTCATGGCATCCCAGATTCTGTCGGCCCGGGTGTAAAGGAGCTCAACCATGGCATATTCCGCAGAACTCGACATCCGCGTCACCGACACGTCGCTACGTGACGGTTCGCACCACAAGCGCCACCAGTTCACCGCCGACGATGTGCGCAATATCGTGACCGCGCTCGACGGCGCCGGTGTGCCGGTCATCGAGGTGACGCACGGCGACGGCCTCGGCGGCTCGTCGTTCAACTACGGCTTCTCGCACACTCCCGAGCAGGAGCTGGTCAAGATTGCCGCGGAGACGGCGAAGCAGGCCAAGATCGCGGTGCTCATGCTGCCCGGCGTGGGCGTCAAAGAGGACATCAAGATCTCCCAGGACAACGGTGCGTCGATCTGCCGCATCGCCACGCACTGCACCGAGGCGGACGTATCGATCCAGCACTTCGGTCTCGCGCGGGAGCTGGGGCTGGAAACCGTCGGCTTCCTGATGATGTCGCACACCCAGCCGCCGGAGGCGCTGGCCAAGCAGGCGCGCATCATGGCCGATGCCGGATGCCAGTGCGTCTACGTGGTGGACTCCGCGGGTGCGCTTGTGCTCGAACAGGTTTCGGACCGGGTGGCAGCGCTGGTCGCCGAACTCGGCGACGACGCCCAGGTCGGCTTCCACGGGCACGAGAACCTGGATCTGGCGGTTGCCAACTCGATCTATGCGGTTCGTGCCGGTGCGAAGCAAATCGACGGCAGCGCAAGGCGCTTCGGCGCGGGTGCCGGTAATACGCCGGTCGAGGCGTTCGTCGGTGTCTGCGACAAACTCGGTATCAAGACCGGTATCGATTTCTTCGCGATCGCCGATGCGGCCGAGGATGTGGTGCGTCCCGTTATGCCGCAGGAATGCCTGCTGGACCGCCAGTCTCTGATGATGGGCTATGCGGGTGTGTACTCCAGCTTCCTGAAGCATGCCGAGCGGCAGGCCGAGCGCTATGGGGTTTCGGCGGCCGAAATGCTGGTGCGTGCGGGTAAGCGCAAGCTGGTCGGTGGGCAGGAGGACCAGTTGATCGATATCGCGCTGGAGCTCCAGCGCGAGGCCTCCGTCTCCGTCTGACCCCTGGACCGCAAGGCCGCGATCGGTTTGGTCGCGGCCTTTTGCGCGAGGGTGGCGCATATCCGATGAACGCCTCGCAGACGTTGCGGCTTGTGTGCGGTGCCCACTGGGTTTGCGGCAGGTGAACATTCGAATTCGGGGGTCGCGGAGGGGTGGGGAAATCGGCGATCATGAATCGTGATCTGTCCGCATTGCAATGCGAATCTGCTGCGCAAGCAGCGCGGCGGTCGGCGCTGTTCGACGTGTAAGCGGGAATTCGCGCTCGAACCGAAGGAAAGTCCGCTCGGACTGCACGATATCCGGATGCGCAAGCTCGCCGAGCGGCTCGGTGACGGGCGTGCGCTGCGGTACACATCATTGCAACTCTGGTACGCGGCCGGGCGCAAGAAGGTTTCGGATCCGCTGCGCGAGTTCCAGCGGGCGCGCTTCGGACTCGGGTCGGCCATCGTGGTGGTCGCCATCATCCTGATGGTGCTGCGCGTGGCATCGCCAGCGGTGGTGATCCCCCTCGGTGTATTGATTTTGGTGCTGGCCACCGTCGGAATCGGCGCGGCAAAGCCCTGGTTCCTGAGCCGCGCCACAGTTCGAATGCCGGGCTTGTACAGCAACTTTCGTCGGGATGTGGTCGGTCGGTGGATATCGGTTTACGGCGGCCCGCCGCCAGGATCGGTCGACGAGGGGCAGGTGTGGCCACCGGCCGTGGACCGGCCGCGTTTCGCGGTGTTGTGCCCGGATCGCAGCGTGCTCGCCTGTCTTGCTGCCAACAATGTGTCGCAGACCTGGTCCATGGCGTTGTCCGGCCGCATCGATCAGCTACCGCCTGATGTGCCGGTGATCGTGCTGCACGATGCCAGCATGCCGGGAATTGCGATGGCAGGGAAGGCCCGCGCCGCACTCGGGAGCCGGGCCGTGGTTGTCGGCCTGTCGCCGCGTGCGGTATTGGCCAATGCGTCGGCGCTGCGTTTGCGGGATCCGCGCCCGCAACCGCAGGACACCGAATTCCTGCATGGGGAACCGTTGTCGGCGGCGGAGATCGAATGGCTTGCCGAGGGGTGGTGGTCGCCGATCGCCGCGATTCCACCCGCGAAGCTGCTCATGGTGCTGGAACGGGCGGTCGAGCGGATCGAGGATGCGGCCGATCCGGATCGACGCCGCGCCCGCGAGGTAGGTTTCCTCACGTGGCCGACCCGGTGAAGCAGCACATGCTCGATCGGCTGCTCCGCATCGCGGCCGACCGCGCCGCCGCCCCGAGCGGCATCCGATTCACCGAGCGTCAGCTCTATTACGAGGTCTGCCGTCTACTCACACCGGCGCATCGAGCGCCGCGCCGGTTCGCCTTCACGGTCCCCGCGCCACTGAGCTACGCCACATTCCGCACCGCTCTCGACCGCCATGAGTTCCCAGGCCTACTGACCCCCACCCCACCCCGAACCATCCGCGCCGGACTCCACACCCCCGAACCCGACCTCTTCGACTACGGCCTACCTCGCCTACTCGTCTGCGAGTCCGATGCAATCGCACAAATGCTGCGCGCCAACGGATTACCCATGGAATCCGCCTGCCCGGTCCTCAGCGCATCCGAACTCCCGCTCGACCCCGGCATCGCCGAAATGCTCGCCCGAGTCGACGGCACCATCTACCTCCTGCACGACGCGAGCTCCCACGGCCTCGCCTTCCCAGCCCGGCTGGCGGACCTGACCGAGATTCCGCCGGGCGTACGAGTTGTCCCCTTGGGCCTGCGCCCGCGTCAAGCAGGCACCCTGCACCTGCCCCACCTCCGCGCCCCGATGCCGAGCGCCGTTGCCGCGCACATGGATTCCTGGGAACGCGCGTGGTTACGCCGCGGCCGGTTCGTCGAGGTCGAAGCGGTGCGCCCGGCATCGTTGCTGCGCACCGTGCACCGACTCGTCCGTGCGGTTCGCCCACTCCGCACCGGCCTGCCCGAACTGCGTCGCGCCAGAACCACGGGCTTCATGACTTGGCCCGCCGCATGAGGTTTCGCAATCCCGGGCGCCCGCCGCGTGCAGCAATGACCGAGGTCGATCGCTGGGAGCGCGCGGTTGCCGCATCGCCGCGGCGTGGCCGCTGTGCGCCGACTGGCTCACGAGGCGTGCGCCGCGAACACTCGATTGAACTGGGTTGTGCCCGGTACGCGGGCTTTCCGACTTGGCCCGCTGCATGAAAGGGAATTGCTGTGCCGGAGCATCGGCAGATTACGTATACCGATGAGTTGCTTGCTGACGGGTCTGTGCATCGGCGGTATGCCGACGGGCGTCAGGAGTGGCGCACGCGTGGTGCACAGGGGGTGGTCTCCTGGCGCGACGATCGGGGTAAATCGGGGACCGACGAGGGGCTCGGGCCGAAGATCGTGAAGCGCACGTATGGCAACGGATCCGTGGTTTATGGCAGGGAGGCGGGTTTCGGGCGGACGCTCTGGGGTGACGGAGCGTTGACAGTCAATCGGTCCTCGTTCGGTGGTCGGCTCGGCGGCATTCTGGCCGCGGTGGCGGGCGGTGCGCTACTCGGCGCGCTGGTCATGCCGCCGAGTGTGCTGAGTGCCGAGGAAGAGGAGCAGTTGCGCCGCCAGGCGGCCGCGCAGTCGTCCGGTTCCAGCGACGGGGGCGGCGATTACGGTGGTTGGGACGATGACGGCGGGGACGACGGCGGCGATTTCGGCTGAGGGGAAAGATGTCTCGATGGTGTGCGTTCCTGACGCCGGACGATCCGGCCGGTCAGGTGCGGGCGGTCGGCGGCGATCCGGTGTCGGTGACCGGTCGTCGCGCGCTGGGGTTACTCGATGGCCCGGGCATTGCGGAAGGTCCCTTCACTGTTGGTGAGCTGACGGCCGTAGGTGAGGTCACGCTGTTCAACGCGGCACAGCTGCGCGCCCGGCTCGGCACGGACGGGCCGCCGGACTGCGCCGACGCCGAACTGTTGTTGCACTGCTACGCCCGTCTCGGACTCGACGGAATCGCCGCCGCCGATGGTATGTTCGCACTCGCCATCGCCGACGGCGACGATCTGGTACTGATCCGCGATCACGTCGGCACCCGCACGCTATTCCACGCACGCGCGGGCAAAGGCTGGGCCGCGTCTACATCGCTACGCGCATTACACCGATGGCCCACCCTGCGGACCGGTCTGCATCTGCCCGCGGTTCGGTCCTTCCTCACCTTCGCCTACCTGCCGGGAACCGAGACGCTGCTGCGCGGCATCCACGAGGTACTGCCGGGACGCTGCGTCCGCCTGCACGGCGACGGCTCGATGACCGAGGAAACCTACTGGGAGCCGATCGAAGTCGAGGACGACCGATCGGCCGCCGACCACGCACTCGAACTCCGCGAACTGCTCGAGGATGCGGTCGCCCGCCGACTGCCCGCGGGCGAGCAGGTCGGTGTCCTGCTCTCCGGCGGCATCGACAGCAGTCTGGTCACCGCCCTCGCCGCCGAACTGCACGATCAGCGTGTGCGCTCGTATTCCATCAGCTTCGGCGGGACCACGCCGAACGAACTCGCGTACGCCGGACTCGTTGCCGCACACTGCAATACCGAACATCGAGTGCTCACGGTGCCAGGTGAAACGGTCGCGTCGCGATTGGCGGAGACTGTGTCGTTGTTGGACTGCCCGGTCGGCGACCCACTCACGGTGCCCAACTTGATGCTCGCGGAGGCTGTTGCCGCAGACGGTATTCGGGTCGTGCTCAACGGCGAGGGCGGCGATCCGGTCTTCGGTGGCCCCAAGAACCTGCCGATGCTGATCTTCGAGTTGTCCCGCGACGACCCATCTCCGGACGCCAGGGCGCTGGCCTATCTGGACAGCTACCGCAAGTGCTACAGCGACCTGCCGGTACTACTGAGCCCCGATGCCCTGACCGCATTGGCAGACGCGCCGCCACTGACCGAACTGCTCTCGCCCTACCTGCGCCAGGGCAGGATGACCAGCCTGCTGAACCAACTGCTGCACACCAACCTGCGCACCAAAGGCGCGCATCACATCCTCACCAAGGTCGAACGACTCACCGCCGCGAGCGGTTTGGAGGGTCGTGCACCGTTGTTCGACCGCGCCGTCATCGACCACGCCTTCCGTGTTCCAGGCAGGCTCAAACTGGCCGGTACCAGCGAGAAATGGATCCTCAAACAGGCTGTGCGCGATCTACTTCCGGCAACCATCGTGGAGCGCCCGAAGAGCGGTATGCGAGTTCCGGTGCAGCAGTGGCTCTCCGGGCCGCTGCGCGAACTCGGACACGACCTGCTGCTCGGCTCGTCCGCGCGGGCGCGCGGCCTGTTCCGTGCGGACACCATCCGCTCGTGGCTGCGCGGTGACGGTGCGCTGCTGCCGCGGCAGGGCGGCAAGTTGTGGCTGGTGCTGTCGTTGGAGCTGTGGTTGCGGTCCTTCGAAGTCGGGCCGTGAGCGAGCGTCAGCGAGTGAACCAAAGGCACAGCGCGCCCGCGGCGCACGGCGGAGCCGAGCGCCGACGAGGCACAGCCGGGAGCCGCAGTCGTACGTTGAAGTAGGAGCCGAATGTCCGACCCCCGAATCAAACACCACGCCGACGACGAGAACGAGATCCACGACCTGGCCGAATTCGTCGATGCTGGGCGCAATGTCGTTACGCCCGTAGCACAATTCCCGCCGGAGGTCGCCGCGGTCGTCGTCGAGGCCTTCGCCCAGATCGTCCGGAATGCGAAGGCGAGCCGTGCCGCAACCGCACCCGACGCGGATGGCGTCATCCGTTCTCAGACCTTCGAAGAGGGCGACGTCTACATGATCGAGTCGCCCTTCGACGGCTTCTTCGCCGACCGTTACATCATGGATTTCTACAATGCCGAGGAACGCGGCATCTGCTCGCGCATGCATCTGCACACCGGCCTGCGCTTCGTCCGCATGATGACCGGTCCGGACACTCACATCCGGGTGAGCAGCCTCTCGCCGTTCCGCGTAACCGACGTCGAAGGCGTAACACCCTTCGCGCCCAACCAATTCGAGGATGATCTTCCCGACACCCCGCCCGGTCTGCACCGCACCAGATACAACCTGATCGTCCCCCCCTGCTCCTTCGTCGATATGCAGATCCCCCGTGGCGTGAGCCATCAGTTCAACGCCATCGGCCCCCACGCCGTCATCGACTCGGTCCATCCGGAAGAGTCCATCGAGGTCTTCCGCGAACAGATGTCCGGCATCAAGATGATGGCCCAAACCGTCTTCCTAGCAAAGGAATTGCCGGATTCCGCCACCTGCACACCGCTCACGTAGTGGGCTCGACCATGTGGTCTGTCCGCGTGGTCGCGTCGCACGCCTGATGGGGCGCTCGCATATCCAGTGGACACCTCGCAAAGGGCGCAACCTATGCGCGACGGCCACGCGATGTGCGACAGCCTATTTGGGCGATTTAATTCGGTTGCGGTCTCGCGGAGCTGTGCATACCTTGGATATACCGAAGTTCACGGGAAGGACCGGCAATGACCACCAAGACGAAATTCGAGAAGCGTCCGCGCTTGTTCGATGCTGCCTTGGAAAAGGGGTCCTCGCAGAGCATTTCGTCGTATGACATTTCCAGCGCCGCGTGCAGTCCGTGACATAGCTCTTGTGTCGCAACGGGTCGCACCAGGCAAACGCCAGGGAGCGGCCCTTCTTGATTTTGCGGCCCCCCGTTCAACCACACGTATCGCCTTCGAAAACTCAATAGGAACAGCATATTTCACGCTGGGGGATGATGGGCCTGGTGGCTCACCCTGACTGTAAATCAGGTGCTTCGGCAGGTAGGTTCGATCCCTACCGTCCCCACTGCGGCGCAGTTGCTCTGTTGGTATGGGCAACCTGACTTTCATTCAGGGACCACGTCGGTTCGATTCCGATCTGCGTCACACCCGTTTGGCTCAATGGTGGAGAGCGCCTCTCTGATACGGAGGAGATGGGAGTTCAATTCTCTCAACGGGTATCCATGGCCTCGTGCTCTGCTGGTTGAGCACTCTGATTGTCGATCAGAACGACGCGGGTTCGATTCCCGTCGGGGTCGCGATGCGCCTGTAGCTCAGCTGGTAGAGCTGCGGACTTTTAATCCGAAGGTCGTAGGTTCGATCCCTACCGGGCGCACCACCGGGAAAGTCGACCAGACGGGCGTCTGGGATCGCTTGCTAAGCGAATCGAGGCCCAACGGCCTTGGGGATCGTGCCCTCGTCTTTCCGCCACGCTCACCCTGGAAAGTCATGCGGACCGGCGTCCGTCACCGTCTTGAAAACGGCTGGTCCCATGCGAATGGGATGGGGATCGACACCTCGGCTTTCCGCCATCTGCTCAGTTCGGCGCGCGCATACCGTCCAGCGTCACATCGACCATGCGACCGGCGGCCTCGGGGACCGTTTCGCAGGCGACCCCGATCCCGTGGCCGAATCTGAGCAGATCGCGCGGCTCGATATCGCGGCGGATATCGCCGGAAGTCTGTGCCGCGTGTAGCAGCGCGGCCGCCGCATCGGTGATCATCGTTCGACACAGGGTGAAAGTCGGCGAGCCCTTGTCCATACCGGCCTTCATGGTGGTCGCGAGGCTGCGATTGTCCATCACCCACTGCACTTGTTCGCGCAGCCACGTCTCGAAAGCAGCGGCGGCCGAGTGGGTTTCGAGCAGTTCGTGCGCGCGGGCGCTCAATTGTTCGATGCTGGAACGGTATACGGCTTCGATCAGCACCTCGCGGCTCGGAAAGTGCCGGTAGAGCGTGCCGATGCCGACTCCGGCGCGGCGGGCGATCTCTTCCAGTGGGGCGTCGGGTCCCTGATCGGTGAATGCCTCCTGAGCGGATGCCACGATCCGCTCGTAGTTGCGCCGGGCGTCCGCGCGCATCGGCCGTCCCGTCGACGGTGCTGCCATATTCCCTCCACTGGAAAACGGAAGGACCCTCCAGATAGGCTTGCGTAACTGGAGGAACCCTCCATATGATAGCTCTATCGGAAGCGGAGGCTCCCTCCGTTTGAGTCCCATTCGATGGAGCGTTCTTTGTCTACCACCATGTCCGCGGACACCCGTGTGCCCGCAATCTCCGGTGCCGGTCGGCTCCGATCCGGCATTGTGCTGGTCACGCTGCTGACCTGCCAATTGATGATCATCCTCGACATCACCGTGATGAATGTGGCGCTGCCGCGCATCAGCACCGACCTGCACTTCAGCGCGACCAACCTGTCCTGGGTGATGAACGCTTACACCCTGGTCTTCGGCGGTCTATTGCTGCTCGGCGGTCGCGCCGGTGATCTCTTCGGCCGTCGCAACCTGTTCATCGCCGGTACGGCACTGTTCACCCTGGCCTCGCTGGCCGGCGGGCTGGCGCCGTCGGCCACCTGGCTGCTCATCGCCCGTGTTGTGCAGGGAATCGGCGGAGCCATGGCCGGTCCCAGCACCCTCGCACTGCTGACCACCACATTCAGTGAACCCAAGGCCCGGATGCGGGTGCTCGCACTGTTTTCCGGCATGTCCAGTGCGGGCTTCGCAATCGGACTGATCGTCGGCGGCCTGCTGACCGAATGGCTGAGCTGGCGCTCGGCGCTGTTCATCAATGTGCCCTTCGGCCTGGTCGTCGTAGTGCTCGCGCTGCGTTATCTGCCGGATGCTGGGTTGGATTTGCGGCGCTCGCGGGTCTTTCCGTGGTCACGCTCCGCTGCCGCCTCCGAGCCCGTCGCTCCCGCCGCGGCCCGTCAGCCCGCCCGCCTCGACCTGCCCGGTGCGGTGACCGCAACCGGGGGTGTTGCCGCCCTGGTCTATGGCTTCATCAGCGCCGCATCACACGGCTGGAGCGATGCCGGCACCGATATCTGGCTGGCTGTCGGCGCGGTATTGATCGCTGCCTTCCTGACCATCGAGGCGCGCACGGCCCAGCCCCTGCTGCCGCTGCGGCTGTTTGCCGATCGCAATCGCGCCGCGGCCTACGCCAATATGTTCCTCGGCCCGATGGCCGGTATGTCGATGTTCTTCTTCCTCACCCAGTACCTGCAGGAAGTGCGCGGATTGAGTGCGCTGGCAACAGGTTTCGCCTTCATGCCGACGGCGCTGATGATGTTCACCATGATCCGGCTGATCCCGCGGCTGCTGCCGCGCTTCGGTCCGAAACCGGTGACGGTAATCGGCACACTGCTGATGGGATCCGGTTTGGTGCTGCTGACCCGACTGACGGTCGACACCGCCTACTTCCCGATGCTGTTCATCGCCATGATCCTGATGGGAAGCGGTATCGGCCTCGCCTTTTCGCCGCTCAATGTGATCATCATGTCGAGCGTTGCGCCGACCGAGGCCGGTGCCGCAGGCGGCGCGCTGCAGACCCTGCAGCAGACCGGCTCCTCCCTCGGCCTCGCCATTCTGGTCACCATCTTCGGCACCGCCGCCCGCGATGCCGGAGGTTCGGCACACCACGCCCTGGTCAGCGGCATCACCACCGCCTTCGCCGGCGCCGTGGTCATCGCCGCGCTGACCTTCGTCGTCGCTCTCACCTTCCGCAGCACGCGTCCTGCGAAGTGAAATATGGCCCCGCCCAGGTGATTCCCGGGCGGGGCCACATTTTCTACAGCCAGGTGTCCAGCGTTGTCGTGGTGAGGAAATGCTCCAGGTCGTGCCGCCAGGGGGCCGGGACGGTCTTATCCGGTTCGATGGCGGTGTACTGGCCGCGGTAGAACAACAGCGGCCTGCCGGAGCTGGTCGACTCCGACAGGGCCAGCACCCGGCCGATCACGATGTAGTGATCGCCGCCGTCGACGACGCTGTCCACCTTGCACTGGATGGTGGCCAAGGCGTCGTCCAGGAGCGGGAGCTCCAGTTCCGAGGTGTGCCACTTGGTTTCGGCGAATTTATCGGGTTCGCGGGAACCGAAGCGGGCACACAGTTGCTGCTGTTCCTCGGCAAGGACATTCACACAGAAGCCTCCGGACTGTTCGATTGCCGCCCAGGACCGGGAGGTCTTGGTCGGGCAGAACAGCACCAGGGGCGGGTCCAGGGACAGGGCGGCGAAGGATTGGCAGGCGAACCCGATCGGAGCAGCGTCGGCATCGAAGGTGGTGATCACCGTGATGCCGGTGCAGAACTGCCCCAATACATTTCGGAACTGTCGCCCGTCGATCGCCGGGTATTCGTCGGTGGTCATCGTCTCCCCGCTCGCCCTGTCAAGCATTACTGCTGCCGCTGTCCAACCGTGAAGTCGTGACCCCACAGGCTGACCGCGGTGGATTCCCGTGCGATCCAGTCGGCGTCGTCGACTTCCAAACCTTCACAACCGAATTCGACGTCGAAGCCGCCCGGTGTCTTCATGTAGAACGACAGCATCTTGTCGTTGACGTGCCGGCCCAGCGTCGCCGACATCTTCACCTTCTTGCGCAATGCGCGATCCAGGCAGAGCCCGACATCGTCGGAGCCCTCCACCTCGAGCATCAGGTGCACGATGCCGCTCGGGGTCGGCATGGGCAGGAAGGCCAGCGAGTGGTGGCGCGGGTTGCAGCCGAAGAAACGCAGCCAGGCCGGTTCACCGTCGGCGGGCCGTCCGACCATCTGCGGTGGCAACCGCATCGAATCGCGCAGCCGGAAGCCGAGCACATCGCGGTAGAAGGTCAGCGCCGCCGCATCGTCCTTGGTGCTGAGCACCACATGGCCGAGTCCCTGTTCGCCCGTGACGAAGCGGTGTCCGTAGGGGCTGACCACGCGCCGATGTTCCAGTGCCGCACCGTGAAACGCCTCCAGGGTGTTGCCCGAGGGATCCTCGAACGAGATCAGCTCGTGGACCCGGCGATCGGCCTTCTCCTGTGCGGTGCCTTCCTTGAACGGCACCCCGGCCGCATCCAGCCGGTCCCGAATATCCTGCAGCTCAGCCGCATTGGCGGTCTCCCAGCCGGAGACCTGGAGCTGATCCTTCTCGCCCGGCGAGATGACGAGCCGAGCCGGGAAGTCGTCCATGCGCAGATACAGCGCCTCGGGATTGCTGCCCTTGCCCTCGACCATGCCGAGTACCTTGAGCCCGTATTCGCGCCAGGCCGCCATATCGGTGGCCTCGATGCGCAGATACGCCAGTGATCGAATGCCCATCACTTCTCCTTCACACCGGCAAGGAAATCCGTTGCCAGCCGGTTGAATTCGTCGAACTTCTCCAGCTGGGCCCAGTGCCCGCAACCACCGAAGACGTGCAGCTGCACCCGTGGAATCATCTTCGTCGCGACCAGCGCTCCGTCGAGTGGATTCACCCGATCTTCCCGGCCCCAGATGAGCAGCACCGGCTGGCGCAGCCGGTAGGCGTCCCGCCAGATCATGCCCTGCTCGAAATCGGCTCCGGCGAAGGACTTTCCCATCGCCCTGGTCGCGGCCAGCGCCTCGGGCGTGCTCGCCGAGGCGAAGCGCTCATCGATCAGCTCATCGGTGATCAGCGACTGATCGAAGACCATGATCCGCAGGAATGCCTCCAGGTTTTCCCTGGTCGGCTCGTAATTGAACTTCGCGAGGTTCTTCACACCCTCGGTCGGATCCGGTGCGAACAGGTTGACGCTCAACCCGCCCGGACCCATCAGCACCAGCTTGCCCGCCCGATCCGGATAGTCCAGCGCGAATCGCACCGCGGTACCGCCGCCGAGCGAATTGCCCAGCAGGTGTACGCGTCCGGTGATCTCCAGCGCATCGAGCAGATCCTTCAGCGCCGAGGCGCTGTGCACGAAGTACTGCGGATGCTCGGTCGGCTTATCAGAGAGCCCGAATCCCGGCTGATCCACGGCGAGCACGTGGAACTCGCGTGCCAGCACCGGGATATTGCGGGCGAAGTTCGACCACGAGGAGGCGCCGGGCCCGCCGCCGTGCAGCAGCACGATCGTCGGGCCGTTGCCGACTCCGGCCTCGTGATAGTGCAGGCGCAGATCGGGCCGCGCCTGCGCATATCGCGAGGTCGATTCGAAGGTGAGTTCGGTTGTCGCCGTCACGGCTAGACCATGCCGTCGGTAACCGGAAGCCCGAATTCGTGCGTGCCGTACATGACATAGGCGCGCTCGGGATCATTGGCGGCGTGCACCCGACCGGCGTGTGCGTCGCGCCAGAAGCGTTGCAGCGGAGTGCCGTTCACGAGTGCGGTGGCGCCGGAGGCTTCGAAGAGCTTATCGATCGAGGCGATCGCCCGGCCGGTCGCGCGCACCTGGTCGCGGCGTGCTCGCACCCGCAGGTCGAACGGAATCTCCTTGCCCGCCACCAGCAGTGCGTATTCGTCGGCGACATTGCCCGACAGTTGACGCCAGGCCGCATCGATATCGCTGGAGGCCTCGGCGACGCGCACCTTGGTGAACGGATCGTCCTTGGCCTTCTCGCCGGCGTAGGCCGCGCGCACCCGCTTGCCCTGGTGCTCGACATGGGCGGCATACGCGCCGTAGGCCATACCGACGATCGGTGCGGAGATGGTCGTGGGATGGATTGTGCCCCAGGGCATCTTGTACACCGGATCGGTGTTCTGCGCCAAGCCGGGGGAC
Source organism: Nocardia sp. NPDC049526 (assembly GCF_044465765.1). Taxonomy (NCBI): domain Bacteria; kingdom Bacillati; phylum Actinomycetota; class Actinomycetes; order Mycobacteriales; family Nocardiaceae; genus Nocardia; species Nocardia sp. NPDC049526. The sequence goes on along the minus strand of NZ_JBITMA010000027.1, from coordinate 21,455 downwards.
TTCAGCTCACTCATCGCGCGGAAGCTCAGGAACCGGTGCGACGGCACGAAAACGTCCTCCACCACAACGGTATTGGAGCCGGTGCCGCGCAGGCCGACCACATTCCACACATCATCGATGCGGTAGTCGGTGCGCGGGATCAGGAAGCTGCCGAAGTCGACCGGCTTGCCGTCCTTGATCACCGGACCGCCGAGCACCGCCCAGGTGGCGTGATCCGAGCCCGAGGACCAGGCCCACGCGCCCTTGACGATATAGCCGCCGTCGACGACCGTGCCCGCGCCCATCGGGGCGTACGACGAGGAGATCCGGACCTCGTTGTCCTCGCCCCACACATCCGCTTGCGCCTGCTGGTCGAACAGCGCGAGGTGCCAGTTGTGCACGCCGACGATGCCCGCCACCCAGCCGGTGGAGCCGCATGCGCTGGCGAGCTTGCGAACTGTGTCGTAGAACACGACCGGATCGGCTGCATGGCCGCCCCACTGCTTGGGCTGCAGCAGGCGGAAGAAGCCGGTCTCCTGCAGTGCCTTCATCGATTCGTCGGGGATGCGCCGCAGGTCCTCGGCCTCCTGTGCGCGCTCGCGCAGCGTCGGCAACAGTGCTTCGACCCGTTCGGTCACTTCTTGCGTCATCGCGGGACCCGCTCCTGCCTGGTCGGATTGGTAACCGGTACTCATTTGCATCTGAGACTAGAACAGGTTCTTATTTCTGTCGAGAACGGGTGACCGTAAGGGGCATTCGTCACCGATTCGCAGGTGGTCGCCGGAATCGCTGGCGTGGAACGCGACATTTTTGTAACGTGTTCTAGTATAGAAGGAGGAGGAATCGCGATGGCAGTTACCCCACCGCCGCCGAGCGACGGGCCCGGAGGCGGCAGCGTGCGTAACCCCGGAGGGACCCGGGAGGCGGCAAATCCGACACCGCGGAGCGGTGCGAAGGTTCGCGAGCTCGATGTGGGCTCCGCGCCCACCCGATACGCGCGGGGATGGCATTGCCTCGGGTTGGCGAAGTCGTTCCGCGACGGCAAGCCGCACGCGGTCGAAGTGTTCGGAACCAAGCTCGTCGTCTGGGTCGACAGCAATGACGAACTCAGGGTGCTGGACGCCTACTGCAGGCATATGGGTGGCGACCTGAGCATGGGCGAGGTCAAGGACGGCGATATCGCCTGCCCGTTCCACGACTGGCGCTGGTCCGGTACCAACGGCAAATGCACCGCGATTCCGTATGCGCGGCGTGTGCCGCCGCTGGCGCGGACCCGCAAGTGGACCACGCTGGAGCGCAATGGGCAGCTGTTCGTCTGGCACGATGTCGAGGGCAGCCAGCCGCCGCCGGAGGTGACCATTCCGCACATCGTCGGCCCGTACACCGACGCGGATGGCAACCCGAGCGAACAGCTCGACAGCGGGTGGACCGAATGGACCTGGAACTCGCTGCTGATCGAGGGCGCGAACTGCCGCGAGATCATCGACAACGTGGTGGACATGGCCCACTTCTTCTATATCCACTTCGCCTTCCCGACGTACTTCAAGAACGTCTTCGAGGGGCATATCGCCACCCAGTTCCTGGAGACCAAGGGTCGTCCCGATATCGGCATGGCCTCCAAGTACGGCGGCGACACCCTGCTGAAGTCCGAGGCGTCGTACTTCGGGCCCTCCTACATGATCAATCCGCTGGTCAATATTTACAGCGGATACGAGGTCAAGAGCGTCCTGATCAACTGCCACTACCCGGTGACGCAGGATTCGTTCGTGCTGCAGTGGGGCGTCTCGCTGGAGAAGCCGAAGGGCGTCGACGGTGAGATGGCCGACAAGTTGGCCGCGAAGATGACCGAAGGCATCAGCGTCGGGTTCCTGCAGGATGTCGAGATCTGGAAGCACAAGTCCAAGGTCGAGAATCCGCTGCTCTGCGAGGAGGATGGTCCGGTCTACCAGCTGCGCCGGTGGTACGACCAGTTCTATGTGGATCTGGCCGATGTGACCGACAAGATGACCCAGCGCTTCGAATTCGAGGTGGATACCAGCAAGGCGAACGAGGCGTGGGAGGCCGAGGTCGCCGAGAATCTGCGGCGCCAGCGGGAAACGGAAGCGGAAGCAGGCGTCTGATGGCGGCAACCTGGGCGAAAGCACCCGACTTCGCCGACCAACCGGCGCGGCGGGCCGCGGTGCAGGCCCAGACCGTGGTCGACAAGCAGCGCTATCTGGAGGAGGGGCTGACGCCGCTGCGGTGTCAGTCGTGCCAGAGCGAGGTGCTGGTGCGCAAGAGTTCGTCGCACCAGACCTCGGTGCAGTGGACCGAGAATCCGGCCGCGCGCTGCCCGGTTTTCGCCAGACTCAGCGCTCAGGGTTACGGGCCGGGACGTCCGGAAACCTGTGCGCAACTGGAGAAGACGATCAAATGGGCCGTCGACGAGGGTGTGCTGGAAATCGACTGATCAGTCGAGGGTGAAGTCGGCGAAGTCGAATCCCGGTGCAACGATGCAGCTCACCAGCACATATTCATCGCCAGCCGGCCGCGCGGCCTGACTGACCCCGCCGGGCACCACCGCCTGCAATACCTGACCGTGCTCGACATCGGGCCCGAGGATAATCTCCTCGCCCCCGATGTCGAGCGCCAGCGCCCCACCCCGATGCCACAACCACATCTCGTCCGACCGCACCGTATGCGGCGCTGACCGCTCACCAGGCATCAACAAGAAATAGATCGCGGTCCCACTGGCGCGCGGCCCCGGGTAGCCCTCCGGCGTGAATTCCACCGCACTACGCCAGGTTTGCCGATACCACCCGCCCTCCGGATGCGGCTCCAAATCCAATGCAACAGCCAGCGCTGGTCGGTCATCGCTCATGCTCCGACTATGCCCGATCGACGGTTTCCTGGGAGCCCAGCCACTGATGCGGCTGACCGGTCACCGCTGCGATGCAGTGGTCAGAAGAGGGTGGGTTCGCCGAAGCCGGGGGTGCGTTCGATTTCCAGCAGGCGTTGTTTGGTGGTGATGCCGCCGGGGGCGGAGAAGCCGGTGAGGGCGTGGTCGGCGGCCAGGACTCGATGGCAGGGGATGATCAGGGGGATCGGGTTGCGGCCGAGGGCCTGTCCGACGGCTTGGGCCGCGCCTGGTGCGCCGATCCGGTCGGCGACCTGGCCGTAGCTGAGGGTGTGGCCGGGATCGATCGCACGGGTCACTTCGTAGACGGCGCGGTGGAATTCCGGAATTCCATTGGTGGTCACGGGAATCCAGCGCAGGTCGTCGAGTTCCCCGGCGAGGTGGTCCTGGATGCGTGCGATGGCTTCGGCGATCGGGCCGGTGGGTTTCGCCTCCGGAATTTCCTCGGCGTCCGGAATTCGGCTGCTGTGACGCATGATCCGGGTCCGCGTCGCGGCGGGGCTCGCCTCGGGCAGTCCGAATCGGAATACGCAGTCGTCGGTCCAGGCGATCGCGCAGGTGCCGATCGCGGTTTCGAACAGCGCCGACCCGGTGACCGGGCGAGCGGAAGCACTCATACGGTCAGTGTGCACGCCGGGTCCGACATCTTCGAGCAGACCAGTCCAGTTCTCAGAAACTGGCCTGGATGCCACCGACGGTCGGCCGCACCGCTGCGCAACTGGGGTTCGAGATCCGGCGCTGCGCGGCCCGTTCGGGATGCGCGAGGGCGGGCGCATCGGGATCGGGCACATCGCCGCGGCCGTAGATCGCGGCGAGATCCGCGTATTGGCGCTGGTTTTCGTAGTAGGACGGCGACCAGTCGGTCAATGGTCCCGGCGCGTGGAACCGTTCGAGGCGGAAAACCTCGCTCGGGGGCCGCGGTGCGAACCGGTGGACGAGATAGGCGAAGGCGGCGATGACGAGCAGGGTGGCGAGGGCGGTCATAGAAGTCAGCGTGCGCGCACTGGCCTTGCCATTAAATATCCACTTGGCTAATACTGGACTTTATGTCGACGAGAGTTATCGGTGCCGCCAGCCTTGCCCGCGATCTGGGGAGTTGGCGCAGTGCGGACGAGAACGGCGAACCGGGGGAGCGCCGGTCGGCGCGTCCGGCCTATCTGGCTCTCGCCGAAGGCATCCGTCTGCTCATCCACGATGGTCGCGCACCGCTCGGTGTCGCGCTGCCCAGTGAGCGCGACCTCGCCACCACGCTCGGCGTCAGTCGCACGACCATCACCTCCACCTACAGCCTGCTGCGCGAACACGGCTATCTGATCAGCCGTCAGGGCTCGCGCAGTACCGTCGCCCTCCCGCGTGACGTGCAGCACGACGGCACCAAACCGGCCCGCAGCATCCTGGCGATGATGGCGCAACCGGAACTGCCGACCATCGATATGACCTACGCCGCGATGGCCGCGCCCCTGGAGATGCAGGAGGCGTACTCCGTTGCGCTGCAAGGTCTTCCGGCCTATCTCGGGACGCACGGTATGGATCCGGTCGGTGTCCTCGCACTGCGCGAGGCACTGGCCCGCCGCTACACCGAACGCGGCCTGCCCACCGAACCGGACCAGATCCTGGTCACCCTCGGCGCCCAGCACGGCCTGCGCCTGCTGCTCAATGTGCTCACCGCGCCCGCGGCCCGGGTGCTCATCGACCACCCGACGTATCCGAATGCCATCGAGGCGATCCGCGATGTCGGCGCCCGCCCGGTGCCGGTGCCGCTGCGCCCCGAAACCCCGGAATCCGGCTGGGATCTCGACGGAATCCGCAGTGCCGCAAGGCAAACCGCGGCCACCCTGGCCTACCTGGTGCCGGACTTCAACAACCCGACCGGCCTGCTGCTCGACGCCGACGGTCGCGCCGAACTGACCGCCATCGCCCGCGAGACCCGGATGACCGTGGTGATCGACGAGTCGATGGTGGACCTGAGCCTGACCGACCGGACCGCGCCCCCGCCGGTCGCGGCCTTCGCCAAGGGCAGCGAGATCATCACCATCGGCTCGGCTTCGAAATCCTTCTGGGGCGGTCTGCGCGTCGGCTGGATCCGCACCAACCAGTCGCTGATCACCAAACTGCTCGGCATCCGCTCCACCGTCGACCTCGGCACGCCCGTCATGGATCAGTTGGCCACCATCCACCTGCTGGAGAATGCCGACACCATCCTCACCCGCCGTCGCGATCAACTCCGCGCCCAGCGTGCGGCCCTGCTCGCCACACTCGGCGAGGAGCTCCCGGACTGGCGCACGATCGTCGGCGACGGCGGCATGTCCGTCTGGGCGCAGCTACCGGCGCCGGTCTCGACGGCACTGGCTGCCACCGCCCCCAACCACGGTGTATTGCTCGCCGCCGGACCGCGATTCGGTGTCCAGGGCGCCTTCGAACGCTTCATCCGCCTGCCCTTCACCCACCCCGAACCCGAACTCCGTTTGGCGGTGAAGTCCATCGCCGCCGCCTACGAAGCCCTCACCCCCCGCGCCGCCGACCCCCTCCAACCGCTCACCTGCTACTGACCCGGTAGTGCAATATCGAGGGTATGGATCTCATTTCGGGACCGCGTGTCCCCGATAGTGTTGACGGCTTCCGTGAGTTGGCGGGCGCGCGGTTGGGCGGATTTCCGCATACTGAGGTTGCCGACGCACCGGGTCTTCGTCGGGCGGCGGTGTTGCTGTGCGTGGTGGCAGTGGACGGTCCGCCGTCGGTGATGGTCATCAAACGCGCGTATCGCGGGCGCAATGCCGGGCAATGGGCGCTACCGGGTGGGCGGGTCGACGACGGAGAAACCGTTGAGCAGGCGGCAATACGTGAATTGCACGAGGAACTCGGACTGACCGCGAGCCCGGCCGATCTGCTCGGCAGGCTCGACGACTTTCCCGCCGCATCGGGTTTCGTCATCACGCCGATCGTGGCGGCTCTCGCCGACGTATCCGAGTTGCGGCCCAGTCCGGACGAGGTCCACTCGGTCCATCAAGTGGATCTCGCCCGGCTGGCCGCCGACGATGTCCCGCATTGGGTGCATCCGAACGAGGCTGTGCGGCAAAAGGATCTGCGGTCCGACGCCCCTTCGGTCGCCTACGACGGCCCCGGTCTACTGCAGATGCGCCTCGCCGAGAACATGACCATCCACGCACCGACCGGTGCCATGCTCTGGCAGTTCCGCGAAGTGCTGCTGCTCGGCCGCGACCCGGCCGCCGCTCGAATCGCACACTTCGCCCAGCCGGACTGGACGCGCCACTAGCGAATTATCAATCTGCCCAAACGGATTCGATCGGCGTCGCCGCGCTGGGCGGCGGGGTGGGCGTACCGGCAGGGGTGCGCGAGAAGCGTGGGGCAGGCGCGTGCTGGACGACACCGTCGATTTCGATCAACCCGGTGCGGGCGACAATGTGCGAATTCTGTTCCGCCTCGGTGAAAGTCAGCACCGGCGTCGTGCACGCATCGGTGCCGTCGAAGATCGCGGCCCACTCGTCCCGGGTCTTGGTCTTGAACTTCTCCGCGAACAGTTTCTTCAGCTGATCCTGTCCATTCGGATCGAGCTGCATCGGCAGGCCCTCGGGATCGATTTCCAAGCCCTGCAACAGTTCCGCGTAGAACTGCGGCTCGATCGCCCCGACCGCCATGTACTTGCCGTCCGAGGTCTCGTAGGTGTCGTAGAACGACATACCGGTATCGAGCAGGTTGGTGCCGCGCTCGTCCGACCACAGGCCCATGCCGCGCATGCCCCAGATCATGTGCGAAAGGGCAAGCGCCCCATCGATCATCGCCGAGTCGATGACCTGACCCTTACCCGAACTCTGCCGCTCCACCAGCGCCGAGAGAATGCCGAACACCAGGAACATCGAGCCGCCACCGAAGTCGCCGACCATATTCAGCGGCGGCACCGGCCGCTCGCCCTTGCGGCCGATGGCGTGCAGCACACCGGTCAGCGAAATGTAGTTGATGTCGTGTCCGGCGCGTTCGGCCAGCGGACCGTCCTGACCCCAGCCGGTCATCCGGCCGTAGACCAACCGCGGATTGCGCGTGAGCACGGCATCCGGGCCGAGGCCCATGCGCTCGGTGACGCCGGGCCGGAAGCCCTCGATCAGCACATCGGCCTTCTCGGCGAGTGCGAGCACCTTCTCGATATCCGCCGGATCCTTCAGGTTGGCCTCGACGATGGTGCGCCCGCGCCACTGCGGCCGCTCCATGAAGCCGGGCAGCATGCCGGGCCGCTGTACCCGCACCACATCGGCGCCGAGGTCGGCCAGCAGCAGCGCCGCATGCGGACCGGGGCCGATCCCGGCCAGCTCGATGACCTTGATGCCCGCGAGCGGGCCCTGCTTGGCGGTGGATGGTGTGCTCACGCCCTACCTCGGTTCGTCGTTGATCCAGCGCTCCCCGGGGCGACCCGAGGCTGTATTGACAGTATGACAATAACGTTGAAGCTATATGCGAGATGGGTTCGCGAGCCCTAGGGCGGAGTTGAGTCGAGAAGCCCCGCCGCGGCCGTGGAATACCGCCATCAGCAGCGCGCCCACCAAGGCGGCGCCGATTCCCGCGTAGACATGCGACGGCAGGTCGGCCCAGTATCCGATGACTGCCGCGAGTGCGAGTCCGAATGTGCCTGCCACCGCATTGCGCAGCGGATCGTTACCCCACACATTCGGGAACTGTTCGCCGACCATGCCTTTGACGAAATGCGGTACCGCATTCGCGCCGAACAGTCCGGCCAGTGCGGATAACAGAATTGTGTGCCACATGACGAGCCACCTATTTTTCGGTCAACGGTTGTTGACCGAAACTAGCATAGCGCCCGGCTTCGGTCAACGCTCGTAGACTGAGCTCATGAATTCTCGCCCTCTCAGCCGCGCCGAGCAACGGCAGAGCACACAATCCCGGATCCTGGACGCGGCCCGGCGGTTGTTCGCGGAGGTCGGCTACGACCGGGCCACCATTCGCGCGATCGCCGCCGAGGCGCAGACCGATCCCGGACTGGTGATGCGCTATTTCGGGTCGAAAGACAACCTCTTCGCCCAGGCTTCCGGTTTCGAACAGGAAGACCTCGTGACCGGCACGCCCGAAGAGGCAGCCGGCCAACTGCTCGCGGCCCTCGAAACCAAGCTCGCCCAGCAGCCCACCGACGCGCTCGCCGCGATCCGGTCCATGTTCACCCATCCCGACGCCGCCGCCGAAGTGCAACTCGCCATGGTGTCCCGGCAGCGGCAGGCTGCACAGCACCTGGCCGACGACGATGCGGACCTGCGCGCCGGGCTCATCGGCGCGATCACCATCGGCACCGTTATCGGTCGGCACTTGCTCCAGCTCGACGGACTGCGCGACGCCCCGCCCGAGCGAATCACCGCCCTGCTCCGCGAAGCCTTCCTCGACATCGCCTGCGGCCCAACGGCCGAACCCTCGGATGGCTCGACTGGTCGTAGGTAGTGGCCGCGGACCGATGTCCGCGTCCCGGCTTGTCCGCCGTGACCAGGTCGAACACCGTGTCAGTGGACGTGTCAGGTCGGTGTCAGGTCAGTGTCAGGCCGGCCGATGACAGTCGTCGCATGACAACTTCAGCAATTGCAGCTTCCGGGCTGCGGAAGGCCTACGGGGACAAGGTCGTCCTCGATGGCATTGATTTGAATATCGGTGCCGGGACGATTTTTTCGCTGCTCGGTCCGAATGGGGCGGGTAAGACGACGACGGTGAACGTGCTGACCACGCTGTTGAAGGCCGATGGCGGCACGGCGCATGTCGCCGGGCACGATATCGCGTCCGAGACCAAGGCGGTGCGCGCGGCGATCGGGGTCACCGGTCAGTTCGCGGCGGTGGATGATCTGCTGACGGGCGAAGAGAACCTCCAGTTGATGGCGGATCTACACCGTCTGCGGGGCGCCGAGGCCAAGCGGGTGGTCGCCGAGCTGCTGGAACGGTTCGATCTGGTGGAGTCGGCGCGAAAGCGGGCGACGACCTACTCCGGCGGTATGCGCCGGAAGCTGGACTTGGCGATGACGCTGGTCACCAGGCCGGAAATCGTTTTTCTGGACGAGCCGACAACGGGACTGGATCCGCGTAGCCGTCGCACGATGTGGGAAATCGTGCGGGATTTGACGGCCGATGGTGTGACGATCTTCCTCACCACCCAGTATCTCGAGGAAGCCGATCAGCTGGCCGACCGGATCGCGGTGCTCGACCAGGGCCGGATAGTCGCCGAGGGCACTCCCGACGATCTCAAGCGCCGGGTACCGGGCAGCCACATCCGGCTCCGGTTCACCACTGTCGTGGAATTGGATGCGGCGGCGGGGATCCTGCCCGGCTCCACCCGGGACGACGAGGCTCTGACCTTGCGGGTGCCGGGCGACGGCGGCACGAAATCACTGCGCCAGCTGCTGGATCGGCTCGCCGAAATCGCGATCGAGGCCGCGGAGGTCTCCGTCCATACCCCCGACCTCGATGATGTTTTCCTTTCCCTGACCGGTCACGCGACCACGGAGGCCAACGCATAATGAGCACCATTTCCGCACCGCTGGCCGATTCGACGATCATGCTGCGGCGCAACTTCAAACACATCGCCCGGACTCCGGTCACGGTATTCAACGCGGCTCTGATGCCGGTCGTGATGATGTTGATCTTCGTGTACGTGTTCGGCAGCGCCTTCGATGTCGGCGAACACTACATCGATTACGCGACGCCGGGCATGATCCTGCTGGCCATCAGCTACGGGTTGTCGGGCACCGCGGTATCGGTGAGCTCCGACATGGCGAAGGGCATCATCAACAGGTTCAAGGTTATGGATGTCTCCCGTAGCGCCGTACTGACCGGTCACGTCGTGGCCACCATACTGACCAATGCGGTAGCCATCGCGGCCGTTATCGGTGTGGCCTTCGCGCTGGGGTTCCGGCCGCCCGCGACCGCGCTCGACTGGCTCGGCGCGATCGGCATCATGGCGGCGACGTCCTTCGCGGCCTCGTGGCTCACGGTCGCGTTGGGTATGGCTGCGAAAACTCCGGAATCCGCGGGCATGGGCGTGGTACCGCTGATCATGCTGCCCTTTGTCAGCAGCGCGGTCGTGCCTGCCGACAAGATGGGACAGGGCGTCCGGCAGTTCGCGCAGTATCAGCCCTTCACGCCGATCATCGAAGCGTTGCGTGGATTTCTCAACGGTCACCCGTCGGGCGGCTACACGGCCGCCGCGCTGGCCTGGTGTGCCGGGTTCGCCATCGTCGGATACCTGTGGTCACGTGCCACGTTCAACAAGCGAGCGTAGTCGCGACCAGTTCACGCCAGTCCGCCTCCGCACCCTCGGTCATCGCCTCGGTGAAGCGCGCTTCACCGAGGCGATGGCGTGCTGTCTGTTCGATGCGGGCCGCATCCGGTTGGGAACGATCGGGCAGTCCGCGTACTCCGGCACTCGCCGCGAGCAGGCGCACGGCCTGCTCGATTTGGTCGGCACGCAGAGCCAGGTCCGCGATTCCGACGAGTACCTGGGCGAGCAGGGGCGCGTATCCCGCCTCGGACGCCGCCTGGAAGGCCGCTGCGTATTCTTCGCGGGCTTCGTCGAGACCGTCTGCGAGGTAGCCGAGCAGATTGTGTGTCACCGCCCTGATCTGCGCCTGCTCCGCATCGCTGCCCAGCGCCGCTGTCGCGACGCCGATCTGCCGGTATGTCTGCTCGGTTTCGCCGCTCCAACGGGCCAGCTCCGCCTTCTCCAGGGCCAAAACAGCCAGTGTGTTCGGCCAGGCGGACTGATCCGCGCACCGCTGCGCCTCGGCCATGGCCGCCGCGCTCGCCTCCGCATCACCCAGTAGCCAGTACAACTGCGCCTGGCGCGAGCGCATCCGGACGACATCGTCGATCGTGCCCACCTCGGTGACCACCGCGATCGCCTGATCGAAATACCCGCAGGCAGTGGCGAATTCGCCGCGCACGGCGATTCGATCCGCCAGCTCGGTCAGCGCGAACGAAATCCCCCAGCGCTCGCCGATGGCCCGGAACTCGGCGAGCGCAGTCTCGAGACATTCGTCCGCCTCCGGCCCATCCTGGCCGAGCACGATCCGCATCCTGCCCAGGAGCAGTCGGGCCAGTGCACGCACCCAGGGGTCTTCGTCGGTGAGCAGCGGTTCGAACGCGGACAGATACTGATCCGGCCCCTGCAACATGTGTTCCAGCGCGGCGGTGAACGACAGCAGCGGGTAGCGGGAGCGACTTTGCAAGCTGAACCGGTATGCCTTGTGGATCCATTCGTCCACCTGGCGCTCGTCATTGGGTCCCGAGGACATGAAGTGCACGATCAGTCCGTACACGATGGCCAGGGTCTCGTCGTCCACCTCGCCGGGCAGGTCGGCGGCCGCGGTGATCAGCTCCATGCCCTCGGCCTTGTGCCCGCTGAGCCACCAATACCAACCCGCGGCCGCCGCGAGCCGCATCGCCCCGGCCGCGTCCCCGGCCGCGAGCGCCTCACGCATCGCGACGGCGATGTTGTCGTGCTCGGTCTCGAGCGTGGCGAGCCACTCCAGCTGGTCGGCGCGGCGCAGGTGCGGCTCCGCGGTCGTGGCGAGTTCGGTGACGTACGAAAGATGCTCTCGGCGTACAAGATCCGATTCCCCTGACTCCATGAGCCGGTCCCTGGCGTACTGCTTGATCGTGTCGAGCATCCGATAGCGCGGCCAACCGGGCGAGCCGACGGGAGAAGTACTGTCCTCCACGGAGAGCAGCAGCGATTTCTCGGTCAGCGCGGTCAGCAGCTCCAGCACCTCCCACCGCTCGACCGCTGTGCCCGTCTGCCCTTCGGGGCCGCCCGTGTCCGCGCAGACCTGCTCGGCCGCCGCCAAACTCGCGCCGCCGGAGAACACCGCGAGCCTGCGCAGCACCATCCGTTCGGCGTCGGTGAGCAGCTCCCAGCTCCAATCGACCACCGCTCGCAACGTCCGGTGCTGCGGAATCGCGGTACGGCTGCCGCCGGTCAGCAGGCGGAACCGATCGTCGAGGCGGTTGGCGAGCTGATCCAGGGACATGGTGCGCAGTCTGGCCGCGGCCAGCTCGATCGCCAGCGGAATCCCGTCGAGCGCCCGGCAGACGCGCGCCATGGTCGACAGTGTGCGGGCATCGGCCGCGAGATCCTTGTGCACCGCACCGGCCCGGTCCCGCAACAGCTGAACGGCGGCGGAGGACTCGATCTCGCCGGGGTCCGCGTCCTCGGCGGGCAACGCCAGCGGCACGACCTGCCATAACGCCTCGCCCGTGATGCCGAGCGGTTCCCTGCTCGTCGCGAGGATCCGCAGCCGCTGACATTCCCCGAGCAGCCGGTGGGCGAATGCCGCCGCGGCGTCGATCACGTGTTCACAGTTGTCCAGGATCAACAACGTCTCGCGCTCGCGCAGCGCCGCGATGAGCCGGTCCATCGGTTCCGCATTCGGTGCGGCGCCGAGCAGCGCATCCCGGAGCCCGATTGCGGCGAGCGCCGATTGCGCCACGTCACCACTCGCGCCGACGGACGCCAGTTCGACCAGCCAGGCCCCGTCCGGCAGGTCGTCGAGCAGGGTCCGTGCGGTTTCCAGGGCCAGCCTGGTTTTCCCCGAGCCACCTGGCCCGGTCACCGTGGTGAGCCGGTGTGCCGCAATGAGTTCGCGCACTGCGGCAATGTCCCCGTTCTTGCCGACGAAGCTGGTCAACTCGGCCCGCAGGTTCGTCTTGCGGTCGGTCTCCTGCGCTCCGATTTCGCCGCGCAGCAACGCGACGTGCAGTGCGGCGAGTTCCGGTGCGGGATCCACGCCCAGCGTGTCGGCGAGTGCTTCCCGGGCATGCTGGTACACGACCAGTGCTTCGGCGCCTCGACCCGCGGCGACCAATGCCCGCATCAGCGCGGCGACGAGCCGTTCCCGCACCGGATGCCGGGCCACCAGCTCGGTCAGCTCGGCGACCAGCTCCGCACCCCGGCCGAGGCGGATCTCGGCTTCGTACAGATCCTCCATGGCGGCCAGGCGCAGCCCCTCGAGCCGGGTGATCACCACGTCGACGGCCGCACTGTCCTGCACACCGATGTCCTGCATCAGCGCACCGCGCCACAGGTCGAGGGCCTCGCGCAGCTGTTCGGCCTGTCGCGTGTCGTCACGCCCGCGGGCCTGGTCGAGCAGCTGTTCGAACCGCACGGCGTCGACAGCGTCCGATTCCACCGTCAGCCGGTATCCGCCCGCCTGCACGTCGAGCGACCCGTCCGGCAGCACCCTGCGCAGCCGGGAGACCAGGGCCTGCAGGGCGTTCGCCGCGTCGGAGGGCGGCTGTTCACCCCAAATCCAGTCGACCAGGGTCGCTTTCGGGACCGCGCGGCCGGGTTCGAGCGCGAGGGCGATCAACAGCGCCCGTAACCGGGTGCCCGGTACCTCGATCGATCCGCCGCCATCTAGTCGGATTTCGAGCGGTCCAAGCATCCCGATCTGCACCCGGACCATTCTGCCGTGGACGACAGGTCGGCGCGGCCCGCCCCTCGGATGACAACGCTCCGATGGCGGAGCATGTTGCCGGGCAGGCGATTCGAAGCCGCCGACCGCGCGATATGCGGCGCTGTCGCGAGTGGCTCGGTGCCTGTTCGTCATTCCTTTGTGCGCTGTGACCAGGCCGAACACCGTGTCAGTGCGCGTGTCAGACCGGTGTCAGGTCGATATCAGCCGGGCTCGCGACAGTGTTCATGTCAACAACACAGCACCACCGGCTGGGTCCGCTGACCTGGCCTTCCAATTCACACACCACGCTGAAGGAGTAACAGCCATGACTACGTTCCAGACCCCGGAACCGATCGCCGTCACCGTCGAGGTGCTCTCCGGCAACGTCACGGTCATCGCCTCCGACCGCACCGACACCATCGTCGAGGTCCGGCCGGCCGATGCGTCCAAGAAGGGTGACGTTCGCGCCGCCGAGCAGACCGAGGTCGAATTCGTCGCGGGCACCCTGACCGTGAAAACGCCGAAAGACTGGCGGACCTACACACCGTTCGGCGGCAACCCCTCGATCGAGGTGACCATCGAGGTGCCCACCGGCTCCCGGCTCGAGGGCACCGCCGGTGTGGGCCGATTGCAGGGCACCGGCGAACTCGGCCAGTGCGACCTGGAGATCGCCGCCGGAGACATCATCGTCGAGCGCCCGCGCGGTTCGGTGACCGCGAAAGCCGCCAAGGGCAATATCCGCATCGGCGAAGCATCGCGCGGCGTGCTCCGGCTGGAAACCTCCATGGGCGAGCTGGAGGTAGGCATCCATCCGGGCAGCGCGGCCCGACTGGAAACCAACGCCCAGTACGGCACCGTGCAGAACCAGATGCAACCGGTCGACCGGGCGGACCGCAATGCCGACACCGTGCAGGTGTACGCGCGAAACTCATACGGCAACATCATCATTCGGCACGCCATCGCCGCCTAGTGCACCAGTGCTTATGCAAACCGCCACCGACTGCACGACGCCACATCAGCGTCGTGCACCGGGTGGCCGCCAGCCCGCCGTCTGACCAGGTCGAACACCGTGTCAGTTCGGTGTCAGGTCGATATCAGCCGAGCTGGCGACAGTCTTCATGTGAATAGTTCAGCAATTTCAGCTTCTGGACCGCGGAAGGCATACGGGGACAAGACGTTCCCCGATGGCATCGAGCTGCGCACCGACGCGCGCAGCTACGGCGCGCGCTCCTTCCCGGTCACTTGGAAGAAGGGGTAACCGATGGAACTCAGAGTGGACCGGGAGCGCTGCATCGGCGCCGGCATGTGCGTACTGACCGCCCCCGGAGTATTCGACCAGGACACCGCGGACGGCCGGGTGGTGGCGCTGGACCTCACACCCGGGCCCGAGCGGGAGCCGGCCGTCCGCGAGGCCGCCGAGGTGTGCCCGTCCGGCGCGATCACCATCGTCGCCGGCGACTAGCGCCGGCCGCTTTCCCACCTCCGCCCGCAACGACGCTGCGCGCTTCTCCGGCCTGTCGGCCGGTCAACTTTTCGCTACAACCTGAATAGGAAAACCCGATGAGTGAAACGGTTCCCGTCCCCCACGGCCTCCCCATGGAACGCAATGCAGGCCCCTTCGACCCGCCTCGCGAAATCACCCGGCTGCGCGAGGCTCGCCCGGTCAGTCCGCTCGTCTTCCCCGACGGTCACAAGGGCTGGTTGGTCACCGGCTACGAGGAGGTCCGCCAGCTCATGGCCGACACCCGATTCAGCTCCCGCCAGGACATCGGCATTGTCCACGTGCCGTACGAGACCCCCGGCATGCCGGTCGCTACCGAACCGTCCCCGCAGATTCCGGGCTTGTTCGTCGCCATGGACCCGCCGGACCACACCCGGTTGCGGCGCAAGCTCACCGGCGCCTTCACCGTCAAGCGCATGAAGCAGCTCGAAGAGCACATCATCGACATCGTCGAGCGGCAACTGGACGAGATGGCGCGCCTGACCCCGCCGGTCGACCTGGTCAAGGCGTTCGCGCTGCCGGTGCCCTCACTGGTGATCTGCGAACTGCTCGGCGTCCCCTACGAGGACCGGGACAACTTCCAGGTCAACTCCGCCAAGTTCCTGATCAAGGATCAGGCGCTCGAGGAGAAGATGGCCGCGTACGGCGCAATGACCATGTACCTGGCCGGACTTGTCACGGGCAAACGCGCCGAACCCGGCGAGGACATCCTGTCCGACCTGGCCCGCGATGACGACCTCACCATCGAGGAACTGACCGGCATCGCCTTCCTGCTGCTGCTCGCGGGGCACGAAACCACCGCCAACATGCTGGGACTCGGCACCTTCGCGCTCTTGGAGCACCCCGAGCAGCTGGCCGAACTGCGCGCCGACCCGGAGTTGGTGCCCGATGCCGTCGAGGAGCTCATGCGCTACCTGTCCGTTGCCGACATCTTCTATCGCTACGCCACCGAGGACATCGAACTCGGCGGCGAAACGATCGGCAAGGGATCGACCGTCGTTATCTCGCTGCTGGCCGCCAACCGCGACGGCCGGCGCTTCCACAACCCCGACACCCTGGATATCCACCGCCGGGCCCGCGGTCTGGTGGCCTTCGGTCACGGCATCCACCAATGCCTCGGCCAGCAACTGGCCCGCATCGAAATGCGCGCCGGTTTCGACGGACTGCTGCGTCGCCTCCCGACCCTCGAACTCGCCATCCCCGCCGACGAGGTGAAACTCAGGACCGACATGAATATCTATGGCGTCCACGAACTGCCGGTCACCTGGTGACCTTGCCCTTCACGCCTGTCATGACCATCGGCGCCGCCGCGCTGAACCGAACGCGGCGACGCCGATGGCATGAGTTGAACGGGCTCAGTGCCGGATCGGTATGGCGCGCATCGGCATCTCCCCAGCGGTCAGACACGATTCGTTCGTGACGCCTGCGGGAGTTGCTCGAGTCCGTCGGGGGTGTACAGACGTACCGCTCGAACCGCGGCGGCGACCGCTACGAGCGGAGGTATGCGATGGCCGTATCCGCCGTCCGCCGACCATGCGAGGCCGAGTCCCGAAATGGGGCGTAGGGGCCATACGGCGCGGCCGACGTGGAGCACCGCCCCGCAGTGTTGGAGGTACTCGATGGCCCGATCGGCTTTGCTGATGCCGGTGACGAGCCGGATATGGCGCCCGACCGGACCACCGATCGCGATGGTGGGTCCCGAGAGGCCGTTGTCCTGGAAGAACAACTCCACCCCGATTCGCAGCGGAGCGGGTAGCTCGATTCCGGCCCGTTCCACTCCGAACGTCACCACGAGTGTGTCGTCGGCGTGGCTGATCGACCAATCGAACCGGTTGGCCGTGAACGTCATTGGATTCGTCGGTGTCGCAATCAGTGTGTACTCCCCTTTCGAGTATCGACAGTGTTCGCGCAACGCACATATGCCCAGGCGTCGGTGGTGGGACGCCACATCGTTACGCTGGCCGATCGATTGGGGGAGGGCATCGGGCATTCGCCTTGCCCGAGGTCTGCTAGCGGGGTCCAGGTCTTGTGCGAGCGGATGTCGTGGACCGGAAGACCGTTTCCGCTGATGTCCTCGAAATCGAGCAAGAGGTAGCTACGAATCGGTCGCTCAGATTTAGCTAATTGATAGCTATCAAAAGGTGTTCTTGGAAGAAATTTAATTAAGATCGATCCGGTAAATCTGTGAACTGGAAGTATCTCCCAGCTAGAGTCCATGGCTATGACTGATTTACAAGTAAACGGCGGAGCGTATGCCTTTGCGCGCGATATGTGGGCAACTGAACGGTTATGGCTGTCGCGGTCCGTGCGGACCATCCTCGTCGGACTCGCAGGCCAACTGAGCGGGCTCGGACCACAGGCATGGACACGCTACGAAGACGGTGAGCTGGAATTCGTGCAGGCGCGTGAGTTCCAACTAGCCCTGCTGCGAGTGCACAGTGTGCTCGCGAACGAGATCGACGCCGGGATGATGGAAGCTGCTGCCGCCGCCCTCGACCATACGGCGGGGCTGGGCGACGTCGCCTCCGTCACGGGCCTGGACCGGGCGCATACCTATCAGCGCTGGGGCACCCTCACCGCGGTCGGTGAACGCATCGCGCTCATCATCTCGCAGCCGTGGCCGGATGCCGGGCCGTCTGCCCTCCGGTCTCCCGACGCGCTCTACGAGCGAGATCGGCGATGGTGGCGGGTGAGCAGCGCCGCGAGACGCAACGCCCATTACGCCATCGTCGTCGTCGACCGACTGGTCCAGCGGGTATACGCGATCGACCCGGACGGTTGGCAACCGGATTCCACGGGAACACGGTGGGAGTTCCGGGCACTCGGTTCCGAACCGCTATCGCAGATCCACGTGGACCGTGCATACCGGAAGGGCCACCTACCGGTCCGATTGGGCGACCCGTATCCCGCCCGGCTGGATCGCGCGTGCGTCCCCAGTTACTTCTCGGATGGGCACGATGGCGGCTGACGCGCCTACATCGATGCCATCCCCCGCTTCGAGCTGATCGAGGCCTTTCCCGACTTCTTCGGTGCCGAACCCAACTGGCTCGGGACCGGAATGCCCTGCAATGAAACGACGATCGGGATGCGCGGGTCCGTCTCGCATGCCTGATCCATGAAATAGAAAAGGACATTTCGTGATCGAAACCTCGCGCATCGCGGCGATCGGTATCGCATGCGTTGCGGCAATCGCGCCGGTAACCGCCCACGCGGAAGCATCCGCCGAACATGACATCGAGTACAAGGTCACCTCGGTGGAACGTGTTGTGACAACCACGCTATCGGGAGGGACCTTCGTACTCGACCACGATCACAGCTCGTTCACGATTCGCGATGAGAGCGGTGCACCCGTGCTGGTCGTGCCAACGCGAATCACCGTGGGCGACAAGGTGCTCACGGTCGACTCCGCACTCAGCAAAGACGCCACGGAGTTGCGGTTGACACCCGGTGAGCTGCGACCCGCCGTCGCGCCGGTCGCATCGCCCGTCGAGAACCAGGCTGCGATGGCGGAGTTCTCGACCCGATTGGGGCTCGCCGCCACGCTCGGCACATTCGTCGGCACCGTGATCGGCCTGGTCGTCGGAGGCGTTACCGGATGCATTGTGGGTTTGCCGCTGCTCGCGGTGGGCTGCATACCTGCCGCGATCGCCGGTGCGGGGATCGGCGGCATCCTGGGGACAATTGTTGCCGGGGGACCGGTCCTGGTGCTTTCGGCCGTGGAGCTGATCGACACGCTCAACGCGCCCGACGGTACGACTAAATGGGCGCAGAACTCTCTGAAACCTGCGAATTAGGTGATCAGCAATGCGACGCGATAGAGCGCACCGCATCCCCGATGGCGGCGGCCGGCGCCGGAAACCAGCCACCACCCAGCCGACTCCACACCGGCGTTACCGACATCACAGCCTCATACATCTAGCTGAGCGCATGGTCCAGATCTCCCAGCAGATCCTCGACGTCTTCGAGCCCCACCGAGATGCGGACCACACCGTCGGACAGGCCGATGGTGGCGCGGCCTTCGGGGCCCATGGCGCGGTGGGTTGTGGTGGCGGGGTGGGTGATGAGGGTTTTGGAATCGCCGAGGTTGTTGGAGATATCGATGATGCGCAGGCGGTTGAGGACCTCGAAGGCGCGCTTCTTGGCCTCGGCCTCCGGCGCGTTCAGTTCGAAGGTGACCACGGTGCCGCCGCCGCTCATCTGACTGGTCGCCAGGTCGTACTGCGGATGTGACTCCAGGTACGGGTAGCGCACCCACGAGACGGACTTGTTGCCCTCGAGGAAGCGGGCGATGCGCAGTGCGGATTCGGTCGAATGACGCACGCGCAGCGGCATGGTCTCCAAACCCTTGAGCAGGGTCCATGCGTTGAACGGGCTCAGCGCCGGACCGGTATGGCGCATAAGGGTTTTCACCGGACCGTCGATGTAGTCCTGATCGCCGAGGATCGCACCGCCGAGTACCCGGCCCTGACCATCGATGTGCTTGGTGCCGGAATACACCAGCACGTCCGCACCGAGTTCGAAACCGCGCTGCAGCAGCGGCGTGGCGAAGACGTTGTCCAGCACCACTTTCGCGCCGGCGGCATGCGCGAGTTCGGTCACCCGGCGCACGTCGACCAGCGTCTGCATCGGATTGGCCGGTGTCTCGAAGAAGACGGCCTGGGTCGGCACCGAAAGCGCCTGCTCCCACTGATCCAGATCATCGCCGTCGACGAAGACCGTCTCCACACCCCAGCGCGGCAGAATCTCGTTGCACACGACGAAGCACGAGCCGAACAGGCTGCGCGCGGCCACAAGTCGATCGCCCGCGCCCAAAAGCGCACCGAGCGCGGTGAATACGGCCGACATGCCGCTCGCGGTCGCGAAACATGCTTCGGCGCCGTCGATCAGACGCAGCCGCTCCTCGAACATGGCGACCGTCGGGTTCCCGTAGCGGGAGTAGACGAAATGCTCGATATCGCCGGTGAACGCGGCTTCGGCCGCCTCGGCGCTCTCATAGACGAAACCGGAGGACAGATACAGCGCCTCGGCGGTTTCCTCGAATCCCGAGCGGCGCAGGCCACCTCGCACGCCGAGCGTCGCGGGACCGACACCCTCGGGCAGCGGCTTGTCGAACGCACCACCGGTGATCATGACTGCCGCCAGGGCAGGCCGATGGCGCGCCAGCCGGAGCCGCCACGATGTCCGAGCTCGTCGATCGGGCCTTCGAAGCCCTCCAGCACATTGAACGACGGGGCGATGCCTGCCCCGGTCGCGGCGACTGCCGCACCGATGGAACGCTGTCCGGAGCGACAGAGGAAGACGACGGGCGCTGCCGGATCGCGCCCCTCCAGCGCCTTGGTCAGCTGCTCGACGAACTCACCGTTGCGGGCGCCGTTGCTGTCGACCCATTCGATCAGCACCGTCGGCCGTTCGATCGAAGTCGTATCCGGCACACCGACGAAACGCCATTCGGCCTCGGTGCGCACGTCCACCAGGACAGCTTCGGGATTGTCCTGCAACAACTCCCACGCCTGCTGTGGGGTGATGTCACCGGCATATGTCATGCGATCCTCCTGTGAATCCACGCTTGCCGCACCTGGGTTTCGGTGCGCGGCCAGGTCGTCACCCGGAGCACCCCACCGCGGAGGAGGGTTGCCGACCAGCCAGCCGGGGCTTGGCGCTGGTACTCATGACCCGAAAATGAGATTGCCTGGGCAGGGGCCGCCATGTCAAACCCCAGTTCGCACCGCGCATAAGGAATCAACCGCAGACGATCCATCGGTCTTGGGAACGGGTCAGATTCCAGGTCGCCGGGGTCTCCCGGCCGTCGACCGCGATGGTCACCGTCGCCTTGGCCTTATCGCCGTCGACCATCGCATTCTCAATCTTGGTGACCTTGATCGACTTTCCGGCCGCGGCCCCGCCGAACTGACCCGCGAGCGACGTCTTGCTCTCGTCGAAGCCCTGACAGGCCACGCCCGGCGGCGGCGTGCTGTCGGTGGTGGCGCGGGCCTCCGCGTAGCGCTGCACCGCGGCCGCGATCTTGTCCGATTCTGTGACATTTTTCTCAGCGGGCGAAAGCACCGCACCGAGGACGATCGCGACCAGCACGACAGCGGCGAAGACGGCCGCCGCGATGAACGGCGCGATGGAGCGACGATCGGTCTGATCGACCTCGATTACGGGTTCTTCATCGGTGCCCTGCTGCTCTGTCATGGGTCGATCATCCCTGGTGGACGGCGGTATCCGGCATTCGGCCCCGGAACCTGCGCCGCCAGGATTTGATAGATGTCGGTAGAGCGGGTAGTCACGGTAGGTGGGCCGGGGCAGCAAACACCCGGTGTACGCACCGCCGCAGGGTGCGCGCTGTGCCACCGATAGAATCGCGAGACTGCGGCCTGCTGTCATAGCCGAGATGGCCGCCTGTCCGCATCAGCAGATGCGACCGAGAGGGTGCGTCAAGTTAGCCTAAGCTAAGACTGACGCCGTAATTGTTTCGACCATAAGGGTGCGCGTAAAAGATGACCGAACACAGTGCAGCGACTCGCCCGCTTCGCATCGCGATCGTGGGCGCGGGACCGGCCGGTATCTACGCCGCCGACGCGTTGATGAAGTCCGATGCCGAGGTGAGCATCGATCTGTACGAGCG
>NZ_JBITMA010000026.1:0-74808 GCF_044465765.1 Nocardia sp. NPDC049526 | reverse complement strand
CGCCTCCACCTTCATCGCAACGACTTACGAACTCGTAGAGAGATCGACTGCAGCACAGGAAGTCCGGTGACGCAGCGGGATGTGCTTTCTCCTGGCGGGCACCTGGATCCCGACTTCCTCCCACGAGTAGTCGGTGTGGCGGAACACCAGCAGCTTGCCGTCGCGAACGACGTAGACCAGTACCTTCTCCTTGACGACCTTCTCGGACATCAGGCGCAATCCTTCCTGCGAATCATGGAATCAAGGTGGCGTGGAATGAGCGAGCTGCCAGACCGAGCCCAGCCCTGCGACGACACGTGCGGCCGTCTCCAGCCAGGCAGTCTAGTAGCGGACCCCATGTGTTCACCCCGGCGCCACGCTGCCGGTTCTGTCGTCAAATAGCCTGTGTTCCAAACATTTTCGCGATTGCGCAACTAATGGATCGGTGTCTTGCGGTCTACTGCCTGCCTCGGCGCGAGTGATCAGAGCGTCCAACAGATCCGCGAGGCTGTCGGGCACTGTGGCTGCGGCACTGGCATGGAAGCGACGACACTCGCTGATCAGCGCAGACAACTCCGGATGCTCAGCCCAGTACAACGCCACATCACCGCTGGTGGCCGCTCGATCGAGAACCGCAGTCAGTGTCACCGACTTCTCGGCGGCCGCAATCACGTTGGTCATCGGCCCGGCCGTGCCCAGCATGGTCATCAAACATGCGACATCGTGCGCAGAGCATCCGGTTGCCAGCTCGTCGCGGTCGCCGCCATCAGCTGGCGGATCGATCTCACCGGCTCGATGCAGCAGGGCAGCGTCCGAAAAATCCATGCACAGGAGCGCCCATGATCATCACCCCTCTGCAGGTCCAGCACATCACCGACATCCACCACCTCATGGAACTCGGCGAACCCTACATCCGCGCCCGCGGACTGTCCGACTACTGGCTCTACGCCGAACTGTTCTCCTCCACTTGCCCCGTCATGACCGACGAGAACAACAACATCACCGGCGCCGTGATCGCGTTCCGCAGCCAAGACAACCCGGCAGATGTCTATATCCAGGACATCATGATCCATCCCGACCGCCGGCAACGCGGCATCGCCCGCGCACTCCTCAACAGCATCCGCACCCAAGCCGAAAAATGGGACTGCAAGCGGATATACCTGACCTCCGAGCCGGAAAACCACGCAGCACACGCCACATGGACCACCCTCGGATACGTCAACGTACCCGGCGACCACCAGATCGACGGTGTCTCAGTCATCACCTACTACAAAGGGCCCGGACGCAGCCGGGCCGTCTACGAATTGCTCTTGAGCCAATGAAACCGGGCTGCGCGGAGATTCACAGCCGACACCCAGCCACGTGATACGAGTAAAGGACTCGCCAATCCGAACCGCTCCCCGCACCTCTGGAAATACGGCAGCCTCGTAGGCGGCTACTCGAAGTGCAGTAGCGGGATATCGAATAAGCCCGGGGCCGGTGTGCGTTGTATGTGCAGGTGGGTCACTTCGATGACGAGCATCTCGGTGAGGAACTGGACGTGGGCGCCGAGTAATTGGCTGGTCTATCCGATGGCTGATACTTCTTGAGGCCGACTGCGACGTGGATGTGTGGTGTATCTCGAAGCGATGAGTCACGGCCGCCGGATGACATAGTCATGTTTTGCCCCTCCGGACTCGAATCGGCCCGGATTATCTCCCCCGCCGCACGCGGGGGATGACGCAACAAATGCCAGTACGGGGCGTCTCGGCCATCGGATTATGCACCGATGTTGTCGCCGTTGGCTTCCTGAGTACGTCGGGGACTACGGATGCGAAATGCCCTGTGGCTTCATTCTTATCCGTGTCTTCGACTGTTCGGGCATGCTGAGTGTTGGGGGCGCGTGGAGGAGGCGGGGCACGATGCGGATCAAGGTTCTGTCCGATCACGGAGGTGAGCAGCTTCACCTGTCCAAGCAGCAGTTACAGGGTGCCGGAGCGGATCATGCCGCGCGGAAAGGCTATTACGCTCAGACATACGGCGAGTTGGAGGCTGCTCGCCGGACGAAGCCGCTGTGGAAGCGGTTGCTGTCTGTGCTCACCGCCGACGAACAAGCTGCCCAAGCACGGGTCGGTGACGGTGTCCCGGCAGGTGGAATCGGCGGAGTACGAGGTGCATCGGGCATATAACCGGGTCCAGCAGCAAGGCGCCGGGGTATACGGCGAGGACATGCTCACCTGGAGCCTTGCTGGCCTGCTACCGGATGAATGGGTCCTGCTCCGCGGCTACCGCAACCGACGCGGCGAGACCGACCACGTACTCGTCGGCCCGGACGGAGTGTGGGCGGTCGAGGTCAAACGCCGCCGGGTTCTGCTGCACGCTGTCGGCGACCAGTGGTGGTTCCAGAAGCTCAGTTCACAGGGCCGTGTGTGCGAGTCGGAGTGGGCGGTCGACGGCGGTGGCCGTAGCTGGCCTCGCCAGGTCGGCGACGTCGCGAAGGATCTGGCCACCTGGTTGGAGCGGCAAGGACATCACGTCGGCGTGCGGACGGCGGTGATACTCATGCACGAAGACGCTCAACTCGTCGAATGCGTCACCCCTGCCGTGGATTTCGTTGGATCCGATCCCCTGCAACTCACTGACACCATTCTCCGTGGTCTCGCGACACCACTGAGCCAGAACATTGTCGCCTTGGTCGAGCGTGACCATCACTTCCACGCCAGTCGACGCCGGGCACGGTGATCCGATCGAACCCCAGGCGCCAAAGCTTTCGCCCCGTGTTCCAGGGCCACTCGGAATGTCGGGCCGGACGGTTACGGGCTAAAGCTGCCAGAACCAGCCCACCGCCATGGCGCTCGGGCCACTGCTGTTCAACCAAACGACACCCATGACGAGGGGAGAGACATTGAGTGGACCGGCTTCGACACAACCAAGCGCAGAGAGCTCCGTCCCTGTGACCCGTGTACGCACGAGACCATCGAATGAGATGCCAGTAGCGATACCGGTTGAGCGGGTACTAGTGCGCACCGAGGATGTCGTCGCGGCGTTGGTCGGCGCTCGCGGCTACCGCGAGGGAATCGAGTTGTCGTTGCACCTGTATGTCCGGCCAGGAAGCGACCATTCAGCGCTCAGCGGCTTCCATGGCTATCCCGATGGCGTCAAGGACCAGTTCCTGGTCGGTATCGAATTCTCCGACGGCCGAACAGCAACCAATATCGATCGCTGGCGCCTCGACGACGACGCGGACAACGCGATCCTGATGAGCGGCGGCGGTGGTTCGAGCGATGGATTCAGCGCCACCACCTACTACCTGACACCGCTGCCACCGCCCGGGCCGCTCACGGTGATCGTCGCCTGGCCCGCGGCCCGGATCGCCGAGCAACGCGTCGAGCTCGACACGAGGCGTTCCGGCGAGCCGCCGAGCGCGCGGAAGTGCTATGGCCCGCCGACAGGTGAAGAACTCCATACTGGGCGGCATATCGATCATCACCAGCGGCTCGTCGATCAGTTCGGACAGCTCGACGGAATCCCGTGCGGCGATGCCCGGCGGGCAGCACAGCGTAGGGCGGGCACGCGTACAGCGGAACGGTTTTCACGTCAGCGCCCACGCCGATGTCGTACATGATCGCCAAGTCGCACGGTCCATCGGCCAATCGCCGTTGCAGTCCCTCGACGGTGTCTTCGACCAGATCGATCTCGAGTTCCGGATAGTGGACCGGTACCTCCTCCAGGATCCGGCCCATCACGAACGGTGTGACAGTCGGGAAGCAGCCGACCGTCAGCTGTCCAGAGATGTCCTGCCCGATGGTGCGCACGGTGCTCTCGAGTTCGCTCACATGCCCGAGCACCTGCTTACAATCAGATTGTGCTGCCGCCGTCGGCGAGTAGCGTGCTGCCCGTCATGAAGGCCGACAGGTCGGACGCGCAGAACAGCACAACTCGGGCGATGTCGTCGGGAACCCCGATACGGCCGATCGGCCCGTTGAACATCAAAGGTGTGGGCGGGGCACCACCGTCCGCGGCCGGAGCGGTCGTCGCCGCGGCTGCGGCCATCTTCATGTTGCCCTCGGTGGGGACGAAACTCGGCGCGACTCCGAGCACCCGGATGCCCAGCGACGCGAGTTCGAGGGCCAGCTCACGGGTGAGTCCGCGCGCAGCGTGCTTCGAACCGACATAAGCGGCCAAACCCGGTGCGCTGCCGCGGAATCCGGCAGTCGAGACGATGTTCACGATGACACCGCCCGTACCCGCGTCGGATATGCGCCGCGCTGCCTCGCGTGCGCCGAGGAAGACCCCGCGCGCGTTCACGGCGAATACCTTCTCCCAGTCCTCCTCGCCCATCTCGAGCAGCGGGATGCTCGGGAAGACACCGGCGTTGTTCACCCAGATCTCCAGGCCGCCCAGCTCCGCGACCGCACGGTCGGCCGCCGCCGCCACGGAAGCCGCGTCGGTCACGTCCATTGCGGCGCCGATCACGCGCACGCCGTTGGCCTGGGCCAACTGCTCGGCAGTGGCTACGGCCAGCTCTTCCTCGATGTCGCCGATCAGGACGTCGGCGCCGGCCTCCGCCAAGCGGAGCGCGATCGCCCTGCCCAGCCCGCGACCACCTCCGGTCACGACCGCCCGCCGGCCCCGCAATGAAACGAGGTCGGCGAGGGATTTGCTCGATACATCGGCGATAGACATACATGGCCTCCTATTGCTCTGCCGAGGCGACACCTTCACAGCAAAAGTAACCACTATGGTTACTTTTTGCAATACGTAGACTACGACGACCGAGGGACTCTTCCCGAGAACCGACCCAAGGGACGCTCGTGACATCTTCCGCACAGGCTGGGAACCCCGCCGAACCGACCGGCCCGGGGCGGCGACGCCGCGGCCCGAACGCCTCCACCCCGGCGCGGCGCGCGCAGATCGTCCGAGCCGCGCTGGATAGCTTCGCCCGACACGGCTACGAGCGCGCTTCCCTTCGCGACATCGCCGCGCGGGCGCAGGTGACGCATGCGGCGCTACTGCGGCACTTCTCCGGCAAGGATGAGCTTCTCGTGGCCGCCTTGAACCAGCGGGACGAGGACGAGGAGAAGCTGGCGGCACAGATCCTCGCGGGCGGAACGGCCGGAGAGAGCGTGCTGAGCGAGGTCTTGCGCGCCGAGTTCGACGACCCCGACTACCAGCGCAACTGGATGGTCCTGGCTGTCGCGGCGACCGACCCCGCGCATCCGGCACACGAGTTCTTCACAGGTCGCCGTGAGCGGCTGCGCGCACACCTGGCCAAGGGCCCGCTGCCCACCGCGCACGACAGCGAGTACCTTTCGGCCGACGAGAAGGTCACCCTGGTGCTGGCGATGATCGATGGCCTGCGCATCCAATCCCTGCTCGACCCATCCCGCGAAACCCTCGGCCTTCTAGAGATTTTCATGAAACTGGTGATCATGCCCCGCGATGACGACCCCGGCGCCTGAGCCCTACCGAGCAGGCATCCTCCCGCACTCGGTTCGAACTCGGGATTGTGAACCGATCGGCCAGTACGTGCGGCGTCACGCCGGTCAGGACCGACGGCGACGCCGCTGCCGATACGATCCCGATATGGCTGTACAAAGCGAATCGACTCGCCAAGCGATCGTGGATTGGACCATGGTCGACCAGGCCATTCGCGGGCACGCGGCACGTCCGGCGGAACCGACAGCGACCGCGAAGTAGCACACAGCAATGACTGCCGATCGGGACGTCGAACCTCGCCGCAAACGGGCGGATGCGGTTCGCAACCGCCAGCGCATCCTGACCGCCGCGGAACAGTTGCTGGCCGAGCGCGGCATGGAAATAACGCTCGACGCAGTCGCCGTCGCGGCCGGTGTCGGCGTCGGCACCGTCTACCGTCAGTTCTCGAACAAGAGCGAGCTGATCAACGAGTTGGTCGAGGGCCGCCTTCGGCGGATCATCGATTCGGCCGAAGCGGCAACTCGCGACTCCGACCCCTGGCGCGAAGCTCAAGCGATTTCTGGAAGACACCTGCGAATTCATCGCGGGCAACCGCGGATTCGCCTCCGCGATGAGCGAGTTGCAAAACGACGCAAGCCTTTTCGAGGTCTATCGCGGCGAGCTCATGCTCCCGATCGCCGTGTTGCTCGACCACGCGAAAAAGGCCGGCGTGGTCGAGCAAAGCATGGAACCAGTCGATGTTCTCGCAATCATCGGCATGGTCCACTTCGTCGCGGCAATCGCCGAACCGGTCGATCCGGAGAACTGGCGGCGGTATCTTGCCGTGCAGCTCAACGGCTTCCGCACCGACGCCGCACCAGTGTTGCCGCTGCGACCGGCTGCATTGTCATCGGATCAGCTGAACCGTGCCCGAGCCGCGGGCGCCGAACGCCGGCAGCAGCCCTGAGCGATCACGTAGCGAACGCATTATCTTTCACAATTGCTTCCTTCCTACTCGTCACCGACCGGCTCTCGCATTGATGGCGCGAGGGCCCCAGCCGACTCACGCGGCGGCAACGGTGTGCCGAAACGTTGCAGGTAGCGTTCGACGAACGCGCGCAATTCGTCATGCCCCTGCTCGACCCCCACCGCACTTTCGCTACCGAGAATGCGCGCTGCCCCGGTGAGCAGCATCGACATCACCACCGGCGGAAACTCATCCAGGTCCATGCCGTACGCCCGCAGAACCAGCGTGACGGCAGCGGTCTCGATGTCGCGCACCCGCTCCGCATACGCCTTGAGCTCGGTGCCGATCACCTTGCGATGGTTGGCCAATGCCATGAATTCGGTATTCAGCTGGACGAATCGGGAGTCGGCGTTGATCGACCACAATGCCCGCAACGGATCCTCGTCGGTAAGCACTCGACGCACCCTGGCCAGCTCGCGTTCGGCGCCGGTCCGCAGCACGTCGACGAACAGATCGTCCATCGTGGGGAAGTAGTAGTACACCAACGCGGGCTTTACCCCGGCCTTGGCCGCCACCCGCCGCGACGTCGCCGCGGCGTACCCCTCTTCACGCATGATTTGAGCGGTCGCCTCCATCAGCCGGTCGCGTGTTCCGGCATCCTTGCCGTTCGCTGCACGCTTATTGGGCATTAGTGAAACCTCTCGAGAACAACACCAAGACAACATCTTTCAAGGAGACTTACGTCCCTTGACCGCTCGCTTCGAACCGTGGTAAGCATGCGTCATCCTAACAGTTTGATCGATCGCTCAGTCTCCTGTCGACTGATCGAGCGCTCCACCCGCCACGAAAGGCCGGCGAGAAAATGACCGATCTGGCCACAGTCGACTACTTCTCCGACCCCTCCGTCACCCAGGACCCCTACCCCTACCTGGAATACCTGCGCAGCCAGAATCCGGTATTCCGCGAACCCCACTACGGCGTCATCGCGGTCACCGGATACCAGGAAGTCATCGAGGTCTTCCGCGACCCCGATACCTACTCCGCCGCTGTTTCCATCGGCGGCCCCTTCCCGCCTCTGCCCTTCGAACCCGAAGGCGATGACATCAGCGCCCAAATCGAAGAGCACCGCCACCAGTTCCCGATCAATGAGTTCATGGTGACGATGGATCCGCCGGACCACACTCGCACCCGGGCGCTGCTGAGCCGGCTGATCACCCCCAAACGGCTGAAAGAGAACGAGGACTATATGTGGCAGCTGGTGGATCGCCAGTTCGACGAGTTCCTCGCCAACGGGCAGTGCGAATTCCTGGCCGAATACGCCAAACCCTTTGCCACCCTTGTCATCGCCGACCTGCTCGGTGTCCCCGATAACGACCGCGACGAATTCCGCGCCACGCTGGCCGGGCACAAAACTCCCGGAAGCCGAGTGGGTGCGCTCGACGGCGAACCGGTGGGCACCAACCCCCTGCAGTGGCTGGACGACCAATTCAGCGCCTACATCACCGACCGGCAGCGCACTCCGCGCGGCGACATCCTCAGCGTGCTGGCATCCACCACCTATCCCGACGGGACGAACCCCTCGGTCATCGAGCTCGTCCGCCCCGCCACCTTCCTATTCGCTGCCGGGCAGGAAACCGTCACCAAATTGCTCAGCTCCGCCGTGCGCGTGCTGGGCGAACGCCCCGACCTGCAACAGCGGGTTCGTGCCGATCGCAGCCTGATCGGTGGCTTCATCGAGGAGTCGCTGCGTTTGGAAAGCCCAACGAAAGTCGACTTCCGGCTTGTCAAGAAGACCACCACACTCGGCGGAGTCGACCTTCCCGCGGGAACCGTGGTCATGCTGTGCCTCGGCGCCGCCAACCGAGACCCTCGCAAATTCGAGGAT
Source organism: Nocardia sp. NPDC049526 (assembly GCF_044465765.1). NCBI lineage: Bacteria > Bacillati > Actinomycetota > Actinomycetes > Mycobacteriales > Nocardiaceae > Nocardia > Nocardia sp. NPDC049526. The sequence goes on along the minus strand of NZ_JBITMA010000026.1, from coordinate 66,580 downwards.
CCGGATCAGTTCCGCATCGACCGCCGCAATGCCCGCGAACACATCGCCTTCGGCCGCGGTATCCACACTTGCGCCGGCGCACCACTGGCGCGCGTCGAAGGGCAAGTCACCCTCAACCGTCTTCTCGACCGTGCCGACGACATCACCATCGACGACACCGCGCACGGCCGCGCCGACGACCGCACCTACAAATACGAACCAACTTTCCTGCTCCGCGGACTCCGCGAGCTGCACATCAGCTTCACACCCAGCGCGTAGAGAAGGTTCCCGAAGGAGTCGCGGTGGTCAAACGTTCGAGATTCGCCGAGTACAAGGACCGGTACGCCAACTACCGCTTCGAGCTGAGCGACAGTGGCGTACTGCTCATGCAGTGTCACACCAACGGTGGTCCGTTGGTGTGGGACTGGCGGGTACATGACGACATGGCCGATGCCTTCGCCGACGTGGCCGGTGACCGGGAGATCAAGGTGCTCATCCACACCGGCACCGGTGCGAACTACAACGCCGACTGGGGCCTGCTGCCTGACGGCACCTCGCCCGCTGAGCCTGTCTACCAGGCTATGCCGGGCCGCGAGGGGGTTCGGCAATTGGACGAAAAGGCTTGGTACGGCCGCAATCTGGTGTTCAACGTGCTCGATGTGGACGTGCCGATGATCAGCGCGGTGAACGGGCCGTGCAATATCCACTCCGAGGTGCCGCTGCTCGGCGATATCGTGCTGGCGTCCGAGGATGCCTGGTTCGAGGATGCTCCCCACTTTCCGCGCGGCATGGTACCGGGCGACGGCCAGCATGTGATCTGGAACTTCCTGGTCGAGCACAACCGGGGCCGATACTTCCTGCTGACCGGCAAGAAGCTGACGGCGCGGGAGGCCATGGAGTGGGGCGCAGTCGCGGAGGTGCATCCGAACGATCAGCTCCTCGACCGCGCCTGGGAGCTGGCACATGAACTGGCCAAGCGGCCACCGCTGACCCTGCGATACACCCGCCGCCTGTTCACCCATCAGCTCAAGCAGGCGTTCCTGGCTCAGATGAACCAGGGCAGCGCGCTGGAAACCTACGCCCAGCGCGAATTCTTTCCGTTCGGCGGCGGCATGGAACCGCTCGACCGCGCCTGGGACGATAAGCCCTGGACCCGCCGCCAGTAAGCAGCTTTTACACCGCTCACCAACACCGCGACAACCGCGCAGGGTCGAGGTGCCTACACCGGGCGACGCGTGAGAATCCGAGGTCGGACGTCAGTTACGCGCCAATGCCCGAATGCACTGCCACAGTATTGCTTTCGGAACAATCGCGATGTGCGGGCGCCTGCATGTACCGATCGAGCCGTCCGAGCCTGGTGCGGAGACTCTGCACGGCCTTCGCCGAGTCTCGCTCGGCACGGTCGCTATGCGTGTCGCTCCTGCGACGGCTGCAGCAGAGGCAGGGCACCGAAGGTGTACTGCTGCCAGAGCCGCCGGGAAGCCTCCTCCGGATACGGGGCAATGGTCGGCTTCGCATCGAGGAGCTGAACCAGCCGCCGGCCCGGCTCGTAGGCGGGCCAGCCCGGATCGCCCGTGGCGGCGAAGCGACCCCAGGTCGCGCGCATCCGGGTCGACAAGTCCAGTGCCTCGGCTGGGGGCTCGGAACCCAGCAGCAGTGGCCCGAGATGCTTTTCGTACGTACCGAACAGCAGTGTTTCGTCGAGTGCGTGACAGGCGCCGAAAACCCCACCTTTGTTCGGCGCCGCCCAGGTGAGTTCGTACATGTGAACGCGTCCGCCGGCGTCGGCGTGGGCATCCGCGAGATGTAGTGCGGGCATGCGGTATTGGTTGTCGGACTGCACCAGTTCGCACAACTGTGCCGCGGTGGCGTCCGGGTATGCCGCACGGTAGGCCCGCTCGCTGCCGGGCCCCGGGCCGTAGAGCCGTAGGTCGAATCCGGCGCGTTCGTCATCGATCGCTTGTAGTTCTCCGGTCAGCACCAGGAAGAGCTGGCATTCGTGTCGGTTGTGTCCGATGATGAGGTCGATGTCGCGACCGGCACCGTCTGCGATTGCCTGCCACGGCGTCGTCGGCAGGACGTCACCGTCCACCACGGGAGCGAAGGGCGCGAGCAGGTACGCGGCCGAGCCCCAGGTTTCGGCGTACTTACGCATCTCGGCGCCCACGGCCGCACCGGCATCCGGCAGTCGCCGCGGGTCCACCCCGGCCAGGTCCGCCACCGTCGGGCGACAGCCCGCGGCTTTCGCGATGACCTCGGCGATGTCGGCGGCCAATTCGTCGGAGAAATATTTGCCGGGCATGCTCTGCATGATCGCCCGCCGGAAAAGCCCTGCGGCGCTGGGCATCGCCAGCAATGCCGCCACCGATCCGGCGCCGGCTGACTCACCGCACACGGTGACCCGATCGGCGTCGCCACCGAAGGCGGCGATGTTCTCCTGCACCCACCACAGAGCGGCGACCTGGTCGAGCAGGCCACGATTCGCCGGGGTTCCGGATATCCGCGCGAACCCCTCCACACCGACCCGGTAGTTGAACGTCACGACGACGACGTCTCCCTCGTTGGCGATCCGGTATGCGTCGTAGCCAGGGCTACCGGAAAAGCCGAGTTTGTATGCCCCGCCGTAGATCCACACGATGACCGGCCGGCATTCAGCCGAATCCGGTTGCGGCGTCCAGACATTCACCGTCAGCCAGTCGTCGCCCTCCGGAATCGCCGACATGCCTGTCAGCCCGGCGATTCCCGCTTCCTGCGGTGGTGGCGGACCGAACTCGAACGCGTCGCGGACACCAGGCCAGGGGGTCGGCGGCCGCGGCGGCGCGAACCGGGCATCGCCCACTGGCGGCTGCGCGAACGGAATCCCACGGAAGACGGCTACACCGTGCTCGATTCGGCCCCGTACCGCGCCACCACTGGTTCGGACAACAGGTTCGGCCGGCTGGTGCAGCGCCCCTTCGGACATGGTCAACCTCGCATTCGGTCGGCACCGTGCGACCGGCGCGCGGAATCGGAATCGCCTCGCGCCCAACCGCACGAGGAGAGCAGAGAAGAGGTGCGGCGCCCGGGCGGACGCCGCACTCTCGGCCGTCAGACCTCGAACCCGCCGGTCGCAGGCTTGTCGAACTGGCGCATGGCCACGACGGCGAGCACCAGCGCCACCGCGGCTGCGATGGCGAACATGTAGAAGGCGCCGACATAGGCCGCCTCGCTCGGCAACTGCGCCATCGGCCCGGTGTCGAGCTTGCGGGCTTCGACGTGCCCCGGCGCGTTGATATGCAGGATGAGCGGATGTGCCGAGAAGATCGCCGCCGTGGCGGCGGCGGCCGCGGCGGTACCGAAACTGTTGAAAGCCCCGTACATTCCGGCGCTGACACCCTGCTGTTCCTGCGGCACCGATTCCACCACCATGTTCGGCAGCGTGCCCAGGAAGGCGCCCGCGCCGATACCAGCGATCATCGCAATCAGGGCCAGCTGCAACGGACTCTCGTGATAGAGCGCGAACAGCACTGACGAGAGGATGAACATGACCGGCGACACGATGTAGGGCCGCCGTAGTCCGAAGCGGGTGGACAACCAGCCGCACAGCGGTGACACGATCACGTACACCACCGTCATCGCCAGCAGGGCCCGCACCGTGAACTGCAGCAGTGTCAGATTGAGCCCCGGCAGCTCTCCCTCGACCGAAAAGTACTGCATCATCATCGACGGGGAGATGTTCATCTGCGTCTGCTGCGACGCCTGCGCCGCCGCTTGCTGGGCCGCACCCTCGACGACCTGCCGCTTGATCGCCTCACCAGCGGCGCCGCCGGGCGTCTCGGCCAGGTAGCTCATCAGATAGCCGAGGCCCTGCATGATGCCCACCGATAGGAATGCCGCCGCCATGATGGTCACGAATCGCGGCGTGCGCAGCAGTTTCGGGTCCATGATCGGTTCGGGCGTGACCAGTTCCCAGCCGTAGAAGACAACCAGCAGGACAACACCACCGATCAGCCAGGCCAGCGCCGGGAAGTGACCCCATCCCCAGACGACTCCTTCGCTGAGGTAGATCAGCACACCGCCGATTCCCGCGCCCAGCAGGACCGCGCCCACCCAGTCGATGCGGCTTTTCACCCGCAGCTTCGTCTCGGGCACGATGATCGCGAGCGGGATGATCGTCACCACGGTCCAGCCGACACAGAACCAGAACAGCGACCGCCAGCTGAAGTGATCGGTCAACAGCCCACCGGCGACCGGACCGAGCACGGCGCCGACCCCGGTACCGCCACCAGCCAGTGCGATGGCCATATTGATGTGCCGCCGCGGCATCAGATCGCGAATCAAGCCGTAGGAGACGAATATCGCCGGGAAAGCTACCGCCTGCAAACCGCGGCCCAGCAACATCAGTGGCCACGATGATGTGACCGCGACCAAGACACTTCCGATCAGAGATGTTCCCAGGCAGGCCAGGATCATCTTCTTCTTGCCGAGGCGATCGGACAGCTTGCCGGCCACTGGGACCAACACACCGCCCACGATCGCATACAGAGTCGACATCCAGGTCAGCTGGCCGGCGCTTTGGTGTGGGAAGTCCGCACCGATGTAGCGCGTGGCCATCGAGACGAATGTGAAGTAGTACGTGCCGACCTCGGTGGCTAAGACGATCGCCAGAATTATCAGGATCACCCGCACTCGCGAAGCGCCTTCGAGTCGTCCAGTGTCGACCTCGTCAGGACGAGCGACATCCACAGACGGTGTTGCCATGGGCTTGCTTCTCCCTTCGTCCGCACCCAGCGCGGACTGCTGTGCTCCCCCGCGTTGTAACGGATCATCATTATCCGAAAATGAGAATCGCATTTACGCAGAATGTGCACATCACATATGTCGATGCAGGTTCGGCATCCAACTCAGTCCACGCCAGAGCATGTAGGGCGACTGAACAACTTGGTGAACGCCTGGGGTCTACATTGGTCCCGTTCTCGGCAAGTCACATCCCACCAGCTCTATCCCACTATTGACTAGACATGTCAACCAGTGCTATCCATAGCCAAACCCATATTTTGGGCAGTCGTCTAGCGTGCCTGGGCGGACCCCGACTTCTCTTCGGAAACAAAACCAGAGGGCTCGCCGAATTGTCATGGACATCAAGCAGTTGACCGCCTTCGTGACAGTCGCCGAGCTGGGCAGTGTGACCAGGGCGGCCGACTCGTTGCATCTGACCCAGTCCTCGGTCACCCGGCAGATCCAGGCGCTGGAGCAGGAACTCGGCGTGGCTTTGTTCGAGCGCACCCGCAACGGCATGACGCTGACCATCGCGGGGCGGGTGATGGCCGAGCGCAGCCGATCCGCCCTGCTCGAGCTCGGCCGGGCACGGGCGGAGATAACGCCGATGCCGACCGCCACCGACACGGTCACCGTGGGACTGCTGGAGAGCATCGCCGAGACGATCGGCCTACCACTGGCGACGACCGTTCTTCACGAACACCCAGGGCTGGACCTGCGTTTGGTCGTCAGCGATTCCGGTCGCTTACAGCGCCGGATGGACGAGGGCGAGCTGGACGTCTCCCTCACCGCGGAGAGCCGGGGCATCACGGCGCAGTCGCCGACACCGTTGGCGACCGAGCAGTTGTGGGCGATCGCTCCGGCGAATGCGCTATTGCGTGCCGATGTGCCGGTTGCGCTGCGCGACGTCGCCGAACATCCGATGGTGCTGCCGCCCCCCGGCAGCGCGTTGCGAGATTTGCTCGACGGCCTGGACGCGCGTTTCCGGGCTGTGGTCACCACCGCTTCGCTGCGGATACAGAAGCAGTTGGTTGTCGGGGGTCGGGGGTGGGCAATCCTACCGCCGATTGCTTTCGCGGAAGAACTTGCGGCGCACTCGATCAGCGCTGCGCCACTGCAAGGTCCGCAACTGCAGCGCCGGATCGTACTGGCTATCGCCCGAACCGCTGGTTCCGCCACGGCGGCGGAGAATGTGGCCCGGCTACTTGCGCGGCTGGTGCGCTCCGAGATCCGCGACGGCCGCTGGCCGTCGGCCCGACTGATCGGCTATCGCGGGGACGACAGCCGCCTCTGCCGTTGACTGTGCCGACATGCGCCGTCATCGACTGTCGCCGACCTCGGACGAACCATCGTGGAGACCGAAAATCGATGCCTGGCAACTTCATTCGTGATAACGGGATGGTGCGACCAGCATTGATCAGGGTACGGCGGTTGGTGGCGAGGAGCTCGAACGGATCGGCATCGGTGATGTCGATCTCGGTGATGTGCCAGCAGCCATCGGGGGCCGAACCTACGGCGGCGAGCACGTCGACGACGCCGGCTCCGATCGGGACCTGAGGCTTCGGCTGCATCGGGTCGTCCAGCCCACCTGGGCCGTCCTTCAGGTGCAGGGCTACCACCCGCGCACCGAGCCGCGCCAGAATCTCGACCGGATCCTGCCCAGCTGACACCGCCCAATAGACGTCGAACTCGGCCACGACGATCGGGTCGAGCAATTCCCACAGAACGTCGAAACCGACGTCGCCGCCGCCTAATTCGGCCCATTCGAAATGATGGTTGTGATAGCCGAGCCGGATACCGTGATCAGCGAGCTGATGCGCGACCTCGTTCATGCGGCCTGCGAAGCTCTCGAGCTCCTCCCTGTTCCCGAACACCTCACCGCCGAACCCCTCGACGAGAAGCGGAATCGCCACGATGACGGTGTCCGTTTCCAGGATGCGGCACACCTCGGCGACGGCATCCTGACTGCCCGCGGGGATGGCTGCGTGCACGCTGCTCACGGCGAGCCCGGCAGCGTCCAGGTCCGCCCGCAAGCCGCGGGCGTTGGCGAGCAGCTGCTTTGTCGGCGTATTCCAGAAGCCGAGCGCAAATGGCTCGACGTACCGGTAACCGATCTGCGCCAGCCGGGCAAGGGTTCCGGGACGATCGGCCGCCAGCGCATCGCGGACGCTGTAGAGCTGCACACTGAGCGTGCCGGACATGGCGGTACTCCCTACTTATCGTGGGGCCGCCGCACCGACCGCGGATACAGCGGAGCCGCACTGAAAATGGTCTATCGCTTCGACAGGCGCGACTCCGTATCGGATCGTCGGCCGATCAGGCAAGCAATGCCGTAATGGTGGGAAGGTCGAGCGTGGTGCGGATGCCGGGCGGGGCTGCGCAGACGAACGGAATCGCGTTGACCGGCCGGTTGGCGGTATAGGCCGGTGAGATCTCGTTCATCTGCGTCAGCGGGAACGGGAAGCGCATTTCGATGTCCAACGGCGCGTCTCCGTCGACTCGCACACGCCACCCGGTAGGGCGAAGATCCCAGGCGGCGTCGATGTCGGTGGTGCAGTACCAGTTGGCGCGAAACCGCAGCAGCGCGGTCCCTTTGTGCTGCCCCGAGATCGTGATTCGTTGCGCAGCAACCGTTCCCGCCTCCAGCGTGCCCGCAACGATCTCCGTCCGGCGGTGGGCGAGGGCGACCTCGGCGGTGGCGTCGACGGTATCCAGCGGCAGACCGATGGCGTCGGCGACCAGCTGCAGCGACGGCCCGAATGCGTGGCGCAGATTGTCCGCCCGCCTGGTGTCGAACTGCGCGGGCGGCCTGCCGAACCCCATGATCTCGAACGGGATCGCGGGTGAATCCCGTTGCGACATATCGGCGTATTCCTCGATCGTGAGGTTACGCAGCTCGCGCTGAATCGAGGACAGCACCAGCGGAACCGCCTCGGTGATGAAGCCGGGACTGCTTCCGGTGCTGTGTATCGAAGTGTTGCCGGCCTGGCAGGCGGACTCGACCCGCGCGCGGACGGCCGGATCCATGCTTGCCGGACGGTGGAATTCGCCGCAGGTGGTGACGATATTGGCCCCCGATTCCAGCAACCGGCACACGGTATCGATATCACAGCGCAGCGGCATGTAGAGCACACAATCGGCGCCGAGGGCGAGGATCTGATCGAGGCTGCCGGTAGCCGTGACACCGGTGGCGCCCAGCCCACACAACTCCCCCGCGTCGCGGCCGACCTTGTCAGCCGAGTAGGCGTAGACACCGGCCAGGGCCAGGTTCGGATGCTCTATCACCGCCCGCAGCGCCCGTGCTCCGACATCGCCGGTAGCCCATTGGACTACCCGACAGGAAGAAGTGGTGGGCGAGTCGATGACAGTGTGGGACGACGAAACCGATTTCATGCCTGCCTCGTTCGGTCGGTCTTCCTCGACGAGCTGGGGCGGTGGGTCCGCATGAAGCAGCGTGGTTCGCGCGCACGACGAGAATGACAATCTCATATTTTGGTAACAGTATTACCACAGGTCAGCACTAGGTGGCCGAGTTTTCCGCGTCGCCGAGGCTCGAGGGTTTCAGGTCACGGCCGACTCCGATCGAAAGCCCCAGCGCTACCGGACCTTGTGCTCAGCCTCGTACCCCGATGTCAGCCAGTACACCGCGCGGTCGACGGCAGGCACGATCGCGGTTACATCGATCTCGCCGCACGCGAAGCGCCCCAGGAGGCCGTAGACCAGACTCGACAGAATCGTCTCGAGATCCTGCACGAAATCGCCGTCCACGTCGGCCAACACCGCCATGGCGGCGGGAACGACAGCGTCGAACCCGCGTCGGATCAGCTTCTCGCCACCCGGTGTGGAGCGGGCCCGGAAATAGGCGGCAAGCAGGGCAGGGTGGCGTTCCCACGGCTCAAAGATGCTACGTAACACCCGCATCAAGCCGACATAGAGACTCTCGTCGGCACCGGAGACCTGCGCATCCAGACCGGCGTACCGGTTCTCCTCCATCCATAAGTCCAGTGCCGCCAGGATCAGGTCATCCCGGGTGTCATACAGCTTGTAAATCTTGGTCAGCGACACCCGGGCACGCCGTGCGACCTCGCGCAACAGCAATGACTCGTACCCCTCGATCTCCAGCAGTTCCACGACCGCCCGCCGGATCCGGTCGCTCGCCTGCCCCGACACCTCTCCCGACTCCACACCTTCCCGCGCGATCAAATTCGATTCCTTCCCGCACACCAGATAGCGTGCTACTCTCCCATAGTGGTAATGGCATTACCACAGATCAATGCATACTTTTGCATTTCATGATAACCGTGTTCTCGCCCGACTCGGCCGTGGCGGCACGGATCTGCTCGGCATCGAAGTGAGGATCAAATGGGTTCGTTAGATGGCAAAGTCGCCTTCATCACCGGTGTAGCGCGCGGGCAGGGCCGAAGTCACGCCGTGCGATTGGCTACCGAAGGTGCCGACATCATCGGTGTGGACATTTGTGCCGACATCCCCTCCAACCCGTACCCGTTGGCGACGCGCGAGGAGCTCGACGAGACCGTCGCACTCGTGGAGGCCAAGGGTCGCCGCATGCTCGGCTCGGTCGCCGACGTACGTGACTTTCATCAGATACGTGCCGCCTTGGACTCCGGTGTCGCCGAATTGGGCCGCCTCGACATCGTTTGCGCCAACGCCGGGATCGCTCCGACATCGTTCGACGAGGTTCCGATCGAGACCGAACTCGAAATGTGGAACGCCGTGATCGGTGTCAATCTCTCCGGTGTTTTCCATGTGACTCGCGCCGCGATCCCTCACCTGATCGCCGGTCAGCGTGGGGGCGTCATCACCTTGACCAGTTCCACCGCCGGTCTGGTCGGCCTCGGCGGCATGGAGGGTGGTGGCCTCGGCTATGCGGCCGCCAAGTCCGGCCTTGTCGGCATCATGCGGGTACTGGCGAATGTTCTTGCACCGCATAGCATTCGGGTCAACACCGTGCACCCGACCGCGGTGAACACCATGATGGCCATCAATCCGGCGATGATGGAGTGGGTGCAGAACCATCCCGAATCCGGGGGTCCGCACCTGATGAACCCCATGCCGGTCGCGATGCTCGAACCGGAGGACATCAGCGCGGCGATCGCCTTCCTGGCCTCCGACGAAGCCAAGTACATCACCGGCGTGGCACTGCCCGTCGACGCCGGCTTCTGCAACAAGCTGTGAGCAGCGCTGAGATGACCGAAAGTACGCAACTCACCGGACGCGTAGCCGGCAAGCGGGTGCTGATCACCGGCGCAGCTCGCGGCATGGGCCGCAGCCATGCGGTCCGGCTGGCCGAAGAGGGCGCCGAACTGATCCTGATAGATGTCTGCGGACCGCTGCCGGAGATCGAGTACCCACTGTCCGCGCCGACGGACCTGGCGGAGACGGCTCGCCTGGTCGACAAGCACCACCGCCGCGCAATCACCAAGACTGTCGACATCCGCGACGCCGCGGCACTGGCGGCGGCCGTCGCGGATGGCGTAGCGCAGTTGGGCGGCCTGGACGCCGTCGTGGCCAATGCCGGTGTACTGACCGCGGGCACCTGGGACACGACGACACCCGAACAGTGGCGGACCGTAGTCGATGTCAACCTCATCGGCACGTGGAACACCTGCGCCGCAGCGCTCCCGCATCTCGTCGAGCGCGGCGGCAGCATCGTCAACATCAGCTCGGCGGCCGCTCTCAAGGGCACGCCGCTGCACATTCCTTACACCGCCTCGAAGCTCGGCGTCGTCGGGATGAGCAAGGCCCTCGCCAATGAGCTTGCGGCACAGAATGTTCGTGTCAACACCGTGCATCCGACCGGAGTCCCGACCGGAATGATCCCGGAGTCACTGTTCAAGCTGCTCACCGAAGCGCGGCCAGATCTGGCTCCGCTGTTCGGCAACGCACTCCCCGTCCCGATGGTCGAGGCCGTCGACATCAGCAATGCCGTGCTGTACCTGGTCTCCGACGAGGCCCGCTACGTCACCGGCATGGAGTTCAAAGTCGACGCCGGCGTCACCCTCAAGTAGCACTCCGCTCCGCCCCGCGAGCGCGATCGCCGCAGCGACCGGAGCACCGACACAGAAGGCACCCAATTCATGACAACAGACACGGTAGGTACCGCGGACCTGGCCCGCTCGGAACGCGGCAAGCGCGAGTTCGCCGGGGTAATGACGTTCCCGGCTCCGGACGATTCGAGCCCGACCATCGCAAATGGCTTGGTCGACTTCGTGTTCGCCGAGATCTGGACCCGTCCCGGCCTGACCCGGCGGGAACGGCGATTCATCACCCTGTCCTGCGTCGCCGACGCCGACGCCGAGCAGCCGATCGTCGACCACGTCTACGCGGCGCTGAACAGCGGTGACATCACCATCACCGAAATACGCGAAGCGGTCCTGCATTTCGCGGTCTACGCTGGCTGGCCCAAGGCCTCACGGTTCAACATGATCGTCGACCAGCAGTGGGAACGTATCAATCGTGAACGCGGACAGGAGGTTCCGCCCCAGGAACCGCTGCTGCCACTGATCACTGCCAGCGACCCGGAGGCCCGGCTAGCGGGCGGCGAACAGGCGTTCATGGATGTCAACTGCGTGCCCTACTTCCCGGACCGGGACAACCCGTACCAGGGAGCGGGAATTCTCAACTTCGTCTTCGGCGAAATGTGGGTGCGGCCGGGTCTGGGCATGAAAGAGCGGCGCCTGATCACCGTCGCCTGCGTGGCATTCCAGGACGCGCCCTACCCGATCATGTCCCACGTCTACGCCGCCCTGAAGAGCCGCGACCTCTCCTTCGCCGAAATGGATGAATTCGCATTGCATTTCGCCGCCTATTCCGGCTGGCCGAAGGCTTCTCACCTCAACCAAGTGATCGCCGAACAGAAGCCGCGGGTGCTGGAGGAATGGCGCGCGGAAGACGGAAAGAAGCCACAGGAGTAGCCATGTCCACCAATACCGACACTCTCGCGCAACCCGACCGGCCTCTGCTGGGTGGGTTGGTCATCGGCGGGGACCGGGTCACCCGGTCCTCCGGAGGTACCCACGAGCACATCTATCCGGCAACCGGCCGGCCCAATGCGACCGTCCATCTGGCCGGCCCCGCGGAGATGGACCAAGCGGTCGACTCCGGGTGGGAGGCGCACCGGGAATGGATGTCGTTCACCGCCGACCACCGCCGAGATCTGCTCATCGATCTGGCGGACGCGGTCGGGCAGGGCATGGCCGACTTCTCGCGGCTCAACGTGCAGGACTACGCGGTACCGGTGTCGCTGGCCATCAATACCGTGCTGCTCGAACGTTTTCTTCGCCATTTCGCCGGATATGTCGACAAACCGCACGGCCTCAGCACGCCGGTGGCCGGCTCCCTCGACCTCAACCTGATCGAGCGCGAACCCTATGGTGTGGTCGGTGTAATCGCGCCGTGGAACGGCTCCATGGTCGTGGCCGCATCGTGTGTGGCGCCGGCGCTGGCCGCTGGCAATGCCGTCGTGTTGAAGCCATCGGTACTGGCACCCTTCGCCGCACTGCGGTTCGGTGAGCTGTGTGCGGAGGTCGGGCTGCCTGCCGGGCTGGTCAACGTGGTGCCCGCGCGGGCCGAGGGAGGCGACGCCCTCGTGCGGCACCCCGGCATTCGCAAGATCCATTTCACCGGTGGCGGCGACACTGCTCGCAAAATCCTGGCGAGTGCGGCGGTCAATCTGACGCCGGTGGTGGCCGAACTGGGCGGCAAGTCGGCCAACCTTGTCTTCGAGGACGCGAACCTGGATGCGGCGGCGCAGCTGGCGGCGTACCAGGGGCCGATTGTGCAGTCGGGGCAGAGCTGCGCCTGCGCGAGCCGCGTCCTCGTGCACGAGTCCGTCTACGATGCATTCCTGGAGAAGTTCGTCGCAGTTGTCGAGGCCGCGAAGATCGGCGATCCATTCGATCCGACCGTCACGTTCGGGCCTGTGATCAGCGCGGGGGACGCCGAGCGGATCCTCGGTGCGATCGACCAGGCGGTTACCGACAAATCCGGAGAGCTGATCACCGGCGGCAAACGAATCGGCGGCGATCTGGCCGAGGGCTACTACATCCAGCCCACGGTGTTCGGCAACGTCGACAACTCCTCGGCGCTGGCGCAGATCGAGACCTTCGGCCCGGTTGTGTCGGTGATCAAGTTCGCCGACGAGGCGGAGGCGATCCGGATCGCCAACGATTCGCCGTACGGGTTGAACGCCTTCATCCAGACCACCAACCTCACCCGGGCCCACCGGGTTGCACGGCGGTTGGAGGCAGGTTCGGTCTGGATCAACCAGATCAGCGACATCTCGCCACAGGGACCTTACGGCGGCTACAAGCAGAGCGGCTACGGCCGCACCGGCGGCCTCGATGGCCTGTACGAATTCCTGCAGGTGAAAAACATCCGGATCGGGATGAACTGAGTACGACATCAGCGGAATACCGACGACGCGGGTCCGGTGACCGAACGGTTCACTGGACCCGCGCGACGCTCGTCCGGATACCCCGGCAGTCGAGCCAATCCAGACGTTTGACAAACACCTCGCTGCGAGTACGTTCGTATCCGAACCATCTAGTTCGTTGTGTTCCGGTTCGAGGCTGATCGCCGAACGGTTCAGAACACCCGAACGCTTCCACCGAGCATGCGTCGCTGGCGGACACCACTGCCGAGCAAGGAGTCGACATGACTGGACAAACCGTTCTGATCACCGGTTCTACCGATGGTCTCGGGCGGCATCTGGCCGCACGTTTGGGGCGGTCCGGAGCGCGGATCCTCGTGCACGGTCGCGACAAGGATCGGGCGGAGCAGGTACGCGAGGAGATCCTGGCGGGCGGCGGGCGGGAACCGGAGGTCCTGCTTGCGGATCTGGCCTCGCTACGAGAAGTGGACCAGTTGGCCGAGCAGGTTCGGCGCCGGACCGACCGCCTCGACGTGCTGATCAACAACGCCGGCCTGGGATTCGGCGCACCGGGTGCACCGCGACAGGTCAGCGCCGATGGCGTCGAATTGCGTTTCGCGGTCAATTACCTGGCGGTGTATCGCCTCACTCGGCAACTGCAGCCGCTGCTCATCGCCTCGGCGCCGTCGCGAGTGGTCAATGTCGCCTCGATCGGGCAACAGGCACTCGACCTCGACGACCTCAATTTCGAACGCGACTACGACGGGATTGCGGCCTATCGGCGTGCCAAGCTCGCCGAAATCATGTTCACCTTCGATTTAGCCGAGGAACTGCGCTCGTCCGGCGTTTCGGTCACGGCCGTGCATCCGGCCACCTACATGGACACGTCGATGGTGGCCGAGTTCGGCGGATCACCGCTGAGCACCGTCGAAGAGGGCGGGGATGCCGTGTTGCACCTGGTCGACGACGATGTTCCCACTGGCACGTACTTCAACGGCAAAGCCGAATCCCGTGCCGACGACCAAGCCTACGATCCGGCGGTCCGTGCAGCGCTGCGCCAGCGGTCGGACGAGCTGATCGCTGCGGCCGTCGGTTAGCCCCTTCCACGCGTCGCTTCACCCGTAGGCGTCCGACGCCGATGTGCAACGATGGCGCGATCATCGATCCGCCAGCAGCACATCGGCGAGCTCGGTAAGCAGTTCCTTCGCCCGGCGAGCCGCGCCCGGGTCGCCCAGTGCGGCCACCAAGGCATCGTCGATACGCGGGGCGGTTCGTCGTGCGATGGCCTTGAACAGGACATCGGTTGGATAGACAAGGGTGCGCCGCCGGTCGGCCGGGTCGATGTCGGTGGCCAGCAGCGCATCGTCGACCAGCCGCGCGACACAGTCGGAGACATGGCCCTGGGAGAATCCGATCCGTTCGGTGATCTCGCCGACCGAACTGCCCGGATTGTCGATCACATCGGCCAGCACGGCGATCTCCCCCTCCGGGGGAAGTTCGTCAGCGGATTCGAGACCGGCCTGGCGCGCGAGCTCGATCAGATATCTACCCAGTCGGTGCAGCCGTCTCCCGTCCATGGGAGCAGCATACGGCACCGGATATCCATTGGTGCCGATATATTATCGGATATGCATCGGTGCCGATACTATTTTCGAAATCGCATCAACACCTCGGATGTTCGACTATGGTGCCCCGATAACTGCGTTACCAAGTAGGTGACAAGCATTACCGTAGGTAGGTGCTATATGGGCTATGTGACTCACGTTCGTCGGCCCCGCCCGATCCGACAACGGTGGCGCGCCACTGTCGTCGTGCTGTCGGTGGTGCTGGCAAGTCTGTCCGGGCAACCGGCGTGGTCGGAACCATCGGCCGCAAGCGTGGTGACCGTGGATCCATCCGATCAGCTGCATATCAAGGCCGACGTGAGGGAGTTACCGGTGCCCCCGACGGCACCGTCCACCGATGCGGGCTCGTGCACGGAGGCGGTCAATCCGCACAACACCGGCTGCGTCAGCCCCGCCTGGGGGGCGCTGGGCGCGGTGGGTACCTACTATCCGTCGAGTGATTACGCGCTGGTGGGCGCGGTCCTCGCCGGCGCACCGGCATCAGGGCCCGCCAGCAGTTTCAACGGCCCGCAGATGCTGCTGGTGCGCACCGACGGCGAGACGTTCCCCACCGGGGACGGCTGGAAGTGCCTGACCTGCGGTGTGTCCTACCCGGCGAGTTGGAGCGACAACAACAATTTCACGTATGCGATCAACAGTTTTCATGACGGCAAGCGCGCCCTGGCAGGCTCGGCCATCATCGACTGCGGCCAATACGAGTTCTCCGACGACGAATGCACACCGGCGCAACTGCATGCCTATCC
Organism: Nocardia sp. NPDC049526; assembly: GCF_044465765.1. Classification (NCBI taxonomy): domain Bacteria; kingdom Bacillati; phylum Actinomycetota; class Actinomycetes; order Mycobacteriales; family Nocardiaceae; genus Nocardia; species Nocardia sp. NPDC049526. The sequence continues at coordinate 51,083 of NZ_JBITMA010000026.1, read as the reverse complement.
GCTGTATTGGGACGATGGCACCGGCAAACCCGGCACGCTGCGGGAACCGCGCCTGAATCCGGACGACAAGCACATCGGATTCAGCTACATACCACCGTCGAAGGAAGTACTCGCAGAGTATGCATTCGCGGGCACACTGAGATTCGATCAGGCGAACGGCCGCTACGACATCGACGACGTGCGGACCATGGACAACCCGGATCCCAAGTTCCAGCCGTACATGGTCGATGGCAACCAGCTGAAGTTCAACCCCGCCGGAATGATCGGCGAGTTCCGGGGCTGGACCGCCGACGGCACATCCGCCCTCGGCATCGAGAGCTACGAGTCCGGCAGCGTCGACCTGTGGGCGACCGACAACGCCACCGGAAAGTCGAGGCCACTCACCCGGCACGCGATGTACACCGACCCGAACTCCGGGTCGCCCGACGGCAGGTACCTCCTGTCCGAGCAGGTGATCGGTTCCGGCCGACTGGACTTCATCTCCGGTCTGCGGGGTATTCCGCCGCTCACCGACCAGCTGCCGACCACCGGACACATCTCCGGCATTCGCAACAACGGGCAGCGCCGGTTCTTCCTGCCATATCTGGTCGACGCCGACACCGGACGCAGTATGCACATCGACACCCCTGCCGAACCGAACTGGAATGCCGCCGCCGACCCCGCCTGGCTGGCCGACAGCACCGCAGCGGTATGGGCGGAGAACCTGGTGACAACACCGGCCTGTGGTGGCGGCAACCCGCTGCCGTGCCCGACATCCAACGAGCCGGGCGGGCGCCACAGCCGGGTGATGATCACCCGTTTCGACGGGCTCCGGCCGACCCCACCGCCCACTGTGGCGTCGGCACCGGATGTGGTGTGGGGTTTGCCGTACCACCCCGGCGACACGCTACCCGCATTCCCGCACCTGCCCGGCGGGACCTACACGCTCGATGGCGAGAAGGGCGGCCAGGCGAAGGTGGTGATCACCGAGGACTCGTCGAAGGCACTGATCTCGAAGATCGACGTCACCTACACCGATTTCCACAACGACCCCGACGCCACGATCAACGGCACCGAGAGCGTGGAACGCGGGACCGACGCCCAGATCTCCGCGATCACCTGGCACGAGAATCTGAAGGTGTCCGGCAAACAGCAGGGAACCAAGGTCACCAGTGAACCCGGCGGATTCACCCTGTCACCGGCAGTGCTGGAAAACAACTTCCAAACAACGGGCACTATGACAACCACTATCGATGGGACGACCTACACTCAGCCGGCCAACGGGGCATAGCCGAAGCCCGAACGAATCTCCGGCGACGGACGTATATTCCGCCGCCGGAGATATCAATATCGGGCGAATTACAGCCGGCGGTTGCGATTCGCAATCGTCAGATTGGTTGCGCCTTCGAAAAGCAGCGCGCAGCACGCAGGTGTGAAACTCCGCCGACAAAGCTTCGGTGAGTCCCTTGTCACAGTTGGCAAATCTACTTACGGTGTATCTGTAGCGATCGAACGTAGAGTCCCGAGATCCGATGGCACACCCTTTCGATAGCTGTCCGATAAATCCGAACGGATGGCGACACATATCGAATGCCTGACGAATTCAGCATTTGCCGTACTGTCGACCGAACACATGTAATCGGATATCGCACTCCCCCGATCGGCTACCGAGCGATGTCGCTTCCGAAGACCGTCGATGAAACGGTGCGGGACGACGCCGCTCCTGAATCGGCACGGCATCAGGGCCGTGACGATCACCGCTTTGCTCGACGAGATGGAAACACCGATGGCTGCTCGACCCGTTGATCTCACTTCCCACAAAGCCAGGCGAGTGCACCCGCTCGCCCGCGCGGCAGCAGAGGCCCGCAACCATCGTCAGCGATATCAGCTGGTGGTGGTCGCGCCAGGAATTGCCGAAGTCGTCCGACATGCCGGCGGCTGGCTCTTCGATCGAGTAATGGCTGGATGGGATGTCACCGCGATGATCGCGGATCACACGGACACCCGGCCGCTCGACATTCTCGGTGTGCAGGTCGTCGGCCTCGACCAGGCATTGGGGTCGAGGGTGCGAAGCCCACTGCCGCAGACCATTGCCATCGATGCCGAGCTATATGCCGCGGATGCCCGAGTCCGCGACGGGATGCTCGATGTCTTCGACCATATGCTGATCGATGAAGTGACCCTCTGGGGTGATGGGTGTCCCAGCGAGATCGACCGTCGGGTCGCCCCCGTCCAGCACCGGCTCAGCATGGCCGCGCGGGCGTTCAAGCTACGCGCCCTCTCGGCCGTCGCCGCCGCGGTGGATACGGCCGAGCCGACCGAGCGATTTCGCAGCTGTGCCCTCAATCCCGGAGGCGATGGTTTCGGCGATCTCGTTCCGGCCGCACGGTAGCCGGACTGCCGGAACCAGCCCCGGTGCCGAGGAGGACGTACCGCACGCGGATGAATCCGTTATCTCTCAGCGGAGCTTGTCCATCAGAGCAAGCGTGGTCTCGGCCGTCGTGAGTACCACGCCGTTCGGTGCTTCGGCTCGCACAGCGAGATCGGTCACCAATCCGACGTCCTTGCGCAGCAGTTCGGCGGCATAGATTGCCAGCTGCTGAAGGCTTCCGCCCAGTGGCGCGATCGTGCTCAGCGCAACGCTGTTTCCGCTGCCATGGGCGATGACCTCACCGAGCCGCGTGGGGTCGACACCGAGTCCGCGTCCGAGGTCGAACGTCGTGGCCGCGGTGGCTAGGTTCGCCGTGAAGAGCAGATTGTTGAGCAGCTTGGCGACCTGTCCAGCGCCCAAGTCACCAAGATGGACGACATGCCCAGCGTAGGTGTCGAACACTGGTCGACAACGCTCGACCACCTCGGTCTCGCCGCCGGCCATCACCAGCAATCTGCGCTCGGCGGCGGCCTGCCCGCCCCCGCTCACGGGTGCATCAACCACCGAAATACCCTGGGCAGCAGCTTTTTTCGCCAACTCACGGCAGGTGTCGGGATGTACGGTGCTATGTATCGCGAGTACGCCGCCACTCGCCAATCCGGCCAATACCCCCGCTACACCGTCTGCGACCTCGACCACATCAGCGTCGCCGACCACACACACGCACACCAGATCGCTGGCCGCGGCGAGTTCGGCGGGAGACTCCGCCACCGTCGCGCCGGTGTCCGCGAATGCCGCCAGCGTCTCTGGTCTGCGCGCCCACAGCGTGGTCCGGTAGCCTGCCTCGATGATGCGGCGTGCCATGGGGCCGCCCTGGCTGCCGAGTCCGATAAAACCTATGCGCATGGTCAGTCCCTTCAGGTGAATTCGAGATTCTCGCGATGCGCCGTGCGGTCGCGGATTACTTCAGCAGCATGCCGGCGTCGACCGGCAGGGCCACACCGGTGATGAACCTGGCCTCGTCCGAGACCAGGAACAGTGCCGCGTTGGCGATGTCTTCGGCGTCGACCCAAGGGGTCGGCAGCACGTGCATGGTCTGCGATGCCGGAGCGAAGTCCTCCTTGGTCGGGTTCTCCAGGTCGGGCCGAAACATCCGGAAGGTCTCGTCGTTGAGCAGCAACGGTGTGCTGACCTGGGTCGGGCAGATCGCATTGACGCGAATACTCTTGTCGCCCAGCTCTATTGCCAGCGTTCGCATCACGCCGATGACGCCGTGTTTGGCGGCGATGTAGTGCCCGATGTTCGGGTGCGCGCGCAGACCACCGCTGGAGCTGGTGATCACGATGGAACCGCCGCGACCACCCGCGACGAGATGCGGGATGCCTGCCTTTGCAGTGAGCCAGACCCCGGTCAGGTTGACGTCGATCATGTCGCGCCAGACCTTCTCGTTCATCCGATCGAGCCGCTTGCCTTCGCTGCCCAGGCCTGCGTTCGCCACCACGATGTCGAGCCGTCCGAACTGCGCGACGCCCTCGTCGACGACCGCTTTCATCGCGTCGTAGTCGCGCACGTCCACCTCGGCGGCGATGATACGTCGGCCGAGCGCCTTCACCTGGTCGACAGTCTCGGCCAGGTCCGCCGGCGTCGACATCGGAATCTTGACGCCATCGAGCTGCTTACAGACGTCCACGCAGATGATGTCGGCGCCCTCCTGAGCGAGGCGCACCGCGTGGGCACGACCCTGCCCGCGGGCGGCACCGGTGATGAAAGCGACCTTGCCCTCAACTCTTCCAGCCATCTGTCTTACCTTTCATGTTGGCGTCGCCGCAGCAACAGCACAATGCTCAGCGCCAGCAGCAGTGCTGCCGCCGGTGGACCGAAACGCTTCAGGCGGGCCATGCCGGCCGCTTCGAGCAGGTCGATGGGTTCGGCCACTACGCGCGGTGCGGCAGCCGAACCCATCACCTCGGTGTCGACCGCATTGCCGTCGTCTTCCGAATCGGATTTCAGTGCAACGACTTCCGCCGAAGCCGAGCCCTTGGCGGCGGTGATCTCCTGTGCGAGGTTCGCGGCGAACTGGCCGATGAGCGTGCCGGCCACCTCGGCCAGGGTGCCGCGACCGAACTGCGCGGGCTTGCCGGTGATAGCCAGGTCGGTGTCTACGACAACGTCGGTAGCACCATCGGTTTCCACCAGTCGACATGTGATGACAGCCTGTGCGGTGCCGTTGCCACGAGCTTCTCGCCCGCCACCCTCGAGTACGGCGACCTTGGTTGCCTCGTCGGTCGATCGGAGCTTGATGACGCCGGTGTAGGTCAGACCGACGGGGCCGAGTTTGACTTTGATCTTGCCGGTATAGCCGTCGCCGTCCTTACCCGTGAGCATGGCCCCGGGCACACAGGGCGCGATCCGCTCGATGTCGAGCAGCACATTCCACGCGTCCGACACCGGGACGGGGATGCTGAAGGTGTTCTCGAGCTTCATGCGGGGTCCTTCACAATGCTGCTCTTTTCCGCCGCCGCCCGGACGGCCTTGATGATTCCCTGGTATCCCGTGCAGCGGCACAGGTTTCCGGATATGGCCGCGCGAATCTCCTCGTCCGTAGGGTGCGGGTTATCGCGCAGAAATGCGGTGGCGGTTACGACGAAACCCGGTGTGCAGAAACCACATTGCAGGCCGTGGTGCTCCCGCATCGCGGCTTGCACGGGCGACAGCCCACCGTCGGCCGCGGCCATCCCCTCCACGGTCGTGACCTCGGCCCCGTCGGCCTGTACAGCGAATACCAGACAGGCCCGCACCGCGTCCCCATCCAGCAGTACCGTGCAGGCCCCGCAAACTCCGTGCTCGCAGCCGAGGTGGGTGCCGGTCAACCCGCAGTCGATCCGCAGAAAATCGGCGAGGGTACGCCGCGGCGGCACCACCTTGCGTCGTGTAATCCCGTTGACGCGTGCCTGAATTTCGACGTCAGTCATCACTAGCCTCCTCGACCGCGCGCCGCCACGCACGCGCCACCATGGCCGCACCGACGCGGCGGCGATAACCGGCCGATCCATGCAGATCGGATGGCACCGAACCCAGCCCCGACACTGCGGTATGTCCTACGTCCCCGGGGTCCACCTCGCTTGCGGCCCGCCCGATCAGCTCGACTTCGGCTGCACCCGCTCGTACCGCCGTCGGTCCGAGCCCGAACAATCCGATGGCGCACCGGTCGATGCGCGAATCCGCATCCAGGCGCACCGAGACCGTGGCGCCCGCGATAGCGAAATCGCCACTGCGACGGGCGAATTCCTCGATCGCGAAACCGCACCGCCCCTGCCGTACCGGAAACACGATGCCGGTCAGCAGTTCGTCTTCGGCGAGCCCGGTGCTCCACATCCCGGTGAAGAACTCGGCTACGGCGATCGTCCGCCGTCCGCGCGGTGACAGCGCTTCGAGCTCCGCATCGAGTGTCAGCGCCACCGCCGGATATTCGGCCGCCGCATCGGCATGGGCGATCGATCCACCGATGGTGCCACGGTTGCGGATCTGGAAATGGCCGATCAGCGGGGTAGCGCGCGACAACAGCGGGACGGATCCGCGGACTTCCGGGGACTTGCCGACCGCGGAATGCGTTGTCCCGGCACCGATCCACACCGAATCATCGCGACTGTCGATGCCACGCAATTCCTCCAGGCGGCGCAAGTCGACGAGGTGGTCGAAGACCGCGAGGCGCAGGATGAGCATCGGCATCAGGCTCTGCCCACCGGCGATCGCCTTGGCTCCGTCGCCGAGTTCGGCCAAGAGTTCGACCGCCTCCTGCGCAGTGGCCGGGGCGTGGTACTCGAATGCTGCCGGCTTCACGCCGTCACCGCCCGGGCATCGGCCGCATCGATCAGCGCGAGGATCGCAGCGGGAGTCAGCGGCAGCCGGGAGATTTCCACGCCGAACGGGGTCAGCGCATCGGCGACCGCGTTGACCACGGCCGGAGAAGAGCCGATCGCGCCGCCCTCCCCGACCCCCTTGTAGCCGCCGGGCCCCGGTCCCGGTGTTTCGATGTGACCGAGCTCGATGACGGGCACCTCCGTGGCCGTCGGAATCAAGTAATCCATGAAAGTGGTCGCGACCGGATTTCCGATCTCGTCGTAGGCGAGATTCTCGTAGAGCGCGCCACCGATGCCCTGCACCGTGCCGCCGTAGATCTGTCCCTCCACCACACTGGGGTTGATCATGGGGCCGCAGTCCTCGCTGACGATGTAGCGCAACAGTGTGACCTCGCCGGTCTCGATATCGACCTCGCACGTGCACAGGTGGGTCGCGTTGGCCCAGATCATCGGGCTCTGTGCGCGATAGCGCCCGCTACATTCCAATCCCGCAGGCACGCCCGGCGGCAGCGCATCAGTCTGAAAGTAGGCAATCGCGCAGATCTCGGGCAACGACAAATCGGCATCGGGCGCCCCGCGCACCGTGGCCCGCCCGTGCGTGAACTCCACCTCGTCGACCGCCACACCCAAGCGATGGGCTGCGATGGCCAGAATTCGTTCCCGCAGTACCGATGCTGTCTCGGCGATCGCCCCTGCCACCATCGAACCGGAACGGCTGCCGCCGGTGCCGGCGCCGAACGGTGTCACAGCCGTATCGCCCTGGATGGTGTGGACATCGGCGATGTCCACACCGAGCGCATCGGCGGTCAGCTGAATCGCGGTGGTCTCCAGGCTGTTTCCCGAGGATCCACCGGCGAGATATACGTTGACCTTGCCCGAGGGCTCGATGCGGATCGTCGCGCCTTCGGTACCGTGGTACGGGGTCGACGCTGCGGTCGGCTCCACATATGTGCATGTGCCGACGCCGAGGAAGCGGCGGTGCGCGCGGGCCAGTTCCTGCTCACGGCGGAAGGCCGGATAGTCGAGTATCCCGAGCGCCTGCTCGAACGTCTCCAGCGGCGTGATGTCGCTGTACCGCATGCCGTTCGGGTTCAGCAGCGGCAAGTCCTCGCGGCGCAACATGTTCCGGCGGCGCAACTCAGCCGGGTCGATGCCCAACCGCCGTGCAGCGGTGTCGAGCAACACCTCCCGCGCCATCGATTCGAACTGCCACGGCCCGCGATAGGCCACTCGCCCAACAGTGTTGGAGTACAGCATCTTCATGGTGAACGTCGCAGCGGGCACCCGATACGGCCCGGGGAACAGCATCCCGACAACCGCGGCGGCCGTCATCGGCGACGGCACAGGATACGCCCCGACGTTCTGCACGTAGTCGAGAGAGGCGGCCAGAATCGTGCCGTCCCGGCCGAAGGCCATGCGAGCCTCGCCATGGTCCTGGCGTGCGAGCCCCGCCGAGATCAGGTGTTCCTGCCGGTCCTCGATCCACTTCAGCGCAACCGGCACTTTCGTCGCCGCCAGCATGACACAGATGTCCTCCCGCTGAACCACCACCTTCTGACCGAAGCCACCTCCGGTGTCGCGCACAATGACTCGCACCCGATGCTCGTCGACACCGAGTAGCCGGGCGCAGAATCCGCGCACCTCGTGCGGCGCCTGGGTCGAGGTCCAGATCGTCATCTCACCGGCCGATGCCGACCACTCCGCGACCACTCCGCGGGTCTCCATCGGCACTGGCGTATAGGCCTGCTGAAAGATGGTTTGCCGCACCACATTCGGTGCGGCATCGAACAGCGGCGCCACCTCTTCGGCCGGCCGACCGGCCAGCTGTCCCGCGATGTTCCGCGGAAAACGGGCGTGGACGAGGGCCTGCGAACCTTCCGCCGTCGTGTAGTCGACCACGGCGGGCAACGGCTCGTAGTCGACGACGACCAACTCCGCCGCGTCCTCGGCGATATATCGGTCGGAGGCGACAACCAGCGCGACCGGATCCCCGACGAACCGCACCTCGTCCTCGGCCAGCGGCGGCCAATTCGACGTCGGCACGTGCGCCCCATCGATCCGGTACGACTGATCGTGCACGCCGAGATTGAGGTCCGCCGCCAGAAAGACGGCGTAAACCCCGTCGAGCGCAACGGCTTCCGCGGTATCAATTCCGGCGATCCGGGCGCGGGGCAACGGGCTGCGCACAAAGCAGGCGTGCAGCATGCCCGGCCGCGACACATCATCGACGAATGATCCGGCGCCGGTCAGCAGCCGCAGATCCTCGATCCGGGAGACACGCGTACCGGCATAGGTATCAGCCCTCGTTTGTGCGGCACTCACTGCTCACCCTTTTCCTCGGTGTGCCGTGCGATCGACCAACACCTAGTGCTCGACTGCCCCCGATTCCTCGGTTCGTGCATTTGGGCCTCCATGTGCGCCGGATGGCATCGTGCGACTTCGATGTGGACAGCTGTTTTCGCAGCTCTATCACTGCTTGCTCGCGGATGACGGTTGTGCTGGTCGACCGAATCGGGCGACCGGAATCCGTCATTTGCGACGGTCCGGCGGGCGCGCCGTCCGGTACCGATATCGTGCTGTACAACTGTCTAGCATCGGGCTCGAATGCCTGTCAATATGTATGTATGTCGGATTTGAGAATGATATTCTCGCGATACAGCTCGAGAGGTTGATCATGCGCGAATTGTCGGCACAGCTACTGCGATGGCATGCGCAGCAAGCCTCGTACGCGGTCGCCACGGCTGTCGACGTAACCGGAAGCGCGCCACGGCTGCCCGGCGCGACCATGGCCGTGAACGATGAGGGTGCCGTCATGGGCAGCATCTCGGGTGGCTGTGTGGAAGCGGCCGTTTACGACCTCTGCGGGCAGGTTCTGCGATCGGGCATGCCGGCGTGGGAGACGTTCGGCTACAGCGATTCCGACGCCTTCGCGGTCGGACTCACCTGCGGTGGCGAGGTGCAGGTTTTCGTCCATCGAGTCACCCCGCAGGAGTACCCGGCCATCGAAGCCGTCGTGCGTGCCGAGCATCCGATAGCTCTGGTCCGCGATCTGAGAACCGGCGAGATCAGCGCCATCGGACTACGAGAAACTGCCGGTGCGAAGTTCGAACCGACGGTGGTACAGCAGGCTTTGGGGATGCTCGACGCCGCCGCATCCGGCGTACAGGTAATCGGATGCGACGATGACCAACGCACGGTATTCATCCAGTCGTTCGGCTCGCAACCACGTCTGATCGTCTGCGGGGCAACCGATTTCAGTGCCGCGCTATGTCAGATCGGGCGATTGCTGGGTTACCGTGTCACCGTTTGCGATGCTCGATCGGTGTTCACCACGAAGGAGCGGTTCCCCGACGCCGACGAGGTGGTAGTGGACTGGCCGCATCGGTATCTCGGCCGCGCCCAGGTTGATTCGCGGACAGCAGTATGCGTGCTGACCCACGATCCGAAGTTCGATATTCCGGTCTTGCAGCTGGCTTTGCGGCTACCGATCGGTTACGTCGGTGCGATGGGCTCACGCCGCGCCGATGCAGATCGCCGTTCCCGTTTGCGAGCAGCAGGTCTCACTGAGTTCGAGCTGCGTCGTCTGCACTCACCGATCGGCTTGGAACTGGGCGGACGGACTCCCGAGGAGATCGCGGTGGCGATCGCCGCGGAGATCGTCGCCGTGCGGCGTGGTGGGTCGACCCGGTCGTTGTCCGCGACGAACCGGCCTATTCACGCCGTGTCGGATGCACAGCCGTCGTCGGCCTGATCGGAAGCGTCGACCTGATCGGCGGCGACCGCCGGTGGCTCCAAGATGTCAAGGTAGTGTTCGACCAGAGCGAGCATCTCGTCATGGCCCATGCTGAATCCGAAGTTGGCTTCCGTCACCATGATTCGCGGCAGGCCGGAGAGCAGCATCGACAGCGTCACCGGGGTGATCTGCTCGGGGGCGATCCGACGCTCCCGCAGGATGAATGTGAAAGCGGTGACCTGGATTTCCCGGTACCGCCGAGCATAAGCCATCAGCTCGGTACGAATCGGCTTGCGATGGTTGGCCAGCGCGATGAACTCCTGCATCAGCGCGTTGCCGCGCGGATCCCGGGACAGCTCCCACAGGGCATGCAGCGGCCGGTCCGATGTCAGCGCTTGCATTTGGCGTTCGAAGTTGGCCTCGGTTCCTTCGCTGAAGACCGCGAGAAACAAATCCTCCATGGTCGGGAAGTAGTAGTGCACCAACGCCGGCTTGACACCCGCCTCGGCGGCCACCCGACGGGTCGTCGCGGCCGCGTAACCCTCCTCGGTCATGACCCGGGCAGTAGCGTCCAGAAGAGTGTGCCGCGTCGCCGAGTCCTTCGCGCCTCGCCTGCGGGTGGACATGACCGCGAGGCTATCACTGGGCAGTCGGACAGCAGCGGGTGGATCACGCGGTCAGCGCGTCGCTCGCACCTGATCGGTCATCCCCGGCGGCAAAATGGTCGGTGAGGACGCGGGCCGCCTCGGCGATGGCTGGGCGCAGGCGGTCCGCCGGGTAGTCAGGCCCGAACAGCATGCGCCGCAACTGTGGCAGAGCCAGACTCCAGTCGACCATGGCGAGAATCAGAAAGACCAGCGTCCTGGGATCACGTTCCTCTGAACCCATCGCAACCTGGGCGGCCCGAACCTTGTCCGCATAGTGTTCGGTGCGCGCCGGTTCGTCGGGAACGAGACCATCCCCCATTTCGAGCGCCTCCCACATCACCAAACGCAGTGCACGCGGGTGCGCCTGGTGGTAGTCGAACAACCGGGCAGCGTAGTTGCCCAGGTCGGACTCATCGAGCGGTACCGCTCGAGCCAGTTCCACCATCGACCGTTCCAGGACTACCGCGAACAATGCCTTCTTGTCGCCGAAGTAGTCGTAGATCGCACGCTTGTTGGCCTTGGCATTGGCCGCGATACGATCCACTCGCGCGCCGGCGATGCCGTATTCGGCGAACTCTGTCGTAGCGGCAGCGAGAATCCTTTCCCTGGTTGCCGCGGAGTCATATGCCACACGACCATCGTAACGAAACAGTTCGTTTCACAGCGTCGGCCCACGCAGGCTCGATTGCCGCGGCAGGCGCGTTCGCACCATTCGGCGGCGGCCATGTCGAGCTGGCGTGCGGCGGGCACGCCCGCTGCGATCACACTCCGGCCCTGCCTACCCGATGGGTCCACTCAGGGAACTCACTGCAACACGACGCTGGGATTGCCGTCGGTCCAGGTGTTCAACAACAGCCGCGACGCGATCCGCCAGCCGGACTCCGTGCGACGCAGCAGATCCCGGTAGCGACCGGCCGCGAGGAAGCGTTCACCGCCGCGAATGTGCTGGGCCAGGTAGTAGCAGCTGTGGGCGGCCTCGTCTCCGGCGATCGTCACGACGTGGTTGGTGACGAAATGTTGTGTCGCATCGAGCCTTTCGATCCCCGGCCGAACCCGTGCGAGGATCTCGGCGGGGCCGGTGCACCGCTGGTCGGCCGCCGAATAGTCCCAGACAGCGTCTGGCGTGAACAGGCTCTCGAACAGCGGCCAGTCGCGATTGTCGAGGGCGGTGGAATAGGCGGTCACTGTGTCGACGACCGCGATCCGGTCGGCGAGCAGGTCTGTCGCGGTGGTCATCTGCGTTCCTGATCAGTAATGGGGATAGGGATGTCGAGACCTCGACTCAGCTCGCTTCGATCGCATGTTCGGGGCAGGCCTGTACAGCGGATACGACCGCCTCGCTGAAGTCGTCCGGTATGTCGGACATCTGGACCTGGGCATAGCCGTCGTCGTTGAGGACGAACACCTGCGGGCAAAGACCGACGCAGACGCCGTGACCACGGCAACGATCCGAGTCGACGAAGACCTTCATCTGGCGCTTCCCTTCACTACATCGAACAACTCAACTCGGCCGTGCCAGGGCGAAGATCGACACGCCGCGTCGTCGCTCCCATATGCGCTGCGGCTCTCAGTGTCTACGGGCTTCGCCCTCTACACAGGACGGCCACTTCCGAAATCTGAGAGAACAATACTCTCGATAGAAGAATATGTTATTCTCGTATGAGAAGAACGTCAACCGGGTAGCTGTCGTCGCACCGAGTCCTCCTCAGAAAGACCATCCACTGTGACCGTCGATCCGGCCTACGCGCAGGCGCCGTTCCACTCGACCACCCGTGATTTCCTCCGACGCACCATGCCTCGCGATGTGCCTCGCGAAATCAGCGACACCGCAACCGGATTCGACCGTGAGCGGTGACGTCGCCGAGCGGAGCTCGGCTGGACGGCCATGCTGGTCCCCGAAACCCTCGGTGGCGGCTCGGTTTCGGGTCGACCGCTAGCAGAATTGGCGCTGGTCGCCAAGGAATCGGCCGTGCTGCGCACCCGGGCCGCCCGCACCGCGGATGGCCCGGTCCAGCTGCTCATGCCGGCAGACGTGACGGGCGTGACGAGAACACCACCGACCTACTGACTGGGAGCGCCGCATGACCATCGAACTCGAATCCGTCGACAGCTTCCGAGACCGCGCCCGCCGCTGGTTGAAGCAGTACCTGCCGCGCACCACGGACTCCTCGCTCGGCCTCTTCGACGAAGCTGTGTGGGCCCGCCACCGCACCCTGCAAAGAATTCTCTTCGACGGCGACTTCGCCGGCATCTGCTTCCCGAAAGAGTATGGCGGCCAGGGTCTCACACGCGCCCATCAGCAGGCGTTCACCGAGGAGTCGCTGGGCTACGAGATGCCGCTGGCGCTGAATGTTCCGACCCTGGCCATCTGCGCGGCGACCTTGCTGGAGCTGGGCACGGAGGCGCAGAAACGCACCCACATTCCGGCGGTGCTGCGCGGAGAAGAACTCCTCGTACAGTTCTTGTCCGAACCTCGGGGCGGGTCCGATCTTGCTGGTTTGACCACACGGGCCTACCGCGACGGCGACGAGTGGATTCTCAACGGCACCAAGATCTGGAGCTCGGGTGCCTATGCCGCCGACTACGGACTGTGCCTGGCACGCACCAATTGGAAGGTACCCAAGCACAACGGGCTCACGCTGTTCCTCGTGCCCACCACCGCCCCCGGCCTGACAATCCGGCGGATCAAGCAGGTCACCGGATCGACCGAGTTCTGCGAAGAATTCTTCGACGATGTCCGACTGCCCGCCGACGCGGTAATCGGCGAGGTCGGCGCAGGTTGGGCAGCCACTTCCCGACTGCTACAGCACGAACGTGCGGCGGTGGGCGGCACCTCCCCCTACATCAGCGGTGAACAGCCCCACCTCGGAGGCGAAGCCAACGCACTCATCGACCTGGCCCGCACCACCGGGTGCCTCGACGACGCCCGCGTGCGGGAGGACATCGGGGCGGCGCGAGCGATGAGCCTCGTCCGCAATCAACTGATCGCACACATCTCCAGTGCGGTCGCTGCGGGCGCACTGCCCCCGGCCGCTGGCTCGATCGTGCGCCTGTTCAGCGCCGAAACCACCTGGCTGCAAACAGATTCCGCGTTGCGGATCGCCGGCACCGCCGCGGTGATCGGCGAGCCGGACGCTCCCGGCAACGGGCAGACAGGCATACATTATCTGTTTCGCAACGCCGCGAGCCTGGGCGGCGGCAGCACCGAAATGGCCCGCAACATCATCAGTGAACGCGTACTGGGCATGCCCCGCGAATACGCCGCCGACCGAGACATCCCATTCGATCAGGTCCCCCGTGGCCACTGAGATTTACGCGATCAACCGCTGTCGCGGCTTGGCCTGTTAAGCGTAGGTTTTCGGCGAAAACCACGACGCAATTGTCGACATCGTCGGAAGTCACCGCGAGTTGGCGACGCGGGCACCGGATCGGATTCGGTGGCACGCGTCGGCGACCCCGGCGTTCGGCCGCGTATTGATCAAGGCTAAGGCCGCGCCGGGCTTGGTCACTATCATTCCGCAACGTCGATAGAACTCGTCCCGGCCGGCTGTGGCGGTGTCGAACTGTCCGAAGATGATCGGCACGCGGGCGCGGCGTGCGGTTCCGACGGCCTCCCGTAGTAGAGCGCGGCCAATCCCGTAACCGCGGTGTTGGGGTACCACCGCGACGGCGCGAATCATGATGGTGTTCAACGCAACCTGAACGACTGCGTGTGGACTGTGCGCAGCTAATTGAAGTGCCAGCGGAATCGGTGGTCCGGCGATCAGGCCGCCGATGATGCGCCCGTCTGCCACCGCGACCAGCGCCATCGTTCGTGCTGCTGCCAGGGCAACGACACCACCACGCCTGAGAGCACTGTGTTCCGACGGCAGGGGGCCACCGTTCAACGCGGCCGAGAGCAATCCGGCGTCGTTGAGGTCGGCAGGGTGCAGTGCGGCAGCGCGAGCGCCGGTGTTGCCCGCCAGCTCATGCCACTGCCGGAACTTCAGCAGTTCGGCGCGGCCTCGGGCACGGCGGATCATCACCTGCTGCCGCTGTCCTAGGTAGGGGTCTGTGGTTGGTGGGGATGCTGAGGGCACGGGAGTCTCCTTGTCGCGGTGGTAGGTCTGGTGTGTTGTGCCGTGATCGGTTGCCGCACCTCGCCGAGCAGTTGAGTGAGCCGTGTGGACGGCTGAGGTGGGGCGGGGTTTCATTGCGGTCGCCAGGTGCTCACGCCGTCGATGTCGGTGACGGATCCGAGTTGCACGTCGGCGAAGTGGAGTCCGAACCCCAGGGTGTAGGGGGCAGTGAGTTCGTCAAGGAGCCATTTGGCGGTGTTCACCGATTGGGCGGGGTCGTCATCGGGTGCTGCGGTCAGGTGCGGGTGGCTGATCTGGATCGGGGTTTGCATGGCGTCCCCGAATGCGATGAGGCGGTGTCCGCGTGAGCTGATCACCTGCAACAACTTCACGATCACCAGCCACACGCCACGACGCTGCCAGCGGCGGAACAACCCGTAGACCGCCGACCAGGACCCGTACTGCGGTGGAATGTCGCGCCATGGGCAACCAACCCGGGTCCGCCACCGGATCCCGTCGATGATCTGCCGTTTCGTCCACTGCGGTGGGCGGCCCACCTTCTTGTTCCGGGGCAGCAACGGTTCCAACCGCGCCCACTGAGCATCGGTCAGGTCCGCTCGCCCCGCCACCGTTACGCTGTTCACGAGGTCTCCGGTAGGTCTCCGGTTTTTCTTGGTCGTTAAACCACCTACCTGAGACCTCACCCATCTACCAACGCGGACAACAGCTTTCACCAACAAGTGAGGGGTGGCACCGCGCATGCCCGTACCCGGGGAAGCGTTCGGCGATCGCTGTAGGCTGGACGGATCTCCACTGGGATCCGTGCTGGATGATCTCACCCGGCGTGGCTTTCCGTCGTGCCCAGCACGCCTTCATACTCTGCGCCAGCTCGGTAACGATCGCGGCCAGAGAGCAGACCAGACCGTCCAAGACATCCTGGCTGCATTTGAACAAGAACGCGCTGGTCAGATCACGTTTCTCGCTGTGGGTCGGATACACCATCGTCTGTAGTTCGCTCCACTTCGGCTGCCTGTAGAACGGTCGCATCAGCGAGCCGTCTTCAGTGAGTACCCGTAGTTGTGTGCTGGGTGCGCGATGGGTCATCGAGTTTCGGGTCTCCCGCATCCACACCACCCAGTCCTCGGGCCCGAACTTCTCGGGATTGAGGACGGGGCCGATCAAATCTAGCTGCCACTGGCGGCCGAGACTGCCGAGCGGAGCGAAGCATTGCTTCGCAGAGCTCGCCGACAGGTCAGCGGCCAGGGTTTCGATTTGCGTCCAGTCGGTCTTCACCACGTCTTTGACGGCGAACCCGCCGATAATGACCAGCGCCGCGGCCACGCGGTCGAGGACTCGGCCCATGTGAAAGAAGCAATGTTCGGCGGCGAGGTCGGCGCGCAGAACCCGCGTCCGGTCGTGTGCCAGAGCAAAATACGAATCCATCCGTTGCTGCGGGGTGATTCCGACGGCGTTGCGTATTGCAGCCTGCGAGGCGGCATCATCCTCGAGCACCGCTTGCCTGTGCTCGCTGGCGGTAAAGGAGGCCGCGTTGAGCGCATCTCCGGCCCCTGCGACGGACTGGATCAGGTAGTCGGCGATCAGGGCGAGGGTCTTCCAGTCGCTGTACCCATTCCACCAGGGGAATCCGCCGCCGCCGGTGACGTCCAACTCGTCGACGAGTTGGTTGGAGAACGCGTTAAGCATCTCGGCGGCGGCTGTTGCACGCTGGGTTGATTCGACCTCGGACATAAACCTGCACGCTACGCGGGCCAAGGCAGGCCAGCGAACGTTTTTCCGCCTGCGCCAGAGCGGGATTCGCGTCGCGACATCCCTGAGTCGTGCGGGCGAAGCTGACGAGTCCCGCTGATACCGTCCGGGACGATCAGCGGAGACGCTGTGTTTGCCGACATGTGCTGGAACGAGTCGTCAACTGGCCGACGCCGGCGCGGCGATCACTCAGCCCGTCACCGGCCACCTGCGGACCACATGCTCGGATGCCTGCCGCGCCTGAGCGTCACGTCGACGTCGGCAAGGGCGGGCCTCCGTGGCACCAACCTCATCAGACGGCACACCTAGCAGAGGCACGCAGTCGAGCACGGGGTCAACTTGAGCCGTCTGCGTCGTCAGATTCGTCTGGTTCGTTCTCGTTGAATTCCGATCGCACGCTGTCGAAGGCGTCATCTTCGTCAGCATCCAACGCACGCCGTTCGGCGTCCCTCGCATCCGCCAAAGCTGAAGCTGCAATGTCAGCAAATGCGTTCAGGGTGGCCTTGTACTCCGGGCTATTCGCCCAGATCTGTACAAGCCCGAGCTTCGAAGTGTCAATCTTGAACGCCGGATTATTTCGGAGTATCTCAACCAGCGGCAACCGTGCGGCATCCAGTTTAACTGCCGCACTATTTCGGAGTAGCTGAGCCAGCGGCAGTCCTGCCACATCGACCTTGAATGCCGGATTGTTCTGATGAAATTTAATAATACTAAGCGCCTCTGAATCCGAATTCAGCGCCGGGGTTACAAGCGAATCAACATACGCTTCAACCGCACCCGCTCGATCGTCCGCCTCTGAAATTGCTTCGTCTGATATTTGGTATTGCAGGTGCTTTTTGGCTCCCGCCAGGAACTGCTTGAGCGAAACCATCAGTACGTCAACACCAGCCTCGTCGCGCATCTCGTTCACCAACTCATACCTCGGCTCGAGTATGTCGCCCGACTTGTCGAGCTCCCACCAATCATACTTATGATCCTCGGTAACGAATACGACACAGCCACGATGGTCGACATTATCCTTCATGTGGTCGATCAATTGCCGCCACACAATATAGTCGCCCGCTTGCCCGAGTTCTGTAGGTTTGTCTCCTACGTCTGCATAGCCTGGAGGTATACGATTGGGGAATCGGAATCGTATAGCATGATTTACATGCTGCTCCATAGCGTATGAGGAGTATGGGGCACCCACCCGACCGGTCAGCAACTCGTCCAGCTGTTCAAGAATGAAGTCCGAAGGCAAGTCGCCTGTATCGAACTTTATCTCGGATCTCAATTGCTGCAGTTCAATATGAAAATCTTCCAAAATTCCGGTCAATTTTTTACGGATGCTATCCATATCGACTCCGAGGACGGCGGGGTCCCACTCTCGTGTCGAGCTGTGACGCTCACGAAACTTCAGAAATTGCGTGACTGCACTTTCCAGGCATGCAATAGCATCGGCCTCGGACTGCCGCAGAGCTGTTTTCAGGTTAGCGAAAGTTTTTCTGTGATCATAGACGGCTTGTTTTCGATTCCTGCTGAATTCGAGGACAACTTGATGCGGGATCCAAATGTCGTCTTTCAGTTTCTCGAAGGTGTCAAGAATCTCAGCGCGCGTGTCTGCCGATATTTGATACAGACGTAGAAGCACATTTGCGTCAACAACGATTAAGGCTTCAGCGAAGAACCGGGCCTCGTCGGGCTTCTCCCCGTCAGACCAAGTAGGGAACTCGTCAACAAATCGGCGTGTCGATTCGGTCACGCTTGAACGTTACACGCTCTCACCTTCCCCATGAGGCCGAAGTGTCATCGCGGGCAGTTCGGCTGAAAACCCCTCTTACGAAACGCCATCGGCGGACCCACCGACCCGCTCTTTCAGCCCGCCTCGACTGACGTACGTGCAGGCATCCGACACAGCCCGCTGAACTGTCCGGTCTTCCAGGCCACAGACAGTCTTCGGAGCAGCGTACGGAGCGCTCTGTCGTCGATCGCGAAGCTGCCAGCACGCATTCGGCCAAGCAAACCCGGTAGAAGCAGGCCAGTTGCCGCACAACCGACCAAAGATCAATGCCACGTGTGTAAGCCCACTCCAAGACCCCCGCTAAAGAAGACCACGCCGAAGAGAGGCAGCTAAGGCGTGCTTCCCTTCGCCCGTAACGGCCTGTTCGTCGAGGAGCACGACTGGCGCGGCGGGACTTCTGAAATGACGGGACGCTGCCGGGACTATGCCGGTACCTGTTGAGTCCCGGCATAGTCCCGGCACCCGCGTTCAGAAATTGGTCAGACCCGCACCTTCGGTGCAGGGCTCTCGCTCTGCCCGGTCCACACTCTCTATGGCTTCGCTGTTCATAGAGAGTGTGGACCGGGCAGAGCGAGAGCCAAATACAAGACAAAGCAAGTAGATTCAGTGAAGGAAAATGGGGTGGGAGACCACAAAAGAAGTGACCACAAAAAGGGGGTTGGGTGCGTGGTTGCGTCAAGTGCGGACGTTGCGTCTAGAGCTGCGCCGCCTACGGCGGCGTGTTCGCGCGTCAGGACGCGCTCAGTGCGGCAGCCAATTCAGGTGTCGACGCTGCGGCACCAGAGCGGGTGATGGACCACAACGGAAGGGTCGGCCCAGTCGGGTACGGTTGGACCCGTGATTTCTGCGGTGGTCTTCGACGTTGGTGAAACGCTGGTCGATGAGACTCGCGAGTACGGCACGTGGGCCGACTGGCTCGGGGTGCCACGGCATACGTTCGCTGCGGTTTTCGGAGCCGTCATCGCAACAGGTCTCGACTACCGCCAGACCTTCCAGGTATTCCGGCCTGGGTTCGACCTCGACCGCGAGCGCCAGGCCCGTGCGGACGCGGGCCAGCCCGAATGGTTCGGCGAGGACGACCTCTACCCCGACGTTCGGCCTGCGCTGACCAAGCTTCGCGAGATGGGGATCTGGGTAGGCGTTGTTGGCAACCAGACAGTGCGGGCCGGTGGGCTTCTGCGAGGACTCGACTTGCCAACCGATTTCATCGCTACGTCCGACGATTGGGGCATTCAGAAGCCCGCACTGGAGTTCTTCGGCAAAGTGATCGAGGCCGCAGGGCATCCGGCCTCAGAAATCATCTATGTCGGCGATCGAATCGACAACGATGTGGCTCCGGCCAAGCAAGCGGGGATGCGAACCGCCTACGTCCGGCGCGGCCCATGGGGCTGGATCCACCGAGCCAAGCAAGAGGTCGCCGAACTGTCTGACTGGCAGATCAGCGACCTAAACGAGCTTCCAGGGATCGTTGGCGCCGAGAATAATCCCGTCCAGTTGTAGTCGTCACACTTCAGTGTGCGCAGTGGCGTGTACACCAAGTACTGGTAGACGCTGCGGGTGCACACTCGATGATGGCCACCTACTTCGAAGCAGGAACCGACCCCGTGGTCGGCTATCCCAGTCGAGTCGTAGGTTCTGGGTGTGAGTTCGTTGTTTTCGTAATGGATTTCGCGAGGAATAATTTCGCGAGGAATAGTGGGGAGGCGGGATGGCTTCGGTTTCGTGGGTGCGAGTGGTGGCGCCTGTCGTAGCGGCGGCGGTGATAAGTACCGGGTTGGCGGTCGTAGTGAATCTGGCGACCGGGGGCGGGCCGTGGTGGTTGTGGGTGGTAGTGGCGGTGTTGACCATGGCCGGTATCGGGGCGTCGTTGTGGCTGTACCAGCGCCAGTCCGGTACGTCGGGACAGAGGTCGCAGGATTCGGTCACCGCCTCCGGCGCGCGGAGTGTTGCCGTGCACGGCAACCCCGCAGGCTCGATCAGTACTGGCGACACCAGAACGCTCGCCCCGCCAACGCCAGCGCCACCGGAGCAGCCGCCGTCGGGTGGGCAGCAGGGCCCGAGTGGAGCGGTCGAACCCGCGCCGGGGTCGGTGACTGCGTCGGGTGAGCGATCGGTCGCGATCGACGGTAACCCTGGCGGTGATATCTCCACAGGCGACAATCATGGGCCTATGTCGGCGTGAGATGGTTCGGATTCGGACGCAAGCGATCCGACGTCTCGAAACCCGCTGCCAGGGCAGCGGGTTTCGAGGCGACTGGCGCGGTGGAGGCTGCGGGTGAGCGTTCGATTGCGATTGGTACTGGGGGCGGGGATTTCGCTGGGACGGTAGTGACCGGTGACCATTCTCAAGTGGTGCAGCTGCCGCCGGAGGCATGGCGGCCGATCGCCGAGGTCGACGCCCCACCTGGGGTGGACAATCTGCCCATGCGGCCGAGCAGGTTCATCGGGCGTGACCACGAACTCGACAAACTCGACACGATCACAACCGGTGCTGGTTCGGTTGTGGTGCGGGCGGTGCACGGCCTAGGTGGAATTGGGAAGAGCACCTTGGTCGCGCATTGGGCCGCGACCCGCGCCCACGGTCATATTCCGATCCGGTGGATCACCGCTGACACAGCCGCCGACGTCGAACAAGGTTTGGCGAAGTTCGCTGCGGACCTGCAACCCGCGCTGGCGCAAGTACTGGCGGTCGAACAGTTGGCCGAGCGTGGCGTGCAGTGGTTGGCGACTCACGCCGGTTGGCTGCTAGTCCTCGACAATGTCAACAACCCCGCCGACATCGCCACGGTGCTGGCCCGCGCTGGCAGCGGACGCATTGTGATTACCAGCCGCCTGTCCACCGGCTGGCAGACAGATACCGCGGTCGTACGCCTGGACACACTGGAACCGGACGAATCTGTACAGCTGCTTACCGGCATCCTCACTGCGGCAGGGCCTCGAGACAATGACGGTTCCGCGGAGTTGTGCTCCGAGCTAGGGTATCTGCCTTTGGCCATCGAGCAGGCCGGGGCGTATCTTGCGCAGAACCCGGTCATCACGCCACAGACGTATCTGCGGCTGCTCACCGACTACCCCGCCGACATGTACGACCGAGCGGCAGTGGGCACCGCACCCGATCGCACCATCGCGCGAGTATGGCGGGTGACCCTCGACCGCGTAGCAGCCGCTGAACCACATGCGGTGGATCTGCTCCGCGCCCTGGCCTGGTACGGGCCCGACGCAATCCCTGCCACCCTGTACCGGAAACTGGCCGATCCGCGGCATCTTGACTCTGCGCTCGGTGTACTCACCGCTTACAGCCTGATCACCCCCGACTCGACCACCGCGAGCATCTCGATCCACAGACTCGTCCAAGCCGTCGCCCGCACCCCCGATCCCACCGACCCCCACCGCGACCCCGACGCCATCCGACACGCCCACGCCCACGCCACTACCGCACTGCATGACGCCCTCCCTGACAGAGACAACCCCACCGCCTGGCGAACCCTCCTACCCCATATAGACGCGCTCATCGGCCATACCAAACACGACGTCCCAAACACCACGGTCGCCGATGTCCTCAACATCACCGCACTGTCCCTGCTCGACCAAGGTTCGTCCATCCGCGCCATCGAATACCTCCACCAAGCCATCGCCCACAACGCAAGCATTCTCGGCACAGACCACCCCGAAACACTGACCTCCCACGGCAACCTCGCCAGCGCCTACCACGCGGCGGGTCGCCTCGATGAGGCCATCGCACTACACGAGCAGACCCTCACCAATCGAGAACGCATCCTCGGCGACGACCACCCCGACACACTGGGCTCCCGCAACAGCCTCGCCAGCGCCTACCACTCGGCTGGCCGCCTCGATGAGGCCATCGCACTACACGAGCAGACCCTCACCGACACCGAACGCATCCTCGGCCCCGACCACCTTGGCACCCTAGGCTCCCGCAACAACCTCGCCACCGCCTACGAGTCGGCTGGCCGCCTCGATGAGGCCATCGCATTACACGAGCAGACCCTCACCGACACCGAACGCATCCTCGGCTCTGACCACCCCCACACCCTGGACTCCCGCAACAACCTCGCCATCACCCACCACGAGGCTGGCCACCTCGATGAGGCCATCGCACTACACGAGCAGACCCTCACCGACCGAGAACGCATCCTCGGCGACGACCACCCCGACACCTTGGACTCCTGCAACAACCTCGCCAGCGCCTACCACGCGGCGGGTCGCTTCGATGAGGCCATCGCACTACACGAGCAAACCCTCACCGACACCGAACGCATCCTCGGCCCCGACCACCCCAACACCCTGAACTACCGCAACAACCTCGCCACCGCCTACGAGTCGGCTGGCCGCCTCGATGAGGCCATCGCACTACACGAGCAGACCCTCACCAACCGAGAACGCATCCTCGGCGACGACCATCCCGACACACTGACCTCCCGCAACAACCTCGCCCTCGCCTACTACTTGGCCGGTCGCCTCGATGAGGCCATCGCACTACACGAGCAGACCCTCACCAACCGAGAACGCATCCTCGGCGACGATCAGCTCAACACACTGACCTCCCGCGACAACCTCGCCAGCGCCTACCACGCGGCGGGTCGCCTCGATGAGGCCATCGCACTACACGAGCAGACCCTCACCAACCGAGAACGCATCCTCGGCGACGACCACCCCAACACACTGGGCTCCCGCCACAACCTCGCCAGCGCCTACCACGCGGCGGGCCGCCTCGATGAGGCCATCGCACTATTCGAGCAGACCCTCACCAACCGAGAACGCATCCTCGGCGACGACCACCCCAACACCCTGAGCTCCTGCAACAACCTCGCCAGCGCCTACCACGCGGCGGGTCGCTTCGATGAGGCCATCCCACTATTCGAGCAGACCCTCACCAACCGAGAACGCATCCTCGGCGACGACCACCCCAACACCCTGAGCTCCCGCAACAACCTCATCCGCGTATATCACGCGGCGGGCCGCCTCGAAGAGGCCATCCCACTATTCGAGCAGACCCTCACCAACCGAGAACGCATCCTCGGCGACGACCACCCCAACACCCTGAGCTCCCGCAACAACCTCGCCCTCGCATACCGTGTGGCCGGCCGCCTCGATGAGGCCGTCCCACTATTCGAGCAGACCCTCACCGACACCGAACGCATCCTCGGCCTCGACCACCCCGACACCCTGGTTGTCCGCGATAATCTCGCGGCGCTTCGGGAACTGCTACGCGGCGAAAGGGCTGAGATGCGTGTCGAGGGCAGGCGCTGGTTCAGGAGATTTCTGCTGTGCCGTGGTCGGCGGCCTTCACCTGGCTATGTGCCACGGTCAGGCTGACGCCGATATCGCAGGCGATAGGACTGCTGCCGACGCAGTTCATCGGCTTCGTCGGCAACACCGGCCGCGGCATCGAGGCGGACCTCGACGTCGGTCGCGCCCAGCGGATGGGCCGCAGCGCCGAGCCGTTTGACGAACCCCTCTGCTCAAGATCGCGCTGGAGTTAGGCGATAACGATGGCTACGACCGTGCCGACTCCGGCGCTTGTAACCGCCTCCCACCACCCAGTATCCCTTGGGGCCAGGGGCGATTCACCGCAATCGGGTCTGGGAATCGATCGCTTTGCGACGCCTACACTTCGCCGACGCGTAGCCGGGATTACCTCCCCACACAACCACCATCGTTCGCCGGGAGTCCCGACTTCGACGGATGCACCCAGAATTCCCATATGCGGCGAATACCACGACCAGACTGGCGCCGAGTGCGTAGCCGACGGCGAGAAACAAACCGATCCATCTTGCGCCGCAACCAAGCACCACGTGGCGGTCTTGTTCATCCAGGCCCTCAGCGCCGAGGTCAGCGGCTGGCAGCGGCAATACGAGCGGTACGAGGACGAACTCGACGACCCGCGATCGCTCGCGCTGCCCGATTGGGCGGCACTGACCAGGCTGGCGGACGCGCTGGTCGCCGCGTCGTGGGACAACTACCAGGGCTGGGGTGATGTCGTCGTCTTCACGGCCTGCACGGCGACACGGATCGGGGAAGTCTCCGGATGCCGTCTCCGCGATATCGACACCGACCAATGGATTTGGCGATTACGCCGCCAGACCTCACCCGGACCAGGCGGACTGAAAGACAAAGGAACGAAAGGCAAACGCTCCCGCAGGATTCCGATCATCGAGGATATTCGCCCCTTGGTGCTCCAACGGATTCAAGCCGCCAACCGGGATCCCGACGCACGGCTTTTCGTCGGCCCCCGCGGTGGACGAATCCAAACCGGAGTGCTGCACAAGGCAACTCACTGGGACAAGGTCGTGGCGAAAGTCGGCTACGAGCACCTGCGTCGGCACGGGCTTCGGCACACCGGGCTCACATGGTTCGCCGACGCTGGCGTACCCCTGCATCGACTCCAGCAGATCGCTGGACACACCGATCCCCGGATCACCCAGCGGTACCCTCCATCCGGACACCGAGGCGCTCCAAAACGACGGCAATCTGCTCTCGCTACACCTACGAGCGCCACAACGGTCCCCAAATGGTCCCCAACTGCGAGCGGTCAACTAACTGCAAATCCCCTCCGACCCAGGTCGGAGGGGATTTCTGCCTGTCGGGCTGACAGGATTTGAAC
Organism: Nocardia sp. NPDC049526; assembly: GCF_044465765.1. Taxonomy (NCBI): domain Bacteria; kingdom Bacillati; phylum Actinomycetota; class Actinomycetes; order Mycobacteriales; family Nocardiaceae; genus Nocardia; species Nocardia sp. NPDC049526. The sequence continues at coordinate 26,263 of NZ_JBITMA010000026.1, read as the reverse complement.
CTGCGACCACCTGACCCCCAGTCAGGTGCGCTACCAAGCTGCGCCACAGCCCGTTGCGCCTGTGTTCGGGCGCTCGGAAAGATTACCTCAGGGGGCGCCCAGACGCCGAATCGCCTGGTTATCGGTGTGGCGGGTGGGGCGGGAGTCAGCGTGGGGTGATGCGGGCGGCGGCTCGGAGGTCGTCGGCTACGGCGAACCAGGCGTCGAGGGTGCTGCCGGTGCGGCGGCCGATTACGCGGACCTGCTCGCCTGCTGTCAGCGGTTTGGTGTATTCGATGACGGTGCGGTGCGGGCCGGAGGTGAGATCGGTGTGGGTGGCGAGGAGTTCTTCCAAGGCACTGAGGTAGACCGCGTTGTTGACGTGGTCGAGCCAGTCGATATCGACGACGCGCAATGGGAAGAGCAATTCCTGGACGTCGGGGCCGGTGGGTAGGGGGTCGGTGAGTGCGGCTTTCCAGCGCAGCCGGTGTTCGGTGGTGCTGGCGAGCATTGGCGCCATGAAGCGGTCGCTCATACGGGCGGGGACGCCGGATTCGGTGCCGAAATGGATGAGGAATCCTTCGGTTTCGACTAGACCGCCCTTGCTGCCGCAGATCTGCACGCGCATATTGCACCAGCGGTTCGACAGGGCCGAGCACCAGCGGCGCAGGGTGACGTGCTCGCCGAATTCGATGGGCTTGAGGACGTCGATGACGGTGCGGCGGACCACCCAGCCGCGGTGGATGTCACCGTCCTCGACTGCTTCGAGGTGTTCGAAGCCGATGTCCTGCAGGTAGCGGGCAATGGCGTCGAGGCGCAGACGCCGGTCCCGGTCCGTATCGGCGAGGCGGACCGGCCAGCCGGTCTCGAACGGGGATCCGACGGTAGGGCGTTCCGGCAGCACGCTGGGAATGACCATGCACGGATAATGCCAGGTCCTGCCCCTTCTGCAGGACCCCGACCCGCTCAGCGTGTCAACGGCAGAAAGTGCTCCCGCCAATGGTGATAGGTATTCGCACTCGGTTAAATAACGTTGAAGCTATGAGTCCCCCGGCCACACCGTGGTCGAACCAGCCCAAGGGCCTCCCGAGCAAGGAGTCCAGCGGCGGCGCGGAGCTGGCCATCGACCCGGTGATTCTCACCGCTATCACGCTTCCGTCGAAGCGCGGGCGGCACTATCCCGACCTCGGGATGCTCATCGGAACCAGCTTCGCGGTCCTGCTGTCGTTGGTGGTCTACCTCTTCGTCGCGTCCTTCGGTTCGGCACCGGCCCGAGATTCGGCAACCGGCGGTTCAGCGGCGGCCACCGCCGTCCCGGCGAATGCGGTCCATGTCAATCGCGGGCTGACCATCGGCAAGGTCACTGCCAACGACGGCAAAACGCTTGCGGTGGAAGGGATATTGGGTGCCAAGACCAACGTTCGTGTCAACACCGATACCCAGGTGCTCGTCCTCACCGGCAGTAGCGTGTCGGATGTGGCGATCGGCGCCGCGGTCGTCGTCTACGGCAATAAGGAAGCCGATGGCACCATCACCGCGAATCTGATCATGGGCGGCTCATTGAGTTAGCGAGCGACCGGCTCGGTGATGAGACCGCCGGTGAGTTCGACGGACCGGATTCGGTCATCGATTTCCGTGGCGTGGTGGGCGACGATGAGTTCGTCCGCATCGATGGAGCCCGCGAAATCCGCCAGGTACGAACGGACTTCGGCGGGTGTGCCGACAGCGGTGTATCGGGTCATCGCGCTGAGCTGGCTGCCGTTCGGCGAGGTGAGGAACGCATCGATCTCCTCGTCGGTGAAGTCGGCGCCCGCCGCGCCACGCCGAATCATGGCTCGCGCGCGAGCACGGTAGGAGATCGTCTTCTGCGCCACTGCCGCATCGTGGTCTTCGGCCGCGAACACGTTGACACCGGCCATCACATACGGCTCGGCGAGTTGCTCCGACGGCCGGAAACTGTCGCGGTAGACGGCGACCGCCTGGTGCAGCGCGTCCGGCGCGAAGTGGGATGCGAAGGCGTACGGCAGGCCGAGCTGCGCGGCGAGCTGCGCACCGAACAGTGACGAACCCAGAATGTAAAGCGGCACAATGCCTTCCGCCCGCGGCACGGCCTGCACCCCGGGCACCCGTGAATTGCCCGATAGATAGCCCTGCAGCTCCAGCACGTCCTGCGGAAAGGAATCCGCCGAGGCCGGATTGCGGCGCAGCGCGAACATGGTCTTCTGGTCACTGCCCGGAGCGCGGCCGAGCCCCAGGTCGATTCGTCCTGGGAACAGCGTCTCCAGGGTGCCGAACTGCTCCGCGATCACCAGCGGCGAGTGGTTGGGCAGCATGATGCCGCCCGCGCCGAGCCGAATGGTCTCGGTCTGCGCGGCGACGTGACCGATGAGCACACTGGTGGCGCTGGACGCGATCGAGCGCATGTTGTGGTGTTCGGCGTACCAGACGCGTCGATAGCCGCTGCGCTCGGCGGCCCTGGCCAGCGCGACGCTGTTTTCGAAGCTGTCGCGGGCGGTGCTGCCGGGTGCGACCGACGCCAAGTCGAGGATCGACAGTGCGGTAGGCATAAGACTTCCTTCGTAGCTCAGAGAACGCGGTGGAGTTGTTCGGTAAAGGCCCGGATGCGGACTTCGTCGCGGCGGTAATAGGTCCACTGGCCACGACGGGTGGCACTGAGGAAGCCGGCGCGCTGCAGGATCGCGAGGTGTGCCGATATGGTCGAGGCCGAGGTCCCCGCCTTCTGCTGGATGAGACCGACACACACCCCCAGCTCGCCGGTGTCATCGCCCCGCGCTGGGAAGTTCGCGTCCGGATCCTTGAGCCACGCCAGGATGCGCAAGCGGGTCTCATTCGCCAACGCCTTGCACTCGTCGAGCACATCCACCTCCTTCGGTATTTCGCTAATTAACGAACTTACGCCGGATGCCACGGCTCGGCATCGTGACGCAGCACACGTCAGAGGAGCAGAGAACCTGCACGTTTGACGGTACGAATGATCGGAGCGGTTTCGAGCGTGGCGATCCCGGGAAGTTCGGCGATGCGCTCGGTGAGGTAGCGACCGAGATCTCGAGGGTCGCGGCAGTTGATCGCCGCGACCAGATTGGTAGCGCCGGTAGTGACAGCGGCGAAGGAGACTTCGCGGTGGCGGGCCAGCGCCTCGCCGACGGTGACGGTGGCGGCCGGTTGTGTGGCGATCCAGAGCCGGGCCTCGGTGCCGAATCCCAGTGCAGCAGAAGGGATGTCGAGCTGGAAGTGCAGGATTCCGTTGCGGCGCACGGCTTCCATCCGGCGGCGCACCTTGGTTTCGGACCACTGGGTGGCGGTGGTGAGGTCGGAGTAGGAGGTGCGGCCGTCATGGTTGAGGGCGCGCAGTAGGGACTTGTCGCCTTCGTCGAGATGAAGGGGTCCGTCTTCGGGGTCGACGGGAGCGGCCCTCAGATGGTCGACCTGTTCGGGTGTCAGCGCGGCTGAACCTTGCCAGCCGTCGGGCAGCACGAATCCGCGCAGCAGCAAGTGCGCGGACATGGCGACGATTCGGCTGGTGCGTGGAAGTTTGTGCAGCAGTAGCGCTTCCTGCTCTTCGATACTGCGGGTCTGCACCGTGCAGGAAACCTCGGTGCCAGCAGAGAGGAGATATACGAATGACGTATCGTCGCGTGCCGCAAGGGCTTTCGCGACGGAACCGGCAGCGTCGGGAGTGCAGCGCAACCGGATCGTCCATTGGACATAACCGAGTCGCTGACCGTTCACCAGTCCGATCACCCTGAGCCCATGCGTATTTCGCAGCTGACGATACCGACGTGCCACGGTGTTCTCGGAGACGTCGAGAACTTCGGCGATCGTCCGGAAAGGTGCCCTACCGTCGATCTGCAGAGCATGAATGATCCCCCTCTCGACGGCATCCATCATGAATCCTCCAAATCTGACGGTTTCCAGCAATATCAGACCTTAACCTGGTTTATTTCACTCCCCCACCGCCAGGATCGAGGCGTGAACATTCTCGTCCTCGTCGCTACCGGAAACGTCGGCAGCCAACTCGTCCCCCAACTGCGCGCAGCCGGTCACACCGTGCGCGCGGGCACCCGTAACCCAACGACCGCCGATTTTCCGCCCGACGTGCAGGTCGTACGCATCGAACTGTCCGAACCCGAAACGCTGCTCACCTGCCTCGACGACATCGACGCGGTCTTCGTGCTGTGGCCGCTGCACACCGGCGCACAACTGCCCAAGGCACTCGATCTCATCGCCGAGCGCGCCCGGCGCATCGTATTCCTCGGTACCAGCGGCATCCCGGACCTCAGCTTCGAGGACCAGGAGAAGCTGGTGCACGGCTGCGGAATCGAATCGGTGGTGCTCCGCCCGAGCACCTTCGCCGTCAATACCCTCTGGTGGGCCGATGAGATTCGAACCGGCGATATCGTGCACGGCAGCCACGGCGAGCTGCCGATGAGCCTGATCCACGAGGCCGATATCGCGGCCGTCGCGGCCCGGACACTCACCGAAAACGCCCATGCCGGAGCCACCTACACGCTGACCGGACCGGAGGTACGCACCCAGGCGGAGCAGATCAGGATCATCGGCGAAGTACTCGAGCGTCCCTTGCGCTGGGCCGAACTCACCCGCGACCAGGCCAGACAGCGCCTACTCGACGACGACACCTTTCCCGACTCCTTCGTCGACGTCCTCCTCGACGGCTACACCAAGATGCTCGCCGCGCCCCGCCCCGAAATCACCTCGACCGTCGCCGATATCACCGGTCGCCCGGCACGTTCCCTCGCCGAGTGGGTATCGGACCACCTCGCCGACTTCCGCTGACGGCATATTGGGAACGGACGCCGTTGCTCAGCAACGACGTCCGTTCCGAAGGGCCTACTTCCGGCGTTCCCGCTTCTCACGCACACGTACCGAAATACGAACCGGAGAACCATCGAAGCCGAACTCCTCACGCAGTCGGCGCTCCAGGAACCGGCGATAGCCCGCCTCCAAGAACCCCGTCGTGAAGAGCACGAAGGTCGGCGGCCGGGTCGTTGCCTGCGTGGCGAACAGGACGCGCGGCAACCGGCCACCACGCATCGGCGGCGGTGTCGCCGCGATGACTTCCTTGAGCCAGTTGTTCAGCCGACCGGTCGGGATGCGCTTATCCCAGGATTCCAGTGCGGTTTCCATTGCGGGAACGAGCTTTTGGACGGCGCGGCCGGTATGTGCGGAGATATTGACACGCTGCGCCCACGGCACGCGGACCAGGTCCCGATCGACTTCCTTGTCGAGCTGCAGGCGACGGTCCTCGTCGACCAGATCCCACTTGTTGAAGGCCAGCACGAGCGCGCGACCGGAGTCCGCGACCATGCTGATCACCCGCAGGTCCTGTTCGGTGATCGGCTCGGAGGCGTCGATCAGCATGATCGCGACCTCGGAGGCCTCCAGCGCCGCCTTGGTGCGCAGCGACGCATAGAACTCCATGCCGCTGGCATGGGAGACCTTGCGACGCAGACCGGCGGTATCGACGAATTTCCAGATCTTGCCGCCCAATTCGACCAGCGAATCGACCGGGTCGACGGTCGTGCCCGCGACATCGTGCACGACCGAACGCTCATCACCGGAAAGCTTGTTGAGCAGGCTGGACTTGCCGACGTTGGGCTTGCCGACCAGCGACACCCGGCGCGGGCCGGTACCGCCGGTGCCCTCACGCGGAGTTTCCGGGAGGACTTCCAGGACATCGTCGAGCAGGTCACCGGTGCCGCGGCCGTGCGCGGCGCTGACCATGCGCGGCTCGCCGAGACCGAGTGACCACAGCGCGGCGGCCTCGGCCTCGACGCGTTCGTCGTCGACCTTGTTGGCGACCAGGATCACCGGAATCTTGGAGCGGCGCAGCTTCTTCACCGCGGCCTCGTCCGTGGCCGTTGCACCGACGACGGCGTCGACCACCAGCAGGATTGCGTCGGCGGTTTCCATGGCCAGTTCGGCCTGGCGGGCGACCGACTGCTGCAGCCCCTTGGCATCGGGCTCCCAGCCACCGGTGTCCTGCACCAGGAAACGGCGACCCGCCCAGTTCGCCTCATAGGAGATACGGTCGCGGGTCACGCCGGGAATGTCCTCGACGACGGCTTCACGACGGCCGAGGATCCGGTTCACCAAGGTCGATTTGCCGACATTCGGGCGGCCGACGACCGCCACCGTCGGCATCGCGAGATGTTCGTCCTCGCCGAACTCACTATCGAGATCGGCTACTTCCCAATCGGATTCGTCGCTCCAGACGCCATCTCCAGCGAGAACGTCTTCAGTCATGACTGCGCCTCGCCGGCGCTCGGCTCCGTCACGAATGACACTGCTGTGTCTTTGGTTCGCTCGCTCACAATGTCCTGCCTGTCCGGCCGATCGAAACCTGCCGCACCACAACGCGATACAACTCGTCGATGACCTCATCCATATTCAGTTCGCTGGTGTCGACCTGCACCGCGTCCTCGGCCGGGCGCAGTGGGGACACCGTGCGAGTGGAGTCGAGGGTGTCGCGACGCTGCACGTCGGCGAGTACGCCCTCGTAGTCGTCGCCGCGGCCTTCGGCGATGTTCTGCTGGTTGCGCCGCTGCGCGCGGGCCTCGGCGGAAGCGGTGAGATAGATCTTGGCGTCGGCATCCGGCAGCACGACGGTGCCGATATCGCGCCCCTCGACCACGATTCGCTGTGCGGCGGAAGCGATTTCACGCTGCAGCGCGACGAGCAGCTCGCGTACCTCGGCCACAGCGGACACCGCGGACACCGCCTTTGTGACGGCATTGCCGCGGATCTCCGAGGAGACGTCCTCACCGTCGAGCAGGATCAGCTCACGGCTGGGATCGGTACCGATGGTCAGCGGCAGTTCCTTCACCGCGGCACCGATCGCTGCCGAATCGGTCAACTCGACACCGGCGCGCAGCACCCGCAGCGTCGCGACGCGGTACATCGCGCCGGTGTCGAGGTAGCTGGCATCGAGCCGGGTGGCCAGTCGCCGCGACACACTGGACTTGCCCGTGCCCGAAGGCCCGTCCATGGCAACGACCAGCGGCGTGGTGCCTTCAACCATCGCAGGGACCTCCACGGGAATCTCTACACCGTTCACAACGACACCGCCTCGTAAAGTTTGCCGACTTCATCGCGGCCGATCACGCGCAGCGTGCCGGGCCGTTGGTCGCCGAGTGCGACCGGACCGATATTGGTGCGCACCAACCGCGTCACCGGATGACCGACCGCGTCGAGCAACCGGCGCACGATGTGCTTGCGCCCTTCGTGCAACACGATCTTGACCAGCGAACGTCCCTCGTTGATCTCCAGCACCTGGAACTTGTCCACCTTGGCCGGACCGTCCTCGAGTTCGACGCCGTCCCTGAGGCGCTTGCCGATCCCCTTGTGAACTTCACCGTTGACCGTCGCCAAATAGGTCTTCTCCACCTGGAAGGACGGGTGCATGAGCCGGTGCGCGAGGTCGCCGTCGTTGGTGAGCAGCAGCAGCCCCTCGGTATCGGCATCCAGCCTGCCGACGTGGAACAAGCGCTGACCTGCCGCGATGCGCTCGGCGACGATATCGCCGACGCAGGGGCGGCCGAGATCGTCGGACATGGTGGACTGCCAGCCCTTCGGCTTGTTCAGCGCGATGTGGACGAGTTCCTCACGCACCATCACGCGAGTGCCGTCGACGCGAACCACCGCGTGCTGCGGATCGATGCGCAAGCCCTGCTCGGTGACGATCGCGCCGTCGACCTCAACCCGGCCCTGCGCGATCATCTCCTCGGCCGCGCGGCGCGAGGCGACACCGGCCTTGGCCAGCACCTTCTGCAGCCGCTCGCCCTCGCCCCACGGCAACTTCTCGTGGCCGCCCTCGGCGGGCTGCTCGACATGCTGACGCTTGGCTGGCTTGGCATTGCTCAGCAGCGGAGCGGCGACAACCTTCTTCTGTGGCTTCGGAGTCTTGGGCTTCTTGCCAACCGGCGCGGACATCGCGGCCGAAGCCGGGCGAGGGGACGGATTGCCTTGCTGCGCAGAGCTTCCCGGTGTGTAACCGCGCGAACCGGCGGCACGCGGGCCCGAACCGCCTTGTGCGGCACCACGATAGGCGTCGCCACGCGAACCACGCTGATCGGAACCCCCGCCCTGCGACGAGCCGCGATAACCGCTGTCGCCCTGGGAAGAACCGCGATAGCGGCTGTCCCCCTGTGCCGAGCCGCGGTAGCCGCCGCCCTGCGACGTGCCACGTCGATCGGAGCCGCCCTGGGACGAACCGTATCCGCTGCCGCCCTGCGCGGCGCCGCGATAACCGCCGCCACGCGCGGAGCCACGCTGATCGCCCTGCGACGAGCCACGGTAGTCCGAGCCACGCGACGATCCGCGATAGCCACCCTCGCCGTGCGACGAATCGCGGTAGCCGCGGTCGCCCTGCGCGGAACCGCGGTAGCCCCCGCGATCGCCGCCGCTCTGTTCATTCCCCCGGTAACCACCTTGTGAGGAGCCGCGCTCGGAGCCTCCCCATCCGGCCCCGCGCGGCGTACTTCCCCTTTGCGTACCTCCCCGTTGTGCCGAACGCGCGTCGCGTGCGTTTCGGCCTGCGCCGCCCCTTCCGGGCTGGTCGCTTCTGTTCCTACGATCCGGTGTGCCATCTCGGCGAGCGGGCGTATTCATGTTGTCCTGTCAGTCTTCTTCGGTACCGAGATCCAAATCGGTCTCGGCGGATTTCTTCAACCTGGTGTAACGGGGGTCCGTGTCCAAGCTCTCGTTGATCTCGTCGATCAGGTCGACACCCGGCAGCAGGGGCGCCAGTGGCGGCAGATCGGACAGCGATGCGAGTCCGATCCGCTCCAGGAACAGTTCGGTCGTGCAGTACTGCGTGCCGTTCGTTTCCGGGTCGACCCCGGCCTCGGCGATCAATCCGCGAGCCAGCAGGGTTCGCATCACACCGTCGACGTTCACGCCGCGCACCGCGCTGACCCTGGTCCGGGTCACCGGTTGGCGGTATGCCACCACCGCCAATGTTTCCAAAGCGGCCCTGGTCAATTTCGACCGGGCACCGTCGAGCAGCATCCGTTCCACATACGGCGCGTACTCGCTGCGAGTATAGAAGCGCCACCCGTCACCCACGAAACGCAGATCGATGCCACTGGCCCGCGCGGACAGTTCCGCGGCCATTTCGTGCAGCGCCCGCTCCACCCGCGCCGGTTTGTCCTGCAACGCGTCGGCCAGCAGTTCTACCGGGGCCGGAGCGTCCACAATGAGCAGCATCGCCTCCAACGCCGACCGGAATTCATCGTCATCCAGCGGTTCGAGCGTGAACTCCGCCACTTCGTCATCGGAACCGGCGCCGGCATCTTTTTTGTTCTTCGTCGCACGTGCGGTCTTCGTCGCACTCGCAGAAGCTGGGGCCTCGTCCCTGCCACTCCCCGGCCGCGTCTCACTCGGTCCTCCAGCGACACCGTCGCCATCCTCGGTGCTCGGCGCTACCTGCTCGCTGACGCTCGGCTCGGCCGTGCCCGAGGAAGCCGCGTCGACGATTGGACTGCTTACGGCATCCGTCGCACCTGCCGAAGCTGCTGGCTCCTCGCCCCCGCCGCTCGTCGGCGGCATATCGGTGCGCCCCGCGGCGCCTTCTACTCCGCCCGATGCCTGCTCGCTGTGGCTCGGCTCGACCGCGCTCGAGGAATCCGGATCGACAATTCGACTGCTTACAGCCGCCGCTCCCGGGTCGCTCGAGGTCGGCGCATCCTTGGCATCGCCACCGCTCGAATTCGCCGCACTGCCGTCGGAGCCGGGCACGCTCGCATCCGCGGCATCTTCGATGAACTCATCGCGCCCACTCGACGCCGCCTTGTCGACGCTCGATTCTGCGGCACTCGCGCCCACCGCCACACCGGCGCTCGAACTCAGCGCCGCACTGCCGTCGGAGCCGGGCACGCTCGCATCCGCGGCATCTTCGATGCGCTCGTCACTCGGCGATGCCGCCGCGTCGCCCGATTCCGCCGCACTCGCGCCCGATGCCTCGCCGCTCCGCGCGATCACTGCACCGTCACTACCGTCGACCTGCTCGCCCACGACCCCGGTGTCATGCTCGATGCCGTTGTGCTCGAGGGGTGTCGCGTCGTCGGTGCGCTCACTCACCCGTAGTCCTCCTCGATGGTCACGGTGTCGGCGGTCTCGTCCTTGGGGTCGCCGGTCCAGCTGATCGAGAGCGGGCCGAGCGGGTCGGGCTGGTCGAACTCGATCGTCTTGCCCCGGTACAGCTCGAGCAGTGCCAGGAAGCGGGCGACGATCTGGATCGGCAGATCACAGTCGGCGACCAGTTCACCGAAGGTCGTCCAGCCGCCCGGTCCGCGCAGTTTGAGCTGTTCGAGCACGAGCGCGGCCTGTTCGGCGACCGAGAAGGCGTGCTGGTGCAGGTGGTCGAGTCCAACCCGCGGCGCCGGGCGAGGCCGGAAGGCCGTCGCGGCGATCGCGGCGAACTGGTTTACGTCAACTCCCAGCGTAACCTCGGGCAGCAGGTCGGCGTAGCGCTCCTCCAGCCCGACCGCGCGCGGGTACCGCCGCAACGCGACCGCCTCCAGTTCCCCGAGCAGTTCGGCGACCTGTTTGAACGCGCGGTACTGCAGCAGCCGGGCGAAGAGCAGATCGCGTGCCTCGAGCAGTTCGAGATCCTCGGTGTCGGTCACCTCACCCGACGGCAGCAGTCGCGCCGCCTTGAGATCCAGCAATGTCGCCGCGACGACAAGGAATTCGGTGGTCTGATCCAGGATCTTGTCCGCACGCAACGCCTGCTGCCCGATGCTGGCGGTCAAAGCCTTTGTGTAGGCGATGAATTCGTCGGTCACCTGATGCAACGCGACCTCGGTGACATCGAGTTTGCGCGAACTGATCAGATTCAGCAGCAGATCGAACGGCCCTTGGAAGTTGCTCAGCCGCAGCTGGAACCCGGAAGTCTGCGCCGTCGGCTCACTCTCGCCGCCAGATCTACCGGGCGGATCATCCGCGGCGGAGTCGTTCGCAGCCGACGCGGCACGCCCGGCGTCGGAGTCCCGATCGACGAACTCATCAGACTCCGAGCCGAGCGTATCCGTGTTAGTCGATGGCGCCGGTTCGGTACCGCCGATCACCGGCCGGACCGGTGGATGACTTCCCGCGCCATCGCCCGATATGCTTCGGCCCCACTCGATTTCGGTGCCCACGTGGTGATGGGTTCACCCGCGACGCTGGCGTCCGGAAAACGTACGGTGCGCGCGATCGCCGTGTCGTACACCAGGTCGCCGAACACTTCGACGACGCGCGCCATGACCTGACGCGAATGTAGTAGCCGTGCGTCGAACATGGTCACAACGATGCCGTACAGGCTCAGGCGCTGGTTCAAGCGGTCCCGCACCTTCTCCACGGTGTCGTTGAGCAGGGCGAGTCCACGCAGCGAAAAGTATTCGCACTCCATCGGAATGATCACGCCATCGGAACAGGCCAGCGCATTCACCGTGAGCAGGCCGAGCGACGGCTGGCAGTCGATGAGGATGTAGTCGTAGCGATCGCGCACCGATTCCAGTGCGCGGCCCAGTGTCTGCTCCCGGCCGACCTCGTTGACCAGCTGGATTTCCGCGGCCGACAGATCAATATTGCTCGGCAGCAGGTCCAGATTCTCGACGCGGGTCTCCATCAGGACATCGTCGATCGAGACCTTGGATCCGATGAGCAGGTTGTGCACAGTCAGATCGAGATCGTGGTGGGCCACACCCAATCCCGCCGACAGCGCACCCTGCGGATCCAGGTCGACCAGCAGCACCCGCCGACCGAACTCCGCGAGCGCGGCGCCCAGATTGATGGTCGAGGTGGTCTTGCCGACGCCACCCTTCTGATTGCACATCGCGACGATCAGCGCATCACCGTGGTTTTCGACCGGCGGCGGGTCGGGCACGACACGCAGCGGGCGGCCGGTCGGGCCGAGCGTCGCATCGTCGGGGACGGGTTCGGCGCCGTCGCCCCACAGCGTTTCCGCCGCGGCTGCCGAGTACGGACCCGTCCGGGGACCCGTAAGCGGCTGTGCCCCAGCACTCATCGGCGGCTCTGCCGCACCGGCTGTCGTCACGATCCGCTGCTCCTTATAGGTTCCTGCCCGTTGCCTTCGTCCGACTCCGGCATCATCTGCCCGAGCGTAGCGAGGCCGATCAGGCCCGACCTCGCTTTCGTACGGTCCAGCTCTCGATAGACGCTACCGCTTGACGGCGCAAGACCCACGCTCGGACACGCGACACCCGCGTTTACCTGCGCAGGCGTCCACTCCCCTAACGCCAATTCGGTCCGCCGTCGAAATGGACGTCGAACCGATCGTGGAGCTCATCCATGCTCTCCCAATCCGCCTCACCCCGAGCGATACGACCGAGCTGCCGGAAGTACTCGAACCGGACGATACCCGGTGTGAGTACCGCGAAGAACTCGGCGGGACCGTCGCCGGACGCCCCGAAGGCATGGACAGTACCCGGCGGAACCACCACCAGACCACCCTTCGCGATCGCATGCCGTTCGCCGTCGACGAGGAATTCCATGGTCCCGTCCAGGATGTAGAAGATTTCCGTGGACTTCGTGTGATGGTGCGGTCTGGTCCCATCCGCGCCCGCCTGCAGGACGAGCCGGTTCGCTCCGAACAGCCCATCGGTATTCTCGCTATCCTCGAGTAACCGGAACGATCCGCCACCGGGCAGCGCCACCGCCTCGACATCGTGCTCCTGAACGATGAAAGCCTTTGCCATCCAACTCACCTCACGTCGGTATGCCGAGACCACTCGATCCCAACATACCGACACAACCGGACCGCGGTCCCAATTCTTCCGCAGCGGTCGCCGGAGTCCAGTGGGTCAGCGTGCGCGGGGGTGAGCGGTTGCCCAAACCTCACGAAGCGTGTTCACAGTGACCAAGGTGTAGATCTGAGTGGTCGTCACCGACGCATGCCCCAGAAGTTCCTGGACCACACGCACATCCGCACCCCCGTCGAGCAAATGCGTTGCGAAGGAATGGCGCAGCGTATGCGGCGAAACGGTAGCCCCGATGCCCGCCCGCTCGGCGGCGGTCTGCAAAACCTGCCAGGCACTCTGCCGCGACAACCGACCACCGCGGGCATTCAGAAACAGCGCGCCCGCAATGCCTTTCCCATTCGCGGCGAGCACCGGCCGTCCCAGCACCAGATAGGCGTCGACAGCCGCCAGCGCGGGCCTGCCGATCGGAACCATGCGCTGCTTGCCGCCCTTGCCGTGCAACATAACAGCGCGTTCTTCGGTATCGAGATCGTCCACATCGAGCCCGACCATCTCCGAAATCCGCGCCCCGGTCGAATACAGCAGCTCGAGCAGCGCCCGATCGCGCAATCCGCGCGGCCCGCCATCGTTTCCGGATCCATTCGCATCATCGATCGGCCCGCCGCCAGCCGCCTCCAGCAGCCGCAGCACCTGTTCGTAAGGCAGCGCTTTCGGCAACCGCCGCCCCGGGGTCGGCGGCTTGACCGCATGTGCGACATCGGTACTCGTCATACCCTCCGACGCGGCGAAGCGATGCAGCCCGCGCACCGCGATCAGCGCACGAGCGACCGAACTCGCGGCCAGCGGCGGGTGCGTCTCCCCGCCCGCTCGCAGCACCATCGTGAACTCCGCGACATCGGATTCGGAAACCTGCTCGAGCGCCGTAATCCCGCGCCCGATCAGGAAATCCCGATACCGGTCGAGATCGCGACGGTACGCACCGAGCGTGTTGCGGGCGGCGCCGCGCTCGACCGCAAGATGATCGAGGTAGGCGTCGACCTCCCGCGCGAGCACCGCCCGGACCCGTCAGTCTTCGGACTGCCGCTGCGCCTTGCGGCGCAGGAATGCGGTGGGCTGCCCCGGCCACGGCGCGTCGGCCGGACGCAACTGCACCCCACCCGCCCTGGCGGCCGCGAGCGCGAGCAGACCGGCGACGGCCGTGGCATTGACGATCTCACCGGCCAATGCGTCCCGCACGGCCTCCTCCACCGGCAGGCGGACCAATTCCAGGTCCGCCTCCTCCAATTCCGGCTCCGGCCGATCGGTTTCGTACAGACCCCGCGCGGCATACACCCGCAGCGCCTCATCGGTGAATCCGGGCGACAGCGCGACATCGACCAAAACCGACCATTCCCTGGCGGCCAGTCCGGTCTCCTCGGCCAATTCGCGCTTGGCCGCTGCCAGCGGATCCTCGCCGGGCACATCGAGCAATCCGGCGGGCAGCTCGAGCAGCCGCCGACCGATCGGATGCCGATACTGCCTTATCAGCACCACATTGTCGGCATCATCGATGGCCGCAACCGCAACCGCCGCATGATGTTCGATCACCTCGCGCTCGACGACGCGTCCGCCCGGCATCGCCACCTGGTCGAGCCGCAAGGCGAGGATGGCACCGCTGTACATGGTCTTGCTCGCCACGGTCTCGAAGTCGTGGCTGCCCGGCTGGGCTCCCCCGTGCTCACTCATCTACGATGCCTGATCTGCGTTCGCGAACTCTTCGTCCGGGATATCGACCGGAAGCCGCTCGGCCAGTTTATATTTCAGCGCCGCCGCGATCAGCGCCGCGAACAGTGGATGCGGGCGAGTCGGGCGGCTCTTGAGCTCCGGATGCGCCTGGGTGGCCACGAAGAACGGATGCTTATCCGCGGGCAGCTCGACGAATTCGACCAGATGCCCGTCGGGGGAGGTACCGCTGAATTTCAAACCGCTGGTGGCGATCTTGTCCCGGTAGGCGTTGTTCACCTCGTAGCGATGCCGGTGCCGCTCGGAGACCTGGTCGGTGCCGTAGGCCTGTGCGACCACCGAACCCTTCTGCAGCGTCGCCGGGTAAGCGCCGAGGCGCATGGTGCCGCCGAGATCGGCCTCACCGGCCACGATCTCCTTCTGATCGGCCATGGTCGAAATCACCGGATGCGGTGTGTCCGGCTCGAATTCGGCCGAATTGGCTTCGGCCAATCCGACCGAACGCGCGGCCTCGATGACCACACACTGCAGGCCCAGACACAGACCGAGCAGCGGAAGCCCCCGGGTCCGCGCGTATTTGATGGCGCCGACTTTACCCTCGATGCCACGGATACCGAACCCGCCCGGAATCAGCACCGCGTCCACATCGCGCAGCGCGGCCTGCGCACCCGCCGGGGTCTCGCACTCATCCGACTGCACCCAGCGGATATTCACCTTGGCCCGCGAAGCGAATCCGCCCGCGCGCAACGCCTCGGTCACCGACAGATACGCATCGGGCAGATCGACATACTTGCCGACAAGTGCGACCTCGACGGTCTCCCGCGGCTGGTGCACCCGATCCAGCAGATCGCCCCACACCGTCCAGTCCACATCCCGGAACGGCAGCCCGAGCCTGCGCACCACATAGGCGTCAAGGCCTTCACGGTGCAGCACCTTGGGAATGTCGTAGATCGACGGCGCGTCCGGCGTGGAGATGCACGCATCCACATCGACGTCGCACATCAGCGCGATCTTGCTCTTGAGCGCCTGCGGCACCTCGCGATCGCAACGCAGGATCAGCGCGTCGGGCTGGATACCGATATTGCGCAGCGCGGCCACCGAATGCTGGGTCGGCTTGGTCTTGAGCTCACCCGATGGCGCGAGGTAGGGCACCAGCGATACGTGCAGGAAGAAAACATTGTCCCGGCCCACATCGTGGCGGATCTGGCGCGCGGCCTCGAGGAAGGGCTGCGATTCGATATCGCCGACGGTGCCACCGATTTCGGTGATCACCACATCGGGCACCTGCCCCTGCAGATCCGGCCCCTGCATCGCCAGAATGCGGCTCTTGATCTCGTCGGTGATGTGCGGGATAACCTGCACCGTGTCACCGAGGTATTCGCCGCGACGCTCCTTGGCGATCACCGACGAATAGATTTGCCCGGTAGTCACATTCGCGTCCCGGGACAGGTCCCGATCGAGGAACCGCTCGTAGTGGCCGACGTCGAGATCGGTCTCCGCGCCGTCCTCGGTGACGAACACTTCTCCGTGCTGGAACGGATTCATGGTGCCCGGATCGACGTTCAAGTACGGGTCGAGTTTCTGCATGGTCACCCGCAGTCCGCGCGCGGTCAGCAGCTGACCGAGGCTGGAGGCGGTAAGACCCTTACCCAATGAGGAGGCGACACCACCGCTGACGAAGATGTGCTTCGTGGCCGTTCGCGCCTGATTCCGTGTATGACCCACGGGTCTTCACGGTAACACGAAATTGCTGGTCTGATCACACGCCGCGCACGTTTGCCACCGAGTCGCTGCGATCGATCGACGCCATGTTCGCAGCACGAGGCATCGAGGGGCGGATGGATCAGCTCGCGGGCAGTGCGACGAGTGTGAGGGAGGTCGCCTTGGTGCCGGTTCCGTATCGGCCTGCGCCGCCGTTGAGCTGCTCGCTCAGGCCGAGCACGGTGGTGACGCGGCCGATATCACGGTCGAGATTGTCGACGGTGGTGACGGCGGTGGCGAGCGCGGCGTCGGAACGAATGATCGCGATCGGGCCCGGATTGTCGGCGGCGCCGGATCGCCCCGCCAGCACCGCCCCGGCACCCCGGCCACGCAGGGCACCGGCGAATCGGGCGAGATTGCTGCCCTGACTGTTCTCACTGGACTTCGTGCCATCGCCGGTGACGACGACGGCGAGGTTCGCGGCCTGCGTCGGGGTGTCGCCGTAGGCGAGAAAACCGCCGCCGCGCAACGTCTCCAGCACCAGGCTCAACTCCTGCGGGGTGCTGCGCGGTTGCGCGCTCGCGGGATCGAGCAGCAGCACCAGGCCGAGCAGATCGCCCGCCATACTGCCCTGATCCACCTGGCCGGTGCGCAGCTGCGCGCCCGCCGGGATGACATTGGTGACCGCGGTGCGCATCCGGTCGCCCTCGGCGGCGTCGAGGAAGGCGTCGTTGAGTGCGATGCGGCCGGTCACGGTGGCGCCCGAGGTTTCCAGATCCTTCGCGACGGCCTCGACATCGGCGGGTTCGGCATCGGGGGTCGTGAACACCACGACGCTGCGGTCGGTGAGCGTGCCGCCGAGGATCCGCCCCGCCGATCCGGCGATGAACCGGTCCGCGGCATTCATTTCGTCGCCGAACCGCCGGTTCTGATCGGTGGCCACGTCGAGCTGTTTGCGCAGATCGGTTTTATCCGCGCGCAATCCGGACAGCAGGTCCGCCGCCACTGTCTGCGACCCGAGCACCACGCCGACGGCGAGGGCCAGGAAGATCGCGACGATCGAAACCGCGTGCTGCCGAATCGAAATCATCGATTCCCTCCCGCACCGGCTAGGCCCTCGGCCCACAGCGTGAAGCGGTTCCAGATATCAGCGGCCCAATCCAGCGCCTCGGTCCCCATATTCGAGGCGAGCATGGCCACGATCACCGCGACCAGGGCGGCGAGTACGACCATCGCGATGGCCGTACCGGACGCCCGGTTGCGGTAGAGCGTGCCGACCGCTTTGGCATCCACGAGTTTGGTGCCGATTTTCAGGCGGGTGAGGAAGGTCGCCGGATTGCTGTCGCGGCGGCCGCGGTCGAAGAAATCGTCCAGCGAGGCGGCGGCGCCGGCGGTCACGATGAGCGACGCACCGTGGTGGTGAGCCAGTAGCAGGGCCAGGTCGGAAGCCGCGCCGGACGACGGGAAGGTCGTCGCGCCGATGCCGAGATCCTGGATGCGTTCCAGTCCCTTGGCGTGGCCGTCGGTATCGGCGGGCAGGATCATCTCGGCACCGGATTTCAAGGTGGCGGTGGTGATTTCGTCCGGGTCGCCGACGATCAGATCGGGGCGGTAGCCCTGCTTCATCAAGGTGTCCGCACCGCGGCCGACGCCGACCATGATCGGCGCGTACTCCTTGATGAAGGGCTTCAGTCGCTTGAGATCGTCGGCGTGCTCCGGGCCGTCTGCCACCACGACCACATGCCGATTCTTCATGTTCAGCTCGAGCTCCGGCACCCCGATACCGTCGATGAGCAGCGCACTCTCCGTGCGAATGAATTCGATGGTGTTGCCCGCGAAGGCCTCCAGATGATCGGCGAGACCGTTGCGCGCCTCGATCATTCGCTCGGCGATATCGGATTCGGTCAGCTCGATACCCGTGACCAGGACCTCGGGCTCCTTCTTGACCAGTTTGTCGGAGTAGACGACGCCCTCATCGATGCGGACCTTGGTGCCGTCCTTGATCCGGAAGGCATCCGAACTCACGGTGTCCAGCAGCAGAATCCCGTTGGCGGCCAGCACTTCCGGCCCCAGATTGGGGTAGCGGCCCGAGATCGATGGCGAAGTGTTCACCACCGCGACCACACCCGCCTCGACCAACCGATCGGCGGTGAGCCGATCCAGATCCATCTCATCGAGTATTACGACATCACCGGGCCCGACCCGCTTCAGCAGACGCCTGGTGTTGCGGTCAACCCGAGCTGTCCCGGTCAGCCCGGGCAGCGCTTCGGTGCTCTTCGACAACAACGCCAACATCTTCATGGGGCCGATCCTGGCCGCAAACCCTCAACCATTGGTGGAGGCGCGCCGAATCACCTGTCACATTCGTCACTGTGATAACACGAACACCACGCCGCGCCGATAGCGCGCCAACAAGTACCCGTATGCTGCGGGTCACAGATATCCCGAATAGGAGTCACCATGGTCAGCAGTACCGTCGACGCCGTGATCGCGGCACCGCGCGATGTCGTCTACAAGTTCTTCACCGAGCGGGATGGCATCAACCCGTACATCCCGGTCGACTTCACCCTGAAGACCCCCGGCTCGCCCACCCCGACGGGCGTCGGCGCGCAGTACTTCATCGGCAAGGCCGGCGTCGGCATCGTGGAGGAGACCACCAAGCTGGTCCCCGGCGAGCTCATGGAATACAAGATCATCAAGGGTGCGCCGGTGAAGCGGCACGTCGGCACCATCACCTTTACCGACGCCGATAACGGCACCCTGGTCTCCTACACGATGGAGTCCGAGCCCAGCCTTCCCGTCCCGGCGAAGGTCCTGGAATTCGGCCTGAAGAACCTCATCAACCAGTTCATCAAGGGCGCCCAAAAAGCCCTGCGCTGAATCGTCAGGCGAGGGCGCGTTCGGCGCGGGCGGTTGCGAGCAATTCTTCGGCGTGGGCTCGGCCGGTTTCGGTGTCATCGAGACCGGCCAGCATGCGAGCCAATTCGATGACGCGCTCATCCTTGGTCAGTGCCCGGACGCCGCTGTTCACCTTGCCCTTGCCGTCATCGGACTTGTCCACCACCAGATGGGTGTCGGCGAATGCCGCGACCTGCGGCAAGTGGGTCACCACAATCACCTGATGGGTGCGCGCGAGCCGAGCCAGTCGGCGGCCGATCTCGACCGCGGCCCGGCCGCCGACACCGGCATCGACCTCGTCGAACACCATGGTCGCGCCGTGATCCGAACTGGCGAGCACCACTTCGAGAGCCAGCATCACGCGCGACAGCTCACCACCCGATGCGCTCTTGCTCAACGGCAACGACTGCGCGCCGGAATGCGCGGACAGCCGGAATTCCACCTCGTCGACACCGGTCGAACCCGCATGCAATTCCTGTCCGTCCACCGCCAGCGGCGCGGAATCCTGCGGGCTTGCCGGCACCGGCCGCACCACGACCTCGAGCTTCGCCTTGCCCATCGCAAGCCCACCGAGTTCTGCGCTCACCGCCGAGGCGAGCTTGCCCGCCGACTTGGTGCGCGCCGCAGTCAATTTGCGTGCCGCTTCCCGAACGCGGTCCGCGGCGATATCCACCTCCGCCGCCAGCGCGGCCAACGCATCTTCGGAGACATCGAGCGAGCCCAGACGCGTGCGCGCCTCATCCGCCCACGCGATGACCCCGTCGACATCCGGTGCGTACTTGCGCGTCAGCGATTTCAATTCGGCCTGCCGAGTGAGCAGCGAATCCAAAGCGCCCGGGTCCGAAGGCAAATCCGACAGATAGCCACTGAGCTCGGTGGTGAGATCGACGACCACCGCGATGGCCTCACCGAGCCGCGGCCCGAGCGCGGTCAGCGCCGGATCGTGGGCCGATTCGATGCGGGCCCGCGCGGCACCGAGCAATTCCAGTGCGCCCGAACCGTCCTCGGGCGAATCGGCGGGACCAGCCAAGGCATCGTGCGCGATGGCGGCGGCCTCACGCAGCGAATCCAGATCGCTGAGCCTGCGCACCTCGTCCACGATGCGCTCGTCCTCACCGGGTTCCGGTGCGATGGCATCGATTTCGGACAGCGAATGCTTCAGCCGGTCGGCCTCCAGCGCGAGTTCCCTACTGCGGGCGGTACGTTCGAGCAGCTCGTTGCGGGCATCGAGCCAGGATCGCCGCTGCACCTGGTACTTGCGCAGCAGCGAACCGACCGTATCGGCGGCGAACTGATCCAGTGCGGACAGCTGCTGATCCGGACGCTGCAGGCGCAGTTGGTCGTTCTGACCGTGCACGGTCAGCAACGGCGCGGTGAAATCGGCAAGGACAGAGGCGGGTACGCCGCGCCCACCCAGGTGCGCGCGGGAGCGCCCGTCACTGCCGACGGTGCGGATCGCGATGATGCTGCCGTCGTCATCGCGTTCGGCCGCAGCCGATTCCAGGACTTCCTGCACTTGCTTCTGCGCGGTGGTATTCACCTCGTCGACGGTGAACCGGCCCTCGACCACGGCCCGGTCCGCACCCAACCGGACCCGGCCCGCATCGGCCCGCGCCCCGCTGAGCAGGTGCAGGCTGGTCACCACCATGGTCTTACCGGCGCCGGTCTCACCGGTCAGAACCGTCAGACCCTCATGGAATTGCGCGGTGGCCGTGGATATGACGCCAAGCCCGTCAATCCTGATCTCTGTCAGCACGTGTGATCTCCGTTCGCCGTCGGCCACGCCAGCCTGTCACGGGCAATTGGAATTTGCGCACCATCCGGTCCGCGAACGGTGCGGAATCCAACCGCACCCACCGCACCGGTTCTGCGCCGCGGACCGCCTCGAGCCGGCCGCCCTTCGGCAATGCCAGGGTGCGCCTGCCATCCAGGAAAACTATCGCATCATGGCCCGCCGCAACGGATTCGACCGCGATCCTGGACTCCGGACTGGTCACCAGCGGCCGCGCGAACAGGGCGTGCGCATTGCTCGGAATCACCAGCAGCGCTTCGAGTTCCGGCCACACCACCGGGCCGCCCGCGGAGAACGCGTAGGCGGTCGATCCGGTCGGTGTGGAGATGAGGATGCCATCGCAGCCGAATTGCGAAACCGGCCGCCCGTCGACCTCCAGGACCACCTCCAGCACACCCATGCGCGAGGCGTTCTCGATGCTGGCTTCATTGAGCGCCCAACCGGTTTCGACGATCTCGTCGTCCACCCGGACGTTCACATCGATGGTCATCCGATGCTCGAGTCGGTAATCACCGCGGACCACGCTCGCCAATGCCTCATCGAGGTGTTCAGCCTCGGCCTCGGTGAGAAAACCGATGCGGCCCAGGTTGATTCCGAGCACCGGCACCCCAGCTGGCCTGGCCAGTTCGGCCGCGCGCAGGAAGGTGCCGTCACCACCGAGCGAAAGCACCATCTCGCAGCCGACCGCCGCGTCCGGGCAATGCTCGACCACGCGCGCCGGATATCCGCCCGGTTCCGCGACGGCCGTCCCGCCCAGGGTGTCGGGTTCACAGTCGAATCGGGTGCTGTCCGCCTCGTCCGCCAGCACGCGCAGCCCGATACCCGCGTCCGCGAAAATCTTCGCGACACGATGAGCGGTTTCGATGATCTCCGCCCGGCCCGGATGCGAAACCAGCAAAATCTCTCTGGATTCGGCCGGCGTCAGCGCGTTCACTGTGGACCCTCCTCAACCGCACGTTCGACGAGGGCCGCGACCTGCTCGCCGTCGTACTCGAACTGCCCGTCTTTACGCAGCCACACAAAGTATTCGACATTGCCCGATGGGCCGGGCAGCGGGCTGGCCACCACCCCGACGGTGCGCAAGCCCAATTCGGCGGCCGCCGCCGCGACATCGCGCACCACTTCCGCGCGCAATGCGGGATCACGCACCACACCGCCGGAGCCTACTCGCTCCTTGCCCACCTCGAACTGGGGTTTGACCATAGGCAACAGATCGGCACCCGGCGCGGAGCAGGCCGCGAGGGCGGGCAGCACCAGATTCAGTGAGATGAACGACAGATCGCCGACAACCAGTTCGACGGTGCCGCCGATGGATTCGGGGGTGATGGCGCGAACATTGGTGCGATCGAAGACTCGCACCCGATCGTCGTTCTGCAGCCGCCAGATCAGCTGGCCGTAGCCGACATCGACGGCGACGACCTCACGCGCCTGCCTGGAGAGCAGTACGTCGGTGAAGCCACCGGTCGACGCACCGGCATCCAGGCAGCGCTTCCCGCCGACGGTCAAGCCCAGGGGTTCGAATGCTTCGAGCGCGCCGAGCAGCTTGTGCGCACCGCGCGACGCCCACGACACCTCGTCGGGCTCCTCGCGCACGACCAACGGCGTGCCGGTCTCCACGGCAGTCGCCGGCTTCACAGCGACCGTTCCAGCAATCAGGACGCGGCCCGCACCGATCAGCTCGACCGCATGTTCACGCGATCGCGCCAATCCGCGGCGAACCAGTTCGGCGTCCACCCGCGCGCGCCTGGCCACCTCAGATCTTGTCCACCGTGGCCAGTGCCTGTACGAGCACCTCATGTGCCTGTTCCAGGATGCGGGCGCGCCGGGTGATATCGGCGCCGGAATCGGAGGCCGTCGGCGGGGGCGCCGCCAGTCCGGCCCAGGCCGGACGCGCGTCGAGTTCGGCGAGCAGACCGTCGATCTCGGCGCGGATCCGCTCGGGGTCAGCAGGCTCCGGGCGTCCCTGTGCACCCGGCAGATGCTGGCCGGGCAGCGGTGGCCCGGGGCGCGGTCCGTTCGAGCCGGGTCCGTTGGGGCGTGGCATCGGAGTAGTCATCGTGGGGTCAACGCTATCGGATTTCCGAACCGGACGCCCGCACCCTTACGGCTCGTCCCGGGTTACTGCGCAAGCGTTCCGCCAAGTCGTCGGCGAGGTCGGTCGCCTCGTCCTCGACCGGCGGATGATTCAGTGCATCCAATGACTCCGAGACGTAGGTCGGGATCAGGTCCGCCGGGGCGTCGCGTAATTCCTCGAGCGTGCTCACGCCGGTCAGGACCAACAGCGATTCGAGGCCGACGCGGTTGGCGCCCTCGATGTCGGTGTCCAGGCGGTCGCCCACGACCAGCGCGCTGCGCGTTCCGGCGCGCACCAGGGCGTCCTCCAGTAGTGGCGCATAGGGTTTGCCCGCTACAACCGGCTCTCTTCCGGAGGCGGCACGCAATGCGGCGACCATGGCGCCGTTGCCGGGCGCGAGGCCACGCTCGTTCGGCAGCGTCTTATCGGTATTGGCGGCAACCCACAGTGCGTCGGCGCTCAGCGCATAGGCTGCCTCGGCCAGATCCGGCCATGCGGTTTCGGGTGAATGTCCTTGTACGACAGCATCCGGCGCCGCGCCGTTGAAGCGCCGGATCGAACGCAGCCCGACCGCCTCGACCGCCTTGGCCAGGTCATCGGTGCCAACGATCAACACCGTTGCCCCGGAATCGAGCCGCTCGGCCAACAACCGCGCCGCCGCCTGCGCACTGGTTACGACGTCATCGGTTTTCGCCGCGAACCCGAGTTCGGCCAAATGCCGCGCGACCACATCCGGACCGCGACTCGCATTATTCGTGACATACACAAGCCGCTGTGCCGCAACGGAATCCGCCAACGCCTCCGGCGCGCCCTCGATCACCTCCGGCCCGCGATACAGCGTGCCGTCCAGATCCAGCAGCAGGGCTTGATACCGCTCTCGTAGCCGCTTCACACCACTCTCACTCCATGTAACCGACCGACACCTTCCCGAACCCTACGCCAGTCCGCCGACAGGAAAATGACGGCGTCGACCGACGGTATGCCGCAAGCCCATTTCGAGCGCACCCTCGAATTTGCCAGCGCGACGTGCAACCTCGCACGGCCAGCGCGTTGCGCGACACCGCCCACCGTGTTTCCCGCGACTCGCAGCCGACTTCGATTGACGACGTTCGGGGCGACCGAGACCGCGTTCGTGGTCAGCCGCTACGACGAGCAGACCAGAACCGGCAGACACTGGGCGGGCCCCGTGCACAATCTCAGAACCCACGCCTTCGCTGGATAGGCCCACGCGAGACTGTGCCGCCGTTTCCGACATGCCCCGGGGCCCTGCGCCCGCATCCCGTGCCCTGTTGACAGGCTGGCGGACCGCCCCTGCACGTGTGGCCTGAGTCGACGGACTCTTCGGTGTCGGGTCCGAGCCGCTAGAGCTCGGCGTCGCCGGTTAGTTCCTCGGCGCGTTCCTCGGCGTCGGTTTCACCATCGAGGTCGGCGGAGGCGGCGTTGAGGAACCAGGTGAGTCCCTCGGCCGTGCGGCCCGCCGCGACCAGGGCGTCGGCATAAGCGTAGAAGAGGCGGGCGGCGGCGGAGCCGGTGCGGGAGGGGTCGAGTTCCGAGGTTTGCAGCGTGACCACGGCCTGGTCGTACTGGCCGAGGTCCATGCGGGCGCCGGCGACCACAATGCGGAGTTCGGTGGCCTCGTCACCGCGCAGGGCGCGGGCCTCGTCGCTGCGGCCCAGTTCGATGGCGCGTTCGGGGCGGCCGAGGCCGCGTTCGCAGTCGGCCATGACCGCGAGCAGACCGGAACCGCCGGACATCCGGCGGGCCGTGCGCAATTCGGAGAGGGCCTCGGCCCACTCGCCCGCGTGATACGCGGTGACGCCCGCGGTTTCGCGGACCACGGCAATGCGGCCGGCGCGTTGGCGGGCGGCCCGTGCATGAGCCAAAGCGAGACGCGGATCGTCGTCGATGAGTCTGGCGGCCATCACGAGATGCCGGGCGACCGTTTCGGCATTGCTCTTGTCCAGGCTCAACAGGTCGCGACGCACCTCGGTTTCGAGGTCGGCGGCCTGGACGTCATCGGGCAGATCCGGCTCTTCAGGACGCGCCGCGCGTCGATCAGCCGAACCGCCCCCGGCACGTGCACCCTCGCCACCACGACGGCGATCCTGTGTGTCGTCGCCACGGGTCCAGCCGCCGCGCTGACCGGAGTCACCGCGACCACCGGAGTCACCGCCACGGTTGAAACCACCACGCTGTTCGGCGTCATCGCGCCGCTTGTACCCGGTGCCTTCGTTCACGTCGCCGCGCTGTCTCGAGTCGCCACCACGCTTGAAACCACCGCGCTCACCGCTGCCACCACGGCGATCCCCCGAGTCACCACGGTTGAAACCACCGCGATCGCTCGAACCGCCGCGGCTGAAACCACCACGATCGCCAGAACCACGGCTGGAACCGCCACGGTCACCAGAACCACTGCGGCCGAAGCCACTTCGATCGCCGGAATCACTGCGCTGTCCGGAATCGCCGCCGCGTTTGAAGCCACGGCGCTCACCGGAGTCACCACCACGGTTGAAACCGCCGCGATCGCCGGAATCGCCCCGATCGAAACGGCCGCGATCGCCGGAGCCACCTCGGCTGAAACCGCCACGCTCGCCTGCATCGCCACGTCGGCCCGAATCGCCACTGCGGTTGAAACCGCCACGTTCGCCCGAGCCGCCTCGGTTGAAACCACCGCGGTCGGCAGAATCACCGGAGCGCTTGAATCCGCCACGCTCACCCGAACCACCTCGGTTGAAACCGCGCTCACCGGAATCACCGCGCTCACCGGAATCACCGCGCTGGCCGGAGTCGCCGCGCTCGAAACCGCCACGGCCGCCGCCGCGATTGAAACCTCCGCGATCATCGGCACCGCGGTTGTAGCCGCCACGGTTACCGGAGTCGCCACGCTCGCCGGATCCGCTGCGCTTGAAACCACCGCGGTCGCCGGAGCTGCGATCATTGGAATCGTTGCGGCGGTTGAAGTCGCCGCGATCGTTCGAGCCACCCCGGGTCGAGTCGCTGCGTTTGAAGCCGCGCCGTTCACCGGAATCACCTCGGTCGGAAGAGCCGCGAGAGTCGCCGTCTCGCTCGCGGTCGGGACCGTCCTGCCGGAAAGACTTCCGGCCGTCGTTCTGTTCCGACACGGTGGCCCCTTTCTAGGTTCCGCCAGAGGTTGTCGAACCCCTGAATTCAATCACGTGTCGGCGGTCGGGCCCGAACACGGCATAGATATAGGTGCAAAAACGACGATAGGGGACCCAGTTCTGGGTCCCCTATCGTGAAGGATGTTCCGGCGGTGTCCTACTCTCCCACACCCTGTCGAGTGCAGTACCATCGGCGCTGGTGGCCTTAGCTTCCGGGTTCGGAATGGGACCG
>NZ_JBITMA010000025.1:5804-83605 GCF_044465765.1 Nocardia sp. NPDC049526 | reverse complement strand
TCTCGCGTCCGAGCCGTCGAGACTCGCGACTTCGTCGCATGCGCTTCGACGACTCGGACGCGAGACGGGCCGCGAACGGGTCGCTCGTAAGACTCGCTCCGTTGGGGTCGCTGATGGCGGATCGCTCGACGCCCGATGGACACACGCCAAGCGAGCGGCGCCCCGTGCCTGTGCCGCATGCGCTTCGACGACCCGGACGCCAGACCCGCCGGCCGCGAACTCCTCGCTCGTAAGACTCGCTCCACGCTGGTCGCCGATGACCGATCGCTCGACGCCCGATGGACACACGCCAAGCGAGCGGCGCCCCGTGCCTGTGCCGCATGCGCTTCGACGACCCGGACGCCAGACCGGCCGCGAACAGGTCGGCCGTAAGGCTCGCTCCATGTGGCCGGCTGTGAGACTAGCGGTCAACCCAAAAGCACGGCCTCCATCAGGGCGCAGACTCGGGCCAGTTGTTCGGGGCGGGGATCGAATTTGGTCAACCGGCCCACGTCGATCACCTGAGCGATGGCGGCGTGCACACGGAAGCGCGCCTCCACCGGATCGCCGTCGAGCAGGTTGGCCCACTCCAGCACGTTCTGGCGCTGGATGGCGCGCAGCTTGTGCTGTTCGGCCTGCGGCAGATTGCTGAATTCGGCGTAGTAGACCGGCATGATCTCCGGCATCGAGAAGGTGAGCCGGGCCTGCCGGTAGGCGATGCGCCGGACCGCGTCCGGACGGCTGGTGGCCTCGGCGAGCGCCTCGGTGATCGCGATGGCCACCCGGTCGCCGGTGCGATGGAAGGCGGCGGCGAGCAGGTCGGCCTTGCTGGTGAAGTACCGGTAGACGCTGGAGGCGTTGATGCCGACGGCCGCGCCGATTTCCTCGATGCTGGCCTCGTGATAGCCCTGGCGACCGAAGATCCGGATCGCCTCGGTGAGCAGCTGTTCGCGTTTCGAGGTCACCGGCAGGCCGCGGGTGGCCGGTCCGGGTTCGGGCTCGGTCGGTGCGGGCGGCAGTTCGGCGCGCAGGATCGACCAGCTCATCTCGCGCAGCAGCGGCATCAGCCGGGCGGTGGCGAGCGTGGTGCGATGCGCGGAGATGCTGGCGATGGCGCTGAGCACCCCGGCGGCGAGCATTGCCACATCGGCGGGCGGTGCAGTGGGGCGCAGCTGTCCGATCGGTTCGGCCAACGTCGCGTTGAGCGCGTCGTAGACCTTCCTGATCCGGGCGCGGTCATCGGCCTCCAGGTAGCGCCGCTCCCAGCGGTACAGTCCGGCCTCGCGGCGGATATCGATGGTGTGTTCGCTGATCGCCTTGATCAGGGCGTCGAGCCTGGGTTCGGGCTCCAGATCCGGGTCGTCGGCGGTGCGCGCGACCTGCAGCAGGTGCAGTGCGCCTTCTTCGGCGGCCGCCACCAGCAGCGCGTACTTGTTCGCGAAGTGGCGATACAGCGCCGGCCCCGAGATGCCGACCTCCGCGGCGATCTCGTCGACGCCGACCGGGTAATACCCGCGTTCGCTGAACGCGCGCGCGGCGGCCCGGATGATCTGGACCTTGCGATCCTTCGGGCGCCGCCGCACCGACTGCGCCGGCTCTGCGCCCGTCCTGCTCCCACCCGCGTCAGGCCGCGCGGAAGCGAGACCGACCTCGCTGCGATCCGCGACCATGTAGCTCTCCGTTCCGGTACGGCGCCGCTGGTTGACAGCGCCGGACAAATCATCCTAAGTTAACCACAATTCGCAAAGTTAACCACCATTCATGGGGATACCCCCGCTGAATTCCAGACCAGGAGCAGCAAATGAGCCAGCCGGATTCCGCGACCACACCCGCGGGTTTCAGTGCCGTCCACGACGGCAAGGTGCTCCGGGTCACGATCACCAAGCCCAAGCGCAAGAACGCCGTCGACTACGACACCATGGTCGCCCTCGGTGACACCTTCCTCGCCGCCGCCGAGGACCGCTCGGTGCGGGTGATCGTACTGACCGGCGAGGGCGGCGACTTCTGCACCGGCGCCGATCTTGCCGCATCGGCCGCCGAGGCGCAGCGCGGCATCACCTCGGACATGGTAATGGATGCGGCCAACCGGCTCGTGAAAGCCATTGTGGACGCGCCGATTCCGGTCATCGCCCGGGTCAAGGGCGCGGCCGCGGGTGTCGGCGTCGGTATCGCGCTGGCTGCCGATCTGGTCTACGCCGCCGAGGATTCCTACCTGTTGCTCGCCTTCATCAATATCGGTCTGATGCCCGACGGCGGTGCGGCAGCCATGGTCGCCGCCGCGGCCGGACGCCCGCTGGCCGCCGAAATGGCCCTGCTGGGCGAACGACTCCCCGCGCCTGCGGCCAAGGCGGCCGGGCTGTTCACCGCTGTGGTTCCCGAGGACGAACTCGACGCAAAGGTCGAGGCGGCGGCAGCCAAGATCGCCGCGGGCCCGCGCCGGGCTCTGGAGCTCACCAAGAAGGCGCTCAACGCCGCGACCCTCTCGGCGCTGGACACCGCCCTCGCCGCCGAAAAGACCGGCCAGAGCGAACTCCTCCAATCCCCCGACTTCTTCGAGGGCGCGACCGCAATGCTCACCAAGCGCAAGCCGGTCTTCGCCGACTGATCGCACGAATGGGGCGCGCAGTGATCCCGGACACAAGTGCGCCCGCACAAGCGACTATGTTGATCGGCTATGGCTTACCTGGTTACCGGAGCAACTGGGTTTATCGGTCGGTTTCTTATTCCCGAGCTGCTGAAACGGGAGGGGGATATTCATGTACTGGTCCGGCCGGGGGACGATTCGGCGGACCGGTATACCTGCCGTGCTCGGGAGTGGATGGGGGGCGAGCGGGTGCGGCCGGTGCGCGGGGATATGGGCGCGCCCGGCCTCGGTATCGATCCGGCCTGGATCGCCGAGCATCGAGGGTCGATCGACCATGTCTTCCATCTGGCGTCGAGCTATGACCTCGCCGAACCGGGCGGCGGCACCAGACATGTCGTCGATGTCGCGGAGCAGCTGAAAGCCACTCTGCTGCACCATGTCTCGACGGTTGACGTGGCGGGCGGGTTCGACGGCCTGTTCACCGAGGACATGTTCGACGAGGGGCAGGTGCTGAGTTCGCCCATGCAGCGGGCGAAATTCGAGGCCGAGAAGATCGTGCGCGAATCCGAGCTGGGCTGGCGGATCTATCGGCCCTCGATCGTGATCGGGCATTCGCGCACCGGTGAGATCGATCGAATCGACGGGCCCTACTACTTCTTCCGGCTGCTGCGGATGGCCGCGCAGCTGCCGAGGATTCTGCCGGTGCTGGTGCCGAAGCTGGGTGAAACCAATATGGTCCCGGTCGACTTCGTGGCTCGCGCACTGGCCCATATCGCACACCGCCCCGACTCGAACCGCACCACCTACCACCTGGCCGATCCGCGCCGACAGAGCGCCGCCGAGGCGCTGAATCTGTTCGCCGACGAGGCCGGTGCACCGCATCTGGTGGAGGTAATGCCCAAGCGGACCCTCGAGATGATGCTGCGCGTCCCCGGCACGAGCTGGCTGCTCCCGCGCGTCGGCGTGCCCCAGGATGTGTTGGAGCACAGCGAATTCAGCTGCTGGTTCGACTGCCGCAACGCCACCGCCGCACTCGCGGGCACCGATATCAAGGTGCAGCCACTGGCCGCCTATGCCCCGCTGATCTGGAAATACTGGATCGAGAACTGGGTCTGATTATCCTGCCTGCTCGTACTCGGCTCTGGCCGCGTCGATTTCATCGATGTGCTCGATGGCCCAGGCGCGCAGCACATCTACGGCGGCGCTGAGGCTGTGACCGAGCGGCGTCAGCGTGTATTCGACGGTGACCGGCACGGTCGGATACACCGTGCGCGACACCATGCCGTCGCGCTCCAGGCCGCGCAGCGTCTGGGTGAGCATCTTCTGCGTGATGCCCTGCACCTGCCTGCGCAACTCCGAGAAGCGCAGCGTGCCCGGCTTCAGGGCCAGCAGCACGAGCCCGGTCCAGCGTTCACCGAGCCGGTCGAACACCGCGCGGGACGGACAGTTCAGATCGAAGATGTCGTATGCCATGGGATTGTTGGTATCCACAAGGTACCTATACCACTAATTACTGCCTTCTTTCATCTGGAAACCAGCCCTCTTAGTGTCGTTTTCATCGCAACGACCAGGAGGAAGTCAGATGAAAGCCCTTGCAGCAACCGGTGATCGGACCTTGGTGCGGTTCGCCGAAACCCCCGAACCCACGGCCGCCGCCGATGCCGTGATCGTCCAGGTCGAGGCATTCTCGGTGAACCGCGGCGAGATTCTCGCCATGACCGGCGCCTATGGCGCTCCGACCGCACCGGGCACCGTGATGGGACAAGACGTTGCCGGCCGGGTCATCACGGCCGCCGCCGACGGCTCGGGGCCGGCCGTCGGCACCCGCGTGGTCGGTCACGCCGAGGGCGGCGGGTGGGCCGAGCGGGTGGCCGTCCCGACCGCCGCACTGGCCGAGTTGCCCGACACCCTCACCGCCACCACCGCGGCAGCTTTGCCACTCGCGGGTTTGACCGCATTGCGTCTACTCCGGCACGTCGAGGCCCCGGCGGGCAAGCAGGCACTGATTACCGGCGCATCCGGCGGAGTCGGTCACTACCTGGTGGAATTGGCAACGGCCGCAGGCATTTCGGTGACCGCGGTGGCGGCCTCGCCCGAACGCGGCGCCCGGCTGGGCGAACTCGGCGCGCAAGCCGTCGTCCATGATGTCGCGGACGCCGACGGTCCCTTCGATGTCATCTTCGAATCGGTCGGCGGCGATGTCTTCGCGGCCGCACTCGCCCGGATCGCGCCCGGCGGCACCGTGCTGTGGTTCGGTCAGGCGAGCCTGCAACCGATCCGGCTCAGCTTCTTCGAATACCTGACGGTCTCGCCGTTCACGCTGCGGCATTTCCCGCACTGGGTCGCCGACACCACCGATGCCGAGGATCTGCGTGTCCTGGTCGGCCTGACGGCCACCGACCGCCTGCATCCCGAGCTCGGTAGGGTCGCCGACTGGGCCGAAACGGCGAGCGTGCTCACCGATCTGAACAACCGCCGGATCCGCGGCAACGCGATCCTCACCATCGACGCCTGAAGGAGCGATCATGTCGACCACCGAGCAGACCCGCGCCACCATCCTGGCCTATATCGAGGCACTCGGATCCGGTGACGCCGAACGCGCCGCCGGCTTCTTCAACCCGGATTCGACCTGGACCCTGTTCGGCGACCTGCCGACCGCACGCACCTGGACCGGGCCGCAGGAGATCTTCGGGCAATTCGTAGCGCAGATGATCGAGCAGATGGACGCGTCACAGCCGATCGGCCAGGAGGTGCGGACCGTACTGGCCGACGGCGCGCAGGCGGTCGCCGAATGGACCACCCGCGCGACCACCAAGGCGGGCGAACCGTACGTCAACAATGTGGCGATCGTCTTCCGGGTCGAGAACGGCAAGATCGCCGAAGCCCGTGAGTATTTCGATACGGGCTATGCCCAGCGCACGCTGTTCGCCTAGCTGCCCGTGACGGTCAGGTAGATCAGTGCCACATTCAGCAGGCTGATGATGATGGCGACCAACCAGGCCAGGCCGGTGGTCACCCGGTGGTTGACGTCGGTGCCCATCAGTATTCGGTCGCTGGTGAAGCGGACCAGTGGGATCAGGGCGAACGGGATGCCGAACGACAGCACCACCTGCGAAATGATCAGTGCGCGAGTGGGATCGATGCCGACCGCGAGGATGATGATGGCCGGTACCAGCGTGACCAAGCGACGAGCCAACAGCGGAATCTTGCGGCGCAGCAGACCTTCCATGATCATCGCGCCCGCGTACGCCCCGACCGATGTCGATGCCAGACCGGAGGCCAGCAGGCCGATCGCCAGCAGCAGGGCGGCGACGGGGCCGAGCGCATCGCCGACGGCGGCGTGCGCGTCTTCGAGGGTTTCGATGTTCTCGCGGCCCCGCAAGGTATTCGCGGCCATCAGCAGCATGGCCATATTGACCGTGCCCGCCAGCACCATCGCGAGTCCGACATCGTATCGGGTGATCCGCAGCAGCCGAGTCCGCAGCGGACCGACCTCGGGCTGACCGTGACGGTCCCGGGCCAGTCCGGAGTGCAGGTACACCGCGTGCGGCATGACGGTCGCGCCGATCATGGCCGCCGCCAGCAGCACGCTTTCAGAACCCTGGAACCGCGGCAGCAGACCACCAACGGTGCCGGAGACCGACGGCGGCGAAATCACCACGCTGGCCAGGAAGCCGATGGCGATGACGGCGAGCAGACCGGTGATGACCCGCTCGAACGGCTTCTGCCCGCGATGATTCTGCACCAGCAGCAGCGCCATCGAGACCACACCGGTGATCACACCGCCGACCAGCAGCGGCAGATCGAACAGCAGCTTCAGCGCGATCGCGCCGCCGACCACCTCGGCCAGGTCGGTGGCCATCGCGACGGTCTCCGCCTGCACCCAATAGGCAAGGCGCACCGGACGACTCGACTTGGACCGCACCGCCTCCGGTAGCGACATACCGGTGACCAACCCCAGCTTCGCCGACAGGAACTGCACCAGCCCGGCCATCACATTGGCCATCACGATGACCCACACGAGTAGGTAGCCGAACTGGGCGCCCGCGCTGATATTCGACGCCACATTGCCGGGATCGACATAGGCAATGGCCGCTACGAAGGCCGGACCGAGCAAGACGCTGACGGATCTCGCCCGGGTCGTCGCGTTCCGCGCCGACTCGACCAGGGTTGTACTCATAGAACAGAATTTTACGGCTTCCCGAACTTTTTGTTTAGCACTATCTATATAAAACAGACCGCCCCGATTGTGCGATAGCGCACAATCGGGGCGGCCGGTTGGAAATCGCGGGGATCAGCTCAGAGGCCGAGGCCCTTGGCGAGGGTGGGCCAGGAGGCGTGCAGCTCGTCGTTCCAGTAGCCCCAGGAGTGGGTGCCGTTGGGGCGGAAGTTGAAGGTGGCGGGGATGCCGAGCGAATCCAGCTTCGCCTTCATGTTGTTGGTGCAGTAGTTGGTGCCCGCCTCGATGACGCCGCCGATCAGGATCTGGTTGGCCAGACCGCCGGGGCCGGGAAGGGTGTACTGACCGTCCAGGGTGTCGTACGGGCCCGGCAGACCGTTGCCGGTCGAGATGTAGAGATCGGTGCCGCGCAGACCCTCGGCATTGACGTAAGGATCGTTCGCCGTCCAATCCGGTGAACCGATGGGGCCCCACATGTTGTCGACATTGCCGCCGCCCCAGGTCTCGACGGTCAGCTTGACGAACTCCGAGCCGACCGGATCACTGGTCTGGGCGCAGCCGCTGTAGGCCGCCGCGGCCTTGTACAGGCCCGGCTTGGCGATCGGCAGCGCGAGCACGGTGGTGCCCGAGGTGGACAGGCCCGCGATGGCATTGGTGCCGTTGGTGCCGAGCGCGCCGTCGATCAGCGGCGGCAGCTCCTCGGTGAAGAAGGTCTTCCACTTGTTGCGGCCGAGTACCGGATCGTCCTTGATCCAGTCGGTGTAGTAGCTCCACTTGCCGCCGATGGGCTGGACCACGTTGACGTTCTTGTCGCCGAGGAACTTCAGCGCATCGGTCTTGGCCACCCAGGACGCGCTGTCCTCACCGCCACCCGCACCGTTGAGCAGGTAGAGCACCGGACGCGGCACCGAGGCGTCGGCGGGGCGCTGCACGTCGACCGGGAAGGTCCGGTCCATGGCCGCGGAGTAGACGTACAGGCGGAGGCTGCGGTCGTCCTTGTACTCGGCCTTGGTGATCTTCGAGCCGTCCGGCGCGACCGGGTTCGCCAGCAGCGTCTTCGAATCCATGATCGGATCAGCCGTCGCGGTAGATGCGCCGAAGCCGGACATGACCCCCGCGAATACCGCGGTTGCCGCGATCACCGCCGCCGCACGTGTGCCGCGACGCCGGATCAGACTACGCATCAATTTCACACCTTCACTTCGTATCGTGATTACGGGAGGGCTTCCCCTGGCCGCGGGCATGCACCGCGGCCGACCATACGGCCTATTTAGTCGTGACGATAGTGGACATCGTTACCGCAATGTTGCTCCATCATGCCTCAACGGCCGGAATGTGATCATGGTCGCCCCGGATATTGCTGACCGTATTCGGCCAGTCCGCCGAGGGCCCGGATCCAATGTTCGGCGAAAGTCTTGACCTCGTCACCACCGAATACCTCGGCCGCGTAGTCGAAGCGCACGAGCAGGCCTTCGGCGGTGGCGTCGGCGGTGATATCGAGCAGCAGATCCGCGGACGGTGCGTCGGTGTGCACGCGCGCCGGGCGCAGATCTCGATAGCGCAATCCGCACCGACCGGCGGGGAGTGCGGTCAAGGCCGCGGCGGTATCGGGATTGAGATAACGCAGCAGGCCGTAACCGACGCCATAGGACGGCACGGCGCCGGTGAGCCGTTTGACCTGTTCGATCGCGATACCCGCCGCCCGACCACCGACCAGCGCCTCCTGGATATTCACACCCTCCAGCTGCAGCGGGAGCGGGTAATCGGTGGTGAAGGCGCCGACGAGGGTATCGGTCTCGGCCATCGACCGGCTATCGGCGTGCAGCCGGACCACCGGGCCCATCGCCTCGGTGACGGTTTCGCCCGCGGAGGTGATCTGTGCGATCGCCAGCGCGGTGAGCAGGACTTCGTCGACGCCGGCACCGTGCGCGGCGGCCGCGGCGACGACGGCGGCGGTGCCCTCGGTGGTGATGGTCAGCGAGACCCGGCGCCGCGCTCGCAGGTTCTTGTTCGTGGCGCCGGCCTTGGCGGCGGGGACCGCGCTCAAGGTGTGGTGCCACCACGCCACTTCCTCGATTGCTGCCGGGCCGCTCGCCCCCTCGGACAGCACCCGGAGCAGATCGGACAGTCCGGCCTCGGGGACCGCGGGCGAGCGGTGCCTGCCCCGCGACCAGGCCAACGACAGCTTGTCGATGATGGTGCGCCAGGAGGTGTCGTCCACGACGAGGCCATTGGCGACGATGACCATGGTCGATGGCACCTCGCGGCCGCCGACCAGTACGAAGCGGATATTGCGGCCATGGACCGGATCGAGTTCCGTGGCGACGGCACGCACCACATCGTCGACCGGCGGCGGGGTCTGCTCGATGCCGTATTCCAAGCTGAGGAAGGCCTCGTCGACTCGCTGCGCCTCGGCCGGGATTTCGAAGACCGGCTCGGCGCCCGCACGGTCACGGTGCAGCCGGACCCACAGCATCGGATGCTGTTCGAGCACCGTATCTACGGCGAATTGCACCGCTTCCGGTGAGTAGTTGGGCGGGATCTCGAGGGTGACGACGCGCAGTTCGACACCGGAGTCCAAGAGCCGCACGGCATTCGGGGTCAGCGACAGCGGGATGGGGGCGTCGTCGGGTTCGTCGGGGCGGTGCGCGACGGCGTACTCGATCGGATCGTCGTCGTGGATGACCGCGAACGGGACGCGCTCGGGCTGGACGGCAATCTCGGGTTCGTCGGCTATCTCGGGTTCGTCGTCGTGATCCAGTACCGGGGCCTCGACCGTCGGGGGCAGATCCTCGGTCTGTGCCTTGTCCTCGGCCGGTTCCGGGACATCGATATGTACCGGAACCAGGACCGATGTCGGGTAGTCGTGGTCGAACCCGGCCGGATCGGCAAGCGGTGCCGCGTACTCGTATCCCTCCGGCGCGGCGGCGTACTCGACCGGCGCGAATGCCTCGGCTTCGGTTGGCTCCGCGGCCTCCGCGGCCTCCTCGGCAGGCGGCTCGGGCTCGACGAGCAAGGCAGCCAGGACCGGTCCGATTTCGGCGAGGGCCGCCGGAGACGTCATCAGCTCATGGGTCGCCTCGACCGGATGCTCGTTGATCGTGCCGTCGATATACGGCCGCCAGGCCCGGGATTCGGCGGTGTGGCCGGTGGCGCTGAAGAAGTCGAGCGTGCCGTGGAAAACCTTGTGCTGATGGTTGATTCCGAGCTCCACCGAGCGCACCGCGCCACGGTAGCTCTGACGCAGGCGTTCCGGAGTCAGCAGCGCCAGTTCCGGCGGGATATTGGCGTACAGCACCGCGAGCGCCTCTTCGGTGAGGTTGCGGATATTGCTGTCGCCCAGCATGTCCGGGCCGATGCCGAGTTCGGCGAAGGCCGAGCGCAGTTCCGCCCAGAAATCGGCGATATTGCCGCCGGTGCGGCTGTCCAGCATGGCGAGCAGGGCGACCTCCGCACCCGCGGACTGCAATTCGACCGCGACCGCATGGGCCAGCGCGCCGCCCAGCGACCACCCGAGCAGCCGGTACGGCCCATCGGGTTGCACCGCGCGGATCTCCTCGACATAGCGCCGGGCCATGGCATCCAGCGAATCCGGCCGGAAGTCCGATTCGGACAGCGCGGGCGATTGCACACCGAAGATCGGGCGGTCAGCGGGCAGATACTGCGCGAGACCGGTATAGCACCAGGACAATCCGGCCATCGGGTGGATGCAGAACAGCGCTTCACCGGTGCCGTGGCGGATCGGCAGCAGCACGTCGAGTGCGGCCTCGGCGTTCAATCCGTATTCGTATGCCTCGGTTTCGTCGGCGGCCATGATGCGCTGGGTGAGCGCCGCGACGGTCGGATCGGTGAAGAACCACTGCACCTGGACCGCGATACCGGTCAGCTCACGCAGCTTGTTCACCGCGCGCATGGCGGCCAGCGAACTGCCGCCGAGTGCGAAGAAATCGTCATCGGAGCCGACGAGGTCGAGGCCGAGTACCTCGGCGTATACATCGGCGACGGCCTGTTCCTGCGGGGTCGACGGCGCGAAATAGGGACGCGGGGCGAGTTCGGGTGCGGGCAGCGCCGCGCGATCGAGCTTGCCGACCGGGGTCAGCGGCACCTGGTCGAGCACCACCACCGCCGAGGGCACCATATGCCGAGGCAAGCCGCGCGCCGCGTATTCGGTGAGCGCACCGGTATCGATGATCCGCCCCGCTATCGGAAGCACGTAGGCGACGAGAATCTTTTCGCCCGTCGGGTTTTCCCGACCGATCGTGACTGCGAACTCGACATCGTCGTGCCCCCGCAACACCGCGTCGATCTCACCTAGTTCGATGCGCAGACCGCGGATCTTGAGCTGGAAGTCGGTGCGACCGACGTATTCGAGTTCCCACTCCCCCGGTTCGCCGACCCAGCGCACCAGATCACCGGTGCGATACATCCGCGCACCGGGCGGACCCCATGGATCGGCGACGAAACGTTCCGCGGTCAGCGTCGGACGGTCGTGA
The DNA here is from genome assembly GCF_044465765.1 of Nocardia sp. NPDC049526. NCBI lineage: Bacteria > Bacillati > Actinomycetota > Actinomycetes > Mycobacteriales > Nocardiaceae > Nocardia > Nocardia sp. NPDC049526. Next base: position 72,369 of record NZ_JBITMA010000025.1, on the reverse strand, counting down.
TAGCCGCGTGCCAGCGCGTTGCCACCGAGATACAGCTCGCCGACGGCACCCGGCGGCACCGGGCGCAGCCGCGAATCCAGCACCACCATCGGCGTTCCCGGCACCGGGCCGCCGATCGTGATGCGCTGTCCGGCGATCATCTCGCTCCAGGACGCGGCCACCGTGGCCTCGGTCGGACCGTAGCCGTTGATGAAATGCCGTCCCGGTTGCCATTTGGCGACCAGCTCAGGCGAGCTGGAATCGCCACCGCAGCACAGGAATCGGAATTCGTCCAGACCGGCCGGATCGACGGTGCCGAGCACGGCGGGGGTGAAGATCGCGTGCGTGACCCGCTCGGTGCGCAGCAACGCGGTCAGATCCGGGCCGCCCAGGATGGTGGACGGCACGATGACCAGCGTCGCGCCGTTGTGGAAGGTGCAGAGCCACTCCAGAATCGACGGATCGAAGCTCGGCGAGCACAGATGCAGGAACCGATGCTGCGGACCGAGCTGGAACACCGCGCCGGCGTTCTCCACGGCACCGCCGACGCCGACCTGGGTGACGGTGACACCCTTGGGTGTGCCCGTCGACCCGGACGTGTAGATCACGTACGCCGGATGCTGCGGCAGCAGCGTGCGCAGCCGCTCGGCATCGGTGACCGGCGCCGGCGACTTACCGGCCACGGCCGCGTGGATCGCGGGATCGTCGAGCTGTAGCCAGTTGGTTTCGGCCGACTCGTCGGGCAGCCGCTCGGTGTAGGTGGAGGTGGTGATGCCGAGGACGGCACCGGAATCGGTCACCATGTGCCGGATCCGGTCCGTCGGATAGGTCGGATCGATCGGCACGTGTGCGCCACCGGCCTTGGCGACGGCCCAGAAGGCCGCGACCATCTCCAGCGAGCGCGGGAAGGCAAGGGCGACAAGGCTCTCCGGGCCGACACCGCGATCGATCAGCACCCGAGCCAGCCGCGAGGAGTATTCGTCCAGTTCGCGGTAGGAGATCGAGCGACCGGCGGTGCGCACCGCGACATGTTCGGGATCGACGCTGACCGCGCTGGTCAGCAGGTCCGGCAGCAGCCGGACAGCGGGCGTCTCGCCGCGCCGCACCGGTGTCAGCGCCTGCTCTTCGGTGGCGCCGAGCAGCCGCAGGTCACCGATCGGGGCATCCGGCCGCGCGACGATCTCGGTGAGCAGCCGGGTGAACCGGGCGGCGAACATCTCGATCGTCTTGTCGTCGAACAGGTCTCGCGCGAAGTTGAACTCACCGCGCAGGCTCTCCTCGGCGGTACCCGGTGCCCACATGGTCAGCGAGAGATCGAATTTCGCGGTATCGACGGCGAAATCGAAGGTCTCCGCGCGTAATCCCGGCAGTTCGAAGGTGCTGGTCGGCAGGTTCAGATACGACATCGACACCTGGAACAGCGGGTGCCGAGCCGTGGAACGCGGCGGGTTCAGCAGTTCGACCAGTCGCTCGAACGGAAGGTCGGCGTGCGAAAAGGCCTGTAGGTCGGTGTCTTTGGCATGGGCGAGCAGATCACCGAAGCTGCGGTCGTCGGGCACCGGTAGCCGCAGCACCAGCGTATTGACGAACATGCCGATCATGTCGTCGAGTTCGGCCGCACCGCGACCGGCAACCGGGGTGCCGATGGCGATATCGGCGGTGCCGGACATGCGCGCCAGGAATACCGACAGCGCGGCGTGCACCACCATGAACATGGTGGCGTTGTGCCGGCGGGCCAGCCGCACCAGCCCGGCGTGCACCAGCGGGTCGATCTCGAATTCGGTGCGACCGCCGGTGAAGGTCCGTAGCGCCGGGCGCGGCCGGTCCGCGGGCAGGTTCAGTTCGTCGGGCAGATCGGCCAGTGCGGTCCGCCAGTATCCAGCCTGTGCCGAGATCAGGCTCTCCGGATCGTCCTCGGAGCCGAGCACATTGCGTTGCCAGACACTGAAATCCGCATACTGCACCGGTAGCGGTGACCACGAGGGCGGCTCACCCGTACTGCGGGCCGAGTAGGCCAGCATGACGTCGCGGACCAGCGGCGACATCGACCAGCCGTCGGCGCCGATGTGATGGGCGACGAACACCAGGATGTGATCACCTGTGTCGAGCCGGAACAGGGTGGCGCGGAAGGGCACCTCGACGGTGACATCGAAGCCCGCCGCGACGATCTGCTGCACCTGCTGCACCGCATCCGATTCCGGAATCGGAATCGGGACCAGATCGATCGGCACTTCGCTGGGTGCGAGCACCTCCTGCACCGGACCGTCGGCGGTCTGCGGGTAGACGGTGCGCAGCACCTCGTGCCGCGCCACCATATCCTCGACCGCCGAACCCAGTGCGGCGATATCGAGTTCGCCGGACAGCCGGATCGCCACCGGGATGTGGTAGGCCGCCGAGCTGGGATCGAACTGGTTGATGAACCACATCCGCAGCTGCGCCAGCGACAGCGGGATCCGCTCCGGCCGCAGCCCGGCCAGCAGCGGCTGTCGCCGACCGGAACCGGCATGGGTTTCGACCTTGGCGGCGAGTCCGGCCACGGTCGGTGTCTCGAAGATCGAGCGCACCAGCACCTTGGTATCCAGCGCGTCGCCGACCCGGGCCGCCACCTGCGTCGCCAGCAGCGAATTACCGCCCCTGGCAAAGAAATCGTCATCGCGCCCGACGCGCTGCACGCCGAGCACATCGCCGAAGACTCCGGCCACGATCTCCTCGACCGGTGTCGCAGGCGCGCGGAAGACCTGGGTCTCGAACTCCGGATCGGGCAGCGCGGCGCGATCGAGCTTGCCATTCGCATTGCGCGGCAAGGCCGTCAACGTGACGAACGCATTGGGCATCATGTACGACGGCAGTACCTCGGCCAGCCCGGTCTTCAGTTCGGCGATCACGACCGGGGTCGCCTCGTCGGCCGGAACGACATACGCCACCAGCCAATCACCGATCCGCGCATCGGATTTGACGAGCACGGCGGCCTGCGCGATCTCGGGCCGGGCGAGCAGCGCGGTCTCGATCTCGCCGAGTTCGATGCGGAAACCGCGGATCTTCACCTGGAAATCAGTGCGACCGTGGTACTCCAGCTCACCGTGCTCGTTCCAGGACACCAGGTCGCCGGTGCGGTACATCCGGGCACCGGATTCGAATGGATTGGCCACGAACCGTTCCGCGGTGAGATCGGTCCGTCCGAAGTAGCCACGCGCCAATTGTGCACCGGCCAGGTACAACTCGCCGGATACGCCGACCGGCACCGGCCGCAGGCGCGAATCCAATACGTAGACATGGCTGTTCCACTCCGGCCCACCGATCGGCACGGTAACCGCGTCGGTGTCGGTCACCCGATGATTGGTAATCGAGACCGCGGCTTCGGTGGGGCCGTACAGGTTGAACAGGTCCGCGCCGTTGCTCTGGCGGAATCGCTGCGCGGTGGCTGCCGGTAGCGTCTCACCGATGGCGAGCACCCGGCGCAGCGATCGGGGCAGCTGACCCGTCGACATCGCGTCCAGCATCGACGGCACCACGTGCAGGGTTGTCACCGACTCGCGCGCCATCAACTCGTTCAGATAGGCCGGATCCCGATGACCATCCGGCGCGGCGACGACCACCGTGGCACCGCATATCGCCGCCGTCCAGAACTCCCAGACCGACAGGTCGAAGGTGGCGACCGTCTTGAGCAGCAGCACATCATCGGCTCCGAGGCCGAATTCGGCCGTCTCCCAGAGCAACTGATTGACGACCGCGCCGTGCGGAACCGCGACGCCCTTCGGCTGCCCGGTCGAACCCGACGTGTAGATCACGTACGCCGTATTGCCCGGTAGCAGCGCACCGCGGCGTTCGCGTGCCGTGAGCGGGGCATCCGAGTAGCGCGACAGGTCGAGCTCATCGATCGTCACGGAATCGACGGCATCGGTGTGGAAGCCGTCGTGCACGGAGCTCAGCAGGCAGACCGGTTGTGCGGTTTGCAGGATGTACTCGACGCGTTCGGCGGGTTGATCCGGATCGATGGGCACATACGCCGCACCGGATTTCGCCACCGCGTACATGGCGACGATCAGATCGACCGACCGGCGGATGCCCAATGCGACCCGGTCCTCCGGGCGCACGCCGCGCTCGATCAGATACCGCGCCAGCCGATTCACCCTGGCGTCGAGTTCGCCGTAGCTGAGCTTGCGTCCCGGCTGATCGGAAATCACCGCAACCGCATCCGGAGCGGCGGCCACCGTCGCATCCAGGAGCGACACCAGCGTCGCCGTCGCATCGATCGGGTGCGCGGTGTCGTTCCAACCCGCCAGAATCCGCGAACTCTCGTCACCGGCGAGCAGTTCGATCTCGCCGACCCGCACCGACACATCGTCGAGCACGGCATCGAGCACCCGGACGAATCGGTCGGTGAAGCCTTGCACCGTCGTCTCGTCGAACAGGTCGGTGGCATAGCCGAAGTTCGCCACGATCCCGGCGGGCGCGCCGTCGTCGGTGTAGCGGTCGGCCAGCGAGATATGCAGATCCGTCTTGGCGAGCTGCAGATCGAAATCGACCGTTGCGACCGAAAGTCCGGGCAGCTCCAAGGTGGTCTCGGCCAGGTTCTGGAAGGAAAGGCCCACCTGGAACAGCGGATTGCGGGCGATCGAGCGAACCGGATTCAGCGCCTCGACGATTCGCTCGAAGGGCACATCGGCATTGGCGAAGGCCTCGAGATCGCGCTCGCGCACGTCGGCGAGCAGGGCGGCGAAGCTGTCACCGGGACGCACCCGAGTGCGAAACACCAGGGTGTTGACGAACATGCCGATCAGATCATCGAGTTCGCGCTCGCCACGACCCGCGATGGGCGTACCGACCGCGATGTCGTCGGTGCCCGACAACCGGGCCAACAGCACCGCGAGCGCCGCATGCACGACCATGAACAGCGAGGCGTGATTGGCTCGCGCCAGCGCATGCAGTTGCGCGTGCCGATTCGCCGAGATCTCGAACCGCACCGATTTGCCCTGGAACGACTGGGCAGGCGGGCGCGGGCGGTCGGTCGGCAGTTCCAGCTGGTCCGGCAACTGCGCCAAGGTCCGTCGCCAGTAGGCGATCTGCTGTGCGGCCGGCGATTCTGGATCGTCCTCGTCGCCGAGCGCTTCGCGCTCCCACAGCGCGTAGTCGGCGTACTGCACCGGCAGCGGCTGCCACAGCGGCGCCTGCCCGCGCACTCGCGCGGCATAGGCGACCATGAGATCGCGGGCCAGCGGTCCCATCGATGCTCCGTCGGCCGCGACATGGTGCACGGTCAAGGCGATCACATGCTCGCGCGGCGCCAGGCGGAACAGCGAGACCGCGACCGGAACCTCGACGGTCACATCGAAGGTCAGTACCGCGAAGTCGACGAGCCTGCGCACCAGTTCGTCCTCGGCCACATCGACCGGCACCATGGCGAACCGCGTATCCGGCACCGGATGAATGACCTGATGCGGCCGCCCACCGATGCTCGGATAGGTGGTCCGCAGCACCTCGTGCCGGGACAGCACATCGCCGATGGCCAGCCCGAGCGCCGCCGTATCCAGCTCACCCGTGAGCCGCACGGCGAGCGGAATATTGTCCACCGCCGAGGTTTCGGTATCGAACTGGTTGAGGAACCAGTACCGCTGCTGCGCCAGCGACAGCGGAATCAGTTCCGGCCGCTCCCCCGCGACCAGCCGCGGCCGACTCCGGCCGGATCCGGCGGTGCGTTCGACCACGGCGGTGAAGGCGGCGACCGTCGAGGCGTGGAACAGATCGCGGACCGCCAACTGCGTATCCAGCGCGGCATCCAGCCGTGCGGTCACCTGGGTGGCCAGCAGCGAATTGCCGCCGAGCTCGAAGAAGTCGTCGTCCAGGCCGACCCGCGCGACACCGAGCACATCACCGAAGGTGCCCGCGACGATCTCCTCGACGGGCGTCGCGGGTGCGCGGAACACCTTGGCCTCGAATACCGGTGCCGGTAGCGCCTTGCGGTCCAGTTTGCCCATGGGCGTCAGCGGCACCTTGTCGAGCACCGTGATGCACGCGGGCACCATATGCGCCGGCAATTTCCGCTCTACCAGTGCCTTCAGCTCCGACATATCGACGGTCAGCCCGTCGATGGGGTGCACATAGGAGGCCAATACGGTGGTACCGCTGTCGAGTTCGTGCCCGACAGTGACCGCGAAATCCACATGGTCGTATGAGCCGAGTACCGCGTCGATTTCGGTGAGTTCGATGCGGAAGCCGCGAATCTTCACCTGGGAGTCGTTGCGGCCGAGGTACTCCAATTCACCGGTCGCGGTCCAGCGCACCAGATCGCCGGTGCGGTAGAGCCGGGTGCCCGGTTCGAAGGGGTTGGCCACGAATCGGGAGGCGGTGAGCGTCTGTCGGCCCAGGTAACCGCGCGCCAGCTGCGCACCGGCGACATACAGTTCGCCGACCACCCGGTTCGGCACCGGCACCAGCCGATCGTTGAGCACATAGGCGGCGATCCCGTGGATCGGCGCGCCGAGCGTCACCGGCTCCCACGGCACCATCGGCGCGGTGATATTGGTGGCGATGGTGGCCTCGGTCGGACCGTAGGCATCGAAGAATTCGCGCAGCAGCCCGCCCGCGATCGGTAATACCCAGCGCCGGACCAACTGCGGCGGGCAGGCCTCGCCGCCGGTCACCACGACCCGCAGTTCGTCGAGTCCGGCAGGCTCCACCGAGGCCAGGGCCGCGGGGGTGACGAAGGCGTGGGTCACCCGCTCGCGCCGCAGCACCGCGGCCAGTTCCGCGCCGCCGTAGACGGTCGGCGATACGACCACCATGGTGGCCGCGCCGCCCAATGCCAACAGCAATTCCAGCACCGACGCGTCGAAGGACGGCGAGGCGAAATGCAGTGTCCGGGCGGCGCTCGTCACCCGGTATCGGGTCCGCTGTTCATCGCAGAAGCCGGATAATCCCTGGTGGGTGACCACCACGCCCTTGGGGACGCCGGTCGAGCCCGAGGTGTAGATGACGTAGGCCGGATGTGCGCCGTGCAGTGGTCGCACCCGATCCTGATTGGTCACCCGGTCCACCGGATACCGCTGCAGCAGTTGCGCGGTGATCGGGTCGTCGAGCATCAGCCATTCGGCGTAATCGGGTAGGCCGCGGCGGACCGCGGCGACGGTCAGGCCGAAGCTGACACCGGAGTCGGTCAGCATGTGCGCGACCCGATCCGCCGGATAATGCGGGTCCACCGGCACGAATCCGGCGCCGGTCTTGGCCACCGCCCACACCGCGAGCACCGAATCCACCGACCGCGGCACGGCCACCGCGACCAGATCCTCCGGTCCGACACCACGATCGATGAGCAGCCTGGCCAGCCGGGTCGAACGCTCATCCAACTCGGCATAGCTCAGCCCGCCGGAAGTGGCATCGGCATCGGCGAATACGACGGCGAGGCCGCCGGGATTCGCCTCGACGGCGGCCGCCATCAGCTGCGGCAGGGTGATGACGCGCGTCCGCTGTGCCCTTGTCCGAGCCGGCCGCACCCGAGCTTGGCGCGTCACCTGGTCACCGCGTCCTCATGCCGACGTTGTGCAACCACCCGAAACATGAAGGAGCTCACCTACCCTGTAATCCCTAAAAAGTGCTCCCCTCCCAGCGCTTGCTCAGAAGCATCGCATGGTCAGACGCCGATCGTAACCGCATTGGCAGCTTGTTCCCGCCGACGATCCACCTGCGTTCCCCGGCCGATTGCTACCGCTCAGGGGTTTCGAGCAGCTCAGCGAGCCGGGGACCGATCTCGGCCAACGCTTCGGCAGAGGTCATCAACTCGTGCGTCGACCCGATCGGGCGATCGATGATCTCATCGGAGACGAAAGGCTGCCAGTCGGCGGGGGTGCGATCTGGTCGGGCCTCGGCATCGACCGCGGCGCGAAAGAACTCGAGCGTCCCCTCGAACACCCCCGGCCGGTACTGCGACTCCAGCTCGACCGTGCGCATGGCCGTGCGGTAGATCAGCCGTAGTCGTTCGGGCGTGAGCACGTCCACGCCCTGGCCGATGGCCATCGCGTGCAGCGCTGCCACGGCCTCGTCACCGATTTCCTGCAGATTTTCCGCCGCGGGCACAGCCGCGACGTCCAGACCCAATTCGGTGAAGGCCTCGCGGATCTGGTTCCGGAAATCGGCGAAGTCGCCGCCCGGGTAGGCGTCCAGGATGGCGAGCAACTCGACCTGCGCGCCGTCGGCCTGCAGTTCGGTCGCCACCGCGTGGGCCAGTTTGCCGCCGAGCGACCAACCGAGTATCCGATACGGACCCTCGGGCCGCACCGCCCTGATCTCGGCGACATAGCGACGCACGATCTCGACCATCGAACCCGGGTGGTAGTCGTCTTCGGTGAGCGCGGGCGTCTGGATGCCGTAGATCGGTTGGTCGGCCGGGAGGACCCGGGCCAGTCCGGCATAGGACCACGACAGTCCGGCCAGCGGGTGCACGCAGAACAGCGGCGGCCTGGCGCCCGCGGCACGAATCGGGAGGATCACGCCGAGTGCGGCCGCGGAGCCGGAGTCGAAATCCCCTCCTCCCTCGGCACGGCCGTGCTCGAGCACCGCGCTGATCTGCCGCGAGATGCCCAGCACCGTCGGTTCGGTGAAGAACCAGGCGACCTTCATCTGCGCGCCGGTCACCTTGCGCAGTCGGCTGACGACCTGGGCGGCCAGCAGCGAATTGCCGCCGAGGCCGAAGAAGTCGTCGTCGATGCCGACCCGGTCGACGCCGATGACCTCGGCGAAGACGTCGGCGACGGTCGATTCGAGCGGGGTCGTCGGTGCGCGGAACTCCCGTGCCGCGAAGACGGGATCGGGCAGGGCGCGGCGATCGAGCTTGCCATTGGGGTTCAACGGCATGGCATCGAGGACCACGATGGCGGCCGGAACCATATAGGACGGCAGCTGTTCGGCGACCTGGGTCCGCAGTGCTTCGGCATCGACTGTGGTCGTTGATACGACATAGGCGACGAGCTGATCCGAACGCACCACTGCCACCGCCTGGGCCACCGAGTCGTGTGCGGTGAGAGCGGTTTCGACCTCGCCGAGTTCGATGCGCAGACCGCGCAGCTTGACCTGGAAGTCGGTGCGGCCGAGGTAGACGATCGCACCGTCGGCCTTGCGGCTGACCAGGTCGCCGGTGCGGTACATCCGGGAACCTGGCGCACCGAACGGATTGGCGACGAAGCGATCCGATGTCAGGTCGGTGCGACCGGCGTAGCCGCGGGCCAATTGCGCACCGGCCAAGTACAACTCGCCCGCGACGCCCGACGGCACCGGATGCAGCCGGGAATCCAGTACGTACGCTTGGGCATTCCAGACCGGCAGGCCGATCGGCACCGCACCCTCGATATCGGCGGCCACCGGACGGTGAGTCGCGTGGACGGCGAATTCGGTCGGTCCGTAGAGGTTGTGGAGCTCGGCCGAGCTGACCTTGCGGATCGCCTGTATCGCATCGGCGGTGCAGGCCTCACCGGCGATCAGCAGGGTGCGCAGGGATGCCAGTGCGGAGCCGTCGACCGCGCTCGCGAAGACGGTCAGCATCGAGGGCACGAACGAGGTCATGGTGACCCGTTCGGCCGCGATGACTTCCGCGAGGTACTGCGGGTCACGATGGCCGTCCGGGGTGGCCACGACGATTCGACCGCCGGTGGACAACGGGCCGAACAGCTCCCACACGGACACGTCGAACGTCGCCGGGGTCTTGAACAGCACGATGTCATCGGCACCGATGCCGTATTCACCCGTGATCCAACGGATCTGGTTCACCACTGCGGAATGCGGGACCGCCACACCCTTCGGGCGACCGGTCGAACCGGAGGTGAAGATGACGTACGCGGGGTTGCTCGGCCGCAGCGGCGCGATCCGCTCGGTGTCGGTGACCGGCTGCCCCGAATAGCCGGATAGGTCCAGCTCGTCGATCGCGATGGTAGGCAGGCCGGTCTCGAAGCCGTCGCGCGAAGTGGTCAGAACGCACACCGGTGCGGCCGACTCGAGCACATAGCCGATCCGCTCTGCGGGCTGCTCGAGGTCGAGCGGCACGTAACCGCCACCGGCCTCCTGCACGGCGTAGGCGGCGACCACGAAATCGACCGAACGCCGCAGACCAAGGGCGACAAGCTTTTCCGGACCGACGCCGGCCTCGATCAACCGCCGTGCCAACTGGTGCACGCGCGCACCGAATTCGGCATAAGTCAGGGTCGTGGAGCGACTCGATGACGGGTGGTGGTCGGGCGACGGGTGGGCCGACAAGGTCGCCGGATCGACGATCGCGACCGCATCCGGCGTCGCCGCCGCCTGCCTGGCGAATTCATCCACAAGCGTCCCGACCGCCCCGAGCTCACGGTTGGTGTCGTTCCACCGCCACAGCACCGCGGCCCGTTCGGTATCGCCGAGCAGATCGATATCGCCGACCGGTGCCTCCGGGCGAGCGACGATCTGCTCGAGCAGCCCAACGAATCGATCTACGAAACCCTGAACGGTGGCGTCGTCGAAAAGGTCCCTGGCGAAGGACAACTCGGCGGCCATACCGGCACCTGGTGCGGCCTCCTGAATGGTCAGCGACAGATCGAATTTCGCGGCATCGATCTCCAGATCGACCGCGCCGATGCGCAATCCGGGCAGTTCGAACGAGGTGTCCGGCAGATTCTGGAACGACAGCATGACCTGGAACAGCGGGTGCCGCGCGGTCGAGCGCACCGGGTTCAACAGGTCGACCAGCCGCTCGAACGGAATGTCGGCGTGTGCGAAGGCCTGCAGATCGGCATCCTTCGTATGTGCCAGCAGCGCACCGAAACTCAGTTCGCCCGGCACCTCACTGCGCAGCACGAGGGTATTGACGAACATGCCGATCACATCGTCGAGTTCGGCCTCACCGCGACCGGCGACCGGGGTACCGATGGCAATGTCATCGGTACCGGACAACCGCGCGAGCAAGACCGCGAGTGCGGTGTGGACAACCATGAACATGGTCGCGTTCTCGGCGCGCGCGAGTTCCTGCAGGCGACGGTGTAATTCGGTGCCGATCGCGAAGACCACCCGACCGCCGCGGAACGACTGCCTCGTCGGACGCGGCCTATCCATGGGCAGATTCAGCTCGTCCGGAATACCTGCGAGCGTATTGCGCCAGTAGTTCGCCTGGGCGGTGATGACGCTGTCCGGCTCGGCTTCCGAACCCAGCACCTCGCGCTGCCAGATGCTGAAATCGGCGTACTGCACCGGAAGCGGCGCCCAGGCCGGTGTCGCACCAGCCGAGCGCGATGCGTAGGCGATCATCAGATCGCGGGTCAGCGGACCCATGGACCAGCCGTCCGCGCTGATGTGATGCGCCACCAGGACGAGCACATGTTCGTCCGGCTCGACCCGGAAGAGCGCGGCCCGCACCGGAACCTCGGCCGTCACATCGAATCCGGCGGAGGCCGTCGCGATGACGTGCATGGGCAGGTCTGCCGCGCCGACGGGCACCGGAGTCAGATCCGGTACTGCCCGCTCGGCAGGCACGATCAATTGCACAGGGCCGTCGTCGGTCTGTGGATAAACGGTGCGCAGCACCTCGTGCCGCTCGATCAGATCCGCGACGGCCAGCTCCAGCGCGACCAGATCCAGCGCACCGGTCAGGCGCACGGCGGCCGGAATATTGTTCACCGCCGAGGACGGATCGAGCTGGTTGAGGAACCACATCCGCTGCTGCGCCATCGAAAGCGGAATCCGTTCCGGGCGCGGACCAGCCGTCAGCGCGCGGCGAACACCGGATCCGGCATGCTGCTCGATCTCGACCGCGAGCCCGCCCACCGTCGATGCCTCGAACAAGGTGCGCACCGGCACCCGGCCGCCGATGGCGGCGCCGAGCCGGGCCACCACCTGGGTGGCGATCAGCGAATTGCCGCCGAGTGCGAAGAAGTCGTCGTCGACGCCGACGCGATCCAAGCGGAGCACATCGCCGAATACGCCCGCCACGATTTCCTCGACCGGTGTTGCCGGGGCCCGGAATTCGCGGCTGGCGAAGGTGGGTTCCGGCAGCGCATTGCGATCCAGCTTCCCGCTGGTATTCAGCGGGAACGAGTCGAGCGCCACAATGGCGGCCGGAACCATATATGCCGGAAGGGTTCCCGCGATCGCGGCCAGCAGTTCGGTCTGATCGATCCGATGCCCCGGGTTCGGCACGGCATACGCGACCAGTTGGTCACCCAGCGTCGACGACAGCACATCGGCAACGGCTTGGCTCACCGAAGCCTCGGCCAGTAGCGCGGTTTCGATCTCGCCGAGTTCGATGCGCTGGCCGCGGAATTTGACCTGGAAGTCCGTCCGGCCGATGTAGTCGAGCACACCTGTCGCGCGCCGGACGACCAGGTCACCGGTGCGGTACATCCGGGTGCCGTCGCCGAATGGGTTGGCCACGAATCGATCCGAGGTGAGATCGGGTCGGCGCACATAGCCGCGGGCCAGCTGGTCACCGGCCAGGTACAGCTCACCGGGCACACCCGCAGGCACCGGATGCAGTCGCGAATCCAGCACGTATACCTGGGTATTCCACTGCGGCAGGCCGATCGGGACGCCGGGACGGTCGTCGCCGCGTGCCTCCCAGTAGGTCACCGAGACCGCAGCCTCGGTCGGACCGTAGAGGTTGTGCACGCGGGCATTCGACACGGCGCGCACGGCGTCGACGGTTTCCGGCGGCAGCGCCTCACCGATCACGAAGATGTCCCGCAGCGTCGGGCAGGAGCCCGCCGGGGTGTGCGCGGCGAAAACGGTGAGCATCGAAGGAACGAAATCCGTAACGGTGACGCCCTGTGCGGCAATGGTTTCCGCGACATAGGCCGGGTCGCGGTGGCCGTCGTGTGTGGCGACCACCAGTTTCGCGCCCGCGCGCAGCGGCAGGAAATATCCCCAGAGCGAGACGTCGAAGGTGGTCGCGGTCTTCTGCAGGTACACATCGCCGACGCCGAGCGGATACTCCGCGAGCATCCACGTGGTCTGGTTGTGGATGGCCGCATGCGAAATCGCCACGCCCTTGGGGCGTCCGGTCGAGCCCGAGGTGAAGATGACGTAGGCGGGGTTCTCTGGATGCACCGGACGCAGTAGTTCATCGGCGCGCACCGGATTTGCGTCGAATACGTCCAGCGCCAACGCATCCAGGTGCAGCACCGGCGTATCACCCGACACCGCAACCGCATCTGCGGTGGTGGTGAGCACCGCCACGGGCTGAGCGGTATCCAGAATGTGCGCGATCCGCTCGGCCGGATGATCCGGATCCAGCGGCACATACGCGCCGCCGGCCGTCAAGATCGCGTACATGCCGACGACCAGCTCCGGCGAACGCCGAATCGCCAGGCCCACCAGGGATTCCGTGCCGACTCCACGGTCGATCAGCAACCGTGCCAGACGGTTGACCCGCTGATCGAATTCGCGATATGTCAGCGTCGCGGAGCGACTCGATGAGGGGTGGTGGTCGGGCGACGGGTGGGCCGGCTCGACGCCCTCGTAGACCACCGCGATCGCATCGGGATGGTCCGCGACCGCTCGGCGATAACTGTCGAGCAGCAGTTCCGGGGCGACCGGATTGGCGGTCTCGTTCCAGTCGACCAGGATTCGTGCCCGCTCCGCCGGTGCCAGCAGGTCGAGTTCGCCGACCGGGATGCGCGGTGCGGCGATGATCCGGTCGAGCAGGCGGGTGAAGCGCTCCGCGAATCCCTCGACGGTCGCCTGATCGAAAAGGTCCTTGGCATAGACGAATTGACCGGCGATACCGGCGGGCACGCCGTTCGCATCGTAGGCGTCGCTCACGATGAGGTTCAGATCGAACTGCGCCACCTGAATGTCGATACCCACTCCGGAGACGGTGAGGCCGGGCAGTTCGAGGCTGGACTGCTCCAGATTCTGGAACGACAGCCCGACCTGGAACAGTGGATGCCGCGCGGTCGAGCGGACCGGGTTGAGCACCTCGACCAGCCGCTCGAACGGGATGTCCGCATGGGCGAATGCCCGGATATCTGCCTCTCGCTGACGCGCGGTCAGCTCGGTGAAGGTCGCACCGGCGTCCACCCGGGTGCGGAACACCAGGGTGTTGACGAACATGCCGATCAGATCGTCGAGCGCGGCCTCACCGCGACCGGACATCGGGGTACCGATGGCAATGTCATCGGTACCCGAGAGCCGCGCCAGCAGTACGGCCAGCGCGGTGTGCACGACCATGAACAGCGTCGCGTTCTCGGCACGGGCCAATTCGATGAGGGCACGGTGGGTTTCGGGATCGATGCGCAGCTCGGCGGTGCCGCCCGCGAAGGACTGCACCGCGGGCCGCGGCCGATCCGACGGTAGATCCAGCTGTTCGGGCAGATCGGCCAGTGCCTCGCGCCAGTAGGCGACCTGCTCGGCCGCCAGCGATTGCGGATCGTCCTCGCTGCCGAGCAGTTCGCGCTGCCAGCTGCTGTAGTCCGCGTACTGCACGGTCAGCGGTGCCCAGCCCGGCGCGGCATCCGCCGAGCGGGCCGCATATGCCAGCATCAGGTCGCGGGTCAGCGGCGCGACCGACGAACCGTCACCCGAGATGTGGTGCACCACCATGGCGAGCACGTATTCGGCCGCGCCGATGGGGCTCGTCGCTCCCGCCGCGCCGGCACCGTCGATATCGAACAGCACGACCCGGACCGGCACCTCGCTGGTGACGTCGATGGTCGTCGAGATCAGCTCGACGACGGCGGATTCGAGTTCGTCCGGCGCGACCTCGCGGATCTCGAGTTTCGGCCCGGCCGCATCCGCGGGCAGGATCAGCTGGACCGGACCCGCATCGGTCTGCGGGTAGATGGTGCGCAGGATCTCGTGCCGCTCCAGCACGTCGGCGACCGCCCGGCGCAGCGCCGCCACATCGAGGGTGCCGGTGAGGCGCACGGCAATCGGGATGTTGTAAGCCGTGGACTCGGTGTCGAACCGGTTCAGGAACCACATCCGCTGCTGTGCCGGCGACAGCGGAATATGTTGCGGCCGTTCACCCGCCACCAATGCCTTGCGGGCACCCATACCGGCGAGCTTTTCGAGCTCAACCGCGAGTTCGGCAACCGTGGATGCCTCGAAGAGCACCCGCACGGGTACCCGGGTGTCCAGTGCCGCACCGAGTCGCGCGACCAATTGCGTTGCCAGCAGCGAATTTCCGCCGAGTGCGAAGAAGTCGTCGTCCAGGCCGAGGTAGCGGCTGTCGTCCGCGCCGGTGCCGATGCGCAGCACCGCGGCGAAGATGCTCGCCACGATCTGTTCGGTATGGGTCTTCGGCGCGCGGAAGGCTGCCTGTTCGAAGACCGGTTCCGGCAGCGCCTTTCGATCCAGCTTGCCGACCGGGGTCAATGGGATCTCGTCGAGCACGACGACCGCGGACGGCACCATATGCGACGGCAATCGCCGCGCCGCGTGTTCGACGAGCACGCTGGGCTCGATGACCCGGCCGGACACCGGCAGCACATACGACACCAGGATCGTGACACCCGCGTCGCTCTGCCTGCCCATGGTGATCGCGAATTCCACATCGGCGTGCCCGCCGAGCACGGCATCGATCTCACCGAGTTCGATGCGGTAGCCGCGGATCTTCACCTGGAAGTCCGAGCGGCCGACGTATTCCAACGCCCACGGTATCGACGGCAGCGCCGCATTGCCCATCCGTACGTGGGGTTCGGCGAACCAGCGGACCACGTCACCGGTGCGGTACATCCGCGCCCCCGGCGCGCCCCACGGATTGGCCACGAAACGCTCCGCGGAAAGCCCCGGACGGTTGTGGTACCCACGCGCCAACGCGCCGCCGGACAGGTACAGCTCCCCCGCAACGCCCGGCGGGACCGGGTGCAGCCGAGCGTCCAGCACCAGCGCCGACATACCGTGTACCGGTGTGCCGATGGTGATCGGCACACCCGCCCGCAGCGTCGCGTACGAAGCGATGACGGTGGCCTCGGTCGGACCGTAGCCGTTGTAGTACCTGCGGCCCGGCTGCCACTTACCGAGCAGCTCCGGTGTCGTGGCATCGCCGCAGACCATGAGCATTTCGAGCTGATCCAGCCCGACCGGATCCACCGAGCTCAGCACCGCCGGGGTGATGATCGAATGCGTGACCCGCTCGCTGCGCAGCAGATCACCCAGTTCCGGACCACCGATCACGGCCGCGGGGACGATCACCACTGTCGCGCCGACCGAAAAAGCGACAAGCCATTCCAGCACCGACACGTCGAAGCTCGGCGAACAGATGTGCAGGAGCCGGTGCTCCGGTTCCAGCCGGTACAGGCCGACCGAATGGTCGACCAGGCCACCGAGTCCGGTGTGGGTCACGGCGACGCCCTTGGGCATACCGGTAGAGCCGGAGGTATAGATCACGTAGGCCACATGGTGCGGCCGCAACGGCGTGATCCGGTCCGCGTCGGTGACCGGCGCGGCCGATCGGTCGGCGCACAAGACATCCGTCTGGGCATCGTCGAGCGCAAGCCATTGCACGTCGTCCGGCAACTCACCCAGATATTCCGAAGCTGTGAGGCCGACAAGCGCACCCGAGTCGGTCAGCATGTGCCGCACCCGATCCACCGGGTAATTCGGGTCGACCGGCACCTGTGCGCCACCGGCCTTCGACACCGCCAACACGGCGGCCACCATCTGATAGGAGCGCGGCAGGGCCAGCGCCACAAGGCTTTCCGGGCCAACGCCGCGATCGATCAGCACCCTGGCCAATCGCGACGAGTACTCGTCGAGTTCGCGATAGCTGATCGACCTGCCCTGATAGCGGATGGCCGTCCGCTCCGCACCGCGGCGCAGCCCGCGCACCAGCAGATCGGGCAGCAGCCCACCGGCCGTCACATGATCCGGATGCACCCGGGTCAGGAACTTCGTCTCGGCTTCGGCCAGCAGCGGCAGATCACCCACCGGCAGCTCCGGCCCGGTGGTGATCGCCTCGAGCAGCCGCACGAACCGATCCGCGAATACCCGAACCGTGGACTCGTCGAACAGGTCACGCGCGAAAGAAAACACCGCGTACATGCCCTCGCACGCGCCCGGCAGCTCGGTGATCGCCAGCGACAGATCGAATTTCGCGGTATCGATATCGAGATCGACAGCACCGACACGTAATTCGGGCAGCTCGAACGAATTGTCCGGCAGATTCTGGAACGACAGCGCCACCTGGAACAGCGGATGCCGCGCCGTGGACCGCTCCGGATTCAGCAGATCGACCAGGCGCTCGAACGGAATGTCGGCGTGGGCGAAGGCCTGCAGATCGGCGTCCTGCACCGCCGAAAGCAATTCCGCGAAGGTCGCGCCGCCACGTACCCGAGTCCGCAGCACCAGCGTATTGACGAACATCCCGATGACATCGTCCAATTCGGCCGCACCACGACCGGCTATCGGCGTGCCCACGGCGATGTCATCGGTGCCCGACAGGCGCGCCAGGAAGACCGCGAGCGCGGTATGCACGACCATGAAGATCGTCGCGTTCTGTTCACGGCCGATCTCCTGCAGCCTGCGATGCACCCGCGGGTCGACCGTGAAACCGACTGTGCCACCCGCGAACGACTGTGTCGTGGGGCGCGGCCGGTCGGCGGGCAGATTCAGCTCGTCGGGCAGACCGGCCAGTGTCGTGCGCCAGAACTCGGCCTGCGCGGTAATGAGGCTTTCCGGATCGTCCTCGGAACCGAGCACCTCCCGCTGCCAAAGGCTGAAATCCGCGTATTGCACCGGTAGCGGCTGCCAGGCGGGCGGTGCACCTGCCGCGCGCGATGCATAGGCGAGCATGAGGTCACGGGTCATCGGTCCCATCGACCAGCCGTCCGCGCTGATGTGGTGGGCCACGAAAACGAGCACGTACTCGTCCTCAGGCGTGACCTGGAACAGTGCACCTCGCAATGGCACCTGATCGGTGACATCGAATCCGGCGGCGATGATCTCGACGACCTTCGCGTGCACCGCATCCGGCGCAACCAGCTGCGGTGTCAGATCCGGAACCGCCTGTGCCGCGGGCACGATCACCTGATGTGCCACGCCGTCGCGGTCGGCCGGATAGACGGTGCGCAGCGTTTCGTGCCGCTCGACCAGATCGGCGACGGCCTGCTGCAACGCGACGATATCGAGCGCACCCGTCAGCCGGACCGCCACCGGCAGATTGTTCACCGCCGATTCGGTATCGAACCGGTTGAGGAACCACATCCGCTGCTGTGCCAGCGACAGCGGAATCTGTTCCGGCCGTGCACCGGCCACCAGCGGCACCTCGCGGCGCCGACCTGCGCCGGGTGCGACCGCGGCGGCCAAGGCGGCGACCGTCGGCGCTTCGAAGACGGCGCGCACCGGGACGCGGCCGCCGATCGCGGCACCGAGCCGGGCCACCACGCGGGTCGCGACCAGCGAATTTCCGCCGAGGTCGAAGAAGTCGTCGTCAGCGCCTACGCGTTCGATGCCGAGCACATCGGCGAATACCTCGGCGACGGAGCGTTCCAGCGGCGTCGACGGCTCCCGGTAGGGCCGTCCGATGAACTCCGGTGCGGGCAGGGCCTTGCGGTCGAGTTTGCCGCTCGCATTGAGCGGCAGAGCTTCCAGACGCACGATCGCGGACGGGACCATATATGACGGCAGCGCCGCGCGTGCGTGGTCGAGCAAGACATCGTCATCGATCTGTGCGCCGGGCGCGGCCACCACATAGGCGACCAACCGATCACCGGCGCTCCCCTTGACCAGCGCCACCGCCGTGCGCTGCACAGCGTCCAGACCGAGCAGCACCGTCTCGATCTCACCGAGTTCGACGCGCTGACCGCGCAATTTGACCTGGAAGTCGCTGCGGCCCAGATATTCCAGGGCGTGGCCGCCATCACGAGGTACCCAGCGCACCACATCGCCGGTGCGATACAGCCGCGCACCGGCGGCATGCGCGACGAACCGTTCGGCCGTCAGCGCCGGTGCGTTCACATAGCCACGCGCCAATTGCACACCGGCGACATACAACTCACCGACCGCGCCGACCGGAACCGGCCGCAACTGGCGGTCGAGCACATGCACCCGAGTGTTGGCGACCGAGGTGCCGATCGGAATCGCCGCGCGCCCATCGGCTTCGGCGGGATAGGCCGTGACGACCGTCGCCTCCGCGGGGCCGTACCAGTTGAACAGATCCGCATTCGGCAGGAAGGTGTCGAAGCGCACGGCGGTCTCCCCCGATAGCGCCTCACCGGCGGCGAATACCCGGCGCAACGACGGGTACGCCGCAGGTGCGCCGTCGAGGAATGCGTCGAGCATCGATGGCACGAAATGCAGTGTGCTGACCGAGTATTCGTCGATCACGCGCGCCAGGTACGCGGGATCGCGATGCCCGTCCGGTTCGGCGATGACCACCGCCGCACCGGTCTGCAAGGTCCAGAACAGCTCCCACGTGGAGATATCGAAGGTGATCGGCGTCTTGTGCAGTACCACATCACCGGGACCGTGCGGATAGGTGCGCTGCGCCCAGCGGAATTGGTTCGCCATCTGCCGATGCGTGATCGCTACGCCCTTGGGCCGACCGGTCGAGCCGGAGGTGTAGATGACATAAGCGGTGTTGTCGGGCAGCGGTGCCGCGACGGTCGGCAGGTCACCGAAGATCGCGGCGTCGGCCGCAGAGCGCCCGAAAAGGTCGGCGTCCACGTAGACCAGTGGTGTGTCGGTCTCGGTTTCGAAGCCGGTCCCGGTCGTGGTCAACACACACACCGGAGCCGCACTGGACAGCACATATTCACTGCGCTCGGCCGGATGATCGGGATCGATCGGCACATACGCCCCACCGGCCCGCAGCACACCGTAGATCGCGACGACCATCTCGATGCTGCGCCGCATCGCCACCGCCACCAGCGATTCCGAACCGACGTCGCGGCCGGCCAGGTCCCCGGCCAGTTCGCGCGAACGCACATCGAGCTCGCGGTAGCTGAGCGTGGTGTCGCCGTAGATTACCGCGGGTGCGTCCGGGGTGCGGGCGACCTGCGCGTCGAACAGCGTCAGCAGTGTCGAATCATCCAGCAGCTCTACCACTTCGGTGGCATTGACGACGTCGAGTACTGCCCGATCGGCATCGGTGATCGCATCGACCTCGGCGATCTTGGCGAACGGATCGGTAAGGAAGCGGCCGATCAGTGTCGAGAAGCGTTGGGCCAGTGCCTGTGCCGCCGTCTCGTCGAAGACATCACGCAGATACTTGAGGGTGAAGTGCATGCGCACATCGGGGACGATCACCACGGTGACCGGATAGTGCGTGCCGTTCACCGCGACCGCGCCCTCGATGCTCATCCCATCGAGCGCGCCCGCCGCCGCCGTCAGCGCCTCCCCGTCGACCGGAAACGATTCGAATACCACCAGGGTGTCGAAAAGCCCCTCCACGCCGACGATTTCCTGAATTTCACTCAGGCCGACGTAGTGGTGATCCAGCAGCGCCGCCTGTTCGGACTGCAACTGCCGCAGCAATCCGGCGAGGGTGTCGTTCGCATCCAGGCGCACCCGGACCGGAATCGCATTGAGGAACAACCCGACCATGGTCTCGATGCCGTCGAGTTGCGGCGGACGCCCGGAAACGGTGGCGCCGAAGACGACATCGTCGCGATCCACAGTCCGGCCGATCAACAAACCCCAGGCCGCCTGGACGACGGTGTTGACGGTGACCCCGGCATCGGCGGCCAACCGGCTCAGCGCCTTGGTGTCCGCCTCGGACAGTTCGAAGCCGACTTCGCCTACGCCCGCGGCGATTACGCGGGCCGGATCGACCGAAGCCAACGGTGTCGGCTCGGTGACACCGGCCAGCACCGCACGCCAGGCCTTGCGCGCGGCACTGTGGTCCTGCGCACCGAGCCAGGCCAGATAGTCGCGGTAGGAGCGGGCCCGCGGCAGCTGGCTCGCATCACCACCGAGCACATAGAGCGTCAGCAGATCCTGGGTCAGCAGCGGCATCGACCAGCCATCGATGAGGATGTGATGGCTGGTGACCAGCAGGTGATAGGTATCGGCCGTCGAACGGATCAGGGTGAACCGCAATAGCGGCGCGGTCCGCATATCGAAATGGTCGGCCAGCTCGGCGGCCATGATCCGCTGCAACTCCGCAGCGGCCTCCGCGCGATCGGTGAGATCGACTGCACGCCAAGGCACTTCGACCTCGTCGAGCACGACCTGCACCGGATTGCCCGCGGCATCCTCGGCGAATGCGACCCGCAGATTCACATGCCGGCCCACCACGGCGACCGCCGCCGCGCGCAGTCGCTCGGCATCGACATCGCCGCCGAGATCGACCATGAACTGGGTCATATACGCATCGACCGACGACTCGGCCAGTTGCGCGTGGAACAGCATGCCCGACTGCAGCGGGGTCAGCGGCCACACCTCGGCCAGCTTCGGGTATTCCCTTGCCAGCCGGTCATTATCGGCCTGTGACAGCTCGACCAGCGGACCCTGTGCGCCGGCCTCGACCGGCGCACCCTGAGTGGCGAGCGGCGCGAGGATCGCGACCGTGCGTGATTCGAAAACGTCGCGCGGCGTGAAGATCACCCCGCGCGCCCTGGCCCGTGACACCACCTGGATCGAGGTGATGCTGTCGCCGCCGAGTGCGAAGAAGTCGTCGTCGAGGCCGATGCGCTCGATACCGAGCACCTCGCCGAGCACCTCGGCGATGATCTGTTCGATTTCGGTCTCCGGCGCCCGGTACTCCTTGGTCTCCAGCACCGGCGCGGGCAGTGCCCGGCGATCCAGCTTGCCGACCGGGGTCAGCGGAATCGTATCGAGCACCGTAATGGTCGTCGGAACCATATGGGCCGGCAGTGCGCGTTCGGCGAACGAGGTCAGCTCGTCGGTATCCACGACGGTGTCGCCCGCCGGGTGCACATAGGACGCGAGAATCGTTGCGCCGGTATCGATTTTGTACCCGATGGTGACGACGAAGTCGACACTGTCGTGCGCGCCGAGCACCGCATCGATCTCACCGAGTTCGATGCGGAAGCCGCGGATCTTGACCTGGAAGTCGTTGCGGCCCATGTATTCGATCTCACCGGCCGCGGTCCAGCGCACCACGTCACCGGTGGCGTAGAGCCGAGAACCGCTGGGTTCGAACGGATTCGCCACGAAACGCGATGCGGTCAGCGCGGGCCGATCGTGATAACCACGCGCCACCTGCGAACCCGCAATGTACAGTTCGCCGACCACGCCACTGGGCACCTGATTCAGCCGATCGTCGAGCACGTATTCGGTAATGGCACGGATCGGACCGCCGATGGTCACCACCGCACCGGGTGTCATCGGCGAGCTGATATTGGTCATGATCGTGGTCTCGGTCGGCCCGTAGCCGTTGAAGAACTCACGAGTCTTGCCATCGGCGATCGGTAATACCCAGCGCCGCACCAGATCCGGCGGACAGGCCTCACCGCCGGCGACGACGACCCGGAAATCGTCGAGCCCCGTCGGATCGACCGAGGCGAGCGCGGCGGGGGTGATGAACGCATGCGTCACCCGTTCCCGGCGCAGCAGCGTCGCCAACTCGTCGCCACCGTAGATATTCGGCGCGACCACAACCATGGTCGCCGCGCCACCGAGTGCGAGCAGCAGCTCGAGCACCGACGCGTCGAAGGACGGCGACGCAAAATGCAATGTGCGCGACTGGTTCGTGACGCGATACCGCTCGCGCTGTTCATCGCAGAAGCTGGACAGTCCCGCCTGCGTGACGACGACACCCTTCGGCTTACCGGTGGAACCGGAGGTGTAGATGACATAGGCCGGATGCTCCGCCCGCACCGCGCGGCCCCGGTCCGCATTGGTGATGGCCTCGCCCGAGTATTCCGCCAGGCGCAGTGCGAAGTCGGGCGCATCGATTACCAGCCATTCGACCCGATCCGGCAGCTCCGCCGCCACCTCGGCGACCGCGAGCCCGAGTACCGCACCGGAATCGGTCACCATGTGCGCGACGCGCTCGGCCGGGTAATCGGGGTCGACCGGTACGAATCCGGCACCGGTCTTGGCGACCGCCCACACCGCGACCACCGACGCCAGCGACCGCGGAATTCCAACGGCGACAAGATCTTCCGGACCGACGCCACGCTCGATGAGCAACCGGGCCAACCGGGTGGACCGACCGTCGAGTTCGGCGTAGCTGAGCTGTCCCAGGGTCGCGCCGGCATCGGCGAAGACGACGGCGATACCGTCCGGATTCGCCTCGGCCGCGGCGCCCATCAGCTGCGGCAGGGTGGTGACCCGCGACTGGCGGGTCCGGACCGGACGGCTACGGGCTGGCCGGGTCACGCGAACGGCCCCCCTCCGATATCGCCCGGCCACGCCCGATCCTGTCCCACCGACCGGTATCCCGGCATAGGAACTTTCCTCCCCTCGCTCATCGTCGCTACCCGGATCTCCCGGGTGGAAGATCAGCTCGGGTCCAGGACGCCCAATAGCGCACCGAGATCGACCACAACCGGGACGGCCCCGAATTCCGGCGCGGGCGCGCCGTCATCCAGCACCACCGCGTGCAGATCCTCCAGCCCCGTCACCTCGACCGGCCCGAGTCCGGCCCGATCGATGAACAGGTGCGTAACCCATTCGTCGGCCAACAGTGCCGAAAGCGTTACGCTATCCAGGTCACCGGCGGTCACCACTACCGACGCGCCGTTCTCACCTGCCGCGACCACTTCCAGCAGCGCCGCCGCCGAATCAGCGCGGCCGTACCGGAACAGCCGGGACTCGAAGGTGAGCTCGGTGCGCGCCCGCAGCCGCTTGGTCGCGACGGAAATATCGTTGTAGGACAACGTAACCGCGGCGACGAAGGCCGGATCCTCACCGCGCAGCGCCTGGGTCCGGTTGGCATAGGTCACCGGGCGCGGCGATTCGGCCGCGATCTCGGCGAGCACATCCGGATCGTCGAGTGCGAGCCAGTCGATGCTGCTGTCGGCGGGCCATGCGCCCGTGGTAATTCCGACTTTGACCTGCAGGCCGGCGGGCAGTGGTCCGTCCAGGGCGGTCACCGGGGTCAATGCGGCACCGGCTTTGAGCACCGCCCAGGTGGCGACCACCGCGTCCACCCCGCGATCCAGCCGGATCGCGACACCGGTGCGCGGACCGCAGCCGCGGCCGATCAGCACCCGAGCCAGCCGCGAGGACCGGGCGTCGAGATCCTGGAATGACACCGCGTCCTCGCCGAAGACCACCGCGGGCCCGTCCGGATCGTCCTCCACCGCGGCGGCCAGCGCCTGGGTCAGCGCCGCACCGCTGGTGACCGGAACGCCGTCGGCGGCGGGCTCCGGCACGCTTTCCGGCGCGGCCAGTGTGCGATCGCGTTCGGCGGCATCGAGGATATCGATATCGCCCACGCTGACCTGCGGGTCAGCGACGACGGCGGTGCAGATCCGAGTCAGCCTGCGGCCGAATGCCTGCACCGTCGGCGCATCGAAAAGGTCTGTGGCGTAATTGAATACCGCGACCAGCTCGCCGGGCGCGCCGTCCGTGCCGTGCCTTGGCTCGACGGTCAGCTGCAGATCGAACTTCGCCGCGACCGCACCGGTATCCAGTGCCGCGACCGTCAGCCCCGGCAGTTCCAGCTTCGGCTGCTCGAGATTGTCGAAGGACAGCACCACCTGGAACAGCGGATTGTGCGAGGTCGCGCGGTTCGCCAGCACCACCTCGACCACCCGCTCGAACGGGATATCGGCATTGCCGAAGGCCGAGAGGTCGGTCTCGCGAACATGTTCGACGAGCGCGTCGAAGGTGGTGCCCGATTCGGTCGTGGTGCGCAGCGCCAAGGTATTGACGAACATGCCGACCAGATCGTCGAGCGCGCGTTCACCGCGGCCCGCGATGGGGGTGCCGATCGTGATATCGGAACTGCCCGACAGCCGCGCCAGCAGCACCGCGAGCACCGCGTGCACGACCATGAACAGCGACGAATTATGTTCCCGGGCAATGCGAATCAGTCCGGCGTGCACCTCGGGCGAGAGCGTGAAGGCCGTCGACGCACCGCGCATGGACGGCACCGGGGGACGCGGCCGATCCAACGGTAGCTCGATCGCGCCCGACAACCCGGCCAGTTGGTCGCGCCAGTAGGCCAATTGCTGTGCGGCGACGGAGTCCTGGTCGTCATCGGTGCCGATGACCTCGCGCTGCCAGATCGCGAAGTCGGCGTACTGCACCTCGAGCGGCGCCCAGGTCGGGACATCGCCCGCACAGCGCGCGGCGTAGGCGAGCATCAGGTCACGGGCCAGCGGAGCCATCGAGGCACCGTCGGCCGAAATGTGGTGCACCACCATGGCGAGCAGATGACGGTCGGGGGTATCACCGCGCAGCAGCACACCGCGCACCGGAACCTCCCTGGTCACATCGAATCCGGTCGACATCAGCTCGGTGATGCGGACGATGGGATCGGTGCTCGACTCGACCGCGAGCCCACCCGGCCAGGCCTCGGCGACCGGCAGGATCTCCTGGTACGGCAGCCCACCCGGACCCGTCGACGGGTAGCGGGTGCGCAGCGCCTCGTGCCGCTCGAGCACATCGGCGACCGCATCGCGCAGCGCCCGCACATCGAGCGCACCGGTCAGGCCGATGCCCAGCGGGATGTTGTAGGCCGCCGAGCGCGTATCGAACTGATTGAGCACCCACATGCGCTGCTGCGCCAGCGACAGCGGCACCCGCTCCGAGCGCACCGCCGCGACCAGCGGGGCACGAGTTCCGGTCGAGGACCCGGGCACAATCCGCCCGGCCAGTGCCGAGACGGTCGATGCCTCGAACAGTTCGCGCACCGAGACATTCGCGTCCAACGCCTCGTTGATCCGACTGACCGCCCTGGTGGCCAGCAGCGAGTTACCGCCGAGGCCGAAGAAATCGTCGTCCAGGCCGACATCGCGCACACCGAGCAATCCGGCGAATACTCCCGCGACGGCCTGCTCGATGGGGGTCTGCGGGGCACGGTAGGTGGCGCTACCGACGAATTCCGGTGCGGGCAGCGCCTTTCGGTCCAACTTGCCGTTCGGGGTCAGTGGCAGTGCGTCGAGTACGACGATCGCGTCCGGAACCATATAGCCGGTCAGGAATTCGGCAACCGCGGCACGCAGCTGCGCACCCTGCACCCGCGAATTCGCCTCGGCCACAACGTATCCGACCAGGCGATCACCCGCGTGCTCGTCGGAGCGCACCAGCACGACCGACTGGCTGACCGCGCTCTGGGCAAGTAGCGCCGATTCGATCTCACCGAGTTCGATGCGGAAGCCGCGCAACTGCACCTGCTGGTCACTGCGCCCGGCGTATTCGAGATTCGCGTGGCCCGCGAAACCGGCCCAGCGACCCAGGTCGCCACTGCGGTACATGCGAGATCCCGGCGCCCCGAACGGATTCGCCACGAACCGGGTCGCGGCCAGCCCGGGCCTACCGAGGTAGCCGCGGGACAACTGCGCACCGCTGACGTAGATTTCGCCCGCCACTCCGACCGGAGCGGGATGCAGCCGGTCGTCGAGCACATAGGTCTCCAGGCCGGGCAATGCGCGACCGATCGCACTGGCCGGATTCTCGGCGAGCTGCTCATCCAGTGCCAGGAACGACACGTGCACCGTGGTCTCGGTGATGCCGTACATATTGACCAGCCACGGCGCATCGAAGGCATGTCGCTCGTACCAGTGCCGCAACTGCCGCAGATCCAGTGCCTCACCGCCGAATACGACATAGCGCAACGCGAATTTGCCCTGGTCTCCGGCATGTGAGGCGCGGTCGGCCTCGGCCAGCTGATAGAACGCCGACGGCGTCTGGTTCAGAACCGTGACCTGTTCGCGAATCAGCAAGTCGCGGAACTGTTCCGGGGAGCGGGAGGTCAGGTAGTCGACAACGACCACGGTGCCGCCATTGGCGAGCGCGCACCACAGTTCCCACACCGAGAAGTCGAAGGCGTAGGAGTGGAACAGCGTCCACACATCGGTCTCGTCGAATTCGAACATCAACTGGGTGTTGGCGAACAGCTCCACCACATTGCGGTGCGCGACGCCGACGCCCTTCGGGACACCCGTCGAGCCCGATGTGTAGATGACGTAGGCCAGGTTGTCCGGACGCAGCCGGGACGTGCGCTCGATATCGGTGATCGGCGATTCGCCGAAGCCCGCGGTCTCATCCAGCAGCACCAACGGAATATCCGTTGCCGGAATTTCGCCCAGCAGATCGAATGTGGTCAGCACGCAGGTCGGCTGTGCGTCGGTGAGCATGAACTCGAGCCGCTGCGCCGGGTAGGTGGTGTCGATCGGCAGATATCCGGCACCGGCGGTGAGCACGCCGAGCAGTGCGATGGGCAGCTGCTCGCAGCGTTCGACGGCAACGGCGACCAGCGCTTCCGGCCCCGCACCGCGCGCCATCAAGGCCCGCGCCACCTGGTTCGCGCGCCGCTGCAGTTCACCGAAACTGATTGCGGTATCGCCGAATCGGACCGCGATCGCATCCGGTCGGCGACGCGCCTGCGCCTGGATGAGATCGACCAGTGTCACATCGGGCACCATCGCCCCAGCCGAATTCCATTCGTGCAGTACCAGATCGCGCTCACCGGGGGCGAGTAGATCGATATCGCCCAGCACCGCATCGGAATCGGCGGCCACTGCGGACAGCACCCGTAGGAAGCGATCGGCGAAGTCCTGCACGGTGGCGGCATCGAAGAGATCGGTGGCGTAGGTGAACGTCGCCGACATGCCACGTGCGGCTGTGTCCGATTCGCGGCGTTCCCGGTGCCCTACGTGGTTACGCTCCGCTACCGCCTCCGGGCCCGTCGCTCGCGCCGCAAGGTTCTCCGCGATCTCGAGCTGCAGATCGAACTTGGCCAGCGCCACCCCGTGATCCACACCCGCGACCGTCAGGCCCGGCAGCTCCAGTTCGGTACGCGCCAAATTCTGGAAGACCAGCATCACCTGGAACAGCGGATGCCGTGCGGCCGAGCGCACCGGATCGAGCAGCTCGACCAGCCGCTCGAACGGCACGTCGGCGTGCCCGAAGGCCTCGATATCGACCTTGCGCACCGTACGCAGCAGATCGTCGAAGGTCATGCCGGGATCGATCTCGGTCCGCAGCACCAGGGTGTTGACGAACATGCCGATCAAATCGTCCAACGCCGCCTCACCGCGACCGGCCACCGGGGTGCCGACCGTGATATCGCGGGTGCCCGACAGCCGGGCGAGCAGTACCGCGAGCGCTGCGTGCACGACCATGAACAGCGTCGAATTGTGCTCGTGCGCAAGGTCATCGAGTCGCGTGTGGATCTCGGCACCGATGTCGAAGGTGACGACGGCGCCGTTGTGCGATGACGTGGCCGGCCGCGGCCGATCCGCGGGCAGATCCAATTGGTCCGGCAGCGCGGCCAATTCGTGGCGCCAGAATTCGATCTGCTGCGCGAGGACCGATTCCGGATCGGCCTCGCTGCCGAGGGTTGCGCGTTGCCAGATGGTGTAGTCGGCGTATTGCACCGCCAGTGGCGGCCATTCGGGCCGCCCGCCGCGCAGGCGATCGGAGTACGCCGCCACCAGATCGCGGGCCAGCGGACCGAGCGAGAAACCGTCTCCCGCGATGTGGTGCACCACGCACGACAGCACGTACTCGGATTCGCCGAGCTGGAACAGCCGCAGGCGCACCGGCGGCGCGACCGTCACATCGAACCCGGCAAGCACCTCGGCCCGGATCAGATCCGAAAGCTCTTGTGCCGCAGCGGCGGTGACCGGAAGCTCCGGCACTGCACGCGTATCGGAAACCGGCAGGACAACCTGGAAGCCCTCACCATCGATATCGGGATAGATGGTGCGCAGCACCTCGTGCCGCTCGGTCAGATCGTGGGCCGCCGCGCGCAGTGCGTCGACATCCAGTCGTCCGGACAGCCGCACCGCCAGCGGAATGTTATTGACCGCGCCGGCCGTATCGAAACGGTTCAGGAACCACATCCGCTGCTGCGCATACGACAGCGGAATCCGATCGGGACGGGTCTGCGCGGTGAGCGCCCGGCCGTCGGCCGAACCCGCGTGCTGCTCAACACGTTCGGCGAGTACGGATACCGTCGAGGCCTCGAAGATCAGCTGCACCGGCACCCGGATACCGAGTGCGAAACCGATGCGCGCGGCGGCCTGGGTGGCCAGCAGCGAATTGCCGCCGAGTGCGAAGAAATCGTCGTCGACACCGACGCGTGCGTCCGTGCTGCCGCCGTGCAGCACCGCCGCGAATACATCGGCGATGATCTCCTCGACCGGTGTCGCCGGGGCACGGAACTGACGTGCGGTGAAGACCGGTTCGGGCAGCGCCGCCCGGTCCAGCTTGCCGACCGGGGTCAGCGGAATCTCGTCCAGCACCGTGATCGCGGCCGGAATCATGTAGTCCGGCAACGATTCTCCGATATGCGCGGCCAGCTGTCCGGTATCGAGAGTGGCGCCGTCACGCGGCAGCACATACGCGACCAGCGCGGTCGTACCCGAAGGCAGCGTCTTGCCGAGTGTGGCCGCGAAATCGACATCCGGATGCGCGGTGAGCGCGTTATCGATCTCCCCGAGTTCGATACGCAAACCGCGGATCTTGACCTGGAAATCGGAACGTCCGAGGTACTCCAGTGCACCGGTTTCGGTGCGCCGCACCAGATCTCCGGTGCGGTAGAGACGCGCACCCGGGTTCTCCACCTCCGTGCCGAACGGGCTGGCCACGAAGCGCTCCGCGGTCAGCGCCGGTCGGCCGAGATAGCCCTGTGCGAGCACCGCACCCGAGACGTAGAGCTCACCGACGACGCCGGCGGGCACCGGCCGCAACCGCGCATCGAGAACGAAAGCGCCGACGCCCGCGACGGCGGAGCCGATGGTGACGGGCTCACCGGACTGAAGGGCCTCGGTGCTGGTGACCATGACGGTCGCCTCGCTCGG
This sequence comes from Nocardia sp. NPDC049526, assembly GCF_044465765.1. Taxonomy (NCBI): domain Bacteria; kingdom Bacillati; phylum Actinomycetota; class Actinomycetes; order Mycobacteriales; family Nocardiaceae; genus Nocardia; species Nocardia sp. NPDC049526. The sequence continues at coordinate 42,556 of NZ_JBITMA010000025.1, read as the reverse complement.
CCCGTACGCATTGAAAACCGAGCGGCCGCTATCCGCCCACCGCGCCACCAATTCCGCGGGGAGCCGATCACCACCGGCCACCACGACCTGCAGGTCATCGAGATCAGCGGTATCCAGCGATTCCAGCGCACCCGGGGTGATCAGCAGATGGGTGACCTGCTCGCGGCGCAGCAGATCCGCGAGTTCGGCGCCGCCGAATACCGTCGGCGGCGCGATGACCAGCGTCGCGCCCACCGAGAAGGTGAACAGCGTCTCCATAATCGAGAAGTCGAAACTGGGCGAGCTGAGATGTGAGACGCAGGAATCCACGTCGATCAGATAGTGCTCGCCGATCGCCGCCAACCCGGCCAGACCGGTGTGGGTGACCGCGACGCCCTTCGGCTTACCGGTGGAACCCGAGGTGTAGATGACGTAGGCCGGATGGTTTTCATTGACCGCCCGCACCCGATCGGCATAGGAGACCGGGTGATCGGGCCGGGCGGCGATGCGCTCCGACACCACCGGATCGTCCAATTCGATCCAATAGGCCGAGGTCCCGAGCTTGGCGCGATGCGCGGAGGTGGTCAGACCGTGTGCGGCGCCCGAATCGGTCACGATGTGCTGGATCCGTTCCGCCGGATAGTTCGGATCGACCGGCACATAAGCCGCACCAGACTTCGCGATCGCCCACAGCGCGACGATCGATTCGACCGAGCGGGTAATACCCATCGCCACGTAATCGCCGGCGCCGATCCCGCGATCGATCAACTCGCGCGCGACCCGCGAGGATGCGGCATCCAATTCACGGTAGGTGAGTTCACGCTGATCAGCCGGATTATCGGTCGGATTGAACCGGAGTGCGACAGAGGTGGCCGCGGACTCCACTGCGGCAGTGAGCAGCTGGGCCAACAGCGGGCTGCCCGACCTGCGGCGGCGACTACCTCGGGCGGAACGACGAGCAGTTTCCATTCGGGTGTAATCACCTCTCGGGTCGAGCTAAGACCTGCCCCCGACCCCGTAAAAGGGCACGTGCGCCGGGGGCCAAACCAGTCCGAGTCATCATATAAGCCTTGCAACATGCACTGATACGCCTCCGCCTCAGACGGCGCAGACGTGACAGCTGTGTATCGGTCTCAGACGGTAGATGTTGCGACGCACCCCGCCGCAGTGAACTACGTCACATAGCCGATGCACATCGCCGGCCCGGATTCCCATCCTCACCTCATTCGTCGAGCCACCGCTCGATCTGGTCGAGGTCCGCGGCCGAATAGATGTTCGCGCCGTCTTCGGCGTCGAGCAGCATCCAGTCGTAGGGCACCCCGGAAGCGCGTTCGAGGCGATACCCCGCACGTCCGGCTCGTGCGGTGAGTTGCCGAATCCGCACCGCCGTGGGTTCGGTCGGTACCGGGAGAAGCCGCATGTCGTCGTCCACTAGACGAACCGCCCTCGTGAATTCCTCGGAGGCGGAGCGAATTCCGCCCAGTACTCATGCCGAATCGCATCCCACAGCCGCGACAGCTCCGGAAATCGCTCTCGCATCTGCGCCAGATCCGGGGCCGAAGCCGCAGTGCACGAAAACAATGGCTGCTCGGACCCGTTGCGTACCAACATCATTCGAATCTGGTGGTGGTCTATCCGCCACTCGGCCAACCATCCGTCCACCTCGGTGCGATGCTCGCCCATGCCGCCCGCGCCCTATCCGTGCGGATCGAATGCCAAGGACTCGAGCCTGGCCAGCACCTCACGTAGGGTCCCCGGCGAGTGGCCGCCGGGCAATAGTGCGTCGCCCTCGGACGCTCTCGAGAAATCGATCCCTCTGGCAGCGGCGCGTTCACGCGGGCTCATCGACTGCGGGACCAACCGTCCGGCGAGCACGAGCGTCTGATACGCCGCCGCCTTCCACACGCACCGGTTGATACGGCACGCGCGATGCCGTTGCCACAGCCCGTGCGCCAACGTCACGTCCACGGCATCGCACAGCGGCGGCACGGTCAGGAGTATGGTGCGCGATTGCTCAGCACCCGCAACTTCCCGAGTCCGAATGTCCTCGTAGCCAGGGCGTTTCGCGATGTTGACGCTTCCGTGTTGCTCGACCATGTGGTTATGTTGCTCCCGCCACACGGCATCAGCAGGGCCGAAACGGATTGTCCGATCAAAGTTGGCCATCCCCGCAGAATCTCGACCGGTCAACACGTCGCACGATGCATCCCCGCAGGCAAACGCCGAGAGCGCCTCTGCACCAATACATTCTCGAGCCTCTTCTATCGCATCCCCCGCCAAAGACGCTCGAGAACCCAACCACAGCCAGTCGACCACGCTGGAAGCCGCAGGCCCGCCCACCCGACTGCGGAAGGTAAGCCGGGTACCGCACACAACGCGCCCAGCACCACACCGGCAAAACCACGCAACGCCAAACCACCCAGGACCAGCACACCCCGGAAGTCGGTGCAGAACAACAGGACCCACCGCAGCCCAACCAACCCCCACACCGCCCACGCCCATCGTGCTCGCGTACACGAAACCCAATACGTCGGGCCAACGCACCGTCTCATCCTCGGCGGTCACGCCGTGCCGGTCGACGACGTATGGCCCGAACTCGATACGACGACCTTCGGCGATATCGTGCAACATGGTCGGCATTCGTACCCGGGCCACGTTGTCCTGAATCGTTGAAAACAGCTCGGTGCCATGGTTGATCGAGTCATCGGTGACTTCCAGTTCCGCACCGTCGTCGGGGTGGCGAACCTTGATATCGGGGCCGAGCCGGATCGACCGGTCGAGTCGAGGGCCACACGTCTTGACGTGCCGCCCGACCCCGCCGTCTTCCCAGCGGATCGCGCGGGCGTTCTTGGTCGGATGCAGATGTACGAGCCCGTTGTCGAAGAGGTGGATTCGGGTGCCCGCTGCGGCGATCGCGACATACAGCGCGTACAGGCTGAGAATCGCGAGCAGCAACGCCAGCGGGATGCAGAGCACCCAGCGAATGAGCCCGAGATCCTTCCCGGCGTCCGAACCGAAGAACAGCACGACCGCTACCGCCGCGGCACCGGCAAGCGCCGCCTTCCACAGACTCGCGATGATCTGCACGGCGCCGCCGAGCAGCAGATCGCGCAGTGGACGCAGCGCATGCGGCTGTTCCTCCAGGATCAGCCGGAACATGGTGGGCGTGAGGAACGTCGCGGTCGCGCCGTGATCACCGGCACGGTATCGGCCAGGTTCGGCGCCGAGCCGAGCCTCGGCGGCGACGTCCGCCACCCCGCCTTCGAGTTTCGCGATGGCACGGTTCTGCCGCAGAAGAAACGGCAGTGCCAGCAGGCCGAGTACTGGGAGCATGAAAACGGCGACAATAACAATCCCGGCCACCGACATCTAGGTGCCCTCCCTCGGAATTCCTTGCCGCCCTGGCGGCTTCGCGCGGCCACCTTGGGGGGACAAGTCCGTCGCCGCGCCGAGTTCGGCCGAGGCCATCACCACCCGCATCGCAGCCCAACCAACCCACCGCGACACCCACGCCCTCAGCCCCGCACCGTCATCGACCGCAGCCCAAAAGTCGCGCCCCACACACCCCCGTGCAGGGCCGCGCTCCCCATATATCGGGTGTGCGGCCACCACAAACGAGTGCACACACGAAATATCCGCGCGTCCCCCAAACTCAGTTGGCACTACCGCTTTCCCGCCACCCCTCGGTCAACACCTTTCCGATTTCGGCGAGCCCGTCGGCGTCCCTCATTCGCCAGTGGATAGTCGGCACCGCACCAGCAAAACCACAGACCGCCAAACCATCCCGGTCCACCGCACCCCCACCAACCCCACCCACCCACCCCTCATCCCAGCCACATACAGACCTGGACAAATGATCACGTGGAAACCACGGCGGCAAACCGCGAGAAGCCGCCGCCACCAGTTCCACCTGATCTTGATCACTGCGTGGGCTCGCAGAGGTTCCACCTTGGGCTCGGTGGAGTTGTCGGTGGGGATGGGCATAGTGCGGGGATGGGGGTATTGGATGAGCCGTTTGTGGGGTCGTGGGCGGTGGCGGCGGGGCTCGTCACGCGCTGGGAGTTGCGGCACAACTTTGTACGGGTATTCCCGGATGTCTATATGCGCCGGGGGTGCTCACTCGACGCGCGAGGCCGAGGCCGCGCCGCGGCGCATTGGGCGAAAGGCGACGGTGTTCTGATCGGCTGCTCGGCGGCCGCCATGCACGGCACCCGCTGGCTCGATGCCGACCAACCCGCGGAAATCGCCAGGGGCGGACACTGCCGCCCGCCCTGCGGGATTCGTGCCGTCCGCTCCGTTGTCGAGCCCAGCGAGTGCTGCGAGGTCGACGGGTTCACGGTCACAACACCGGCGCGCACGGCATTCGACCTCGGTCGGCGCCTGCCGCGCGAGCGGGCCGTACCGATTCTGGACGCACTCTGCGCCGCCACCGGACTCGAAGCAGGTGAAGTCGCCATCTTGGCATCGAGACATCCGGGCGCACGCGCCCTCAACCGCTTGCGGACAACGCTCGCCGTCGTAGATCCAGGCGCCGAATCCCCACCCGAGACCCACACACGGTTGCTGCTGATAGACGACGGCTTACCGTACCCCACAACACAATTGGTGATCCGTGATCACTACGGCGCATTCGTCGCGCGCGTCGACCTCGGTTGGCGGAAGTGGCAGGTGGCCGTCGAATACGACGGCGCCCAACACTGGACCGATCCCACCCAGCGCACCAAGGACATCGACCGCATAGCCCGCATCGAGGCCCTCGGCTGGCGCGTAATCCGCCTCAACGCCACCCTCCTCCACCACCGCCCCCACGTAATCCTCGACCGCGTCCGCACCGCCCTCACCACCCAGGGCGCTCGACTGGACAAATGATCACGTGGAAACCATGGCGGCAAACCACGAGAACCCGCCACCACCACTTCCACCTGATCTTGATCCCCCACCCCCCGCCAAAGACACCCGAGAACGCAACCACAGCCAGTCGACCACGCTGGAAGCCGCGAGCCTGCCCACCCGACTGCGGAAGGTAAGCCGGGTACGCCACACAACGCACCCAGCACTGCACCGGCAAAACCACAGACCGCCAGACCTCCTAGACCGCCAGACCCCGGAAGTCGTTGCAGGACAGCAGAACCCACCTCAGCCCCACCAACCCGAACGCAAACCCTTACCCCTTGTCCGAGCCCCGCCCACCCGTTGCCCTGCCCCCACCCACCCACCCTTGCCCCAGCCACATGCCGACCTGGACAAACGATCACGTGGAAACCACGGCGGCAAACCGCGAGAAGCCACCGCCACCACTTCCACCTGATCTTGATCCCCCCATCCCCCAGCAAAGACGCCCGAGAACGCAACCACAGCCAGTCGACTGAGCTGGAAGCCGCGGGCCTGCCCAACCGGCTGCGGAAGGTAAGCCGGGTACGGCACACGACGCGCCCAGCACTGCACCGGCAAAACCACGCAACGCCAACCCATCTGGTCCAGCAACCCCGGGAAGTCGGTGCAGAACAACAGGACCCACCGCAGCCCAACCAACCCGAACGCAACCCCCACCCACCCCTTGTCCCGCTCCCACGCCCCTTCTCCCGGCCACATGCCGAACTGGACAAATAATCGCGTGGAGACTACGGCGGCAAACCGCGAGAAGGGATCGCCACCACTTCCACCTGATCTTGATCCCCCTTCCCGCTCGAGAACGCAACCACTGCCAGTCGACCGAGCTGGAAGCCGCAGGCCTGCCCACCCGACTGCGGAAGGTAAGCCGGGTACGCCACACGACGCGCCCAGCACTGCACCGGCAAAACCACGCGACGCCAAACCTCCTGGACCGCTAGACCACGGAAGTGGGTGCAGAACAACAGGACCCATCGCAGCCCAACCAACCCGAACCCCACGCAGGCCGCACACCCGCTACTCGGTGTGCGGCCACCACAACAGGTGCGCACACCCATTGCGCATGCGCCCCCGAAGATCAATCCGCGCTATGGGTTTCGCGCCAAATCGAGGTCAACACCTTGCCGATTTCCGCGAGCCCAGCGGCGGCCGTCATCCGCCAGTGAGTAGTCGGCACCGCGCGATTGTGCACCGGGCCGTCGACTACCTCGGCCCAGATCGACGCGCCGATCGAACCGGTGGGGTCGTCGAGCGCCGCAGTGAAGTAAATGACGTCGCCGTGGAAGCGAACGGGCTGGTAGGCGTTGCGCAGGACGACCGAATGTACGGCCGTATCCAGCACCCGGGTGAATCGGTCGGAGCCGAAGGAGGCGAACGGCTCCGGCAGGTCGACCAACCGCTCGGCGAGTTGCGCCAAGTCCACATCGGCGGCGAATCCCAGGTCACCGGCCTGTTCGCCGAGTAGGCCGCCGATCAGTTCGGCTACCGGCACGGGTGAGCCCGCACCCTGTGCGCGTTCGTCGGGCGGATCGGCCATATAACTGTCCATCACCGCGAGCGTCGCCACTTGTTGTCCGGCCCGCTGTAGTTGCACCGCGATCTCGTGGGCGAAGACACCGCCCATCGACCAGCCGATCAGGTGATACGGCCCATTCGGCTGGACCGAGCGGATCGCATCGACATAGATCGCGGCCCACTCCTCGATCGTGTCCGGCAGCACCGCCGGTGCGGCGAGTGTCGGCGCTTGGATTCCGTAGATCGGCCGGTCGGAATCGAGGTAGGCGGCCAGACCAGCGAACGACCACGCGATACCGGAGACCGGGTGAATGCAGAACAGCGGTTCGGCGGTACCCGTCGCACGCAGCGGCAGCACCACATCGAAAGCCACCTCGCCCTCGACCTGCCCACCCGCCCGGCGCGCCAGCTCGGCCAGGAAGTCCGACGGGGTCGGCGCGGTGAATACCCGCATCACCGGAATCTTCTCGCCGAGCAGCAAACTCAGCCGCGCGGTCAGCTTCGTGGCGATCAGCGAATTGCCGCCGCGCTCGAAGAAGTTGTCGTCCATACCGAATCGGTCGAGGTCGAGCACCTCCGCGAAGGCGGCGGCGACGGCTTCCTCGATCGGTGTGGCCGGTGCGCGGTACTGCCGTGCCTCGAATGCGGGTTCGGGTAGCGCACGCCGGTCCAACTTGCCGTTCGGCGTCAGCGGCATGACGTCGAGCACCACGATGGCAGCGGGAACCATATAGCCGGTGAGGAATTCGGCCACCTGAACGCGCAGCTCATCGGGATCGATGCCGGCACCGGCCGCAGGCACCACATAGCCGACGAGCTGATCACCGAGACGTTCGGTCGAGCGAACCAGCACCACCGCCTGGCTCACGCCCGGACAGCGGAGCAGCGCGGATTCGATCTCCCCGAGTTCGATTCGGAAGCCGCGCAGCTGAACTTGCTGATCACTGCGCCCGGCGTAGGCAAGACCGGTCCGGCCCCAACGTCCGAGATCGCCGGTGCGGTACATGCGAGATCCCGGTGCTCCGAAGGGATTCGCGACGAAACGCACTGCGGCAAGACCAGGCCTGCCGAGGTATCCCCTGGACAGCTGAGCTCCGGCTACGTAGATCTCCCCCGGTGTACCGACCGGCACCGGGTGCAAGCGCTCGTCGAGCACATAGCCCGCCAAGCCGGGCAGCGCACATCCGATCAGGCTGTCCGGACTGTCCGCGATCTGCTTGTCCAGCGTCAGGAACGATACGTGCACCGTGGTTTCGGTGATGCCGTACATATTGACCAGGCGCGGCGCATCCGCGTCATGGCGCTCGTACCAGCGCCGCAACTGACGCAGATCCAGTGCCTCACCACCGAATACGACATGTCGCAGCGCGAATTCGCCGTCGGTATCGGCTGCGGCCCGGTCGGCCTCGATGAGCTGGTAGAAGGCCGACGGCGTCTGGTTCAGCACCGTGACCTGCTCGCGAATCAGCAACTCACGGAACAGTTCCGGTGCCCGCGAGGTCGCATAGTCGACCACGACGACCGAACCGCCGGTGGCCAGCGCACACCACAGCTCCCACACCGAGAAGTCGAACGCGAAGGAGTGGAACAGCGTCCACACATCGGTCTCGTCGAACCCGAACAGCGGCTGGGTATTCGCGCACAACTCGACCACATTGCGGTGCGCCACCCCGACGCCCTTCGGCACACCCGTCGAACCCGAGGTGTAGATGACATAGGCGAGATGATCCGGGAGCAGCGGCGCGATTCGGTCGGCATCGCTGACGGGACGATCGTCGAATTCCATTGTCTCTTCGAGCAATATCACCGGCAACTCGCCGACCGGCACATCGGCCCGCTGTTCCGCGGTGGTGAGCACACAGACCGGCACCGCATCCGACAGCACGAAGGCCAGCCGCTGCGCCGGATAGGTGATATCGATCGGCAGATACGCCGCCCCCGCGATGAGCACACCGAGCAATGCGACCGGCAACTCTTCGGTGCGCGGAACAGCAACGGCCACCAGCGATTCCGGTCCGGCACCGGCGGCAATGAGCGCCCTGCCCACCCGGTTCGCCCGCCGTCGCAGCTCAGCGAAACTCAATGCGGTATCGCCGAAGCGAACCGCCACCGCCTCAGGCCTGCGCCGCGCCTGATCGGCGATAAGTTCGGGCAGTGTCGCGGCGGGCACCCACGCACCACGCGAATTCCATTCGCGCAGCACCCGGGTGCGTTCATCCGGTCCGAGCAGCTCGATATCGCCGACGGTCACCGCGGTATCGGCGACGACCGCAGTGAGGATGCGAGCGAATCGATCGGCGAAGCCCTGTGCGGTCGCGGCATCGAACAGGTCTGTCGCATAGGCGAATTCGGCCAGCACACCCTGGGTTTCACCGCGTGGGCCGATCCGCTCGTTCAGCGAAAGCCGCAGGTCGACCGTGAGCGGGTCCGTCGCGGCGGTGTTGCCCATCGCGACCTGGAACAGCGGATGTCTGCCGGTCACCTGGACCGGGTCGAGTAGCTCGACGAGCTGCGCGAACGGCACATCGGCGTGCGCGAATGCGGCGGCGTCGACCGGACCGACCTCGGCGAGCAGTTCGTCGAAGGTCGCGCTCGGGTCGTATTCGGTGCGCAGCACCACGGTCGTCTCCGAAGCCGGCGTCCCGATGGCTATGTCGGTCGTACCGGACAGCCGCGCCAGCAGGACCGCGAAGGCCGCATGCGCCACCACGAATACCGAGGTGTTCCTGGTCTCGGCAAGGCGACGCAATCCGTGGTGCAGATGCACGCCGATCTCCAGCCCGACCTGCCCACCGTCATAGGAGGGCACGGTCGAGCGTGGACGATCCATCGGCAGCGTCAACTCATCCGGCAGGCCTGCCAGCCTGGTCCGCCAGTATCGAACCTGGGTGAGTACATCGGGGCCCACACCGTCACGTACGGCTGCCACCGAATCCGCAGTGACGAATTCGCCGAGCACAGTGCGCAACCTCTTGGTCAGCGCCAGCGCCGCCGAATCCGCGACGGCATCGCCCCGGTACAGCACCTCCACCCGCAACTCAGCACCCAGTTCGGCCCGGACGGTAACCGGATAATGGGTGTAGTCGACCGAACTCACACCACTGACCACCAGCCCGTCGACGGCGTCGCCCGCCTGCCGCAGGCCATCGGCGTCGATCGGATACGACTCGTAAGCCACCAGCGTGTCGAACAACTCGCTGCCGCCCGCGATCGCCTGGACATCGGCCAGCCCGAGATAGTGGTGCTCCAGCAACGCCGCCTGCTCGCCTTGCAGCTCGGTGAGCAGCTGCGAAACCGTTGTCTGCGAATCGAATCGGACGCGCACCGGAATCGTGTTCACGAACAGGCCGACCATCGCGTCGACGCCGTCGAGCTGCGGTGGACGTCCCGAAACGGTGACGCCGAAGACGACATCATCGCGGTCGGCAATACCGGCGATGACCACGCCCCACGCCGCCTGCAGCACCGTATTGACGGTGACCTCGGTCGCCGCGGCGAAGGACGTCAGCGCGGCCGTCTCGGTCGCCGACAGTTCGAACGCAGACCTACCGAATCCATTGTCCGGCAACGCAGGTCGCACCAGCGCGGGCGCGAGCAGCGTCGGCGCGACCTTGGTCAGCGCGGTTTCCCACGCGCGCAGTGTGGCTTCGCGGTCCTGCCGCGACAGCCACGCCAGATAGTCGCGGTACGGCCGCAACCCGGGCAGCAGCGCGGCATCGCTCCTGGTCGCGTAGAGGATCAGCAGATCCTTCATCAGCAGCGGCATCGACCACCCGTCGAGCAGGATGTGATGCGCCGTCAGTACGAGGTGGGTGTGCCCGGATACGGTGCGGTACACCGTGAATCGCAGCAGCGGTGCCAGCGCGGAATCGAATCCGGTGCGCTGGTCGGCGGCGAGCAGATCGGGCAGGTCGGCGTCGGCCACCTCGGTGACCACCTGCCACGGCACCCGGACACCGTCGGCGATGAGCTGCACCGGTTTGCCGTTCGCGCCGAAGGTGAAGGCGCTGCGGAGATTCGCGTGCCGGTCCAGCACCGCCTGCGCGGCGCGGCGCAGACGCTCGAGTTCGAATTCGCCCGAGAGTTCGACCGCCACCTGAATGACGTAGGGGTCCACCGACTCCGCCAGCATTTCCATCAGGAACAGCAGGCCGGTCTGCAGCGGCGACAGGGGCAGTACGTCGACCAGGCCCGGGTAATTCGCCCGCCAGGTGTCGAGTTCGTGCTGGGTGGTCGATACGAGCGGCACATCCGATGGTGTGAGACCACCGGCGGCCGGGTCGGCTACGTGCCTGGCTACTGCCGTGAGCGCGGTGAGCCAGTCGTCGGCCAGTTCCTGTACCGCCGCCGCGTCGAGGATTTCACCGGCGTACTTGAACACCACATCCATCCGCGGTCCGGACTCGGTATCGACGACGATCGCATTGATATCGACCACCGCCGACGCGGGCAGTGCCGGATCCTGGCCGTCGTCGAGGTCACCCAGATCGCCGGACGGGAGCCAGGCCGGATCGGTCAACTCCGGTGCACCGCCGGTGGACACCCGGCCCAGATAGTTGAAGCCGATCTGCCCGATATCACCGGCCAGCGCACCAGCCGTACCCGAATTCAGTTGCCGCAGTAAGCCGAAGCCGATGCCCCGATCCGGAACCGCGAGCAATTGCTCCTTCACCGACCGCAGCACCGCAGCGGTCTCGTCGGCGATATCGCTCAGCTCGAGCGCCACCGGGTACACGCTGGTGAACCAGCCGATCGTGCGGGTCAGATCGGCGCCGGGCACGGTCGCTTCCTCGCGGCCGTGGCCCTCGAGTCGAATCCTGGTGACCGTGGCGTCGATCCCGCGTCGCGCCCGCCAGGTCCGCACCGCCATCGCCAGCGCGGCGAGCAGACCGTCGTTGACACCGCCCCGGTACAGCGCGGGCACCGTGGTCAGTACCGCATCGGCGACATCGACCGGCACCTCGACCGTCAACTGCCGCACCGTCGCGTGGGTATCGACGGCGGGATCGAGCGCACGCGCACCGAGCAGCGGATCCGGTGTGGCCAGCACAGTGCGCCAGTAGTCGAGCTCGGCCATCCGCGACGGTGAGCCCGCCACCTCCACCAGACCGTGCGCCCAGCGCCGGAACGATGTTCCGACCGGCGGCAACGCAACGGCCATCCCCGCGGAGCGCTGCGCCCATGCGGTGATGAAGTCCGGGATCAGGATCCGCCACGACACACCATCGATCACATAGTGATGCGCCGCGACGACCAGCAGATCGCGGGCATTCGATCTGCGCAGCCAACCGAACGCGACCATCCGGCCCGCGCCCGGATCCAGTGCCGCCAGCGCGGAAGCCATGGCGGCGTTGCCGATTCGGTTGAGCTCGGCCTCGTCGGGCACATCCACCTCGGACAACAGCGTCGACGCGTCGAGAGTGCCCGGCGCGGCCACCTGCTGCCACCACCGGCCGTCGACCTGCCATACCCGCGCACGCAACATGTCGTGGTGGTCGAGTACGGCGGTGAGCGTTGCGGCCAATCCTGTGCGATCGATGCCCTCCGGCAACGCGAGTACCAGGGTCTGCGCGAATCGGCCGAATGAACCGTTGTCGAGGAAGCCGGCGAGCACCGGCGTGAGCGGAATGTCGCCGACCCCACCACCGGGCAGCTCGGCCAGCACGACCGGTGCGGCATCCGTACCGAGTACCGCGACCCTGGCCAATCCGGCGACGGTCTTCTGTTCGAAGACATCGCGCGGAGTGAAGCCGATTCCGATCGCCTTGGCCCGCGAAACCAACTGGATCGAGACGATGCTGTCGCCGCCGATGGCGAAGAAGGAGTCATCGGCTCCCACCAGCCGCACGCCGAGAACCTGCGCGAACAGTTCGGCGATCCGCGATTCCAGCGGCCCGGACGGCGCCCGCGACACCGTGGCGGTGAACCGCGGCTCGGGCAGCGCGTTGCGGTCGAGCTTGCCATTGGTGGTCAGCGGCACCTCGTCGAGAACGACGATGGCCGACGGCACCATATGCGAAGGCAGTACCCGCGCCGCGAATTCCGTGAGTCGGTCCGAATCAACGAGACGGTCGGCCGCCGGAAGCACGTACGAGACCAGTACCGTTGCGCCAGCGGCTGTTTCGCGACCGAGGGTAACCGCGAATTCGACATCCTCGTGGCCGCCGAGCACCGCATCGATCTCACCCAGTTCGACACGGAAGCCGCGAACCTTCACCTGGAAGTCGCTACGCCCCACATAGTCCAGCTCCCATGCCCCTGCCGAAGTCGCATACCAGCGGACCAGGTCGCCGGTGCGATACATCCGGGCACCCGGCCCGCCCCACGGGTTGGCGACGAAACGTTCCGCGGACAGCCCGGCTCGGTTGCGGTAACCGCGGGCCAGCGCACCGCCCGCAAGGTACAGCTCACCTGTCACCCCGGGCGGTACCGGATTCAGCCGCGCGTCCAGCACCAGTGCGGACATGCCGTGCACTGGCGTGCCGATCGTAATGTGCTGTCCCGCAGTCAATTCCGCATAGGACGAGATGATCGTGGTTTCAGTCGGGCCGTAGCCGTTGTAGTACCTGCGGCCGGGCTGCCACTTGGCCAGCAGTTCCGGGGTGGTGACATCGCCACCAACGGAGAGCATCTCGAGGTCGTCGAGGCCGGTCGGGTCCACCGTGCCGAGGACCGCCGGGGTGATGATCGCGTGCGTCACCCGTTCTGCGCGCAGCAGCTCACCGAGTTCGGGTCCGCCGGGCACCGTGGACGGCACGATCACGAGTGTCGCGCCGACCGAGAAGGCGCACAGCCATTCCAGCACCGACGGATCGAAGCTCGGCGCGCAGATATGCAGAAAACGACGCGTCGGCTCCAGCCGGTACAGCTCGATCGCATGCTCGAGCAGACCACCGAGTCCGGCGTGGGTCACGGTGACGCCCTTGGGCATACCGGTCGAGCCCGAGGTGTAGATGACGTAGGCCGGGTGGTGCAGACGCAGCGGAACGATCCGGTCGGCATCGGTGATCGGCGCGGCGGATCGGTTGGCGCACAATGATTCGGTCGTGGAATCGTCGAGCGCGAGCCACGGCACGTCATCGGGGAGGTATCCGAGGTACTCGGTGGCGGTCAGTCCGACGACCGCGGCCGAGTCGGTCAATAGGTACCGGATCCGTTCCGGCGGATGGTTCGGATCGATCGGCACATGTGCGCCACCGGCCTTCGCGACGGCCAGCACTGCCGCAGCCATCCCGTAGGAGCGCGGCAAAGCCAGCGCGACAAGACTTTCCGGGCCGACACCGCGCTCGATCAGAACCCTGGCCAGCCGCGACGAGTACCGGTCGAGTTCGCGGTAGCTGATCGACCGGCCCGCGTACCGGACCGCAACGCGGTCCGCACCGTGGCGCAGCCCGCGCAGCAGCAGGTCGGGCAGCAGCCCACCCGCCATCACATGATCCGGCTGCACCCGGGTCAGGAATTCGACCTCGGATTCGGCCAGCAGCGGCAGATCACCCACGGGTGTTTCCGTATTCGCGACGATCGCGGTCATCAGTCGCACGAATCGATCCGCGAAGACGCGCACCGTCGCGTCGTCGAAAAGGTCGCGCGCATAGGTGAACGCGGCGAACATGCCCGAACCGGACTCGCGAATCGCCAGTGACAGATCGAATTTCTCGGTGATGAGATCGAAATCCACCGGGGCGACCTGCAACCCGGGCAGCTCGAATGAGTTGTCCGGCAAGTTCTCGAACGAGAGCGCAACCTGGAACAGCGGATGCCGTGCCGTCGACCGTTCCGGTTCGAGCAGATCCACCAAACGCTCGAACGGAATGTCCGCATGTGCGAAGGCCTGTAGGTCCACATCCTTGGCTCGGGCCAGCAGTTCGGCGAAGGTGCTGCCGCCCGATACCTCGGTGCGCAGCACGAGCGTATTGACGAACATGCCGATGACATCGTCGAGTTCAGCCTCGCCACGCCCGGCGACCGGCGTGCCGATGGCGATATCGTCGGTACCCGACAGCCGCGCCAGCAGTACCGCGAGCGCGGCGTGGACCACCATGAACAAGGTCGCATTGTGCTCGCGGGCCAATCGCACCAGCGCGGCGTGCAACTGCGCATCGATCGGGATATCGCACCGGCCGCCGACGAACGACGGGACGGCGGGCCGAATCCGATCCGATGGCAGGTTCAGCTCATCAGGCAGCTCCGCCAGGGCCTGTCGCCAATACGACACCTGTTGTCCGGCAAGCGAATCCGGATCCGATTCCGAGCCGAGTACGGCCCGCTGCCACAGCGCGAAGTCGGCGTACTGCACCGGCAACGGCGTCCAGGTGGGCGCGGATCCGCCGGTGCGTGCGACATAGGCCAGCATCAGGTCACGGGTCAGCGGACCCATGGACCAGCCATCTGCGCTGATGTGATGAGCCACGAGCACCAGCACGTAGTCGCCGTCGCAACGCAGCAATTCGGCACGCACCGGCACTTCGGCGGTGACATCGAATCCGGCGCCGACCAGCTCGACGATTCGATCCCGCAGCTCACCAACAGTGATGTCGACGACCGTCAGATCCGGAACCGACTGTCCCACAGGCAGAATCACCTGATACGCGATACCGTCGCGAGACGGATACACGGTGCGCAGCACCTCGTGCCTGGCCACCACATCTGCGACCGCCAATTGCAGCGCATCGATATCCAGCGCACCGGACAGCCGCACCGCGACCGGCACGTTGTACGCGGCCGAGGCGGTATCGAACTGGTTCAGGAACCACATTCGCTGCTGTGCCAGCGACAATGGCACCCGGTCCGGTCGGGTACTCGCGGCCAATGACGGCCGCCGACCGGAGCCGACGTGATGCTCCACCCGGACCGCCAGTGCCGCGACGGTGGTCGCCTCGAACAACACCCGCACCGGCACCTGCGTATCCAGCGCGGCACCGAGACGGGCCGCCACCCGCGTGGCGATCAGCGAATTGCCGCCGAGTGCGAAGAAGTCGTCATCGATACCGACCCGATCCACTCCGAGAACATCCGCGAACACCCCGGCGACAATCTCCTCGATCGGCGTCGACGGCGCACGGAAGACCTGGGTCTCGAACTCGGGCGCGGGCAATGCCTTCCGATCCAGCTTGCCGTTGACGGTGCGCGGCAGCGCGGCCAGGACCACATAGGCGGCAGGCACCATATAGGACGGCAGCACGCGGGTCAGCGCCGACTTCACCTGTGCCACATCGATATCGACGCCCACCAGATACGCGACTAGCCGATCACCGGTCCGCTCATCGGCATCCGCGATCACCGCCGCCTGCGCGACCTCCGGCAACGCGGCCAACGCCGCCTCGATCTCACCCAACTCGATCCGGAAGCCACGAATCTTCACCTGGAAGTCGGTGCGACCGCGATACTCCAGCTCACCGTGCGCATTCCAGGCAACGAGGTCACCCGTGCGGTACATCCGCGCACCCGGCTCGAACGGATTCGCCACGAACCGCTCCGCGGTCAGATCGACCCGTCCGAAGTAGCCACGCGCCAATTGGGCACCGGCCAGATACAACTCACCCGAAACACCCACCGGCACCGGACGCAACCGCGAATCCAGCACGTAGACACGGCTGTTCCACTCCGGAGCACCGATCGACACCGACACCGCATCCGCATCGGTCACCCGATGGCTGGTGACCGACACCGCCACCTCGGTCGGGCCGTACAGGTTGAACAGTTCCTTCTGCGGATAGGTTTCCCGGAATCGCTGTGCCAGCCCTGCGGGCAACGCCTCACCGATGACCAGTACTCGCCGCAAGGTGAACGGCAGCCGACCGGTCAACAGCGCGTCCAGCATCGACGGCACCACATGCAGAGTGGTCACCGACTCCCGCGCCATCAGATCGTTCAGATAATCCGGATCACGATGCCCGTCCGGGTGGGCCAGCACCAATCGCCCGCCGAATACGGCCGCCGACCAGAACTCCCACACCGACAGATCGAAGGTGGCGGCCGTCTTCAGCAGCACCGCATCGCCAGGTCCGAGCACGAATTCGCTGGTCTTCCACAGCAATTGGTTGACGATCGCGGCATGCGAAACCGCGACCCCCTTCGGCCGCCCCGTCGAACCCGACGTGAAGATCACGTACGCGGTATTCGCCGCGCGCAGCGGCCTTACCCGCTCGCCCTCGGTGATCGGTGTCTCGGCAAGCCAACCGAGGTCGAGCCGGTCCAGTCGCACGACCGGTGCCAGCTCGGTATCGAAACCCGCTGCCGCATTGGTCAATACGCAGACCGGTGCCGCGGCACCCAGAATGTAGTCGGTTCGCGCGGCGGCCTGGTCCGGATCCACCGGCACATAGGCGGCGCCGGACTTGGCCACCGCGTACATCGCGACGACCAGATCCACCGACCGGCGGAAGGCGAGCACCACCCGCGACTCCGGACCCACACCTCGCGAAATCAGATGCCGTGCAAGACGGTTCACCCGTGCATCCAGCTCGGCATAGGTCACCGGTTCGCCATCCGCGCCCATCAGCGCCACCGCGCCCGGTGTGGCGGCCACAGTCGCATCCAGGAGCGACACCAGCGTCGCCGACGCATCCACCGCATAGTCGGTGGCATTGCGACCGGAGACCAGCTCGGCCCATTCCGCAGCGTCGAGCAGCTCCAGCTCGCCGACGACGGTGCGCGGTGCGGCGGCAATCTCGCCGAGCAAGCGCGCGAACCGAGCTACGAAGCTTTGCACCGTCCGCTCGTCGAACAGATCGTGCGCATAGGTGACGGCACCGCTGATACCCGCGGGCCGACCCGTCTCGTCGTAGTGATCGCCGATGATCCAGTGCAGATCGAACTGCGATACCGCGGCATCGAAGTCCACCGCCGCGACGGTCAGTCCGGGCAGCTCCAGACTCGTCGCGGCCAGATTCTGGAACGACAATCCCACCTGGAAGAGCGGATGCCGCGCGGTCGAGCGAACCGGATTCAGCACTTCGACGAGTCGTTCGAACGGCACATCGGCATTGGCGAAGGCCCCGAGATCCGTCTCGCGCTGCCGCGCGAGCAGTTCGGTGAACGGCGCGGATTCATCGACCCGGGTCCGGAACACCAGGGTGTTGACGAACATGCCGATCAGCTCGTCCAGCGCCGCCTCACCGCGACCGGCCATGGGCGTACCGACGGCGATGTCATCGGTACCCGACAGCCGGGCCAGCAGTACCGCCAATGCCGCGTGCACGACCATGAACAGCGTCGCGCCCTCGGCGCGCGCCAATTCGACCAGCGCACGGTGGGTTTCGGCATCGATATGCACCGGAATTTTGCCACCGGCGAAGGACTGCACCGGGGGCCGTGGCCGATCGGTCGGCAGATCCAGCTGATCGGGCAGCTCCGCGAGTGCGTCCCGCCAGTAGGCAATCTGTCCGGCCGCCAGAGACTCCGGATCGTCCTCACCACCCAGCAGCTCGCGCTGCCAGATGCTGTAATCCGCGTACTGCACCGGCAACGGTGTCCAGCCGGGCACCGAACCGGCCGACCGAGCGGCATAGGCGGTCATCAGGTCTCGCGTCAACGGCCCCATCGAGGTGCCGTCACCGGCGATATGGTGCACCACCAGCGCCAATACGAATTCGGCAGGCGCGTCCTCGACCTCGAACAAACCGACCCGTAGCGGCACCTCGGCGGTCACGTCGAATGTCGTCGAGAGCAATTCGCGCACAGCGGATTCGAGCTGCTCGGCCGCAACCGTACGGACCGCCAGCTCGGGCACCGATTGGTCCGTGGGCAAAATCAGCTGCACCGGCCCGGCATCGGTGCTGGGATATATCGTCCGCAGAACCTCATGTCGCGCAACCAGATCCGCGACCGCGGCCTGCAGCGCGGCCACCTCCAGCGCACCGCTCAACCGCACCGCGATCGGGATGTTGTAGGCCGCCGATCCGGTATCGAACCGGTTCAGGAACCACATCCGCTGCTGGGCCAGCGACAGCGGAATCGCCTCCGGACGCGGCCCCGCAACCAATGCTTTGCGATCACCTGCCCCCGCGTGTTCCGCTACCGCGGCGGCCAGTCCAGCCACGGTCGGCGTCTCGAAAAGCAGACGCACCGGAATCCTGGCGTCCAGCGCTGCACCGAGGCGCGCCATCAACTGGGTGCCGATCAGCGAGTTGCCGCCGAGTTCGAAGAAGTCGTCATCAGCACCGACCGGCACATCGAGCGCAAGAACGTCGGCGAACAGTTCAGCGACTACCGGCTCGACCGCACCCGACGGTGCGCGGAAAGTCTTGGTGCGCAACTGCGGAGCGGGCAATGCCCGTCGATCCAACTTGCCGACCGGGGTCAGCGGGATCTCGTCGAGCACCATAATGGCGCTCGGCACCATGTGGGCGGGCAGTTTGCGCGCGGCCAGCTCGGTCAGTTCCGTCGTATCGATGGCAACACCATCGACAGCACGCACATACGACACCAGAATCGTTGCGCCGCTGTCCTGCTCGTGACCGATGGTGACCACGAAATCGATACCGTCGTGCGCGGCGAGTACCGCATCGATCTCACCGAGTTCGATGCGGAACCCACGGATCTTCACCTGGAAATCATTGCGCTCCAGGTATTCCAGCTCCCGCTCGGCCGTCCAGCGCACCAGATCACCGGTGCGATAGAGCCGTGAACCCGGCTCACCGAACGGATCGGCCACGAACCGAGCGGCGGTCAGTCCCGGTCGGTCGTGATAGCCGCGGGCCACCTGCGCACCGGAGATATAGAGTTCGCCGACGACCCGGCCCGGCACCGGCGCGAGCTCCTCGTCCAGCACATATTCGGTGATCCCCCGGATCGGCCCACCGATGGTCACCGGTTCACCCGGCACCAGCGGTGCGCTGATATTGGTCATGATCGTGGTCTCGGTCGGGCCGTATCCATTGAAGAATTCCCGGGTGCGGCCATCGGCGATCGGCAATACCCAGCGCTGCACCAACTCCGGTGGACAGGCCTCACCGCCTGCGACCACCACGCGCAACTCGTCCAGTCCCTCGGCGGGCAGCGAGGCGAGCGCGGCCGGGGTGATGAAGGCGTGCGTCACCCGCTCCCGGCGCAGCAGTGCGGCCAGTTCCGCACCGCCGTACACCGTCGGTGCGGCGACGACCATGGTCGCGCCCCGGCTCAACGCGAGCAGCAACTCCAATACCGACGCGTCGAAGGAGGGCGAGGCGAAATGCAGTGTGCGCGAATCGGCGGTCAGCGTATAGCGTTCGCGCTGCTCATCACAGAAGTTCGACAACCCGGCCTGGGTGACGACCACCCCCTTGGGCGTTCCGGTCGATCCGGAGGTGTAGATGACATAGGCCGGATGCTCGGCACGCAATTGCCGGATCCGATCCGTGTAGGTGATCGGTTCCGCCGAATATGCCGCGATGTCCGCGGTATCGATGGCGAGCCACTCCGGGCCGTCGGGCAGGTCCACCGCCGCGACGGTGAGGCCGAGTGCCGCACCGGAATCCGTCAGCATGTGCGCGATGCGATCGGCGGGATAGTTCGGGTCCACTGGTACGAATCCGGCACCGGCCTTGGCGATCGCCCACACCGCGACAATCGATTCCACCGACCGCGGAATACCGACCGCGACCAAATCCTCCGGGCCGATGCCACGCTCGATCAGCAAGCGCGCCAGGCGGTTCGACCGATCATCGAGTTCGGCATAACTCGACTGCGCCAATGTCGCTGTGGCGTCGGCGAAGACGACCGCGGGTCCGGCCGGATTGGCCTCGACGGCGGTGATGAGCAATTGCGGCAGGGTCTTGATCCGCGGGCGTCGAGTCCGGTTGGGCCGCTCGCGATTCGGCCGCGTCATGCGCCGAACCCCTGTCGCGCACCGCGCGCGAATGCCAACACACCTTCGAACAAGCCGAGCATTTCCGGGACTACTTCCTAGCGTTTGTCGTTACATCTCAACCTCCCCCCAATGCACCGTCATCTACTCAGCTCGACACCACCGGCAGCAGCTCATCCAACGGCACTATCTCGGCCGATTCGGGCACCACGACCTCAGCGGATGTGCCCTGCTCGAGCACCACCGCCCGCAGATCGGCCAGCTGGGCCGTATCGATAACGGCCAGCGCGGCCCGATCGGCGATCAGATGCGTCACCCACTCCTCGGCCAGCGAGGCCCCCAGGTCTTCGGCACCCCGCACCACGATCAGACCGGCACCGGTCGCACCGGCACTCACCACCTCGAGCAGCGTCGCCGCCGAATCGGACCTGCCGTGCTGGAAGGTGCGCGATTCGAAGGTCAGGTCGGTGCGGACACGCAGGCGATCGGCCGCGGTGGCCAGCTCGTCGTAGCTCATCCGCACCCCGGTCGCGGCAATGACGAGGGCCGGATCGGACCCGCTGAGCACCCCGGTCCGATTCGCGTGGTTGACCGGTCGCAGTGATTGCGCGGAGATTTCGGCGCTGGTCGCGGCATCGTCGAGGCGCAGCCATTCGATGCCGGCATCGATCGGACTCGCATCGGTGGTCAACCCGACCCGCACCGATAACTCATCCGGTATCGAAGACTCCTCCGCGGGCAGCAGTACCAGCGCCGCACCCGACTTGAGCACCGCCCACGCGGCCACCGCCCAGTCGGGACCGCGCTCCAGCCGGATCGCCACCCCCGTCCCCGGACCGCAACCACGCCCGATCAGCACCCTGGCCAGCTGAGACGACTTGGCATCGAGCTTCCGGTAGGGCATTTCCTCCTCGCCCCACACCAGTGCGGGCGCGTCCGGATCGTCCTCCACCGCGGCGGTCAGCAGGTGGGTCAGCTCGGTGCCGTCGGTGGCGGTCGTGGCATCGGTCGCGGTACGAACCAGATCCTGCTCGTCGACAATATCGATGCCGCCGATGCGCACGCCCGGATCAGCGACCACCGCGACCAGAATGCGCTCCAGCATGCGCCCGAGCCCACGCACCGTCGATTCCTCGAAAAGGTCTGTGGCGTAGGTGAATACCGCTACCAGCTCATCCGGCGTCCCATCCGCCTGCAGGCGCGGTTCGACGACCACCTGCAGATCGAACTTCGCGACGACATCGCCTGCTTCCAATGCCGCGACGGTGAGTCCCGGCAGCTCCAGACTCGGCTGCTCGAGATTCTGGAAGACGAGCATCACCTGGAACAACGGACGTCCGGGGGCGATCACCTCGACCACCCGCTCGAACGGCAGATCCGCATGCGCGAATGCGGCCAGATCCGTAGCGCGCGTCTGCTCGACCAATTCGTCGAATGCCATGCCGCGCTCGACCGATGTGCGCAGCGTCAGCGTATTGACGAACATGCCGACCAGCTCGTCCAACGCCCGCTGACCGCGCCCGGCGATCGGCGTGCCGATGGCGATATCCGAACCACCGGACAGCCGGGCCAGCAGGACGGCGAGCGCCGCGTGCACCACCATGAACACCGAGGATCGACGCTCACGCGCAATACGGATAAGACCCTCGTGTACCTCGGCAGGCACGGTCCAGCCGACCGACGCGCCGCGGCCCGAAGACGCCACCGGGCGTTGCCGATCCAGCGGCAACACCGGCGCGTTCGACAGTCCGGCGAGCTGCTCGCGCCAGTACGCCAATTGCCCTGCGGCCACCGAGTTTTCATCGTCATCTGTACCGATGACCTTGCGCTGCCAGAGTGCGAAGTCCGCGTACTGCACCGGAAGCGGCGACCAGCCGGGGGCCGCACCGCCCACGCGAGCGAGATACGCGGTCACCAGATCCCGAGCCAATGGGGCGAGCGATGCACCGTCGGCCGAAATGTGGTGCACCACAACAACGAGCACATAGTCGTCGCCGTCGGCCAGTAGTCGAGCCCGCACCGGAACCGCTTCGGTCACATCGAATCTGGCCGACACCAGCTCGACGACCCGACCGAGCACATCGGTGGTGGTCTCGACCTCGAGCCCATCGGGCAGCACCTCGGCGGCAGGCAGAATCTCCTGATACGCCTGCCCACCGGTACCTGCCGTGGGGAACCGGGTGCGCAGCGCCTCGTGCCGCACCAGCACGTCCTCGACGGCCATGCGCAACGCCGCGACATCGAGCTCACCGGTCAGCCGGATCGCGAACGGCAGGTTGTATGCCGGAGATTCCGGATCTATCCGATTGAGCACCCACATCCGTTGCTGGGCAAGGGAAAGCGGCACCAGCTCCGGGCGCTCGGTCCGGGTCAGCGGTACCCGCGCGGCGGCGGCACGGCCCGCACCGGGGACGATTCCGGCGGCGAGTGCGGCGACGGTCGAAGTCTCGAACAGATCGCGCACGGCGACATTCGTATCAAGCGCATCGTTGATTCGCGCGACGACCCGGGTGGCCAGCAGCGAGTTGCCGCCGAGTGCGAAATAGTCGTCATCGAGGCCGGCCCGCTCGATGCCGAGCACCTCGGCGAAGACGGCGGCGACGATCTCCTGCGCCGGAGTGATCGGAGCGCGAAATTCGCGTGCGGTGAAGGTCGGCGCGGGCAGTGCCTTGCGATCCAATTTGCCGCTGGTATTCAGCGGGAATGCATCCAGCACCACAATGGCGGCCGGAATCATATACGCCGGAAGCACTTCGGCCACCGCGGTCCGCAATTCCTGCGGCTCGGCCTGCTGCCCCGGCTGTGGCACCACATATCCGACCAGCTGATCACCCGACTGCGCAACCAGTGCCGCGGCTTGGCTGACCGAAGGCTGGGCGAGTAGCGCGGTCTCGATCTCGCCGAGTTCGATGCGCTGACCACGGAATTTCACCTGGAAGTCGCTGCGTCCCAGGTACTCCAGGCGGCGCGGTTCTGCACGCCACACGACGAGATCACCGGTGCGATACATCCGCGCCCCGGCGGTGAACGGGTCGGCGACGAAACGATCCGCCGTGAGATCCGGTCGGGTGACATACCCGCGCGCCAGCTGCGCCCCAGCCAGGTACAGCTCGCCGACCACCCCGGCGGGCACCGGCCGCAATCGCGAATCCAGCACGTAGACCTGTGAATTCCACTGTGGCAGGCCGATCGGCACGGTGGTCTGCTCGATTGCCGCCGCACGCCATGCGGTAATCGACACCGCCGCCTCGGTCGGTCCGTACAGGTTGTGCACAGCCGCATCCGACACCGCACGCAGCGCGGTCACGGTCTCCGGTGGCAATGCCTCGCCGATCACGAAGATATCGCGCAGTGTCGGGCAGGAGCCGGGCCTCAGATGTGCGGCGAATACCGTCAACATCGACGGCACGAAGTCGGTGACGGTAACCCGTTGCGTGGCAATCGTTTCCGCGAGATAGACCGGATCGCGATGCCCGTCGGGCGTGGCGACTACCAGCTTCGCACCCGCGCGCAACGGCATGAAATACCCCCACAGGGATACGTCGAATGTGGTTGCGGTCTTCTGCAGGTACACATCATCGGGACCGAGCGGGTAGTGCGCGAGCATCCACTCGATCTGGTTGTTGATGGCCGCGTGGGTGACCGCAACACCTTTCGGGCGACCGGTCGAACCCGAGGTGAAGATGACATAGGCGGGGTTGTCCGGCGAAAGCGGCCGCAGCAGTTCTGTCGGCAGCACCGGATCCCCCGAGAATGCCGACAGCTCAACGGTGTCCAGGTACACCACCGGCGTATCGTCCGATACAACAGCATCAGCCGTCGTGGTCAGCACACAGACAGGTGCGGCGGTATCGAGGATATGCGCGATCCGCTCCCTCGGATGATCCGGATCCAACGGCACATACGCACCACCGGCCGTCACGATCGCATACATGCCGACGACCAGGTCGATCGAACGCCGGACCGCCAGTCCCACCAGAGCTTCCGCACCCACGCCCCGCTGGATCAACAGCCGCGCGAGCCGGTTGACCCGCTCGTCGAATTCGCGATATGTCAGCGTCGCGAAGCGACTCGATGAGGGGTGGTGGTCGGGCGACGGGTGGGCCAGCGTCGCGAAGCGACTCGATGAGGGGTGGTGGTCGGGCGACGGGTGGGCGAGTTCGGCCCCCTCGCAGACCACCGCGACCGCATCCGGATGTGCGGCTACGGCACGGCGATATCCGTCGAGCAGCAGTTCCGGGGCCACCGGGTGCGCGGTGTCATTCCAGTCCCGCAGCATCCGCTGCCGCTCGGCGGGCGCGAGCAGCTCTAGCTCCCCGACCACCTGGTGCGGATCCGCGGCCACCGCCGCGAGCACTCGATTCAGGCGCTGCGCGAAACCGGCCACCGTCGCCTCGTCGAAAAGGTCGGTGGCATAGGTGAACGATGCCGCGAGACCGTTCGCCGCACCATGGTCCTCGCGCGGCACGACGGTCAGCTCGAGATCGAACTTCGCCTGCACGACACCCAGATCGATGCCGGAAACGGTGAGGCCGGGCAGCTCCAGTTCGGGCCGCTCCATGTTCTGGAAGGTCAGCATCACCTGGAACAGCGGATGCCGCGCCATCGAACGCACCGGATCGAGCAGCTCGACCAGTCGCTCGAACGGCACATCCGCATGTCCGAAGGCCGCCACATCGGCCCGCCGGAAGTTGCGCAGCAGATCGTCGAACGATAGTTCGGGGTCGACCTCGCCACGCAGCACCAGCGTATTGACGAACATTCCGATCACATTGTCGAGTGCGGCATCCCCACGACCGGCAACAGGGGTTCCGACGGCGATATCGGTGGTCCCGGCCAGCCGGGACAGCAGCACCGCGAGCGCCGCGTGCACCACCATGAACAGCGTCGAGTGATGTTCGCGGGCAATCCGTTCGAGCGCCGTATGCACCTCGGCATCGATCTCGAAGGCGAAGACGGCGCCGCGGCTGGACAGCACCGCCGGACGCGGCCGATCGGTGGGCAGCGCCATTTGCTCGGGCAGTCCGGCCAATTCGGTGCGCCAGAAGGCGATCTGCTGAGCCAGCAGCGATTCCGCGTCGTCTTCCGCGCCGAGCACCGCCCGCTGCCAGATCGCGTAATCGGCGTACTGCACCTCGAGCGGCTGCCACTGCGTGCCCGCACCAACCGACCGAATCGAATAGGCGGACATCAGATCCCGCGCCAGCGGCCCCATGGAGAAACCGTCGGCCGCGATGTGGTGCACCACGCACACCAGCACCTGCTCGGATTCACCGAGCCGCACCAGACGTAGTCGAATCGGCGGCGCGACGGCGACATCGAAGCCGCCGATCGCCGCGGCGATGACCAGCTCGGGCAACTCGGCCGCACTCGCGGACACGATCTCGAGCTCCGGCACCGCACGAGCATCATCGATCGGCAATACGACCTGGATGCCCTCGCCATCGATCTCCGGATACACCGTCCGCAGCACCTCGTGCCGCGCCACCAGATCGCGCGCCGCCGCACGCAGCGCCTCGACGTCGAGCGCCCCGGACAACCGCACCGCCAACGGAATGTTGTTGACGCCGCTGGTCGGATCGAAACGGTTCAGGAACCACATGCGCTGCTGCGCGTAGGAGAGCGGAATCCGATCTGTGCGCGGCTGTGCGGTCAAAGCATGTCCGGCCGCCGCGAGTACTGTCACCCGTTGAGCGAGTTCGGCGACTCCGGGGGCCTCGAATACCAACTGCACCGGCACCCGCGTGCCCAGCGCGGTACCGATGCGCGCGGAGGCCTGTGCGGCCAGCAGCGAGTTGCCGCCGAGTTCGAAGAAGTCGTCATCCACACCGACGTCCACACCGTCGGCGAGCAATAGCGCCGCGTACACCTCGGCGACGACCTGCTCTTCCCGCGTGGACGGCGCACGGAACTCCCGCGCCTCGAAAACCGGATCGGGCAGCGCGTCGCGATCCAGCTTTCCCACCGGTGTCAGCGGCAGTTCGTCGAGCACCAGGATGGCCGTGGGCACCATGTACTTGGGTAGCGAACGCTCCAGTGTCGCAACGAGTTCGGCGGTGTCCACGACGGCATCGGCGCATGGCAGCACGTACGAGACGAGCGCGGTCGCGCCCGAAGGCAATGTCTTGCCGAGCGTGGCCGCGAAATCCACATCCGGATGCGCGGTGAGCGCGTTATCGATCTCCCCGAGTTCGATACGCAGACCGCGGATCTTGACCTGGAAATCGGATCGACCCAGGTATTCCAGTACGCCGGTTTCGTTGCGCCGCACCAGATCTCCGGTCCGGTACAGCCGCGCACCGGGCACACCGGCTTCCGCACCGAACGGGCTGGCCAGGAACCTTTCCGCGGTCAGTCCGGGCCGTCCGAGATAGCCCTGCGCCAGCGCGGGTCCGCCCAGATACAACTCGCCGACAACGCCCGAAGGCACCGGCCGCAAGCGCGAATCGAGCACAAAGGCCCCGACCCCGGCGACGGTGCCGCCGAGGGTGACCGGTGCGCCGGGTTCCATCTGCCCGGTCGTGACCATGACCGTGACCTCGGTGGGGCCATAGGCATTGAAAACGGCCCGCCCGTCCCGCGTCCAGCGCTCGACGAGTTCGGCGCCGAGCCTGTCGCCACCGGCCACCACGGCCCGCAGTTCGTCCAGCCCGGCCGGATCGACCGATTCCAGCGCACCCGGGGTGATCAGCAGATGGGTAACCCGTTCGCGGCGCAGCAGATCCGCGAGTTCGACACCACCGAATACCGTCGGCGGCGCGATCACCAGCGTCGCCCCCGCCGAGAACGTGAAAAGCATCTCCATCAGCGAGAAGTCGAAGCTCGGCGAACTCAGGTGCGTCACCCGCGAATCGCCGGTCAGCGCATACCGCTGACCGATCGCGGCCAGCCCGGCCAACCCAGCGTGCGTCACGACGACGCCCTTCGGCCGCCCGGTGGAACCGGAGGTGTAGATGACATAAGCCGGATGCCGCTCGTCCAGCCGCCGTACCCGATCGGCATAAGAGACCGGCCGCTCCGGCTGCGCGGCGATCTGCGCGGCAACAACGGGATCATCGAGCTCGACCCAATCGACCGATGTGCCGAGCGCCGCGCGATGCGCCGCAGTGGTCAGGCCGAGCGCAGCGCCGGAGTCCGACACCATGTGCGCGATCCGCTCTGCGGGGTAGGCCGGATCCACCGGGACATAGGCCGCACCCGTCTTCGCGATCGCCCATACCGCGAGAACGGACTCGACCGATCGGGCCAGCGCGGTAGCGACAATGTCACCGGGGCCGATGCCGCGTGTTACGAGTTCCCAGGCCAGCCGCGAGGACGCCTCGTCGAATTCGCGATAGGTCAACTCGCGTTGGTCGGCCGGATCACCGGTCGGGTTGAAGCGCACCGCAACCGCATCGGCGGCGGATTCGACGGCAGCGGTCAGCAGTTGACCGAAGAGTGGGGTGCCGGCTCGGCGCCGGCGGTTGGTCCGAACAGATCGACTCGCCCTATCCATTCCCAACCATTCGCCTTTCACATCTAGCACACGGCAGGGTCGAACAACCGCACACGGAATTCCGCCGCCGCATTCGCTCCTGCGCAACGCAATCGGGTATTCGTATTGGCGAGAGCTAACTATCCGCGAATATGGAGTGCGTGGTGCTATCTCCGAATCCGTTGTGACACAAGCCCTCAAACATCCCGGGACACTGATCGTTCAGCATTCGTCCCATGTTGTCCACTCGAGCGTTCACTTGCTCGAGCTATAACCATCCTCGCCTGGTCGCCTGCACACCCGCCTGGAACCGGGTGCTCGCGCCGAGCCGCTCCAGCAGCCGCGCCGTGCGCCGGACCACGGTTCGACGGGACATGCCGAGCCGGCGAGCGATGGTGTCATCGGTCGCACCCAGGCCCATCAGGGTCAGAATCGCCTTATCCCGCTCGTCGAGTTCGTCGGCGGCCGGGTTCACCGAAATCGGCGCCGCGAGCGACCACAGCACATCGAAAGTCTTGACCAGCAACCGCAATCCGGACGATCCGGTAATGCGCAGACCCATCGGATCCGGGCGCCGCTCGTCCGCATGCAGGACCAGGCTCGCCCGCTCGTCATCGCTGATGATCAGCTTGAACGGCGGCTCGGGCAGGGTGCGCGCCTGGGCCCCACTGGCATTGGTGGACAGCGCGTGCCGCAACCTTTCCGCATCCTGGTAAATAGTGTCCTGATATAGCGTCTGGTAGCGGATACCGTCACCGATCCGAGAGCGCTTGAGCAGGAACAGTTGTCGCTCGCGTTCCGGATCGCTGAGATAAGGACCGCGCTCGATCACCTTGACCGTGTTGCGGGCCGAGGTCTGGACCTCCTCGAAATCCGCGAGCATCTCCAGGCGTTCGAAAACCGGCACGATCGCGCCATTGGTGCGCGGTGAGCGGCGCACAGATCGGAACGTCTCGCTCAGCCGCGCGGCCGCGGCATGCATCTGGTTGATCTCGTGCTGCCTGCGCCGCGCCTCGGCCTCGGACAGCGATTCGGGTGCGTGCGCATCCCAGATGGCCTCACCGTCGACGGACAGCTGACTGACCGCGGCCTGCAGGTGGGTCAATACCTCCAGCGATGCGGCGGCGGTCTCCTTTGATACGCCCAGATATTCGGCGACCTCACCCAGGCTGGATCGCGGATGATGCACCAGCACGGCGTAGGTCCGCCCATGCGGTGATCCAGGCTCGAAGATATCGCCCAGCGCAGTCATCGCCTGAGCCTAACGACCGTACGGTCCCCACGGGGCCCCCGTCGGAATATCAAGCCGGGCAACAAAATCAGTGCGCCGACGGGCCCCATTGCAGCGGGACACCCTTGGCTGCCAAGTACGGCATCGGGTCGACCTTGTTGCCGCCCTGATCCCAGATCTCCAGATGCAGATGCGGTCCGGTCGAATTGCCGCGGTTGCCGACGGTGGCGATGACATCGCCCGCGTTCACCCGCTGCCCCGCGTGCACGAACATCTCGTTGACGTGGCCGTAGACCGCAATGGTGCCGTCGTCCTGCTGGACCCGCACCCACAGGCCGAAGCCGGAGGCCGGGCCCGCCTCGATGACGGTGCCGCCGCTCACCGAGTGGATCGGCGCGCCGAGCTGATCGGCGAAGTCGAGGCCGTAGTGGAATTCGCCCCAGCGGGAACCGAATCCGGAGCTGATCTCACCGGCGACCGGGCGCACCGCGGGAGCCGGGGCGAACTGCTGCTGCGCGCCCTTGAGGATCTGTTCGACCTGGGCCAGCGGGCCCGCGATCTCCGGCGGCAGATTGCTGATGCCGAACGGATTGGCGACCGCGTCCGCGATCGGCGCGGCCACCGGAGTGGCTGCGTCCGCCTGCGCGGCTTCGGCTACCGGGGCCGCTGCCTTGATCTCTTCGACAGGTAATTCCGCCGTGCCCTTGAAGGTCATGGGCGCGGCGGCTTCCTCGTCCCCGTCGTGCGCACCCGGCATGAGCGGGGCGGCAATGGCAGGCGCGACCTGGGCTGCGGTGCCGATGAGGGCGCCGGCTGCGACAGCGGCACCGGCCGCGACCTTCACCCGGTCGGTGGTCGACGGCTCGGCGCGATGCCGCGTCGGCCGACCCGCAATGCCGTCGCCGATGAGGCTCATGACGGTTATAGAACTGGGGCCTACCCGATGCTGCGACAAAGCTGGTCCTTGCGCTCGACCTACAGTGACTCAACGGCTTCCGAAGTTTGTA
This sequence comes from Nocardia sp. NPDC049526, assembly GCF_044465765.1. Classification (NCBI taxonomy): domain Bacteria; kingdom Bacillati; phylum Actinomycetota; class Actinomycetes; order Mycobacteriales; family Nocardiaceae; genus Nocardia; species Nocardia sp. NPDC049526. Next base: position 12,674 of record NZ_JBITMA010000025.1, on the reverse strand, counting down.
ACGTTTCGGCATACGTTGTGACGGGAACTCTACCCCGTCGTGACCATTCTGCAACCTTCTCGGCCAAAGTCCCTGTTTAGGGCCTGGTCAGAGATGCGGGTCGGCATCACGAAGCTGACACTTTCGAGCGACCCGCAAGCAGTCGCCGGCGGCGACCGATGCGGCAGACTGAGACCGTGATCCTCAACGAGTTGAGCGTTCCGATCGTGCTTGCGCCGATGGCGGGCGGGCCGTCCACGCCCGAATTGACGGCGGCGGTCTCCGCGGCAGGCGGGCTCGGCCTGCTGGCCGCCGGATATCTGACCGCGACCGATACCGCAGCACGACTCGCGGCCACCCGCGAGCTGACCACCGCGCCGTTCGGCGTCAACCTCTTCACCCCGGGCCCCGCCGCCGCGCCCGAGGATTTCGCCGACTACCTCGCCGAGTTGGGGCGCACCCATGAGGTCGGCGTGCCGAAGTACGACACAGACGAATGGGACGCCAAGCTCGCGCTGCTCATCGATGCGCCGGTCGCGGTGGTCACCTTCACCTTCGGCTGCCCGAGCGCCGCCGAGGTCGCTCGATTGCACGAGGCCGGTTCGGAAGTATGGGTGACGGTCACCTCGGCCGCCGAGGGCCGCATCGCGGTCGAGGCGGGCGCCGATGTGCTGATCGCCCAGGGCGCGGAGGCGGGTGGGCACCGCGCCACCTTCATCGATCGCGTCGCGGATGACGCCACCGATCCACTCACCTTGCTTGCGCTGCTGCAGATCCTCAACGCGACCGTCGACCGGCCGATCGTGGCCACCGGCGGCATCACCACGGGGGCCGGCATCGCGGCAGCACTCGCGGCCGGCGCGGCGGCGGTGCAACTCGGGACCGTCTTCCTGCGCTCGCCGGAGGCGGGCACCAATCCGGTGCATCGCGCCGCGCTGGGCGCCGACACCCCGACCATGCTGACCCGCGCCTTCACCGGCCGCCGGGCACGCGGCCTGCGCAATCGGTTCATGGACGAACATTCCGCGACAGCACCGGTCGCCTATCCGGAAATCCATTACGCCACAGTGCCGTTGCGGGCCGCCGCACGAGCGGCGGGCAATCCGGACGATGTGAACATGTGGGCTGGCCAGACCCACACGCTGACACCCGAGCTACCGGCCGGTGAACTGGTCCGCACCTTGGCCGCGGATGCGAAAACCGCGCTGACCACAGCACTTTCGGGGCGAATCCAGTCTTGTTGACAACAGTTTCCGTTTAGAATCGAGGGGCATCGCAACAGCCATCCAGGTCAGGAGAGCGCTATGTCCCTCGATGTTCCCACCGCCCTACTCGAACGCGCCGAACGCGGCGAGGTCGACGACGCCGACTTCGTCGAGGTCGTGCGGGTCTCACTCCCATATGCCTGGGAGGTCGTCAGCCGGGTGGCCGGTGAGCTGCATTCCGGCACAACCGAATTCGCCGACAATGTCGTTGCGCCGCCCGATGAGGTGGCCCGTGGACAACTGCTGCGCGCCATGGCCTCCGACGCCATCCGCGGCGGCCTGGAACGCCATTTCAAGGTGAAGCTCGCTTTCCAGAACTGCCACCGGGTAGCCGCCTTCCCGATCGCCGCCGTCGGCGGCGACACCTACACCACCTTCATCGGGACTCGCGCCCAACTGCTGAACCAGAGCCCCGAACTGCGCAACTGCTGATCGGCATCGCAAAACCCCGGCGCGGCACGGATTTTCCGGCCGCGCCGGGGTCGCGCGTAATGTGAGCAGGCATGAGCGGCAACGATCTTCGCGACGAGATCGATCGGCGGCTGCATCCCTGGCTGCCGCAACTCGGCTCGGATCGCGGTGCCTACACCAACCATGTGCTGCGCGTGCTGGAGCTGTGCGATCTGCTCGACAGTGGCTCGGGCAGCTTGCCGAGCACCCGCGAGGAGTTCCGCACCGCCGCGGCCTTTCACGATCTGGGGATCTGGACCGCAGGCACCTTCGACTACCTGGCGCCCTCCGCCGACCTCGCACTGCAATGGCTCGACCAGATCGACCGCGCGGACTTGGCCGACCTGGTCGTCGCGATGATCGACGAGCACCACAAGATCCGCTCCGCGGGTCCGGTCACCGACCCGATCGAGATCTTCCGCCGAGCCGATGCGATCGATGTCGAATACGGCCTGCTCGGACGCTTCGGGATACCGCGCTCCACCTACCGCGAACTGACAAAGCGGTACCCCGACAAAGGCTTCCACCGTCGTTTGGTCCAACTGGCCGCAAAGCGAATCCGGACGCACCCCACGTCACCACTGCCGATGCTGAAGTGGTGACGCGGGGTTTGTCGTTCTAGGACAGCGTGGTGACCGTGAGGTCGCCGTCGGCGTACTGGGCGCGCAGACGCTTCTTGTCGAATTTGCCGACGCTGGTCTTGGGGACCTCCGCGATGAAGGTCCACCGTTCGGGCAGTTGCCATTTGGCGAACTTGTCGGCGAGGAAGTCGCGCAGTTCCTCCGGCTTTGCCTCGGTGCCCTCGGCGAGCACGATCGCGACCAGCGGACGCTCGTCCCACTTCTCGTCCGGCACACCGATGACCGCGGCCTCGGCGACGGCCGGGTGGCCCATGATCGCATTCTCCAGATCGACCGAGGAGATCCACTCGCCGCCGGACTTGATGACGTCCTTGGAGCGGTCGACCAGGGTGAGGTAGCCGTCCGGGCTGATCTTGCCGACATCGCCGGTACGCAGCCAGCCATCGTCGAACTTGTCGGGGTCGATCACCGCGCCGTCCGGGGCATAGTACGACCCGGTGATCCAGGGACCGCGAACTTCCAACTCGCCCAGCGACTCTCCGTCATTGGGGACCACACTGCCGTTATCGCCGACCAGGCGGGCCTGCACACTTGCCGGAAAACGGCCCTGGGTGAAGCGGTACTCCCATTCGTCCTCACCCTCTACCCCGGCGGGCGGATGCGCGACGCTGCCGAGCGGGGAGGTCTCGGTCATACCCCAGGCGTGCAGGATACGGACGCCGTGCTTTTCCTGAAAGGCGCGCATCATCGACGGCGGCACCGCCGAACCGCCGACGACCACCGAACGCAGATGCGAGATGTCCTGCGGCTTCGCGGCCAGTCCGGCGAGTACGCCACCCCAGATGGTCGGGACGGCCGCGGCGAAGGTCGGCTTCTCGGTGGCCATCATCTCCAGCAGCGGACCGGGCTGCAGAAAGCGGTCGGGCATGAGGACATTCGCGCCCGACATCAGCGCCGCATACGGCAGGCCCCAGGCATTGGCATGGAACAGCGGGACGATGGCGAGCACATAGTCGCGGTTGGAGAAGCCCATGCTGGTCGGCTGGCACACCTGCATGGCGTGCAACCAGTTGGAGCGGTGCGAATACACCACACCCTTGGGGTCACCGGTGGTGCCGGAGGTGTAACACATTGCGGCGGCGGATCGTTCGTCGATCACCGGGAAGTCGAAGGTATCCGGCTGCGCGGCGAGCAGTTCGGCGTAGGAGTGCACCTGGACACCCTCGGGAGCCTGCAGCGCGGCGGCATCGCCATTGGCCACGATGACGTGACGGACGGTCTTCAGATTGGGCAGGTACTGGGCGAACATCGGCACCAGCGTGCCGTCGACGATCACCACCTGGTCCTCGGCGTGATCGGCCACGAAGACGAGTTGTTCCGGGAAGAGCCGGATATTGAGCGCGTGCAGCACCGCACCCATCGCGGGTACCGCGATGTAGGCGACCATATGCTCGTTGTTGTTCCACATGAAGGTGCCGACCCGATCGCCGTCACCAATTCCCAAGCCGCGCAAGGCATTTGCCAGGCGTGCCGATTCAGTGCCGAGCTCACGGTAGGTCATGGTGCGTACGCCGGTGCCGGTCCAGGTCGAGACGGTGGAATCGCCCATGAACGTCGATGCGTAGCGCAGCAACGTCGCCAGCGACAACGGCTCGTCCTGCATGGTGCTCAACATCGGTACTCCTTTTTCTACGGTGGCTACGGCAGCCTGCCGACCATGAGCCACATCACACCGGGATGCTACCCAAGAGTAGGACGCACAGAAGCCTCCATAGCCAATCCCATCAGCAGGCAGGTGCCATCAGTTCACCCAGCTGGGCCGCGGTTTCGCGAGGCGAGTCGAATGGCGGTCCCCAGGTGGCCGAGAACCGCCATCCGACTACGCTCGAAGCCCGTCAGACCGCGGAGTGAGCGGGGTAGGCGTGGACGAGGGCGGTGTCGAGTTTGGGCACGGCGTGAGTGAGGGTGTGCTCGGCGCCGTGGGCCAGGCGGTGTGCGTCGGCCAGGGTGATACTCGGGGCGACATCCAGTTCGACATCCGCGTGCAGACGGTGGCCGATCCAGCGCATTCGAAGACTGCGCACGCCGAGCACACCGGGTTCGGCGACCAGCGCCTGTTCGGCGGCGCTCACCAGGGTGGGCTCGACGCCATCCATCAAGCGGCGGAACACATCTCGCGCGGCCGTGCGCAGTACGGCCAGGATCGCGATCGTAATCAGCAATCCGACAATGGGATCGGCGAGCGGGAACCCGAGCGCGACACCGCCCGCACCGATCAGCACCGCCAATGAGGTGAATCCGTCCGTCCGCGCATGCAATCCGTCGGCCACCAGTGCCGCCGAGCCGATCCGCCGCCCGACCCTGATCCGATACAGCGCGACGGTCTCGTTGCCGACAAACCCGATGACCCCCGCTGCCGCAACCCAGCTCAGATGCTGGATCTGCACCGGATCGATCAGCCTGCGCACCGCCTCGTACCCGGCGATGATCGCGGACAACGCGATCATCCCGACCACGAACAACCCGGCCAGATCCTCCGCCCGCCCGAACCCATAGGTATAGCGCCGCGTCGCCGCCCGCCGACCGAGCGCGAATGCGATCCACAGCGGCACCGCGGTCAGCGCATCGGAGAAGTTGTGAATGGTGTCCGCCGCCAACGCGACCGAACCGGAAGCCAGCACGATCAATACCTGGAGCACGGCGGTCAGCCCGAGCACCGCCAGGCTGATCTTCACCGCGCGGATCCCGACGGCGCTGGACTCCAGCGCACCGTCGATGCTGTCGGCGGCGTCATGACTGTGCGGGATGAAGATCTCGCGCAGCGCACCGCGCAATCCCCGCGGATGGTCGTGGTCATGGTGCGCACCGTGCGAGTGGCCATGTCCGTGATCGTGGTCGTGGTCGTGGTCGTGCGAAATACTGTGCCGGCGTTCAGGATTGCTCTCGTGACTCATTCCGCCACCGCCTGATCGCGAGCAGGCAGTTCGCGTACGGAACCTTCGCCGCGGTGATGCGGAGGTACGCCGGGGCTCGCATGTTCGGCGTTGTACACCGCATCCACGACCAACTGGCGGACGTGTTCGTTCTCCAGGCTGTAGAAGATGGTGGTTCCGGAACGGCGGGTCCGAACCAGACGAGCCATGCGCAGCTTGGCCAGGTGTTGCGATACCGAGGGGCCGGGTTTGCCGATCTGACCGGCCAGATCATTCACCGAGAGCTCCCGGTCGACCAGCGCCCACAGGATCTGTACGCGGGTCGAGTCGGCCAGCATACGGAAGACCTCGACGACCAGCCCGACTTGGTCCTCCGCAATCTGCAGCCGCAGCGGCTCACTATCTGCATTCATACGCAGATAATAGAACTATGGTGCGTCAGATGGAACGGCCCCCTTCGGACCGGCCCGACGGCGACACCTTGCACGGCCGCCGACAGACCGGTCCGCTCCAGCTCATCGGTTCAGTCGGTGTGACTCGTCGGCCGTCAGTACCGACGGGCGCCCGCGTAGGGCATCGAGGACATCGGCGACATGATCACGCCGGTCCCGTAGGTCGAAGCGTGGATGACCTCGCCGTCACCGGCATAGAGGGCCGAGTGGCCGCCGTCGTAGAAGGACACCACGTCACCGGGCTCGAGCTCGTCCTTGGCGACCGGGGTGCCCGCGGAAAGCTGCTCATAGCTGGTGCGCGGCACCTTCACGCCTGCCTGCTTATACGACCACTGCACCAGCCCGGAGCAGTCGAAGGCGTCCGGCCCCGTCGCGCCCATGCTGTATCCGGTGCCGACCTTGCCGCGTGCCGCGTCGACCGCGATCGCACCGTGTGTGCGTTCCGGCGCCACCGCGGGCGCGGGTGGCGAGATGGGCGGCTTGATGCCGAGAACACCGCTGAGGTAAGCGATTGCGCCACGGAACATGTCTGCGGGCACCGTAATCCCGGTTCCCGGAATCGTCTCGAGCGCCGGAGGCTCGGCACCAGGGGCTCCGGCGGGCGCCGATCGCCCGGCCTCTGGAGCCGAACGTTCGCCCCACGGAATCAGCAACGGCAGTGTGCGCCCCGCCTGCGGCGCGGACCGTTCCACGCCGGGTATCGCGAGCGGAGCCGACCGCTCCAACCCGAGCACCCCGACGGGTATCGAGATTTGTGCACCCGGAATCGCCAGCGAAATCGAAAGTTCCTTCCCGCGGACCTCGACCGGCGCGATCTCGGGGATAGCGACCGGATGCTCGACCGCGGGAATCAGCGGGAGTTCCGAACGCTCGATACCCAGAGCCCGCAGGGGCACCGCGAGCGCGGAACCCGGAGCAGTCAACGGCGCCGAAAGTTCCTTGCCCTCCACCGCGACAGGCGCAGCACCCGAAGAAGCAACGTAATTCTCAACCGCAGGAATCAACGGAAGCGCCGAACGCTCAATCCCCAGAGCCCGCAAGGACACCGCAAGCGCGGAACCCCGAGCAGTCAACGGCGCCGAAAGCTCCTTGCCCTCCACCGCGACAGGCGCAACACCCGAAGAAGCAACGTAATTCTCAACCGCAGGAATCAACGGAAGCGCCGAACGCTCAATCCCCAGAGCCCGCAAGGACACCGCAAGCGCGGAAC
>NZ_JBITMA010000025.1:0-5706 GCF_044465765.1 Nocardia sp. NPDC049526 | reverse complement strand
ACCCCGAGCAGTCAACGGCGCCGAAAGCTCCTTGCCCTCCACCGCGACAGGCGCAACACCCGAAGAAGCAACCTCAATAGCGGAAATCAATGGAAGTGCCGAACGCTCGATGTTCAAAAACGCCAGGGGCGCGGAGAACTTCGCACCCGGAATCATCGGTGGAATCGAAAGTTCATTACTCGGAACCCCGAGAGGCACATCGAGTTCCGCACCGGGAACCGCGAGTGGTGCCGGAAGTTCCTTCCCCAGAACTTCAGCTGGCGTGATTTCCGAAGGTGCGGCGGAATCCGCTACCGCGGGAATCGGAGTGGGCAATGGCGGCCCATCCGTCGGAACCTCGATGCCGGGAACCGAAATCTGATCCGGGCCTTCGAATGTCCCGATACCCGGAATGGTCAGCGGTTGCGCTGACGCCTGACCTCCTGCGAGCAGTGTCGCGGCAATCGCCGCGCCTGCCATGACTCCCGCGCCGACGGCCCATGGGAGCACGCGCCGCAGGAAACGAGAATATCGACCCTCCGTAGTTGATGCCATGATCCGGTCCTCCGATGCTCTTATCGAAGTTCCTGGCTGGCCGTGCGACGCCGCATTGCATTGGCGTGTAGGACTTCACCAAGACCTCGAATGAATTCGAAAACCATCACGGTGATCTGTCGTCCAGCGGATCCGAGCGCCATATTTCGCGTATTCCGCGCCAATTATGCGACACGACACGCGCATTGACGATAACAAAAGTGTAACTAAACTGAAATGCCCCGCCGCAGAATCGCTTCCGCAGCGGGGCATTCCGGCACCAAAATAGCTCAGGCGATGATCTGCTCTTCGATCTGTTCGGCGAGAGTTCGCAGTTTCGCGGCGAATTCGCGCGCCGCCACCGGATCATTGTTCGAGCCCTTGACAACTCGTCGCGTCAGCGCGGCGAACCGCGATTCCACCGCGGCGAACAGATCGACGGCCCGCACATTCGATTGGTCCCGCAACTCCCCGCGCAGCCATGCCTGCAGCAATTCGACCACCTCGGCCTTGTCGAACCGCTCGGGCAGCAGCGCGACGGCCTCACGGAGTTTGCCCGCGGTGACCTTCACATCGTCGACACCGGCGATCGTGGTGTACACGGTGACCGCCGCATCCTCGCCGTGCTGGGCGGCCACCGGCAGCAGTTCGCGAACCTGCCCCTCATTGATGGCGGGCGCGACCGGATGCAGTTTGGCGGCCAGCGGCCAGGCCCGAATCAGCTTGTGCGCGTATGACCGCTGCATATCCCAACGCTGCTCCACGTAATCGTCGAAGCTCGCGTGCCGATCCCGGTAGAGCCGACCGTCGCGCACTATTTGCAGCGCGCGACCGGCCGACCAGAAGGCGACCCGCAGGCCGTCGATCGAGGATTCGCAGGCCGTCAACTGCGCCTGTTCGCGATCGTCGAGCGGCCCGTCCAGTTCGGTTTCGTTCGGTGCGGGCAGCGGCATCGTCAATACATTCGCCTCGACCGCCGGCGCGATCACCTCCAGCGACGCCGCGCTCAGCGGACCCGTTCGCCACTCGGCATCCCGCAGCGGGGATACCGGCGGCGTGTGCTCGGCACTATCCGCCAACGGATTCGCGCCGCCGATCGAGCCTTTACCGATGGAACCCTTCCTACGCTGCGGAGGCATCAGGCGGGCACCTCCACCGCGACCCGGTAAGGACTCACCAACTCCTCGCCGACCTGCCGATATTCACCGAGATCCATGATCGGATTCTCGGCGCCCTCACCGACCTCCCCGTCGGCCGCCTCCCGATACCACTTCCACGCACTCAAATAGGATTCGAATACGTCGTAGCCCGCATCCTCCAGATTTCCACGCTGCGTACGGTATTCGGTCGATACGTTCACGCCGTTCTTCATCGTCACCGGCACCTTGGTCATCAGTACCCGCACCCGGATCTCGCGGCCACTATCCGCCGCGGCCTCCTCGGCGGCCTTATAGGTACTCGGCACCCGCTTGACCTCCGATGGGCTGACGCTGGTCAACAGAATCAGCTCATCGCTCTGCGGTATGGCGGCCTTGAATATCTCGGCCGATTCACCACCGGCATCGACGATGATCACATCGAATTTCCCGGCATTGTCGGTAATGCAGTCGTCGACGTGCCGGGACGGGAAGGCGATCAGCTTGAACGGCACCTCGATTCCGCCCCTGAGCAGCCGCCGATACCAGGAATATCCGGTCTGACTGAGCGGGTCGGCGTCGATGACGAGCACACGCAATTCGTGGACCTGCGCGAAATATGAGGCCAAGAAAAATGCTGATGTCGTCTTGCCGACGCCGCCTTTGAGGTTTCCGAGCGTTATGACCAGCGGTTCGGGTATTTCCAGTGGCGCAACAGAATTCTTCATGGACAGTCCTCCGAGGGTGAGGATGGTCAGCTGTGGCGGGGCCAAGTTTCGCACAGCGGAGTTCAATTTCCGCTCATTGCGGACATGCCATTTCCGCGCGCGCGAGCGCTGTGCCCGATTTGGGCGGCAAAGCTGTGTCCAATTGGACACACCCGACCACCCTGTCGCGATCCGACACCGACCGGACAGATCCTCGAGGGCACCGATCAGATCCAACGTCTGGTCATCGACCGCCGGCTCGCCGGACAATAGAGGCAGCGGGTCAACGCCCGCCACGAAGCTCGGCCGAGTCTCAGCAAGCCACCAGTAAACTCGGGTGTGACCTGGTCGATGACGAAAGGGACGCGAGCGATGCTGTGGGTACTGATCGGCGTTGTAATCCTGCTCGCGGCGGCCTACGTCATCTATCAGACGCAACAGAGCAAACAGCGCACGGCACGGGAGTTCGACGATGCGGCCGCCGACGCCAGGCAGATGATCGAGCGACTCGCGGGTCAGGTCTACAACCTCACCGGCAGCAACGAGGCGGCTAAGCAGGCACTCGCCGACGCCTCGGAGCGGCATATCGCGGCCGGCTCACAGATCGAGCAAGCCCGCACACCCGCCCAAGCGCGGCTGGCGAAGCAGACCGCGGTCGAGGGCATGTACTACATCCGCGCGGCGCGCACTGCGATGTTGATGGATCCGGGCCCGGTGATTCCGGCGCTGGACGGTCAGGACACCGCCGGGCGGGTCACCGAGAAGCGGGTCGTCGAATACGAGGGCCGCGACGTCGCCGCTTCGCCGAATCCCTCCGCGGAAACGCCGAATTACTATCCGGGCGGCCGCGTCGCCGGGCGGCCGGTACCCGCGGGCTGGTACTCCGAGCCGTGGTGGCGGCCCGCATTGATCGGCGGCGCTTGGGGTTTGGGTTCGGCGCTGCTGTTCTCCTCGCTGTTCTCCGGAATGTCCGGCGTCGGGTATGACGCGCAGGGGTTCGAAAGTGGTTACGGCGAGGGCTATCAGGACGCGCTCGACGCGGCGGGTGGGGATCAGGGGTACGACTCGGGTGATCAGGGCGGGTACTCCGACGATCAGGGTGGGTACGACTCGGGCGGTGGGTGCGACGGCGGCGGTTTCGACGGCGGCGGGTACGACTCGGGCGGCGGATTCGACGGCGGGTTCTGACGGGGCGGGTTCGACGGCAGGTTCTGACGAACGGGACTGCGCGTGAGCCATTCGAGTAGTTGCGGCCGCGCAAGCGCAGGCCGACGTGACTGGAGTGATCAGCCCCAGAGCACACGTCACGACCCGGATAGCCATCTACAACTCTTGACTACCAACTAAATTGTCTGAGACAGTTACCCGACCTCGGTCGACCCCAACCGATCTCGACCCCAACCAAATCGATTCAACCCGCCCGCCCCCGACCCGGTAGACTCCCCTCGTCCCACCCGGTGCCCCCGGCACCACCAGTTCAGCCCTCGTAGCTCAGGGGATAGAGCACCGCTCTCCTAAAGCGGGTGTCGCAGGTTCGAATCCTGCCGAGGGCACAACATTTCCGCAGGTCATCCGCGCATTTTCCGGAGGTATACGACCTCCGAACCGGCTCGAGTACGCAGAGACGGCAGTAGCGGATGTTCGCGAGATCGACTGGCGGCGAATGGCTGAGGCTCACTCGAACGACCGGAACGCGGCATAGCGGATGTTGGATGATGGTTCGGTGACCGACATCAGTGACGACCATGTGAAGGTCCACTTCCGTATGGACATCGACGAGCACGGCTGGCCGCCGGCGAGCGTCGAGAGCCTGTGGGCGGTGATCCTCGGTGACGGCACGGTGCGGTTGGACAACACACCCTGGTTCGTCCGCGGAGTCGCCTGCGACGACATCATCACGGTGCAGCCGGATCATGAAGGTGTTCTCTGGGCCGGGAGGACGGTCCAGCCGTCGCAGAACTGCACTATCCGCTTGATCGTGCTGAAGGACAACGGCTCGGCTGCCGCCCGGCAGAGTGTGCTGAAGGCCTTCGACCGCCTCGGCACGACAGGCGAAGGCATCGAGTGCTACCGGATGGTGGCCTTGGGTGTACCGCCGGAGGCGGACCTGCCGAAGATCCGCAAGCTGTTGGAACACGGTGCAGAACAGGGGTGGTGGCACTGGGAGGAAGGGTGTGTCACCGCAGCCTGGAAAGCCACTGCTCGAGCGTGAGAGCGGCAGCACCCGGCCTCTAGCATGCCGGGGTTGTTGGGAAACGGGCCGTCGTAGCCACCCTCAGACCCCCTCCGGCGCCGGCGATGAGAACACGAACGTCAAAATCTTCGTGGCGATCGCTTCCGCCTCATTCCGTGCTGCACGCTCGACTTCGGTGATCTCGCTACTCTGCTGAGTCATTCGCATCTCTTATCGGTGTGCCAGTGCTTCCTTCCGGAGAGGCAGCCTGCCCCACAATCCCTCCGCTCACAGCGAAATGCGGGGTGCTGCATGGTTTTTGGCACCCGGTGCCGGACGCAATCCGGTCCCTGGGGCTACCGGCGGTGGGCAAGTGGCTGAGCTGGTGCCGCGAACAGGGCTGGACCGCACCGGCCCTGCCCGCGTCGGCAGGGCGGTCCACCCCGCCGGACTCCGACACCCCGGTAAACTCGCGCACCGCGATCGACCGGGCCGATCTCGCAGGGACGTGGCTCAGTCGTCGTCGAGTCGGGGCACCAGGATGACGACGATGCCGATTCGCCGGATCCACCGCAGCAGCGTTGTCTTCACGTGCTGCCACCCCAAGTCGAGAAGCAGGCACCCGGCGACTGGTACCGCTGTCCAGTGGGCTCCGAGTTGCACTGCGGGCCAAGGCGTTGTTGCCGTGTCGACGATCAGGTCGACGGCCAGGGTCACGCTTGCCCAGCGGTGACGTCGGCCGAAGGACACGACCGGCCCGGCAAACGGGTTCACCATTTCTGCGTCCATCCATTCGAGGGGGTTCGGATGAATGAGATTGAACTGGCGCGGCCGTGCTCCGGGAACACCGGATCGCGTGCGGATCGCGTGCGCTTGGTGTGCTTCGGCGCCTGTTGGTTGGACCGGCGAATTCCGACACCGAGTCCAGGCTGATTTCAGCGCCGCCGCCGGGTGACCACCGCGCTTGCGTCCAGGCGAATTCCGACACCACTTACACCACCGGTCGTTCTCACGAAACAGCCCCGGCCGCAGCGGGCCTTTTGTTCAACCCACGTGACGCGGCAGCCGCGGTTACCGGCAGCTCACGATGGCCGCACTGCCGGGGTGCCCGATCTCGCGTAACCAGGCAGGGCTTTTGTCGAGGCACCCATACGACGAGAACCGACCATCAGACGCA
>NZ_JBITMA010000024.1:0-98200 GCF_044465765.1 Nocardia sp. NPDC049526 | reverse complement strand
TCTTCGGTGCGTAGTGGTGCGACCTCGCTGATGGAGGACACCATGGTTGTTTTGCCGACGCCGAATCCACCGGCTATGAGGATTTTGACCGAAGCGGCCAGCTGCGGTGTGGTCATGGCAGTCGTGCGGGGGTGGACAGATAAGTGCCGACGCGTTGGACGGTGATGTTCATTTCGTAGGCCACCATGCCGAGGTTCGCGGTTTCGGCGGCCTGTAGTGCGAGGCAGGCGTTGTCGCCTGCGGAGGTCACGAACATTACCGCGCGGTCGAGTTCGATCACCGCCTGTCGTACGCTGCCGCCGTCGAAGCGGCTGCCCGCGCTGCGGGCCAGACCGTAGAGGGTGGAGGACATGGCGGCGAAGTGTTCGGCGTCCTCGCGGCTGATGGTGGTGGAGCGGCCGAGGAGTAAGCCGTCGGTGGACAGCACTACGGCGTAGCACGCGCCTGCCAGTCGGTCGACGAGGTCGTCGAGGAGCCAGTTGAGATCACCGGGGGTTGAAGAAGTCACCGTTGCCTTCCTGTTCATCCGAGGGATTGCTGACCGACGCTTCGAAACCCTCGGCGGATGTCGCGATAGCGCGTTGATCGGGGGCGGCGTGGCGGCCCTGCTTGGTCCCGTTTTCGATGGCGGACATCAGATCTCGCGCCTGCTCCGCCGAACGCGCTCGGTGTCGCGGTTGCTCGGTGGCCGGTTCGGCCGGCACCGGGTGCGCCAGTTGCGGTGCGATACTTGCCTGTCGGCGCCTGCGCGGCAGGGCGGGCCGACTATCGAATTCGGTCGGCTGTGGCGCCTCGAACGTCGGCTGCGCTGGCGATCGCGTAGCTGCGACCGTGGGCGGGGTCGCCGTCAGGGCAGTGCGCGACCGGGATTCGGCGACCATTGCGGTGGCCGACCGGTCGGCGGCGGGCATCAGCTGCCTGCTCCGAGCCGATATCGTCGGCTCCGAAGCTATTGGCGGCGCGGCTGTTCCAGAGGTCAGTACGGTCGTGGGGATGAGCACGATCGCGCGAATCCCGCCGTAGTCGGACTCCGTCAGCCGCACCGAGATGCCTTGCCGAGCCGCCAGTTTCGCGACGACGAACAGCCCCAGACGAGAGTCGGCCGACAACGCGGCGAGACCGAAATCCGGTGGCTCACAAAGTAGCTCGTTGATCCTGGCCGCCTCCGAAGGAGGTATCCCCATACCCTGATCGTTGATCTCGACCGCCACCCCCTTCCCGACAACAGCGCCGGTCACCTCGACTCGCGCTTGCGGCGGGGAAAACGAGGTCGCGTTGTCCATGAGTTCGGCGAGCAGGTGAGTGACATCGGCGACGGCCGCGCCCAACACCTGGGTCTCGGGTAGTCGAGCGATGCGGACCTGTGTGTAGTCGAGGGTTTCGCCGACGGCGCTGCGCACCACGTCGATCAGCGGTACCGGATTGCGCCACTGCCGCCCCGGCTGTCCGCCGCCGAGCACAATGAGGTTCTCGGCGTTGCGGCGCTCGCGGGTCGCGAGATGATCGAGCTTGAACAGCGTATCCAGCAGTGCTGGGTCCTCTTGACGCGCTTCGGCCTTGTCGAGGATCTCGAGTTGCCGGTGCACCACCATCTGGCTGCGGTGGGCGATATTCAGGAACACTGCCTTAACGCCCTCGCGAGTGCGCGCCTCGTTCACCGCGCCCGCCACGGCCGCGGCATGCGCGTGCTGGAAGGCCTTGGCCACCTCACCGATTTCGTCGTGACCATAGTCCAGATCCGGCGATTCGGTCGCGGGGTCGATCACTTCACCGTCACCGAGCCGCCGCATCATATCGGGGAGCCGCTCGTCGGCGAGGGTGAGCGTTTCACCGCGCAGTCGCCTGAGCCGCCGGATGATTCGATTGGCCAGGACCACCGCGATCAGAAAGGCGATCACGCTGACCGCGACGACGGCGCCGCCCGCCCATGCGGATTTCGTGGTGGCCTCGGCGGCCTTGCCCTCGGCCAGCTTTTGCGCGTGCTCATTCTGCGCGAGCCAGATATCGATCAGACCGCGGTTCACCTCGGCGGCCGAGTTGTGCCAGTCCTCGGTGCTGAACGACAGCGGTGCGGATTGCCTGCCCGGTGCTCCGGTGGTGCTCGACGCTGCGTTACCCGCTCCTACCGTATTACGCTGGACGAGGGCATTCTCCATAGCCGTGAGTCGCTGCCACGCTTGGCTCGAGGTAAGAGTTTGCAGACCCTGTTTCTGGTCCGGGCCGAGTGCGCCGATAAGACTGATGACTTCGGTGTGGTAGAAGCCGGTCTCACGCAGAAAATCTTCCATCGGAACGAGTGTCGGCCCACTCGCGGTGACCAGCACGCCGGCCAAGGCATTACTGCGCGACATCGCTTCGTCTATTCGGAACAGCTGCACCCCATCGGCGAGCTGTGCGGCGATTTCGGCGTCCGGCGCGGTTCGTGCGATGACCCTGGAGCCTTGGACGATGCCGTCGAGGAGTCGATTGTAGAAGGCATACGCATCAGCAATCGGCAGTTGGCTTGCGTCGATAGCCGTACGCGCCCGGGCCAGTTGAGCGTCGAGGGCGAGAAAATTCTGCGCGGTGGCACCGATTTTCGAATCGTCCACCGCGCGCACTCCGGACGACCCGGCAATGAGGCTTTTGAACGCATCATCCAACTGCAAGCGCGCCGCACCGAGCGCCGGCACGGCCGCTTCGTCACCGCCGAGGGCAGCCAATGTGAACTGCCGTTCATCCTGCACTGCCGCCACGAACTCCCGAGCCGTCGGAATCACGTTCCGATTCTGCGAGGCCCACTCCTGAGCCTTATTTCCCTCGGCAACCAGGTATCCCGCGGTACTCGCGCCGACCACGAGCAGGGACAGACTCGGGATGAGCGCGATCGCCAGAATCCGCGTTCGAACCCCGAACCTCACTCTGAACATCGGCTCAAGATAGTACGGGCGAGGTCGAATTGATGATCCTCTTTCCGTGGAGCGGAAACCGTCCGAAGTGGTACGCCCGACAGACCGCCCCAGCAGAGGGCGACGGTTATTTCAACGGCTTGCTCCTTCGGTATGGGCCGATCGGCGTGCAGCCAGTAGCGCGAGGTGAACTGGCTGGCGCCGACAAGCCCGACCGCGAATACCCACGCGCGCTGTGGACCGAGGTCGGAGTCCCGCACGAGTAGATCGTGCACAGCACCGACGCAGGCCGCATCAGCCTGCCCGACACGCCACTGCACTGACGGCTCGGTCGGCACCTCCGACTCGAAGACCAGCCGGAATCCGTCGGGATCATCGTCGATGAAGTCGAAATAGGCATGTACCGCCGCGGATAGCCGCCCATGACTGTCGTCGGTCGAATGCAGGGCGTCGTGGACAGCGGACACGAGTCTGTCGAGATGCTGTTGCAATACCGCCAGGTACAGCTCCAATTTGCTCGGAAAGTATTGGTACAGACTCGGTTTGCTGATGCCGGACCGCCTTGCGATCTGATCCATGCTGGTCCCGTGGTAGCCGCGTGTCGCGAAAACTTCGCCTGCGCTTGCGACGATCTGGCGGCTTCGCGCGGCACGAGCCGATCTGGCCGCATGTGCCCGGGCCGTCATCGTCTCGGTCGGCCCGTGCTGTGACATGTGGTCACCGAGATCGGTCATGTGAAGCTCTCCCATCGGTGTCCGCGAGATCCGCCGGCGAGACGGCTATGCGCGCCGTCGTCTGCGGTATGCACCGTCAGCGAGGCGACGATTCGCAACGTGTCCGACTCGCCCGTGCCGGGTGGCACCGATATTGAGTATACTGTTATTCGGTCGGCTGGCGACCGCGGAACCCGCCGTGCTTCCCGGCAACCGGAACACGGCCGAAATGTGCCATCAGCCCTCGCGCGAGCGCCGCGTCAATTCAACTGTCGCCGTGCGCAATTCGGCTGCGGAATCGATCGGGGTCGCGTAGCCGACCCGTGTCCGCGCCACTCCACGTGGCGTCACCACTCGCAGATCCAGTCCGTACCGGTCGGCGCGCTCGCAACTCGCCTCCGTCGCGTCCGGATATCCACCCAATACCTGCGCCATCGACAACAGCGCATCGGCGTGATCGTCATTGAGGTGCGTGATCGCCCGCCCCGCCACCGGAACGACCGGATCCGGCGCGGCCGCAAGATACTGCTCCGCGGTCGCGGAATCCATCCGCCCGTACCCACCGACCCATCGAACTCGCCGCACCCGCAACACCCACAGCGAGAAATCGCTGTAATCCACGTAGTACTTCGCCGCGGGCACGGCCGCCAGATGCGCCGCACGCGCCGCCGCAGCCTCATCGCCGACCGGACGCTCCATCACACCGGCCAGCGTGATCCGTGTTCCGGCCAGCGGATCAGCCGGAACATCGGGTGAAACCACCGACAGACTGGCCCGCGGATCCGCCGCGAGATTGCGCCCGTGCTCGGCCATCTGCGACACACACAGCACCGGCTGACCGTCGAGCAGCCCGTAGGTGACGAACGACGCCCACGGGCCGCCGTCCTCGCTCAAACTCGCCAGGGTCGCGATATTCGTCGCGGCCGCAACGGTTCTGGCCTCCTCGGCCGCCGACGGGCGAGCGGGATTCACCACCGGCGCGGTCGGCTGTGGAATCGAAGGCGCGTCGCCCGGATCACCGTGATCGAGAGTCATACCGTCCATCCTCGCAGGTATCCACTGCCATCCAGCGCGCTGTCCCGACCAGAACGCGGCAGCGCGGCGGGACCACCAAGGACACGGAACCGCTGACATCGGACACTCGAAACACCGACGACCGGATATCGAAGCGATCGATCGCGCGCACAACCGCCGCGGATCGGCAAGACTGGCGTGCGTGACCCGATATGCATTCGACGCCGACCGCAACGCCCTCGTCGCCATCTGGGCGACCGGACGCGGCGATCTCTCGACCACGGTGGCCCAGCTGCCACCGATAAACCATGACCAGGCAACGAGTTTGGCGTCGAATCTGACCACCCTGTCCCGGTTCCAGTGGCGCACCTATACGCATCCGGCAAGTGCCGCAGGCGATCCCGACGTTCCCAATAGCGAGGCCTGGCGGCGCGCGGAGGAGCGCCGCAACTTCAAGGAGGTCGAGGCCGGAATCCGCAACCCGAACCTGCCGACCGCCCACGGCCTCGTCGTTTCCTACAGCGGCGTGGTCGAATCCGCGCACCGCGTCGGGCGCACCCTGCACGCCATCGACGACTCAGCCCTGTGTGACACCATCGCCGGCGAGGTCCGCACCGAACAGGCCGCCATCGAATCCGCCGAACTCGGCGATCTGTCCGGGCGCGCACGCCAAGCGGTCGAACTGTCACGCCCGGATGTCTCACCGGCCCAGGTCCAGGCCGCCGACGACCTGCTGCGCGCCGATCCCCTCGGCACCGTGGAACTGTTCACCGAACTCGACCCCGCCTCCGCATCCGTCGCGGCCGCGCACTGGCTCTACGCCGCCGCCGAAGTCGCGGGCGAACTCGCGGGCGTGCCGACCGCCGATGTGGTCGTCGAAGCCGACGATATCGAGGCACTGCAGGTCGAAACCCCGACCCTGGTGCTGGAGCGCCTGACCGGCGGCGAGACCCCGACCGAGATCGTCGTCGACCTCATCGCCGAGGCCATGGCCGTCTCCGAAGGACACGTGCCCGCACCATGGGCGGTGGTGGCCCGAGTCGCCGAAATCGAAGAGCAGGTACGCAAATTCGATCTCGACGGTGCCTCCCGCGCCGCCCTCCTCGATGAATTCCGGATCAGCCGCCTCGACCCCACCCGCCCGGCACTGGACCTGCTGGAAGATCTCCTCGACGGTATCCGCGGCTGCCTACTGCTCTACTCGGCCCACACCGCGGGCGCCGACGCGGAAGTCGAAGCCCAGTTCGCCGCCGATGTCAGAGGGGAAGCCGACACCCACCCCGACCAACTGTTCTGACCTGGGCGCGGCTGATCAACCACAGCGCACAGACTCCTGGCGTGCATCGGCGGCCAGCCAGCGGAGCAGCGCCTCGTAAACGGCGTCGTGGTTGAGCAGGGTGAAGTGGTTCGATCCGGGGATATGCAGACCGTTGGCGTCGTCGAAACCGATGCGGCGGGCCCGATTTCGGCCGGAGCCGCTGGCCGGCAGGACCAGACCGTCACCGATGATCCGGCCGAGCGGATGGCGCGGGCTGCGCGTGACCGAGGCGGTGACGAAATAGTGGTCGGCGCAGTCGAGCAGCGGCACCTCGCGAATGACTCTGCGGCGCAAGGCATCCGCGTCCAGACCGTGCCAATCCTCATCGACGAGTGAGCCGTGGCGCAGATCGCGAATCCCGGCACTGCGACGGCGCAGCAGCCGACCGAATGGCCGGGTCTCGGGTATTTTCACCAGTGCGGCGGAGGCGTAGTGGACGAGCTGTTCCAACGGTGCGCCCAAATGCGGTGATCCGAGACAGACGATCTGCCGCACCCGGCGCACCCATGGCAGGTCGGCCTGGTCGGCGTCGTAGCAGGCGCCCCGCGCGATCAGGCCGCCCATGGAATGTCCGACGAGTGCGATCTGCTCGACCTGCACCGGCCAGTTCTCGACCAACCGCTGCAGCATCCCGTTCAGCAGACGGGCGTTCTCCGAGATGTGCAGCCCGCTGTTGTATCGAACCATCAGCGTCGTGCAGTCGAGATCGGCTTCGAGCCGCTCGGCATAGCTGGGCCGCGCGCCGAGTCGCCAAGCGTGTTCGGTCTCCACCAGACCGTGCAGAAAAACTACGATGCGCGGGCGCGGATTCGACACCACATCGCCGACCCACCCCGGCGCGACCGGTTCCCCATTGATCCGAAATGTCATCGGCCCGGCCAGAATCGGCAGCTCATCCTCGAGACTGTCTCCGATCAAACCCTGCAGTGCCGCCAGGAATCCGGACCCGTAGACCGTGCGTGAGGGCACCGGAGCACCGGGTACGTCCACGGTGCGCTCCGCCAGGGCTCCCGCAGCTACTGCGGTTCCGCCGACCAGCCGATATACCCCATCGGTAATCGCATCGTGCACCACCTTGACCGGCTGCGCGGCCGGTCCGACACCCATTCGCACCGCCGCGAACACTCGGTCCGAGATGGCTCGATGCACCGCGGCGACCCCTTCGATCGCACCACCCAGCTCATCGCCCGCCAACCGTGCGAGTGCCTGTATCTCCGCCTGTCGTTGCCGCTCGGGCTCACTCATTCATTCAGTGTACAATTGTTCACTGAAATTTCGTGTCGGAAGCGGCGGCCTAGGACGGGATGCGGCTGACTCCGACCGCGGTTTCGGTGAGACTGCCGAGGTAGAGCATGCCGTCGTGTTCGACAACTCCGGTGACCATCGCGTAATCGGTGCCCTCGGCCTGTAGGTCGTGCACGACCTTGCCGTCGAAGTCGACGGCCATCACCCAGGCGGTGCGCGGCGGTTTGGGTTGTACCCATTCCGGTAGCGCCCAGACGATCCGACGTAGGATGCCGGGCAGGGGAAGCAGACGGTCCAGCAATGGATTTCGTGGTGACGGCAGGGTGATCCACACCAGACCGTCGCTGCCGAGAGCCATATTGTCCGGGAAGCCGGGCAGGTTCTCGATCAGGCGGTCGTAGGTGCCCGCCTTCGGCCCGGTGAGCCAGTAGCGGGTCACGCGGTAGGCGCCGGTCTCCGCGACGAGCACGCTGGAGCCGTCGGGGGACAGGACGACGCCATTGGCGAATTGCAGTCCGTCGATGAGGGTTTCGAGCTTGCCGGACGGATCGAGGCGGAACAGCCGGCCGGTGCCGGAATGCTCCAGCAGGTCACCCATCCACTCGTCCAGCGGATAACGACGCGACGAGGAGGAGAAGTAGATGGTGCCGTCCGCGGCGCGAACCACATTGCTGGCGAAGGGGAGTGGTTCGCCGTCGACCTCGTCCACGAGCACCTCGATCGCGCCCGCGCTGTCCAGCCGCAACAGGCCGCGATGGAAATCGCAGATCAGCAGCGACCCATCGGCATCGGCATGCATACCGAGCGGACGGCCGCCGGTATTCGCCAGCAGGCTCACCGTGCCGGCCACGGGATCGATGCTGTAGACCGAACCGTCATCGACTCCCGCAATGATTCGCCCCTCGCCGGTGCGCACCACATCCTCGGGTGCCGCACCGGGCAGTTCCAATCGCGTGATCTGGGGAAGTGGTATGGCACTACGTGTTTCGCGAGCCCGGGGTGGGGCAGGCGGTGGCGTCCAGCGCTGCGGCTGCATTGTCGATCCGGCGACCATGGCTCACCTTATCCCGGGGCCGACGACCGGCCGTCGAGAACCGACCCTCAACTATTACATCTCCATACGTAGATATGTGCATCTAAACATGTATCCCCTTTCGACGGAACGGCAATAACATACGTCCGGCTTCGCCGAACGCAGCAGAGAAAGGGAAGGGGCGCCCCTCGGATAACGGGGGACGAGTCGGTGTAGGCGGATCCGGCTCGCGCGCTGGCCGAGCTCACCGACGAATGGCATCAGGCCCTCGACGAGCTGGACACCGTGCTGGCCGCTGGTGATGGTCCGGTGCGCCTGGACGGGGCCGGTGATCTGGCGATCTCACCGTTGACCGCGGAAGACATCCCGTCGGAGGCGACGGCGCTGAAGGCCGAGCTGACCGAGATGCTGCCGTTCGCGCCGATCGTGTCGCTGTTGATCGAACTGGACAAACGCACCGGCTACCTGGACTGCTTCACTCATGCCGGTGGAAAGCAAACCCGCACACCGGAACTCAAACGCAACCTGATCGCGATACTGCTGGCTGGCGCCACGAATCTCGGCCTGACCGGATGCCGATGCGACGGGCATCTCCTACGACATTCTCACCTGGACAGCGGAGTGGTATGTACGGGAGGAGACGCTGCGGGCGGCGAACCTGGCGATCATCGGCTACCACCAGCGGCTCCCGTTGACCAGCGTTTTCGGTGCGGGCACGCTGTCGTCGGACGGGCAGCGGTTCCCTACGTGCGGCAAGTCCACCACTGCACGCGCGGTGAATCACTTCTTCGCCGACGAGGGGCTGTCCACCTACACCCATGGCACCGACCAGCACACCACCCACGGAACCAAGGTCATCGTCACCACCCGCCGCGAAGCGCACTACGTGCTGGATGAAATCCTCGGTAACGCAGCGGATGTGCCGATCACCGAACACGCCACCGACACCCACGGGGTCACCGTAGTGAACTTCGCATGGTTCGATCTTCTGGGCATGCAGCTCTCACCTGGGATCTGGGATCTGGGATCTGGGCGAGATTACCCTGTACCGGCCGACCTCGCGCGCCGACGCCGAGGCCCGGTTCCCGCACGCGGGCCCGCTGCTGACCCGCAAGCTGAATCTGGACCTGATCGCCGAGCACTACGACGACCTGCTCAGGTTGGCCGGATCACTGAAGTTCGGGCACGCCACCGCGTCGCTGCTGGTGGGCAAGCTGTCCGCGTCGACCCGTCAGAACGCCCTCGCTGCGGCGCTGAAGGAATCGGGCGCACCGCCCCTACGCCCTTGAGAAGCCTTCCGTATCTCGGTGCGGCACACCGAGTTGCGTTACATTCGGTCCGGGCAAACGCCCGGCCGACGAGTCGGCGATGATTCGGACTGTGTCCAATTACGGCTGCATTTGTTCGTGTTGCTCGGCGGTGGTAGCCGCAACCGATGGTTTGAGCGTGGCGGCGATCGCGGCTGCGCACAGTAGCGCTGCGGCGGCTGTCCAGCTGGCGGTGCGTAGGCCGGTGGTGATGCCAGATGTGGTCGTGGGCTCGTTGGTGGTGTTGGTGATGGCGACGAGGACTGCTAGGCCGACGGCGCCGCCGATCTGCAGGGCGGTGTTGGCGAGTGCGGATGCGACGCCTTGCTGGGCGGGTGGGGCGTCGGACGCGGCGGCCACGAACATCGTCGCGTAGGTGAATGAGCCTGCGCCCCACACGATGATCCCGGGCACCAGCGCCCAGTAGGAGCCGCCCGGGGCAATTCCGATGGTGAATGCGCCCATCCCCAGGGCGTTGATCAGCAATCCGACCGACAGTGTGGTGCGCAGGCCCCAGCGGTTCAACAGCGGAGCCACCAACCGTTCGGTGGATGCGATGGCGATCAGGGTCAGGGGGAGGAACGCCAGACCGGCGTGCAGTGCGTCGAAGCCGAGCACGTCCTGCAGATAGGTGGTGAAGACGTAGTACTGGCCGCTGAGTGTGCCCATGAAGATGAACATCACTGCCATGGCAGTGGCGAGGCTGCGGATCCGCAACAGCCGCAGCGGCATCAGCGGGTCGCGGGTATGCCGCTCGATGAGTACGAACACTGCGAGCAGACCGGCGCCGGCCCCGATGGCGCCGATGCCGCGCGGGCTCGTCCAACCGGCCTCGGGTCCGGCGGCCAACCCGAAGACCAGCAGACAGGCGCCGAGAGTCGCGACCAGAGCTCCCGGAAGGTCGAATCCGTCGCGGGTACTTGGTGGCGGATCGGCGGGCAGCAGGCGCGGTGCCGCGAGCACGGCGACCGCGGTCAGGGGAACGTTGACATAGAACACCCATTGCCAGCCAAGGCTGCTGGCGAGAACACCACCGAGCAGAGAGCCAGCGGCGAGGCCGGCGCCGCCGGCGGTGCCCCACACGGCCATCGCACGATTACGTGGTGATCCCTCGGGGAAGACAGTGGCGATGAGCGCGAGGGTGGCCGGGGTGAGCAGGGCGCCGCCGAGTCCTTGGATAGCGCGGGCGGCAATCAGCATGCCGGGTGCCACCGCCAGGCCGCCGAGCAGTGAGGATGTGCCGTATAGGGTCAGGCCGCCGATGAACACGCGCCGTTGGCCGAACCGGTCGACTGCTCGTCCGCCGAGAAGCAGCAATCCACCGAGACCGACGGCGTACGCGCTGACCACCCACTGCAGCGACTGGGAGGAGAAGCCGAGTGCGTGGCCGATGTCGGGGAGAGCGACGTAGACGATGTTGTAGTCGATGGCGATGACGAACTGTGCGAAGGCCAGCAGCGCAAGGGCGAGTATGTGCCGCGGCCGCGGAGAATCAGGCATGAAGAGTCCGTGGTGAGTGTTTCGGCCGGGGTTCACAGCGATCGCAGGAACCGGGTGAGTACGTCATTGACCTGGTCGGGCCGTTCTTGCTGGATGGCGTGGCCGGCCTCGGGGAGAACGACGGTCTCGCGCAGGTTGCGGAAACCGCTGTCGCCGGACATCAGTCGCTGAGATTGCGGCAGTGTCAGCGCGCCGTCGCGGCCGCCGATGAGGTAGAGGGCGGGTGCGTGGACATCGTTGTCCCGCCAATCTTTTGATAGTTTCCAGTTGCGGTCGAGATTGCGGTACCAGTTGATTCCGCCGGTGAAGCCGGACTTCTGGAATTGGGACGCATAGGTTTTCGCGTCCTGCTCGCCCTCCCAGGCCAGTAGCGCCGGTGTGTCGGCGGCTAGGGAATCGACGATCGTGCCGCCGTCGGGAACCATCCCGGTCCATCCCGGCCCGTCACCCGAGGCGGTACGCAAGATTCTGCGGAACAGTCCCTCCGGGTCGTGCTCGAGGGCCGATTCCAATGCGGTGTCAGCGATGCCGGGCTGCTGGAAGTGCACAATGTAGAAGGCCGGTCCGAGCGCGGCGTGCAGATCGGCGATAGGGGTGGCCGCGCTGCCCTGGGGTTCGGCGAACCGGTCGGGAATGCTGAGTCCAGCCACCGCGGTGATGCGCTCCGGGCGCATTTTGGCCGTCTCCCAGGCGACGATGGCGCCCCAGTCGTGGCCGATTACCGTCGCGCGTTGCTCGCCGAGGGCATCGATGAGCCCAGTGACGTCGCCGGCGAGATGATCGATGGCGTAGTCCTCGACGCGTTCGGGGACATCGGTGTCGCCGTAACCGCGCTGGTCTGGGGCGACGACGTGGTACCCGGCCGCGGCGAGCACGGGAATCTGATGCCGCCAGGAGTACCACGATTCGGGCCAGCCGTGCAGCAGCAGCACCAGCGGCCCGGACCCCGCTTCGGCGATATGCATGCGCAGGCCGTTGACGTCGAGGGTGCGGTGCTCGATCTGGCCCGCGGGCGCTGCGGTGCGGATTTCGGTCATCACGAATTCACTCCTTCGGTGGGAACATGGTGGGGTGCTGGCGATTTCGAGCCGGTTGGGGTCGGGTCGAGGGTGGCGAGGTCGATCGCTTCGGCCATGGCCCGGTACCCGGCGTCGTTGGGGTGCAGATGATCGCCGGAGTCATAGTCGGCGTGCAGCCGATCCGGGTCGGTGGGCGAGCCCAAGGCGGCGTCGAGGTCGACGACCGCGTCGTATGTACTGGAGGTCCGGATCCATGTATTGATCGCGGCGCGCTTGGCCTCGCTCCGCGCGGTGGAGAACGGGGACGGTTTCGCGGACGGCACTGTCGCACCGACCATCCGCAGGCCGGCGATATGGGCTTGAGCCACCAAGTCGCGGTGCGCGGCGATGACCTCGTCGGCGGACACCTCGGTGTAGGGCTCGAAGATCGGCAGCGGCGCGATGTTAGCGGCTTCGCTGATGCCGATGTCGTTGATACCCAACAGGACAACGACCGTGCCGATGCCTGGCTGGGATAGTACGTCTCGGCGGAATCGGGAGGTCGCCTTCGCACCGAGCCACGCCGAGTCGACGGTGAGCCGGTTGCCGCCGATGCCGTGATTCAACACCGCGCGCGGCCTGCCCGCAGCGATGAACCGCTCGGCCAGGATGTCCGGAAATCGCCGGTTGGCGTCCGGGGTGCTGAACGACCCGTCGGTCAGGGAGTCGCCGAAGACGACGATGCCGGGCGGGCGCGCCGGACCGCCGGCCACATCCACGCCGCTGAGGAAATACCAGGAACGTGAGGTCTCGGTGAACAGCCGGCCCGAGCCGTCGGCGCACGCATCCCCGGCCGCGCGGTAGCTGGTGGCCAGGGCCTGCGCGTGATAACTGGCGAGGCCGGTCGGCGCGGCCGAATACATGCTCACCACAACCGAATCCAGCGGCGCCGACCGGAACACCACCGGATCGCTCGCGACCTCCTCACCGGCCGGGATCGCGAACGCAGCCTCCCCGCCGACGGTGAGGGGTCGAGCCGTGTCTATCCGGACTGCTGCGCGGCCTCTGCTGAGGGCCACGGTCGCGGCGGTAACCGACAGCGGCGTGTGCCCGAAGACGTTCGACAGCCGAACGCGGAGCAGGTCACCGCCCGCGGTGAGCCGGACCACCTGTCGCAGTGTCTGATTCGCGAAGCCCTGCACCGACCAGTTCGGGTCGAAGCCCAGGCTGGGTCGCTGCAGCGAAGTCGACCACGCCGCGCCCCACCGGGCGTCATTCACCGGCCCGATCGACGCCGCTGCGCGGCCTGCATCGGCGTCATCAACCGTCGCTCCACGACCATGTTCAGCGATCTTGAATTCATCCACGACACGACACTATGAATCCGACTTCAGATGATGAATGGCTTATTGTCCGGATTTCTTGTCTGATCGTCTGACGCCGCCGACGATAGGATAGCTTCGTGGATGTTCTCAGCGACGTGCTCGCCGCCATGCGGGCCGGCCAGCCTTACGCCGGGCGAAGCACCTGCCGCGCGCCCTGGGGGGTGCGATTCGCTGCCAGCGATGCAGCCTGCTGCCATATCGTCCTGCAAGGTGGCTGCACCCTGATCCCGGCCACCGGTCCCCCCACCGCCTTGGGCGTTGGCGACATCCTGTTCACCGGGCCCCGACACGCCCACACACTCGCAGACCAACCTGGCAGCCCGGCCATCGACTTCCAGCCCAACAAAGCCGACGGCTACTCCGTGATCGAACTCGATATCCCCGGCGTCGGCGCCGCCACCGAAATGCTGTGCGTCTGCTACACCTTCGACCTGGTCAGGCCGCACCCACTGCTCGACACCCTGCCACCGGAAATCCACCTGCCCGCCCGAGTCGGCGACCACACGGCGCTGCGCGCCACCGTGGACATGCTCGGTACCGAACTACACCAGCCACGCTCGGGCACCGACGCCATCCTGCCCGCACTCATCGACATGCTGCTGCTCCACGTGCTCCGGACCTGGCTCGACGAACATGCCGACCACACCGACATCGGATGGGCCACCGCGCTCACCGACCCGGCCATCGCCACCGCCCTGCACCACATCCACCGCCAACCCGAAAATCCTTGGACTGTCGAAGGACTGGCCACCCGAGCCGGAATCTCCCGCGCCACCTTCGCCAAACGTTTCACCACCGCCGTCGGCCAGCCACCCTTGACCTACCTCACCTGGTGGCGAATGACCACAGCCGCCCGCCTCCTGCGCCGCAGCGACACCCCCATCCAAACCATCGCCCACCGCTGCGGATACAGCTCCGAATACGCCTTCTCCAAAGCATTCAAACGCGAATTCGGCCGCCCCCCGAACCACTACCGCCACGAGCGGCCTCCCGCCGCTGTGCAAACGGAAACCTTGTCGCACGTCGCTGGACGCTCTGAACACCGGCCGGGCGGATGACGCGCAACCCGGCTCAGGCGGCCCACGGGTTTGGCGACGATCTCCGAGGGTGGTGTTCCGGTAGCCGACCGGCCAGCGGAACACCACCATGCGAAGACTTCGGCCCTGGTCGACAGTGTTCCGTTGGAGTGTCCCGGTGATCCGCCGTCATATGGAACGATAACCAGGTGTGGTCGAACCCTTCCGCGTCGGAGACGTGCGTTGCTCCACCGACGAACAAGACGTCGAGATTCAAACCGACCAGCTGATCTCCCTCGGCGTGCCGCATGAACGGATCTTCGTCGACAAAGGATTCTCCGGCACCACCCGCAAGAACCGCACCGGGCTGAACAACGCGCTGACGGCCGTCACTTCCGCCGCCGCGGCGGTCACGAACCGGCAAGTGGTGCTGACAACGACGAAATTCGACCGGTTCGCCCGCAACATGGCCGAGGCCGGCGAGATCATGACCAGCCTGCGCGAGCGCGATGTCCTGTTCGGCCTCGGCAGCCAGATCTACGACTGGAACGACCCGTTCGGCAAACTGTTCCTGCAAATCCCCGCCCTGGTCGCCGAGTTCGAGGCGAACCTGAACCATTTGCGGGGGGATGGCGAAGGCCCGCGCGAAAGGCCGTCTCGTCGGGGTCGTGGTGGCGCCGGGTGTTTTTCGCGCGATTACTACCGGAACCCCTACAGAGTGGATGGTTCATGCAGGGAGAGCAGGGGAGGGCTGGGCTCGACACCGTGGGTTCGGGAGGTCGTTGCTTCCCCGCCGCGTCAGCGGTGCAGGGCGGTCTCGCGCTGCAAACGCGACAGCTTCTGGGGATTGCGCACGGAGTAGATCCCGGTGATGAGGCCGTCGTCGATTCGCGCCGCAATGACGGCATCGATCGCGCCGTCGAATCGCAGTATCAGCGCCGGGTGGCCGTTGACGAAGGCAGGCTGTGCCGACCTCGCGGTGAGGTTACCGAGCGCGGCGGAGAGGAGGCCGGCTACCGCGTCGGCCCCGACGATGGGCACCAGCGCGGCCTGTGCGAGTCCGCCACCGTCACCGAGGAAGACGACATCCGGTGCGAGAATGTCGAGCAGACTTTGGAGCTCGCCGGTTTCGACGGCTCGCTGGAATGCTGCGAGCGCGTCTCGGGTTTCGGCTGCGGAGACCACCTCGCGTGGTCGGCGCGCGGCGACGTGTGACCGAGCCCGGTACGCGAGCTGGCGGACCGCGGCCGGGCTCTTGTCGACCGCTTCGGCGATCTCGTCATACTCCAGATCGAATACTTCGCGCAGCACGAACACCGCCCGCTCGACGGGCGTGAGGGTCTCCAATACCAACAGCATCGCCATCGAGACGCTGTCGGCCAGTTCGATGTCCTCGGCGACGTCGGGTGCGGTCAGCAGCGGTTCGGGCAGCCAGGGGCCCACGTAGGACTCTTTGCGGCGACCGAGCGCGCGCAGCCGGTCGAGCGACTGACGGGTGGTGATTCGGACCAGATACGCGCGTTGATCCTGCACCGTGTCGAGATCGACGCCTGCCCACCGCAGCCAGGTTTCCTGGAGGACGTCTTCGGCGTCGGCGGCCGAGCCGAGCATTTCGTAGGCGACGGTGAACAGCAAGTTGCGGTGCGCGACGAATGCTTTCGTCGCGGGATCCGGACGGTCGCTGCTGCTCTCGCCGTGGTCGGCGGGCGTGGTCTGCGATATGCCGGACATGGGCGGCTCCTGTTCACTCTCGAATGTCACCCATCAGACGTCCGATCCTGCCGTTTCGTAACAGCGGGGCAGTGGTGGTGTGCGTCACATCGAAGCGGTGTTATGTGAATCGGGGCGCCGCCGTCTCATGGTCGTTCGAATCAACACCACGAGTGAGGACCGAAGTGATGGAACCCCGTTTCAACCTGAACAACAACGAGCTCGGCGCCAAGATCGGCAAGCGGTTCGCCAACACGAGCATGGCGATCATGCAGTCGTCGCTGCCGAAGTCCACGGTGGAGTTGGTGGAGTTGCGCGCCAGCCAGATCAACGGCTGTGGTTACTGCGTCGACGCCCACACCAAAGAGCTGGCGGCCGCCGGCGAACCCGCGGTTCGGATCAACCTGGTCGCGGCTTGGCGTGAGTCCACCGTTTTCAGTGAGGCTGAGCAGGCCGTGCTGGCATTCGCGGAGGAGGGTACTCGACTCGCCGACGCGAATCGCGGTGTGTCCGACGAGACCTGGGCTCAGGTGCGTAAGCACTACGACGATGATCAGATCGCCGCGCTGGTCTACCTGGTCGCCATGATCAACGCCGCCAACCGGCTCCTGGTGATTACGCAGACCAAGGGCGGCTCGTACGTGCCCGGCACGTTCGAGAGCGTAGCGAGCTGATCCATGCGCGGATCCCGGCCCAGGATCGTTCGGGCCGGGTCCGCGGATGGGGGAGCGCGCAGACGTGCAGCAGCGCTCTGGACGACGTCGCGGGGGACCGAGATCGGTTCACAAGGAACGAATCCGGTGGAACTACAATCTTCAGTGCGCTTGAAAAACATCTGATTATATAGATATGCGTATTGAACTATGTAACTCTCCAACTCCCATCTCACCAACGCCACACCCCAAAAGACCGCACAGACCAGGGGAGCCTCCAGTCGCTGCGCCAGCCGAGGCATCATCGGCGGGCGCAGCGACTGGTCCTAGGGATTGACCGAGAAGACGTGCCAGAGGACAGCAAGCGTGGCCAGCGTGAAAAGCGGTGACAGAATCCAGGTTTCGACCTTGTTCCCGGTCCGTTCGATCACCGGCACGCAAGTACGCAGCGGGAACGGCCAGAACAGTCGGCACCCCTTATCGGTGAGGCAATCACCGGCGAGATGGGCCAGGGCCCCGAGTCCGACAGCGAACGGCAACCACGCCGGTTTATCGGTGATCCAGTGATCCATCGCGAACGTCCCTGCCACGGCGAGGATTATGACCGTGCCCCACGCCTCGATGCCCTCGCCGGAGGGACACAGATGCAGTGCCCGCACCGCCAGTGCGAGCAGGAAGAACACCAAACCGAGTGTGAAATATCTTCCGAGCCAATGCTCACCCGCCCAGGTCCCGTAGGCGACGGCGATCACGAACGCGAACGAGTGTGTGGCGTGCCGATGTCCACCGGAGATCCAGGAGATCAAGCGGCACAGGTGATAGGAGATCGGGCCGAGCACATGCGCGATGGTGCCGTTCGGATGGTCCGCATCGGGCAGCAGCGCGGCACCCGCCGTCAGGAAGGTGCCGAGTAATACCTCGACGGCACCGAGATGGGCGTTGCCAGTTGGCAATACCGGATAGACCAACGCCGAGATGGGCAGCGTCGCCGCTGCCACCGACCAGGCGAAAGCGCCGCTGGTCGCATGTGAATGTCCTAGCACTACATGAAGGTTAGTTGACCACAACCGATTTCAAACAAACGAGACTAACCAGCTGGTGAAAACGTATCGGGGGGAGGAGATTTCACCGAGAGTGGCCAGACGCGATCGGTGTGCCCGTTGTGCATGGAACAGCCGGCGAACGGTCCGTTCGGGTCGAACAGCATGTCCATATGGCTGTCTGCATGGTCTAGAAACCAAAGTGACAGGCCCAATTCGGCGTTGAGCCGATAGAGTTCCCAGGATTGCCAGAGCGCCTCCAGCCGGGCCACGGCTTCGGTGTGCCGCCACCATTCCGGGCACCAGGCCAGACCGTTGTCGGCTACTTTGCGCCGATAGACCTGGGACAGGTAGTTCTCGACGAACTCGACGACCGATCCATAGACCTGTGTCCGCTGCTCTTTCATGGCGCCCCCGAGGACAGTGGCATTCCAAACAGCTTCGAGAGTAGTCACGAAATCTGCTGAGGTCCTTTGGGAAACCTTTGAAATAGCTATGCGGAGCGCCGCGAACGCGGATTTACAATGCGATCGAGGGCGTGCAGATCCGATTCCAGTGCGTAGAACACGCGCAGCGCGCCGACGAATGCGAAAAGGCTGACCACGCACAGGATCACGATGGGACCGATTACCGTCTGCTGCTGTGCCGCATCGAGATAGACCAGACCGCCCGCCACCCCGATCAGCGGTACCGAGGCGGCGATGCCGAGGTAGATCCGGCTGCGTCGGATGAGCCGCTGCAATCGGATGGCGTCGTCGGGGGAGGTCTGTGCGGTGCCGAGCAAACCCGGGTAGTACCAGCGCAATACGAAGAAGGTGACCGGGAAGTAGGAGTACACCACCGCGACCGCGGCCGCGACCAGATGGGATGCGATGAGGTTGATGGTGAATCCGGTGGACAGGTCCGCGGTGTAATGCAGCTGGGTCAGGAAGATCACCAGCGACAATGCCCACCCGGCGAACCCGACCACCGCGATGCGGTCGCCGCAGGCGAGCGTATCGGTGCGCGCCCGCGCGAGGGTCTGCTCGTCGAAATGCTTACCGCGCCGCAGTCCGTCGGGAACCAGGAACACCAGACGGCACCAATACAGCAGCGCGAGAATCCCGATCGGATAGCCGATCGCGCCGAGCAGTGTTGCGAGACGTTGGAGTTGGGCGCTGGCCTCCGCGGTGAGTTGTGCATCGAGCAGGCGCGTGTTGTGCGCGGAAAGATAGAGCATGCCGAGGAATTGCCCCAGCATGCTGGACAGCGTCACCACCGGCATCGGCCGCATCCGCAGTTTGGCGCGGATACTGCGCGCCGGCGGGTCGACGAGATCGCGGGCGGTGCGGTCCAGGGTGAGATCGAGCTGACTGGCGAATTCGGCGCCGGTGGCGAAGCGGTCGGCGGGATCGGGGGACAGGCAGGTGAGCAGGGCATGCTGCAGTACCGGCGGGCAGTCCGGCGGGATATCGGCGGCGAAGCGGTCGGGGACCGGCTGGCGACGCAGTTCGATCATCCGTTCCAGTGAGGTATCCGATTCGCCCGCACCGCGTTCGTCGTCGAAGGGGAGTCGGCCGGTGAGCAGTTCCCACAGCACGACCGCGAGTGCGTACAGGTCACTCCGGGTGTCGAGGTCGGCGGCGGTGGTCACCATGGTGGGATGGCAGGCCTCGAGCTGCTCGGGGGACATGTAGGCCAGTGAGCCACCGAAGTAGGCGGCGGGGCTGGCGCCGGGGATGTGACGGCTGAAGCTGATATTGAAGTCGGCGAGTTTGGGTTGCCCGTCGACCGTGAGCAGTACGTTGGCGGGTTTGATATCGCGGTGCAGCACACCGGCACGGTTGGCGTACTCCAATGCGGAGGCGAGTCGACTACCCAGCCACGCAACGGTTTCCGGCCAGCTCAGCCGTGCGAGCTCGGTACGGGTGGCGGATGGCTGCGGTTCGAGCACCCCGCCGCTGGCGGCCGCCGCGTCGACGGCGTCGAGCAGTAGTCGACCGGACTTTCCCTCGGCTCCGGTGCGGCGCAGCAGCCGCAGTACGCCGAGCAGGGTGCCGCCCGGAACGTACTGCATGTACATCAATTTCAAGTGCTGATCGGCGATCCGACGCTGATCGAAGACGCGCACGATGTTTTCGTGATCGAGCCGGGCCAGCGTCTGACCCTCACTACCGCGATCATGGGAGATCTTGACCGCGACGAGCCGCTGCATCGATCGCTGCCGCGCCAGGAAGACCCGGCCGAACGCACCCTGGCCGAGCAGGATCAACATATCGAAATCGTCAACGGTCGCACCGGGATTGATGGAGTCGAGCGTCGCGAGCGCGGCCGGATCGGTCAGGACGGTGGTCCGGAAGTGATCGCCATCGAGGCGGTCGGCGATCCGCGCCATCTGCTGCGAATACCGCTGGTCGTATTCGGTGAGATCCAGATCGTGATCGAACTGGCGGCGCGCGGTGATCTCCTCGTAGATCAGATCCGGAGGCAGTGGGGCGGTGTGGAGTTCGGGAAATTCGGCCAGGTATTCGTCGAGGCGCTTTTCGGCCGTTTTGCGGATCGACCGGTGATGCAGATCCACCTTGATCAACTCGATCAGCGCCGACCGCCGCAGTGCGGTTTCGGTGGGCAGATGCGGGGTCAGCTCGGGTGGTTCGCCCGCGGCCTCCCACTCACCCGCGAAATCGGCGACCGCCCTGGCCAATACGGCCTGAGCAGCCATCGCGCGATCTCCACCGTGCTCAGGTGGTACCGCGCCGAGCTGGGTATTCATCGTCGGCTCACTCGATCAAGGTTGGTGTCCCGGACAGAACCGAGAATATTCGATTATCGTCGTCCGCTGCTGATCTTCGCCACCGATGTGGATCGCCGGGCTGGTCCCGGCGCTCGATTCGTAGTTGAGTGATCGTGCGGACCAGCGCCTTTCGACCAGTAGGAGGAGACCGTCATGAGCACGCTGTCGGATCGACCGAATGCCGCCTTGATCGTGATCGACGTGCAGAACGGTGTCGTGGGGGAGGCGTATCAGCGGGACACGGTGGTCGCGAATATCGGCACGCTCGTCGAGAAGGCCCGGCAGGACGGTGTTCCGATCGTCTGGGTGCAGCACTCGAGCGAGGAGCTCGTACCGGGGACCATTGCGTGGGAATACGTCCCGGAGTTGGTGCGTGCGGAGTCGGAACCGTTGGTACATAAGAAGTTCGGCGATTCGTTCGAGGATACCGAGCTTGCGGAGGTGCTGGCGCGGGCCGGGGTCGGGCGTCTCGTGGTGACCGGTGCGGAGACCGATGCCTGCATCCGGTCCACGATCCATGGCGCCTTCGCGCGGGGATACGACGTGACACTTGTCAGCGACGGGCACACCACATTCGACAAGAGCGAATGGGGCGCGCCGGCCCCGGAGCAGGTCATCGCGCACACAAATCTGTACTGGCGTTACCAGACCGCACCGGGACGGACGGCCGCTGTCGCCGAGACGAAGAACGTGCGCTTCGAATGACGGTGCCCCCGCGAACTATAGGAGTTCACGGGGGCACCGCACGGGGGACGACCGGCCTTATCGGTCGGTCATTCCTCCTTCATCACACCAGGTCGAACCGGTCCAGGTTCGACACCTTGACCCACGCGGCGATGAAGTCGTTGACGAACTTCTCCTTCGAGTCGTCGGTCGCGTAGACCTCCGCGAGGGCGCGCAGCTGCGAGTTCGACCCGAAGACCAGGTCGGCGCGGCTGCCGGTCCACTTGACGGCACCGGTGGCGCGGTCGGTGCCCTCGTAGGTTCCGTCATCGGTGGCCGACGGCTCCCACTTCGTGCCCAGATCGAGCAGGTTCACGAAGAAGTCGTTGGTCAACGATCCCGGGTTCGCGGTGAATACGCCCAGCGGCGACTGCTTGTGGTTCGCGCCGAGGACGCGCAGACCACCGATGAGGACGGTCAACTCGGGGCCGCTGAGGGTGAGCAGGTTCGCCCGGTCGATCAGCAGGTACTCGGCCGGGATCCGGTTACCCTTCCCGAGGTAGTTGCGGAAACCGTCCGCGCTGGGCTCGAGCGCGGAGAAGGACTCCACATCGGTCTGTTCCTGGGTGGCGTCCGTGCGACCCGGGGTGAACGGCACCTCGACGTCGTAGCCGGCGTTCTTGGCTGCCTGCTCGACGGCCGCGGCGCCGCCGAGCACGACGAGGTCGGCGAAGGACACCCGGGTGTTCCCGGTCTGGGCGGAGTTGAAGGACTCCTGGATGCCCTCGAGAACGCGCACCACCTGGGCGAGTTCGTCGGGCTCGTTGACCTCCCAGCCGGCCTGCGGCTGCAGGCGGATGCGTCCGCCGTTGGCGCCACCGCGCTTGTCGCTGCCACGGAACGACGCTGCCGCCGCCCACGTGGTCGAAACAAGCTGTGCGACAGTCAGACCCGAAGCCAGGATCTGGCTCTTGAGTGCGGCGATATCGGCGGCGCCGATGAGGTCGTAGTCGGCGGCAGGGACGGGGTCCTGCCAGAGCAGCGTCTCTTCCGGCACCTCCGGCCCGAGGTAGAGGACCTTCGGGCCCATATCGCGGTGGGTGAGCTTGTACCAGGCCTTGCCGAACTCCTCGGTGAGCTCCTCGGGGTGCTCGAGCCAGCGCCGGGTGATCTGCTCGTAGATCGGGTCGATCCGGAGCGAGAGGTCCGTTGTCAGCATGACCGGAGTGTGGGACTTCGACGGGTCGTGGGCATCGACCACAGTGCCCGCGCCTGCACCGTCCTTGGGGATCCACTGGTTCGCACCGGCCGGGCTCTTGGTCAGCTCCCACTCGTACCCGTACAGTGTCTCGAGGAAGCTGTTGTCCCACTTGGTCGGGGTGGGCGTCCAGGTGCCCTCCAGGCCGGAGGTGATCGCGTCCTTGCCGACGCCGGTGCCGAAGGCGTTCTTCCAACCCAGGCCCTGCTCCTCGAGCGGGGCGGCCTCGGGCTCGGGCCCGACGAGCCCGGCATCGCCGGCGCCGTGGGTCTTGCCGAAGGTGTGGCCACCGACGATCAGCGCCGCCGTCTCGATATCGTTCATGGCCATGCGGTGGAACGTCTCACGGATGTCGACTGCCGCGGCAAGCGGATCCGGATTGCCGTTGGGGCCTTCGGGGTTGACGTAGATCAGACCCATTTGGACTGCGGCCAAGGGGTTTTCGAGATCGCGGGTGCCGGTGTAGCGCTCGTCGCCGAGCCAGGTCTGCTCGGGACCCCAGTACACGTCCTCCTCGGGCTCCCACTGGTCGACGCGGCCGCCGCCGAAACCGAAGGTCGGAAAGCCCATGTCTTCGAGCGCGACATTGCCCGCGTAGACCATGAGGTCGGCCCAGGAGAGCTTCTTGCCGTACTTCTTCTTGACCGGCCACAGCAGGCGTCGGGCCTTGTCGAGGTTTCCGTTGTCGGGCCAGCTGTTGAGCGGGGCGAACCGCTGCATACCGGCGCCGGCTCCGCCGCGGCCGTCGCTGATCCGGTAGGTACCCGCGGCATGCCAGGCCATCCGGATGAAGAACGGTCCGTAGTGACCGAAGTCGGCGGGCCACCACTCCTGCGAGGTGGTCATAACCTGGACGATGTCGGCCTTCACGGCAGCCAGATCGAGGGTTTTGAATTCCGCGGCGTAGTCGAAGTCCGCGTTCATGGGGTTGGCTACGGCCGGATTCTTCTGCAGGATCTTGAGATTGAGCTGGTTCGGCCACCAGTCACGGTTGCTTCCGCCCTCGGCCGGGGACTTGAGGCGACCGGATGTAACGGGGCAACCACCGGCGGCGGGTTCCGTATTGGCCTCTCCGATGGGCGGATGTTCCTCAGGCACGGCATTTCCTTTCGGGGGAGTGAGTGAATCGGGCTGTGATCACGGGTGTGATCCGGACATTTGCGCTGCCGAGCAGTCGGGGCACAGGCCCCAATAGATGACCTCGGCCTCATCGAGTACGAATCCGTTGTCGTGTGATGCGGTCAGGCAGGGCGCCTCGCCGACGGCGCAGTCGACATCAGCGATGACGCCGCACGAGCGGCACACCACATGGTGATGGTTATCGCCGACTCGCGTTTCGTAGCGCGCGACAGATCCCATCGGCTGGATGCGCCGCAGCAGACCGGCGGCCGTCAGTGCGCGCAACACGTCGTATACCGCCTGATGGGATACCGCACCGAGTGTCGCGCGCACATGACCGAGGATCGAGTCCGTATCGGAGTGCGGATGCTCGTGCACGGCAGTCAGCACGGCAACCCGCGGCGCCGTAACGCGCAGCGACACCCCGCGCAACATACGCTCGAATTCCGAATTCGTGGACACATTCAAGAGTATGACTCATTCAAGTCTTCACGGGGAGGGTTTTGCGAAATCTCGAGACGATCCCACAACTTCCGCTGCTCTCTGGGCCTGTCGTGTCTGATCAATCCACAATCCGCTGACGGTCCGAGGTCGTGGTTATCGGGAGGGGAGCGGCGGATGAACTGTGAGCGGTCATCGCCATGGCATTTACCTGACATAATGTTGATTATCGGCGTTACAACGGAGGTGCTGGAAGCGGGCGATTCGTGTTGTATGACGTTGGCAGGTATGGGATTTCGGACTTCGCTTGCTGAGCGGCTGGCTGGCTACCGGGTGTTCTGTGCACGGAACCATGTGCTGTGGATGTGTGATGTCCCCTCGATGTCCGATTCTGTTGATGTAAATATTCCGGTTGATCCCTGATTTTGGCGGAAAATATTGAATCCGTTCGAAGTCTCGGATCTGGATCGTTTGGGTTCGACTCCCCTCTTCGCCTTGCCGCCACCCTTAAATCGTCACAGTGACGATTTAAGGGTCCATATGGGGGGCCTCCGGTTGGATTGGTTTCTGGTTATGCAGGCACGGCTTGGTGATTGATCGGATCTGTTTTGGGGGTCCAGTCGGCGGCAGGCTGGGGATTCGACGAGCGCGGCCGGCCGGGCCGAGGCTGGTGCCTGCTCTTCGCCGTGGTGGGCGATGAGCTAGAGCCCTCGCCGGGCCGAGCATTCGGCGCGCAGCTCAGATCCTCGGACTAATTCTCCCGGCATCCGGCCGCGTTCACCGATCAGCTGCCAGCACTGCCGCGAGGCCTTCTTGCAGATCCTTGACGAAATACTCGGGAACCTCCAGCGACGGGAAATGTCCCCCGGTTTCGGGCGCCCTCCATCGGACGATCTGCCGGAACCGCTCCTGCGCCCAGGGGCGCGGACACTTCTCGATGTCGCGGGGATACACACTGATTGCTGACGGGACGTCGACCCGAAGTTCGGGGTCGAGCGAGTTGTGGCTTTCGTAGTAAATGCGGGCTGCCGATGCGCCGGTCCGTGTAAGCCAATACAGGGTGACGTCGTCGAGAATGCGGTCTCTGGAAATCGTCTCGAACGGGCTGTCTTCGGTATCTGTCCACTCGGCGAACTTGTCGAGGATCCAGGCGAGAAGCCCGACTGGTGAATCGACGAGCGAGTAGCCGATGGTCTGCGGTCGTGCCGCCTGCTGCTTCGCGTACGCCGCGTGGCGCCCGCCCCAGAAATCGCGGGTTTCCTCGGTCCATGTGCGCTCGGCCGCCGTCAGCCCGTCCGTTGTCAACCCGGGCGGTGCCTGCGGGGTCAATGTGTGGATGCCGAGAACGTGTTCCGGGAACCTGCCGCCGAGGACCGTGGTGATCACACCTCCCCAGTCGCCACCGTGGGCTGCGAACTTGCGGTAGCCGAGCCTTCCCATCAGTTCCACCCATGCGGCCGCGATCTTTTCGATCCCCCACCCGGTGGTGGCCGGCTTGTCGCTGTAACCGAAGCCTGGTAGCGACGGGGCCACGACGTGGAACGCCGGCGCGTCTGGATCTTTCGGATCTGCCAGCTCGTCTACTACATCGATGAACTCGGCAATGCTGCCTGGCCAGCCGTGCGTCAAGATCAGAGGAGTGGCATCCGCGCGCGCGGATCGGCGGTGCAGGAAGTGGATTCCCAGATCATCAATGGTCGTGCGGAACTGGCCGATCCGGTTGAGGCGCGCTTCGAACGACCGCCAGTCGTACCCGGTGCGCCAGTAGTTCACGACATCGACGAGGTCGGCGAGAGGAACGCCCTGTTCCCATCGGCGAGGGTCGGGCGCGGCGCGATAGACCGTCTCGGCTTCCGGCAGTCGAGCCGCGGTTAATCGCGCGCGTAGATCGTCGAGGTCAGCGTCAGTTGCGTGGGCTTCAAATGCTTGCACGTCGTTGGTTGGGCGGGGCATCAGACCTCCTGATCGTCGTGGAACCGGCTAAGACCTATCTAGAACCGTCTAAGACGGTTCTAACATGTCTCCGTGTCGGCGTGCAACCAGCTAAGGTGGTTCCATGCGTGCTGGGTTTCCTGACTTTCGCCTTGGTACCGTGCTAGCGACCAGCTTCACGGGGACTCTGTCGGAGCGTCATGGCACCGCTGTGGAGCGCATTCCCACGCCGCAGCGACTCATCGACTGGTTGGCGGTGAACGGCCTCGCCGTGGACTCCTGCACTATCGCCCAGCTCGAACTCGCTCGGGAACTGAGGGAATCAATTCATGCCGCCGCGACAGCGGCCGCGATCCAAGACGCTCTCCCCGCGTCTGCTGTCCAAGTCATCAATGACTGCAGCATTCAGGGTCGGGCCGCGGCTGTCCTGACGCCCGAGGGCAATCGGCGATGGCGACTCAGCTCGGCTTCCTGCGTAGAAGATGCCCTAGGCGTGATCGCCGCCGACGCGATCAGCATCATCGCAGGCGAACGAGACGGAAAATTGGCCTTGTGCGCATCGCCGACCTGCCGAGCCGCCTTCTTCGACACCAGCCAAAGTCGCACCCGCAAATGGTGTGACATGAACACGTGCGGGAATCGTCAGAAGAAAGCGCGCTTCAATGCCAACCAGCGCAAAAACCCCAACTCGGCAAAGTAATCGTTACCCTCGATACATCCAGGTGGGCCCCACGTCTGCGACACATCTGTCGCGTTGGGTGCGCACCCCAACGGCAGCACTAAGAGCCATCCGTTGCCTTCCATCAACGTGCCCCTTGAATCGTCGCGTTGACGATTCAAGGGGGTTGTGTGAGGGCTCGCCGGATTGGATTGGTTTCTGGCTATGAGGCCAGTGGTTGATGATTGGATCTGTTTTGCGGGTCCAGTCGGCGGCAGGCTGGGGTGATGTTGGTTCGGCGGCTGGTGGCGCTTTATGTCGGGTTGTGGTTGTACGGGTTTTCGATGGCGGTGATGATTCGGGCCGGGCTCGGGTTGGATCCGTGGGATGTGTTTCATCAAGGGGTGGCCGCGCATGTGCCGATCAGTTTCGGGGCGGTGACGGCCCTGACCGGAGTCGCGGTGTTGTTGGCATGGATTCCGTTGCGGCAGTGGCCGGGTCTTGGCACGGTGAGCAATGTCGTGGTGATCGGTGTGTCGGTCGATGTCGGGTTGTGGATGTTGCCGGACTGGGATGTCCTGCCGGTGCGGGTCGGCGCGATGGGTGCCGCGGTGGTTTTGAACGCGGTGGCTACGGTGCTGTATATCGGCGCGGGTATGGGGCCCGGGCCGCGAGATGGACTGATGACTGGACTGGTCCGCCGGACCGGATGGTCGGTGCGGTTGGTGCGTACCGGGATCGAAGTATCGGTATTGACGACCGGCTGGCTATTGGGCGGCAGCGTCGGCATCGGCACGGTGGTCTATGCGTTCGGCATCGGTCCGCTGATTCAGGTCTTGATTCCGTTCGCGAATCGCTATCTGCCGGGATTTCATGTTGATCGCAAGGCTGAGCCCGATGTCGTACCGGCGGCGCCTTGACCGCAATCGGTCGAATCGGTGCGGCCGCCTCGACGCTGGCGGCCGATGTCCGAATTGCCCTCGGTGGCAAGAAGATACCGCCGGACCACTCCTCTTCGCCCTTCCTGTCACCCCACCGTAAATCGTCACTGTGACAAATGATGTCATCACTTGATGGCCGAAAATGTTGATTTCCTGGCCGCAGCGCTCTCTCGGCAACCGCGTCACCGTTCATACAGTTATCGACATGACTAGCACTCCGTCCGTGCTCATCGTCGGCGCCGGATTCGGCGGCCTCGCGGCCGCGCTGGAGCTCAAGCGCCGCGGCTACGACGCGTTCACCGTTATCGATAAGGCCGACGGGCTCGGCGGGGTCTGGCGGGACAATACGTATCCGGGCGCCGCCTGTGACGCACCGTCGGATCTGTACTCGTTCTCCTTCGCCCCCAATGCGTACTGGCCGAAGCGCTTCGCCGAGCAGCCCGACATCCTCACCTACATGCATGATGTCGCGCGCCGCTACGACCTCGACAAGCACATGCGGTTCGGGGTGGAGGTCGACTCGGCGGACTTCGATGCCGACCGTGGCATCTGGCAGGTGCGCACGACCGCGGGTGAGCTGCTCGAAGCCGATGTCTTCGTGCCCGCGGTGGGTCAGCTGTCGCGTCCGGTGTGGCCGAATATTCCGGGCATGGATTCGTTCACCGGCGATGCCTTCCATTCGGCACGCTGGGATCACGATGTCGAGCTGTCCGGTAAGCGGGTCGCGATCATCGGCACCGGTGCGAGTGCGATTCAGATCATTCCGGCGATTCAGCCGAAGGTCGGACAGTTGACCGTCTTCCAACGGTCGGCGCCGTGGATCATTCCGAAGATCGAAAGCTATTACGCGCCACCTAAACTCAACGCGCTCGACAAACTGTCGATCGTGACGAAGTTCCCGCTGATCCAGCGCGCGGAGCGGTTCGGCTGGTATTCGTTCTACGAGTTGGTGACTTCGGGGCTGGAAGGCAACGGCCGAATCGCCGATGTGATCTCCGGGTGGGCGGACCGGCATCGGGCCTCGCAGATCTCCGATCCCGAATTGCTGGCGAAGATGACGCCGGATTACGAGGCGGGCTGTAAGCGCGGGCTGATGGCGAGCAACTACTACCCGGCGGTGTCGCAGCCGAATGTGCACGTCGAGACCTCGCATATCGCCGAGATCACGCCGACCGGTGTGCGCACCGAGGACGGCACGCTGTACGAGGTCGACGTGATCGTGTACTGCACCGGATTCAAGGCCACGGAGTTCCTGGCGCCCATGACGATTCGCGGGATCGGTGGCAAGGAGCTGCGCGAGGTGTGGTCGGGCGGTGCGCGAGCCTACCAGGGCCTCACCGTGCCGCATTTCCCGAATATGTTCATCATGTACGGGCCGAATACCAACCTCGGCGCGGGTTCGATCATCTACATGCACGAGCGGCAGGCGCGTTATCTGCGCCAAGCGGTCGAGCATCTGCGCGGGGCCGGTGGTTATCTGTCGGTCAAGCCCGAGGTGGAGGCGCGGTTCGACGAGGAGATCCAGGGGCGGCTCGAACATACGGTGTGGACCAAGTGCACCAGCTGGTATCGGGAGGCCAGCGGTCGGGTGACGACGAACTGGCCGGGCCGGATGAGTGAATACGACAAGCGGACGCATTTCGATGTCCGCGACTACGAGCTTGTTCGCACCGGAAGGTAATCCATGACGCACTATGACGTGCTGGTGATCGGTTCCGGCTTCGGTGGCAGTGTCACGGCGCTGCGGTTGACCGAGAAGGGCTACCGGGTCGGTGTCCTGGAGACCGGGCGGCGCTTCGCCGATCACGAATTCGCTGAGAACTCCTGGCATTTGCGCGAGTACCTGTGGGCGCCGAAACTGGGCTGCTTCGGTATTCAGCGGATGACGTTGCTGAACGACACCTTCATCATGAGCGGTTCCGGTGTCGGTGGCGGTTCGCTGGTTTACGCGAACACGCTGTACGAGGCGCCGGACACCTTCTACGGCGATAAGCAGTGGTCGCATATCACCGATTGGAAGTCCGAGCTGGCACCGCATTACGACCAGGCCAAGCGCATGCTGGGGGTGACGACCAATCCGGCGACCACCCCGTCGGATCGGGTGCTGCAGGAGGTCGCCGAGGATATGGGTATCGGCGATACCTACCGTCGCACGCCGGTCGGAGTGTTGTTCGCGGATAAGGACACTCGGCCCGGGGCAGCGGTCGCGGATCCGTTCTTCGGTGGTATCGGGCCTGAGCGGCGCTCGTGTACCCATTGTGGTGAGTGCATGACCGGGTGTCGGCACGGCGCGAAGAACACCCTGGTGAAGAACTATCTGTATCTGGCGGAGCAGGCGGGCGCGACCGTGCATCCGTTGACGACCGCGGTGTCGTTGCGGCCACTGTCCGGTGGCGGGTATGCGATCGAGACCGTACGCACCGGACGCTGGGTTCGTAAGGCGAAGCAGACCTTCACCGCCGATCAGGTGGTGTTCTCCGCGGCCGCGCTCGGCACCCAGCAGCTGCTGCACGATCTTCGGGATCGCGGTGTGCTGCCGAACATTTCGCCGCGCCTGGGTCATCTGGCGCGCACGAATTCCGAGGCGGTGCTGGCGGCGCGAACGCGCGATAAGGATTCGGATTTCACCAAGGGGGTCGCTATCACCTCGTCGATCCATCCGAACTCCTACACCCATGTGGAGCCGGTGCGTTACGGCAAGGGCAGCAATTTCATGGGTCTGTTGACGACGGTGCTGGTCGACGGGCAGGAGGGTAAGCGTCGCTGGGTGCTCGGTCTGCGGGAGATGGTGCGGTATCGGCGGGATCTGCTGCGCATGCACAATCCGGCGCACTGGTCCGAGCGGATGATCGGGCTGCTGGTCATGCAGAACGTCGACAATTCGATCATCACCTATAACAAGCGCGGTCTGTTCGGAAAGCGGATGACCACCAAACCGGGTGCGGGACAAGCGCCTCCGGCGTGGATTCCGGAGGGGAACGAGGTCACGCGGCGGGTCGCCGAGAAGATCAACGGCATTGCGCAGGGCTCCTGGACAGAGATGGCCAATATCCCGATCACCGGCCACTTCATCGGCGGTTGCGCGATCGGCGACTC
This sequence comes from Nocardia sp. NPDC049526, assembly GCF_044465765.1. Lineage (NCBI taxonomy): Bacteria > Bacillati > Actinomycetota > Actinomycetes > Mycobacteriales > Nocardiaceae > Nocardia > Nocardia sp. NPDC049526. The sequence continues at coordinate 67,499 of NZ_JBITMA010000024.1, read as the reverse complement.
CCCCGATACCGGCGTGGTCGACCCGTATCAGCGGCTCTACGGCTACGAGGGGCTGCACATCGTGGATGGTTCGACGATCTCGGCGAATCTCGGGGTGAACCCGTCGCTGACCATCACCGCGCAGGCCGAGCGCGCGATGTCGTTGTGGCCGAACAAGGGTGAAGACGATCAGCGTCCGTCGTTGGGGGCGCCGTATCAGCGGATCGATGCGATCGCGCCGAAGAATCCGGTGGTGCCGGATTCGGCGCCGGGCGCGCTTCGGTTGCCGATTACTCCGGTTTGACGCCTTTGGGTTCACGTTGACTCATGAACCCGAAGAGATAGCCCGCGATGCGACGCATCTGGATTTCTTCGGTGCCCTCGGTGATGCGGTAGCGGCGGTGGTGACGGTAGATGTGTTCGAACGGGGTGTGGCGGGAGTAGCCGAGGTCTGCCAGAGCGCCGCATCGTCGCCGTCGGGTACCGCTGCCAGCAGATCCCGCTCCAGTTGCGCGCCCTCATCACCGAGTTCGAGCTCCCGCTGCACGATCCGCGCGATATTGGCCCCGACTCGCGCCTGGTGCCGCAATGCCGGATCGAGTGCGGGCAGCAGTGTGTCCTCGAGGAGTTCGGCGAGTGCTGCCAGTAGCTCGGCGGCCGAGGGGCGATATTGCATCGTTACGAAATCCGTTCGCGCATAACAACTTCCGAAGTCTCGACAAGGTCTTTCGGCAACGGCGCGCCGGCTGAAGGCGGGATCCGGCGGCGCGGAGGAAGACTATCGCCGTTTCTTCCGCCTTGTCACCGGTGCGTGTGCGTCGACCGGGTCGGTATTCCCATCAGGTGACATTCGCCGATGCCAGGGTTTGCAGGAACGCCTGCATGCCCGCCAGCGTGTGCGCGGGCATCATGATGTCGCAGTATGGCAGGGCGGCCGCCATCGCACCGGTGGTCGGCTGGAATCGGGAGTCGCCCGCACGGGGATTGAGCCAGATCACGCGCCAAGCCCGGCGCCGGATCCGGGCCATCGCACGGGCGAGGACATCGGGGGTGTCGCTGTCCCAGCCATCCGATGCGATGACGACGACGGCGCCGCGCACCGCGTTGCCGGACGGAGTGGCGAGCAGCGTGCCGAGGCACCGTCCGATATGCGTGCCGCCGTAGCGGTCGACCACCTTGTCGTTGGCCCGGGTCATCGCGACGTCCGGGGAACGGTGCGCCAGCACCGAGGTCAGCCTGGTCAGCGAGGTGGAGAAGGCGAACACCTCGGGTCGATCGGGTGTCCGGCGCTGCATCGCGGCTCGCATCAGGTGTAGGTAGATCGTCGAATACGGCCGCATGGAGCGGCTGACGTCACAGATCATGACGATCCGGCGCGGGCGGCTACGGGGGCGGGTGCGGACCAGGACCGCCGACTCCCAGCCGGTGCGGCGGGAGTTGTTCATCGTCGCCCGGAAGCCGATCCGCTTGCCGTGCGGATGGTTTTCGTAGCGCCTGGTGCGCCGCTGCGGCCAGTGCGCCGATGCCTGCTCGAGCCAGGCCCCGACTACCCGCAGATCGTCGGGATCGAAGTGGTCGAAGGGTTCCTGTGCTCGTGCCGCGAATCTGCTGGGCAGTACGTCCGGCAGCGTCACACCCTTGTCGGTCGATCGGTCGGCGTCGGTCGCTGATTGCAGTGTCGCCCACGGGACTTCACCACCTTGCCGAATATGCCCCCGACTGCCCGTACCCGGCGCCGACACTCGTTCGGTCGGCAATCCGTGCGTTCGGCTCGGCGGGTCCACACCCAGCACCGCATCGGCGAATACCGTCGCGAAGACCGCGTCGAAGGCGGCGAGATCCTGCATGCGGTCGACGAGCGTGAGTCGCGCGGCCCAGTAGAGTTCGGTGCGCGACCACGGTGCCATGCGGCGCAAGGCTTGTACGAACAGCGCGGGCCCGCTCGGCGCGACCGCGACGCCACCACGTCGCAACCGTGCGACCATCGCGACGGCGAATGCGGCCAGATCGACGCCGCGCGGCATTACCGCGCGTGTCATCGCTTCCCGCGCATCCGCCTGCGTACCAGGATGATTCCGAGCACGGCCGCCAGTCCGAGCGCGATCGCGGGCGCATACTTCTTGATCATCGTGGGCCCGACCAGACCGACGAGGTCCAGTGGTGCCGGCTCGGGTTGTGCGACCGTTTGCGGCCGCATCTCTCGGCTGTCGGGTCCAACGTCGGTCTGCGCGACGGTCGTATCGCCCGCCGCGAGTTTCGCTTCGAGAGATGTGACGAATTGACCGAGCAGTTTCTCGGATACCTGCTGCAGCATCCCGCTGCCGAATTGGGCGAGCTTGCCGACGATCTTGAGGTCGGTGTCAACGGTGACGCGGGTCTTGCCGCCGTCTTCGCGCAGTTGTGTGGTGATGGTCGCCGCGGCGTTTCCGGATCCGTGTGAATCTCGGCCGCTGCCGTTGATGACGGCGCGATGGTCGTGTTCGTCGCGTTCGACGAAGTTCGCCTTCCCGGTGAATTCACTGGTCACCGGGCCGACTTTGACCTTCAATTTGCCGAGGAAGTCCTCTCCCTCCCAGCCGACCATTTGTGCGCCGGGCATGAGCGGGACCACCTGTTCGAGGTCGGTCAGCACCTCCCATGCCTGCTCGACGGGTGCGTTGACGGTGAACTCGTTGGCGATCTTCATCGGAGTATCCCTCTCATCCGGTGGCCAGGCTTCGGGTGTATTCGACGAATGCAGCGTGGACGGTGGCGCGGTCGTCGGGTGTCTTCGCCAGTGCGCTCAGCGCGGCGACCGCCTCCGGTGCGGTGAGATCGGCGACGTCGAGTGTTGCCAGTGCGGCGATCCAGTCGATGGTCTCGGCGACGCCGGGCGGCTTGTCGAGATCGAGATCGCGGGCGCTGCCGACGAATCGGGTGGCGTGCTCGATCAGCGCATCGGTTGCCCCGGGCACGGTGCGTCGCACGATCGCCACCGCGCGGGTGGGCTCCGGGTAGTCGATCCAGTGGTAGAGGCAGCGCCGCCGCAGTGCGTCGTGCAGGTCGCGACTGCGGTTCGAGGTCAGCACCGCGAGCGGCGGGTGTTCGGCGACGAAGGTCCCGAGTTCGGGAACGGTCACCGTGGCCTCACCGAGGAATTCGAGCAGCAGCGCTTCGAATTCGTCGTCGGCACGGTCGATTTCGTCGACCAACAGCACTGGGGGCGTGGGACCGCGGTAGCGCACACAGCGCAGGATCGGGCGGTCCACCAGGAATGCCTCGGTGAACAGGTCGGCTTCGGTGAGATCGGCGCCGCGCGCCTCGGCGAGCCGGATGCTGAGCAGTTGACGCTGGTAGTTCCAGTCGTAGAGCGCTTCGCTCACGGTGAGGCCCTCGTAGCACTGCAGGCGGATCAGCGGTGCACCGAGTACGGTGGCCAGGGTCTTGGCCGCCGTCGTCTTGCCCACTCCCGGTTCGCCTTCCAGCAGCAGCGGCCGACCCAAGGTGGTGGCCAGATAGAAGGCGGCGGCGGTCCCGGTATCGAGTAGGTAGTCGTCGGCGTCGAATCGTCGGACCACGTCCTCGATATCGTCGAACGGCGACATCATGGCGACGTGGCGGCGCGCAGGCGCTCGTAGTCGTCCCAGGTGTCCACATCCAAGGGCATGGGCGCGTCGATGTCGAGTCGAGACACCGCGACGTGGCCCGACTCGATGATCTTCCACACGGCTTTGTCGCCGCGCAATCGGGCCAACTCGCCGAATACGCTGCGACTCAGCCAGAATGGATGTCCGACACCGTCGTGGTAGCGACAGACGGTGATCTCCGTGGACGTTGCTTCGGCGATCAGCCGGTCGACGGTCGCCGCCGACAGATCCGGTTGATCACCGAGCATCAGCACGATTCCGGCGGCACGGGGATGCACCACGCTCAGGGCCGAACGCAACGACGACGAACAGCCCGAACCGAAGTCGTCAGCGATGACCACCTCCAGCCCGGCGAGTTCGACCTGTTGCCGGATCGCCGCGCCCGCGCCGCCGAGGGTGACGATGATCTGGTCGAAAGCACAGGAACGGACCGCGTCGAGAGTGGCGCCGAGAACCGTCGTATTCCGGTACGGCAGTAACTGTTTCGCAGTGCCGAGGCGCCGTGAGGCACCCGCGGCGAGTACGACTCCGGTGACGACCTCGATTGTCATGAGCCCGTCTTCGCGAAGGAGGCGCGGCAGCCGGAGCTGCAGAACCAGTGGTCGACATCGTCGATGGTGAGATGCGGTGTGTCCGGCCCGACCGTCACGGTCATACCGCACACCGGATCGAGCGCCTCCACTACGGTATTCATCGGACGGGGCGTCACGACCAAGCCATCTTTGCGGATCGCCTGGATCACTTGCGCGACAATCGAGACGGCGATCTCCGCGGAGGTCTTGGCGCCGATCGGCAAACCCACCGGGGTGCGCACGCGCGCCCGCTCGGCGTCGGTCAACCCGAGCTCGTCGAGAATCGTCGCTCCTCGAATCCTGCTGGCCACCAAGCCGATATATCCCAGACCCGCGTCGAGCGCGGCGCGGATCAGCTCGGCTTCCGGGCCACCGTGGCTGGCGATCACCATCGCCGTCGTGTCGGCCAGCGAATCCGGCGAGTCGGCTCCGGCCGCACTGCGCTGCACTCCGAATCCGACCAGTTCGCACATTTCGGCCAGGGCATCCGCGATGGGTGTCGCGCCGCAGATGCGCACCAACGGCGCCGGGATCTGCGGCTCGAGGAATATCTCCAACGCTCCGCCGGACAGACAGGGATTCACCACGACCGCCGCACCGGGCGCTTCGGGAAACTGCAGATCGCCGTCGGGCAGCACGCGTAGCAGCACACTCTCGTGCGACTGCAAGGCACCCAGGGCCGCCTTGCGGACCGAGTTCTGGGCGCACTGGCCGCCGACGAATCCTTCGATCGTCCCGTCCTGCAACAGGATCGCCTCGTCCCCGGCATGCGCCGAGGTCGGTTGCTGCGCACGCACGACGGTCGCGTGCACGAACGGAGTCCGGGTGCGAACCAGCTGCTGCGCCCGCTCGGTCATCTTCATCGGCGATTCCATCGCTGGCACCCACTCAGATAGGCGGTGTGGCCCGGCCCTGCATCGCTTCCCACACCCGCGACGGCGTCAGCGGCATGTCGGCGTGCCGAACTCCGTACGGCGCCAATGCATCCACCACCGCATTGACCACCGCTGCCGGCGATCCGACCGTGGCCGATTCGCCGATGCCTTTCGCGCCGATCGGGTGATGCGGCGAAGGGGTCACCGTGTAGCCGGTCTCGAAATGCGGTACTTCGAGCGCTGTCGGGATGAGGTAATCCATCAGGGATCCGCTCAGGCAGTTGCCGTCCTCGTCGAAGGCCATGATCTGCATCAGCGCCATGCCGATGCCGTCGGTGATGCCGCCGTGTACCTGCCCCTCGATGATCATCGGATTGATCCGGGTGCCGCAGTCGTCGACGGCGAGGAAGCGCCGCACCTTCACCACGGCCGTCCCCGGGTCGATGTCGACGACGCAGAAGTACGCACCGTACGGGTAGGTGAGATTCTCGGGGTTGTAGCAGATCTGCGCGTCGAGTCCGCCCTCGATACCTTCGGGCAGATCTCCGGCACCGTGTGCTCGCATCGCGATCTGCTGGATCGTCACGGCCGCGGACGGATCGCCCTTGACGTGGAACGAGCCCTTCTCCCACTCGAGGTCGGCGACGGAGACCTCGAGCATGCCGGAGGCGATGATCCGCGCCTTGTCGCGCACCTTGCGCGCCACCAGTGCGGCAGCGGCGCCCGAGACCGGTGTCGACCGGCTGCCGTAGGTGCCGAGGCCGAACGGAGTCTGATCGGTATCGCCGTGCACCACGTCGATATCCTCCGGTGGGATGCCGAGTTCTTCGGCGACGATCTGGGCGAATGTCGTCTCGTGTCCCTGCCCCTGGGTCTGCACCGCTATGCGCACAACGGCTTTGCCGGTTGGGTGGATGCGCAGCTCGCACCCGTCGGCCATCCCGAGTCCGAGGATGTCCATATCCTTGCGCGGACCCGCACCGACGGCTTCGGTGAAGAAGGACATCCCGATGCCCATCAGCTCGCCGCGGGCGCGCTTGTCCTGCTGCTCCTTTCGCAAGGCGTCGTAGCCGATCATGTCCATCGCCAGGCGCATGGTCTTCTCGTAGTCGCCGGAGTCGTAGACCCAGCCGGTTTTGGTGGTGTAGGGGAACTGGTCGGGGCGAAGGAGATTGCGCAGCCGCAGTTCGGCCGGATCCATCTTCAGTTCGTAGGCGAGGCAATCGACCAACCGCTCGACGAAGTAGACGGCCTCGGTGATCCGGAACGAGCATGCGTAGGCGACGCCGCCGGGGGCCTTGTTCGTGTAGACCGCGGTCATCTTGCAGTAGGCGGCCTCGATGTCGTAGCTGCCGGTGAAGACGCCGAAGAAGCCGGCCGGATACTTCAACGGCGCGGCGGTGCCGTTGAAGGCGCCGTGATCGGCGAGCACGGTCGACCGGATGGCCAGGATCTTGCCCTCGGCGGTGGCGGCGATCTCGCCGACCATGATGTAGTCGCGGGCGAATCCGGTGCTGGTGAGGTTTTCGCTGCGATCCTCCATCCACTTCACCGGCTTGCCCAGCAACAGCGACCCGACGATGGCGCAGACGTATCCCGGATAGATGGGCACCTTGTTGCCGAACCCGCCGCCGATATCGGGTGAGATCACCCGGATCTTGTGCTCGGGCAGTCCGGCCACCAACGCATAGAGCGTGCGGTGGGCATGCGGCGCCTGGCTCGTCGACCACAGGGTGAGCTTGCCCGTCACGGGATCGAGATCCGCGACGGCGCCGCAGGTCTCCATCGGGGCGGGATGCACTCGCGGATAGACGATCTCCTGTTTTACGATGACGTCGGCGCGCGCGAACACCGCCTCGGTCGCGGCGGCGTCGCCGGTTTCCCAGTCGAAACAGTGGTTGTCGCGCTTGCCCTCGAGGTCGTCGCGGATCACCGGCATCCCGGGCGCCAGTGCGGTCCGGGAGTCGATCACCGGATCGAGCATCTCGTACTCGACGTTGATGAGTTCCAACGCATCCCGGGCGGAGTAGCGGTCCTCGGCGACGACGAAGGCCACCTCCTGGCCCTGGAACCGGACCTTGTCCGTCGCCAGCACCGCTTGCACGTCGTTGGACAGCGTCGGCATCCAGGCCAGTCCCTTCGCCGCCAGATCCGCACCCGTGACAACCGCCCTGACCTTCGGATGCGCCTGTGCCGCGGAGACATCGACGCTCACGATCCGCGCGTGCGCGAACGGGGAACGCAGGATCGCCAAATGCAGCATGCCGGGCAGCGATACGTCGTCGACGTAGTTGCCGTGTCCGCGAATGAACCGCGGATCCTCCTTGCGGAGCATCCTGCCGTGACCGCACGGCTTGTGGTCGTTGTCGACCCGGTCTTCGGGCCGGGACTCGACGGCGGTCATGACGTGCTCCCTACCGGCGTAGGCGTGGCGGCGGGTTCGGGCTCGACCGCTTCGCCTCGTTGTTTCGCCGCGGCCCACTGGATCGACCGCACGATGGTGGTGTATCCGGTGCAGCGGCAGATCTGGCCCGAGATCGCCTCGCGGATGGTCTGCTCGTCGGGATTCGGGTTGCGGTCGAGCAGGGCGCGGGCGGTGATCATCATTCCGGGCGTGCAGAATCCGCACTGCAACCCGTGGCACTGCATGAAACCCTCCTGCACGGGATCGAGTTGGCCGTCCACCTCGAGCGCCTCGACGGTGCGCACCGCACGACCGCCGGCCATGACGGCCAGCATCGTGCACGACTTCACCGGTTCGCCGTCGACCTGCACCACACAGGCGCCGCAGTTGCTGGTGTCACAGCCCCAGTGGGTTCCGGTGAGCCGCAACTGATCTCGCAGGAAATGCACGAGCAGGGTGCGTGGCTCGACCTGCGCGGTCACCGGCTCGCCGTTGACGGTCATGGTTACCTGCATGGCTAATTCCCTTCCAGCGCAGGGTGATTCAGTACGCGCTCGACCGCGGTGCGCAGCACGCGAATCGTGAGTTCGGACGCGAGATGGCGTTTGTAGTCCGCGCTGCCGCGCGCATCGGAGATCGGTGAGCACGCTGCGCTCGCCCGGCGGCCCGCCTCCACGAAGACCTCCTCGGTGGGCGGCTCACCGATGAGCACGTCCACCGAGGAGGCCAGCGCCGCCGGATCGGGGTCGACCGCGGTCAGACCGATCCGTGCGGCCGCTATCGCCTCGCCGCGCAGGGTCACCGTCGCGCCGGCCGCCGCGATCGCCCAGTCGCCGACGCGGCGCTCCACCTTTGCGTAGGCGCTCGATGTCCGATGTCGCACCGGGATTCGGATCTCGATCAGAAGTTCGTTGTGCGCCATGGCGGTTTCGTACGGACCGACCAGGAAGTCGTCCATCGCGATCTCCCGGTCGCCGGACGGTCCGCGCACCAGGCAGGTGGCGCCGAGGACCGTGCAGACCGTGCAGAGATCTTCGGCGGGATCGGCCTGGCACAGCGAGCCACCGATCGTGCCCCGGTTGCGCACGACCGGGTCGGCGATCACGCGCTCGGCGTCACGGAAGATCGGGCACACGGCGGCGAGGTCGTCGGATTCGAGCACATGCCGATGCCGGACCATAGCGCCGATGCGCACGAGGGTCGGATCTGTGACGATGTAGCCCAGTTCGGCGGCCAGGTCGTTGATGTCGATGAGATATTCCGGATTGGCCAGACGCAGCTTCATCATCGGCAGCAGACTGTGCCCGCCCGCGACGATGCGCGCCTCCTCGCCGAGCCGGTCCAGTAGTCCGATGGCGTGATCCACGCCCGTTGCGCGCTCGTATTCGAATGGCCCAGGAACTTGCATGTGATCGACCTCACATCAGCGGGAATGAGCCAAGCCTCGACCCCGCCGATGCGGTCGTCAAGACCGATTTAAGGAATCACTTAATTCGCTGTTCGCGCTGGTCGTGTGGTGAATCCGGCCGCCGGTTCGGCTCAGTGCGGCGCCGTGTCCGCCCCAGCGTCGCGCGATGATCTCGGCCGCGATGGACACCGCCGTCTCTTCCGGTGTGCGGCCGCCCAGATCCAGTCCGATCGGGCTGGCGAGTCGGGTGAGTTGTTCGTCGGTGAGGCCTGCCTGTCGCAACCGGCCCAGCCGTTCGTCGTGCGTGCGGCGCGACCCCATGGCACCGACATAGCCGATCTGCGGCGCGCGCAGTGCCACCTCGAGCAGCGGAACGTCGAACTTGGGATCGTGGGTCAGTACACAGACGACGGTTTGCGAGTCGACCCCGCCGGCCGCGATCTGCGCGGCCAGATAGCGGTGCGGCCAGTCGACGACGACCTCGTCGGCGGTCGGGAACCGGGCGGAGGTGGCGAAGACCGGCCGCGCGTCGCACACCGTCACCCGATAGCCGAGGAACGATCCCTGCTGGGCGACGGCGGCGGCGAAATCGATCGCCCCGAACACCAGCATCCGCGGCTGCCGGGCATAACTGGCGACGAAAACCCCCATGCCCTCGCCGCGGCGCTGCCCGTCCGGACCGTAGGACAGCACTTCGGTGCGGCCCGCGGCGAGCAGCCCGCGTGCGTCGTCGGTGACCGCATCGTCGGCGCGCGCCGATCCCAGCGTGCCGTGCGCATCGCTCGGCCGGATCAGCAGCCGACGCCCTAGCCGGGCGGTGTCGGGGTGCTCGACCACGGTCGCGATCGCGACCGGCCGGTGCTCGGCGATGTCCGCGGCGACCCCGCCGAGCTCCGGAAACGTCTCCCGCGAGATGGCTTCGACGAAGATGTCGATGATGCCGCCGCAGGTGAGACCGACGGCGAATGCGTCCTCGTCGGACAGGCCGTATCGCTGCAGCACCGGAGAACCGGTCCGGATGACGTCGGTGGCGAGTTCGTAGACCGCGCCCTCGACACAGCCACCGGAGACCGAACCGCCGACCGTTCCGTCCGGGGTGACGACCATGGCCGCACCAGGCGGTCGTGGCGACGAACGGAAGGTTCGCACGACGGTCGCGACCCCAGCCGTGCCCCCGGCGTTCCATGTTGTCATCAGATCCGTGAGCACGTCCTGCATAGTGCGTCCTCCAGACGCGATGCAGCCGTCGGCGCTGCGTACACCTCCAAAGTAGACTCGGATTGTGACGCCCGCCCAGCTTCGGGCCTACTCGACCGTGGTGCGGCTCGGCTCCGTCCACGCGGCGGCCAGCGAGCTGGGGATGTCCGACGCCGGTGTCTCGATGCACATCGCCCAGCTGCGCAAGGAGCTCGACGACCCGCTGTTCACCCGCGCGGCATCGGGTCTGGCTTTCACGCCCGGCGGGTTGCGCCTGGCCAGCCGGGCGATCGAGATCCTCGGACTGCAGCGCCAGACCGCCATCGAGGTGAGCGAGGCGGCGCACGGCCGGCGGCTGCTACGTATTGCGGCATCGAGCGCGTTCGCCGAACATGCCGCGCCCGGCCTGATCGACCTGTTCGCGGCACGGGCGAAGGATCTGTCGGTGGAGCTGAGTGTGCATCCCACCAGTCGGTTCCGCAGCTTGATCGAGACCCGTGCGGTGGATATCGCGCTGGGGCCCGGGCAAGACGGCACCGACTCGACCACCACCGCCCGGCCGTTCCTGAAGTACCAGATCATTTCGGTCGCGCGCCCCGACAGCCCGTTGGCCGACATCGCACCGCATCCGGCGCTGCTGCGGGAACAGCAGTGGATGCTTGGCCCCAGCGCCGGCAGTGTCGACGGGCACATCGCGACGATGCTGCGCGAGTTGGCCATTCCCGAATCACATCAGCGGATCTTCCAGAGCGACGCTGCCGCCCTCGAAGAGGTCCGCTGTGTCGGGGGCATCACCCTGACGATCGGATTCGCCGTGTCCTCCGACCTGGCGACCGGTCGGTTGCGCCACATCAAGGGGCCCGGCCTTCAGGTATCCGATGAGTGGTGCGCGACCACCCTGCCACCCGACACCCGCCAGCCCGCGGTGTCGGAGCTGCTGCGGTTCATCACCACCCCGCGATGCACTCAGGCGATGATCCGCGGGTCCGGGGTCGGCGTCACCCGGTTCCGCCCGAAAGTGCATGTGACGCTGTGGAGTTGAACGCGGGCGCCGCGATGGAGCATCGGCGCGGCCAGGACACAGATCACCTCATCGGTCCTGAAAAGGTCAATGCGATGCCGTGGATCCGAGCGGCCGCAACGACCAAGGCATCGCCTCGATCGGAACTGTCGCAGCAGATCTGTCCATCCGGCTCGTCTTGGATCCGGTCGTGAATTCGGGATCGGTCCCCATAATGACGCGGCCTTCGCTGTTGACCAGCACTACCCGCTGACCAGATGCTTGGAATCGCGGAAGCAAGACCTCCTCGATCGCGGCAACCGGCACATCGGCACCGGCGATTCCGAGGAATGTTCCCGATGTGGTCATGACCGGTATCGAGAATGTGCAGACGTACTCATCGGTGCACGCGTAGTCGAGGTGCGGCCCCTGTACCCATCGCCGACCCTGCTCGCGCGGAACCGTGAACCAGTCCATTTTGGTGTAGTCGTAGAAGTACTCACTACCGGGATTCAATTCCAGCACCAGGCGTTGTGCGTCGGGAAGCCACCATTCGAGGTGTCGGGGGTGATCGGCCAGCACGCTGTCGGCCATCACTACGCCTGCGCCGTTGAACAATCTTCCGCGCGCCTCGAGCTCGCCGAGGATGGTCTCGCGCAGCGGTGCCAGATCGGTCGCCCGGGGAGCGGACCGCAGCTTCCCGGTGAGCCCATCCCATAGGGTTGTCAGCGCGGTCCCGATGGTTGCCAGCGACAGGTAGACCTCGTCGGCCAGTTTTGTGACGGAATCAGCGAGCGACTCGATGGTCGCGGGGGCGGGAAAGTTATCGGTGTCCCTCACTGAGCTCCAAGCGCAAGGCAACAAGGCGACGGATGCGTGATTCCGTATGCAATTCTGCCAGTTCTCTGGCCCGGGCATCGTCTTCTTGTTCGATCGCGTCCACCAAGTCACGATGGGCGGTCGCCTCGACCGCCGGGTCCAGCTTCAGCCGCGGCAGCCAGAGCAAGGCGGAGAGCTCTGCCTGCAGACCGACCTCGGCGCGAGTCAGCCGGGTGGACTGTGCGCACACCGCCATCTCGATATGAAAGCGGCTGTCGGCCCGGCGGGCCGAGACAAGGTCGGAGCTGTCCTCGAGTCGGTCGGCCAAGGCGCGGAGTCCGGCTATATCGGCCCGCAAGCTGCGGCGCGCGGCGAACACAGCAACCGCCCCGGTGACGGCGAAATGCTCGTCCCCTAGATCGCGCAGCTCCTGAACGCTCATCTGTTGCAACCGCGCCAGCGAGGTGTTCTCGAAGACCTCCGCGGAAGCGCTGATGAAACTGCCACCCCCGCGCCCGCGCTTGGTGTGCACGATGCCCTGCTGCCGAAGTACGACCAGCGCCTCCCGCAGGGTCATCGTCGATACACCCAACTGGTTGGCGAGATCGGTCTCGCTGGGCAACTGCTGGCCGTCGGCCATCACCCCGAGGCTGATCGCAGCAGACAGCCGCTGCACTACGGCCTCGGTTTTCGGGCCACCGCCTTCGAGTGGTGACAGCACGGCGCCCAGCGCGGTCAATCCGGCCCTCTTCTGGTAGGACAACGCGACTCCTGGAGTGACGGGACCTGACACGATTCTACTCAATTAACAATTGAAATATGAACTATAAAGTTATACATACACCTCTTGAACTATGAAACCTAATGTCTTAGGTTAATGGCTATCTCAACTGCCACACCTGGACACCTCGACGCGCCGGCGTCATGATCGAAACAGGAATTCCCCATGTCCGAGAACCCGACCTGCCATACGGAAGTCGATGGACTGCGTGTGACCTGGCGCTTGGTTCAGCATCATCTGATCGCAATTGTCGCCGTGCACGACGCATCCGACGCTTCGCCAGTGGCATCCTTCAACCCCAGCAGCTACCCGGATCTCGCGCGAGCGCGGGAACTCCTTCCAGAACTGGCGAGGCTGTGGGATGCGGTCCGCCACGAATTCTGGACGAAACTGATCCCGCCGCCGCTGGTGGCCGGACAGCGGGCATTGACATAACCTCGCCGAGCACCATCGTCGCGGCGCATACTCAGCCCGAATCGTTTGCTGCTCATCCACACAACTTGCGTGAAACGCCCTGTCCGCATCGAGAGGCCGGGGTTGCCGATACGGCCGACAAGGTGGTGGGCTGTTCGGAAACGCCACATCATGCCCGATCCGCTCGCCGTCCGGTTGAGCAGGAAGGTGGTTCGCCAGGCAATTGCGTGGAATAGCCAGGTCAGAGTTCAGCGCCGAAACGACGATGGAGCGACACATGGACGACGACAGCGAACCCATGCCGCGGCCGACGGCGTTCCCACGCATCGACGACTACGGTTTCATCTCCGACTGTGAGGTCACCGCACTCATTGCCCCCAGCGGAGCCGTCGAGTGGATGTGTCTACCCCGCATGGACTCCCCCAGTGTCTTCGCGGCCATGCTCGATCGTTCCGCCGGTTCGTTTCGGTTCGCCCCCGCCGACTTCATGGTGCCCACCGATCGCCGCTACGTCCCCGGCACGATGGTCATGGAGACGAGTTGGCGCAGTGGCGAGGGGTGGGCGACGGTCCGCGATGTGCTGCTGGTCGGGCCCTGGCGACACCAGGTACCCGGCCGTAGCGCCCATCGTCGGACCCCCACCGACTACGACGCCGAGCACATTCTGCTGCGGACGGTGCACTGTGAGACCGGGCAAATCCAGTTCGTGCTCGACTGCCAGCCGTCCTTTGACTACGGCAGGCATCGCGCGCATTGGGAGTACCTCGACAGTTACTACTCCGCGCAGGCCGGCGCCGACGGGATCGAACTGCAGCTGACGCTGAGCACCGACATGCGCTTGGGACTGGAAGGTACGCATGCGCTGGCCCGCACCCTGCTGAAGGCGGGCGACACCCGCTTTTGCGCGCTCTCCTGGGGTAGTCGCGACGCGCCCCGCGCCGTTGACGAGGCCGATGCGCGGATGCTGCGGACAATCCACCATTGGCGGCACTGGCTGGCCGGTGGGCGGTTTCCGGACCATCCGTGGGCTGCCCAGCTCACCCGCAGCGCGCTGACCCTCAAGGGGCTGACCTTCGCACCCACTGGCGCCATCAGCGCCGCCGCCACCACATCATTACCCGAAACACCGGGCGGACAACGCAATTGGGACTATCGCTACTCGTGGATACGCGACTCCGCCTTCGCACTGTGGGGCCTGTACACGCTGGGCTTCAGCTGGGAGGCCAACGACTTCTTCTCCTACATCATCAGCTTGACCGAAGACGTCCGGGATATGCAGATCGTCTACGGCATCGGTGGTGAAAGCGACCTCACCGAGCAGACCCTCACCCACCTGCGCGGCTACGAAAACGCCCGCCCCGTACGCATCGGCAACGGCGCATACCGGCAACGCCAGCACGATGTGTGGGGGGCCGCGCTGGACGCGGTCTACCTCTACGCGCGCAACCGGGACCGAATCGACGCGCGAGCCTGGCTGGTGCTGAGCCGGGCGGTCAAAAGCGCTCTCACCTACTGGCGCGAGCCCGACCACGGCATCTGGGAAGTACGCGGGGAGCCCCAACACTTCACCTCCAGCAAGGTGATGTGCTGGGTTGCCGCCGATCGCGGCGCCCGCTTGGCCCGTATCCACCAGGACTTCGAACGCGCGCATCGCTGGCAGCAGGCCGCAGACGAAATCCACGCCGATATATGCACTCATGCAGTCGATTCCCGGCAGGTGTTCACCCAGTACTACGGCAGCACGGCGCTGGATGCTTCGACCCTGCTCATCCCGCTGGTTCGATTCCTGCCACCAGAGGACGACCGGGTACGCAACACAGTGTTGGCCATCGCCGACGAACTGACCGAAGACGGCCTGGTATTGCGGTACCGCGTCGATGAAACCGACGATGGCTGCGCAGGGGAAGAAGGTGCCTTCACGATCTGCTCGTTCTGGCTGGTCTCGGCGCTGTCGGAGATCGGCGAGAAGACGCGGGCCAAACAGCTGTGCGAGAAACTGCTCGCCTATGCCAGCCCCCTCGGCCTCTACGCCGAGGAGATCGACCCCCGAACCGGCAGGCACTGGGGCAACTTCCCCCAGGCGTTCACCCACCTCGCCCTGATCAACGCCGTAATGCACGTCATCCAGGACGAACAAGCCATGTTGCGGCAGGCACTCGGCGGGGAATCGATCGCCCCACGACTGGACGATGCATCATTCACACTGGGATACATGCACCGCTGACCCTGATGCCGCGGGCCCGGTCATCCGCCGGGTTTCCGCGCGACGATCGCACCCGAAATGCCCGCAGTCGCAACGCCGCTGGTCCAGGCCAAGGCGGAGAGCTCGGCCCGCAGACCGACCTCGGCACGAAATCTATTCGCGCATAACAACTTCCGAAGATTTCGATCGATACCGTTCGGCGTCGCGGGCCGGCGGGCCGTGATCGACGCCTGCGGCAACCGATCCCGCGCCTGCCGAATCCGCGGGCCCGGCTGGATCGGAACGGTATGCCCGGCACGGTAGGCGCCGCTACGATGAGACGGTAACTCTCTCAATGGTGTGGAGGAACACGGGATGGGTGCTACCACCGTCGCTCGGCAATGCACGTTGTGTGAGGCGCACTGCGGGATTCTGGTGACCGTCGAGGATGATCAGGTCACCCGGATCGAGGGCAATCCGGATGATGTGCTCTCGCAGGGGTATATCTGCCCGAAGGCGACGGCGATGGGTGGGCTGCACCACGATCCGGATCGGTTGCGCACGCCGGTACGGCGCGTCGGTGACCGGTTCGAGCCGATCGGGTGGGACGATGCGTTCAGCGAGATCGGGCGGCGGCTGCGGCAGGTGCGCCACGCGCACGGGCTCAGCGCGATCGGAATGTACCTGGGAAATCCGGCCGCACATAGTTCGTCGGTGATCTACGGCGCGCTGTTGCGCACGGTGCTGATGACGCGGAACTTCTTTTCGGCGTCCTCGATCGACCAGTTTCCGCAGGAGTTCGTGGCGTGGCGGATGTTCGGATCGAATGTTTTGATGCCGGTGGCCGATATCGATCGCACCGATCGGCTGGTGATCATGGGCGCCAATCCGGCGGTATCGAACGGATCGGTGACCACCATGCCCAATGCGAAGCAGCGCATTCGGGACGTGCGCAAGCGCGGCAAAGTGGTCGTCATCGATCCGCGGCGCACCGAGACCGCGCGCCTGGCCGACGAGCATGTGGCCATCGCACCCGGCGGTGATGTGTATCTGCTGCTGGCCATGCTGCAGGTGCTGGTCAGCGAAAACCTGTGTGCGGAAGCCAGGATTCGCGCGCAGTGCACCGGCTGGGAGGAGTTGCGGGCGCTGGTCGCCGAGGTGACACCAGAACTCGCCGCACCGCTCACCGGTGTCGATGCCGAGACGATTCGGCGGCTGGCGCGCGAGCATGCGGCGGCGGATTCGGCATTGCTGTATGCCCGGATCGGGATATGCCACCAGGTGACCGGCACACTGACACATTGGCTGGTCAACACCATCAACGCGGTCACCGGGAATCTGGATCGGCCGGGCGGGCAGATGTTCGCGACACCGCCGATCGATGCGCCGCGGTTCGGGAAATATCTGCCGGTGGGCCACGGAGCGTGGACGGACCGCTCCGGCACCTACAAATCGTTCCGCTCGGAACTGCCGGTCGCGGTGCTGGCCGATGAGATCCTCACCGAGGGCGCCGGGCAGATCCGCGCGATGATCACCTACGCCGGAAATCCGGTGCTGTCGACACCGCAGCGCGGCAAACTCGACGCCGCGCTGGAGTCGCTGGATTTCTATGTCGCCGTGGACATGTACGTCACCGAGACGACCCGGCACGCGGACATCATCCTGCCGCCGATCTCCCCGCTGGAGCGCGAGGATGTGAACATTCTTTTCCCGGTATTCAGTGTGCGCAACAATCTGCGTTACGACGCCCGCGTTTTCGAACCTCCGGCCGACGGACTCGAGGATTGGCAGATCATGGCGCGGTTGATCACCGAGCTGGTGCCGCTGCCCGCGCGCCGGTTCACCACTCGAGCGGCCAATGCGCTTCTGGAGCAGTTCAGTCCGATGCGGTTGACGACCGTTGGGGTGGCCGCAGGTCCGTACGGGGTGCTGCGGCGCGGCCGCAAGGGGCTGTCCGTGGCGAAGGTGCGCGCCGCGGCCGGGGGTATCGATCTCGGTCCGCTGCAGCCGCGATTGCGCGCGTTGATCGGGACGAAGGATCGCAAAGTGCACCTCGCGCCCGACGATTTCGTCACGGCCGCACGGGAATTGCTCGACGACGCGCGCCGCGGCAATGCGCTGACCGCGCCCGCCGACGGCTACGACCTCAAACTCATCGGACGCCGCCACCTGCGCAGCAACAACTCCTGGCTGCACAATGTCGCGTCCATGGTGAAGGGCCGCGACCGCTGCACCGCCCTCATGCATCCCGCCGACGCCGCCGAACGCGCCCTCACCGACGGCACACCCGTCGCGGTCACCTCCCGCACCGGCTCGATCGTGGTCACCCTCGAGGTCAGCGACGATATCCGCCGCGGCACCATCGCCATCCCGCACGGCTGGGGGCACCGTGAACCCGGCGTCGGCTGGCAAGTGGCGGCGTCTCTCCCGGGCGCGAATGTCAACCTGCTGCACGACCCGTCGCTCACCGACACGTTCTCCGGAAATGCGGCAGTCAACAACACGTGGGTGACAGTGACTCCGGCGTCCCCCGCACCGACGGCAGCGGATGTCGATCGCGAGCCTGCGCCGTCCTCGTAGGAGTGCACTGCCCGCGGAATGCGCGCTGGTGCTGCCGTTTCCTGGCTGTCCCGGCCAGGAAGTCTGCCGATCCCGTGGCCCACGGCCACTCCACGGCGCGGGTCGACCGTCGCGCCGACCGGTCGGATCCGGTCGCACCGCGGTGCACGCCGTCGAGACCGATCAGGGCGTTTGAACCGTGACGCGGTAGCCGAGGCGGAGCTCTCGGGCGGGGTGGGCGGCGGCGGTGAGGTGGAGCCAGCGGTGCAGGCCGGCGCGTGGGTCGGGGACGTAGGCGGCCTGGGCGTGGGTGATGCCGAAGGGGAAGTTTCCGGATGACGCGGTGGCGGTGGCGGTGGCGGTCATCAGATGCATTTCCGCCCACAGAGACGGTTCGGGCGCGTCTTCGGGCAGGGGGCGGGTGTTCGGGAGGAAGAAGCCGAACGGTTCGGCGGGGGCTCCGGAGTTGTGGATGAGCGTGCCGGTGACGAATAGTCGCACCGTCCCGGTATGCACCACGCAGTTGGGTGTCAGGTGCAGGGGTTGGGCAGGTTGCAGCTCGAGCCGGAAAACCATGGGCCGACTGTACGGTGTCGCCATTCGGGCGAAAAGCACTGGAGCGTCCCGAAGTTCGGTTGCTCACAGACCCAGCGTTGCGCCGGTCGAAATCAGCACCGACGCGGGCGCCGCATTTGTCCGATCTGGGCGAAAGCTACACGTCGCGTAGCGGTTCGATACGGGCCGGAACATGCTTGTGCCACGGCGTTCCGGCAATCGCATCGCGCCAACCGGCATCGGTGAGCTCATTCGCGGCCACCCCGGTGCGGGTGCCATCGGGCAAGTCGAGGCCCAGCCCGTTGGGCAGCGAGGCATGCCCGGGCCGCATGCGGTCGTTGATTTCGACCGCGGCCACGGCACTGCCACGCCGAGTGGTGATGCGGGCGCGCTCGCCGGTGGTGAGACCGAGGGCGGTGGCATCGTCGGGGTTGAGGCGCAATGCGCCCTCCGGATCGCGGCGACGCCAGCTGTTGTCGCGGAAGATGGTGTTGGCAGTGAAGGATCGTCGTTCCCCGGCCGACAGGACGAAGGGGAATTCGGAGCTGGTGTGCGTGGCGGGCGTGGTCGGGAGTTCGCGCAGCGCGTGCAGCAATTCCGGGATTGCCAACGGGATGCGCGGGTGCGGTACATAGTCCCAGGCATCCGGATAGTCGTCGACGGTGAAGGTGACCCCGGAGCGGCCCGCGAGGATGGCGTCGAACAGTGCATCGGCATTGGAGTGACCCGCTCGGCGCATCGCGGCGGGGTGCACCTTCGCCACGCGCTGAGCAAGCGCCCACAGCACGGCGGCCGAGCGCGCACCATCGGGCAGTGTCGGGCCCAGGGTTTCATAGAGCAGGTAGGGGGCGAGTCCGCCGATCTTCTTGTCCATGGCCAGCAGTGCGGCGAAGGCAAATGCGTAGGGTCTGCGGCCGAGTTTCGCGGCGGTCCGCAGCACCGTCAGCTCGGCACGACCGACGACACCGAGTTCCCGGAGCAGGCGCGCGTAGATCTCGGGTTCGGGCAATGTGCCGGGTAGCGGTTCGAGTACCGGTGCGCGCAGATGGAAGGTGTTGTGCGGGAACTCCAGATTGAAGAAGGTGGCCTCCCACTTCTCGAACTGGCTGGCCGCGGGCAGCACATAGTCGGCGTGGCGTGCGGTTTCGGTGAACGCGACATCGATGACCACCACCAGATCCAGTGCGTCCAGTGCGGCGCGGAAGGTGGCCGAATCGGCGAGTGAATGTGCCGGATTCGCCGATTCGATGATCATTGCCCGGAATCGGTCGGGATGATCGGTGCGGATTTCCTCGGCGATCGAATTGCACGCCAGCATGCCGCCGAGGATCGGTGCGCCGGTCACCGGGCTGCGTTTGATGTCACGGCTGTAGCTCGCCAACGGCGCCATCCACGAATGTGGTTGCATGGCACCGGGTTTGGCGAAGTTTCCGGTGAGCAGCCAGAGCAGCTTGTTCAAATAGGAGATCAGGGTGCTGTTGGGGCTCTGCTGGACGCCCAAGTCCTCATAGGTGGCGACACTGCTCGCGGCGCCGATCCGATGGGCGGCGGTGCGCAGCAATTCCACCGGCACACCGCAAACTTCGGCATAGGACGCGATATCGATATCGCGCAGCACGGCGGTGACTGCGTCGACCTGGTCGACGTGTTCGGTGAGAAACGCATGATCGAGCAGATCGTCTTGTACCAGCACGGCGAGCATCGCGGCCAGGCACCACGCGTCGGTGCCGGGGTGGACCTGCAGATGGATGTCGGCGAGATCGGCGGTTTCGGTGCGCACCGGATCGAGCACGATCATGGTGCGGGCCGGATCCTTGGCGATCTGCTGCAGGACGGTGCGGGCGCGCGGCACACCGTGCGATTGCCAGGGGTTCTTGCCGAGGAAGACCGAAACTTCGGCATGTTCGAAATCGCCGGTGGTGTGGCCGCCGGTCAGATGCGCGTCGACCCAGCCCTCGCCGGTCTTCTCCTGGGCGAGGGCGGTCGAGCGATAGCGGCTGCCCAGCGCCCGGCGTAGGGCACCGCTGTAGGCGCCGCCGAGGTGGTTACCCTGTCCCCCGCCACCATAGAAGAAGATCTTGTCGCCGCCGTATGTGCTCTTGACCTCGGCGAGTCGCGCGGCGACCTCGGAAATCGCGGTATCCCAGTCGATTTCGGTGAAACTGCCATCGGCCTCGCGGCGCAGCGGGGTGGTCAGGCGGGTGCCGCCGTTCTGGTAGTGGTCCAGGCGCAGCGCCTTGTTGCAGGTGTATCCGGCCGAGGCGACGTGGTCTTTGTCGCCGCGGATCTTGGCGAAGCTGCGGCCGTCGAGTCGGATCAACAGGCCGCAGTTGTTCTCACACAGGATGCAAGCGGTCTTATGCCATTCCTGTTGCACCGCAGCATCATTGCGCCCAGGCCGCGCACTGTTGTCGACTCGGCTGCCTTGCTGCGCGGCGGTACTCATCGATGCTCCTCCGAGTTGTCATTGATCGAGAGCGGAAGCGAAACCGCCTGTCGAAATATGGATGCGGAATCAACTGGTCTGGTCGACGCGAGTGCCGTCGATCCACGCCTTCGGCTCGGCCAGGAACGGTGTGTCGCCGAGCCGATCGAGATCGTCGAAAAAGGCGTCCTGCGTGCGAGTGGCCGCCCTACTACTGCCGGTGGACAGGAACGCGGCGAGTTCGTGATTCAGACTGCGCGACAGCGATCTCTCCGTGCCGAAGTAGATGGCACGCTTGAGCTCCTTGATGACGACCGGATTGCGCGCGGCCAGACGCGCCGCGGTAGCCGCGGTTTCGGCGAGCAGCTCGTTTTCGGCGGTCAGCCGGTGCACCAGCCCCAAGCGCAGGCCCTGCTGTGCGCTGAGCGGTCCACCTTCGAGGGTCAGCTCGATCGCCTTGGCCGCGCCGATCAGCCGCGGCAGGCGCTGAGTTCCGCCGCCGCCCGGAATAAGGTTGGCGATCGATTCGATCTGACCGAGTTTGACGTGCTCGGCGTCGGCGGCATACCGGATATCGCAGGCGAGGGCGATCTCGTGGCCGCCGCCGAGGGCGGGACCATTGATGGCGGCCAGATAGACCACGCGAGACCGGTTCATCCGCAGAGTCGTTCGTTTCCAGCGGTAACCCCACACCATGCCGGCGCCGAGACCGCCACCGAAACGCTCCAGCACCTGCGCCGCACCCGGTACTCGCAGGCTCGTATTGAGCACCGGGATCAGCGGCGCCACCGCGCGAGCCGGGAGGAACGGATGCGGCATCGCGAGCATGCCGGTGAGCGCGCTCGGATCCGCGTGAGTGAGGAACCGCCCGGGCAGGCCACCCGTGAGCACGATCGCGCCGACTGCGTCATCGGCATCGGCCGCCGCGGTGAGCAGGTCCAGATCCCTTACGACGGCGGGCGTGACGAAGTTCAGCGGCGGCGCGACGATGGTCGCGGTGAGCACTCTCCCGTTCCGGGCCAGATCGATCGTCTCCAGGTCGAGCTCGGCTGCTCGCGACATCGGCGTCTCCTCGGGTCCGTGGTGGGCGCGGTGGAACCTGCACCCGACGCTGATTATGGTCTCCACCATAATCGGGATGTCAAGGGGACGCCCTGTCGAAACGTTGCGCCGCGTAGCCAGAAGAACGGCTCTGAGCGCGCATTCTTCGCAGGGTTGAACTGCCGAATACGGCCGGAAAAGACCGACCTCACGGGTCAATCAGGTGCTACATGGAAGCACTGATGGCGCTCGTCAGATGAGCTTGCAATTCGCGGACGGTGTCCTCCAGCGGTGTGGTGGCACGCTCGACGCGACACAGCGCGATCGCCCCCTCGACGGCGGCGACGGTGAGCGTGGCCATGCGCCGCGAGCGCACCGGGTCGAGGCCGTGACGGCTGAGCAGATCGGTGAGTGCGGTATTCCAGCGGGCGAAGATCGCGGCGGCAGATGCCGCGAATTCCGGTGCATCGTCGTTGGTTTCGACGGCGACCGCGAAGATCGGGCAGCCCGCGCGGTAGTCGCTGTCGACGAGGGTCCGTCGCCACAGTGCGACGAACATATCCAGTGCGGTGGTCGGCTCGTTCTCGCGGGTGATCGTTTCGATGAATTCCGACATCGAACCACCGGCCGCGCTCAGCGCGTCGGTGATCAGCTGGGTGCGACCGCCGGGAAAGTGGTGATAGACCGACCCGCGGGGCGCGCCGGTATCGGCAAGCACCCGGTCCACACTGGTGGCGCTCGCGCCGTGGATGCGCAGGGATTCGATCGTGCCCTCGATCATCCGCCGGCGCGCGTCACGCTGCCGTGGGCGCGCCGGAGCCTCCTTATTCGATCGGCGTGTCGCTGCCATGTAGCCATAGTATGGGACACCCCATAACGCTGGGTGTTGGTCTACCGCACGCGGCTGGTGTGGAAATCGAGCACCGCGGCCAAGGTCTCCCAGGGGGCTTCGAGCTGGGGGTAGTGCCCGACCTTCGGCAACTCGACGACATCGGGATCCGCGATCAGCTCGCGATAGCGGCGCACCATGTGCGCACCCGATACCGGGTCGAGCAGGCCGTCGATCAGCCGGACCGGAACCTGCGTGTCGAGCAGCGCGCCCACCCAGCGCTCCCGGTTCGCCTTGCGCTCACCCATATACCGAATCAGTTTGTGCCCGTTGCTCTTGCCGTGCTTACTGCACCACAGGATCCAGTACTGATCGAGCTCGTGGATGCTCGGGCGGGTATCGGGACCGAAGACCCCGGCGAGGCTGCGACGGAAGACCCGCTCGGTGCCCAACACCCCGACCAGCGGTCCCAGCGGACTCGCCAGCAACTTCTGCGCCGGGCGCGCACGGTGGGTCTCGGGGAACAGTCCGCCGTTGAGCAGGCATACCGATTCGATCACCAGGGAATCGTCGCCGTCGGCGCGGCGCTGTGCGTCGCGGGCCAGCAACTCCTGGGCGACGGTGTCACCGTAATCGTGGGCCAGGATGTGCGTGCGGGAAATCCCCTGCTGACGCAGCAGGTTCTCGTGGATATCGGCCTGATCAGCGATCCGATAGTCGTAATTGCGGGGTTTGGCCGACCAGCCGAAGCCGATCATATCGGGGGCAATGAGCCGCGCGAACCGTTCGCGCAGACCCGGCCACACCGCATGCCAGTCCCAGGACGCGGTGGGGAAACCGTGGATACAGAGCAGATTTCCGGCACCGTCACCGGTGCTGTCCTGCCAGAAGATCTGATGGCCGCGGTGAGTGTGCCGCCGACCGCTCGCCCGCCAGGACGCAAACTCTTCCATGTCTACCTCCTTCGTGCCGACAACTATTGCGCGCGAACGCTACCGCCACAGCCATTCGGGGGAAGCGAACCACACTGTCCGTGTCACGTACCGCATGGTCTTTTCGAGCCGTGTGTTTGCTCTGCGAGAATGCCATAGTGCATGTCGCGATCGGCCTCGTTGTTCTAGTCGCGTCGGCGGCGTCGCTCGCGGCGCTCGCGCGACGGTTCGGGATATCCGAACCGCTGGTGTTGACGCTGGCCGGGGTGGTCGCCTCGTATTTGCCGCACGTTCCCGAGGTACACCCGGATCCCGAAGTCATCCTGCTGGGTTTCCTGCCGCCGCTGCTCTACACCTCGGCGATTCGCACCTCGCTGGTCGACTTCCGAGCCAATGCGCGCACCATCGCACTGCTGTCGGTGGGCCTGGTGCTGTTCAGCACGTTCGCGGTCGCGGCGGTGGTGTGGTGGCTGCTGCCGGTACCGTTCGCGGTGGCGGTGGCCTTGGGTGCAGTGGTCGCACCGACGGATGCAGTGGCCGCGACCGGGATCGCGCGGCGCATCGGCATGCCGCGCCGGATCGTCACCATCCTCGAAGACGAGTCGATGTTCAACGACGCGACCGCACTGGTGACGGTGCGCACCGCGATCGCGGCGGCCGCGGGCACGGTGTCGGTGTGGAAGGCCGGTGGTGACTTCCTGCTCGCCGCGGGCGGTGGTGCAGCGGTGGGCATCGTGGTCGCCTATCTGCTTGCGATGCTGCGCCGGCGGATCACCGATCCGGTGCTGGACACCACGCTGTCGTTCCTGGCGCCGTTCGTCGCCTATCTGCCCGCCGAGGGGATCAAGGCCTCCGGCGTGATCGCGGTGGTGACCTGCGGCATGGTCCTGGGCCACGGTGCGCCGGTATGGCAGAGCGCTGCCTCCCGGATCGCCGAACGCACCAACTGGCGCACCATCCAATTCATTCTCGAGAGCGTCGTGTTCCTGATGATCGGGCTGCAGATGCGCGCGATCATCGAGGGCGCGTGGAACAGCGACCTCGACCACACCACCCTGATCGCGGCGGCGGTGGCGGTCATGATGGCGGCGATGCTGTCGCGGCCGCTGTGGGTGTTCCCGGTCGCGCTGCTCTCGCGCAAGCTCGGATTGTCGAATGCCGATGTGCCGGTGAGTCATCCGGTGGTGGTGTCGTGGGCGGGCATGCGCGGCGTGGTCACTCTGGCCGCGGTGCTGCTGCTGCCGGCCGACACCCCGCAACTGCCGGTGCTCAAACTGCTCGCGCTCGTCGTGGTCGCGGGAACGCTACTGCTGCAAGGGACTTCGCTGCCGTGGTTGGTGCGGCGGCTACATGTGCGCGGCCCGAGTCGCGCGGAAAACGCACTGCAGAAGGCGAATCTGCTGCAGCAGGCGACCGCGGCCGGACTGGCCGAACTGGACAAGCACATCACCCCCGATACACCGCCGGGTGTCGTCGAACAATTGCGCGATCGGGTCACCTGGAAGACCAATGCGGCCTGGGAACGCCTGGGCCGCTCGGAATCGGAACTGGCGACACCGACCGCCGAATATCGGCGACTGCGGCTGGAAATGCTGCGCGCGGAACGGGAAACGGTACTGCGCGTGCGGGATTCGGGCGGCGCGGACTACGAGATCCTGCAGTACGTGCTGTCGCGGCTCGATCTCGAGGAATCGATGATCGACCGCTTCGACGAAACCGAAGAGGAACGCGTCGAACCGCTCGCCGCCCCGGCGGCGGCCGACAGCTGCGCGCATCTGGAGTCCGCGCCGTTGGTGCGTGAGCCCACCGAACCCGACGAGTGCAAGGAATGCATCGCCGAGGGGTATACCTGGGTGCATCTGCGAATGTGCCTGTCCTGCGGGCACATTGCCTGCTGCGACTCCTCGGTGGGCAATCACGCCACCAAACACTATGCCGGCACTGGCCACCCCGTCATGCGCAGCGTCGAACCCGGCGAGGCCTGGCGCTGGTGCTACATCGACGAACTCCTGGGCTGACCGCCGACGGTCGTCATTCGGCGGTCTCCGAACGCACCAACTGCCACCATTCGACTACCCTCGCCGACCGTTTCCTTCTCGCACGGTCGGCCGGTGGTCAGCGGCGGGCGTGGGAGTAGATCAACCGCGCGTACTCGGCCAGCAGCTGGTCCAGTGAAATGTCCTCCCCGCCCGCGGCGATCTGCTGGTAGCCGATCAGCATCGACATGCCGAGCGCGGTGACCACCGCGGTGGTCTCCTCATCGCGGACCACGCCTTTGATTGCCTTGTGCACGGTGCGGCGGCGCGATTCGTCGACCCGCTTGAGTGCCAGGTTCACCGATTCGTCATTGCCTGCCCAGGCGCGGATCGCGGCCTCGGCGGCGTGGTGCAGGCCCGCGGCCAGGTCGGACATGGCGCGGATGTCGTCGTCGGGATTGCCCTGGTTGAAGTTCAGCGTGCGCAGGATGATGACCTGGCGGTTCTCCCAATGCTCGAGCAGTGCGTCCACGAAGCCCTGCCAGCTGCCGAAATGGTGGTAGAACGAGCCGCTGGTGACACCGAGGCGGCGGCACAGCACGCCGATATTGAGGCCCTTGAAGCCGAGTTCGGCCAAGACCTCCAGAGCGGTGTCGAAGTACTGCTCCTTGGTGACCACTCGTGACATTCGCAGGCGCCGTTTCTGTTCGTGCGGGCAGGGTGGACCGGACAGTACCTCATCGTATGTCCGTCGCGCCGAAACGTAACGAAGTCCGCGCATAGGCATCGCCGCGCCGCGAAAGTACCCGTGACCGGGCGAAACATGCAGTGGCAGAGCGGAAGAGGGTTTGCCAGGGTGCTGCCGATTCATTACAGAGCAACTGCTCTGTTATAGTCGTGGCATGCCCCGCCCGCGGACCCATGACCCCGACATCGTGCTCGATGCCGCGGAGTCGCTGGCGGTGCGCTCGGGTCCCGCGGCGGTCACCATCCGGGCTGTCGCGGCGGCAACCGGCGTGTCCAACGGCGCGATCTATCACACCTTCGGTTCGCGCGCGGAATTGCTAGGACGCAGCTGGTTACGGGCGGCGGGGCGGTTTCTGCGGATGCAGACCGAGTCGGTCGAGGCGCACCTCGACGCGAACAAGGGCACCCCACGCGCGCTCGAGGCCGTGGTGGCCGCGGCCGAGACGCCGGTGGAGTTCGCGCGGCGATACCCGGATTCCTCGAAACTGCTGCTGACCGTCTCACGTGACGAACTGCTCGGCGACGAACTACCCGAACAGGTCGTCGCCGAACTCGCCGGAACCGATGAGGCGCTGGTGCGACTGCTCATCCGGCTGGCGCGTGCCCTATGGGGCCGCGGTGACGCCGCCGCGGTCGACGTGATCACCACCTGCGTCGTCGATCTGCCGACCGGCATCCTGCTGCGCCGCGACCGGATCACGAAACCCATTGCCCGCGAACACCTTCGCGCCGCCGTGCGCGCGGTGCTCGCGGTCGGCCCACCCGAATAACACCTGGAGCAAGGACCAACATGAGCACACTGAACTACCACGAAAAGATCGCCGTCCTCGACCTCGGCGATGACGAAAACCGCTTCGCCCCGGACTTTCTCGACGCGGTCAACGCCCACCTCGACACCGCGCTCGCCGAGGGGGCACACGGTCTGGTGACCACCGCGAGCGGCAAGTTCTACTCCAACGGCCTCGACCTGGACTGGCTGGTCGCCAACGGCGACCGCACCCAGTGGTACATCGGCCGGGTCCAGGCCCTATTCGCCCGCGTGCTCACCCTGCCCATTCCTACCGCCGCCGCGCTGCCCGGGCACGCCTTCGGCGCCGGCGCCATGCTCGCCCTCGCCCACGACTACCGGGTGATGCGCGCCGACCGTGGCTTCTTCTGTCTGCCCGAGGTCGATATCCGCATTCCGTTCACCCCGGGCATGGCCGCGCTGATCCAGTCCAAGCTGCCCCCTAAGGCCGCGATGGCCTCTATGACCACCGGTCGCCGCTTCGGCGGAATCGATGCCGCAGCACTGGATATCGTCGACGCCACCGCGGGCGAAGCTGCGGTCGCCACCGCCGCCATCGCGATGCTCGCCCCGCTCGGCGGTAAGGATCCCGCGACGCTGGGCGCGATCAAGAACACCATGTTCGGTCCGGTCGTCGCCGAGCTGACCGAATCCGGCTCGTAAGAAGGTAGGTTCGGCACACATCAATAGAGGAGCCCGACATGACCGAGGCCGCCGTCCTGCAACGACAGGGCCATATCGCGATCATCACGCTGAACCGACCCGAGGCGATGAACGCGGTGAACTCCACGCTCTCGATGGCCGTCGGTGCGGCACTCGAGGAGTTGGCGGCCGATCGGGACCTGCGGGCCGGGGTGATCACCGGGGCCGGTCGCGCGTTCTGCGCGGGCGCGGATCTCGAGGAACTGGCACGCGGCAACGGAATTCACGACCCGTAGCATCCGGAGTACGGATTCGCCGGACTGGTCCAGCATTTCATCGACAAGCCGCTCATCGCCGCGGTCAACGGATTCGCCCTCGGCGGCGGCACCGAGATCGTATTGGCCTGCGATCTCGCGGTGATGAGCGCCGATGCCGAACTCGGACTGCCCGAGGTCACCCGTGGGCTGTTCGCCGCCGCGGGCGGTGTGCTGCGGCTGCCGCGTCAGATCCCACCCAAGATCGCCCACGAGATGGTGCTGACCGGAGCGCCCATCGATGCCGCGGCGGCCGCGCACTGGGGGTTGGTCAACCGGGTCGTCCCGGCCGATCAGGTGCTGCCCACCGCGATGGAGCTCGCCGAGACGATCGCCGCCAACCCGCCGCTGTCGGTGTCCGCATCCAAGCGAATCATGCACCGCAGCAACGAATTCGGCTCCGATTGGGATGCGCCGATGTGGGAGATGAGTTTCCGGGAGGCGGGGCCGATCTTCGCGAGCAAGGACGCACTGGAAGGGCCGCGCGCGTTTGCCGAGAAGCGTGCGCCGCGGTGGCGTGGTGAGTGATGGCGGAGGTGTTCGCTGGAAGTCATCTCGGGTGGTAGGGATGCGGCGGTGCGGGCGTCGTGGTCGGACCCTCGGGTTGCGGTATGCCCCGAGGCCGCGCTATTCGGATCCGCTGGCCGGTGTGTCCGTCAGGTGCTTGTCGAAGAACGCGAAGATCCGATGCCAGGCATCGCGGGTGGCCTCGGCGTCGTAGCCGAGACCCGCGACCCGCAGGACCGGATCGATGCCGAAGACGTTGGCGAAGCCGTGCATGGTGCCCGGGTAGGTCTTGATGTCGTGCTCGACGCCGAGATCGGTCAGCACCCGATCGAGTTTGCGGCCCGTGCCGAGGAGTGAGGGGTCGAGCTGGGCGTAGCTGGCCACCACCGGGCATGCGCCCTCGAGTTGGGCGCGGTAGTCGCCGTAGAGGCCCGGATAGAACGGTGCGGCCGCGTCGAAACCCATTGGCGCGGTGAGCAATGCGAAGCCACCGCCCATGCAGAAGCCGATGACCGCGGTCTTGCCGGTGCAGTCGGGATCGGCGACCAGGCGGTCGCGGGCGGCGAGTATCTCCCGGATCGCGGGGCTGGCGCCGGTGAAGATCAGCGACCGCATCACCGCGCGGATGCAGCGCACCCGGCCATTGGCGAACAGGTTCGGTGCGATCGTGAGATAGCCGTAGTCGGCCAGCATTTCGACATTGCTCCGGATATCCGGGCCGAAGCCCACACCATCGTGGAGCACCACGACACCGGGCCACGGACCGTCCCCTGTCGGGCGGGCCAGGATCGCCTCGAGAGCGCCGTCCGGTGCGTCGAGCTCGATGGTGTTCATGCCAGCAATGTAGGCCACTGTCCCAGACGTGTACAGCAATTGCGTGGCGGGCCCTATCGCACGACGCGAATTTCGGAGTTGATCGTGAAATCCGCGGGTGTCGCGGCCCCGGTTGGTTTAACCTCTGCCGACGCGGATTCCCCGGTCAGCGTGTTGTTCGAGCGAAAGGCGACTTGTTCATGTTTCGGCTGCCGTGGCGTGCCCTCACCGTCGCGACCACCCTGGCGCTCACCATATTCGCGGCCTCGCCCCTGGTCGCGGCCGACAGCGGTGACTACGCGAAATACGATCCCGACCCGACCGGCGACGCCTACCTCGATCAGCATTTCAATACCGACGGGCTGTCCAACGGCGCGATCGTGTCGTCGCGATCGGTGCAGATTCTGCCGCCGCTGGCCGCGACCAACGACTTCGCCGCCTGGCAGGTGTGGTTCAAATCCACTGCCGCCGACGGCACTTCGATCGCCGCGATCACCACGATCATGAAACCGAAGACATGGAACGGCCGCGTCGTCAGCAATAACTACGCCATCGACAGTGTCGGGCTCCAATGCAATCCGTCCTACCAACTGACCCATGCGGTCTCCATCGAGGCGCCCGATATCACCCGCCAACTGCTCGGGCACGGTTACGCGGTGGTGATGACGGACTACCAAGGCCCCAAGATGGCCTACGCACACGGGCCCACCCAGGCACGCGAAGTGCTCGACGGAATCCGTGCCGCACTACAGTTTCCGGCGGCCGGACTGGCGGGCAGCCCCACCACGATGATCGGCTACAGCGGCGGCGCGATCGCCACCGTATGGGCGGCACAGCTGCAGCCCACATATGCCCCCGAACTGCAGATCCTCGGCGCCGCCGCAGGTGGCACACCCGCCGACCTGAGCCTGCTGCGCAAGACCATGGACGGGAAGCCGCCCGCCGCTGCGCTGTATCTGATGGCGGCGCTCGGGGTGGCCCGAGCCACGCCCGAGGCATTCGACCTGCTCAACGACATCGGGGTGCGGACCGCCCAAGAGAACAAGAACCTCTGCTCCAGCGCCGCCCTCCTCGGCGCCGCGCCGGTGGCGGTGCGCACGCTGACCAAAGTCGACCCGTACCCGACCGACGTCGTCCAGCGGATCTACCGCGAAACCAAGGCCGGCGGACTGACCCCGACGATGCCGATCTACCTGTGGCACGGCCTCTTCGACGAATGGATTCCCGTCGCCGGTGCGCAAGCACTCCAGCAACAGTGGAAAAGCGCCGGCGTGGACGTGTCACTGACCCTGCTGCCGTGCGACCACATCACCTGCGCGTTCACCCCTGGGGCAATCGATCGAATCGACAAATGGATGGGCGTCGCCTGACCGCATTCGGCCGAGGTTCGGGCCCCCGGGAGCAGATTCGACTTCGGTTGCCGTGCACGCTTTCATCGAAATCGATTCAGCTGTCGAGGAATTCGTCCGCAGTCCAGCCATTGCGAGCGGCGAACGCAGATGTGCTCGGAACTGAGTCGCCGCCTGGTCCTTCGCCGAACGGGAGGAACTTGGAGCCGGGGCGGCCACCTATTGGGAAGCTGTGCGGCGGAAGGTGATTCGGTACGTGTGCGATGCCGACCCGACGGCGGCATCGGCTCACTACGAACTCGCCCCCGCCTCGGATTCACGCCACCGATACCGATCGGGGTTGCGGCGATGAGACACCTCGTGATGGGCCCTTGTTCGGACCCGGTGTGTGGTGGCATCGGCTCGTGTGCGAGTCTCGAGGTGTCGACTCAGGGAAAGGGCTGTTCATGATGCTCGGTATGGTCCTCGGCGACTTCGGTGCTCGCGCTTCGACGTGCGACCGCTAGTCCGTCCTTACAGCCCCGGCTGACTCAGGCCGTTCTCCCGCTCCTCGTCGAAGTGCTCTCCGTGCCAATGCACGTCCGATCACGAGGAGCACCCCATGTCGACCATTCACTGGACCGAAGCAGATACCGACCACAGCGCACAGTGGCATTCCGAAAGCGCGGCGGCAGCGCCGGCGCAGGTCACCGTCGCCGATGACCGCATGCGTGCCGATACCGCCTACCGCCTGGCCTGCCAGGGGACGGCGCTGCTCTGGCGCGGCGATTTTCACAACGCCCGTCAGCTGTTGCGGGCACTGAGCCGGCGCATCGATCGCAAACCCGTACCGGCGGGTGAGGGGCCGGCCGAATCCTTTCACCTCTATCGGCGAGCTCGTGGGCAGCGGGCACGGGTGTTGGGCAGGCTGATCGTGCAGTTGGAGCCGGACCATTCGTTGGCATTGCGGCGCGCGCCCGATGTTCGGCAGGCGTGCACCGAGGCGTACGGGTCCGCGCATGAGCCGATGGTGATCGCCTTGACCGAACTACTCGGAGCGATCGGGGCGCACGAGTGGCGCGAAAACGGTGTCCTGGTACCGGCTCTGGGCGCGCGGATCCACCCGCACTACGGGGTCTTCTCTCCCGTGCGCGGCGAATACGTCGATCTGGTCGCCACGGCACCGTTACCGGTCCAGCACCGCACCGCATTCGATCTCGGAACCGGAACCGGCGTGCTGGCGGCGGTGCTGGCCTGCCGCGGCGTCGACCACATCGTCGCCACCGATATCAATCCGCGCGCACTCGACTGCGCCCGCGACAATATCGACCGCCTCGGGCTCACGACCCGCATCGATGTCCAGGGCCCAGGCCTGTATCCCGACGGCCGCGCACACGTGATCGTCTGCAACCCGCCGTGGCTCCCGGTCCGCCCGACTTCCACCGTCGAACAAGGCGTCTACGACACGAACAGTGCCATGCTGCACGCCTTCCTGGCCGACCTCCCCGCTCACCTCGAACCCGGCGGCGAGGGCTGGCTGGTCCTATCCGATCTGGCCGAACGCCTCGGCCTGCGCACCCGCACCGAACTCCGCACCGCGATCGACTCGGCAGGACTGCACATCATCGACCGGATCGACACCCGACCCCACCACTCCCGACCCCGCGACACCACAGACCCGCTGCACGCAGCCCGAGCCGCGGAAGTTACCTCGCTGTGGCGCCTGGCCCCCGGATACCGTGCAGGCACCCGGGATTCATCAAGGGCACCGGCTGATTCCGGTCGGTCCCCGGATTCATCCTCGGCCCCGCATCGCGCCGGAACCTGCCGCGACGGCGCATCATGAAGCACGTGCCCCGCGACCGGCTGCGGAACTCGGGAGCAAGATCGGTGGGATCCCATGATCGCGGCAGCCAGGGACAGTGTCGAACAACCTCATCGGCTCGCGATCTGCCCTCGACTCGGCATCGTGGCGCCACGAAGCTCCCACAACTCGGCACCCGAAGCGCACTGGCCGCATTCAGCGCCATCGTCGGCCGTCGACTTCCGAATGGGTGGCGGCCAACCCGGTGGCTCGGGTGCGACGCCGATCTTCGCCGACCGCGGAAGGCATACGGGCGAGGCGAAATCGGGTGAAAACGGCACGCGAGAGTTGGGTGGCAACTTACGGTCGGGAAGAAAATGTGGCCGTAGTGATTGTGGTGTGCGATGAGCGAACCGAATACCTCCTGTGCCGCCTTCCAGCGGGTGGCGGCGATCGATCCCGACGCGATCGCGGTGCGCTCCATCGGTGGCGGGCACGCGTTGACCTGGCGGGAGTACGCCGAGCAGGTGCGGCATATCGCGGCGGGATTGCATGCGCTCGGGATCGGGCGCGGGGATACGGTCGCGCTGATGATGGCCAATCGGGTCGAGTTCTATCCGATCGAGGTGGGCGCGCAGCACACCGGCGCGACCTCGTTCTCGGTATACAACACCCTCGCACCCGAGCAGCTGAACTATGTGTTCGGCAATGCGGGCAACCGGGTGGTGATCTGCGAGGAGCAGTACGTCGAGCGGGTCCGCACCTGCGGGGCGCAGATCGAGACCATCGTGTGCATGGATGCCGAACACGCAGGAACGATCAGTCTCGCGGAGCTGAAGGCCAAGGGCCGCAACGATTTCGACTTCGAGGCGACATGGCGTTCGGTGCGCCCGGACGATATCGCGACGCTGGTCTACACCTCCGGCACCACCGGAAATCCGAAGGGCGTCGAGATCACCCACGCCAACCTGACCGCCGAGGCGCACGCCTTCAACGCCGTACTCCCCGTGGAATTCGGCGACCGGCAGACCTCCTACCTGCCGACCGCGCATATGGCCGACCGGTTCACCGCACTGTACCTGCAGGAGTACTACGGCACCCAGATCACCGTCGTGCCGGACCGCAACCAGCTGCCCGCGGCGCTATTGGATGCGCGCCCGACGATTTGGGGTGCGGTGCCACGAGTGTGGGAGAAGTTCAAGGCCGCGGTCGAATTCTCGGTCGCCAACGAGCCCGACGAAACCACGAGGGCCGCACTGCAATGGGCGCTGGGTGTGGCCGCGCGCAAGGCCGCGGTGCTGCTGGACGGCGGAACCGTCGATGCGGAGCTGGCCGCCGAATGGGCCGAGGCCGATGAGTCGGTGCTGTCGAAGCTGCGCGCCAAACTCGGCCTGGACCAGGTGAAGTGGGCGATGTCGGGTGCCGCGCCGATCCCGCCGGAGACCCTCGGTTTCTTCTGCGGTCTCGGCGTCCCCATCTCCGAGATCTGGGGTATGTCCGAACTGACCTGTGTGGCCAGCGCCAGCCCACCCGCCGAGGCGCGCCTGGGCACCGTCGGCCGCATGCTGCCCGGTTCGGAGGCCAAAATCGCCGACGACGGCGAATTCCTGGTCCGCGGACCGCTCGTCATGCAGCGCTACCGCAAGGAGCCGGGCAAGACCGCCGATGCGGTCGACGCCGATGGCTGGCTGCACACCGGCGATATCCTCACCCGCGACGCCGACGGCTATCTACGCGTGGTCGACCGCAAGAAAGAACTCATCATCAACGCGGCCGGAAAGAATATGTCCCCGGCCAATATCGAGAACACCATCAAGGCCGCCACCCCGCTGGTCGGCTCGATCGTAACCATCGGCGACGCCCGCCCCTACAACACCGCCCTGATCGTGCTCGACGCCGAATCCGCGACACCGTATGCGACTCAACGCGGTCTGCCCGACGCCTCCGCCCCCGCCTTGGCCGCCGACCCGGGCGTCATCGCAGAAATCGCCCAGGGCATCGCCGCGGGCAACGCGAAACTCTCCCGCGTGGAACAGATCAAACGCTTCACCATCCTGCCCACCTTCTGGGAGCCCGGCGGCGACGAAATCACCCTCACCATGAAACTGCGCCGCAAGCCCATCGCGACCAAATACGCCACCGAAATCGAAACCCTCTACGCCCCAACGCTATCCGACACCACCCACGAACCAGCCGCCCCAGTCCACTCCGAGGTCTGATCCGGCGCTGGACCGGCGATCACGGGGTAACGGTGGCGGCAACCGTCGAGAGCGCCCGCTACCAGTCATTCTCATTCGACGCGGAGGGCTTCGACGGGGCAGGTGTCGATAGCGAGTTGGGCGTCGGGCTGGTCGGGGGTGGGGATGGGGTCGGTGAGGATGCGGACTTTGCCGGAAGTGTCGACCTGGAAGATGTGCGGGAGTAAGGCTTCGCACATGCCGTGGCCTTGGCAGCGGGTTCGGTCGGCGGTGATTCTCATGCGGGCCGCCGGGTTTCGACGCGTGCGGCTCGCAGCTGGATCGGGAGGCCGTCGAGTGGGATGGGGCCGGTCGCCCAGCCCATCGGCGGCACATATCCGGCAGGCACCGACCACTGGTAGTGCAACAGCATTCGATGCATGATCGCCTTGACAGTCATGCCGCCGAAGTACAGGCCGATGCACTTGTGCGCGCCGCCACCGAAAGGCGCCCAGACGTAGCGGTGGGACTTGTCCTCTTGGCGTTCGGCGGTGAAACGCTCCGGATCGAAGACATCAGGGTCGTGCCACCAGCGATCGATACGCATCGCCGAATGCGAGCCGATGACGACAATGGTGCCCGCGGGTAGGAAGTGGCCCTGGATCGCGGTGTCGCGCACCGTCTCCCGGATCTGCTGACCGACCGGGGAGTACATCCGCAGGATCTCCTTGAACACCAGATCCAGGGCGGGCAGCCGGTCGAGATCGTCGTAGTCGAGCGAATCCTTGCCCAGGGCTTGCGATTCGGCGCGCAGGCGGTCCTGCCACTCCGGATGCAGACCGAGTTGATATCCCATCATCGCCAGAGCGATGGTGCTGGTGTCGTGTGCGGCCATCAGCACGAAGATCAGATGGTCGAGGATGTCCTGATCGGTGAACGTATGGCCCTCGTCGCTGGCGGTGTGGCACAGCACGCTGAACAGGTCGTCACCGGTGCCTGCACGCCTGGCGGGCATTTCGCGGCGGCAGTAGTCCTCGAGTACCTTGCGCCCGCGCAAGCCCTTCGCCCACACACCGCCGGGCAGATTGGTGCGCACCAGCGCCTGCCCCCCGCGCACCGCATCGATGAACGCGCGCTCGAGCCGCGCCGCCTCGGGACCGAGGCGTGCGCCCATGAATACCTCCGAAGCCATCCGCAGCAGCAGATGTTTCGTTGCCGGGAAAAGCTGAAAGTCGTCGGCGGGCAACCAGTCACTCATGCCACGTGCGATCGCCGGTGTGGTGATGTCGAGATAGCCGACCAGTCGTGGCCGGGTGAAGGCCTGCTGCAGAATGCGCCGGTGGTAGCGGTGCTCGTCGAAATCGCGCAGCAGGATGCCGCCACGGAAGAACGGTCCGATGAAGAAGTCGTAGCCGCCCTTGGCGGAATACACCTTGTCCCGGTCCGCGAGCACTTCCTCGATCGCCTCCGGGCTCACCACCATCACGACCTGCCGGCCGAGCAGTCCGGACCACTGCACGGGACCGTATTTCTCGACGCGCCGCCGCGCGAAATCGAGGTTGTCCGTCATGGCTGGGAGGGCGTGCCCGATCACCGGTAAGCCGTAATCGCCTAGTATCGGCCGCAATTCGCTACCGGCGGGTGGTTCGGCGAGGGCTCGGGTCCGCGACGGATAACGCTCGGCCAGCGTGGATGCGGCGTACTTTGCCCGTCGGCCCATCGTCGACATCATGGTGGTCCTCTCGCATCCTTGCGAAAATCGTGTGATCCACACCATACAGGAATCAATCGTTTCCGTAAACGGTTGTTTCCTGTTTTGCCTGCGGCATACTGAGCCTGTGACACGGGCAGCGACCGGGATCTACCGCGGCACCTCCGCCGAGCAGCGGCGCGAGGAACGCCGCCGTCGCCTGATGGATGCGGCCCTGGAGATCATCGGCACCCGGGGCTGGGCGACGACCACGGTGCGTGGAGTATGCGAACAGGCCAAGGTCGGCCCGCGTTTCTTCTACGAGAGCTTTTCGGACCTCGATGCCTTGGCCGCCGCCGTGCACGACGAGATCATCGACACCGCCGTCCGCAGCTCCCTCGACGCCCTGGCCGCGGCACCGGAGGGCATTCCGGCCAAAACGCGCGCCGCGGTGACCGCGATCCTCACCTCCGTTATCGACGACCCGCGCCGCGCCCGCATCGCCTTCGCCGAAGCCCACGGCAGCGACACCCTGATGCGCCGCCGCGCCGCCGCCATGCGCACCATCGCCGACGTCGTCGCCGATCAGGAACGCGCCCTGCTCGACCCACCACCAGGCAGCGACACCCTGGTGCGCGCGGTCTCGCTGATGATCACCGGCGGCGCCGCCGAACTGATCCTGGCCTGGCTCGACGACGGCATCGACATCACCCGCGACGAACTCATCGACCTCTGCGTCGAATTCGTCCTCACCTTCGCCGACAACCTGGCCACCATGGCCGCCCGCCTCCCACACAGACCAGCTTCCTGAACGGTGCTTCGGTCTGGATGCAAAGGCGAAGCAAGGGGGCCGGTCGGTCCGAGTAACCATTCGACTCGACTCGATCGCAGCGTAGTGGCCGGCGGTGTTCGAGCAGGTCGATGCCTGCCGATCGGGCGAGTGGCTCGCTCCGACTGAGCGAACAGCCGTAAAGTGTTGTGGCAGTTGGGTTACAGCGAGAAGGTCAGGCGGTGGGGGTTGACGTAGTCGACCGGGTCGTGGAGGGGGCGCAGGTCTGGGCGGTGGTCGGTGGGGATGCGGGCCAGTTCGCCGCGCAGTGGATTGTCGTAGGTGGCGGCGCAGGCGGTTATGCCGGGCAGCCAGTTGTCGTGGTGAGTGGGGACGAACAGTTCGGGGCGGATGGCCTCGATGTAGCGGCGCGGGTCGCGAAGACCGTTGCTGATCTGGTTGAATCCCTGGACCGCGCCGATCTGGACGTTGGTGGGTGGGAGGTCGGCGAAGACATCGAAGACCTGCGGGGCCTTCTCGGTGAGCGGACCCGAGGAATCGTGCCAGACCAGCGCGAATCCGGGAACGCGGAATTGGTAGAGGAGAGTGCCGCCCTCCGGATCGCCGAGGCGCCGCGCACTCTGCAGGACACCGGCCAGCGTCGGTGGATGCCGCACCAGAGCGCCCAGCTCCGGCCGCGGGAAAAACGGCGCGGACCCGCCGGGCCGCTCGGGAGCGGTGGGCGCGGAGTGCACGTGACGGACCGCGGTGACCTCCACCGGTCCCACAGTGAACTCGTGTCGCTCCCCCGGCAGCGACGCCCCGTCCCCGAGCGCGGCCGTCCGGAATGTCGGATCCGGCACCTGCGCACGGATATTCACGCCGTGCTCGGCGGTTCCATACACGACTGCCCCCGATGCCTCGGCGATCCGACCCGCATCAGCGGCATGATCGAAATGCCCGTGCCCGATGAATATCGCCTCCGGCGCCAGATCCGCCAGATCCTGCGCCGTCGCGGGCACATAACCGGTGCTCGTCAGCCGCGGCACCCACGCATCAAGCAGAAACACCGACCCGGCCATCGCGAACGCATAGGTCGTGCACCCCACCCAGGACAACACCACCCGATCCGCACG
The DNA here is from genome assembly GCF_044465765.1 of Nocardia sp. NPDC049526. Lineage (NCBI taxonomy): Bacteria > Bacillati > Actinomycetota > Actinomycetes > Mycobacteriales > Nocardiaceae > Nocardia > Nocardia sp. NPDC049526. The sequence continues at coordinate 29,211 of NZ_JBITMA010000024.1, read as the reverse complement.
CACCGCACCCGTATCCGGATCCACCATGTCCGCCCCGAAGAACCGCATCCGCGCCGCCACCGTCCGCGGATCCGCCTGCGCAGCCGCGGCCTGCAACCGCCCCGCCGCCAACGCCGTACCCGCGCCGATCACACCATCGAGCACCGACCACCGCCCCACCAAGCCCCGAGGATGAATGCCGCACACCCGTGTACAACATCACGGATCACCTCCCCGAACAACCCACCCCCTGCCCCGCAGCCGCCATCGAGCCCACATTCCCCACCACCCGAGCACTTTCCGCCCCACCCACGCTCGATCGCAGATATGCGGGCCGAAAGCGTGTGTGAAGGAGCGCGTCGAACTGCTCTTCGCGCCCGCAGACGCCGACAGTTACGCGCGCCTGCGCGTCGCACCGCTGACCAGCGAGCCGACCGAGTCCGCTCGGGCGCAGGTGGTTACGAGCAGCACGGAGGTTCCGGCACAAGCGATAACCACCTCGGTGGCCCGAGATCCACGAGTGGAACTGGCGGCCATACTGGGCGCATACAGCGTGTATGCGCCCATGCAGTTCGCATTCAGGGTAGGCCGCGATCTCGAGACGCGGCGCGAATCTCGCGGTACCGTGTGCCGCCGTGGGATGCCCGGTTGGGGCCGACTGCCGCGGCAGACGGCAACCGAGCTGCGCGGACTGGCCGGGCGTCCATGGCGGTCGCAGATGGCACAGTGGGGTGCGACGACACCCGAGTAGCGCGCCCACAGCATGCTCTGATCGTCGTTCCGGCTGGGTGGATTACAGCTGAACGCCCAGTAGGCCGTCTACGGCGGTTGCGATCAGCGTCGAGGCCTCGCTGTCTCGGCCTCCGTAGTTGAGGGTTTGGTTGGCCCAGTTATCCACAGCGGCAAGGGCTTTCGGGGTGTCGAGGTCGTCGGCGAGGTGTTGGCGGAGGCGGGCGACGGTGTCTTCGGCGGCGGGGCCGGAAGCGAGCGCGGTGGCTCGGCGCCACAGGTCCAGGCGGGCGGTGGCGGTGGCGAGGACGGCGTCGGTCCACATGCGGTCTCGGCGGTAATGACCGGCGAGCAGGCCGAGGCGGATCGCGGCAGGGTCGACTCCTGCGGCGCGCAGCTTGGAGACGAGCACCAAGTTGCCGCGCGACTTGGACATCTTCTCGCCGTCCAGGCCGATCAGACCGGCGTGCACGTAGTGGCGGGCGAAGCGGCGGCCCGCGATCAATGCCTCGGCGTGTGCGGCGGAGTACTCGTGATGCGGGTAGATCAGGTCGCTACCGCCGCCTTGGATATCGAATTCGGGGCCGACGCGGTTGAGCGCGATCGCCGCACACTCGATATGCCAGCCGGGTCGCCCGGCACCGAACGGCGCCGGCCACGACGGCTCGTCGGGACGCGCGGCGCGCCACAGGAGTGCGTCGATGGTGTCGCGCTTGCCGGGACGGTCGGGATCGCCGCCGCGTTCGGCGAACAGGCGCTCCATGGTTGCGCGGTCGTAGCCGGATTCGTAGCCGAACTGCTCGGTGGCATCGGCGCGGAAGTAGATGTCCGGATATTCGGCATCCTCGACCGTGTACGCCGCGCCCGAGGCCAGCAGCTTCTGCACGAATTCGATGACCTCGTCGACGGACTCCACGGCGCCGATGTAGTCGCGCGGCGGCACGATGCGCAGGGCGGACATATCCTCGCGGAACAGATTGATCTCGCGGGTGCCCAGATCACGCCAGTCCACACCGTCGCGGGCGGCGCGCTCGAACAGCGGGTCGTCGACGTCGGTGACGTTCTGCACGTAGTGCACCTCCTGGCCCGCGTCGCGCCACAGCCGGTGGACCAGGTCGAAGGTCAAATAGGTGGCGGCATGCCCGAGATGGGTGGCGTCATAGGGGGTGATCCCGCAGACGTACATGGTGGCCGTAGGGCCCGGGGTCACCGGGCGAACCTGCCGGTCGGCGGTGTCGTACAACCGCAACGGTGGCCCTGCTCCGGGAATTGTCGGTAGGGCGGTATCGGACCAGGACTGCATGATTCGAGGGTAAAGGTGTGGTGGAGGCCATTGCGCCGCACCCTGCTCCCAACGATAGGTTGTATGGCAACCACCCCGGATCTGACCTGGTCCGATGTCGCAAAAGTCGGATGTCAATGTTTGCCGTCTGGCGGATCGAATTGCCGGGAGTGGCGCAGGTCACTGTCGCTGAGTTTGCCGAGCGCACCGGGCTGTCCGAATTCGGCCGGGGCCGAGTGCGATCGCGCTAGGTTGGACGGATGACTGTTCTCGGTGCGGTGTCGATGCCCCAGGTTTCCCCGGAACGCTTGCTCGCGGTTGCGGCCGCGGCCGAGGACAGCGGGCTCGAAGAACTGTGGTTGTGGGAGGACTGCTTCTGGGCCGGTGGAATCACCACCGCCGCAACAGTGTTGGCGCGGACCGAGCGGGTGCGCGTCGGGATCGGGGTGATGCCGGTGCCGCTGCGCAATGTGGCGCTCACCGCCATGGAGGTGGCGGCGCTGTTGCGGCTGCATCCGGGCCGGGTGATTCCGGGTTTCGGGCACGGTGTGCAGGACTGGATGGGACAGATCGGCGCGCGGGTCGAATCGCCGATGACGCTGCTACGGGAACATCTGGTTGCGCTGCGCGGATTGCTGAACGGTGAAAAGGTCAGCGCCGCAGGCCGATACGTGCACCTCGACAATGTCGCCCTGGAATGGCCGCCGACCACGTCCCCGCCGATCACCGCCGCCGCGACCGGCCCGCAGACCCTGCGACTGTCCGGCGAACTCGCCGACGCCACCATCCTCACCGCACGAACCACCCCCGACGGCGTCCGCGCCGCCCGTGCGCGCATCGAGGAAGGCCGCGCGAAAGCCGCACGCGCCGAACCGCATCGGGTCATCGTCAACCTGCTCACGGCCACCGGCCCGGACGCGGCCGAACGCTTGACTGCGGCCCAGCAACGCAACTCCAGCGAGCACCCGCCCGAGGCAGGCATCGCGGGCGACGCACACGCCGTCGCGGATGCCGTCCGCCGCTACGCCGACGCAGGCGCCGACACCGTAGTCCTCGAACCCACCGATGACGATCCGAACCTGATCGAATTCGTCCGCTTCGTCGGTGCTGAAGTCCGCCCGCTGCTCGACTGAGCGCGCCACTCCCGGCCGCGGCCGTGCATCTGCGGAATGCCCACGCCCGCACGAATCCCCGCCCCGCCGCGCTACGCCGGAAAGCGGAAACCGTAATCCCACCAGGGCAGCACATGCGCGCCGACACTCGATGCAATACGGCACCGCACGCACATCGCAAGCGACTGCGGACAGTATCCCGGGCTGTGCCGACCTCAGCTCAGAACGCGGGCCACGGAATCGGCCGCGACGTGCGCGGCACCGGCATCACCGGGTTGTCCAGCAGTTCCTGCGTACGATCGGCGAGCGCCTCGATCTCCGCATCGGTGAGATGCGGTGCGAGATCATCGGCGACCGAACCGGGCAGTTCCTTGGCGAAGGCGGCGATATCGGCCATGAATCCGTCACAGATGGGTTTACCCGCCCAGCCCCACAGCACGGTGCGCAACTTGTGCTCACTGTGCAAGCAGATGCCATGGTCGACGCCGTAAACCTGCCCGTCGACACCTTCCAAAGCATGCCCGCCCTTGCGGTCGGCATTGTTGAGCAGCACATCGAGCACCGCCATCCGCTGCAGTCGCGGGTCGTCGGCATGGATCAGCGACACCTCGTTACCCCCCGGATCCTGGGCGCGCAGCACCTCGCAGAACCCGTCCGGCACCGCACCCAACGGCACCAGATCCACCAGATCGAGCCGGTCGCCCTGATCGGTGTGGTTGTCCACCGATTCCACCCACCGCTGCACCATGCCCGGCCCGTAGGGGCCATCGCGCAGGATCGTCTCCGGAATGACACCCCAGCCGAGCGCATCCGACACCCGATACGAGGCCACCTCTCGCCCGGCCAGCGTGCCGTCCGGGAAATCCCACAGCGGCCGCTCCCCGCGCACCGGCTTGTAGACCACGCGAACGCCGTCCGTATCGCAGACGAGGGTGACATTGCTCGCGGTCGTCACCCGCCCGATCACCGTCAATTCCGCGGTGTGCCACCGAGGCTCGGCCACGGACTACTCCTCTAGCTCGGCCGCGCCGAAAATATCCCCGCGCTTGTATCCGTTGGTTCGCACACACATATGCCCGCGCGACGAAAGCGGTTCCCCACACAGCGGACACGGCGGCCGGCCCGCCGCGATCACCCGGGTGGAGCGCAACGCGAACTCCCGGGCCTGGATCGGGGTCAGGAACACCCGTACCGCGTCGGGGCCTTCTTCGGTGTCATCGAGCACCACCGACTCGTCGACCTCGGTTTCGGTGATCGCCAACAGTTCCACCACCACCGCGCCCGCATCGGCGTCCCAGCCCAGGCCCATGGTGCCGACCCGGAACTCGGCGTCGATCGGGGTCACCAGCGGGTCGCTGTCGGAGATGTCCTCGGCCTGCGGCGGCACCTCGGCGCCGAAGCGGCGCGCGACCTCGTCGAGCAGCAGACCCATCCGGTCGGCGAGCACCTTCACCTGTTGCTTCTCCAGCAACACGCTGACCACCCGTGGTTCCTGCACGGCCTGCAGGTAGAACGCGCGATCGCCCGGCTCACCGACGGTCCCGGCGACAAAACGATCGGGGGTGCGAAATACGTGGATTGCGCGAGACATCTGCACCTCCTGATACGTGACCCTGATCGACTACCCGCGGCGCTGGACTCCGCAACACGCCACCTACTCGTTTACAAGGAATCTCAAAGCTCCGCATTCCCATTATCCGCACTCGGGGTGCCACCTAGCTCGCCACCGGGAACCGGACCGGCTTCGGGCTCTGCGGGCGCCCCGGAATCCGAGGCGGGCCGTTGCGGTTTGATTGCCAAACCGGACAGATCCGCCCCCGTGTCGTTGAGCCGAACCACATACGGCGCGGTGGGGGTGTAGCGCACGATGCTGAGCGAGGCGGGTTCGACCACGATGCGCTGGAAACCGTCGAGATGCAGGCCGAGCGCGTCGGCGAGTACGGACTTGATCACGTCACCATGCGTGCACGCCACCCACAGCACATCGTGACCGGCCTTCTCGGCGAACCGTCGATCGTGCTCGCGCACCGCGGCCACCGCACGGATCTGCACCTGCGCCAGGCCTTCGCCGCCGGGGAAGACCGCGCCCGAGGCGTGCCGCTGCACCACCTTCCACAGCGGTTCGGTCACCAGATCCGCGATCGCCTTGCCGGTCCAGTCGCCGTAGTCGACCTCGATCAACCGATCGTCGTACTCCGGTTCCAGACCGAGCTTTTCCGCAAGCGGTCCGACCGTGCGCTGACAGCGCAGCAGCGGCGAGTGCACGATGTGCTCGATCGGCAGCGCGGCGAGCCGTTCGGCGACGGCGCGGGCCTGGGTATCGCCGTACTCGGTCAGATCGACGCCCGCGCTGCGCCCGGCCAGGGTGCGGGCGGTATTCGAGGTCGAAACACCGTGCCGCAGCAAGATCACCGTCATGGCACCAGCCTAACGATCATGTCGCCGACACCACTCCGCCCGCGAGCAGGCCCATGACCGTGAGCCCGAGCACGATGCGGTAGCCGACGAACCAGTCCAGGGAATGTTTGCCGACGAACTTCAACAGCCACGCCACCGAGGCATACCCGACCACGAACGCCAGAATCGTCGCGACCAGCAGTTGCGGTCCGCTGGCATTGAGGCCCTCGCCCGCCGGTTCGAATGCGTCGGGCAGGCTGAACAGGCCCGACGCCGTCACAGCGGGAATGGCGAGCAGGAACGAGAACCGCACGGCCGCTTCGCGCTCGAGCCCGAGGAACAGACCCGCCGTCGCGGTCGCACCGGAACGCGACACACCCGGGACCAGGGCCAGACATTGCGCGAAACCCATGATCAAACCGTCGCGGGTGGTCAGCTGCTCGATCGGGCGGATCTTGCGTCCGTAGTACTCACCTGCCGCGATGATCAGCGCGAACGCGACCAGCATGAACGACACCAACCACAGGTTGCGGGCACCGGTGCGGATCTGATCCTTGAACAGGAACCCGAGCACACCGATCGGAATCGTCGCGATGATCACATACCAGCCGATGCGGTAGTCGAGTTCACGCTGCGCCTGCTCGTCCAGGACGCGCTTGTGATCAGCGGTGATGACCGGAAGGCGCATGGTGGGCTGGTCGTGCAGCGGCAGCTCCGGCCGGCCACGCTCGGTCAGCCGATCGCGCAGCCCGCCGAACCACGCGACGATGATCCGCCAGATGTCCTTGGCGAAGAACACCAGCACCGCCGCCTCGGTCCCCAACTGGGTGACAGCGGTGAACGAGGCGCCCGCGTCATCGCCGAAGAACACCGCCGACACGATGCGTAGATGCGCCGAGGAGGAGATCGGCAGAAACTCCGTGAGACCCTGCACTAGACCAAGTATCAAGGCCTGTACCCAGGTCATCGACTCGCCGACCACGAACCAGCCTCCACTTCCGCCCGAAATATGTATTCCTACTGGGCAATTGGTCCGGCGATCGGTCGCATCACCGTGACCACCGCCGCAATCACGCAGCGACGTTACAGTGTCGAGATGGCGACGGCATGCCCGGCTCGACCGTGCGACCCACGGTGCTGGTGGGCGTCGAGTTGCGTATCCACACTCTAGGCTTGGCGCCGTGACGATTGCGCGGACACGGTGATGGAACAGCGGACGGTCGGCCGCAGCGGCCTACGGGTGTCCCGGATAGGACTTGCCACCCACACCTGGGGGGCGCATACCGATACCGACGATGCGGCGGTGCAGTTGGTGGCGTTCGCCGAGGCCGGCGGCACGCTGGTCGATACCTCCCCGGCCTATGCGGGCGGTGCGGCACAACGGATCCTGGCACAACTGCTCGGCGATCTTGTCTCCCGCGACGATCTGGTGCTCAGCGGCTGCGCGGGTGTCGCGCCGCGGAAGACGCCCGCACCCGCAGGGTCGGCCGTGCCCGAGCCGGAGCCGGTGCGTCCGGCCGTGGACACCTCGCGTCGCGCGCTGCTGCGCCAGCTCGATCGGACACTGCTCGAACTGGGTACCGACTATCTCGATATCTGGCATGTCGCCGCCTGGGATCCGGCGACCCCGCTCGATGAGGTCGCCGCCACTCTCGAATTCGCGGTGCGCTCCGGGCGCGTCCGCTACGCCGGTGCGCGCGGGTTCAATGCCTGGCAGGTCGCCAGCCTCGCCGCGGTCGCGCCCGTCACTGTCGCGCAGACCCCGTACTCGCTGTTGGTCCGTGATACCGAAACCGATTTCATTCCGGCTGCTCGACATCACGGTGTGGGGCTGATCGCCACGGCGCCGCTGGCCGGGGGCATTCTCACCGGCAAATACCGCGACGGGGTGCCCGCCGATTCGCGCGGTGCGGATGAGGCGACCGCCGCCGAGATCCGGCACCGGCTCGACGAGCACGCGACCCGGGTGGTCGAGGCGCTGGTGACCGCCGCCGACGGGCTGGCCACCTCACCATTGGCCGTTGCCCTCGCCTGGATCCGTGACCGTCCCGGCATTGCGAGCATGATCGTCGGCGCGCGCGATATCGGGCAGCTCACCGGGGTGCTGGCCGCCGAGACATTGGAACTGCCGCGTGCCATCGCGGCCGCGCTCGACGATGTCAGCGCACGCGCGGCAGGATGATTCTATGAGGGAGGCTAGCCTTACCTGCATGAGGTTTCTCGACCGTGTCCGATCCGGCGGGGTGCGTTCCCTCCTGGCCGTGCTGGCATTGACCCTGCTGGTCGGTTCAGCCTGCGGAACCGACAGCGACGCCACCAGCGGAGGCGGCCGCGGGCCGGTCACCGCGAAACTGGAGAACCTCGATCCGGTGCCGATCGGGCCCGAACCCACACCCACGCTGCCCGCGACCGTCCGATCGTTCGACGGGGCCGAAGTCACGGTCACCGACGCCGGCCGCATCATCGCCGCCGACCGCTTCGGCACGCTCGCGCAGACGGTCTGGGCGTTGGGCATGGGCGCCAAACTGGTCGGGCGCAGTACCGCGGCCGGGTTTCCCGCGGTCGCGAATCTGCCCATCGTGACCGGTGGCAGCGGTTCGCTGAACGTGGAATCCGTTCTGGCGCTGCGTCCTTCGGTCTTTCTCACCGATAGCACCAGTGCTGCCCCGCAGGTGCGCGAGCAACTGCGCGCGGCCGGGGTGACGGTCGTCTATTTCGATCCGCAGCGCACCATGAACGGCGTGGTGCCACAGATCGAGGCGGTCGCCGCCGCACTCGGCGTACCCGATCGCGGCCAAGCTCTGGCTCAGCGCACCCGCGGCGAGATCGCCGCCGCCAGTGCCGCGGTGCCCGAACAGGACAAACCCCTCACCATCGCCTTCCTCTACCTGCGCAGCACCGCCATCACCATGCTCGCCGGACCCGGCTCCGGCGCCGACGCCCTCATCGCCGCACTCGGTGCGCGCGATGCGGGCACCGAGGCCGGTTTGACCGAACCGTTCGTAGCGATCACCAGTGAGGCCATGATCGCGGCCGCACCGGATGTGCTGTTGGTGATGTCGGACGGGCTGAAGTCGGTCGGCGGCGTCGATGGGCTGGAAAAGGTTCCTGGCATCGCGCAGACACCCGCCGGGCGCAACAAGCGCGTGGTCGATATGGCCGACTCGGTGGTTTTGAGTTTCGGCCCGAACACCGGCCGCGTGATCGCCGCCCTCAGCGAGGCCGTGTACGGCACCGAGCCCGCATGAGCGGCGCGTCACGGTGCGGCGATCGGGCTGTGCTCGGGAACGTCGGTGAAGTGCAGACGGCACTTCGCGGATGTGCGGCCGGACATCGCAGCGGTGCCGTGACGCGCGAGCGGACCACGAGCGCACTTTGCGAACAGCGGAGCCGAGCGTCGGGGACTGCGAGCGTCAGCGAAATGACCACGGGAACAGCCGACTCGGTGATACAGCGCAATCCGCATCCGATTGTGCCGAAGTCGCGGGTGCGCTCGGCCACCGCGATCGTGTCCGCTGTGGTGGCGGCGACCGGGCAGGTGCGGGTGTGAACGAAAGGGCCACGGGGACAACCGCGACCGACTCGGCGATGCCGCACAGTCCGCATCCGGTCGCGCCGAAGTCGCGAAGGTGGTCGCGGACCGCGATCGTGTTCGCCGTGGCGTTGGCGGCGCTGGTGGTGTTGGCGTTGGCGTCCGCGGCGATCGGGCAGGTGCCGACGACGCCCGCCGAGGTCGCGGGCAGTGTGCTGCATCGGATCGGGTTGGACTGGGGGCCGATGCCCGCGCATCCGGCGGGTGAGGTGACGCTGTGGGAAGTGCGGTTTCCCCGCGTGGTGCTCGCGATCCTGGTCGGGGCGGCATTGGCGACAGCGGGTGCATTGCTGCAGGGGGTGTTCGCGAATCCGCTCGCCGAACCCGGTGTGATCGGAGTGTCGGCGGGGGCCGCGGTCGGTGCGGGCACGGTGATCGTGGTGGGTGGTGCGTTCGTGGCGGCGTGGTCGGTGGCGGCGGCCGCATTCGCTGCAGGACTGTTGACCACATTGCTGGTGTATCTGCTGTCGCGATCGAATGGGCGCACCGAGGTGGTCACGCTGGTGCTCACCGGTGTCGCGATCAATGCCTTCGCAGGTGGGTTGATCGCGTTCCTGCTGTTCATCGCGACCCCGGCCGCCCGCGATCAGATCGTGTTCTGGCAGTTGGGCAGTCTCAACGGAGCGACCTGGGATGCGGTGCACGTCGTCGCTCCACTGGCCGCTCTCGGGATTCTCGCCGCAGTGCTCATCGCACCCCGCCTGGACCTGCTCGCCCTCGGTGAATCCGCCGCCCGACATCTGGGTGTCGATGTGGAGCGCTTGCGGCGCAACGTCGTCGTGGTGGTCGCCGTCCTCGCAACGGCGGGCGTCGCCTTCACCGGCATCGTGCTGTTCGTCGGACTGATCGTGCCGCATGTGGTCCGCATGCTCGTCGGCCCCGCCCACCGCATCCTCATCCCGTTGAGCGCCATCGTCGGTGCGGTCGTGCTCCTCGCCGCCGACGTAGCCGCCCGCTCCCTGGTTCACAACGCCGACCTCCCCCTCGGCATGCTCACCTCCCTCATCGGCGGCCCCTTCTTCTTCTGGCTCCTGCGCCGCACGCGTGCTCGCGCGGGGGGTTGGGCATGAATCACGAATTCGGCTGGGACGTAACCGATCCGCACCCCATACGCCGCGCTGCCTCGCCCCTGCCTCGAAGGATTCGCACTCTTTCTCCGCACCCTCACCACTGGTGGGCACCCACACCAGGTGCGGATTCAGATAAGGGGTGCGGATCCTTCGGTGACGTGGGCGCGAACCAGTACCGCCGAGTCGACGGGTGGGCAGCGCCGACGGGCCAACCGGCAGTGCATGCCGGAATGCCGAATCCGACGGCGCTGCGAGGCAGCATCATCAGCGAAGGGGCGTGCAGGATCGTCGGCGATGGCCGGGCGTACATGCCGGAGCCCGTCGGTGGGGCGGAGATGTGAGCGGGGTGCTGGAGGGATTGAGTTCGGTGTTCGCACGGACACACGAGTTGCCGGTGCCGCCGGAGCGGGGTGCGGTGACGCTTCGGGCCAGCGGAGTGAGCATCGACAGGCGTGGTGCTTCGGGAGCCCATACGCGCCGGGTCCTCGAAGCCGTCGACTTCGACGTTGTCGCGGGCCAGATCGTGGCGTTGGTGGGGCCGAACGGAGCGGGCAAGTCGACGTTGCTCGCGGCGCTCGCGGGTGAGTTGGAGCCGAGCGAGGGCACGATCGAACTCGATGGGCGGGCACTGGGCCACTGGTCGCATCTGGATATGGCGCGGCGCCGGGCGGTATTGCCGCAGAGTCACACTGTCGGATTCCCGTTCACCGCTCGTGAGGTCGTCGCCATGGGGCGTGCGCCGTGGGTGCGGACCGAGCGTCGCGACCTCGATGACGAACGGATCGCCGCCGCGATGACCGCCGCCGACGTGGAACACCTTGCCGCCCGGGCATTTCCGACGCTCTCCGGTGGTGAACGCGCCCGCGTCGCCCTGGCCCGTGTCCTGGCCCAGGACACCGGAACACTGCTACTGGACGAACCAACCGCGGCACTCGACCTCGGCCATCAAGAAGCGGTGCTGCGCTTGGCCACTGCCCGCGCCGCCGCGGGCGCCGCCGTTGTCGTCGTCCTGCACGACCTCGGTATCGCCGCCGCCTACGCCGACCGAGTCGCGGTCCTGGAATCCGGCCGCATCGCCGCTGACGGCCCACCCCGCAAGGTCCTCACCACCGAACTCCTCACCCGCGTCTACGAACACCCCGTCGAAGTCCTCAACCACCCGGTAACCGGTGCCCAACTGGTCTTGCCCGTCCGCCGCTGACCCCGAGGTTCGCGCCCTCGAGCACAGCCATTCTCGATCCTCTCGCCCGCTGAGCAGCCATTCAACGCCAGATCAGCTTCAACACCGCGGGCGTCAACAGCATGCGGACCACGGACGCGTCCAGGACCAGCGCCGCGATCATGCCGTAGGCGATGTACTTCATCAACACCAGATCGGAGAAGCCGAACGCACCGGTCACCACGATGAGAATCGCTGCGGCAGAGGTGATTACGCCGCCGGTATGGGCTATGCCGTAACGGATGGCTTCCGGCGGCGAGGCGCCGTCCGCGCGCGCCTCGGCCATCCGCGACAACAGGAACACCTCATAGTCGGTGGACAACCCGAACACCACCGTCACGATGAGCGCCAGCACCGCGAACATCAGCGGCCCCGGCGTGAAGTCGAAGATCCCGGCCCCGTGCCCCTCGACGAACACCCAGGTGAGCACGCCCAGTGTGGAGGCCAGACTCAATGCGCTCATCAAAACGGCCTTGAGCGCCAACACAATCGATCGAAATGCCAGATACAGCATCACCAACGCCGCGACCGCCAGGAGACCGACCAGCAACGGTAGTCGCACGAGCAATCCGTTGATGCTGTCGCGCTCGAGCGCGGGCACCCCGGTCACCATGATGTCCACGCCGGAAGGTTCCGGAATCGCCCGCAACGCATCGATCACCGCATCCGCATTGCGCTTGTCGGCGAGACCGGCGTTGAGCACATTGATCCCGTCCTCGGTCGGCGCACCCGGTTCGAAACGGCCCGTCAGACCGGGAATCCGGCTCGCTTCGTAGCGGATATCGCTGAGCTGCTCCGGATTCGCGCCCACCACCACCAGCTTGATCGGCTCGGTGCGAAAACTCGGGAACAACTCGTCGAACCGTTCCTGCGCGACCCGCGCCGGATTGTCCTCGGACAGATACCGTTCACTGATCCCGCCGAACTCGATATTGCGAATCGGAACGATCAGTGCGAGCAGCCCGAGCACGATCGGCACCACCACCGCCCACGGCCGCCGCATCGACCGCGTCGCCAACCGGGAGAAGAATCCGGCGTCGATCTGCGCCTCGGTCTTGGTGCGCGAGAACCGATGCCAACCCCACAGGTCGATCCGCCGCCCGACAATGCTCAGCACCGCAGGCAGCGCTGTCACCGACAGCAGCGCGGCAAGCAGCACCGAACTGATACCGCCATAGGGCACCGACCGCAGCACCCCGTTCGGGAAGATGAACAACGCCGCCAAGCTGATCGCGATGATCGCGGCCGAGAACAGTACGGTGCGCCCGGCCGTGGCGACGGTGCGCGCCGTCGCATCCTCCACACTGTGCCCGGCGGCCAACTCCTCCCGGAACCGGGTCACCGTGAACAGCCCGTAGTCGATCGCCAACCCCAGACTCACCAACGTGACCACCGCACTGGCGAAGACGTTCACTTCGATGTGATCGGTGAGCATCCGGATGGTGCCCTGGGTGCCGAGCACCGTCATCCCGCCGATCAGCACCGGCAGCAATGCCCCGACCACCCCGCCGAATACGAAATACAGCAGGATCGCCACGATCGGCAGCGCGATGATCTCGGCGCGGCGAATATCGTCCTGCATGCCCTGATTGATGCCCTCGACAATCGGCTGCAGCCCGGCCAACTGCACCGTGGTGCCGCCGGGGCCACCGCCCGCGCGACCGGCACCCAGCTCACCCTTGATCGCGGTGTAGTTCTCGACCGTCGCGGTACCTTCCCCGCGCAATCCGACGCTGGCGAAGGCGTGGGTGTGCGAGGCGTCGGTGGCCTGCGCGGCGAAGGGGCTGTCCCAATAACTGTCGATCTTCAGGATCCGGTCGGGGTGACGGGCCAGCAGTTGCTTCAGCGAATTCGTCACTGCCGCACGCACTGTCGGGTCGTCGACGGTCATACCCTCGGGTGCGGTGTACAGCAGGATGATGTCGCTGTCGGTATCGCGACCGAAGGTGGCATCGGCGATCTTGGCGGCTGCCACCGATTCACTGCTCTCGTCGAACCAGCCCTCCTGGGTCAGTCGGCCCGCCAGGTCCCGGCCGTACCAGCCCGAGAGCAGCACCACGACAATGGCTGTGCCCAGCACCAGATAACGGTGGCGGTGGATGAGACGTCCCCACCGCAGCGAGCCGGATTCGATCATCTAGCCGCAGGCCGCGGTGCGGTAGTCGGCCGAGCGCAGAATGCCGCACAGATCGGTGCGCGAGATCTTCCACTTGCCGTCGAGCAGCACGAAATGCACGACGGTGGTGCGGACCGCGGTACCGCTGCCGTCCTTGTCCAGCCGCATGGTCGCGGTCAGCGTGCCGTCGCGGTTGTCGAAGACCGGGTCGGTGACGCCGTAGATGGCGCGTGGATTGTCCTGCAGTGCCCGGTACATATCCGGGATGGCGTCGCGGAAGGCCTCGCCGTCCTCGATGAGGTCGGTGCGCTCGGAGTCGGGCAGCGCCGGATCCAGGGCGCGTTTGATCTGCGCATCCAATTCGGCGGCCGTAGGCAGCGGCCGGTGCGCGGCGCTCGAGGAGGCCGCGATCGAGGACGAGAGCGAGGCGTTGGCCGAGGAACGCGCGGCATCGACCGAGGCCTCGTCCGGTCCGGTGCTGCACGCCGCGGCCACCGTGACGAGGGTGGCCGCGGTCAGCGCGGAACGGACGAATCGTGTGGTTGGCATCACCATCTACATACCATCTATGACTGAACTGATCCGGCCCAGCAGGGCCCGCACAGTTGTCATGTCACGGTCCGGGACCGCCTCGACCGGTTCCGCGTCCGGAATCATGTCGCGCACCAGTGCCACGACACTGCGTTCGTCGTCGAGGTCGATATCGGTGGCGCGGGCCTGCGCGACGGCGACCACATCCTCCGGTCCCGGTACATCGCTGTCGAGGTCGGCGCGGTAGATCTCCAGCACCACGGTGGAGCGCACGGTGCGGAAGGCGTAGGGCCTGCCATCGGCCGTGGTGCCGAATCCGTGAGCAAACGGACCAACGGTTATGTCATCGATGGCAAATCCCGATGGATGGTCGGCTTTCAACCGGATCTCCCTGAATTGGACATTGTTTCGAGTCAACCGTAACCCCGATTACCGACATTCTCCGTCACCGACGACCCCGGTAGGCCGGTCACGTGCGCCATCATGGTCAGATGGTGCGGTAGCGGATGATTCGTCGTAGTAAGGAGTTCGGTGGATGCGCCCACATGGTTCGCTGCCCGCAGCGCTCGCGGGTGTGGCGGTGCTGGCGCTGATGGCCGGATGTTCCTCCGATTCCGATAGCGACAAGCTGCAGACGCGCCCCGCGGCCACCGCTGCTGTCGCACCCGAGCGGAGCGCGCAACCCGCCGGGGATGTGTGGGGGCTCGACAACCCGGTCGGTGGACTGTTCGCCGAGGCGGGCACCGGACAACTGGTTGCGCTCGAGGCGAGCCACGACGCCGGCACGATGTTGTTCGTCATCGACCCCGCGACGTTCACCCGCGTCGATCCCACCGGCGCGCCGGACGTGGCGATGCGTACCCTCCTGCTGCCCGCCCACGGTGTCGGCTTGGCGCAGGGCAGGCCGGGGGAATTGCTGATCCCTGGCGACCACCGGATCATGCGCCTCGATATCACCTCCGGCGTCACCACCGAGGTGCCTGTCGACGGCGATGCCAGATCGGTGCGCTATCGCGACGACGGCACGATGTTCGTCGGCACCGCGGACGGCAAGGTGCGCGAGCTGTCCCCCGACGGCAAGGTCGCCGAAACCATTTCCGGGCTCGCCTCCGCCGACGCACTCGCCGTCACCGGCGACCATGTCTCGGTCCTGGACCGCCGCCAGACCTCGCTCACCCAGCTCGATCTCGGCAAAGACCGCCTCGGCCTGGCACTGCGCGCGGGTGACGGCGCAACCAATCTGATCACCGACCCGTTCGGCCGGATCATCGTCACCGACACTGCGGGTGACGAACTGCTGGTCTACACTGCCGGACCGCTCGTGCTGCGGCAGCGATTCCCGGTAGGATCGTCGCCTTACGCGCTTGCCTACGATCAGCGGTCCGACACCGTGTGGGTGACGTGTACCCAGAGCAACGAAGTCGCCGGATTCGACCTGTCGACGGGTATACCGAAAGAGGTGGGCCGTTATCCGACGGTTCGACAGCCGAACTCGGTGACCATCGACGAGCGCACCGGTGACCTGTTCGTCGGTTCCGCGACCGGCGACGGTCTGCAACGGATCCGCGCGGACCAGCGGAAGAAAGGGCAGTGATGGCGCCACAATCACGCGCAGCGCTACCGGCGAGCTGGGAAACCACCAGTGACGACTACGAATACGTGCCGCTGCGGCTCCCACCGGAGGTGACCCGGGTGACGGCGTCGATGCGGCTGGCCATCCAAGCCGAATTCGGCGGCTGGGAACTGTCGCGGGTGCGCGCCTACACCGACGGCAGCAGGCGGGTGCTGCTGCGGCGGCGAAAAACCGCACTACTACCCCAGCCCGAACCGGGAATGTGAGGCCATGTATTCACTGCTGCTGCGCCTGATGTTCCTGCTGCCGCCGGAACGCATCCACCATCTGGCGTTCACGGCCATGCGGCTGGCCGCCCGGTTCGCACCCTCGCGCTGGGCGATGACCAGAGCGCTGAGCACCGACGATCCGATCCTGCACAACCATGCCTTCGGCATCGACTTCCCGGCGCCGCTCGGGCTGGCCGCCGGATTCGACAAGAACGCCGACGGTGTGAACGCCTGGGCGCCATTGGGGTTCGGATTCGCCGAAATCGGCACCGTCACCGCGCAGGCCCAGCCTGGCAATCCCGCACCGCGGCTGTTCCGGCTGCCCGCCGACCACGGTCTGATCAACCGGATGGGTTTCAACAATCATGGCGCCGCCGCCGCGGCCGAACATCTGCGCAACCGCCGCGGCGGGGTCCCGATCGGCGCGAATATCGGTAAAACGAAAATCGTCGAACCCGCCGACGCCGCAGCCGACTATGCGGTGAGCGCATCGCTGCTCGGGCCGCTGGCCGACTTCGTCGTCGTCAATGTCAGCTCGCCCAACACCCCCGGCCTGCGGGATCTGCAGGCCGTCGAATCCCTGCGCCCGGTCCTGCAGGCCGTCCTCGACAGCGTCGAGGTCCCGGTGCTGGTGAAAATCGCCCCCGACCTGTCCGACGACGATGTCGATGCCGTCGCCGATCTCGCGGTCGAACTCGGCCTGGCCGGGATCGTCGCCACCAACACCACCATCCGCCGCGACGGCCTGCGCACCGATGCCGCCGAGGTCGCGGCCATGGGCGCGGGTGGCCTGTCCGGGCCCCCGGTCGCCGAGCGCTCCCTGGAAGTGCTGCGCCGGCTCTACCGCCGTGTCGGCGACCGTCTGGTGCTGATTTCGGTCGGCGGCATCGAAACCGCCGACCAGGCCTGGGAGCGCATCCTCGCCGGGGCCACTCTGCTGCAGGGCTACACCGGTTTCATCTACGGCGGCCCGTTCTGGATGCGCCATATCCACCGCGGTATCGCCCAGCGACTGCGCGAAGCCGGTTACCACTCCATCGCCGAGGCAGTCGGCGCGGATCACGTCGCACGGACCTGATCCCGACCGGTCGTTTCGTGCGGCCGATGTATTGTTGCGAGACATGCCATTTCGCGCGTGCGCAGCCTAAGCTGGTGTGCGGCAAGACATATCGAATGCAGCACCCAGAGGGGGCGGCGCATGGTCCCGGACGACCTGGGAACGGATGCCGAACCGGCTAGCTCACGTGCTCCTCACGGCGTCGTCACCGTCGTCGGGGGCGCCGTAAGCGATCACATTTATCGTGTCGATCACGTTCCGGCCGCAGGGCCGGAAGCGCACGGCCGCTTCGAAGCGCATCCCGGTGGCAAGGGTTTGAACCGCGCTGTCGCCGCGGCGCGACTCGGCCTGCAATCGCGACTGATTTCAGCGGTGGGCGACGACGAGGCGGGCGGGCGGATCCTGGCCTATCTGCGTGACGAGCAGGTGGATACCGAGCAGGTGCGCGTCGTGCCCGGCGTGCCGAGCGCAATCACCATGGTGGTGGTCACCGAAGCGGGCGTGACCACCACCATTGGTTGTCGTGAGGCTGGAATCGTGCCCGATGTAGCGCACATCGGTGATGCACTGACCGCCGCCGATGTGGTGTTGCTGACGTTCGAGCAGCCGATCGCGGTGATCGATCAGGTACTGGTCGCCGTCCAGAGCCTGCGGCCTGCGCCTGTGCTGATCGTGCACGCCGC
Organism: Nocardia sp. NPDC049526; assembly: GCF_044465765.1. NCBI lineage: Bacteria > Bacillati > Actinomycetota > Actinomycetes > Mycobacteriales > Nocardiaceae > Nocardia > Nocardia sp. NPDC049526. The sequence continues at coordinate 11,602 of NZ_JBITMA010000024.1, read as the reverse complement.
GCCGCCGGTCGACGCGCCCCGCGCCCTGCATCGGCACCTCGACGCGATCGACTATTTGATCGGGGCGCCATGGGAACTCGGTGCCTTCGCAGGCACGCGCGATTCGGATTTCGACTCGTCGGTCGCACCGTGGTTACGCGCGCACGGTGTGCGTAGTGTCTGCGCGGTCGAGCACCTCGCGTGCCGCGTCCGATCCGACACGGCGAACCTCGACCTGCCTGCGAATCTAGCAGCGCGACAAGGAGATTCACCTGGCGGTGGTGCTGCATTCGGTGCCGCGCTGGCGTATCGGCTGTTGCTGACCGAGGGGCCCGCCACCAGCCCGGACTACTACTGGGCAACTGCCGCGATGGCATCCACCTCGGTGGAGGGGCCGGTACCGGACGGTATGCCGACTGCCGCCACGATCGATGAGATCGTGGCCAGGCATCCCGCGCCGCGATGACATCGGCCGCCTTCCCTCCCGGCGGCCGATGCCTCGCGGCGCCGCACGCTATCGGAACACCCATGGTGTCCGGTCTGCGTGCAGCGACATCCGGGAGTGCCCCGCGGATTCGCAGTCCGCCGGGTCGTCCTGAATTCCGTTGGGACGCTGGCGTAGCCGAGCCAGTATCCGCTTCGACAGCAGGATCACCGCCTGCTCCCAGACGATGCCGACCCGCCCGGCCAGAATGGCCGCATCGGCGTGGGCATGCCGATCGTGCACGATGTCCGGATCGCTGAGGATCTCGTCGAGTTCCATGCCCGCCAGCGCCTGCTCGCGGGTCAGCAGCCGATCCGGCAGCCAGCTCAGTCGCCAGACCGCCGCCCCCGACCCGGTCTGGCGGTATGCCGACTCGGGGGTGATATCGCTGATCATGGTCCAGTCGGTGGTGTCGACGGTCATGGGTGCCTCCGGTGTCGCAATTCGAGCCCGATGAGCTCGAGGGGTATTCCGATCTGGCCGGCGCAATAGAAGGCTCGTGCGTGAACCGTCGAGTCGTGCCGGAATTCCTGGGTGCTGAAGATCTCCGCGAGATCCATTCCCGCCAAAGCCTGTTCCCGCGTCAGCAGCCGTTCGGGCAGCCAGCTCAGCCGCCACGACTTGGCCCACTTGTCCGCGAGCCGGTAGGCCGACTCCGCGGTGAGATCGCTGGTCATCGACCAGTGAGTTACGTAGATGGTCACGAATGCCTCCTGTCGAGCATCCGTTGGTGCAGCGTGTGCAGTGCCTGCCGCACGGTGATACCGAGTTGATCGGCTAATGCCCGCGCGTGCGCGTCGTGGTCCGATGCTGGGTCCGGGTGGCTCAGAATCTCCTGCAATTGCATTCCGGCCCAGGCCTGTTCATGGGTCAGCTGGTCGGGTATCCAGCTCAATCGCCATGCCGGTTCATCGCGCTCTGCCCGCCACGCCCATTCGTCGGGCGTGACGCTGCTGGTCATCGACCGGCTGCATTCGTAGATCGTCACGGCTGTCTCCAGGGGTGCCAGAGCTGTCGCCGACCGCATTTTGGGTGCACTGAGCCCCGGTCGACCGCTGCGCCGCGGTCAGCCGGGGCTCGCTGCTGTCGGATGGAGCAGGCGACGAAGTCGGCTTGATCGGGTGAAATGTCTTACCGGCGAACTCGATTCGTTCACCTAGACCTGGGCGCGGTTGGGAGCGAGCTCGGTTTCGGTACCGCCGGCCCTTGGCTCCCCGCGCCGCCGTGCGTGCCGTATCAGCAGAATCACTCTCATCACCAGGCCCTCCCGAGTCATCTGGCGGACGACACTTGGTCGCCGTAACTCAGTGTGGCATTTGCCATTCACTACGGTCAATTGCCGTTGTAAGTTGGTAATTGCCGGTTCGCTCGACGGCTAAACCCCGGACGATTGGCATATCGTGAGAGTGGCACAGGGAACGATCGCAGCGTCATGGAGGACAGGCCCGCCTATGGTCCAGCAGGACTCACGCACGGTTGCCATCCGCAACATCCTCACCAGGCTCAGCAAGCGCTCGGGTCTGAGTGCGGATCGGTTGCGCACCACGGAAATCGACGTTGCTCCCCTGCTGGATCTGCCCGTTGTCAAAGAGCGAGCGGACCGTGAGGGCATCTCGCTGGAGCAGGCCGTTCTGCCGGTAATTCGTGATCTCGCCCGGCAATTGGCGCCGACGCACCGGTTGATCGCCGACGCCGAGTTGTCGCTGGGGCTCCTACGCGAAAAGCCGCCGCACGGAATCGATCTGACCCGCCTCTACGCGGCCGATCTCGGTGAGCGGCGCGAGTATCTCACCGCGGAGTGGGAACTGTTGCATCGCATGGTCGGGGCAAACGACATCACTTCCCCGCCGAGCGTGCGTTCCCTGCGGGCGACACCCGAGCGACGGGCGTTCACCGCCTTGGCGGGACAACTCGTGGCCGCGTCGACCTACGCGGGACGATCCGGATATCGGTTCACGCCCGAGCCGAAAGCGCTGGTGACACTGCCGGATTCGCAGCCGCAACGCGGCGTTGTCACAGTCATCGGGGACTCGGTGATCGATCACATATATCGCATCGGGCAGATTCCAGCGGCGGGCAAGTCGACGCCGGGCGGATTCGAGATGCACGCGGGCGGCAAGGGGCTCAATCGTGCGGTGGCAGCGGCACGGCTGGGACTTCAGTCGCGATTGATCTCCGCGGTCGGCGCTGACGATGCGGGCAAATACATCCGCAACTATCTGGAAACCGAGAACGTCGACACCCGACTGGTCAAGGAGGTCGATGGGGCGCAGACGCAAGTGACGGCGGTGATGATCACCAGCACAGGCACTTCGAGCTATATCAGCTGTAAGGATGAGCGGATCCGGCTTGGCACCCACGACCCGCGCGATCCGGAAGTGCGCGCCGCTCTGGCCGCATCGGACGCGGTGCTGCTGACCTTCGAACATCCGATCGATGTCGTCGAGCGGATCATGGCCACCATCCGCGGCCTGAACCCGCGTCCATTACTGCTGCTGAATGCCACACCGGCGATCGAAAGCCCTCAGTATCTGTACGGCTATCTCGACACGGTCGACTATCTGATCGGCACCACGGGAGAACTCGTCAAGATGCTGCCCGGGGAAGACATCGGCTCGGCCGAGAACATCGCACAACGGCTACGCATCCTGGGCGTTCGAGCGGTGTGTGTGATCGATGGCTTCCACTGCACGGTGCGGTCCGATGCCGTCAACACCCGCATCGCCGACTTCGCCGTCGCGCTCGCCGACTCACCGGGAGCGGCGGCCGCGTTCTCGGCCGCGCTCGCGCGCAAACTCGTCGGCGCCGCCGGACCGGTCGACAAACAGGTATTCCGTTGGGCCACTGCGGCAATGGTCGCGACCCAGTCATTCGGCGATGTGCCTGACGCAATGCCAAGGGCACACAATATCGATCGGATCGTCCAACTCGCCGCTGGCGAGCCAACCACAGGCTGAACGCTTACGATGCGTCGTGGCCCCGCCGACGCGGGTAATCGATCGGTGTGTAAATTGGCGAGCACCCCGTCATCGGGTGGACGTCACGGCGACCGGCGAGGCCACATCACCTGCAAGTTCATCCCATGTATCGGAGGACCAGCGTGACCGAAGCGGCGGCTAGCCTCGATGAGACCGGGCACCGCTTGACCCGCCGGGGTCGCGAACTCCAGGTCGGCATCGTGCCGATACGGCACCAGGTCGACGGCGGGCACGCACTGGTTTTCGGGCAGGCAACAGCTGGATCCCCGGAAATCAGCGATGGCTGTCTGGTCCGGATCCACTCCCGCTGCCTCTACGGTGACGCACTGCGTTCCGATGACTGCGACTGCGGTCCCGAACTCGATATGGCCATGGACATGATTCAGGACGAGGGCGCGGGTGTACTGATCTATCTGGAGCAGGAGGGCCGCGGCGCCGGGCTGATCAACAAGGCGCGCGGGCTACAGACCAGCGATCGGTTCGACATCGACACCTTCGCCAGTTATGCACGACTGGAGCTGAGCGCTGATTCGCGATCCTACGAGTCGGCCGCCCAATGCCTACGCGAACTCGGGCTCACTTCGGTACGACTGCTCACGAACAATCCCGAGAAGGTGGAACCGCTCGAACGAGCTGGACTTGCAGTGACCAGAGTGCCGCTGCACACCTGGCCGCGCAGCGAGCGGGCCCGAAAGTATCTCCAGGCCAAACGCCGTCATCGTGGACACCAAATCCCGAGGCTCCTGGCTGTCTCGACCGTCGAGCACGTCAGGTGGGACCGGCGAGCCCGCACCCGGGCGGCCTCTCTGGCGATTCCAGTGATGGCAATCCCCTGTGCCCTGCTCGGATACTTCGGCGTCGCGGCGATCTCGGCTGTCACGGGATTGGTCGTGCTGAGCCTGTGCACGTGGCCCGACGCGCACGCTGCCTACCGACCGTCTCGACGCCTGCGCCCGACAATGCGGCCGCCCGCGGTCGATGTCGAGCAGCCACGCTGCGCCCGTCCGAATCAGGTCGAGACACTCGGTGATTTCTCCGTGTCAGGAGGACCGCGCCACGCAACACCACGCCGCACCGGCCGCCGACGCGGTCGCGCTCTAGCCCATGCCGGCGCCGACCAACCCAGCTCGTAGCCGCGAAAACAACACGGACACAAGACCACCGGGCTCATCGGCGAGCCAGGGAGCGCTGCGCGGCAGTGGTGTCCGTCGGCTCTCAGCCCTGCCGTGATCACCCGGTGAATCACACTCCTCGACCGTCGGGCAACCGAGCAGCGGTCCCGGAACAGACTGTGCGTAAACCAGCACGCAGCCGTGGCCTTCCCCGGGATGAGTGCTGCTTATTCGGCTAGGCGTACAGCCACATTCGCAAATTCTTCGCAGCTGTGATACGGGCCACAGGGTCTGGTTCGGGTGCGGCGCAGTACTATTCGGATCAGCCGGTCGATGATCTTCCACTCCATCTGCTCGGGGTGACCGATATCGAAGCACTGCCGCGACCGGCCAGCGCTTTCGTCTGTGAGCCAAGGCATCTCGGGCCTCCAGACGGTACGGGCATCGGTGGCGTGCGCAAACCGATGTCGGCTCGATCGACCTCGTGCAACCCAGCCGCTGTGGGCAGCTGCCGCTGCCATGGCGCCGCGATCGGGCAAGGACGCCAGGCTACGTATCCGGGTCGCGGAAAAACGGAGGTCACACGGTGGACAACTCGGGCACTCTCGATGACACCGCGCATCGATTCACCCGCAAGGGGCAGACTCTGATAGTTCGGGTGATGGAAGTGGCCGGCGGCGGCGACAACGGGCATGTGCTCGTCTACGGTGAGGTCACCGATGGCTGTCTGGTCCGGATCCACTCGCGGTGCCTGTATGGCGACGCGCTCGGCTCGCAGAATTGTGACTGTGGGCCGGAGCTGGACAAGGCGCTGGACCTGATCTGGGCCGACGGCGGCGGCGTGCTCATCTACCTGGAACAAGAGGGCCGAGGCAGTGGACTGATAGCCAAGGCGCTCGGCCACCGGGAGAGCGAGGTGTGCAAGATCGACACGTTCGCGAGCTATGAGCGTCTCGGGTTTCCTGCGGACAGCCGCACTTACCTCCATGCAGCCAAGAGCTTGCAGGATCTCGGCCTGACGAAGGTGCGGCTACTCACGAACAATCCCGCGAAGGTCGATGAATTGCGATCGACCGGGGTGACGGTCGACAGGGTGCCGTTGCATACCAAACCATTGAGCCGAGAGGCGGCCCTATATCTCGACGCAAAACGTCGCCGACGCGGACACTTGCTTCCGTCGTGGGATGTGCTGTCCGGACCGTGCGTGGAACCCATACCCGAACGACACGACCGTTTCTTGCGCGCCTGGTCGCGGCTCGGGCCCGCACTGCGCAGACGCCACACGGTTCGGCGCGTCCGCGTCAAAGTGCGGCCCAGCACGCTCCGCCGGATCTGGCTGCCGGGCGCGAATCTGCCGTGGGGCCGCGATAAGGGGTCTGATTTGCCCGCGTCCAAGTAACGGACACGATTACCCCGATCTGGCTACCATGAGTGAGCCGCGCCACACGGTGCTATCCCACCGCGTGACACGATGAGATAGAGTCGCTTGCAATTTATCAGGAGCAGCGGCTCTCGAACCGCGTGGAAACCATGCGGTCGCGCCGGGCGCGGTTCACGCCAGAGATATCGGGAAACGGGAAGATGACGACAACAGAAATCGGTTTCGCGCACGAGTCCGGCAAGGCGGTGTACACGGTGCCGGAAGCATTCCAGGAGACCGTGAAGTTACGACCGGATCAGGTCGCGTTGCGGACGGTCGGCGGTACCACGGAGATCAGCTGGCGCGAATACGGTGAGCGGGTGCGCACGCTGGCAGCGGGGTTGGCCGGCCTGGGTGTCGGCCACGGCGACAGCGTCGGCATCATGCTCACCAACCGGCCCGAGTTCAATCTGATCGACACGGCCGCACTGCATTTGGGCGCCACCCCGTTCTCGATCTACAACACCAGCTCTCCCGAGCAGATCAAGCATCTGTTCACCAATGCGGAGAACAAGGTGGTGATCACCGAGCGCGCCTTCCTCGACGTGATCAAGGGCGCGGGCGTCGAGCTCGCGCACATCGTGGTGGTGGACGGTCCGGCCGCCGATACGGTCGGCCTGGCCGACCTCGAGGCGAATCCGGCCGCGGACTTCGATTTCGATGCCGCTTGGCAGGCAGTCACCCCCGACGATCTCGCCACGCTGATCTACACCTCGGGCACCACCGGCCCGTCCAAGGGGGTGGAGATCACCCACCGCAATGTGCTGGCCCAGATCATCGCGCTGGTCAACGGCCCACTGCCGGTCGGCTTCGACGACCGCGCCATCTCCTACCTGCCCGCCGCCCACGTCGCCGACCGCATTTCCGGCCATGCCATCAGCCTGCTCACCGGCATCCTGATCACCTGCGTACCGGATCCGCGCGAGATCGCCGCCGCGCTGCCCGACGCACACCCCACCGCCTTCTTCGGTGTGCCCCGGGTGTGGCAGAAGATCAAGGCAGGTATCGATGGCAAGCTGGCCGCCGAAGCGAGCCCGGTGAAGAAGGCGCTGGCGAACTGGGCCATCAATACCGGTATCGCGGCCGCACGCGCCGATCTGGCGGGTAAGGGCCGCAGCCCGGTGCTCGCCGCGCAGTACAAGGTCGCCGACGCGCTGGTGCTGTCGAAGCTGCGAGCAGCCCTCGGCTTGGACAACCTCAAGGTCGCCGCCTCCGGCGCCGCCGCGATCCCCGCCGAAACCCTCGAATACTTCCTCGGTCTCGGGTTGACCGTCAGCGAGGTGTGGGGCATGTCGGAGACCACCGGCGTGGCCACCTACACCGAATTGGCCAAGCCGCGGCCGGGTTCGGTCGGCCGGGCCGTCGAGGGCCTCGAGCTACGGCTCGGTGAGGACGGTGAACTGCTGGTGCGTGGCGCGATCGTCACCCCGGGCTACCGCAAGCAGCCCGATAAGACCAAGGAGGCGCTCGATGCCGACGGCTGGCTGGCCACCGGTGACGTCGCCACCATTGATGCCGACGGCTATGTGCGCATCGTGGATCGCAAGAAGGAACTGATCATCAACGAGTCGGGCAAGAACATCTCCCCGACCAATATCGAGAACGTGGTCAAGGGGGCCTCCTCGCTGGTCGGTCAGGTGGTGGCGATCGGTGAGGCCAAACCGTTCATCTCCGCGCTGATCGTGCTCGATCCGGACACCGCCGCCATCCGGGCCAAGGAATTCGACGCGCCCGCCGACGATCTGGCCGCGCTGGCCACCCGCAAGGAGATCCTGGACGAGGTGCTGGCCGCGGTCGTCGCGGGTAACCGCAAGCTGTCGCGGGTCGAGCAGATCAAACGGTTCACCGTGGTCGGCAAGCCGTGGGAGCCGGGCGGTGACGAGCTGACCCCGACGATGAAGCTCAAGCGCAACCCGATCGCGGCGAAGTACGCCGAGGAGATCGCCTCGCTGTACACCACGCCGCTGCCCGAATCGGTGGTGAACGTCTCGTAACGATCGGTGGCCCTGAGCAAAAGCTCAGGGCCACAGTCGTTTTCCCGGCAGATGCTAAGCGACCTCGTACTTGGCGACGATGGTGGCGCGGGCCACGGTGTGCGAGAACAGGTTGAAGCCGAGGAAGGCGGGTGTGCCGTTCTCGTCGATCTCCAAGCGCTCCACATCCACCGCGTGCACGACGATGAAGTAGCGGTGGTACCCGTGTCCGGCCGGTGGCGCCGCACCGACGAATCCCGGGAACGCGCCGTCATTGCGCAATGTGACCGCACCCTCGGGCAGGACACCGCCCTCACTACCAGCTCCGCGTGGCAGCGAGGTGGTGCTCCCCGGAATGTTGGCCACCGCCCAGTGCCAGAAACCGGCGGCAGTCGGTGCATCCGGATCGTAGACAGTGACCGCGAAACTCTTTGTCTCCGCGGGGAATCCGGACCAGGACAGCTGCGGCGAGACATCTTTGCCGCCCGCGCCGAATACGCCGCTGACCTGATCGTTGCCGAAGCTCTCGCCATCGGCGACATCCTCCGAGGTCACCGTGAAGCTTGGCACCTCGGGCAGCGCGTCGTACGGGTTGTAAGAGTAGTCGGGCACGGTGGGTCCTTTCGATCGTCAGCTGTTCAACAGGAAGTGTTCCAGCACCCGGGTGCCGAATTCGAGTGCCTGCACCGGAACCCGCTCGTCGACACCGTGGAAGAGTGCCGTGAAGTCCAATTCCGGTGGCAGCTGCAGCGGTGCGAAACCGAAGCAGCGAATACCCAAGCGGGCGAAGGCCTTTGCGTCGGTACCGCCGGAGAGCATGTAGGGCACGGTCCGGCCCTGCGGGTCGTGGGCGAGAATGGCGTCGTTCATCGCGTCGACGAGATGTCCGTCGAATGTCGTTTCGTAGGAATCGAGTTTGGTGATCCACTCGCGCTCGACATCCGGGCCGATCAGCTCGTCCACCTCACGCTCGAATGCGGCCTGCCGCCCCGGCACCACGCGACAGTCGACGACCGCCTCGGCGGTCTGCGGGATCACATTCGCCTTGTAACCGGCCTGCAGCATGGTCGGATTCGCGGTATCGCGCAGTGTCGCGCCGATGATGCGGGAGATCGTGCCCAACTTCGCGAGCTGACCCTCGATATCGGGACTCGACGGATCGAACTCCAAGCCGGTCTCCTCGGCGACCGCGGCCAGAAATTCGGCGACCGAATCCGAAAGCACCAGGGGGAACGTGTGTTTGCCCAGGCGCGCCACCGCGGCGGCCAGAATCGTGACGGCATTGTCCTCGTGCAGGAACGAACCGTGACCGGCACGGGCCTTGGCCCGCAACCGCATCCAGCCGAGCCCCTTCTCAGCGGTCTCCACCAGATACAACCGACGGTCGGTGCCGTCCGGGCGCGGCACGGTCAGCGAGAAGCCACCGACCTCCCCCACCGCCTCGGTGATCCCGTCGAACAGGTCGGGCCGATTCTGCACCAGCCACTGCGAACCCCACTTGCCGCCGTTCTCCTCATCGGCGAGGAAGGCGAAGACGATATCGCGCGGCGGCACCGTCCCCTCGATCTTGAACTGGCGCGCGATGGCCAGCATCATGCCGACCATATCCTTCATATCGATCGCGCCACGCCCCCACACATAGCCGTCGCGCACCGCACCCGAGAACGGGTGCACACTCCAGTCCGCGGCCTCGGCGGGCACCACATCAAGATGCCCGTGGATCAGCAGCGCGCCGCGGCTCGAATCGGCCCCCTTCAACCGCGCGAACACATTCCCGCGACACGGCGCGCCCGACTCCACGTACTCGGTCGTGTACCCCGCCTGATGCAGCTGATCGGCCACCCACTGCGCACATTCGCGCTCACCCTTGGTGGTGGCCAGATCCCCGGTGTTGGAAGTGTCGAACCGGATCAGCGTACTGACCAATTCGACCACCTCGGACACGGCACGAGATGTGGTGTTCGGACCGGATACTTCGCCAGTTGCAGACACGTACCCTTTCCTACCACCTGACACCGCCCGCAGGGCACCGCGGCTGTTATCGGACGGCACCCGCCACGGTCGCGAGATGCGCAATCGCGGGTCGATTCACGCTGATCGCAATCGCGGGTGCGGTGTGGTCGCGGCATTGCGGGGTATGTCTCGGTCGAAGCCTTGACCGGAAAGCCGTGCCCATGAAGTTCCCGAACCTGCCATTGCTGCCGCTCGACAGCGCGTCCGAATGGGTCGCGAGGCAGGTGCGAGCGCGGGTTCCCAAGGCGGATATGAGCGACCGGGATCCCGCCTTCATCGCCTGCGCCGTCGAACCGTCCTGGCAACTGGCCCGCGCGTACTTCCGCGCCGAGGTGCGTGGGATGGAGCAGATACCCGAAGACGGACCGATACTGTTGGTCGGCAACCACTCCGGCGGCAATGTCTCGCCCGAGGCATTCGTGACCACCCTCGCGTTCGCGCACTATTTCGGACCCGAGCGCCCCTTCTACCAACTCGCCCACAATCTGGTGATGGCCGTGCCGTTCCTCGGCTCGTTCCTGTCCCGCTTCGGCACGGTGGCAGCCGATCCCGACAGCGCCAAGGCCGCGCTACGCAGTGGCGCGGCGGTGCTGGTGTATCCCGGCGGCGACTGGGAGGTGCACCGCCCGACCTGGGAGGAGGACCGGCTCGATTTCGCCGGACGCACCGGATTCCTCCGACTGGCCTGGGACGAACACGTACCGATCGTGCCGTTCGTGAACTACGGCGCCCAGCAGAACGCCCTCATGCTCACCCGCGGCGACCGGATAGCGCGGCTGCTACGCCTGGATCGGACACTGCGGTTGAAGGTGTTCCCGATTTCGCTGGCGCTGCCGTGGGGGCTGAATGTCAGCGACCTCGCCGGGCATATTCCATTGCCCACGAAAGTGACCGTCGAATTCCTTCCGCCGATCGACCTGCACGAGATATCGGGGCCGGAGCTGGATGTGGATCGCGGCTACGAGTACGTCACCGGGATCATGCAGGAGGCATTGTCGCGGCTGGCCGAGGAACGGACGCTGCCGATCCTGGGATGAGCCCTCACGTGGGCAGGTGGACGCGCCCGGCGCCGATCCGGTCGATGCGATCGCGGCCCCACACCCCCAGCGGCTCCAGCGCCGCATTGAGGGCAATGCCCAATTCGGTCAGCCGATACTCGACCTTCGGCGGGACCTCGCGATAGATCTCGCGATCGACGATGCCGTCCTCCTCCAGCTCCCGCAGCTGCTGGATCAGCATCTTCTCCGAGACGCCGGGCAGCCCCTTGCGCAGTTCACCGAAGCGACGCACGCCGTGATTCGCCAACTCCCACAGGATCAGCGCCTTCCATTTCCCGCCCACTACATCCATCGCCGCGTCGATGCCGCAGAAGTACGGTCCGGATCTCTTGGCACCCATCGCTACCTGTCCCACATGCGTATCGGTAAGTACTGGCTCAAATAGTAGGTACTCGTCGCCAGCTCGGACAAGGCGAGCGCGCAACACCGGGAATTACCAGCTAAACCCGCGATTTGGTCAACGCCGCCACATCCGATAACCTTGCTGAGCACACCGGTCCGGGTGGCGGAATGGCAGACGCGCTAGCTTGAGGTGCTAGTGCCCTTTATCGGGCGTGGGGGTTCAAGTCCCCCTCCGGACACCTA
>NZ_JBITMA010000023.1:0-107594 GCF_044465765.1 Nocardia sp. NPDC049526 | reverse complement strand
TTCACATCCGGTCGGCGATATGGGTTAGGACGAAGCGGGAGTCGGAAACTCATCGTGGTCGCGCCAACCTGGTGAGAGGCACGCTCATCGGCATGAGCGGGCGCCTGGGTCGGGATGCTGGCGGTATGCCCGAATGCGAGTGCCAGGTGCCGTGGATAGGTATTGGTGGACCGCGCTTCTCGCAGGATGCGGTCACCGACGAACGTGCCAGATCCGCGTCCTCGGCCATCTGACCCTCGCGATCGTTACCAGATATTCGCAATAACTTGTCGCTTCGTGAGCGTGCCCAGTTGGCCCGACCAACTCGCCCGCTACCGCGCCTACCCCGAGGAAGCCTTCAAGCATCTGGTCGATGAATACTGCGCCATCGCGTTGAACCACCGCAGCGGGCTGTTCGGGCCGGGGAAATCGTTGCGTGACAGGTTGTGGGCGGACGGCGCGTACGAGGTCCACGCCCTGGCCGAGGCGGCGATGGATGCGTGTGAGTGGGCGGTATATCGGGTGCGGCGCTGCTACAGCGCCCGCGCGACAGCGTGGCGCGCGGTCGAGGTCACCCACCGCGCCGACCGCGCCGGAGCCGAGCGGTTCGTCCTCGGCCTCGCCGATAGCCTGAGGATCGCTGTGCGTACCTACGGTGAACACGCCCGCCGCTGGCTGACCGTCGAGACCGAGCGCTATCCACGATTGGAGGAGTTCTTCGTCGCGGCCCCGCACACTATCAACCCGAAAAAACGTTCAGGTTTCGAAACCCGTTGGGCGGGCACGCCGACGAACGCTTGCTGGCACTCGAACACGCCGCCCTGCACGGCACGTACTCCCCCGCCGCCGCCTGAGCACCAGTTGGCCAGCCTGACCAACAGATTCGCACCCACGGCCCCGCGTCGCATCCGGACAAACCACACCGATCATCGTGGCGCGCGGCTGGGTGATGTCGTGCCGAACGCCCCTTCCTTTCCGCTCTGGATGCGGTCCTGGTGCCTCATGGCCGACGTGAGTTGCCCTACCTCCACGCAGAAAGAACGCCGCCTGTGTTCCCGATCAGGAATATGTTCACCGCCGAGGAGATCGAAGCCCTGGTGTGCACGGCTGCGGAGTTGTGGGCATGCACCGGTGACCCCTACGACATCCTCAGCACGCATCAGAAGGATCTGCTCCTGCTCACCGACGACTGGTTCTGCAGGTCATCTACGACATCGCTTGCAAGTGGATCTGAACGTCACTGGTGATCCGAAGATGTTGATACAGGCGAATTTCGGCATCACCTGCAGGATGAGCTCACGCATCCGGCTGTCCTTCCATCTTCGGCAACTCCGAGTCGATGCTGTGCTTTCGCAGGTAGGACCGCGCGCCCGTTGAAAAACATCGGTTGCAGCCGCACCCGCGGTGACGGTGCGCGTGCGGAAATTCGGATGACGAGTGTTCACATCAGTGCGCGAACATCGGCGACGTCATACTCCGAGACCGCGGCAGCGAGTATCACGGCGCGCTGCCCGTCGCTGGGACCGTTCCCGCGGAAGGCGTCAACCGCCACCTGTGATTCCCAGCGTTCGAAGATATTGATACGGCCATCGTCGAGCAGATCGGCGGCAATGCTGAAGTCCAGACAGCCCAGGGCCGACCGGGCCTGTTCGACGATGCTCACACAGCCCATCAGGTAGGACTCGCGGTGCTGTGGGTCTACGACGATATGTCCGGCGACGATCACCATGGCTACTCCCAAGCTGGTTTCCGAAGGCTTCACCCCATAGGACTGGCCGCCTGGACCAAACTCATCGGTGAGCACGACTATCCGCCGCGATCGGGCCGCTTCAAGTCAGCCTGTACTCACCCGCCGACCCGGAGGCCACTGTCACGAGCACGTCGGTGCATCCGGATACACCATCGACGAGCTGTGCTGCCACATCAAACTTCCAAGCCTCGATCCACCGATGGAATCGGGGGGTCGAGGCGTGTTGAGTTGAAGAAAGCGTCTTCTGACCTGGGATGATTGGAGTTCTCACACAACAATGGGACCAGATCGGGAAGACACTTTCAGTGCGATGGTTCCACCACCCGGGAAAGTAAGCTGGCGAGGGTAGCTTGCTCGGCTGTCGTCAGGTCGGCGAAAATGTCTTGGGCCGCAACGCCTGCCAGCCTGCGGGCCTCCACGAACACCTCGCGTCCCGCGTCGGTCAAGCTCAGGTGATACAGCCTCCGGTCCTTCGGCGACTGAACTCGCCGCACGAAACCCCGGCGGTCCAGTTCGTCGACGGTGCGTACCATTCCGGCCTTGTCGCTGCCCAGATCGGCGATCAACTGTTTCTGGGTCGACGTGCCGTCCTGGGCCAGCAGCATCATGACGCCGAAATGCCGCCCGCTCAGTTCGAGTGGCGCCAGCGCCTCCGCGAAGGCGGCCGCGGCTCGACGGTGCGCCTGTCGCAAGAGCAACCCCAAGCGCGGATCAACCGACTGCAGACCACTGGACATTCCGCCATCCTATGATAGATTCAAATGAATCCAATTCATTTGAATCTACCTGGAGTGGTCATGGCCGTCGCAACCGAATCGAAGCTCCGAACCTCCACCCCCGCAACCGCATTCGTGTGGATCGCGGCATTGCTCACCACCGGCGTGCTCGCAGGCGCCTTTGCCTACGGCCGGCTCATCGTCTTTCCCACCTTCTTCGATGTCCCGACCGACATCCAGATCAGCTTCCGAGTCCCGCTGATGAATCGCAACGCGCCGCTGATGCCGCCGCTGATGGCGAGTGTGCTGATCAGCTGCGCGACGCTCGCCGTCCTCGTCCGTGGCAGGCAACGACTGGTTGCCGGTCTCGCCGGCGCCTCGGCGCTCGCGTGCCTGCTCATCACGTTCTTCGGGAACGTGCCCATCAACACCGAAATCAAGACCTGGAACCCCGTCGCCCTGCCCGCCGACAGCGCTGATGTGCTCGACCGCTGGAACATGTACAACGACATGCGCTCCATCGCCGCGATCGCCCCGTTTTTGCTGTTGTTGGCCGCTTTGCTCACAGTGATGGGTCGACCACGACTGCCCGAAGCAGCTGAATAGGCCTGAATTGAAGAAAGTGTCTTGCTGCGCGGCAGCGGGATGATTCACTGCGCGCCGAAGGCGCGCAGTTCATCCTGAACTCTGCATCGGTGGATCGAGGTTTAGCCTCGATCCACCGAAGGGCTGTGCCCGTCGGTGGATAGATAGATGAGAAAAGTGCCCTTCGAGCTGGGATGATCACTGTTGTCGAGGCAGTGATCGGTCCGGTTTCAGAAGGGCACTTCGGGTGCAAGTTTCGCACAGGTTCGCCGCGGAGTCAGCGGTGTTCGATGATCAGAATTTGGTGTCGCTGGCCGGTCTGGTGCCGGTGATGCGCCCTGGCCGAGCAGACCGGGCTGGGTGAGCTGCTGGCTGGGAAGGTGGCGATCGCTGAGCCGCGGATCGCCTCTGGGGCGGCGGACCCGGGTCCGAAGCTGGCGACACTGATCGCTGGGATATGCACGGGCGCGGACAGCATCGACGATGTCGATGTGCTGCGTTCGGGTGGGATGGGCAGGGTGTTCGAGCGAGTGTATGCGGCCTCGACGGTGGGAACCTTGTTGCGGGAGTTCAGTTTCGGTCATGCACGGCAGTTGGAATCGGTGCTGGCCACGCACTTGTCCCGCTGTGAAGACGTAGCCGCCATCCTCCTTGTTGGTCCAGTCTGCCGTACTCACCGTCCATCCCACGCTGAAAGATCTCACGGAGCTCGCAGTCCCGGCGTCGACGGGATGACCGTCGCGCTGAGCGTGCTCGATGAGCAGGTGATGGCGCCATGGAAACCAGGCGGGACGATGGCGTCGAACCGGCGGCCGGGATCGGCCGCCGCCCAACGGTGAAGCTTGGCCTGCATCTCCGATACCCGCCGGCGTGGCCCCACAGGGTATTCCGGCGTGGCGTCACCATTCGGTGACGCATCTTTCGGCATTACAGTCTCCGTCCTTCTGGAAACCGCTGCCGCCCTTCGCCATGACCGGCTCTCCCGGCCTCGGACTACTACGGCGGCTCCGCCCGACCCGGCCCATTCGACCGTCGGTGCGTCTATCCCCCAGCGGCGCAACCGGATTGCCGCGTCATCAGGGAGTTCGACCGGGTGGTTCCCGTGTTCACTGTGATTCGCTCGACGAAGCAGGAGCCCAACTGTGTCCCCGCGGCATCGCCACGAGTACGCCGTAGACCTTCCTCGTGGCCTCCGGACCGGCTTCGGTAAACCGACCCAGAAGTTCCCAGCCGGAATCGACTGGTGCGCACCGCTTCCTGCCCAGATCCGCCAGGTTCGAGCAGGTGGCCCATGGAGGGACATAACAACGCTGGTTCCTCGCGTACTCCTCTTCATCCCACTTGCCGGACCCGCACCATCTGGCAGTACTGGCCACGTCCCGGCGTTGTCAGACCTCCCACCCTCCCCGGCACCACCCGGATCAGACTGCCCTCAGCTCCACCGACCTGCTACGACAGGACGGCAATGAAGGTCTCTCACCTCCATTCGAATCACAGCGCCTCACGGCGCAAACCGAAAGTGGGACAGAGCCGTTGTATATTTATAGTCCCGGTTCGGTGGGCAGCCTGGGGTCTCGACCCCTTGGTGCGGGCGGAGAACGGATGCTTGGCAGCGATGTTCCTTTGATGTGAATTGTTCTGGGGGGGTGCGGGATTCGCCTACTGCATTATGATGACTGCCCGAAGGCGCGCTAGTGGTGAACCGATGGAGGGGATGATGTCTGTCAAGGAGATCAAGGTCGACTTGGGTTGGGGCCCGGCAAAACTCTCGGGAACATGGGTGCCCGATACCACCGAACGTGCTGCGGCGTGGGAGCTGTACGTGGAGCTGGTCACCCGGATCTCGGTTGCTCCAATGGCTCCGGGCCACGGCACGCTGCGTGAAGCGCTGACGTCGCTGTATCAGCTGTTTGGCAGTACCCGGGAAATCTTGCGCAAACACGGCCCGGCGGTGGCGCGAAAGCCGAAGAACGGCCGCTATCGATTCGGCTATTTGGCGGTCTGGGTTCTCAACGCGGCGATTCGGCCGGTCTTGGCGCGTTGGCATCCCGAGTTACTGCGTTGGGAGAGTACGCGTTCCGTCGAGCGGTCGATTCCCGAGCACGAAGAGGCGTGGCGCTATGCGCCCGAGCTGCGCGAGGAACTGGAACGTTTGCGGGTACTGCTGGTCGCGTATGCGCGGCTGCTGGCCGAAGTATCGGATGCACCAGCGCTGATCGACGCCACCGACGACATCACCGCCGCACAGCGCTAGACAAGGACCCGGCCGCAGGGCAACGGTCACGGTCGAGTGGGGGTACGACTATGAGCCATACATGGGCGGTTCGGACCGCCGAGACGCTGCGGGCGGTTTCGCGTGTCATCCCATTTCGGAGGGTACGCACTGAGATCGGCTACGGTGTCTTCTTGTCCTACAGCGGCAGCCGCGACCGTACTCTGCTGCCAGCGCTGCAAAAGGCAATCGAACGACAGCCGCGCCGGTGGTATCGCCCGCCGCGATTCCGCGTTTTCCTAGACAACAGCAGTATCTCCATCGGGCCGAAACTGTGGGAGAAGATCGAGTCCGGACTGCGTAGGTCGAGATGGCTCGTGGTCATCGCCTCTCCCGAAGCAGCGGCATCGAAGTGGGTAGACCGCGAAATCGCCTGGTGGATCGAGCACCGGTCGATCGAGACGCTGTTGCTGGTGGTCAGCGCGGGAGAGCTGGTCTGGAACGATGCCGACCATGCCTGGGACCAGGAACGGTCGACGGCGCTGCCACCACGGCTGCTCGGCCATTTCGATGCTGAGCCGGTGTGGAAGTCCATTGTGTGGCTGCATTCCGGCGAGGGTGCAGTTAGCGACCCCGACCTGACCGCAGCGGCTGTGAGCATCACGTCGGTGGTGCGTGGCATGCCGGAGGACGACCTCCGATCCGAAGGCCTGCGGGAGACCCGTCGCAATCTGCGGTGGGCGCAATCGGCAGGCGCGGTACTCGTATTCTTGCTGGTATTGGCCATCGTCGTGGCCCAGATCGCATTCGTGCAGAAGAATCACGCCGATGAACAGGCGCGAATCGCCTCGGCACGTCTGATGGCGTCGATCGCCGATTCCTCGATGACCAGCGATGTGCGGGTGGCCTCGCTCCTCGCAGTCGCGGCCTACCGTATGGATCCATCACCGCGGCACATGTCGACACTGCTGCAGGCCAATGCCGCTGGTCGCACTCTGGTACGCCAGGTGCCAGCCGAGGCGGACGTTGTGGCTGTGGAAACCAGTCAGGATGGCCGGACCGCCGTCGCCGGGTTGGCGAACGGAGCCATCGTCAAATGGTCAGTGACGGAACTCAAGACCTCGGTGGTCGGCAGATTGTCTGGTGCTGTGACCGCGATCGCGGTCAATGCGGACGCCAGCACTATCCTCGCCGTTGGCGGTCCTCAGGTTGCGTTGTGGCGCAGTGGAAGCGAGCAAGTCCTTATAGACGGGCCGGCAGATCAAACACCCGATCTAGTTGCCATCGCACCGTCTGGCAGTGTGGCAGCAGTACATCGCGCGCCGCGGCGAGGCTTTCAACAGGTGGCGGGTTCGATTCAGCTCATCGATATCGCCAGTGGGCGAGTCACCGACACGCGATCCGAAGACTGGCACCCGCAGAGTGTGGTATTCCTCGGTGAGGACAAACTCGCCTTGCTCAATGGTGCTGGGACCACGCGACTGATAGATATCGGTGACTGGTCGGTGACCGACCCATCGTCGCCCCTCGGGCCGTGCCCGAAAACAAGCTCGATCGGCGATCCGGCGCCGAACGGCATGTTCTTCGCATGCACATTTCTGAAAGGTGAGGCGGTTCCGGTGTTTGGGCTGGGTCATGGGATCGAGCCCGACTCCCGCACCGTCGACGTACCACAAGCTAGTCAGGTGTTGCCGGCCGTGCTCAGCAGGAACAGTCAGAGCGCGGCGGTACTGGGTCAGGACGGTAGCATCTATGTTGCTCCGGTTGCGATGCGGGAGCAGAAGCGGTCGGAGCCGGTCAGGATGACCGGCGCCAGGGTCGAATCAAACAGAGTGATTCGATTCTTGGGAACTTCGGAGCGCCGCTTGGTTTCGGCCTATCGCAAGCATCTATCGGTGTGGGATGTCGATCAGATCGACCGTTTGGCAACGGTCACACCCGTGCCCTTGTTGGCGGGATGCAATGCGTGTGAGCCGGAAATATTCTTATCTCCGAATGCTAGAACTGCGGTCGTCTCCGGCGCGTACGACGGCGCATCCACATTCGAATACGCGGTAATGTTTCAGGATCTTCGCACAACAGGTGCGCGAGCACGCATCGTGCCGAATGTCGAGGGCACGCCGAGTTGGAGCGACGATGGCGGCGTTGTGATCGCAGCACAACGAGTGCTGCCGGGAGGCAGACCCAGAGGAAAGCTGAGGTTGGATGCGACGACGGAGATCACAGTCGTCTCACCCACTGATGATCTCTGGACCACTCGCACGGTTGCCTACTCCAGCAGTTGGAAGGCCGGGGTTACGGTCGACGGGCACGGCGATATAACACTGTTCGATCCGGCAACCGGGCAAGTGCGCGAACGTATCGCAAGGCCTTCCGAAGTTGGCCTTCCAACGGACTTCCCGCTTCAGGTCGATATCCGACCTGACGGGGAGCTGATCGCGTTCCGTGACGGCGAGAATGTCGTCGTAT
This sequence comes from Nocardia sp. NPDC049526, assembly GCF_044465765.1. Classification (NCBI taxonomy): domain Bacteria; kingdom Bacillati; phylum Actinomycetota; class Actinomycetes; order Mycobacteriales; family Nocardiaceae; genus Nocardia; species Nocardia sp. NPDC049526. The sequence continues at coordinate 99,883 of NZ_JBITMA010000023.1, read as the reverse complement.
TCGACGTACGCGCGAGGCGTGTCTCCGGAACGATCCCTGGGCGTGAGGTTCTAGGGCTATGGTTTGGTGGTCCGAACCTTCTTCTCCAACGCGGTAGCGTCATCGAGGTGTGGCGAGGCGGCGGGTCAACGCCGATGCGTACCTTTGCCGACAACAACCCAGCTGGTCGGGCTCGTCAATTGGCTTCTGACACAAGCGGTTCCGTCATCGCCAGGCGCGACATGGCTGGGTACATCACTGTTGTGGACAGCGGAGGAGTAGTTCTCGGCACCTTCCCGCCCATACGAACGGAATGGTATGCCAAGGCCTCGATAGCGCTGTCAGATGACGGCCGCTATCTGACAACCGCCGTTGCCGGTCTCGAGGGCGGACCCAGCGGAGTTATTGTCGAACGCGATATCTCGCCCAAGGGCCTCATCAAAACCGCCTGTGCCCGCGCCGGTGACGATTTGACGCCTGATGAGTGGAACGAACTGGTTGGTATCGTGCGGCCTCCGGGTGCTCGTTGTCCGTAGGTGGATCCGAAACTCCCCGCCGAGGGCACGAACCTGCGGCAACCGGACCAGCACTGTCACGTCACCCGCTATTTAGCCGATGACCAGCAGTTTTCGGTGTTGCAGGAGGTTGGCGTACTGGTCGATACCCCCTCCGGACACAGACAGTACGCTACGTCACCCGTTCTACCTGCGGTTCTGCAGGAAGGGTGAGTGACGGCGTAGAGCCGATTCAGTGCATAACCGCAGGTGGGAAGCCCTGTGGGGGTTCAATTCGGGTTCAGCTGAGAGAAACCTAAGAAACCGGCAGTCGGCCCGGTGAATCAACACCACCTCGGCCACCAGCCGACCCGTCCGCGCCACCAGGCGAGCCTACAACTCACTTATTCAACGAACTCATGGTGCAGGACACTAGGTTGGCGGGCCTTATTTGCGGAGTCCATTCTCCGCCGGCGCCGCCTGAATCAGGCAGAACTGATATCGACCAAGGGATCTCGGCGAGATAATGCCATGCTCTCGACGGCTAACGAGAAAGCTTGAACCTCCCACGCGGTCGAACTGGATCAATATGCTAACTGACGGAACGACTTTCGGCATACGCCGCGACCTCATGCGGATCCGTCCGAGCTATATTGCTGGAGCGGGTAGTACAGCCGCGAATGTCGTTACGCGGGAAGGACATCGACTGATGACAGTGCGGCGAGCAGCGGCAGGGGTCGTGGTGACGGCCGGGATCGGTGCGTTGATGTGTGGAATACAGGCGACGCCGGCACAGGCGGATCCGCTACCGCAATGGGCGCCGTTCGGCACCACGCTCTACACCTTCGGGGATGCGAATTTCTGTGCTGGGACGATCGGCGTGGCGGTGGAGGCCGCACCGCATCTGCCCGGCCACGTGCTGGCCCACGTGACACCACTGGGTTATCAGCGCGGGCCGTGCGGCAATCACGTGATGCTGGGGTGGGTGGGCTCAGCGGGTGCGCGGGCGCAAGATGTGTATGTGCACACCGATGCGGCGCCGGGCGACACCGTGACCGTGGACCTGTGGGTGGGGATGGGTCCGGCCAAGATCATGGCCGACACGTGGCCGATCCAGGGCCCGTTCGCGGAGTGGTATCTGCTGGTGGCCTAGCCGCGCGCCGGGGTGAACTCGCATGGCGAGGCAGTCATGAAGACACCGCTGCCATCCAAGGACATGATCTTGCAAGCCCGCGCTGGAACTATGGCCATCCAGCATCCGATCCTGCAAGGCGCCTACGAGCTGGCCAGCTTGCACGAAGCCCGTGTGGACAAGAACGCCGATATCGGCGCGATCGACCGCGAGCTCGATCGACTGATGTCCCACATCGACAGCTGGGTGACCGCCGATCAGCCGCCAACGTTCGATGCCGCATACCAGCTGCGTCACCGCAGCTGGCCGACCAACCGCACGGCATCGTGTCGGCTGCACGAGTTTCCTTCTGCCGCAGCGGATTCTGCTACGCTCTGCACCAGCGGGACGCTGGCGATCGAGCAGGGGAAACACATGGAGCACAGCGACGAGTGGGACATACTGGTCGAGCGCATCTCCGAGAACAGTTACGGCGTGCGCGTTGAGCCCGACAACATCAGCATCAAGGTCGCCTCGTAGGTGTCGAGGCCATCGGCCAGCAGGGTAACCGCACGAGCCAGACCATCATCGCCACCCGCGAGATAATAGTTTCCCTTGGCGATGGTGAGCAGGGCTGCGACCAACGGGTCCGACGTCTGCTCGGCCAGGGTCTCGAGCCGTGTCAAATTGGCGGTGGCAGCCGAATACACCGACCCGCCTTCAAAGGAGCACCCGACCGCCATTCCCATCCGACGTTATCAGTCGAGCACCGTGACGCCGCCAGTGTGCGGGAAGAAACTCATCGTGCGGCGGCTGCCGGAAGGGCTGGCCGGGATCAGCGGGTTCCACGAACTGATGGCCGAGCATGCCGAGGATCCCGGCCAGGTCGTAATCGGCATCGAAACCGACCGAGGCCTGTGGGTCGACGCGCTGGTCGCGGCCGGCTACCAGGTGTACGGGCGCCGGGACTGGACCGCAGCGCGCAGAAGGCCCATTGGTCGATGGCGTCGTAGAGGCGCCGGTTGCGGACATGGCGGGCCAGCACGGCACGTTTGCGGCCCGACGCGACGGTCAACGGTGATGTTCCGGCGTCGGTGCCTTTGCGGTCCACCAGCGACGCCGTCAGACGGCCGGTAAGACGCCGCTAATCCAGCTGAGCGTATTCGCCCACCGCTCGTATACCGCCGGTGCCCTGTTCATCGTCGCCTTCTTCATCGCCATCATCGGCTTCTCCCTCGCGCTCGGCTTCACGCTCCAGCTGGGTCTGGGCTACAGCCCGATGGGCGCGAGTCTGGGTATGGCCACCTGGCCAGTTGGCGCGTTCATCGGGTCGGCGTCAGGGGCCATGGCACCGCAGCTCGGACGGAACGCGTTGCACATCGGTTTGGCCATCCTCGGTGTAGGGATAGCCTGGGCCTATGCGGCACTTCATGTCGCCGGAACCGGGATCGGCGCTTGGGATCTGCCGTCGCTGGTGGCCGGTGCGGGAATAGGCATGATCTTCGTCCCACTGTTCGGCATCATCTCCGGCACCAGTATCGCCGGCCCGGTGCTGGCGTATTGGCTTACCCGGCAGGGCTTCTCGGTCACCGTCGTCGAGCGCGCGCCGACGCTGCGCAAGACCGGTGGCCACGCCGTCGACCTGTTCGCGCCCGCGATGAACATCTCGGAGCAGATGGGTGTGCTCTTCCGCTACATCTACAAGCATGGCCGCAACCACTGCGCCTCCCATGCCATCGACGATCACAGAATATCTGCCGAATCCCGGCAGGTTTGGCGCATGCGCCCGATGCCGTCGATCTCGAGATCGATCACATCGCCCGGGAACAGGTAGGGGAAACGGCCGGAGAGGGCTACACCTTCAGGGGTTCCGGTATTGATGAGGTCGCCGGGTTCTAGGACCGCGTACTGGGACAGGTGCCAGACCAGGTACGCGACGTCGAAGATGAGGTCGGCCGTCGAAGAGTCTTGGCGCGGTTCACCATTGACCCACGAGCGCAGGCGCAGGTCCTTCGGGTCGAGGCGATCGGCGGGGATCAGGGCGGGGCCGAGGGGGTTGAAGGTCGCACAGCACTTGCCCTTCGACCATTGGCCGCCGGATTCCTCGAGCTGGAACCGACGTTCGGAGACGTCGTTCGAAATGGTGTAGCCCGCAATGTGTTTCATGGCGGTGTCGGGGGACCCCAGATAGCTCGCCCGGCGGCTGATCACCACCGCCAGCTCGACCTCCCAGTCGGTCCGGTCGGACCCGCGCGGGATCATCACGTCGTCGTACGGCCCGACCACGGTATTGGGTGTCTTGAAGAAGACCACCGGTGTACGTGGCGGTTCCGCTCCCGATTCGGCGGCGTGCGCGGCATAGTTCATGCCGATGCACCAGACGGCCTGCGGGCGCGCGATCGGTGCGCCGATGCGTTGTCCGGTGAGGTCGATGGGCGACAGCAGGCCCTGTGACAGCGCCGCCGCGGTCTTCGATATGCCGTCCGCGGCGAGGAACGCGCCGTCGATATCCGGTGTCAGTGTGGACAGATCATAGGTTTGAACGCCGTCGACCACGACCGGTCGCTCCGCGCCGACCGCGCCGATCCGCTGCAATTTCACGCACTAGCTCCTTCATTGGTGGGTTCCGCCTCATCGGCGGACAGCCGGTATACGCGCCGCGCCGTCGTGGACAACACCTTGACGCGATCGTCCGGGGCAAGTCCGCCGAGGACCTGGACAGTGGCCCGCCAGACCTCCGCATAGGATGCGGCGGTCAGGGTGAACGGCCAATCCCCGCCCACCATCAGCCGATCCGGCCCGAACACCGCCAGCGCGTGATCGACGTACGGCTGCCAATCAGCGGCTGCGAATCCGGGCTTGGACACCGTGGCCAGGCCGGAGATCTTCGCCACCACATTGGGTTGCTCGGCCGCGGCGGCCAGCAGATCCGCCCACGGCTGCCAGTCGCCGGACGCGATCGGCGGTTTGCCCAGATGGTCGAGAACCACTGTGAGCGTGGGATGTTCGGCCGCCACCGCCGGCACCTGCGCCAGCAGGTCGGAACGCTCGGCCACCGCGTCGAAACTCAGACCGGCCTCGGCGAGCATGGCCAGGCTGTCCGAAACCTCGGCTCGCAGTAGCCAGGTCGGATCCGGGTCACGGTGGATCAGGTGCCGCACTCCGACGTACTCGGGCCGCCGCAGCCTGGCCAGCTCGAAGGCGGCCCGCCTGGGTTCGTGCAGCGGCAGCCAGCCGACCACGACCGCAGGGCGGGGGGCGTGTGCCGCCGCGTCCAATAGCGCGCGATTCTCGGCCAGTGAATCGGACGCCTGCACCAGCACCAACCCCGCGATATCGTGCTCGGGCAGCTGCGGTTCGAGGTCGTCCAGCGTATAGGTGCGAAACAAGACATCGGATGTATTTGTCAGCCAGTCGTATTCGACATGGAATTTTCCACCTCGAACGTCCCAGACATGCACATGTGCGTCTACAGTCATCGGAGGCATGTGTTCACATTCTCGAAAGTGAAGGAACCGGTTTGTCGGTCACCGACGATGCGATTGCGAAGATCAAGGCGATGATCGTCTCGGGCGATCTGACGCCCGGATCGAGGTTGCCGCGTGAGGCCGATCTGGCCGCCGAGCTCGGGGTGTCGCGCAGTTCGCTGCGAGAGGCGGTGCGCGCCCTCTCGCTGGTGCGAATCCTGGACGTGCGCCAGGGCGACGGCACCTTCGTGGCGAGCCTGGAGCCGAATTCGCTGCTGGACGCCATGAGCTTCCTGCTGGAGTTTCATCAGGACGACTCCGTGCTCGACATCCTGGGCGTGCGGCGGATTCTGGAGCCCGCCGCGACCGCGCTGGCGGCGCAGCGCATGACCGACGAGGAGATCACCCACCTGCGCACCCTGGTCGAGCCCGGCAGTGCGTCGGTGACCGATCTGGTCGCGCTCGACCTGAGCTTCCACGCCGCCATCGCCACTGCTTCCGGCAATAAAGTCCTTGCCTCGCTGCTGGATTCGCTGTCCATGCCGACCACGCGCGCACGGATCTGGCGTGGCGTCACCGAGGAGGGCGCGTTCGAGCGCACGGTCGCGGAGCATCGCGGCATCTGCGACGCGATCGCCGCGCATGACCCGCAACTGGCGCAGGCGCGGGCGCTGGCGCATGTGGCCGGGGTGATGGAATGGCTGGGCCGGGCGGTGGAGTGAGCGGCTCATCGCGGTGCTCGATTCACCACAGCGCCTGATCCTCTAGCTCGGACCAGAGTTCTTCCGGCACAGGCAGATCGAGCATGGCAATGCTGTCATCGATCTCCGCGCGAGTACCGGACCCGAGCACGATCGCCGTCACGGCGGGATGCCGCCGCGGGAACTGCATGGCCGCCGCCCGCAGTGGCACACTGTATTTCGTGCACCGCCGCTCCAGGTCCCGCGCGCGGGTGACGACGGCGGAGTCCGCAGTGCGGTAGTCGAAGGTGGCCTGCCGGAAGGGATCCGCCAGCACTCCGCTATTGAGCACCCCGGCGACGAGCACCTGGATCCCACGTTCCGCACATTCGGGCAGCAGTTGCTGCTCGGCTCGGCGGTCCAGCAATGAGTACCGCCCGGCAATCATGACGGTGTCGATGGCCGACTCCCGCACGAACCGCAATGCGGTCTCGACGTGATTGACGCCGATACCGATTCCAGCGGTCAGCCCTTCGTCCCGCATCCGTTCCAGCTCCGGCAGTGCCTCGCCCAGGGCTTGGTCCATATGCGCCTCGGGGTCGTGTACGAGCATCCGATCCACCCGATCCAGCCCGAGCCGAATCAGCGATTGCTCCAGCGACAGCCGTACGCCTTTCGCCGAATAGTCCAGCCGCCGTGACCGTTTGGGCGCACCGTAGAACTCATCGGCCCCGTCGGGCGCGTCCGGGTCGTCGTACAGCAACCGCCCCACCTTGGTGGAAACCGTAAACTCCGAACGGTTTCGCTCACGCAGGAACCGGCCGAGGCGCTCCTCGCCGAGCCCGCCGCCGTAGTGCGGTGCCGTATCGAAACTCCGAATCCCAGCCGCCCACGCCGCTTTCAGCGCCTCCTGCGCCGCATCCTCGTCGACCGAACGGTACAGCCCGGCATACCCCGCGCCACCGAGCACCACCTCGGCGCGCGGTCGCGGGTTCAGCTCCCAGATCACCGGCAAACCGGCCTCCGGCGCCGAATAGTCATGGGGGACATCGGTGAACCCGCTCATGCGAGCCTGCCAGGCGATATTCACCGGCAAACCAGCCAGTACGGCCAGTAGCTTGTCATAGCTGTCGCAGTCGATGACATGGAACAGATCCAACCCGCTGCGCCAGATGGTCCAGCCGGTCGCACCGGCGGCGCGAATGGCCGCGACGAGGTCGGCCGGTACCGCGCGATGGGCGGCCTCGTACTCGGCCTCCGCACCCGGTTTCAGTCTGGTGTGCAAGGCGATCCGCATGCTCACTCCTGCCGCCGTCCGCTGGCGATGCGAGTGATGACCAGGGCGACGAGGATGAGCGCCCCATTGATGAACTTCAGCGAATCCGCGCTTACCCCGCCGTAGGACAGCAGCTTCTGGATCAGCGTGAGAATCAGGATTCCGAAGAACGCGCCCACCACCGACCCGCGCCCGCCATTGAGTGACACGCCGCCGATAACGCAGGCGGCGAACACATTGAAGATCATCCCGTCGCCCTGGCTGACCTGGACGCTGGCGAACTGCCCGGAGTAGATGAGCCCGCCGACCGCGGCCAGCACCCCGGCGATCACCAGCACGGCGATGACCACCCGATCGGTGCGAATACCGGCGGCTCGCGCCGCGGCCTCATTGCCGCCGACCGCGTACAGTGCCCGCCCGGCCGTGGTGTAGTTCAGCACCAGATATCCGATCACGAACAATGCCAGGGCGATGAGCACGTTCGCCGGCAGGCCCAGAACTCGTGCATTGCCGAGCCATTCGACCGAGTCCGGAATCTTGGTCAAGGTGAACCCGGACGTGAGGAAGGTCAGCAGCCCGCGCAGGGCGATGAGCATCGCCAGCGTGACGATGAACCCGTTGAGGCCGAAGCGCACGATCAGCAGGCCGTTGACCACACCGACCGCCGCGCCCACCAGTAGTGCGATCGGAATGCTCATCCATGGCGACGCCCAGGTGAACGCGCCGACCTCGGTGGTGCCCATGGTCACCCAGATCGCCACCCCCGGCGCGAGGCCGAAGGTGGATTCCAGCGAGAGGTCCATCCGGCCGACCACCAGCACCAGCACCTCGGCCAGCACCAGCAGCGAAATACCGCTCATGGTGCTCAGCACATTGGTGAGATTGGCTGTCGAGACGAAGTTGGTATTGATGAAGTATCCGACCACCAGCGCCAGCAGAATCGGCGGCACCAGCAGCAGATCGCGGAATGCGCTCCAGCGCACGTGGATTCGCGCCCGGTGCGGCGGGGCCGCGGTGGGCGCACCGGGTTCGGTCGCGGTCCGGGTCATAGCAGTCCTTCCATGGCGGTGACGAGCTCGCGGTCGTTCCAGCCCTTGTCGAAGCGGGCGGTGAGCCGTCCCTGCACCAGGACCAGCACTCGGTCGGCATCGCGCAGATCGTCGAGTTCGTCGGAGACGACGAGGACGGCGGTGCCGCGATCGGCGGCGGCGCGCACCACCGCGCGCAGAGTTTCCTTGGAGCGCACGTCGACTCCCGCGGTGGGGGTGATCAGCACCAGCACTCGCGGTTCGGTGGCCAGGGCACGGGCGAACACCACCTTCTGCTGATTGCCGCCGGATAGTTCGGCGACGCTCTGCTGCGGGCTCTCGGTCTTGATATCGAGTTCCGCAATGGCGGTGCCCGCCAGCACATCTCGGCTGCGCCGTGACAGCAGGCCGAACGGGCCGAGCTTGTGCGGCACGGTGAGGGTGGCGTTGTCGGCCACGCTCATGGACAGGATCAGCCCTTCCTCGTGACGATCGCGTGGCACGAATCCGATCCCGGCCTCGCGCGCCGCCCGCACCCCGCCGCCGCGCAGCGGCCTGCCCGCCACCAGTACCGATCCGCCTGCCGCCCTGCGTAATCCGACAATGGTCTCGGCCATCTCGATGCGTCCGCTGCTGCCGCCGCCGGCCAGTCCGACGATCTCACCTGGGCGCACGTCGATGTCGATCTCGTCGAATTCGCCGACGCGCGTGAGCTTCTCCACCTTCAATGCCGGTGCGCGGGCGGCGTCGGGGGTCTGTCGTGGCACCGCGGTTTCCAAATCCGTCGAATCGCCGGTCATGGCGGCGATGAGCGCAGGCTTGGCCAGTTCGGCGACCGGAGCCGTGACGATATGCCGGGCATCGCGGAAAACCGTGACGTCGGAGCAGATTTCGTAGGTCTCGTCGAGATGATGGGAGATGAACAGAAAGGTCACGCCCTGTTGCTGGAGGTCCCGAATCCTGGCGAACAGGCGCTTGATGGCGGGACCGTCCAGCTGTGCGGTCGGCTCGTCGAGAATGATGAACCGCGCGCCATGCGAGAGCGAGCGCGCGATTTCCACCAGTTGCCGATGCTCCACCGACAGCTCGCGGGCGAGCGTATCCACCGCAACCGGCACCGACCAGGTATCCAGCAGCTCCCGCGCTCGCGTCCGCAGCGTGCGCCAATTGACCAGGCGCCCACCGAAACCCTGCCGATTGACGAACAGATTCTCCGCCACCGACAGGTCGGGAATGATCGTGGAGTGCTGGTAGACGCATGCCACGCGGGACCGCCAGGCATCCCGGTCGGCGGGCGCAGGCGCCGGGTGACCCTGGAAGCGCACCTCCCCCTCATCAAGAGCTGCGAGTCCGGTCAGAATCGACACCAGGGTCGACTTCCCGGCGCCGTTTCGCCCCACGAGCGCATGCGTGCGGCCGGCGGTGACGCGCAATCCGACGCGATCGAGCGCGATATTGCGGCCGAAGCGCTTGGTCACCCCGATCGCCTCGGCCACCGGTGGACCATCCGGTTGTTGCTGTGAAACTATCTCGGGCACTGCGCTTTCCATCGCTAGGGTGTCGATCCGTTCAGCGCCCGCGGCCCCACAGCGCGGGATCGGTGCTCGCCACCGTGTCCATATCGCCGACCTTGCCGCCGGTGCGGGTCACGACCGGCGCCGGGAGCTGATCCTCGAGCTGGCCGCCGCCGGTGTCGACAATGGTCGAGCCGTGATCGGTCGGACCGGGAGTGAACTTCTTACCGTCCACTGCCGCTTTCGCGTACATCGCGGCGTACTGCGCGTACAGATCGGCGGGTTGCGAGACGGTGGCGTCGATATCGCCCGCGTCGATGGCGTCGAGCTCGGCCTTGATGCCATCATTGGACACGATCGAAATATGACCCGGCTGACCGGCTTTCACGAGTTTGCCGGTACGCTTGAGCAATGCCAGCGTCGACTGCAGGAATGCGCCGCCGGCCTGCATGTAGATGCCGTTGATATCCGGATCGGTGAGCAGCTTGTCCTGCAGGCCCGAGGTGGCCTTGTCGGCCTTCCACTCGGTGGGGATTTCGATCACCTTGATATTCGGGTATTTCGTCCGCATGCAGTCGGCGAACGCCTGGGAGCGGTCGCGGCCGTTGATCGAGGCCAGATCACCCTGGAATTCCACGACTTTCCCGGTACCGTGCAGGGTTTCGCCGAGGTAGGTGCAGGCGTTCGCACCGTAGGCTCGGTTGTCGGCCCGCACCACCATGTACGCACCGCCGCTGTCGGGGCGAGTGTCGACACTGATCACCGGCACGTTCCTACCGGCGGCGGCGGTGAGCGCCGGTTTCGCGGCGGCGGTGTCCTGCGGCGCCATGATGATCGCCTTGACGTCCTTCGAAAGCAGCGTGTCCACATTGGATTTCAACCGGTTGGAGTCATTGTCGGAGGAGGTGTTCTCGAGCCTCACCCCGGCCGCGGCGGCTTTCGGGCCGAGATAACCGGCGTACGCGCTCCAGAAGTCGGTGTCCGAGCGCGGCTGGTCCGCGCCGACCAGTACACCGTTGTCGGCGCCCTTCCCGACGGCCACGGCGGGACCGCCGCCGGAAGTCTGTTCGCGGGAACAGGCCGCCACGGCGACGACCAGTACGGCGGCTACTGCCGCGCCGATGATCCTGGTGTTCATGAGAGTTCGTGCTCCTTCGCCGAAACCTGGTGTACTGCTGAGAAGGTGGTCGTCTTCAGCCATGCCGCGCCGGTGGGAAAGGTGTAGTCGCGGAGCGAGTCCGGGAGCATCTCGGCGCTGAAACCTGGGGTGCGCGGGGTGAGATAGCGTCCGTCGGCCACCCGGACGGGATCGCGGAAATGCTCGTGCAAATGGTCGACGTATTCGATGGCCCGGCCCTGCATGGTGCCGGAGATGGCGATGTAGTCGATCATCGCCAGGTGCTGTACCAGCTCGCACAGCCCGACCCCGCCGGCATGCGGGATGACCGGAACCCCGAACTTGGCCGCCAGCAACAGGATTGCGAGATTCTCGTTGACACCGGCGACACGGGCGGCATCGATTTGCAGGATGTCGACCGCGCCGGCCTGCAGTAGCTGTTTGAACAGGATGCGGTTCTGGCCGTGTTCGCCGGTGGAGATCGGCACCCCCGCGACGCGGCGCCGAATCTCGGCGTGGCCCAGGATGTCATCGGGACTGGTGGGTTCCTCGACCCAAGACAGCCCGGCGGGAGCCAGCCGCGAAATCCATTCTGCCGCTTCATCGACGCCCCAGCGTTGGTTGGCGTCGACGGCCAGGCCGATATCGGGTCCGATGGCGTGTCGCGCGAGCATGACCCGGCGCACGTCCTCGTCTGGATCGCGGCCGACCTTGATCTTGATGGTGCCGAATCCGTCGGCGACCGCTCGCTGGGCGAGGCGGGTCAGCTTGGCATCCGAGTAGCCGAGCCAGCCGGCGGAGGTAGTGTAGGCGGGATACCCGGTGGCCAGCAGGCGTTCGGTGCGTTCGGCCCGGCCCGGTTCGGCCTCGCGCAGGATGGTCAGGGCCTCGTCGGGGGTGAGGGCGTCGGTCAGGTAGCGAAAGTCCACCTGCGCCACCAGGTCTTCCGGACTCATCTCCGACACCAACTGCCACACAGGTTTTCCCGCGCGTTTGGCGGCGAGGTCCCAGGCGGCATTGACGACCGCGCCGATCGCCATGTGCATGGCGCCCTTCTCCGGGCCCAGCCAGCGCAGCTGCGAATCATCGGTCAGGCTACGCGCGAAACCGCCCAGATCGCCGGTGATCTCGTCGACCGAGCGGCCCACCACCAGATGATCGAGGGCCTGGATAGCGGCCTGCTGCACCTCATTGCCGCGCCCGATGGTGAACGCGAAGCCGTGGCCGTCCGGGACCGCCGCATCGTCGGTGCGCAGGATCACGTAGGCCGCTGAATAGTCGGGGTCGGGGTTCATGGCATCCGAGCCGTCCAGTTGGGTCGACGTCGGGAACCGAATATCCAGCGTGTCCAGCGCCGTGATGAAGGCCATGCGTGATCCTTGCTGTCAGAAGTGATCTGGGTCACGACTATACATCCGATGTCTAGGAACACAAGGGTTGTTGATCCCGGCTAATTACCAGGAAATAGGCCGAATGCAGGGTTACGTTCGCCGAGTGGTGTTATCTTCCGAAGCTGTAAACATCGGATCAGTGCACGGATGAGGTCGGTATGACTTATGGGGAGTTGGACGGGCTGACCGCCGTGGTGACGGGCGGCGGATCCGGCATCGGCCGGGCGATCGCGACCGCATTCGGCCTCGCTGGTGCGCGGGTGGCCGTGCTGGATCTGCGGCCGGGCCCACCGGTCGGACGCGATGGCCTGGCGTTGGCATGCAATGTGTGCGAGGACGATTCGGTGCGCGCGGCCATCGAGACCGCCGCCGACGCATTCGGCCGCCTGGACATCGTGGTAAACAATGCGGGCATCGGTGCCCAAGGAACCGTCGAGGACAATACCGACGACGAGTGGCAACGCGTCTTGGACGTGAACGTGCTCGGTGCCGTGCGGGTTTCCCGCGCCGCTTTACCTCACCTGCGCCGCTCGCCCGCCGCCGCGATCGTGAACACCTGCTCGATCGCCGCTACCACCGGCCTGCCGAACCGCGCGGCCTACAGTGCCAGCAAGGGCGCGATCCTCGCACTGACGCGCGCCATGGCGGCCGATCACCTCTCCGAAGGGATTCGAGTCAACTGCGTGAATCCGGGCACGGTCGACACCCCTTGGGTGCAACGCCTGCTCGCCGCTGCCCCTGATCCTGCCGCGGAACTCGCTGCGCTCCAAGCGCGTCAGCCGCACGGCAGGCTGGTCAGCCCCGAAGAAGTCGCGGCCGCCGTGTTGTATCTCGCCGGACCACACGCGGCTTCGACCGCCGGCGTCATGCTGGAAGTAGACGGCGGCATGCACTCACTCCGGCTGCGTGCGCCCAATGGCCGCCCGAATATCGCCGAGCAACAGGAGAATCCGATCCGGTGACCGAACGCCGCATCCCGAAATACCGCGACCTCGCGCCGTTGGTGAAGTTCGAGCGCCCCTTCGGTGGCCTCGACCACAAACTCGCTCGCGCCCAAACCATCTGGGACCTGCGCGAGTTGGCTCGCAAACGCACACCCAAGGTCGCCTTCGACTACACCGACGGCGCCGCCGACGCCGAAATCAGCCTCCAGCGGGCCCGACAAGCGTTCCAAGACATCGAATTCCGCCCAGCCATCCTCCGCGACGTCGCCGACATCGACACCAGCACGACCATCCTCGGCAAACCCTCCCAGCTGCCCTTCGGCATCGCCCCCACCGGCTTCACCCGCATGATGCACACCGCAGGCGAAGTCGCCGGCGCCCGAGCCGCCGCCCGAGCCGGAATCCCCTTCACCCTCTCCACCATGGGCACCACAGCCATCGAAGACCTGGCCGCCGCCACCAACAATCCCCAGGCCCGCAACTGGTTTCAGCTCTACATGTGGAAAGACCGGGACCGCTCCCTGGCCTTGGTCGACCGCGCCGCCACGGCAGGCTTCGATACCCTGGTAGTCACAGTCGACGTCCCAGTAGCCGGCGCCCGCCTCCGCGACGCGCGCAACGGCATGACCGTCCCACCCTCGATAACCCTCACGGGCGCCCTCGACGCGATCCGAAAACCCCGCTGGTGGTTCGATTTCCTCACCACCCAACCCCTGGCCTTCGCCTCCCTGGACCGCTGGTCCGGCACCGTCGCCGACCTCCTGGACGCCATGTTCGACCCCACCGTCGACTTCGACGACCTGACCTGGATCCGCGACCGCTGGCCGGGGCGAATCCTCGTCAAGGGCGTCCAAACGGTCGACGATGCCAAACGCCTCGCCGCCCTGGGCGTAGACGGCATAGTCCTTTCCAACCACGGTGGCCGCCAACTGGATCGAGCCCCGGTCCCCCTACACCTCCTCCCCTCGGTGGTCCACGAGGTAGGCGACGACCTCGAAATCCACCTGGACACAGGCATAATGCACGGCGCCGATATAGTCACCGCGCTAGCCCTGGGCGCCCGTTTCACCCTGATCGGCCGCGCCTATCTCTATGGCCTGATGGCCGGAGGCGAATCAGGCGTAGATCGCGCCATCGACATCCTCCGCACTCAGCTCACGCGCACGATGAAACTCCTGGGCGTCGGCTCCATACAAGAACTCGAACCCGCCCACGTCCGCCTGCTTTACCAGCGCCCGAGGTAATCGGCACCGCTACCCGTCTACTGACTGTCGGCTCGATGTAGCCAGGTCGTAACCCCACCATGCCCGCGCTACCCCGATGCATTCTCGCGATCTCCATAACCTCGATAATCTCGCCGACTGTCGCGCCGTACCCCAGCGCGTTCTTCAGTGAAGCGCATTTGCATGAGAAACTACGTCGAACGCGCCTGCCCAGCATTGGTGCGACGCGGGCTGAATCGCTCCGCGATGCCCGACGACTCCGGTGCTAGCGCGACGGCCGTTTGAGCGTGTAGACCGCAGTGGCATTGTGCGCGAGTTGCCCGTGCGTACGGGCTAGTTGCGGACTCTGAACTTCAGGTGAAGTACGCCCTCGCCATGGATGATCAAGTGCGGATCTTCCAGCCGGTGTTGACCGTCGATGCTGCCGAAATAGGGCTTGCCGGAACCGAATACGACCGGTACCACGTCCATCGCTACTTCGTTGACGAGGCCGGCGGCGAGGATCTGGCCGCCTACCTCGCCGGCGTTCACGGCGATGGTTCGGTCGCCGGACAGTTCGCGGGCCTTGGCTATCGCAGCGGTCACGCCGTCAACGAAATGGTAGGAGGCTTCGGGGTGCCAGCCTTCGGGTTTGGGACGGTGTGAGACGACAACCACGTGATCGCCTGCGGCCGGGCGGCCAGGAATCCGAATCCCACAGCCGAATCGGCCCACCCAGGTTGAGAAACAAATGCGCCGACGGCATCGGCGGCACGTTCATCCGTCGGTGCCGCGGCATCCCCGTCAGGCAGTAGATATCGTCGATGAACCGATCCACGGGCGGCAGGGACTCGGCTGACGTAGCGCATAGGGCCAGTTTGTCGAAGTCCGCCCACGGCGCCATCCGGCTTGTGCCAGATGGACCCCTTTGGTATCCGCGATCTTCCACGACTCGCGACCATCGAGTCGCCCATGGCCGCCGCCTCTCCAGGACAAGCCGTTCACGATTGGCGACGAGGCTCAGCACTGCGCGGCCAGCTCCAGAGCAGTCGCACGACCGATCCCGCGAGACGCCCCCGTCACCAAGGCCACTTTGTCTGCTAGAGAAGATGACACCGATTACTCCTGTCCATCGTCATGCGCTTCGCCGATTGTGCTGGTCATCGTCGAAGCTGAACAAGGCCTTCTTGCGCATCGGACGATGCGTTCCCGGCAACGATCGCACCGAATGCCTCGACCAGCGGATTGGTGTCGGTACAGCGCCACAGCAGGACACGTTCACCGGTGGCAGATCGGCGATCGGAACCAAGTTCACCGCGTGGCCGACGGCTCGAACCCCGAATCCGGCGACCGTGATATGCACCGCCCGAGCCGTGCATTCACCAACGGTGTCCAAAATCGAAAGGGGGCAGGCCGGCGAAGACCGATCAGAGGACACGTGATCGGATCTGTCAGATCGCCCGGTGCCGCCCCCGTGATCTGGGCTGGCCGTTCACTACCCGGAGCCTGTCGAAACTCGCGGATGTGCTGCGGCAGATCCTCAAGGCCGGGGGCGTCTCCTGGCAGGCCACGAAAACAGGGAAGGCGAGCAACGGCCCCGAGTTCGCGCCGACGCGGTGGCCGATGTCAGTCGAAAGCCCTTGTATGCCTGCGGTAGTGCGCATGAGCAGGCCACAGATGGCGAAGATCCAGCTCAGGGCGAGGGCGCAGGTGATGGTCAGGGCCGCCGCCATCAGGGCGCCCTTCGGGTCGGGGCGGTAGCCCAGGGCCAGGCCGGTGAGAATGGCCATGGCGGTTGCGACCATGTAGCGGACGCCGTCGGCCAGCAGCGCTCCGGCCAAGGGGGCGATGTGAGCGATCGGCATCCATCGGAAACTTGGGAACACAACGGTATTCATGTCTTCACGGAGTTGAATGCCGGTCACCGCCGAGCTGCCGACGACGACCTGCACCAGAACACCAGGGACGATCCAGGGAGATATCCGGCGACACCGCCCATCAGCGCGCCGCCGAACAGATTGGTGAAGATCACCAGGAAGATGACCGGTTGCAGGGTGACGTCCATCAGCCGCCATGGGTTGTGTTTGACCATCAGTAGGCTGCGATAGGCCATGATCGAGCACTGCGCCACGAGCTGCCGTACCGGACTTCTGCTGTGCGCCTGGGCAATCGGCCGATCGGTGGATAGATCGGTGGATTCCTGGGTCGGATCCAGTGTCTCGGTCATGAGTCGCCACGGTATCGCACATTTCCTATGATCTGTTGGTGCTCAGGTACTTTCGCCGCCGCGTGGCCAGGACACACGGCGACCGCACCTATCACTGGACCCTTGCCGCGACCGAATTCGCCATTCGAGTCATGGGGATCCGCCTCGACATTCGCGGCGGGGCACACATTCCAGCAGCGGGAGGCGCGATCATCGCCGCCAACCACATCTCCTACTTGGATCCTTTCTGCGTCGCCTTGCCGGGCGCGCGAGCGGGACGGTGGGTGCGTTTCGCCGGCTTGCCGGAGCAGTTCGAACACCGGCTGTACGGGCCGCTGATGCGAAGCCTGCATTGCATCCGAATTCGGCCCGGAGGCGGCACTTCCGCGGAGATCGCGGATCGGCTGCGCGGCGGCGAGGTTGTCGGCCTGTTCCCGGAGGCGACGATCGCCCGCTCGTTCACCGTACAGCGGCTGCGCCTCGGCGCGGCGCAGCTCGCGCTCACCACCGGCGTGCCACTTGTCCCTATGGCATTGTGGGGTCCGCAGCGTCTGTACACCAAGGGGTTTCGACACCTCGGCCGCCGCAGAGTAGCGGTGACCGTACTGATCGGCGAGCCGCTCTCGGCCTCCGACGCGGCCGACCCGCACGAGCTCACGGCCATACTGGGAGATCGCATGCAGCAACTGCTGGACGAGGCACAGCGCACCTACCCCGATGACGGCAGCGGCCAGTGGTGGCAGCCGTGCCATTTGGGCGGCACCGCACCGGATCCGGAGCGCGCGGCCGCCCTCGACGCCGCCGAGGAGCGTGAGTGAGTTCGAGCTGCGTATTCCTGCATGCCCATCCGGATGACGAGGCCCTGCTGACGGCGGGCACCATGGCGCGCTTGAGCGCGGAAGGCCACCGGGTGGTGCTGGTCTTCGCCACCGACGGCGGCGCGGGGCTGGCCGATCCGGGCGCGTCCGTCGCCCGGGATCTCGGCACGGTGCGGCGCGCCGAGGCGCTGGCCTCGGCGCGGGTACTGGGCTGTGCACGGGTAGAGTTCCTGGGGTACGCCGACTCCGGTCTGAGCGGCGTGGCTCCCGGTGGATTCTGCGGCGTGCCGGTCGAATCGGTGGCAGGCCGGATCGCCGAACTGCTGAACGCCGAGCGGGCACGGCTGGTGACGATCTACGACCCGGCGGGCGGCTACGGCCATCCCGACCATGTGCATCTGCACCGAGTGGGCGCGCTTGCGGCCCGGCTCGCGGGCACCCCGATCGTGTTGGAGGCGACCGTCGATCGCACCCTGCTGTACCGCGCCGCGCGCACCGCACGGGCATGCGGCCTGCGGTCCATCGACGCTGATGTGCTGACCAGGTCGTATGTGCCTCCGGCCGAGATCACACATCGGGTGTCGGTTGCCCGATATGCGGCGGCCAAACGCGCGAGCATGGCCGCGCATGCCAGCCAGACCGGCGGCGGCGATTCGGCGCGTACCCTCGCGATGCTGCTGCGCGTCCCGCCGCCGCTGTTCGGCTGGGCATTCGGCACCGAATGGTTCGTGCGGCGTGACATGTCATCCGGCGACGGTGTGCGCACTCATCCACTGTCCTGACCGGGTGCAGCTATGAGGAGGAAAGTGGCTCTGCCGCAGCGTATTCGGATCGAACGCGACATTCCGGTGGAAATGTCCGACGGTGTACGGCTGTTCGCCGATCGCTATTACCCGGCCCGGAATCCCAAGGCCCCCACCATCCTGGTGCGCTCCCCCATGGGCCGCCGCCCGCTCGGTGACCTCTACGGACAGTTCTTCGGCCGGCAGGGGTTACAGGTGGTGGTGCAGGAGTCGCGCGGCGCGAGCGATGCGCTGCAACTGGCCGCCGAACGGCGCGACGGTTTCGACACCATCGACTGGCTGCGCGCGCAACCCTGGTTCGACGGCAAGCTGGCGCTTCACGGTATGAGCGCCATGGGCTTCTGCCACTGGGCGCTGGCCGCGGAGGTGCCCGAACTACGGGCGATGTCGGTGCATGTCGGTTCCTCCTCGATCGCGGGCGCATTGTTCACCGGCGGCTCGGTCGCACTGGAATCGCTGCTGATCTGGTGCTGCAACCACAGTTTCGCCTCCGCGTTGGCCGTGCCGACGCGCGCCCGCCGCGCCATCCGATCCGGCATTCCCGCAACCGATCTCGACATAGCGACCGGGGGCCGGACAGTCCCGTTCTATCAGGCGGTCATCGCCGACAGCACAGCCGCCAACCCTTTGCACACCGCGCTGGATCACAGCGACGTGCACACCCGGCGAGGCATCCCGCCGGTGCACCTCGTCGCAGGCTGGTACGATATCTTCCTGACCGGCCAACTGGCCGATTACGCCGCCCTGCGCGCGGCGGGCGGACGGCCACAGCTGACCATCGGCCCGTGGTCGCACTACGACCCGCGCGTAATGGTCACCGCCAATCGTGAAGCACGCCAATGGTTTCGCGAACACCTTCGCGGCATGGACGCGGCACTGCGAGATCTGCCGGTGCGCGTATTCGTCACCGGGGCAAGGCAATGGCGCGACTACGCCGACTGGCCGCCGCCGGGCACCCTGACCCAATGCTGGTACCTCGCACCCGCAGGCGCTCTCCACCCGGAGCCGGGCGCGGCAGCCGGGACCGATGTCTTCCATTACGATCCCGCCGACCCGACGCCCGCGCCGCGCGGCCCGGTCATCGTCGGTGATTCCCGGCCGCAAGACAGCCGGAGGATCGAGCAGCGGCCGGACGTGCTCATCTACACCGGCCCCGCCCTAGCCGATGCGGTGGAGGTGACCGGGTCGGTGACGGTCGAGCTGTATGCCGACTCCACATACCACCCCTCCGATCTGGTGGCTCGACTCTGCGACGTCCACCCGGATGGCCGGTCGGTCACTGTGTGCGAGGGCATCCGACGCAGCGAAGCCCCCGGCGCGAACCGGACCATCATCGAATTATGGCCAGTGGCACACAGATTCGAGTCCGGACACCGACTGCGCCTACAGGTGTGCGGGGCCGCCGCGCCACGCTACGCCGCCCATCCGAACCCGGCCGCACACCGGATTCACTACGGGTTCCAGACACCGTCGACGGTAACCCTGCCGGTTCTCACCACCAGTCCTGGAACGTCCGCAGCGCCACCGTTTCGTTGTGACCTGAGCGATTGACGGTGTGATGCAACGCCCCCATGAACGCGGCACGAGACTCGATTGGCACACCACGCACCGGCACCACATGCCGGGCCACCTGCCGACGCGCGAGATGCGCGGAGATCCACACGTCGTCCTGCCAGCGCACTTCATCCGGCCAACCGTCGAAGTCGTGCACGCCCGAGTCCAAACAGCCGGGCGGGATCAGATAACCCCACATGCCCATCAGCACATCGACCCGGCGATGATCGGACACGGCCGTGCCGTAGACGTGGTCGAGATAGCGTGGATCGCGACCCGGTCTCACCTCCGACCCACGCAATCCCACCGCCGCGTCGGGTTCCCGCCGGTGCGCCGCGAGCAGATCCTCGAGGAAGGTATCGGGATAGACCGCGTCGTCGTCGGCCACCACCAACAGGGCCTCCGGCTCGGCGAGCAGCGCGGGCAGCAGTTTGGTGACCGGTCCCTGGTCGGCGCACCGCAGGATCTCCACCCCGGCCGGCACCGCGGGCGGTTGCGGATACGGTGCGCCGGTGCGCAGCGATTCGTACGGCCAGGCCAGCACCAGCCGATCCGGCGGACAGGTCTGATCCAGCAGGCTGCGCAGCGCCGGACGCAGATGAGCACCGCGCTGCGGCACGCTGGTGAGGGTGACCACGATGCGCTCCGGTCGCGGTGAGCGCGGTCGCGGTGCCGGATCGCGGCGGAACAAGCGTGCGGCACGGGCGATGTCGTGGCCGAATCCGGCGAGGGTGGTGTTGCCGAAGCGGCAGCGCAGATGGTCGGTGTTGGCTCGGGCGATGCGTGCTGCGTGCAGGGGTGAAATCATGCGGCTCCTGTTGGATTTCGTTCGTCCGGCATCGAGGTCTTGTCAGGCGATCTCGCCGTCCGGGATTGCGTCGAATGGTCCATCGAGTCGATATACCTGGGATTCCGGTGCAGCGCAGCGGTGTTCGGCAAGGTTGTAACAGCGTTGCAGCCGCTCGAGCAGTACCGGCCACGAGTAGTCGGCAAGCCCGGCCGAGCGGTTGTGCGCCGCGAACCGATCCCGCAGGGGCGCATCGGTACAGAGCTCGGCCAGGGCGTCGACCAATTCCGTTCTGGACGCGGCCAGCAGTCCCGAGCGCCCGTGGTCGATGAAGTCGGCGACACCGGTTCCGGTCCGGGCGACGATCGGCACCCCGGCAGCGCGGGCCTCCAGTGTGGCCAGCCCGAACGCTTCGCGGGCGGCCACATTCAGATAGACGTCGGCGGTGGCCAGCACCTCGCGGACACCGGCCTCGCTGCGAGTGCCAGCCAGTTCCACCCACTCATCCATGGCGTGCGCGCGGACATAACTGCGCACCATGGGCAACAACGGGCCATCACCCACCACGGTGGCGCGAACGGGGACTTGCCCGAACAGGCGAGAATGCGTGCGACGCAATACGTTCAACAGCAGAAGAGGCTGTCGGCGTGAGACTATCCGACCGACCGACACGATGTGCACGGCCGCGTCTGCGCGTGCGACCCGGCACGCGGCGCTCGCCGTGATCCCGTTGGCCAGCACGGTATTACCGATTCCCGGCAGCGCGCGAGAGAGCTGCCCGGCGACGACGGCGCTCACTGCTGTCACAACCACCCGGTCCCGCCAGCCTCCGATACCTGCGACGCCACGATAGACTGCGCGCACCGGTGCATCCCACATGCTGTGCACCGTTATCACCGTCGGAATACCCAGGTATAGCGCCGTTTTCACCGAAGCGATGGCGAACGGCGAGTAGACGCTCAGATGGACGTGCACCACGTGCGGCCGCAGCCTGATCAATGTCTCGCGGACCACGGATCGCGATTTCGCGACCCGGTGCACTCGATACGGTGCGGTATCGGCGGCGGCACTCGGTGTCGAGGTGATCACATGCACGTCGCCGCCCGCGGAAACCTGGGCGCGCGCCAATGAGTCGAGCTGTCGTTCGATCCCACCTATTCGCGGCGCGAAGACATCCGAAATATGGACGATGATCTGAACCATCTCACCTCGCGAAAGAGATTGTCCCCCAGTTAAACTCCGAATAACCCTAGAACAGAGCGAGGATTTGCGCAGACGATGCGGATAGCTGCCGACGACGGAACCATCCTGCACACGGAGCAGAGCAGCGATCCCGCCGCGAACATCACAGTCGTCTTCGTGACCGGGCTGAACACCACCGTTATCTACTGGTCGCGCCAGCGCGAGACCCTCGCCGATCTGGGCCGCCTGGTGGTGTTCGACCACCGCGGGCACGGCCAGTCGGCCGAATCCCCGCTGGCCGGAGCAACTCTCGGCCAGTTGGGCCGGGATGTCGCGGCGGTCATCGACGCGGTGGCACCCACGGGCGCGGTCGTGGTGGTGGCGCATTCGGTCGGCGCGACCGCGGTGCTCGCCCTGGCTCAGCAGCGGCCGGAACTGTTCGGCACCCGCATAGTCGGGGTGGCCCTGCTGGATGCGGTGGAGAGTGACTGGGGCCGAATAGGTTTGCGGCTCCCGCGATTTCTCACGCATGTCGTCGTCCGGCTGCTCTGGTTCACGGTGCCTCCGTTGCGCCGGGCATTCACCGACACCACCGAACGACGGCATCGGCTCCGCCACGCCGGTGGACGCACCGGACCGTCCGGCCGCCGCCCTTGGTCCGGCCCGCTGCGACGCGTGCGCACCCTCATCACCTCACTGCGCACGATGACGCTGCTGTCACTGCTCGCCGATGCCGCCCTGTGCGACTACTCCGGTGGCCTCGAATCCCTGGGCACGACAGCCGTACTCGTCATTGCCGGAGACGGTGACCGATTCATCCCGTTACGCCACAAGACCGCCATGGCGGCTCGCATCCCGGGTGCCCGTGTGCTCGTGGTCTCCGACGCCGGCCATCTCAGCTCCATAACCCGGCCCGACATCATCGACGAGGCGCTGCGCGATTTCATCCTGCGAATCACCGAACGCGAGCATCCGCAACGAATCGATCGCGACCAACCGATCAATCGCATTGTCGGCGTCGCCGACAACGACTGAAGGTCACGTAGCGTCGAGCGGCCGAGGCGGCGGCCGGGCTACGGCCTCGAAACGGTGTGCCGAGTGGTGTCGATGATGTCGGTGGCGAGTTGTTCCACGGCTTCCCACTCCACCTTCTCGCGGCTGTCGATCGTCGAGAGCGCCAGGCTTCTGCGGTGTCGAGTTGTGGTCGCCGTAGTATCGCCCGAAATCGGGCCGATATGGCGTAACCGCTGGTCGGGGCAGTGTGGGGATGGTGCGTTGGCATGACTCGAAGGCGGTCTACTGTGCACTCGGGAGCGATTGCGGCAGTCCGAATCCGGGGAGGACAGTGTTTTCGAAGCGGGTCATGGCGCAGATTCGGTCGCCGACGAGGGTGAGGACGAAGAGGCCGACTCCGTGGATGCCGGTGGGGGTGTGTCGGTAGACCCCGAACGCCGGCTGACCGTTGGCTCGCGTCGGCACCAGTTCGAATCGCCGGCCCGAGCCGAAAATGAATGCGCAGAAGCGGGCCACGCTGTCTCGGCCCCGGTATTCCACCGGCATCGGTGGCATCGACATGAAGACGTCGTCGGTCAATAGAGCCACCAACGCGTCGATGTCGGCAGATTCGTAGGCGGTGACGAACTTTGCCACAATCGCGTCCTCGGCAGGTGAGTCGCTAGTAGGCGGCTGCTCTCGGGCAGTAGTCACCGGCAGTCGGCGCTGCATTCCCGCACGCGCGCGTTTAAGGGCGCTTTTGACCGATTCGACCGTCGTGTCCAGCATGTCGGCGACTTCGTTCGCGTGGAATCCGAGGACGTCGCGCAGGATGAGGACGGCGAGCTGGCGAGGCGGCAAGATCTGCAGGGCGGTCACAAAGGCCAGGGAAATGGATTCGGTCTGCTCGTAGCGCGCCTCCGGACCGAGCGGCACACTGATCGCACCGTCC
This sequence comes from Nocardia sp. NPDC049526, assembly GCF_044465765.1. Classification (NCBI taxonomy): domain Bacteria; kingdom Bacillati; phylum Actinomycetota; class Actinomycetes; order Mycobacteriales; family Nocardiaceae; genus Nocardia; species Nocardia sp. NPDC049526. The sequence goes on along the minus strand of NZ_JBITMA010000023.1, from coordinate 76,385 downwards.
AGAAGGGCGTCGGGATAGGGCTCGAGCCAGTGGATTTCGCCGAATCCAGTGGGTTCCGGTGGTTCGATTCCCGGGATGTCCCACTGCTTCGCAGGACGTCGGCGAGTAGAACGCAGCGCGTCGAGGCACTGGTTGGTGGCGATGCGGTAGAGCCAGGTGCGAAGTGAGGCGCGCCCATCGAATCGTTCGAGACCTCGCCAAGCGGCGAGCATCGTGTCCTGGAGAGCGTCCTCGGCATCCTGAAACGATCCGAGCATCCGGTAGCAGTGCACCTGTAGCTCGCGACGGTGTGGCTCGGTCAGCGCTCGGAATGCCTCGCTGTCGCCGCCCTGCGCCCTCGACATCAGGTCCGTTCTCGCCAACTCCACTCCCCCCACCTCATTCCTTGTGTGCAGCTCCATCCTGTATGGACGCCGGCCAAGGCGCGAACGGGGCGGTCGCGCAGCGCCCCCTTTTCCGATGCCGCGGCGTCTAGACCAGTGATAGCCGACACCATTGTCAAAGGAGCACGGAAATGGGAAAGATCGTCATCAGCTCAAATGTCACACTCGATGGAGTGGTCCAAGACCCGGACGGCCAGGAAGGCTTCGAGCGGGGCGGCTGGTTCCACCAGTTCGTGGGGAGCAAGGACCTCGAAGACTGGGTCGCCCGCGAGACGGAGGAAGCCGTCGGTGTCGAAGCGATACTGCTGGGCGGCCGGACCAATGAGTGGTTCGCGGACCGGATGACAGCCCGCAATGAAGCGGAAGGCCGCGTGAGCCCCGAGTGGGCGGAAAGAGTGAGAAGCCTCCCCAAGTACGTGGTGTCCTCGACTCTCGAAGATCCTCAGTGGAGCAACGTCACCGTCCTGGGCGGGGATGCGGTAAAGGAGATTTCGGAGCTCAAGCGGAAAGTGGACGGGGAAATCCTGGTCTACGGCAGCTATCAGCTCATGCGCACACTAATAGAACAGAACCTGGCCGATGAACTGCGGCTGGTGGTTTTCCCGGTCGTGGTGGGAACCGGCCTGCGTCTGTTCGACGAGACCAGCGACACGAAGCCGCTGCACCTGGTAAACACCCGACAGCTCGGTGACGGCCTGGTGTTCTACAACTACGAATTCGCGCGGGGCTAACGGCTGTAGAGGATTGTTCTCGCCCACCGGATCGGGGATCGCCGACGATCCGGTGCGGTGGTCGTCCTCAGTCCTCGATGGCATCGCACTGGACCCGCTGCGATGTAGTCTTGCCGGTTCGAGGGACATCGAAACGGGGTGTCGAGGCCGGGATCAGTATGGGGCGGGTTGTGTTGCGCCAGGTTTGGTACAGGTGAACTGCATGACGTTGAGGTGGCCACGGCGGAAATGGTGGGCGCACTCGGTCAGATAGCTGATGTAGGCGTCGTAGGTGTCTTGCCCTGCGAGTTCGATAGCCCGGTCGTGGTGCTCGCGCAGGGCGGTGGCCCAGCTGTCCAGGGTGGTGGTGTAGTGCGGTCCCAGTTCCTGGATGCGGGTGAGGGTGAATCCGGCGTTTTGCGCGTACTCGCTGATTCCCCTGCGGTTGTGGCCGGTCGGCAGCGGGAGCCGGCTGCTGGGAAAGACGGTGCCGCGCAGGAACGCGAATTCGGTGTCGGTCGTCAGGACGGGCGTCTGGTGCGCTTGCGCGTGGTGGGGGTCATGGGCGACGACGGTTTGTACCAGCAGCACCCCGTCCTCGGGCATTATCCGGTAGGCGAAGTCGAAGAAGTCGGGGTATCGCTGGTGGGGGATGTGTTCGAGCGCGCCGATGCAGACGATGCGGTCCACGCGGCGGTCGAATTGTTGCCAGCTTTGCCGTCGCACACCGCCGTAGAGGCATCCGCGGAAGAGCCGGTCGACGAGGCGGTCGCGCACGTACCGGTGCTGGTTGCGGTTGGGCGTCAGCCCGATCGCGTTCACGCCGTAGTTGTCCATGGCGCGCAGCATGGTCGAACCCCAGCCGCAGCCGACGTCGAGCAGGGTCATTCCCGGTCGCAGATCGCATTTGGCCAGTGCGAGGTCGATCTTGGCGGACTGGGCTTGTTCCAACGTGTCGTCCGGGTGAGTCCAGTAGGCGCAGCTGTAGGTGCGGGTCGGGTCGAGGAACTGCGCGAAGAACTCGTCGGGCAGTTGGTCGCGGGACGGGATCTGACGGTAGGCGGGGGCGTAACCGGTCACTGTGCGGATCTTTCGGGCATGCAGGCAAATCGTGTTGGTGTCGGTGCCTTCGGCCGCCCATGCAGTTGACATGGGACCCGCCCTTCGTCGCGCGGATGTCGGGGAGTCGTCGCTCGGGCTGTTGGCCGGATCCCCCGGTTCGGGTGGGATCTGGATCCGAGACTACCGAGCCTCACCGCTGCACGAAACGGTACGTGAGCCACATTTAACCAGTTGGTAACTGTAGTTGCTCGTCAGAGTGACACTGGTGCCCGACGAGCGCGAAGCGGTGGTCCTGTCCGGTTCTCAGGTTCACGCTCTGACCGCCGGAAGGGGTCGGCTCGTTCGGTCTATGGCTCCCGGATGGTGAGCGACTGGGCGACTTTAACGAGCACGGTGCAGAAGTCGTCCTGCCAGTAGTGTGTGGCAACGCCGATGCCCATGACCGGGCACCCGCGGAACCCCCAGGTACCGAAGCGCCGGTACGAGCGTCTCGGCCGATATCTGCCCTGGGGTCATCACCCACGGCATCTCCATCCACTGGCTGCGCCACACCACAACCACCTGGGTCGAGCGCCGCTACGGCGGCGCGATCGCACGCGGATTCGCCCGCCATGCCCTCGGCAGCGCCGGACCCACCGGCGTCTCCACCACGGCAACAATCAACGAAGTCGCATCCGCGCTCGCCCACCTCACCGGGGAACCCCACCCCCTAGCACAACGGACACGCTGGCAGAGAGGGCGTGGGAACTGAATACGTGAGAAAGGGGCCGTGACCCGATCTTGCAGACAAGGTGCTGCTCAGGCACCTACGCGGTTGAGGCTCGTTCGGCGTCGTAAGCCTTGAACGCGTTGTAGAGCGCGCGGCGAGAAACGGTCCGCTCCTCGCCGCTGGCGGTCTTGTACATCAATCCCTTGGCGATACTGGTGACAGACTCGCCGTCAGCTCGGCGACCAAGCGCGACGCGCATCATGTCCTTGGAGATCGCCACGGGGCGGCCGCCGTGCCGACCTTCGGCGGCGGCCAGAGCGAGCCCGTCGTGGGTCCGCTCGATCATCATCTCGCGTTCAATCTGAGCGAAACCAGCCAGAACGGCAAAGAAGATCTGCCCCATCCCGGGGGTCGTAGACGCCAGCGAGCGGCCCGGACAAGATCTCCAGCTTGGCCCCGAGGTCTTGCAGGGACCAGGCGGTCTCCATGATCTCCCGCATGTCGCGGCCCATGCGGTCCAGCTTGCTCACCACCAGGGTGTCGCCAGGGCGCAGCCGGGAGCGCACGTCCTCCCACTGCGGACGGGGACTGCCCGCCTTGCCGGACTGCTTCTCGGCGAAGACGTTGGTCGCGGTGACATCGGCCTCGTCCAGCGCTGCCAGCTGGACCTCCAGGGTCTGGCCCCGGGTGGAGACCCGGGCGTATCCGAAGCGGCCGTGGTCGATCGGTCGGGCGTCGGGCTTCGCAGGGCGCTTCGTCACGCCCTGAGCGCGTGGATCAAACCAGTGCATCAAGTCAACGGCGCCATCACCTTTGATGCACGGGTTGATGCACGATCGGGATGGGTCGAATCGGGCATCCGTCGGGGTCGGGCCGATCGTGCATCTAACGATCGTTTGATTCCATGAGGCTCGCTGTGCCGTTTCGTCGCGCGCACCTGGCACCGCTGGCCACTTGCCTCGGGTAGCCGGGGGACGCACCTGCGGGCCGTGGAACGAACCAGGTGCGGTCACTGCGGGAGGGCGACCAGGACGCGGCCCCGGCTGCCGGCGTCGACACGGTCATGGGCCTTGGCGATATCCGCCAGCTCGTAGCGGTCGCCGACCTCGATGGTCAGGGCGCCCGCGGCGGTCGCCGCGGTGAGATCCCGCGCTGCCTGGCGTTTGGCTTCTTCGGGGAAGTCGTCGCTGCCGATCAGGCGCAGAGCGACGTTGTTGAACAGCAGGGGCCAGAAGGGGATCTCGGTCCGGTCCGCACGCGTCGCATAGGCAGCGATGACCGCGCCGTTCGCGACGACGGCGTTATCCAGATCAGCGTTGTCGGACAGGGATACCTCGACGATCCGGTGCACACCGCCGGGCGCGTACGCGCGGATCGCCGCCGCCGGATCGTCCTGGTCCAGCGCCACGGCGTGGGACACGACAGCCGGGTCGACCTGTGCGAGATCCGCGCTGCCCCGGACGGTGGCGAGCACCGTCCCCCCGCCCCAGCGAGCGAGCTGCGCGGCCAGCGAGCCGACCCCGCCCAGGAGGCCGTGCACCAGCACGAGCTTGCCGTCGACCGGGCCGTCAGCGAATACGGCGCGGTGGGCGGTGATGCCGGGAATGCCCAGGGCCGCGCCGAGCTCGTCGCTGAGGTGGTCGGGCAGCGGGACTGCCAGATCGGCAGGTACGACCGTGTACTGGGCGGCCGTGCCGAAGGGCCGGTAGGACTGGGCGCCGTACACCCACACCCGCTGCCCGATCCGGCGCTTGTCGATCCCGGCGCCCACGGCGTCGACGACCCCGGCGCCGTCGCTGTGCGGGATCACCCGCGGGTAGGGCATCGAGGAGCCGAGCCAGCCGCGCCGCTTCTTGGTGTCGCCGGGATTGACGCCGGAGACGGTGACGCGTAGGCGTACCTCGCCCGGGCCCGGGGTGGGGTCGGGCAGCTCGCCGACGTGCAGCACGTCGGCGGCGGGGCCCTGCCGTTCGTACCAGGATGCGAGCATGGGCGGCTACCTCCGGGCTGGTCGGTTCACGGGTTGTTCGAGCGTAGAGGGGTCGGTCTCGGCGCGCGCGGTGACCGGCTCGCCATGGTCCAGAATCTGGTGCAGCCAGGCATGTTCGGCACTGCTGATGGCGCGGGCGGTCAGCAGCATGCCGCGCCGGTAGGGGTCGGCCACATCCTCGGCACGAAGCGGCCGGTCGCCGTCATAGAAGAAGCTCGCCGGCTCCTCCAGGAACTCCAGTCGCCGCCGCAGCACCGCGTGCTGTTCAGCGACGTCCGGCACCAGGGACAGGAACGCCAGCACGGTGAAGAACCGTGTGAAGTCGCTGATCTCGTGGTCAGCGGGCGTGCGCAGCCGCTTCAGCAGCTCGGCGCGCCCGGCGTCGGTCACGCTCAGCACGTAGCGGGCCGCACCCGCGGCCGGGTCCGCGCGCCGTTCCACCAGGCCCGCCGCGGCAAGGCGCTTGATCGCCGGGTACAGGCTGCCGTCGCTGACCGGCCGGGTGTAGCCCGTCAGCTCCGAGACGCGGCGGCGCAGTTCGTGTCCGGGTAGGGGCCGCTCGGCCAGGAAGCCGAGTATCGCTAAGTCGAGCACGACACCATCATCCCACAATTACATCGATTCGATGCGCGCATCGAATCGATGTACAGTGGTCTCTTCCGCTCGCGTGTTGCGAGGGGTAGTGCGAGAAGGGAGAGGCGGACGGGCATGTCGCCGCAATCCACCGAGTCCGTGATGAGTCGCTTCGTCGAGTTCATCAACACAGCTGACGAGGGTCTCGCCCGGGAGGTCATCGCCCCGAATGCCGAGTTTCATGCGCCAAGCCACCGGGAGCCGCTGCGGGGGCCCGAAGGCTATCTGGAGCTGATCGCGATGATGCGCGCGGGCTTCCCGGACGTCCGGTGGACTCTGGAAGAGACCGTCACCGAGGGTGACACGGTGGCCGCCCGGTTCACCATGCGCGGAACGCATCAGGGCGAGTTCTTCGGGATCCCGGCCAGCGGAAAGACGATCTCGGTCCAGGCTATGAACTTCTACTACCTGGCAGACGGAAAGATCGTCAAGGAGCGGGGTCAGCCCGATCTCCTCGGAGTGATGCAGCAGATCGGTGCCGTGCCTGCGCCTTGAGAGCGCAGTTGGTCGGTGACCGTGCCGGACGTTCGGATTCCGGCGGTGCGAGGGTGGTGCGCCAGGGCCATGGCCCGATGTCAGAACCTGCGCCCTGATCGAAGCGGGCCGTAAGGGCGCGCAGTTCAGCTCATGCGGAACAGGACGCGTGACTCCAGGTCCAGCCGCGTGGCCGGGACCTGGGCGGGCGGGGTGAGGTCGACGACCCAGCTGCCGAAGCGCCGTATCGTCCGGGTGACGTACGGAACGCGGGCACTACACAGTTCAGCCACACGGAATGTTTGCTGGACAGCGTCGAGGACCACGAACATCCTGATCGAGTCGGCGATCGATGACGTGCCGGTGCCGTCCTGCCGGCTCTCACGCCGATGCCGTGAGCGTCCCGGGCCATGTCGGCGCGTACGGCCCCGCTCACGTCCTCACCCGCCGCTCACCATGAGGGCCAACGTTTCGGCGTGCCCTCGCACGGTATCGGTGCACTTCGAGGCGGGGAGACGATCGCGGGAGCCAGATCCTCGCGTAACAGGTGCAGGATCTCCCGCGTCGGATCGGCGGGCAGCGTCCTCGACTCTTAGTATCGTCGCCCCGCGAGGGACCGTTCGACGAACCCTTTGGCGACTTCCTCGAACGTCCTGAGGAGCGTGTTCGCCGCTGGAGTGAGACGCTGCTGGGCCAAGTGCGCGAGCAGAACTCGCCGAGACGGAGCTCCGCCGGTCAGCGGAATGACCCGGACGTCTTCTCGCAGGTTCGACAGCGCGAGTCGGGGCGCCAGCGATACGCCGAGATCGACTGCCACCATCGCCTGCGCTTCCTGGTAGTCGTTGGCCGCGAATGCGACGGCAGGGGTGAATCCTGCTGCATTGCAAGCCCTTTCCAGGGCCAGCCCGACCGGATGCTGGTCCTCACGAGTGATCCATTGCTCATCGGCGAGTTCGTCCATCGCGATCGTTTTCCGATCCGCGAAGCGATGGTTGACCGATACGACGAGCGTCGGTGGATCGATCAGGAGTTCATGCACCGCAAGCTCCTGATCGTCGACGCGAGCCCACTCATAGTCCCAGAGCAGCGACAGTTCGACCTCGCGCGTATCGAGCATGGCACGCAATTGCGCGAATCGGGAGCTGCGCACAGTCAGCGCCACGGCCGGATGACGAGCCTTGAACAGCTTGACCACCGACGGCAGCAGACTCGATCCGGCCGTGGGAAATGTTCCGATCCGCACGGTGCCCGAGCGGAGTCCGGCGATGTCGTCGAGCTCCCTGCGCGCGGCAAGAAGTTGAGTCTCGATGCGCTCGGCACGACGAGCCAGCGTCGCCCCCGCCTCGGTCAGCCGGATTCCGCGCGCATGCCGTTCCAGCAGCGGTTGGCCGGCCTCGGTTTCGAGTTTGGCGATCTGCTGGGAGACCGCGGAGGTCGTGTAGTTGAGCCGGGCCGCGGCTGCCGTGATGGAGCCGGCCCGAACCACATCGATCAGCAACAACAGGCGACGAGGGTCGAGCATCACGCGGCTCCAGCGTTCAGTAGAAGTTAAGCCTCATCAACGTTTTCGAAATTGTACTCCAGTCTCCGGTGGCGCACGCTTGTCTCTGTCACCGTGACCCAGCTCACCAGCAGCTCGAAGTCGCGCGGTGCTTCACAAATTCTCTTGACGAGCGAAAGGCGGGCCGGACGGGTGTTCACACTCCGCGGGACCTGGATGCGCGGAGGGACCAGTAAGTGCTGGCTCTTCAACGCGGTGGATGTCGACCCCTTGATCGGACGGGCAGGCGGGCTCGACGCCATCCTGACATCGGCCTTCGGCTCGGGCGATCCCCGCCAACTCGACGGTGTCGGCGGCGGCAGTTCCACCACATCGAAGGCCGCGATCGTCCGACGCTCCAGCAAACGCGGTATCGACATCGACTACCTGTTCGCTCAGGTGGCGATCGGGGACCGGCGAGTCGAATGGGGCAGCAACTGCGGAAACTGCGCGACAGCGATCGGTCTGTACGCGCTACAAGCAGGGCTCGTCCCGGTCGACGCCACGACCACGACAGTGCGCATGCGTAATCAGAACACCGGAGCGATCCTCACCGCGCAGATCGACACCCCGGGCGGAATAGTCCCCGCCGAGGGCACTGCCGCTGTCCCGGGTACGAGCGCGCTCGGCGTCCCGGTCTCGCTGACCTTCACCGACCTCGCCGCCGACCACCGATCACTGCTACCGACCGGTGCGGCGTGGGATCGGATCACGGTCGGTGACAACAACTACCGAGCCACCCTGGTGATCGCCGGTGCCCCCGCCGCCCTGTTCCACGCCCCCGACCTGGGACTGACCGGCGCCGAGGACAACCAGTTGATCGCCGAGCACTTACCCCTGCTCATCGCGCTACGCAGAGAATCCTCGCTGCGGATGGGGCTCAGCCGAGCCGGTGATCCCATTTCGCACGCGATCCCGAAGGTCGGCATCGTCGGTCCGCCATGCGACTACCGCACCAGTGCGGGGGTGGACATCATCGCCGAGGAATACGACGTTTCGGTCCGGATGGTCTCCATGCTGGCGCCACATCCCGCGATCGGGCTCACCTCGGCTGTCGCCGTGGCGGCCGCGGTGACCGTGCCCGGCAGCATCGTCGCCGACAACGCCCGCATCCGGTGGCCCGGGTCCCTGCGACTGGGCACCGCGGCCGGCGTCCTCGACCTCGATATCGCCGCGACACCGGACGGGGTCGCCGAATCCGTCACCCTGCACCGGGCCGCCCGGCGCATCGCTACGGCCGAACTCTTCGTCACGCCGACGACGGTTCTGGCTGGATCCGCCTGATGGCCAGGTCGCGGGAGGCCGTAGAGAAAAACGTTCTGAACTGCCGAATCACTAGAGCTCGACGCGGTGGTCGACGACAATCGGCCCCGAGCCGACCGCATTGCCCGAGCAGCACCAACACGAACGGGCGAATAGTCGGCGAACTCATGGACATTGTTGTCCAGGATGAAGGAAACAAATGAAAGTCACGATCGACAACCTGACCCTCGCGTACGCCGGCAATACCGTGGTGCGCGACCTCGACATCGACATCGCCGACGGCGAATCACTGGTTCTGCTCGGGCAATCCGGATGCGGTAAGACCAGCACAATGCGGTGCATCGCCGGTCTCGAAACCCCCGACGCCGGACGTATCGCCATCGGTGATCGCGTCGTCTACGACTCGGCGAAAGGTCGCACCGTTCCGCCGCACAAACGCAATGTCGGGATGGTGTTCCAGTCGTATGCGGTCTGGCCGCACCGCACCGTGTTCGAGAATGTCGCGTTCTCGTTGAAGATGCAGAAGGTCGGAAAGCAGGAGATCCGCACGCGGGTGCTCGAGGCATTGGATCTGGTGGGTTTGCGGGAGCTGGCCGACCGCGGTGCCAGCCTACTCAGCGGCGGGCAGATGCAGCGGGTCGCGCTCGCTCGAAGCCTGGTCATGCGACCGAGCGTGCTGCTGCTCGATGAGCCGCTGTCCAACCTCGACGCTCGCCTGCGCGAACGCCTCCGGATGGAATTGCGCGAGCTGCAACTGCGACTCGGCCTGACCACTGTCTACGTCACCCACGACCAGGTCGAGGCGTTCGCCCTGGCCGACCGCATCGCGCTGATGCAGCAGGGGCGCATCGTGCAGATCGGTACCCCGGAGGAGATCTATACCAAGCCGACGTGCGCCTCTATCGCGGACTTCCTCGGGGTCGGCAATATCTTCCGCTGCACACCGAGCACCGGACAACGCGGTGCGGTGGAGCTCACCGACTACCCGTCCATCGCGGTACGGGTGGACGCCACACCAGCCGAGACCGGCCCGATCATCGTCTGCCTGCGGCCGGAGGACCTCCTGGTCACAGCAGTCGACGAGACCAGGTCGGACGGGCAGTCCTGGACCGGCCGCGTCGAAGTCGCCAGTTATCAAGGTGCCTCGATCCGGTACCGGGTGACCCTGGACGATGGACCCGAAGTAGAAGCCATCGCCACCGGCCACGCCAGTCGGGTGTTGGGAATCGGCGAGCGCGCAATGGTCACCGCCGTCCCTGGCGGGGCCCAAGTCCTGCGCGATGACCGCGTCGAGACGACAGCGGTGCCGGCATGAGTGAACAAACCCTCGACACGGCGCCGACGATGGACCACTCTCGCTCCGAACATGTCGAGCCCGCACGGAAGACCACTGCGTCCCAGCACAAACGGCCCCGACTGCGCCGCTGGTTCCCGGTGCTGCTGCAATTGGCGCTGCTCGCCCTCATTGTGCTGTGCCCGATGTTCTTCATCGTCATGGGCGCATTCACCGACAAGACCGAACGCACCTCACTGTTCGACTTCGGCGACTTCACCCTGGACAACTTCCGCGTGCTCGGCTCCGACACCGCACGGTCGGCGATGCTGAATTCGGCCGGGGTCGGAATCGGCGCATCGCTGTTGGCGCTGGCGATCGGTTGCACGCTCGCCTTTTTGGCGGCCCGCACCGACATCCCTGGCCGCAAACTCATCTACGGCTTCGGGATCGCTCCGCTATTCCTGCCCGCACTCGTCGGCTCGCTGGCATGGGTACTGCTGGCGGGGCCCGCCACCGGCTACCTCAATCTGGCTTTGAACAGCATCGGACTGCCGAATGCGATCAACATCTACAGCTTCGGCGGAATGATCTTCGTCCTCGGCCTGTACTACGCGCCCTACCCGTTTCTCATGGTGCACTCGGCGCTGTCGCTGATGAACCCAGATCTCGAGGACGCAGCCAGTCTGCACGGCGCCAAGCTCACCCAGATGCTGCGCAAGGTCACTTTCCCTCTGGTCATGCCTGCCGTCGTCGGCTCGGGCATCCTCGTATTCGCGCTGTCCGTGGAGAACTTTCCGGTGGCTCAGGTCATTGGTGTAGCAGGCGGTATCGACACCCTGCCGACCATGATCTACCGGCTGATGAACGCCTCGCCCGCCCGCTCCAACGACGCGGCCGCCGTCGCTGTCGTCCTCACGGTGCTCCTCGTCGCCGTGGTCGCGTTCCAACAGCGGGCGATGGGCGGCAAGCAGTACACGACCGTCACCGGCAAAGGTGTGCGGGCACGCAAGGTGCCGCTGCGCGGCTGGCGCATCCCCGGCGCCGTCTTCGCCTGGGTGTACTTCGCCCTGGCGGTGGTGCTCCCGGTGCTCGGGCTCATCCTCGCGAGCTTGCAGACCAGTCCCTATGTCGCCGACCTCGGGCAGCTGGTCCGCCCCGGCGCGCTGTCACTGTGGGGTATGGGACAGACACTGAAGAGTCCCGACTTCCACCACGTCGTGCTCAACAGCGTCACCGTGGGCGTCGCGACCGCCGCGATCGGAACCGCGCTCTGTTTCGCCCTGGCCTATACCCGATATCGCACCAACGCACCCGGCCGCAAGCTACTCGAATACCTCGCCATGCTCCCGCTGGCCGTACCCGCCATCGTGCTCGGACTCGGACTGCTCTGGACCTGGCTGGCCATGCCGATACCGGTCTACGGAACCCTCGCCGTTCTGGTCATCGCCTTCGTCGCGGTCTTCATTCCCCAGGGATACCGCGGCGTGTCGGCCTCGATCATCCAGCTCGACAAGGACCTCGAAGACAGCGCCGTCATGCTCGGTGCCCGCCGACATCGAGCCATCAGCTTCGTCACCGCACCGCTGCTGCGGGTCGGACTTTCCTCCACCTTCCTGCTCCTGTTGATGCTGTCCATGCGGGAACTGACCGCGGCACTGTTCTTGTTCACCTCCGACACGCGACTGCTGTCGATCGCGATCTTCGACGCCTACGACAACGGCTCCTTCCAGTCCGCGGCCGAACTCAGCCTGCTGTACTGCGTCGTCATCGCCACCCTCGCCATCCTGTCGCGCCGCCTCGGATCCAAGGAAACCGTCTGATGAAGAAGATCGTGATCGGCCTGGGCGCCGCCTTACTGGCCACCCTGACGGCATGTGCACCGCCCCCGGCAGGCCCGCCATTGGCCCGGCCGGCCCAGAGTATCCAGCGAGACGACGCTCTGATCATCAACGACGAGCAAATCGCCGACCAGAGCCTGTGGGCACAAGCCAGGGCCGAGGGCAAACTCACCCTCTACAGCGGCTACACCCAAGCCAGCGAAGCCACGCTCCTGCACCAATTCGAAGCCGATACCGGTATCCAGGTCAAACAGATCAGGCTCACGCCCAACCGCCTCTACGAGCGAATCGTCGCCGAGTACGGCGCCGGCAAACTCAAGGCCGACGTCGTGCGTATTTCCGACGCCGGATTCGTGCACGGCCTCGCCGAGCGGGGCGTCTTCCAGCCCTATCAACCATCCACGGCGACGAATCTGCACGACGATGTCATCTTCGAAGCCGGCAATTACTACCGCACCTTCGACCCCGTCTACACCTTCGGCTACAACACCGCGCTGGTCCACGCCGATGCGGCGCCGACCAGTTGGCGATCACTATTGGACGACCGGTGGTCGAATAAACGGGGCATCGCCCAAGCCGGCGCCGGTGGTAGCGCTCTCGCGCTGACCCGATTCCAGCGCGAGGTGCTCGGTGACGACTACCTACGTCAATATGCCTCTGGGGCGAGGGTTTTCGATTCGATCGGCGCCCAGCTCGACGCACTGGCCCGCGGCCAGATCGACGCGGGCACGGTAGTCGTCAGCGCCGTCAATATCGCGAACAACGCGAACGCACCGGTGAAATTCGTCGTCCCGACCGAAGGCGTCACCGCATACGACTACTACACCGGGGTCGCCTCGACCGCCACCAATACCGCTGCCGCCAAACTGTTCCTCAATTGGAACCTCTCCAAACGCGGGCAGCAAGTCTTCGCCGATATGGGTGAGTATTCGGTCCGCACCGACATTGCCGCGCCCAATGTGCGCGGCGTGCAACTGCCCGATTTCACCGACCCCAAGGTGCATCGCATCACCCCGGCCGAGTCGATCAGCAACGCCACCACCGACCAACGGGCCTGGAACGCAATCTTCGGTTACAACCAATAGATGCGAACCAGGACCGCCCACTGTGTCACGATCTGACGCGGTGGGCGGTTCCGATGCCGAGGAACGGCTCCGATCACTTGAAGTCGTTCATGCTCTTCCCGAAATCGGCGAGGGTGGTCGCCTTGCCGTAATCGGCCTTGTACATGTACGGGGTCATGTCGCAGCGGTACGGACCCTTTTCGGGTTTGAAGTCCGCGGCCTGCCACCCCTGCGGGGGTCGCCGTCGCCTGCACGATATTGAAACAGGTCGATTTCGCGCCAGTGGGCGATTGATCGACCGGCGCCTGCAGCCCGCCACCGGTCCACGCGCTCTCTTTGATGGCGTTGTCGTAGACGCACTTTCGGGTGAGCTGATCACCACAGCTTGCCGCCGACTTGGCGAACAGCAGCCACGACTGGAACGCCCGCAGCGCCGAGTAGGTGACGTCCTTGCCAGGGGCGTACTTCGCGAACAGATCCTTCAACTGCTTCAACGCCGGGACCGTATCACCGGACTCCAGCGGCGCCGTCCCGCCCAGATCGGCGAAATTGTGCTGCGCCGCAAGGGAACTGCCCGCCAGCCGCAGAACCACGGTGCCGGTCCCCACCAACCGCGCCCGGCACCATCCAGAGCAGCCATCGACCAACGATTCCAACCCGGCCACAACACATTTGAAGCAGACAACCCCGCAGCCGAACCAACCGACAGAACCCGACGACAGCCTCTTCAGCTCAGCTAATCAAACTTAAGTACCGAAAAGTGTTGCAGTTCGGTCTTTCACCACCTGGGTCGACCACCGGAGCGAAAGTCCGAGGTCGGTCAGTTCGTAGGTAACTGTGACCGGCACCGTCGGCGTCACCGTGCGAGTGATGACGCCGTCGCGCTCGAGCGTCGATGGCTTGGCTGCGGGGCGATGGGCTAACTTCGTTCGTACGGCCCAGCGGGGCCGTGATGAGCATGCTGGAGGTGATGTCGGTCGCCGCCGCTTCAGCACGCCGGTGTGGGTGTGACGGGTGTGGGTGATCTACTGAATTCCAGTCGCACGGCCCCAGGGCCGTTGCGGGGCAACACGATTGCGGTGCCCTGTTTGTAGCTCCAGGTCCGCGGGAGGATGACGAAATTTTCGTTGGTGGTCATGACCAGGACGAGGCCGTCGTAACGGTAGCGATAGGCCGCGCCCGGGTCGGCGCACGCAGTTCGAGTGATGTTCTGGATGTTGAGTTCGAGCGCTTTCTCGGTGTACAGGGTTAAGCCTGCGGCGGTGGGGAGGGTGTGCTCGAATCGGATGGCGCGGCTTTTGCCGACGGCCATGGAGTAGGCGGTGGCCCCCCAGAAGAAGCTGCCGGCGATGAGCAGCAAGACCAGGCCCCATTCGCCGAGCTTGGTCGCGGGCGCCGGTGTTCCCGCCGCGGCAGCGACCTGGCGACGTCGTGTCCTGACCACCGCCCACAGCAGCAGTACGCCGACGATCACGCAGGTCGGCCCGACACCCAATCGCCGATTCAGCGGTGTGTCGATCCAGAATTGTGACAATCCGTTGAGCAGCAACAGCGAAGCCACGATCGTGGTGGTGATCAACAACCACCCGGGTCGATGGCCGGACAGGATTCGCTCCGGCAATGCCACGCGGCCCCAGATCAGGGCCAGCGCAACGGCTGCGATGGTCGCGACCGGAACGAACAATCCATCCGCGCTGCGCATGACGTAGTCAGTGGTGGTGAGCCCGAGCGATGTCGAATCCACACCCAGGTAGGCGCAGAATCCGCGCGCGTGGAAGTAACCCCAGTAGTACAGCAGACCAGCCAACAGAGTTGCGGGCGCGACGAACTGCGCGACGAGCTGCGCCAGTTGCGACAGGTCGGCGACCGAGGTCCGGCCATCTTCCCGGCGGCCCGGTGGATCAGTATCAGCCACCGGGCCTCGTCGTTGTCGTCGGTACGGGAGCAGTGGTCTTCGACGTGGATTTCGTCGTCGTCGGCGGTGTGGATTCTGCGGAGCTCCCCTCCGGCTTGCAGCGTTTCATGAAGACGGTCACGTGTCCGCCGGCATTTTCTGTTGCTTTCGGCCCAATGCCTCCGGATGGCAGTTCACGGTCCAGATGAACGTAGGCGTTGAAACTGCCGGTCTTCGGGTCGTCGGGAGAGGGCCGGCAGGGCGGAGTATCTGCCTTGTCGTCTTTTTGCGTGACGACCGTGACGCAGCCGTTCGCTAGGCGGACTGCCCTGCAACCGTCGTTGATCTGGTCCTCGAGCTGGTCGACGACGTCCTCGATGGGTTGTCCTGGGGTGAAGTTCTGTGGCCCAATATCGACCGGGATCCCTTTCCCCTCACCGACATCCTCGGATTCACCAGGGTTGCCCAGACCCGAGTCGCCAGCCCGGCCATCCGGCGAGGACGGCGTGACGTTGTCACAACCAGCGAGTGCCACGAGGCACGCAGCCACGATCACAACCAATATCGGTCTGCGCATTCGAGCCCCTTCCATGCTGCCCGCACCCACCGCCCCGGGCCGACACATCTCATTGTTCAGCACGTCCACGACCGATGCATCTCGATTAGAAAACCCTGTCCGCCTACGGTTCTCGTGGAAGTAGCACGCGGTGATCGGGTTCCGTGCTTGGTGCAGAACAGCAACTCGTCGGGGTCGCGTGAGAGGTCGAGCCGGTCGAGGGTTACGAGCGGAACGCTCACGGTGCGGATTCCGCGCGCCGTCTCAGGTTTACCGAGCTCGAGGCGGCTACCGCCGTCTTTCCACGCCTTGTTGATGCGCACCGCGCAGGAGACCGGGTTGACATCACGCACCAGCAAAGCACCGACTTCGCTGGGCCGAGCCATCGATACCAGTCCGAACTCGGCATGGGGGCGCCACCGATTACCGATCAGCAGTTCGAACAGCTCCCACTCGTCGTCGTCGACGATGTCGATCTCGGTCGGATACTTGGTCGGCAGCCGCGTACTGGTGCACGGGTTGAACGGCACCGGCGTGGGACGCTGTTCCACAGCCGCGCGCAGACCGCCCGATAGGAACCCGTGTTTGTTCGCAATGGTCTTGGGCGCGTTGCCCTTGTCCTGTTCGAGAAAGACTATCCAGGCAGCGTCGCGGTCCTGGGTGACCGCGTCGATGGGTGCTCGTTCACCGAAGAACGGCGTGATGTCGTTGCGGATGTAGCCGGTGTACTTGCGGTGCACGGGAGCGGAGATGCTTCGGATACTCAGCAGCCGGTCGGCGTAGCCGGTCAGTCAGTCCGTCAGCAGCACCGTATCGGAGCCGGTGCCGCGCTTGACTTCGAGAACCTTCAGGGCCTCGCCGATGCCGACGCGGTCGATGAGTTCGGCCCACCACTGGGCCTCGCTGTAGTCGTCGAAGGTTTCCGAGGACTGCCGACGCTAGCCGTCGGTGTCGTAGAAGTAGAAGTAGAAGTAGAAGTAGAACGACGACGGCGTGGATGTACGCCTATGGCCATCGCGCGACCAGCAAAGTGGGCCCGCCCTTCTGATTGTCCAATGCAAAAGACAACGAAGAAAGGTTGAGAAGGTGGAACCGGAACCCCTGGCTCTTATACCAAGTTTGGACCGGTGCCGGGAAATCGCATGGTCTCCAGCCATTCCGAAATTGCTTCGTTGTTTACTACGTCAATGCCATATCCGCGGGCTGATATGGGAGCGGTCCGCTGGCAGCATCTCAGGCGATGCCGTTCCAACTCGAATGCGGCCACATTCGCGACCACCAACCTGGCGCGCTCCCCCGTCGCCATATCGACCTGTCGCCTGCTGGTCGCGCCGGACGCCGCCGCTTCCTGACCGAGGTGGTCCAGCACAGCCGCCACCAACTGCTCTTCGGCCGAAATGCCGATGTAGCAACCCCGAATTGACACCAGAGCGGCAGCGACGTCGCATTCGGCCCGCGCGGGGCGAACAGGACATTGCCGCGTTTTCGATCACCGTGGCAATGACCTGCTCCCGCCGACCGGCTTACCCAACTCCCGCTGTCTGCGCGTCTGACGACCATCCTGCACGCCGCCGAACCGCGTGGTCCGGTGTGGCCCTCACCGTGTTCCCTCGTGTCAGAATGTTGCTTCGTCGAGTTGCATGATGCTGTCGTCGATGTCGGAGATCATCGACCATTCGGCGCTCAGGTGCGGCAGCACGGTCTTGGCGAAGAACGACGCCACGGCGATCTTGCCGTCGTAGAAGGCCCAATCCTGCTCGCCGAGATCGGAATCCAGAGCGGTGAGAGCGATTTCGGCCGCCACGATGAGCCGAAGAAGTCCTGGGCCTGGATCGCGGTGGTGCCATCGTAGCGCGAGTCGATCTTCGAGTCGCGGATGTACTGCTCGATCAGGTAGTCCTGCAGGAAACTCAAGCCCCCGAAGCGCTGCAGGGATTCGGTCAGATACTGATAACCCCGCTCTGATCCGCCGCCCTTGACGATCGGCGGCAGCAAATCGTTCACACGTGCGGCCAGTTCGGCGCCGGCGCCTGAAACATGCTGGGCCGCAACGGTATCCTGGTGGGCGGTGTATAGGTAGATCGCGCGCAGTCCCTCGACGTACGCCTTCTGCATCATCAGTGAGCGCCGCACATCGGGGTGGTGGGTGACGGTCACCTTCGGCGCGTTCTTGTCGGCGCTCTGGATCAGATCACTGCCCTGCACGCGGGTCTTGGCGTACTCGAGGGCGTTGAGGTAGCCGCTGGAGAGAGTGGCGATGGCCTTGGTGCCCACCATCATCCGGGTTTCCTCGATGACCTTGAACATCTGCGCGATACCGTCGTGGACCTCGCCGACGAGATACCCGATGGCTGGTGTGCCATGCCCGCCGAAGGTCAGCTCGCAGGTCGTGGACGCCTTCAAACCCATCTTGTGCTCGAGGTTGGTCACGAAAACACCGTTGCGACATTCGCGCCGAAGCTCGACCCGATCGCTTCATCTTCTCTGGGCCGCGAGTCACGGGCACGGTACCCGCGGCTCGGCCGACCACGAAAAGTCAGCCCGCGTCGGCCGGGCGCACGACCGCGACCGCATCGGCGGGACGCGATGGTTCGATCGTCACCGTCTCGGCGCCATCGTGACGAGATGACGTCGCCGATTCGAACAGCAGCGCCGCGACGATGCCGGCCACGAGGAATCCGACGGGCAGATACATGGCCTGGCTCAATGCCGAACTGAGTGGGTCCTTGACGGCGTCGGGGATGCTGTCGGCTCCCATGCCCCCTTTCCCGATCTTGCCTCCCCCCAGACCGTGCGCGGACATGCGCGCGGTGATCGCCGCGGCGATGGCGGCACTGCCGATCATCGAACCGATCTGGCGCATCGCGTTGTACACCCCGGACCCGGCGCCGGCTTGGTGTTCGGGGAGGTTGCGGGTGGTCGTCGCCGCCAGCGGCGCCCAGGTGCACGCGTTCGCGAAGCCGCTGACCGCCCCGACCGCGACGAACCACGCGATCGGCGCCTCTCGGGGGATGAGGAGCGACATCGCGACAATCGTCATCGCGTAGAGCGTGAAACCCAC
Source organism: Nocardia sp. NPDC049526 (assembly GCF_044465765.1). Taxonomy (NCBI): domain Bacteria; kingdom Bacillati; phylum Actinomycetota; class Actinomycetes; order Mycobacteriales; family Nocardiaceae; genus Nocardia; species Nocardia sp. NPDC049526. The sequence continues at coordinate 57,932 of NZ_JBITMA010000023.1, read as the reverse complement.
AAGGGGGAACAACCGAGGATGCGCCTTGTCACCGAATTTGCCGACCACCGGCGCGAAAACCAGCATCATGGCGGCCATCGGCGCGAAAACCAGAGCCGCCCGTGTCGGGGACAGTCCACGCACCACTTCGAGGTAGAAGTACAGCGGGACCATGGCGGCCGTCGCGGTGGCGCCGGTGGAGACGATCGCGATGTTGCCGAGCGCGAAGTTGCGGTCGCGGAACAACGTCAGCGGTAGCAGCGGTTCACCGCCACCGCGCAGCTGGGTCACCACGAAGATCGCCAGGACCACCAACCCGGCGGCGATCAAAATCCAGATGAGGGTGTCCCAGTTCCGGATATCGCTCTCCTGCAGGCCGTACACCAGCAGGAACATGCCGACGGCGCTCAGCAGTACGCCGGCGATATCGAAGCGGTGCGGGTTGGTCGGTAGCGACGGCACCAACCGCAGACCGAGTACCAGACCGACGACCCCGATGGGGATATTGATGAAGAAGATCCACCGCCACCCGAACGCGTCCGACAGTGTGCCGCCGAGGATCGGTCCGACCAGCAGGGCCAGGCCCGCCACCGCACCCCACAGCGACATCGCCGCGCCCCGCTTCTCGGCCGGGAAGGTGCGTCTGATCACGGCCATGGTCTGCGGTGTCATCAGCGCCGCGCCGAGGCCCTGCACCACGCGCGCGGCGATCAGCACGCCGATGGACTGCGACAGCCCGCACCACAGCGAGGCCAGCGTGAATATCGCCAGCCCAGCGAGGTAGATGTACTTGGGGCCGAAGCGATCACCGAGACGACCGCAGGCCAGCAGCGGCACCGCGAAGGCGAGCAGATAGGCGCTCGTTACCCAGATCACCTGCGCCACACTGGCATCCAGTGCACGCAGGAGTACCGGATTGATCACCAGGACGATCATCATGTCGGCAGTTGTCAGGAAGAACCCGACGACCATCGCGATCAGCGCGGGCCACGGATTGCGTTGTGGGTCCGCACCAGGACGTTCCACCTGAGTTCGAGACATGGATGCAGCCTCGCAGCGACAGCTGAGTCTGTCAATAAGATCCAGCATCTAGACTGCTGCCATGACGCAGCCACACCCACCCGCCATGGACTGGTCCACCGAGAACGACACGGTCTCCCGCGCGATGGAGATCCTCGGCGAACGCTGGACGGTGGTGGTGCTGCGCGAAATCTTCAACGGCATCCGGCGTTTCGACCAGATCCGCGAGCACGCGGGCGTGCCGAGACAGGTGCTGACCAATCGCCTGGCCAGGCTCTGTGAGGTGGGTTTGCTTGTCCGCCGACCGTATCAGGAGCCCGGCGAGCGCAAGCGCCACGAATACCGTCTCACCCCAATGGGATTCGATGTGTTTCCGATAGTGGTGGCGGTTCGTCGATGGGGCGACCGCTACCTGGCGGATCCGGAGGGACCGCCGGTGACCTCGCTGCACCGAGAATGTGGGGCCGAGGTCGGTGTCGAACTCGTCTGCGCCGCCGGCCATCACATCGACTCCCCTCGTGACGTGGTATTCCGGCCGGGTCCGGGAGCGCGCTCGATGGCGCCTGCCGCACCCGCTGATCCAGCGTGAGCACCGATTGCTCATCGCCCCGCCACACCGCTCTCACCCGCGGACCGATGGCTGGTCAACCCCGGTTGCGCGGGTGCGGAGTGGTCATTAGGTTCCATGCATGAGTTCAGCTTTTCCGCACTTGTTGTCGCCACTGCGGGTGGGGCGGGTCACGCTGCGCAATCGTGTGGTGATGGGTTCGATGCACACCGGGCTCGAGGACCGGGATTGGCATATCGACCGGCTGGCCGCGTTCTTCGCCGAACGGGCCCGTGGCGGCGTCGGCCTGATCGTCACCGGCGGATATTCGCCGAACCGCGAAGGATGGCTGTGGCCTTTCGCCTGCGCGATGATCACCGAGGGCGACGCGCAACGCCACCGGGTCATCACGGACGCGGTGCACGAGGCGGGGGCCAAGATCGCTTTGCAAATCGTGCACGGTGGGCGCGATTCGAATATCCCGATCAATGTATCGGCCTCGGCGGTGGCGTCCCCGCTCACTGCGTTCGAGCCGAAGGCCATGACCGAGGAGGGCATCGAATCGACGATCGCCGACCACGTGCGCTGCGCCCGGCTGGCGAAGGTAGCAGGTTATGACGGCATCGAATTGATGGGCGGCGAGGGCTTCCTGATCAATCAATTCCTCGCGCCGCGCACCAATCACCGCACCGACCGCTGGGGTGGCTCCGCCGAGAACCGGCGACGGTTCCCGGTCGAGATCGCGGCGCGGACCCGGGCCGCGATGGGCGAAGACTTCCTCCTCATGTTCCGGCTTTCCATGGCCGAATTCGTCGAGGACGGACAAACCTTCGAGGAGATCATCGCGCTGGCCAAGGAATTGGAGGCCGCCGGGGTCGACGTCATCAACACCGATATCGGTTGGCACGAATCGCGGGTGCCGACGATCGCCACCTCGGTGCCACGAGCCGCGTTCGTGGGATATACCGCCGAACTCAAGACCCACGTGTCGATTCCGGTCTGCGCCTCGAACCGCATCAACATGCCCGAGGTCGCCGAGGAGATCCTGGAGCGGGGCCAGGCCGATCTCATCTCGCTGGCCCGCCCGATGCTGGCCGATCCGGAATGGGTGAACAAGGCCGCCGAGTCCCGGGTGGCCGAGATCAACACCTGCATCGCCTGCAACCAGGCCTGCCTCGACCACACCTTCACCCGCCAAACCGTGTCCTGCCTGGTCAATCCGCGGGCCTGTCACGAAACACTGCTGCAGTTGCTGCCCACTCGGCACGCCAAACGCGTCGCCGTCGTCGGCGCGGGCCCGGCGGGGTTGTCGGCCGCGATCGGGCTCGCCGAGCGCGGTCATCACGTCGAACTCTTCGAGGCGTCCGACACCATCGGCGGCCAGTTCGACCTCGCACGGCGTATCCCGGGCAAGGAGGAGTTCAACGAGTCGATCCGGTACTTCCGCCGCAAACTCGAATTGGCCGCTGTCACGGTGCATTTGAACACCCCCGCCACCGCCGAGCAGTTGGCCGGCGGCGGCTGGGACGAGGTTGTCCTGGCGACCGGCGTGCGACCTCGTGTACCCGATATCCCCGGGATCGACCACCCGATGGTCCTGTCCTATCCGGAACTGATCCGGCAGGAGCGAGCCGTCGGCACGCGCGTCGCTGTCATCGGCGCAGGTGGAATCGGTTTCGACGTCAGCGAATTCCTCGCCGTCGACGGTCCGGCCGCGCTGGAACTCGACGAGTGGCGGGCCGAGTGGGGTGTCACCCACGACCATCGCGCGCCGGGACAGTTGACCGCGCGCAGGCACACTCCCGCTTTGCGGGAAGTGACACTGCTGCAACGGAAGTCGGGACCGTTCGGGCTGAGTCTCGGCAAGTCGACCGGTTGGATCCATCGCGCCACCTTGGAGGCGAAGGGCGTCGAGCAGATCGGCGGGGTCAATTACGAGCGGATCGACGATCGCGGCCTGCACATCAGTTTTGGTTCGAACCGGGACGGCAGGCGGGTACTCGAGGTCGACAACGTGATCGTGTGCGCCGGTCAGGAATCGGTGCGCGATCTATCGGACCGGCTCGAATCCCTCGGTGTGCGAGCACATCTCATCGGCGGTGCCGAGGAGGCCAAGGAACTGGACGCCAAACGCGCGATCGAACAGGGCACGCGGCTGGCGGCCGAACTCTGAGTCACAGTACGAGGGCCGGTGCTCGAGGAGATCTCCCGAGCACCGGCCTTTGTATCAGCCGCTCAACTTTATATAGGTCGCGGTCGCCGTCGCGTATATCTTGTCCGCGGCGTCGACGAGACGGGCTTCCGCGGTCGCCGTCGTCCGGCCGACGTGCACGGCGTGGGCGATCGCGCGCAGTGTGCCCTGGCCGTGGGCGACCCGACGCACGAAATTCGTATTCATGCTGGTGGTCGTGACCATGGCCGGTTCTTCGATCGACAGATGGACCGCACCCCACATCGCGACGTCGAGGACCGCGCCGACCACACCGCCGCCGACCACACCGAGGTAGTTCACGTGCCGCTCGTCCGGTGTGAGACTCAGGACCATCCGACCAGGCTCGGCTTCCATCACCACGATGTTCAGCAACTTGGCCAGCGGCGGTTGCGGCAGGTCACCGGAGCCCAGCCGCTCCAGCAGTTCGTCGCGGGACAGTTGCAGCAGAGCGAGCACGGCCAGGCCGGGATCCTCCCATTCCAGATGCAGTGATCTCGTCGCACCGGACATTTCGATCGTCGCCAGATCGTTGCCTGTCATCACAATCCCTAACTATGTCGATATCTGCTGGTCGATGAGGGCGAAGAGCTCGTCGGCGCTGGCCGCTTCGACGGCGACACGGTCGCTCGGGACCGCGGCCTCCCGGTCCGCCAATGCCTCGGCCAGCGTGGAGCGGACCCGCTCGGCCAGCCGAGCCTTGTCCGCCGCGGACGGTATCGTCGCCAACAGCGTGCGCAGGGCGGCGATCTGATCGTCGATCGCCGACGGGATCGAGGTGTCCGCCCAGCGCGAGAGCACCAGTTTCGCGACGGCGGCGGCGGTCGGGTAATCGAACACCAGCGTCGTGGGCAGTTTCATACCGGTCACCTCGGTGAGCCGATTGCGCAACTCGACACCCCCGAGGGAGTCGAAACCCAGGTCGCTGAACGGAGTTTCGGGATCGATGGCATCGGCCGAGGCGTGACCGAGAACCGCCGCGGTGTGCTCGCGCACAAAGCCGAGCACCAGCGCATCGTGCTCGTCCTCCGGGGTGGCGGCGAGTTGCTGCGCCAATAGACCGCCCCCGGCCGCTGCGCTCGTCGTGCGCCGAGCACGCGCGGGGACCAACCCACTGAGCACCTCGGGCAGTAGCTCCGCTCTGGCCTGCGCCGCGAGCGCCGGTTTATCGAACTCGACACCGGCGACCAGTGTTTCGTCGGTGGCGACCGCGGCGTCGAGCAGTGCGGTCCCGTCGTCGTCGCCGAGTACCTTGATGCCCATTCGCGCCAACCGTGCCACCGTGGATCGGTCCATGGTGCCCGCCATGCCAGTGTCTTCGTTCCAGAGACCCCAGGCGATCGACAAGGCGGGCAGCCCCTCGGACCTGCGGGCACGGGCGAGACCGTCGAGGAACGCGTTCGCCGCCGTATAGTTGCCCTGCCCGGCCGAGCCCAGCAGCGCGGCGGCCGAGGAGAACAGCACGAACGCCGCCAGCTCGTGCTCGCGGGTGAGCTCGTGCAGATTCAGGGCACCGTCCACCTTGGGGGCCAGCACGCGGTTGAGCTGTTCCGCGCTCAATGTTTCGATCGTGGCGTCGTCGATCATGCCCGCGGAGTGGATCACCGCGGTCAGCGGATGCTCGGTCCCGATCGCATCGAGTACCGCCGCCACGGCGGCCCGATCAGCGACATCACATGCGGCGACCCGGGTTTCGGCGCCCAGCCGCGTGAGTTCATCGACCAGCTCCGCTACACCGTCCGCCGCGTCGCCGCGCCGGGAAACCAGCAGGAGGTGTTCGACGCCGTGGGTGCGGACCAGATGACGGGCCATCACCGCGCCGATTCCACTGGTGCCGCCGGTGATCAGGACCGTGCCATCGCCGAATGCGCCTGTCCGGCCGAATGCTTCGGCTCTTCCGACGAGACTGTCCATGGCGCCGAGACGCGGCACGCACAGCACGCCATCGCGGACCGCTACCTGTGCTCGTTCCGACTCGACCACGCCGCGCACGACGGCGTCACCGAGATCGCCGTCGTGGTCGAGCAGCACGATGCGGCCCGGATATTCCGATTGTGCGGTGCGGATGAGCCCTGTCACCGCGGCGGCCGCCAGGTCGACGGACTCCCCCGGCATACCGGCCGCGCCGCGAGTCGCCACCACCAGACGGGTATCGGCCAGCCGCTCGCTGGCAAGCCAGGATCGCACGGTGGCCAAGGCCGAGTGGACCGAGCTCCGCACCGCGGCGGCCGTATCGCCGTCGATCCGACCATGTCCGGCGGCGCTCGGCTCGGTGATCGACCAGACGACCACATCCGGAACAGACTCTGCCGCAATCATTTCCGCGACGTCGGCGTAGTGCAGTTCGATATCGGGCACCCGCACCGCGCCCAGGGTCGCGAGCACTGCGCCCGCCGCCGGTGCGGGCAGCTCCGACCGGATCCACCGCAAGCTCAGCAGCGATGAGCGCCGAACCGCGGCCACCGCGTGCAGTGCCGCGGCATCGATGGGACGCGCGGCAACCGCGTCGATCGTCAGCACGAGCGCCCCGGTCTCATCGACCGCGGCGATGCTCACTTGCCCGTCGGCGTCCCGGCTCACCCGTGCGCGCATCGCGGCGACGCCGGAACGCCACAACCGAACGCCGGTAAAGGAGAAGGGCAATGGCAGCTGCTCTGGAGACAGACCGTTGTGCAGACCGTCGATGGCCACGTGCAGGCTGGCGTCGAGCAGTGCCGGATGGATGCCGAACGCGGCTGCGGAACCACTCACCGAGTCGTCGAGGGAGACTTCGGCGAACGACTGCTCGCCACGCGTCCACATCGCCGTGACACCCTGGAAAACCGGACCGTAGTCGAATCCTTTGTCCGCCAATCGATCATAGAGAGCGCTTTCCGACGGCTGGGCCCCGGAGGGCGGCCAGTTCGCTTCGCTCCAGGTGGGAACTTCGTCCCCGTCGGCGGCGGTCAGCACACCACCGGCGTGCAGCACCCATGGATCCCGATCCGCCACGTCCCGATCGGCGGCGTCGGCCCGCGAATAGATCGCGAACCTGCGCCGTCCCGCATCGTCGGCCTCCTCGACACTCACCTGAAGATCGACCTCCGCACCATCGGCGAAGACGAGCGGGGCTTCCAGCAGCAACTCGTCGATGACAGCGACGTCCAGCTGCGCACCCGCCGTCAACGCCAACTCCGCGAAGGCCGTGCCGGGCAGCAGCACCGAACCGAACACCGCGTGGTCGGCGATCCAGGGATGGGTCCGCACCGAGAGTCGTCCGGTGAACAGCCACTGGTCCCGGCCCGCGAGCGGCACCATATTCGTGACCAGCGGATGTCCGAACGAGCCGACCACCTCGTCGGATTGCGGCTGCAACCAGAACCGCTTGTGTTGAAAGGCGTAGGTGGGCAGCTCTATCGGTCCGGTGCCACGCGCGCCGAACAGCAGTGGCCAGTCCACCGGCGTGCCCACCACATGCACCTGCGCGAGGGCTGTGACGAACTGGAACACCTCGTCGATCGATCGTCGGGACGAGGCCACCACGATCGACTCCGCGCCGACCTCCGGGTGTTCGGCCAAACACTCCCGGGTCATCGCGGTGAGCGCCGCGTCAGGACCGACCTCGACGAAGCTACGCACGCCCGACTCGATAAGGCTATCGATGCCGGGCGCGAACCGCACGCAGCCACGCACCTGCGCGACCCAGTACGCCGGATCGCGAACCTCCGCCCCCACCGGGGTCCCCGACACATTCGACACGATGGGCAGCAGCGGCTCATGATAGGTCAATCGCTCTGCCACCGAACGGAATTCGTCGAGGATGGGTTCCATCAGCACTGAATGCGAGGCATGCGAAATCCGCAGCAACGTATTCTTGCGGCCCGCGTCGGCGAGCCGCCGCTGAATCTCGCCGACGGCATCGGCGTATCCGGAGAACAGCACCGACTCCGGCCCGTTCACCGCGCCGAGCGACACTCGGTCACCGAATCCGGTCAGCAGCTCGGCGGCCTCGGCCTCCGAGACCGCCGCCGCCAGCATCGCGCCACTGGCCGGAGCCGCCCCCATCAGCCGGCCGCGCGCCGCTACCAGCTCGCACGCGTCCGAGAGCGACCACACGCCCGCGACGTAGGCCGCGGTCAGCTCGCCGAGTGAATGACCCGCGACGACATCGGGTGCGACGCCGAACGATTCGAGCAACCGGAACATCGCCACTTCGAAGGCGAACAGCGCGGGCTGCATCCAGCCCATCGCGTCCAGCACACCCGCCGAATCGGTGAACATGACCTCCCGCAACGACCCGCCGAGGTGCCGATCGAACTCGGCGCACACCTCGTCCAGTGCCGCCGCGAATACCGGGAACGCCGCGTACAGCCCGGCACCCATGCCCACTCGCTGCGCGCCACCACCGGTGAACAGGAATGCCGTCTTCCCCGAACCGACGGCGCCCTCGGCCACACCCGGCGACCCCGAGCCCGCGGCCAGGGCGTTCAGCCCGGCCAGCAGTTCGGTTCGGTCACCTCCGACGACGATCCCGCGCCGATCCAGCAACGCCCGTGAGTCGAGCAATGACCGCGCCACCGCCCACGAATCCACCTCGGGACGGTCGGCCAGCCAGTCCCGCAATCGCGCGGCCTGCCCGCGCAACCCCGCCACCGTCTTCGCCGAGAGCACCAGCGGCACCACCGCAATCGTCGAATCGGCCGCGAAACCCGATGCGACGGAGGATGATTCACCATCTGCCGTGCCTGTCGTGGTCGGGCGTGGCGCCGGTGCTTCCTCGAGGATCACATGGGCGTTCGTGCCGCTGATCCCGAAGGACGACACCCCGGCCCGGCGGGTCCGCTCGCCCGCGGGCCACGGCTCCGCCTCGGTCAGCACCCGCACCGCGCCCGCCGACCAATCCACATGGGGCGACAGCTCGTCCACGTGCAGGGTCTTCGGCAACATCTCGTGCCGCAAAGCCTGCACCATCTTGATCACGCCGCCCACGCCGGAAGCCGCCTGGGTGTGACCGATATTGGACTTGAGCGCGCCGAGACGCAGCGGCCGGTCCGCGCGATCCTGCCCGTAGGTGGCAAGCAGGGCCTGCGCTTCGATCGGATCACCGAGCGCCGTCCCGGTACCGTGCGCCTCCACCACATCCACCTCGTCCGGGCGCAGGCCCGCATCGGCCAGCGCCGCCGCGATCACCCGCTCCTGCGAGGGACCATTGGGCGCGGTCAGGCCGTTGCTCGCGCCATCCTGGTTTACTGCGGTGCCGCGCACCACGGCGAGGACGTTGTGGCCCAATCGCTGTGCGTCCGACAGCCGTTCCACCACGAGCACGGCAGCGCCCTCGGCCCAGGCCACCCCGTCGGCTGCGGCCGAGAAGGACTTGCACCGACCATCCGGCGCGAGACCACGCTGCCGGGAGAACTCCACGAACACCATCGGCGTCGACATCACCGTCGCGCCGCCCACCAGCGCGAGCGAACTCTCCCCCTGGCGCAGCGCCCGGCACGCGACGTGCAGTGCCACCAGCGAAGACGAGCACGCCGTATCCACCGTCATCGCGGGTCCTTCCAGACCAAGCGCGTACGCGACGCGTCCGGAGACCACACTCGCCGCAGCACCGGTCCCGATATAGCCCTCGGCCTCCGGCCCGCCCTTGCGGGTGAGCACCTCGTAGTCCTGGTACATCACGCCGGTGTAGACGCCGGTGTCGCTGCCCCGCAACGAGGTCGGATCGAATCCGGCGTGCTCCAACGCCTCCCACGACACCTCGAGCAGCAGCCGCTGCTGCGGATCCATCGCGACCGCTTCGCGTGGGCCGATTCCGAAGAAGGCCGCGTCGAAACCGGCCGCGTCGGGCAGAAATCCGCCCTCGCGGGTGTAGGACGTGCCGGGGTTGTCGGGGTCGGGATGGATCAGGCGTTCCAGGGGCCAGCCCCGGTCATCGGGAAATGGACCGATGGCATCGGTGCCGGACGACACGAGATCCCACAGCCCGCCCGGCGATTCGACGCCGCCGGGATAACGGCAGGCCATGCCGACGATCGCGATCGGCTCGTCGGCGCGCGTCCGGCGGCGCGCGGGCTGGGCATTCGCCGCCGCGCCCGCACCATCGAGTTGCGCGCGCACGTATCGGGTGATGGCCTTCGCTGTCGGATAGTCGAAGGCCAGCGTCGACGGCAGGCGCAGACCCGTGGTCTTGGCCAGCCGGTTGCGGAAATCCACCGCGCCGAGCGAATCGAATCCGAGTTCATTGAAAGGCTTTTCGGCGTCGATCACCGATCCCGACGGATGCCCGAGCACCGCGGCGACCTGCTCTCGGACGAAATCGAGAACGATCGCGTCGTGCTTGTCCGGCTCGGCCGCGGCCAGCCGCCGGGTCAGGTCCCCGCCTCCGCTGCGCACGCGCCGTGGGGAGGGCACCAATGATTGCAGTGGCGACGCCAGCATGCCGGCGCGCGCTTGGACCGATAGTGCGGCGAGGTCGAAGTCGACCGCGGCGAGGAAGGGAGTGCCCGCATCGGTCGCCAGCTCGAGCAGCGCGAGGCCGTCGGCCGGCGCGAGTGGGCGAAAGCCCATGCGCGACAGGCGTTCCACGGCGGCCGCACCCAGTTCGGCCACCATCCCGCTGTCTTGACTCCACGGTCCCCATGCCACCGACACCGCGGGCATTCCCGCGTTGACACGCCGTCGCGCCAAGGCGTCCAGGACCGAATTCGCCGCCGCGTAGTTGGCCTGTCCCGCCGATCCGAGCACCGCCGCGATCGAGGAGAACATGACGAACGCCGACAGGTCGCGGTCCAGGGTGAGTTCGTGCAGGTGCAGCGCCGCATCGACCTTCGGTGCGAGTACACGGTCGATCTGCTCGGCGGTGAGGGTTTCGACGGTCCCGTCGGCCAGCAGACCGGCCGCGTGCACGACAGCTGTCAGCGCGGGACCGTCGGCGATCTCGTTGAGCAGTGTCGCCACGGCGGCACGGTCGCTGACATCGCAGGCCAGTACCCGCGCCCGAGCGCCGAGTTCACCCAATTCGGTCACGAGTTCGGCGACGCCGTCGGCCTGCGGGCCACGCCGGGAAACCAGTACCAGTTCGCGCACGCCCCGGACAGCGGCCAGATGTCGGGCGACCAAGGCGCCGAGCCCGCTCGTACCACCGGTGATCAGCACCGCACCCGAGCCGAACGCCTGGCCCGTGTCGGTCGCGGACACCTCGTGCCGGGTCAGCCGCGGCGCGAACAGCGCGTCCGCGCGGGCGGCCAGCTGCGCCTCCTCGGTCCGCAGGGCCGCCGCGACGAGATCGGGGGTGACCGCGGCCGCATTGTCGATGTCCACCAGGACAATTCGACCGACATGCTCGGATTGGGTACTGCGCACCACACCCCAGGAGGCGGCCGCGGCCAGATCGGGATCCTCACCGACGAGACCAGCCCCGTTACGAGTCACCACGATCAGCCGTGCGTCCTCGGCCGTCGGCAGACGCAACCACGATCTGACCGACTCCAGCACGGTGTGCACGCGCCGGCGTACGAGTTCCGCCGAACCAGGTCCGGAATCAATCGACGGCTCGAGGTTATCGGCGCACCACACCACGAGGTCGGGGACGTTGTCGCCGACCGCCTCGGCCAGGGCGGCCATATCCTGGTAATTCTCGTCGAATCCGGACGTCGAAGCGGCACCGACGACGGCCATTCGCCGACCCTCCTGGCCTGCCTGCGTACGGGATTCGACGACGCTCCACTGCACGTCGTAGAGCGCGTGACGTGCCGAAGTCCGATCATCGCGCAGGGCCCGGCTGTGTACCGGTCGGGCCTGCAGCGCCTCGATGGTCAGCACGACAGCGTCGGATTCGTCGACGAGTTCGAGCCGCACACTGTCGGTTCCGCTACGCCGGATGCGCGCCCACGCGGCCGTCACACCGCGGCGATACACCCGCACGCCGGTGAAGAAGAACGGCAGCGGCGCCTGATCCTGCGGCAGTTCGGCGCCGAGCTCCTCGACGGCGGCGTGCAGTGCCGAATCCAGCAGCGCGGGATGGATGGCGAAGCGGCCGGCGTCGGCATCGAGTTCGGTGGACAGGCGCACCTCGGCCACGACATCGTCACCGGCACGCCACAGGCGGGCGACATTCTGGAACGTGGGGCCGTAACCGAGTCCGCGCGCGGCCAACCGATCGTACATCGGCTCGCCGGAGACGACATCGTCCTGCGTCGCCGGGCCGAGGTCGCGGCCGGTCAGCGGCGCGTCGTTCGACTGCGCGGGCGCGAAGACGCCGCGCGCATGCGTGATCGCGCTCGTGCCGGTCCGCGACTCCGGCGCGCCGTCGATCACGAAGGCGTCCTCGACAAGCTTCGACACCACGACGAAGCGCCTGCGGCCGTCGTCATCGGCGGCTTCCACACTGATCTGGATATCGATTTCGGTGTGCTCGTCCATCCGCAGTGGTGCTTCGAGGACCAACTCCTCGACGATCTCGACACCGAGGCGAGCACCGGCTGCCAACGCCAGTTCCACGAAACCGGTGCCGGGCAGCAGCACCGCGCCGAACACCAGGTGATCGGCGATCCAGGTCTGCGACGCCGTCGAAAGCCTTCCGGTGAACAGCCATTCGTCCTTGCCCGCGATGGCCACCGCCGCGCCCAGCATGGGATGGTCGATCGACAGCAGACCGGCACGACCCACGTCGCCGAGACCGTCGGTGGGCGGCACCCAATACCGTTGCCGTTGGAAGGCGTAGGTGGGCAACGAGATTCGGCGCGTCGATCGGCCCGCGTAGAGGGGCCGCCAATCAACCGGGAGCCCGGCGGCGTGCGCGGCGGCCAGGAACGCGGTGAACTGCGCCACCTCGTCGGCATCGCGCCGACCGGCGGCGGCCACCACCGACCGCGCCTCGAGATCGGGTTCCTCGGCCAGACATTGCCGGGTCATCGCCGCGAGGACGGCGTCGGGGCCGACCTCCAGGAACCGCCGGACGCCGGTCGTGGCCAACGCCACCACACCCGGCGCGAAGCGAACGGCCGCCCGTACCTGATCCGCCCAATACGACGGGTCGGTCAGTTCACGATCGACGACGGCACCGGACATATTCGAGACGACCGAGATGGTCGGCATCCGATAGGTCAATCTCTGCGCCACCGCACGGAATTCGGCCAGCATCGGTTCCATGCGCGCCGAATGGAACGCGTGACTGACCCGCAACCGGTTGGTCTTGCGGCCCTGATCGCCGAGCATCCGCTCGATATCGTCGACGGCGTCCACGTCGCCGGACAGCACCACCGAGGACGGACCGTTCACGGCGGCCAGCGACAGCCGGTTCCGGTATCCGGCCAGCAGCGCGACGGCCTCGTCTTCGGATACGGCCGCCGCCAGCATCGCCCCGCCCGACGGCAGCGCGCCCATCAGCCGCCCGCGCGCCGCCACCAGCGCGCACGCGTCCGGGAGCGACCAGACCCCGGCGATATACGCCGCGACCAATTCACCGATGGAGTGGCCGAGCAGCACATCGGCGGTCACCTCGAATGACGCGACGAGCCGGTACATTGCCACCTCGAACGCGAACAGCGCGGGCTGAGTGAACTCCGTCCGATCCAGCGGCGTCGAGGCGGGCCCGGTCGTGTCGCCGGTAGCGCCGTCTTCGGCGAACATCACCTCCCGCAACGAACATCCGAGCAACGGATCGAACTCGGCGCACACCTCGTCCAGTGCCGCGGCGAACACCGGGAACGCCGCATACAGTCGCGCACCCATGCCGGGTCGCTGCGCGCCCTGGCCGGTGAACAGGAACGCGGTGCGCCCCGAGCCGACCACACCGCGAACCACATCGGGTCCGGACCCGCCACCGGCCAGGGCCGCCAGACCCGCCAGCAGCTCGGTGCGATCGCGTCCGATGACGGTGCCCCGCCAGTCCAGCCGGGCCCGCGAGGTGGTCAGCGCATGAGCGATATCCCACGGATCCGCCTCGCTGTCACCGATCATCCACTGCCGCAGGCGATCCGCCTGTGCGCGCAGCGCTACCTCGGAACTCGCCGACACCAGCAGGGGCACGAATTCGGACGCACACGGCTGCTCGGCGTCGCCCCGCTCGGGAGCGTCACCGGCGGTCGGGCTCTGCTCGGCAACCGGTGCGGTGGGCGCCTCCTCGAGGATGACATGGGCGTTGGTCCCACTGGCCCCGAACGACGACACACCCGCGCGCCGGACCCGTTCGCCCGCGGGCCACGGCTCGCTCTCCTGGAGCAGCCGCACAGTGCCCGCCGACCAATCCACGTGCGGGGTCGGCGCGTCCACGTGCAGCGTCTTCGGCAGCATGCCGTGGCGCATCGCCTCGATCATCTTGATCACGCCGCCGACGCCCGCCGCCGCCGAGGTGTGGCCGATATTGGACTTGAGCGATCCGAGGCGCAACGGAGCCGAGGTACGTTCCGTGCCGTAGACGCTGATCAGCGCCCGCGCCTCGATTGGATCGCCGAGCATCGTGCCCGTGCCATGTGCTTCCACCGCGTCGATATCCGACGGTTCCAGGCCCGCATTGGCCAGCGCTTGGGCGATGACCCGTTCCTGGGACGGACCGTTGGGGGCCGTCAGCCCGTTGCTCGCCCCGTCCTGGTTGACCGCGCTGCCACGCACCACGGCGAGTACGTTGTGCCCCAATCGCTGTGCGTCCGAAAGCCGTTCGAGTACCAGCAAGCCGAGGCCCTCGGAGAAGCCGGTGCCGTCGGCGGCCGCCGCGAACGCTTTGCAGCGGGCATCCGGTGACAGTGCGCGCTGCCGCGCGAAGGCGATGAGCAGCGCCGGATCCGACATCACGGTGACGCCGCCCGCCAGCGCCAGGGTGGCATCGCCCTGGCGCAGGGCCTGACACGCCAGGTGCAGCGCGACCAGCGACGACGAGCACGCGGTATCAATCGAGATGGCCGGACCCTGGAAGCCGAGGGTGTAGGAGATCCGCCCGGACAGCACACTGGCCGTCACGCCGAGATACGCATGGCCTTCGGACTCGGCGGTGAGCGCGGGCGAGCCGACTCGTGGACCGTAGTTCTGGTGATTGACACCGGCGAACACGGCGGTGTCGCCACCGCGTAGCGATGCCGGGTCGATACCCGCGTTCTCCAGCGCCTCCCAGGACGCCTCCAGCATCAGCCGCTGCTGTGGATCCATCGCTGCGGCCTCACGCGGGCTGATACCGAAGAAGGCGGCATCGAAATCGGCCGGGGAATCGAGGAATCCGCCCTGGCGGGTGTAGATCGTCCCCGGCACATCCGGGTCGGGATCGAACAGCCGGTCCAGGTCCCAGCCACGGTCGGACGGGTAATCCCCGACAGCATCCACGCCGTCCGCCGCTATCCGCCACAGGTCCTCGGGTGAGCGCACGCCGCCCGGGTAGCGGCAGGCCATACCGACCACGGCGATGGGCTCGTTCGACCGGTCGGTGAGCCGGCGCAGCTGTTGTTTGGTTTCGTACAGTTCCTTCGCGGACTTCCTGAGATATCTGCGAAGTTCGTCGTTGTCGGCCATCGGTGGAGACTCCTGCTCGTGCCAGTTCAGCTGAGGTGGTCGATGAATGCGAAAAGTTCACTGTCGTCGGCGGTTTCGAGGCTGTCGGCACCCGCGTCCAGCTCGATCTCGTCGGTGTCCTTGCCCTCCAGCCGTCGCCACATCGCCATCAACTTGCCGGCGATGTCCGAACGGTCGGCGGTCGACAGATCGGCGGCGGCGCACCTGCGCGCCAAGGTGTCGATCTCGGCCGCGATCCGCTCGACAGGGTTCTCGACCGGTGCGATCTCCTGCCGGAGGAATTCGGCCAGCGCCGCCGGTGTCGGGTAGTCGAACATCGCCGTCGGGGACAACTGCACGCCGGCAGTGGTTTTCAGCCGGTTGCGGAACTCCATGACGCCGAGCGAATCGAATCCGATATCGCTGAACGGTTTCTTCGGCGCGATCGTCTCCAGGTCATCGTGACCGAGGACGGCCGCGGCCTGCGTGCGGATCACCTCGAGGACGACGGTTTCCTGCTCGGCCGTCGAGCGGCCGAGCAGTTGCGATGCCAGGTCCGACGAATCCCGCGCGGCAGCGGCGGCTGCCCGCCGTCGACCCGGCCGCGCCAAACCGCGCATCACCGCGCGCAGCTCGCCGGGATCGATCTCGGCCAGCGCGGTCCGATCGACCCGAGCGGCCACGAACGCGGATCTACCACCCGCCAGTGCCGCGTCGAACAGCGCCATCCCCTCTTCGTCGTCCAGGGGTGCCAAGCCCTCGCGCCGCAGCCGAGCGAAGTCGGCCGCACCGAAGGCGCTGGTCATCCCCGCGCTCTGCCGCCAGGGTCCCCAAACCACCGAGGTGGCGGGCAGGCCACTGACCCGACGGTATTGCGCCAATGCGTCGAGGAAGACATTGGCGGCCGCGTAGTTCGACTGCCCGGCGCTGCCGATCACACCCGCGATCGACGAATAGAGCACGAACGCGGACAGATCCATATCCTTGGTCGCCTCGTGCAGATTCCACGCCGCATCGACCTTCGGGCGCAGCACGTTCGCGATCTGCTCGGATGTCATGGTCGCGAACAAACCGTCGGCGAGCACACCGGCGGCGTGGATCACACCGGTCAGTGGATGCTGCGGCGGGATCTGCGCCAGCACCCTGTCCAGCGCGGTGCGATCGGCCGCGTCGCAGGCGACCACGTCCGCCTGTGCGCCAAGCGCGCGGAGTTCCGCACATAGCTCGGCCGCGCCGGGTGCGTCCGGTCCGCGCCTGCTCGCCAACAGCA
This sequence comes from Nocardia sp. NPDC049526, assembly GCF_044465765.1. Classification (NCBI taxonomy): domain Bacteria; kingdom Bacillati; phylum Actinomycetota; class Actinomycetes; order Mycobacteriales; family Nocardiaceae; genus Nocardia; species Nocardia sp. NPDC049526. The sequence continues at coordinate 41,447 of NZ_JBITMA010000023.1, read as the reverse complement.
CTCGGCGCACGCCGTGCGCGGTGATCAGGTGTCGTGCGACCACGGCGGCCAATCCGCCGGTGCCGCCGGTAATCAGGACGGTGCCGTCGGCCCGCAGCGCTGTCGGCACGGTGAGCACGTTCTTGCCGATATGGCGGGCCTGACTGACATAGCGGAACGCCTCGGGCAACTGCCGCAGGTCCCATGCGGTGGTGCGGGCAGGAGCCAGCGTCCCGGCGTCGAACAGTTCGACCAGTGCACCCAGGATCTGCTGGAGCCGATGCGGATCCGCGTCCAACAGCACGAAACTGCGGTAGTCCACGCCGGGATATTCGGCCGCCACCAAGGCAGGATCACGCCGGTCCAGCATCCCCATCTCGATGAACCGACCACCGCGCGGCAACAACCGCAACGACGCGTCCACGAACTCACCCGCCAACGAATCCAGCACAATATCCACGCCACGCCCCCCGGTCACCTCGAGGAACTTCCCTTCGAAACCCAATGACCGCGAATCGCCGATCTCATCGTTGGCAAAACCCAACTCCCGCAACACATCCCACTTCGGCTCACTCGCGGTGACCAACAACCGCAAGCCCAGATGCCGAGCCAACTGAATCGCAGCCATACCCACACCACCGGTCGCCGCATGCAACAGCAGGGTCTCGCCGCGCCGCGCAGCGGCCAGATCGACCAGACCGTAATAAGCCGTCGCGAACACCGCGGGCACGGCGGCCGCTTGGGCGAAGGACCAGCCGCTCGGCATCGGCGCGAGCAGCCTGCGATCCGCCAGTACCGTCGAACCGAGACCAGGAATGAACCCGAAAACCCGGTCCCCCGGCGCGAATTCAGTCACATCGGGTGCCACCTCGAGCACGATTCCGGCACCCTCACTACCGATCCGAGCGTCCGCATCGGGATAGGTGCCCAACGCGATCAGCACATCACGGAAATTGAGACCGACCGCCCGCACACTCACCCGGACCTGCCCGGCCGCAAGCGGCTCGGCCGCACTCGCATCCTCGGCCAGGTGGAAGTTGTCCGCCGACAAAGTACCCTTGCCGAGCAAGGTCAGTGCCCAGGTCGACCTGTCGGACATCGAGCCGTCACCGAGCGCGCCAGGGTGCTGTGTTGTGGCCACCTCGACGACATCCGAACCGAGCCGGCTCAGCCGCGGTGTATGAGCTGCTCCACGGCGTACAGCGAGCTGTGTCTCGCCCTCGGTCGTCAAAACCATTTCCGCACACCGTCGATAGTCGGACCAGTCGTCGACATCGATGACGAAGATCCGGTCCGGATACTCACTCTGTGCGGTGCGGAGCAGACCCCAGGCCGCCGCGGCGGGCAGGTCTACGACCTCGCCGGGATGCACTGCGACCGCATGCCGCGTGGCAATGACAATGGGGCCGTCCGCAGTCAGCAGTCGCTGTATCCGCCGCGTCAGTGCCGTCACCGAATCTCGTACTGCCATCGGGAGATCGGCGACGACCGAGTCCGCGGGATGTTCGGAGGGGTCGGCGTCGAGCCGCACCACCGTGGCAACCCGTCCGGCGATTGTGACGGTTTCCCCGTCATCGGCAGCGCTCCACACGCCGGTGGACAGGTCGGACGCCGGTGTGGGCAGCGCGATCCAGTCGACGCCGTAACCGAGCCCCTCGCCGCGACGCGGCGCAGCACCGAGAGCGTCGACCGACACCGGTCGCAAAGTCAGCGCTCCGACTTCGGCCACCACCATGCCCGCGGTATCGGTGAGGGTCACGGCAATCCGCTCGTCCCCGGCGGCGGCATCCTGTTGCGTCACACGGACCCGAAGCGATGTCGCACCGATCGCGTACAACGCGACGTTCTCCCACGAGAACGGGACGACAACCGCATTCGGCTGCGCGGGAGTCGAGCCGCCGAGCAGGATTGCGTGCAGCGCGGCGTCCAACAGAGCCGGATGCAACCCGAATCCCGCGGCCTCCGAGCGGGCGGGCTCGGGCAGCTCGACCTCCGCGAAGAGCTCGCCGTCACCCCGCCACAGCGCGGTCAGACCGCGGAATACCGGCCCGTACTCATAGCCCGATTCCGCCAGTTCCGCATAGGCGTCCGCGAGCGCGATGGCCGTCGCACCGACCGGCGGCCAACTCATATGATCCGAGCCGATCGTCGGCGCATCCGATCGGGCGGCGACCGTCGCGACGGCGTGGCGCACCCACTGTTCCGGATGCTCCTGTGCCGCAGCGGCAATGCGGGGACGGGAGTACACCGACACCGTGGCGGCGCCGGTCTCATCCGGTCCGCTCGCCACGACCCGCAACTCGACAGCGCCCACGGACGGCACCAGCAGCGGGGCCTCGAGCACCAGCTCCCCCACGTGCGGGCAGTCGACCAACGTGCCCACATGCAACGCCAGGTCCACCAGGGCGGCCCCGGGGAGCAATGCGACACCGCCGATGATGTGGTCACCCAGCCAGGGCTGATCGGCTTGGGACAACGTGCCCGTGAATACCGCGTCCGGCGAATCCGGCACTCGCACCATCGCGCTCAGCAGCGGATGACCCGCATCATCGAGACCGGACTGCCGAATATCGTGCCCGCCGGCCGGGCGCAACCAATACCGCTGATGCTGAAACGCGTACGTCGGCAGGTCCACCCGGGCCGCGGAGCGGCCCACGAACAACGGCGTCCAGTCCACCTCCATTCCGGCGACCGCGGCCTGCGCCAGCGCGGAGACGAATTGGATCGGCTCGTCGGTCGAGCGGCGCGCGGTCGCGATCACCATCGACTCGACCTCGACGTCCGGAGTCTCGGCAAGGCACTCGCGAGTCATCGCGGCCAGCACGGCATCCGGGCCGATTTCCAGGAACCGCCGCACACCGGCCCGCGCCAGCGTCTCGATGCCCGGTGCGAATCGCACACAACCGCGCACCTGTTCGACCCAGTACTCCGGATCTGTCACTTCGGCCTCGGCCACGAGACCCGAAACATTCGACAGCATAGGGATGTTCGGGCGGCGATAGGTCAATCCCTGTGCCACCGAGCGGAATTCATCGAGCATCGGCTCCATCAGCGCCGAATGGAACGCGTGGCTGACCCGTAGCCGCGAGGTCCGCACACCGTCGGCAGCCAGTCTTTCCGCGATCGCCTCGATCGCTTCCGTCGTACCCGACAAGACCACCGACGACGGACCGTTCACGGCGGCCATCGACACCCGCTCCGAGAATTCGGCGACCAGCTGTGCCGCTCGATCCGCCGGCAATGCCACGGCCAGCATGGCCCCGCACGCCGGCAGTGCGCCCATCAACCGCCCACGGGCCACCACCAGGGCGCACACGTCCGGCAACGACCACACCCCCGCCGCGTACGCGGCCGCCAACTCTCCGATCGAATGTCCGATCACCATGTCCGGTTCGATGCCGAACGACTCGACCAGCCGGAACAATGCCACCTCGAAGGCGAATAGGGCGGGCTGGGTGAACTCGGTCCGATCCAGCAGACCCCTGTCGTTCGCGTCATCGCTCGACGAGCCACCGCTGGGATCGTCTGCCGGCGCATCGTTCTCGCCGAACATCAATTCCTTCAGCGATCGACCCAACAGTGGATCGATCTGCGCGCACACCTCGTCGAAGGCCGCGGCGAACACGTCGAAGGCGGCGTACAACTGCGCGCCCATACCGGCTCGCTGCGCGCCCTGTCCGGTGAACAGGAACGCCGACATACCCGTATTGGCGTTCGCCTCGATGGTGCCAGGCGCACCCGCGGACAGCTCGGCCAGACCGGCCAGCAGTTCGGCCCGGTCCCGGCCGACAACGGCCGCACGCTGATCGAGCCGGGCACGGGAGGTCATCAAGGTGTGCGCGACATCCCACGTGTCCAGGTCGGGATGGCGAATCAGCCACTGGCGCAAGCGATCCGCCTGGGCCCGCAGGCCCGCTTCCGACCTCGCCGACACCAGCCACGGGATGGCGGCTTCGGTCCGGGGACGCTCGGCCGGTGCCGCCGGGGCGGGACGGGCGGGCGCCTCCTCCAGGATGGCGTGTGCGTTGGTACCGCTGATGCCGAACGACGACACCCCGGCGCGGCGCACGCGGCCACCGGAGGGCCATGGTCGCGCCTCGGTCAACAACTCGACCGCCTCCGCCGACCAGGCCACGTGCGGGCTCGGCGCGTCGATATGCAGTGTCTTTGGCAGTGTTTCGTGACGCAGCGCCTGCACCATCTTGATCACGCCGCCGACGCCGGCCGCGGCGATGGTGTGCCCGATATTCGATTTGATCGAGCCGATGCGCAACGGTTCGCCCGCACGGTCGCGCCCGTAGGCGGCGATCAGGGCGTGCGCCTCGATCGGATCGCCCAAGGTCGTTCCGGTGCCGTGCGCCTCCACCGCGTCGACATCAGCAGGCTGTAAGCCGGCATTGGCCAACGCCGCCGCTATCACCCGCTCCTGCGAAGGACCGTTGGGGGCGGTCAGGCCATTGCTCGCACCGTCCTGATTGACAGCGCTGCCTCGGACGAGGGCGAGGACATTGTGTCCGAGTCGCTCGGCGTCGGAGAGTCGCTCGAGCACCAGGACGCCGACCCCCTCGGAGAAGGCGACGCCGTCCGCCGCGGCGGCGAACGACTTGCACCGTCCATCGGCCGAAAGTCCACGTTGGCGGGAGAAATCGACGTAGAGATACGGATTGGCCGAGACCGTCACTCCACCGGCCAGCACCAGCGAGCTTTCCCCCTGGCGCAGCGCCTGGCAGGCCAGGTGCAGCGAGACCAAGGACGAGGAGCATGCGGTGTCCACGGTGACGGCGGGCCCTTCGAGACCGAGGACATAGGCCACTCGGCCGGAGATCACACTCTGTGTGGTGCCGGTGAGCCGGAAGCCTTCCAGCTCGCCGGTCACCTGGTCCACGTACCCCGAATTGGACGCGCCCGCGAATACTCCGGTGTCGCTGCCGCGTAGCGACGTCGGGTCGATACCCGCGTTCTCCAGCGCCGCCCAGGACACCTCGAGCAGCAGCCGCTGCTGCGGATCCATGGCCGACGCTTCACGCGGGCCGATACCGAAGAATCCGGCATCGAAATCCCCTGCGTTGTCGAGGAATCCGCCGTTGCGGGTGTAGATGGTGCCCGGCTTGTCCGGGTCCGCGTCGAAGAGCCGGTCCAGATCCCAGCCACGATCGGTGGGGAAATCGCCGATGGCGTCGGTTCCGGTGGCGAGCAATTCCCAGAGTTCGTCCGGGGATTCGACACCACCGGGGAATCGGCAACTCATGCCGACGATGGCGATCGGATCGTCGGCTCGCACCCCACGCGGAGCCGCCGCGACGGGCTCGACCACCGTCGTCGGCGCGACCTGCGAGCGCACCAGTTTCGCCACCGCCGCCACGGTCGGATGGTCGAACACCAGGGTCGAGGGCAATGTCAGTCCGGTGGCCTTGGCCAGGCGGTTGCGGAATTCCATGACACCGAGGGAATCGAAGCCGATATCACGGAACGGCTTGTCCACAGGGATCGAATCCGCCCCCTCGTGCCCGAGCACGGCCGCGGCCTGGGTCCGGATGACATCGAGGATGACGCGGTCCTGTTCGGCGACCGAGCGGCCGAGCAACTGCACAGCCAGGCCCGAATCCTCGTGCACCCGGTTGTCCACGCGACGCCGCGACGGCCGCGCCACACCGCGCAGCACCGGGCGCAGGCCACCGGGACGTGCGTCGGCCAGTGCGGTCCGGTCGATTCTGGCGGCGACGAATCCGGCCTTGCCGACGGTCAGCGCAGCGTTGAACAGCGCCATCCCTTCTCGGTCGTCCAGCGGCGGGAAACCCTCGCGCCGCAGCCGGGCGAAGTCCTCCGCGTCGAGGACACTGGTCATCCCGGTACGCTGCGGCCACGGACCCCACGCCACCGAGGTCGCGGGCAGCCCGGTCAACTGCCGGTGCTGGGCGAGCGCGTCCAGGAAGACGTTGGCGGCGGCGTAATTCGCCTGCCCCGGATTGCCGATGACGCCCGCGATGGACGAATAGAGCACGAACAGCGATAGATCGAGGTCCTTGGTCGCCTCGTGCAGATGCCATGCCGCATCGACCTTGGGCCGCAATACTTCCGCGAGACGCGCACCCGTCATCGTCTCGAACATGCCATCTGCCAGCACACCCGCGGCGTGGATGACACCCGTCAACGGATGCTCCGCCGGAATCGCCGCCAAGACCGCGTCCAGCGCGGCACGGTCGGCCACATCGCAGGCGACGATGTCGACGTGCGCGCCGAGTGCGACGATGTCGTCGCGGAGTTCGGCCGCGCCGGGCGTGTCGAGGCCGCGTCGGCCCGCCAGCACCAGGCGGCGCACACCGTACTCGGTGATCAGATGTCGTGCGGCCAACGCGCCGAGTCCGCCGGTGCCGCCGGTGATCAGGACGGTGCCGTCGGCCCGCAGCGGTGTCGGCACGGTGAGCACGTTCTTGCCGATATGCCGGGCCTGGCTGACATACCGGAACGCCTCCGGTGTGCGCCGCACATCCCACGCGGTAGTCGCGAAGGGCGTCAACGCGCCGGATTCGAACAGTTCGACCAGGGCGCGCAGGATCTGTTGCAGCCGAGCCGGATCCACCTCCAACAGCATGAAGTTGCGGTAGTCCACACCTGGGTGTTGGGCGGCCACCACAGCAGGATCACGCCGGTCGATCATCCCCATCTCGATGAACCGACCACCGCGCGGCAACAAGCGCAACGATGCGTCCACGAACTCACCCGCCAACGAATCCAGCACAATATCCACGCCACGCCCCCCGGTCACCTCGAGGAACTTCCCTTCGAAACCCAATGACCGCGAATCGCCGATCTCATCGTTGGCAAAACCCAACTCCCGCAACACATCCCACTTCGGCTCACTCGCGGTGACCAACAACCGCAAGCCCAGATGCCGAGCCAACTGAATCGCAGCCATACCCACACCACCCGTGGCCGCGTGCAACAGCAGGGTTTCACCGGGCTGCGCAGCGGCCAGATCGACCAGACCGTAATAAGCCGTCGCGTACACCACCGGGACAGCGGCGGCCCGGGCGAAGGACCAGCCGCTCGGCATCGGCGCGAGCAGCCTGCGGTCAGCCACCGCGACCGAGCCGATGCCGGTGACGAACCCGAAAACCCGGTCACCTGGCGCGAATTCGGTCACATCGGGTGCTACCTCGAGCACGATTCCGGCGCCTTCACTGCCGATCCCGGCGTCCGCATCGGGATAGGTGCCCAACGCGATCAGCACATCACGGAAATTGAGACCGACCGCCTGCACACTCACCCGGACCTGCCCTGATTCGAGTCGGTCGGCGGGCTCGCCCGTGTTGTCGATCAGGCTGAAGTTGTCACTGGTCAACGTCCCCTTGTCGAGCAGGGTGAGCGACCACGCCGAGCTCGTACGCACTGCGGCGGCGCCGTGGAGATTCTCCGCGCCGCGGTCAAGCCGTGGTGTGTGCGCCGTCCCACGTCGGACGGCGAGCTGCGGCTCGCCCTCGGTCGTCAGAACCATCGCCGCACCGCGCCGATACTCCGACCAGTCGTCGATATCGACCAGGAAGATGCGGTCCGGGTGCTCGCTCTGCGCGGCGCGCAGTAACCCCCAGGCCGCCGCCGCGGGCAGGTCTACCGGCTCACCGGGATGCACCGCCACGGCCTGCCGCGATACGACGACGACCGCACCGTCGCCGGCCAGCCGCCGCTGCACACGCGTCATCAGCTCCGTCACCGAATCCCGAACTATCATCGGGAGATCGCCGTCGAAGTCCATGTCAGCGGCGTGTCCGTCGAGCCGCACTACCGTGGCGACCCGTCCCGCGATCGTGACGGTCTCCGCGTCGTCGGTCCGACCCCAGACTGCCGATGCGGTGGGATCATCGACCGCCGGAGCCAGTGCGATCCAATCGAGGTGGTAACCGGCGCTGTCGGTCTGCCGCCGCGCCGCACCGAGCCCCGTGGTAGCCATCGGACGCATCGTCAGCGAACCCACCTGAGCCACAACGGTTCCCGAACCGTCGGTGAGGGTCACCGCGCTACGCTCCGCCCCGGTGGCGGATACCCGCACCCGCACCGTCGTCGCACCCGTCGCGTACAGCGCCACGTCTTCCCACAGGAACGGGACGGCCACCTGGCCGGCCGGCGTCGCAGGTACGGAGCCGCCGAGCAGGATCGCGTGCAGTGCGGCATCGAGCAGCGCCGGATGCACACCGAACCCCGCGACCTCCGAACGCGCGGGCTCCGGCAATACCACTTCCGCGAATATCTCGCCGTCACCCCGCCACAGCGCGGTCAAACCCTGGAACACCGGGCCGTAGTCGTAGCCCGATTCCGCCAGCTCCGCATACGCGTCATCGATCGGGATCTCGGTCGCCCCCATCGGCGGCCAACTGACCGGGCTCGGCTCGACGGCCGTCGTCGCCGATTCGGCGGTGATCGTCGCGACGGCGTGGCGAATCCACTGTGACGCATCGTCATTGCGCTCGGAGTCCGCGCCGCCCGAACTCGTGTACACCGACACCGTCCGCGCGCCGGACGCATCCGGATCGCCGGCCACCACCCGCAGTTCCACCGCGTCGGTGGCCGGCACCACAAGCGGCGCCTCGATCATCAGCTCGGCCACCCACGGGCAGTCCACCACCGATCCCACGTGCAGCACCAGCTCCACCAGCGCGGCGCCGGGCAGCAAGGCCACCCCGGCGACGGCGTGATCGGCCAGCCATGGGTGTCCGGCCAGCGACAACCGGCCGGTGCACACCAGGGAGTCCGGCAACCGCACCATCGCGCCCAACAGCGGATGTCCCGCATCGTCGAGGCCCGGGTGCCGCCCCTGCGAGCCGTCGACCGGTCGCAGCCAATACCGCTGGTGCGCGAAGGCGTACGTCGGCAGCGGCACTCGTGTGGCGAGCGGAGTCAATGCGCGCGGCGCCACATCGACGCCGGCGCAGTGCGCCCGCGCCAATGCGGTGACGAATTGTCGCGTGCCCCCGTGCTCGCGCTTCAGTGTGCCGAGAACGACCACTCGATCGGCCATCGCGATCGAACCCGCCGTCAACTCGACACCCATGGTCAGCACCGGGTGCGGGCTGATCTCGAGGAAAGCGTTCACCCCCGCGCGCTGCAGCGCCTCCACCGACTCGGCGAAGCGCACCCGTTCCCGCAGTCCGCGATACCAATAGCCCGCGTCCAGCGTCTCGGTGTCGACATAGTCCGCGAATACCGTTGAGTAGAAAGGCACCGAACCACGCTGGGGGGCAATGCTTTCCAGATCCCTCAGCACTCGGTCCCGGATCGACTCCACCGCATGCGAATGCGATGCGTAGTCCACCGGAATCCGTTTCGCCCAGACGCCGTCGGCCGCACAACCAGCCAGGAACTCGTCCACTGCCGAGGACTCCCCCGACACCACGGTCAGACCCGGTCCGTTCACCGCGGCGACGCACAGCCGATCACCGAAGCCGGTCAACCGCTGCTCGACCGTCTCGACGGCCGCGCCCACCGACGCCATACCGCCGGCGCCGGCGAGTTCCTCGGCGACGACCAGGGAGCGAAGGGCGACCACCCGCGCACCATCGGCCAGCGACAGTCCACCCGCGACCACCGCGGCCGCGATCTCCCCCTGCGAATGCCCGATCACCACGGCGGGTTCCACGCCATTGGCGCGCCATATCCGCGCCAGTGACACCATCACCGCGAACAGCACGGGCTGAACCACGTCCACCCGGTCCAGCGACGCCGCACCCGGCTCGCCGCGCAGCACCGCAGCCAGCGACCAATCCACGAAGGGGGCGAGCGCCGCCTCGCATTCGGCGATCGCGTCGGCGAAAACCCCGTCAGAAGCCAGTAATTCGGCGGCCATTCCGGGCCATTGGCTGCCTTGACCAGGGAACACGAATGCGACGCGACGCGCGACCGCGCGACCGAGGACCACGTCCTCGACGCCCTTGGCGGGTAGTTCCGCCGACTCGGCCACAGTGGCGAGCCCGGCCATCAGCTCGGCCGAATCCCGTCCGACCACCGCGCCACGCCACTCCAACTGCGCGCGGTGACGCAGCAACGAATACGCCACGTCCGCCGCCGACTCCGGGTGCGCGGCCAGCCATTGTCCAAGCCGGGCGGCCTGTTCGCGCACCGCCTCCGGGCTCGCGCCCGACAAGGTCCAGGACAGCGGGCGTGAACCGTCCGCACCCGAATCAGGCTCTGCCACCGTTGTTTCCGGGCGGATCGACGGCGGCGCCTCCTCCAGGATCAGGTGCGCGTTGGTGCCGCTCATCCCGAACGAGGAGACACCAGCACGACGCACCCGGTCACCGGCGGCCCATGGCTCCGACTCCGTCAAGAGCCGAACCGAACCCGCCGACCAATCCACATGCGGGGTCGGCGCGTCGACATGCAGTGTTCTGGGCAGCGACTCGTGCCGCAGGGCCGCGACCATCTTGATCACACCACCGATGCCCGCGGCCGCGACCGCGTGGCCGATATTCGACTTCAAGGAGCCGATCCGCAACGGCTGCTCGCGGTCGGATCCGTAGGCCGAGATCAGCGCTTGCGCTTCGATCGGATCACCCAACGTCGTTCCGGTGCCGTGCGCCTCCACCGCGTCCACATCCGAGGGCTTCAGTCCCGCGTCGGCCAGCGCCGCCGCGATCACCCGCTCCTGGGAAGGACCGTTCGGCGCGGTCAGACCATTGCTCGCACCGTCCTGATTGATCGCGCTGCCACGCACCACGGCCAAGACGTCGTGGCCGAGGCGCCGGGCGTCGGCAAGGCGCTCGACGACCAGCACGCCCACGCCCTCCGACCAGGTCACACCGTCCGCCGCGGCGGCGAAAGGTTTGCACCGGCCATCGGCCGCGAGCCCGCGCTGGCGGGCGAAATCGACATACAGGGTCGGGCTCGCACCGATACTCACTCCGCCCGCGAGCACCAGGGATGCCTCGCCCTGGCGCAGCGCCTGACAGGCGAGATGCAAGGCGACCAGCGACGACGAACACGCGGTATCGACCGTTACCGCGGGACCCTCCAAACCGAAAAGGTAAGCGACACGGCCGGATATCACGCTCTGCGCGGTCCCGGTCAGGCGGAAGCCCTCGTACTCGCCGGTCACGCCACGGGAGTAACCGGATGAGCTCGCGCCGACGAACACCCCGGTATCGGTGCCGCGCAGCGAGACCGGGTCGATACCGGCATCCTCGAGGGCCTCCCAGGACACCTCCAGCATCAACCGCTGCTGTGGATCCATCGCGGCCGCCTCGCGCGGGCCGATGCCAAAGAAGCCCGCGTCGAAGGCGCCCGGTTCGGCCAGGAATCCCCCTTCTCGGGTGTAGACGGTGCCCGGCTTGCTCGGATCCGGATCGAACAACCGCTCCAGATCCCAGCCACGGTCGGACGGGAAGGGGGTGATCACATCCCGTTCCGCCGCGACGAGCTCCCACAGGTCGTCGAGCGATCCGACGCCACCGGGGAAGCGGCAGCCGATGCCGACGATCGCGATCGGCTCGTCGGAGCGGGTGCGGCGGGTGACCCGCCGCGTGTGGAGGTCGACGCCTTCGAGCCGCGAGCGGACGAGCCGGGCCACCGCGGTCGGTGTCGGATAGTCGAAGATCAGCGTCGTCGGCAGTTCGACGCCGGTGGCGCGCACCAGTTGATGGCGCAATTGCTGGCCGCTCAGCGAATCGAATCCGATGGCGGTGAACGGCAGATCCGGATGCACCGCCTCGGACGAATCATGGCCGAGCACCGCCGCGGCCTGTTCGGCCACGACCGCGAAAACCAGTGCGTCCCGTTGATATTCGGGTGCGGCGAGCAGCCGCGGCGCCAGCGGGCCCGCCACGCCTGCGTGCCGCCTGCGTGCGGGAGAAGCGCTGCGCGGCGGCGAATCCACGACGGTGAACGCCAGCGGTTCGACCGACGTCAGCACCAGTCGCGCGATGGTCAGGATCGGCGCGCCGTCCTCGGCCACCGCCATGACCCGGATGCTGTCCGCGCCCACCTGGTCGACGCGGACCCGTACCGCTTCGGCGCTCGCGCGATGCAGTCGAATATCGTTGAAAGACAACGGCATGTGAAGTACGGCGACGTCGCCGAGCTGATCGGCGGCGGTGTGCAGCATCGCGTCCAGCAGTGCCGGGTGAACGCCGTAGCGGGCGCCGCGATCACGAACGGACTCGTCGAGCGATACCTCGGCGAACACCTCATGGCCACGCCGCCAAGACGCCGTCACCCCCTGGAACGCAACACCGTAATCCGAGCCACGCTCGGCCAACCGGTCGTAGAGTTCATCGACGGACACGGGTTCGGTTGCCGTCGGCGGCCATTCGGCGTCCGCCGCAGGCTGTGCCGGATCCGGCTGCGGGGCAAGCACACCTGTCGCGAACTGCCGCCATTCTCGGCCGCCTTCGGAGACCGCGCCGCCCGACCGACGTTCGGTAGGAAACACCGGGCTGTCGGGGCGGGCGTAGATCGTGAAGCTCCGCCGTCCTCGAACGTCGGGGGCCGCCACGCGCACCTGAATGTGCCACGCCGCGACAGGCGATGTCAGCGGCGTGGAGAGCCGCAGTTCTGGCACCGCACCGGCTCCGACATGCGCGCCGACGCTCACTGCGATGTCGAGCCAAACGCTCGCGGGCACCACCGGTGTCCCGAAGACGACGTGGTCGGCGAGCCAGGGGTGGGTGTCGAGCGCGAGGCGGCCGGTGAACAGCCAATCGTCACCGTCGGCCATCGGGACCGCAGCGCCGATCACCGGGTGGTCGGCCGCGATCAGTCCGGCCCGGCTCACATCGCCCGGTCCCATACCTGTCCCGGCCACCGGCGTCCAGCACTGCCTGCGTTGGAACGCGTACGTCGGGAGCTCGACCCGAGAAGCCTTCGGAGCCAACATCTCCGATGCCACGTCGATGCCCACACAGTGCGCGCGGGCCAGTGCGGCCGCGAACTGTGCCGGACCGCCGTTGCCACGCCGCAGGGTCCCGATGGCGACCACCTGATCGGCCATGCCGATCGAATCAGCGGTCAACTCGACCGCAGTGGCGACCACCGGATGCGGGCTCGTCTCGACGAAGGCGTTCATCTCCGAGCGCAGCAGCGCCTCGATGGCCTCGGCGAACCGCACCGGTTCCCGCAGTCCTCGATACCAGTACCCGGCATCCAGCCCGGCCGTATCCTCGAATCGCGCGGTCACTGTCGAAAAGAACGGAATGGAACCGGTTTTCGGCTCGATCGGCGCCAACTCGGCCAGCACGCGATCCCGAATGCGCTCAACCGCCGCCGAATGCGACGCGTAATCGACCGGAATCCGCTTGGCCCACAGCCCGTCGGCCGCACACGCGGCGAGAAAATCGTCCAACGCGGCCGACTCACCCGATATGACCGTTTGTCCCGGTCCATTCACCGCGGCGACCGACAATCGATCGCCGAACCCGGCCAAGCGGTCCGCGACGGCTGCCGCGGTGGCACCGACCGACGCCATGCCGCCCGATCCCGCCAGCACGTCGGCGACCGCCCGCGACCGTATCGCGACGACCCGCGCGCCATCGGCCAGCGACAGTCCGCCCGCCACCACCGCCGCCGCGATCTCGCCCTGCGAATGACCCACCACCGCAGCGGGTTCCACTCCGGCCGCACGCCACATCCGCGCCAGCGACACCAGCATCGCGAACAGCACCGGCTGCACCACGTCGACCCGATCCAGCGACGCGGCTCCCGGCGTCCCGCGCAATACCTCGGTCAACGACCAGTCCACCCACGGCGCGAGCGCCGCCTCACAGTCCGCGATGGACTCCGCGAACACCCCACCCGCGGACAACAACTCCGCGCCCATACCCACCCATTGACTCCCCTGTCCCGGGAAGACGAAGACGACCCGGCGGGATGCGCTACGAGCGGTCACCGCGTAGCGCTCGGCCTCGGCCGCTGCCGGGGTCGGATCGATCAGCGCCGACAAGCCGTCGGCGAGCGTTGTCACATCGTGCCCGACCACAGCACCCCGCCACTCCAACGGTGTGCGAGCGGTGGCCAGTGAGTACGCCACCTCCGCGGCACCGGCTTCGGGATGGACGCTCAACCACTCCCGCAACCGAGCAGCCTGGTCGCGCAGCGCCTCCGGGCTTCGGCCGGACAACAGCCACGCCACGGGAATCGAGTCGTCCACCTCCGCAGCGGCGGCCGCGACGGGCGCTTCTTCCAGAATCACGTGCGCGTTCGTTCCGCCCATACCGAACGACGACACGGCGGCACGGCGCAATGCCGCTTCGGCTGGCGCCGCGTCCTCGTTCAGTGCGGTATTCGACGCACTGACCGGTTCGGGCGCGACCGGCCAGTCCTGCGCGACGGTCTGTACCCGCAGGCCCAACGCGTCCAGCGGAATACCCGGATGCGCTCGGCGAAAGTTCAGGCTGGGCACCAACTCTCGATGCCACAGCGACAGCGCGGTCTTGATGAGCCCGGCGATACCCGCCGCAGCTTCGAGATGCCCGATATTGGTCTTCACCGAACCGACCGCGAGCGACTCACCCGCGCGACGGCCGCCACCATAGATCTCGCCGAGCGCGGCCGCCTCCACCGGATCACCGGCGGGCGTGCCGGTGCCGTGCAACTCGACGTAGTGCACCGATCTCGGCTCCACCGCCGCCGCCGCGAGCGCGGCCCGGATGACCGCCGTCTGCGCCGCGACGCTCGGCGCGCTCAACACTTGGCGCTCATTGCCGTTGTTGACCGCACTGCCGCGGATCACCGCATAGATCCGGTCCCCATCGGCGAGGGCCCGCGCCAGTGTTTTGAGCACGACGATGCCGCCGCCCTCACCGCGCACCGTGCCATCGGCAGTTTCGTCGAAGGTATGGCACTTACCCGACGGTGAATGCGCGCCGAACTGTTCGTAGCGCTCACCGCTCAATGGCGAGAGGATGAGATTCAATCCACCCGCGAGCGCCACCTCACACGCACCGGTGCGCAGCGATTCGCCCGCCAGATGCACAGCGACCAGCGATGACGACTGCCCGCTGTCGACCACCAGGCTCGGACCGGTGAAGCCGTAGTAATTGGAGATGCGATTGGCGGCGACACCTCGCCCCACGGCCCACAGCGAATGCCTGCCGATACCCGTTTTCCCCTGTGTGGCAAGCATTTCAGCGAAATCGGTGCCCGTGCTGCCCAGGAAGACACCCGCCCGCGCACCAGCGCGATCGCGATAAGCCGCGTCCTCCAACGCCTCCCAGCTCAACTCGAGCCCGAGCAACTGCTGCGGATCGATCGAACGTGCCTCATTGGGCGGCACACCGAAGAAGTCGGCATCGAATTCCGTTGCGGTAGACAGGAAACCGGCCGTCTCGTCGATACCGGGCCGGTCCGCCGGAGCGGAACCGACAGCGTCACGGCCATCGCGCAACAACCGCCAGAACTGCTCGACATCGGCAGCGCCCGGCATCCGGCACGCCATGCCGACAATGGCGATCTCTTGGGAAGGTTCGAACATGGGATTCCTCTATCTCGCCGTATTCGATGCCAGGGATGGCGATTCAGCACGCGTTCGCTCGGCGAGCCAGCGCCGTATCTCGGCCGCCGCCGCGGCCGAGGCCGAGCCGATGATCGAGAAATGATCCGCGTCGATCTCGACCGTCTGGCAGGTATGCAGCCACGCGGCCACCGGTTCGGCGAGATTCAACCCGGGCAGTTGGGTCGCGGCCCGCAGATCGAACGTCGGCGCAGCAATCGGCAACGGTTGCCGTTCGTCGAATATCTGCGCATACTTCGCCATCGCGATCAGGCCGTGATCGCTGATCTCGGTGATCTCACTGTCGAGTTCGAGCACCGCGCCGATCGCGCTGACCAGCACTTCGCGACTCTGCTCTGGATCGGCGGGCGAATAGGTGTCGAGCAATATCACCGCAGCGGCCGCGCGGCCGTCGCTTTCCAGCCGATGCGCCAGCGCGTGCGCGATCGCACCACCCGCCGAATAGCCGACGAGCACGATCGGCCGGGCATTACCGATGTCCGCGACGGTCGCGGCCAGGCTGTCCAGCAACGCGTTCCAGGAAGCGGGCAGCGGCTCCCCCGGGCGGGTGCCCGGTAGACGCAGCGCAGCGACGGTATGGTCGGCGCCCAATTCGCGTGCCAGTCCGCCGAATTGGTGCGGCCCGGTGCCGACCACGAACGACGGCACACAGATGATCGCCGGGCCGGAGGTGCCCCTGCTCAGCGGTATCGGCGTGGGCCGGACGGGCAATTCGACGGCGGTCGCGAAGGTTTCGACGAGCATGGCGCTCTCCCGCAGCATCGGCAATGCCGCGCCGACCCGCCCACGCCGGTGCGCTGCCAGTACGAGATCGGTGAGCCCGCCGCGCGTCCCGGATGTCCGGGGAGCCGCGGCCGCGGCGCGAACCGTCGTGGACGCCTCGACAGCGGTGTCCAGGATTTCGGTCATCCGAGAGCCGAGGTACTCGGCCAGTCCGCGGGCGGTCGGGTGATCGAAGACGAGCGTGGACGGTAACGCCAACCCGGTGGCCTTGGTCAACCGGTTGCGGAACTCTACTCCCGCAAGCGAATCGAAACCCAGCTCGGTGAACGGAGCTGTCGGATCGATCATGTCCCCCGACCCATGTCCGAGACTGGCGGCGACGTGCTCCCGGACGACGGCGAGCACTACCCCGGCACGCTCGGATTCGGGAGTCCCGGCCAGCCGCTGTGCCAGCGACTCCCCGCTCTCGGCGCGGCGGGGCGCCGCGCTGACGAGCGAGCTGAGCGCTTTGGGCAATGCATCCGAGGCGGCCTGCGTGGCGAGGGCCGACATGTCGAAACGCACACCGACGATCGCCGGGACACCGGCGGCCATGGCCGTGTCGAGCAGTGCCATGCCGTACCGATCATCGACCGGAACCAGGCCCTCTCGGCGCATTCTGGCGAAATCGGCGGCCGAGAGGGTGCCGGTCATACCGTCGGTGCCGCGCCATGGTCCCCACGCGACGGCCGTCGCGGGCAGGCCGTCGCGGTTCCGCCGCCGCGCCAGCGCGTCGAGGACCGCGTTCGCCGCCGCATAGTTGGCCTGGCCCGGGCTGCCGATCGTCCCCGCGAACGAGGAGTAGAGCACGAACATCGACAGATCCAGACCCTTGGTGGCCTCATGCAGATGCCAGGCCGCGTCGACCTTGGGTCGCAGCACCGTTGCCAGCCGCTGCGGGGTCAAATCGGCGAGCAAACCGTCGGCCAGTACGCCCGCCGCGTGGACGACGCCGGTCAACGGATGTTCCGGCGCGATGGCCGACAACAATTCGTCCAGCGCCGTTCGGTCGGCGACATCGCAGGCGACCACGTCCACCTGCGCGCCCAGCGCGGTCAACTCGGCCACCAGATCGGCCGCGCCCGGCGCGGCGGGACCGCGCCTACCCGCCAGCACAAGCCTGCGCACACCATATTCGGCGATCAGGTGCCGAGCGGCCACGGCGGCCAATCCGCCGGTGCCGCCGGTGATCAACACCGTGCCGTCGGGCCGAGGCGTCGAGACGATCGCCGACGCAGTGTCGGTGCGGCCGCGACTCAAACGCGGCACGTACGAAATGCCCTGGCGCAACGCCACTTGTGATTCATCGGTGTCGGCCAGCGCCGCGGCGACGCCGATGCGGTAATCCGCCCAGCGGTCCACGTCCACGATCGCGATGCGCCCGGGGCTCTCGTGCTGGCCGCTGCGCAGCAGACCCCAGACAGCGGCGGCGCCGAGATCCACCGGCTCGTCCGCGTGCACGGCGACCGCGTTGTGGGTGACCACGACGACGCGCTCGTATCGCATCAGCAGGGTGCCGACGCGCGTCGTTACCTCGGCGAGCCGACTGTGCACGGATTCGGGCAGGTCGGCATCCTCGATCGCTTCGAGCAGCCGGACCACGGCGACCGAACTGCCCGCGACGGCCACAGTTTCGCCGTCGTCGGTGAATGCCCACTGCTCGTCGGTACCGGCCGGTGCGGCGGTCGCCGTGACCCACCGCAGCTGGTAACCGCCGCGACCCGCCGCAGCGGCGCCTGCGGCGTCGAGCGCGGCGATCGGAATCGGGCGCATGGTCAGTGCCGCGACCTCGAGCACCGGCACACCACGGGAATCGGTGAGCGTCATCGCGATTCGCTGATTGTCCGACTCACTCGAATCCGGATCGGCCGCGCGCAGCCGGACCCGGACCGACCCGGCTCCGACCGCACGCAGATCCACGTTCTCCCACGAATAGGGCACGACGATTTCGCCATCGGCGCCCGCCGCGGTCAATCCGGTGAACCGAATGGCGTGCAGTGCCGCGTCCAGCAGCGCCGGATGCACTCCGAACCGGCCGGCCGATGACTGCTCCGGCAGGTTCACCTCGGCGAAGACCTCACCGTCACCGCGCCACAGCGCGGTGAGCCCTTGAAACAGCGGCCCGTGCCCGTAGCCGCGCTCGACCAGATCGGGATAGAAGTCGTTGATATCCACCGGCTGCGCTCCGGCCGGCGGCCAGTTCGCCATCACCGAATCGACTGCAGCCGAATCCGGCTGCGCGACCAGCGTTCCGGTCGCATGACGAACCCATTCGGCCGATTCCGGCGCGCCGTCTCGTTGCGGACGTGAGTACACCGACACGACCCGCGCGCCGGTGGTATCCGGTCCGGTCGCCATGACCCGCAATTCCACCGCTCCGTTCGGCGGCACGATCAGCGGTGCCGTGACGACCAGTTCGGCCAAGCGCGGACTGCCCACCATCGCTGCGACGTGCAGTGCCAGTTCGATGAATCCGGTTCCCGGCAGCAGCACTGTCCCACCGATCACGTGATCGGCCAGCCAGGGGTGGCTGGACAACGACAGCCGTCCGGTCAGCGCCACCCCTTCGGAGTCCGGCAGCCATACCGCCGCACTCAACAGCGGGTGCGCCGCACTGTCCAGACCGGAGCCGCGGACGTCCCCGGCGTCGGGAGCAGCGGCCAGCCAATAGCGCTGATGTTGGAACGCGTAGGTGGGCAAGGCGATTCGTCGCGTCGTACGCTCACCGAACAGTGAGCGCCAGTCGACACCGCTGCCCGCGGTGTACACCTGGGCCAGGAAGGTCACCAACCGGACCACTTCGTCGGCGCCGCGACGACTCGCCGCGCACACCAGTCGGGCGGGCGAAGTATCGGCATCGTCGTCCAGACACTGACGGATCATGGCTGTCAGCACGGCGTCGGGGCCGAACTCGAGGAAGCGCTGTACGCCGGTGCCGGCGAGCAACCGGATGCCGGGCGCGAACCGGACCGCGGCGCGCACCTGCCCGACCCAGTAGCTGGGGTCGGTGAATGCCTCGCCCATCGCGCCGGTCACATTCGACACGATCGGCAGCAACGGCGGCCGGTAGGTCACTCCCGCCGCCACGGAACGGAATTCGGCCAGCATGGGTTCCATCAGTGCCGAATGGAACGCGTGACTCACCCGCAGTCGCGTCGTTGTGCGACCGGCGCTCGAGAACACCCGCTCGACGTCATCGACGGCGTCGGCGGCACCGGAGACCACCACCGAGTCGGGGCCGTTGATCGCCGCCAGCGACACCCGATCGCCGTAATCCGCGAGTACCCGCACCGCCTCCGCTTCGGACACCGCGACCGCGAGCATCGCGCCGCCCCGGGGTAGCGCACCCATCAACCGACCACGCGCCGCCACCAACGCGCACGCATCCCCCAGCGACCACACCCCGGCGACATAAGCCGCGACCAACTCGCCGATCGAATGTCCGATCAACACATCCGGTGACACACCGAACGACTCCACCAACCGGAACAACGCCACCTCGAACGCGAATAGCGCGGGCTGGGTCCACTCCGTCCGATCCAGCACGCCTTCGGGATCAGCGAACATCACTTCCCGCAACGACCCGCCCACGAGACGGTCGAACTCGGCGCACACTTCGTCCAAGGCCGAGGCGAATATCGGGAACGCCTGATACAGCTGCGCACCCATACCGATCCGCTGTGCCCCCTGGCCGGTGAACACGAATGCCGTCCGACCCCCGACGGGTCCGCCGGCTACCGCCGACGCTGAACCGGACGAGAGGTCCGCCAATCCGGCGAGCAGTTGCTCGCGGTCCCGGCCGACGGCGACGCCGCGCCATTCCAGCTGCGCACGCGTATCGATCAACGACCGCGCCACGCTCAGCGCGTCGGCATCCGGGTGGTCGAGCAGCCACGTCCGCAGCCGGTCCGCCTGGGCCCGCAGACCGCCCTCGGTTTTCGCCGAAACCGGCCATGCCACCACCTCGGTGTCCGGAAGTACCGGCTCTCCGGACGCTACGTCCTCGTACCGGGTGAGTGTGGGTGCTTCCTCGACGATCACATGCGCGTTGGTGCCGCTGATGCCGAAGGACGAGACGCCCGCGCGGCGCACCCGCGGCCCCGCTCGCCACGGCTCCGCCTCGGCCAGCAGCCGCACCGCGCCCGCGGACCAGTCCACATGCGGCGAGGGCGTATCCAAATGCAATGTCTTCGGCAACATCTCGTGCCGCAACGCCTGCACGATTTTGATCACGCCACCGACACCCGATGCGGCGACCGCGTGGCCGATATTCGATTTCAGCGAGCCGATCCGCAGCGGCTCGGCTCGATCCTGGCCATAGGCCGCGATCAATGCCTGCGCCTCGATCGGGTCACCCAGCGGGGTACCGGTCCCGTGCGCCTCCACGGCATCGATATCGGCGGGCTCCAACCCGGCGGCCGCCAGGGCCGACGCGATCACCCGCTCCTGGGACGGACCATTCGGTGCGGTCAGACCATTCGAGGCGCCGTCCTGATTCACCGCGGAACCCCGGATCACGGCGAGAACATTGTGGCCCGCTCGCCGTGCGTCGGAAAGACGCTCGACGACCAGGACACCCACTCCCTCGGACCAACCGACCCCGTCGGCGTCGGCGGAGAACGACTTGCATCGCCCGTCGGGGGAAAGACCACGCTGACGTGCGAAGTCGATGTAGAGCTCCGGACTGCCCGAGATGGTGACGCCGACGGCCAGTGCCATCGACGTTTCGCCGTTGCGCAGGGCTTGACAGGCCAGGTGCAGCGCTACCAGTGACGACGAACACGCCGTATCGACCGTCATGGCCGGTCCCTGCAGACCGAACACGTAGGCGATCCGGCCCGAGATCACGCTGTCCGAGTTGCCGGTCATCCGGAAACCCTCGTGCTCGCCGACCACCCGCTCGACATAGCCGGACGGGGTGGCGCCGACGAACACTCCGGTATCGCCGCCGTGCAATGCCACCGGGTCGATCCCCGCGTCTTCCAAGGCCTCCCAAGCCGCCTCCAGGGACAGCCGCTGCTGTGGGTCCATGGCGGTGGCCTCACGTGGGCTGATGCCGAAGAAGCCGGCATCGAAAGCACTTACGTCGGTGAGGAATCCGCCTTCGCGGACATAGGTGGTACCCGGCTTGTCCGGGTCCGAGTCGAACAGGCGCTCGAGGTCCCAGCCACGGTCGGACGGGAAGGGCGTGATCGCGTCCGTGCCCGAGGCCACCAGTTCCCACAGCTGATCCGGCGATGCGACACCACCGGGGTAGCGGCAGCTCATCCCGACGATGGCGATCGGCTCGTCCGCCC
Organism: Nocardia sp. NPDC049526; assembly: GCF_044465765.1. Taxonomy (NCBI): domain Bacteria; kingdom Bacillati; phylum Actinomycetota; class Actinomycetes; order Mycobacteriales; family Nocardiaceae; genus Nocardia; species Nocardia sp. NPDC049526. The sequence continues at coordinate 19,916 of NZ_JBITMA010000023.1, read as the reverse complement.
GCGCTCGGCGGGCGCTGCGCTTCGGCCGGCGTTCGGTACTGGGCGCATCATCCAATTTGGACACGATGAACGTCGCAACGGCATGTGCGGAGGGGTAATCGAAGACCAGGGTGGAGGGCAGCGCCAGACCCGTGGCCTTGGTGAGCCGATTGCGGAACTCCACCCCGGCCAGTGAGTCGAAGCCGAGCTCGGTGAACGGAAGCGCCACATCGATCGCGGCATCGGAGGCGTGACCGAGCACGGCCGCCGCCTGTTCCCGGACTATCGCCAGGGCCACCTCGGCACGTTCGGCGGCCGACGCCGATGCCAGCCGGCCCACCGGCGTGCCGGTCTGCCTGCGGGCAGGCGCGGCCGCGGTGACCAAGGGACTCAAGATCTTCGGCAGTGCACCGGCCTCGGCCTGCGCCGCCAATCCGGCCGAATCGAACTGTGCGCCGACCACTACGCCCGCGCCGGCCGTGAGCGCCGCGTCGAACAGCGCGAGGCCCTCGGCATCGGCGATGGGGCGAAAACCCAACCGCCGCAATCGCGCCAGTCCGGCCGCACCGAGTTCGCCGGTCATACCGCTACCCGCGTGCCACGGCCCCCAGGCCACCGCCACACCGGGCAGGCCCGCCTGACGCCGCAACCGGACCACCGCGTCCGCGAAGGCATTCGCCGCCGCGTAGTTACCCTGCCCGGGGGAACCCGCGACGCCAGCGACCGAGGAAAACACCACGAACGCGGACAATTCCGCGGCGCGGGTCAGGTCGTGCAACAGCCACGCCCCGTCCACCTTCGGTCCGAAGACCCGGTCCACCTGCTCGCCGGTCAATGTCTCGATGGTTCCGTCGTCTACAACACCCGCCGAATGGACGACACCGGAGAGCGGGAACGCCGCGGGGATCGCGGCCAACACTGTCTCCAGAGCGGCGCGATCGGAGATATCGCAGGCCGCCACGTCGACCTCGGCACCCAGCGCGGAGATCTCCGCGACGAGTTCCGCCACACCCTCGGCAGTACGACCTCGCCGCGAGACCAGGAGCAACCGGCGCACGCCGTGTTCGGCGACCAGGTGCCGCGCCACGAGCGCGCCCAACCCGCTGGTACCACCGGTCACCAGGACTGTCCCCGCGCCGAAGGACTTCGCTGCCGCATCCGATGCGGGCTCGCGCCGCAACCGCGGCATCGACAAGCGACCGGATCGCACCGCCACCTGCGGTTCCCCTGTCGCCAGCACGGCCGACACCACCTCGGCGTCGATCTCGTCATCGCGGTCGAGCAGCACTATCCGGCCAGGGTGTTCCGCCTGGGCGCTGCGCACGAATCCGGCCACGGCGGCGGCCACCGGATCGGGTGACTCGTCCGGCAGGCCAATGGCGTTGCGCGTTACCACAATCAGCCTGGTCTCGGCGAGCCGCGCGTCCGACAGCCATGAGCGCAACAACTCGATGGTCGCTTTCACCGATCGGCGACCCGCCTGCGCGACATCCGCACCGCCGGATTCGGCGGCGTCGACCAGCCAGACAGCCGCGTCCGCGGCAACATCGGCGGTGGCGAGTTCGCCAACGCCCCCGAAGTGATCGTCGATCCCCGCCACGATCTGGTCACCGAGTACCGCCATCAACGCCACCGGCGTCGAGGACACCGGCGGCACGGACGCCCACTCGACGCCATAGAGCACGGGCAGTGCGCCTCCGGCGCGCACCCGTGCCACGGTGCGGCGTTCGACCGGGTGCACCACAAGGGAATCCGTGCTCAGCACCGGTTCGCCCGTTACATCGACCACGTCCAGCCGGATCCGATAGCCGCCGGAACGCTCGGCGCGCACGCGGACCGGTCCCGAACCCGTCCGCGCCATCCGCACACCGGTGAACGACACCGGCAACGGCAACCTGCCCTCGGGAATATCGTCCATGACGAAGTCGAGCGCAGGATGCAGGCATGCGTCGAACAACGCCGGATGAATGCCGAACCCGGCCACCTGCCCGGCAGCGGTCTCGTCCAGCGACACCTCCGCGAATACCTCGTCGCCGCGCCGCCACATCGCGCGCACGCCGAGGAAGGCCGGGCCGTACTCGAGACCGAGATCGGCGATCCGCCGATACAGCTCCTGCTCGTCGAGCTGCTCGGAATCCGCGGGCGGCCAGTCGAATTCATCCCAGATCGGCGGTGCCTCGGCTGTGTCGGCGAGCATGCCACGGGCATGCGGCACCCATGCCTCGACCTCATCGGTGCGCTCGGTCCGGGAGAAGATCGTGAAATGTCTGCGCCCTTCCGGCTCGGCCTCGCCGACCGCGATCTGCAGATCGACCGGGTCCGCGCCGAGCACCAGCGGAATATCCAGGGAGATCTCCTCGACGAGTCCGAGGCCCAGCCGGACCCCGATGGCCGAGGCCAGTTCCAGATATGTCGTCGCCGGGACGACCGCGGTCCCGAAGACCTGGTGATCGGCGACCCACTGGTGCGCCGCCTCGGACAGCTTTCCGGTGAATAGCCATTCGTCCTTGCCCGCCACTGGGACTGCATCCGTCAGAATCGGATGCTCCGAATTGCCGGACACCACCGAGCGATTCGGTTGGAGCCAGTAACGCTCGTGCTGAAACGCGTACGTCGGCAAGGACACTCGCGCCGGGGACCGGTCGTCGAACAGCGGCGACCAGTCGACGTCGATGCCCGCGTTGTCGGCCTGCGCGAGGAAGGTCAGCACCTGCGTCACCTCGTCGGCGCCGCGCCGGCCCGACGCGGCCACCAGCGACTTGGCTTCGATGTCGGCCGGCAGGCACTGACCGGTCATCGCCGTCAGCACGGCGTCGGGGCCCACTTCGAGGAATCGGCGAACACCCGAGTCCACCAGGGTATGCACGCCCTCGGCGAAACGAACCGTATCGCGCACGTGGCCGACCCAGTAGATCGGTTCGGCATGCGCCTCGCCCGCGACGACACCGAAGACGTTCGATACGACCGGCAGCAGCGCGGTGCGGTAGGTGAGCCCGACAGTGACCGCTTCGAGATCCGGCAGCATCGGGTCCATCAACGCGGAATGGAAGGCGTGGCTGACCTGCAACCGCGACATCTTGATCTGCGCCGCGGCGAAGGTCGCCGCCAATTCCGTGATGGCCGCCTCGGTGCCGGAAACCACGATCGAGGACGGCCCGTTCACCGCCGCGATCGATACTTTCTCGCCGAAAGGTGCGATGGACTCTGCCACCCGGTCTTCCGTGGTCGCCACGGCCAGCATCGCGCCGCCTTCGGGTAACGCACCCATCAACCGACCACGCGCCACCACCAGCGCACACGCATCCTCGAGCGACCACACCCCCGCCACATACGCCGCCACCAACTCACCGATCGAATGCCCGATCAACACATCCGCAGACACACCGAACGACTCGATCAACCGGAACAACGCCACCTCGAACACGAACAACGCAGGCTGCGTGAACTCCGTCCGATGCAACAACTCACCATCACCGACACCGAACACGATGTCGCGCAACGAAACACCCGGCGACGACTCCCCCAGCAACCGATCGAACTCGACACACAACTCATCGAACACCGCAGCGAAAACCGGGAACGCCGCATACAACCCCGCCCCCATACCCACCCGCTGCGCACCCTGCCCCGTGAACAGAAACGCGATCTTCCCGCGCACCGGCGTGCCCTCGGCCACGTTCGACGAGGCCGAGCCGGCCGCCACCTCGGCCAACCCCGCCAGCATGGCGTCTCGATCGGCGGCGACGACCGTCGCTCGGTGCTCCAATCGGGCCCGGGTGGTCAGCAGCGCATGGGCCACGTCCACCGGCTCCGCCTCCGGATGCGCGGAGATCCAGGCATGGAGTCGAGCCGCCTGGGCACGCAGTCCCGGTTCGGATTTCGCCGATACCAGCAGCGGTACCTTGCCCGCGGCCACCAGCGGCGTACCCGACGGGAGCGGTGCCACAGCGCGTTCCGGTCCTTCGGGTGCTTCTTCGACGATGATGTGCGCGTTGGTGCCACTGATGCCGAAGGACGACACCCCCGCCCGCCGCACCCGCTCCACCGAACCCGACCACGGCTCCGCCTCGGTCAAGATCCGTACCGACCCCGCCGACCAATCCACATGCGGCGACGGCGCATCCACATGCAACGTCTTCGGCAACATCTCATGCCGCAACGCCTGCACAACCTTGATCACCCCACCCACACCCGCAGCCGCCTGCGAATGCCCGATATTCGACTTCAACGAACCGACCCGCAACGGCTCCGTACGACCCTGCCCATACGCAGCGATCAACGCCTGCGCTTCGATCGGATCACCCAACGGGGTGCCCGTCCCGTGTGCTTCCACCGCGTCGACATCGGTCGGATCCAGTCCGGCGGCGGCCAGGGCGGCCGCGATCACCCGCTCCTGCGACGGACCGTTCGGCGCCGAGAGTCCATTCGAAGCGCCGTCCTGATTCACCGCCGAACCCCGGACCACGGCAAGCACATTGTGGCCCAACCGCTTCGCATCCGAGAGCCGCTCCAACACCAGCACACCGACACCCTCAGCCCAGCCCACACCATCAGCCGACGCCGAAAACGCCTTACATCGCCCATCCCGCGACAGCCCGCGCTGCCGGGAGAACTCCATGAACATGAACGGCGTCGCCATCAGTTGGACGCCGCTGGCGAAGGCGAGTGAACTCTCCCCCTGACGCAGGGATTGGCACGCCAGATGAATCGCGACCAGCGACGACGAACACGCCGTATCCACCGTCACCGCAGGGCCTTCCAGCCCCAACGTGTACGCCACCCGACCCGACACCACACTGCCCGCCGAACCGGTACCGACGTACCCTTCGGCCACCGGACCCGCCGCCTTGGCAATCTGCTCGTAGTCCTGATAGGAGACGCCGACGAAGACGCCGGTATCACTGCCGCGCAGGGTAAACGGGTCGATTCCCGCGTCCTCCAACGCTTCCCACGACGCCTCCAGCAGCAACCGCTGCTGCGGATCCATCGCCGACGCCTCACGCGGACCGATACCGAAGAACCCGGCATCGAAATCCCCGACACCGGAGATGAATCCGCCGTGGCGCAGGTAGGACGTGCCCGAGTGGTCGGGATCGGGATGGAACAACCGCTCGAGATCCCACCCGCGATCGGTCGGGAATTCGCCGATCGCGTCGGTTCCGGACGCGACCACATCCCACAGCTGCTCCGGTGATTCGATACCCCCCGGGTAACGACAGCTCATCCCCACGATCGCGATCGGCTCGTCGGTACGGATACGGCGCGCGGGACGTTTGGCGACGCGGTTCGCATCGATGTCCACGTCGCCGACGCGCGATCGCACGAACGACGCCACGGCCGCGGCCGTTGGATAATCGAATACCAGCGTCGAGGGCAACGCCACCCCGGTGGCCTTGGCGAGACGGTTGCGAAACTCGACCCCCGCCAGCGAATCGAACCCGATCTCGTTGAACGGCGCGGCGGGATCAATGGCCTCACCCGAGATATGTCCGAGTACTCCGGCGACCTGCTCGCGCACCACGTCGAGCACGATCGTCTCGCGTTCCTGCACGGGGGCGGCGGCCAGCCGCAGCGCCAACGTGCCGCTCGCGTCCGCGATGCGCCGCACGGGCACCGAGACGATCGAGTGCAACATCCGGGGCAGCGAGCCGTCGCGGGCCTGCGCCGCCAAGGTCTCGGTATCGAATTCGGTTGCGACCACCGTCGATGCGCTCGCCGCGAGCGCGCGATCGAACAGTGCCAAGCCGTCCGCCGTCTCCAACGGACGCGCGCCCAGCTGACCCAACCGCGCCATCGCCGCGCTGCCGAGACCGCTGGTCATTCCGCTGGCCTGGTTCCAGGAGCCCCACGCGATCGATACGGCGGGCAGCCCCGCGGCCCGCCGGTCCGCCGCCAGCGCGTCCAGGAACGCGTTGGCCGCCGCGTAGTTGCCCTGGCCCGGCGAACCGATCACCCCGGCGATCGAGGAGAACAGCACGAACGCCGACAGATCCTGCTCGCTGGTCAGCTCATGCAGGTGCCAGGCGGCATCGGCCTTGGCCGTGAGTACTCGGTCCACCTGTTCGACGGACAGGGTCTCGATGGTGCCGTCGTCGAGCACGCCGGCCGAATGGATCACCGCGCTCGGCGCGAATTCGCCGGATAACTCGGTCAGCAGCGCCGCCAAGGCCGCACGGTCGCCGACATCACATGCCGCGACCCGCACCTGCGCACCGGCAGCGGTCAACTCCGACACCAAATCCATTGCGCCGTCGGCACGCTCACCGCGCCGCGACACCAAGACCAACCGCCGCACACCGTGTGTTTCGACGATATGGCGCGCCACCAGCGCGCCCAAACCACCGGTGCCACCGGTGATCAGCACCGCACCGGTACCGAATGCGTCCTCGACGGTGGCGGCCGGGCCGGACTGCCGCCGCAACCGCGGCGCCAGCAAACCGCCGTCGCGGACGGCGAGCTGCGGTTCATCCGAACGCACGGCAGCGGCGATCAGATCAGCGGTGGGATCGACGTCGGCGCGCACATCGAGGAGCACGAACCGCTCCGGGTGCTCGAACTGCGCACTGCGCACCAGGCCCCGCACCGCCGCTGCGGCCGTATCCGGCGCCTCGCCCGATACGCCGACAGCACCGCGCGTGAGCACCACCAGCCGGGAATCGTTCAACCGTTCCTGCGCCTGCCAGCTCTGCAAGAACTCCAATGCCGCGCGCACCCACGCACGAGTGCGCGTTGCGGTATCGGCATCGGCGTCCCCGGCCGGTGACCATACGATGATCTCCGGAGTCTGATCGGCTTCGAGCAGTTCGGCGAGCCCGTCATACGAATGAGCCACGCCCGCAACGTGTTCGGTGCCGAGCACCGCCACCGATGTCGCCGCGGTAGTTCCGGTCGGCACCGGCACCCACTCGACGTCCGACAGCGACGCACGCCGACCGGCCCCGCTGTTCAACGCCTTGGCATCGACGGGGCGGGCGGTGAGCGATTCGAGGCTCAATACCGGCTCACCCGTTTCGTCGAACGCGGCGACCCGGATCCGACCGGCGCTCAACCGAGTCAGTCGAACCCGGACCGCCGTCGCACCAGCGCGGTACAACCGCACTCCGGCGAACGAGAACGGCAGCGGCAACCGACCCGACGGCATGTCCTGCGCCAGCCCCGCGACGGCGGCGTGGAAGGCGGCGTCGAGCAGTGCCGGGTGAATCCCGAACAACGCGGTGGGAGCGCCGTTTTCGTCGCCGACGGCGACCTCGGCGAGGAGGTCGTCACCGTCGCGCCAGACCGAGGTGACCCCCTGGAATACTGGACCGTAGCCCAATCCCAGATCCGCCAGGCGGGCGTAGAGCCCGTCGTGCGGCTCCGGTTCCGCCCCGGCGGGCGGCCACTCGTCCGCCGAGCCGTGCCGTCCCGCCTCGACCCACGCGGGCACTGCCGACGCGGTGCGGGCCAGTACCCCGCTGGCGTGCGCAATCCATTCGGCCGCAGCAGCATCCGGTTCGGCGATGCCGCGCGAGTAGATCACGAACCGGCGTCGGCCCGCGTCATCGGCGGGTTCGACGGCGACCTGGATATCGACGGCGGTATCACCCTCGAGCATCAGCGGTCCTTCGAGCAGCAGTTCCTCGACGAAACCGGCATCGAGCCGCGCACCCGCGCTCAGCGCCAGTTCGACGAATCCTGCGCCCGGCAGCAGCACCGAGCCGAAAACCGTGTGATCGGCGAGCCATGGCTGCGTCCGCAGCGACACGCTGGCGGTGAACAGCCATTCGTCCTTGCCCGCCAAGGGCACGACGCCGGTCAAGATCGGATGGTCGGACGCTCCCGCCGACGACGAAGCACCGGCGAAAGGCTCCAGCCAGTACCGCTGACGCTGAAACGCGTACGTGGGCAAGGGCACTCGGCTCAGCGAACGGCCTGCGAACAAGGCGCGCCAGTCGACGCGGATGCCGGCGGTATGCGCTTGCGCCAACATCGTCAGGTACTGCGTCACCTCGTCGACCGAACGCCGAGACGCGGCGGCCACCAGCACATCCGCCTCGACGTCCTGGTGCCGGGCCAGGCATTGGCGTGTCAGCGACGCCAGCACCGCGTCCGGGCCGATCTCGACGAACCGCCGCACCCCGGTGGCGACGAGAGCGTCGACGCCGGGCGCGAATCGCACACATCCGCGCACCTGGGCGACCCAATATTCCGGATCGGTCACCTCGGCGCCCGCGGTGGTACCGGAGACGTTCGACACCATCGCGATCGCGGGTGTCCGATACGTCAACCCGGCGGCGACAGCGCGGAATTCGGCCAGCATGGCATCCATCCGTGCCGAATGGAACGCATGACTCACCCGCAACCGCGAGGTCTTGATGCCAGCGTCGGACAACTCGAGCTCCGCCGCCTCGACGACGTCCAGATCACCGGACAGCACCACCGAGGCCGGAGCGTTCACCGCCGCGACCGACAGGCGATTCCCATATGTCGCGACAAGTTCGGCGGCCCGCTCCTCGGTCACGGCCGCCGCGAGCATCGCGCCGCCTTCGGGTAACGCACCCATCAACCGACCACGCGCCACCACCAGCGCACACGCATCCTCGAGCGACCACACCCCCGCCACATACGCCGCCACCAACTCACCGATCGAATGCCCGATCAACACATCCGCAGACACACCGAACGACTCGATCAACCGGAACAACGCCACCTCGAACACGAACAACGCAGGCTGCGTGAACTCCGTCCGATGCAACAACTCACCATCACCGACACCGAACACGATGTCGCGCAACGAAACACCCGGCGACGACTCCCCCAGCAACCGATCGAACTCGACACACAACTCATCGAACACCGCAGCGAAAACCGGGAACGCCGCATACAACCCCGCCCCCATACCCACCCGCTGCGCACCCTGACCCGTGAACAGGAAGGCCGTCCGGCCCACGACAGACGCACCCGGCACCACCGAACCGGATGTCAGATCCGCCAACCCAGCAAGCAACTGCTCGCGATCGCGGCCGAGCACCACCGCGCGCCGGTCCCATTGTGCCCTGGTTTCGATCAGCGCAGAGGCCACGCTCCACAGGTCCGCATCGGGATTGTCGATCAGCCACTGCCGCAACCGCTTCGCCTGGCCCGGTAGCGCGTCGGCGGTCTTGGCCGACACCGGCAACGGGACCAGATCCGCCCGGACGGGAACCCCATTGTCGATGGTCTCGCCGTCGGACGGTGCGACAGTCGCAGGCGCTTCCTCGAGCACGATGTGGGCGTTGGTGCCACTGATGCCGAAGGACGACACCCCCGCCCGCCGCACCCGCTCCACCGAACCCGACCACGGCTCCGCCTCGGTCAAGATCCGTACCGACCCCGCCGACCAATCCACATGCGGCGACGGCGCATCCACATGCAACGTCTTCGGCAACATCTCATGCCGCAACGCCTGCACAACCTTGATCACCCCACCCACACCCGCAGCCGCCTGCGAATGCCCGATATTCGACTTCAACGAACCGACCCGCAACGGCTCCGTACGACCCTGCCCATACGCAGCGATCAACGCCTGCGCTTCGATCGGATCACCCAACGTCGTACCGGTGCCGTGCGCCTCGACCGCGTCCACGTCCGCCGGACTCAGGCCCGCGGCCTGCAATGCGGCCGCGATCACCCGCTCCTGCGACGGACCGTTCGGCGCCGAGAGTCCGTTCGAAGCGCCGTCCTGATTCACCGCCGATCCGCGGACCACGGCAAGCACATTGTGGCCCAACCGCTTCGCATCCGAGAGCCGCTCCAACACCAGCACACCGACACCCTCAGCCCAGCCCACACCATCAGCCGACGCCGAAAACGCCTTACACCGCCCATCCCGCGACAGCCCGCGCTGCCGGGAGAACTCGATGAACAGGAACGGGGTCGACATCACCGTCACCCCACCCGCCAGCACCAGCGACGTCTCCCCGCGCCGCAGCGCCTGACACGCCAGATGAATCGCGACCAGCGACGACGAACACGCCGTATCCACCGTCACCGCAGGGCCTTCCAGCCCCAACGTGTACGCCACCCGACCCGACACCACACTGCCCGCCGAACCGGTACCGGCGTAGCCCTCGGCCACCGGACCTGCCGCTCTGGCCGTGTGCTCGTAGTCCGCGTACATCACTCCGGCCATGACGCCGGTGTCGCTGCCCCGCAGTGTCGCCGGGTCGATTCCCGCGTCCTCCAACGCTTCCCACGACGCCTCCAGCAGCAACCGCTGCTGCGGATCCATCGCCGACGCCTCACGCGGACCGATACCGAAGAACCCGGCATCGAAATCCCCGACACCGCGCAGGAAGCCGCCCTCGCGCGTGTAGACCTTCCCGAACCGGTCCGGGTCGGGATCGAACAGCCCTTCCACGTCCCAACCCCGGTCCAGCGGAAACTCGCCGACGGCATCCGCACCCGAGGCGACCAGATCCCATAGCTGTTCCGGTGATTCGATACCGCCCGGATAGCGACAGCTCATGCCCACGATGGCGATCGGCTCGTCGATCTTCTCCCGCAGCTGCGTCAGATCGTCGCGCGTCGTCATGAGCTCGACAGTGACCTTTTTCAGGTACTCCAACATGCGATCGGACGAATCGCCAGTGCTTGTGTCCACGTGTCACATCCAGGTATTTCGAGGTTGACAAAGGAACCCGGTGTCGCGAGCGGCGACACGGGCTCAATGCGCTACCGTCAGGGTTCGGTCAGAGGTCGGTGCGGACGCGGCGACTCAACGAGTCAGCCAGCGACAGCCAGTTCGCTGCGTAATGTCTCGCCAGCTCGGCCACCGCGGGTGCGCAGTGCGTCGGCAGACTTTCGGCCATCGATGGCCAGTCGACCGCGTCGGGTCCAGAGAACTCCAACAATCGCAACAGCTTTCGACCGGACTCGGTGAAGCGCAGCGACGGATCGGCGCGCAGTCGGCGCACCGATGTCGTGAGATCGGGGGACGAACCCGCGGATGCGGGCGCGGCCGGCCCGGACGTCACACGATCGTGCCGTCGATCGTGGGGCAGGGCAGCCGATTCCGTTCGCAAACACCGCCGCACGTCCTTGGCGGTGGTCGGTGATACCCCTGCGGCCGACGCGATTTCCCTGGTCGAGGCGGTCGGATTCGCTTGCAGGAACTCGCGCGCCCGACGGCGGCGCTCCCCGGCGTCGACCGGAAACGGTGCGCCGGCGCGTCCGATCCGCCGCATGGGCGGGTGCGGAATTTCCGCACCCGGCCGCCGTCGCAGCGCTGCGACGGTCTTATCCGAGAGCCCGGCGACTGCCCCGAGCCGCCTATTCGACCATTCGGGAAAATCGACGAGCATCCGTGCGGCCGCGGCCTTTCGATCCGCCAGCGACAAGGGGAGACCGCGGGCGCTGTTGAGTTCGACGGCGAGTACGAACGCTTCGCGCGGTTCACCGTCGAAAAAGACGGCGTTGATCGTGGCCGCCTGCCGCCGACGCGCGGCCATCAGGCGGTGGACGCCATCGATCACCGTCATGGTGGCGCGATGCACGACAATCGGCGGCGGCGGTCCGGGTAATTGCGCGAGCAGGGCGACGTGTCGAGGATTCACTCCCGCAGATCGGACGGTATCCGATACGTGAAGCCCCTCGGTGGCGAGCTCTGTTATTTCCGACAGTCCCTGGTGGATGACGGCTCGAAAGCGCGTTTCAGCAGGCACAGGGTGCTCGACTGCTACCAAAACGTAGTCCATGCGAACGCTTCCCTCTACCGCGGTGAAAGGTGAGCTCGCGACGACGCCGTCGGTATCAGCACACTCGACACCCGCGACCAGCGGCCTACATCCCCCACCCCGACAATGAAATCAGTACTCACTCGACATCTCTTCTCGCTAGGCCGGCCCCTCGAATTGTGCTCGAGTAGCCGCCGAGCAACTCGCTCGTCCAGTAGCCTGCCAGCCTGGTCAGGTTCTCGCAACCGATGGGCGACCTTTTTGTTGACGCTTCTTCTATCGGCTATATTCGGCGGTCAGACGGCCGTGGTCAGGCCGACAACCTGTCGCAGTCACGCCGGAAACAGCGTCGCGTTCACACCGGACGCGAGCGCTGTCGATGCGAATCCGGTATCACTGTCAATCGTCGCTCCACAAATGCACGACGAAACGTCACTCGTCACGAAGAAAATCGGCGATTCGCCTTACATGCCGCTGTCACCTGGCATTATCCATCGAATCGACATCCACCTCCTTCTTTCAGCCCATTCCATCCAGCCGTGTCCGGCAAGCGCACGAACGTCCGGCGCCAGCGCCTGGTGGGTCGAATATAATGCCGCGGAGGGAACGGCCTCTACCGATGAACGTGATATTTACGCACATATCATAATGCTTTTGGAATTGTAACCGTGCGATGACCAAAACGACCTGCAGTCATTCTGAACCAGCAATTCCACCCTGCTATCACAGCAAACTGGCAGCGATCGGCGTCACTATTCTTCGCATGGTTTCCGGGACAGCACTGTGAAACTTATACGACGTACCTATTTCTGGCCCCGGCACGAATTCGGCAGACTTTCGCGAACCAACTGGCGACGTCGCGCGGGTGCACCGATAGGACGCCGACCGTTTCGTTGTATTCGACGGCCGAAGCGGGTGATGGGCGATTCCGCTGGGAGAGGGCCGGGTCAAGATCGAGACAGCGTCACGGAATGGGCCGCGGCCTCTCCTGGCCGGACTGGTTCGGACCAGTATGCGGAGTTGTCATGATGCGGCCCCAAAGCTCTAGCGGGATTCACTGTGCGCAGGGGTTTCGGCTCGTGGTGTATCGAGCTTCGACCTGTATACGGATGCTATGGCGTGGTATGTATCGAAACATCCGCCGTACCGGACAGGAATATCCGCATAGCAGCCAACGCTGCGCTCAATATGGTGTGCCTCGCGCTGCCGAACCCGGCGCGGTGCCGCACACTGGCCCCGATGGCTGGTGGGGATCTATCACGGTGGTGATCATGCTGTACTACCTCTATCCACGGCTACCGGCGCCGGTCGGCGGCGTCCACTCAGAGAATCCGGTCTTCCACGGCCATGTCGAGTTCGCCATGGCCGAAGTTCGCCAGCGCGTGCTCGGCGGCGTTGGCCAGATGCGGGCCGGTCGGCCGTATGCACGTCACGCCAATGTCGTTCCAGCACACCGGGAGTCCGGGCCGAGCGACCACCGGCGATCCGGGTTGACATCTCGACCGCGTCCATCGCGCGCTCGGTGGCTCGGACCTGGTCGCGGCGGGCGCGTAGCCGCAGTTCGAGCGGAATGTCCTCGCCCGCTTCGGCATAGCGCAGTTCCTCGGACAGATTGCGATCCATCTGCAGGATCGCGGCGTCGATCTCCGAGGCGGCGCGGGCAAGGCGCACCGCGACGGTCCGCTCCCGCATCCGCTCGACGAAGGCCACATAGGCGCCCTGCGCGGCGCCGAGTGCGGGCGCGGCGACCCCGGTGGACGGGCATGCCGCCGAGATGGTCCGAACGATCTCGAAGAATTCCACCGGTGACGATTTGTCGCGGCCGAATTCCCGGGCCGCAACATGCGGAAGACGCCCGCTTCGACCAGGTCACGAATCGTCTGTTCCGGTACGCGCCGTTGCTGTTCGGCCTGCTCGGCTCGCTGCCGGATACCAGGCACAAGATCACGAACCCAGTTAAGTGTCTTGTGGTTGGTCATAGCTGCCCTGCGTTGTGTCGAAGCTGCGTTGGGGTGTCGAGGCGGCCGGATGGCTCCGTGGACAGGCGCATCCTGTCACGACAACTGGAGATGTGCTCACGGAGCTCTTCCCAGCCGTGGGTCGCCGTCTATCTGTAGCGCGGACCGGCCTGGCCTGGCACATTCCTTCGAACCAGATGTCCCACGTCGGGTCACGCGGGAATTGCTGAATACCCTGAGGGTTTCGCGGTATGGAAATACCCGGCAATAACGGCGCGGAAATATCAAGTCGGCCGGCCTACGGCTGCGATCCGGCTGACCGGGACCGGTTGAGCCGGCTGATCGACGACACGACGACGACATCTTCGTACGCCATTCTGTCGGCGCTGCTGCGCTCGGCGGACAGCGACGCCGCGCGAGATCCGTTGTGGCGGCGGTGTGTTTTCGATCACTGCGGGGCCCAGGGTGTTCCCGTCGAACGCCGCGTCGGTGACGTGCGTGGTGCCGATGAATCCTGGCACAAGTGCGTTGGCGCGCACGCCGAAAGCAGTTCGCGACGAGGGCCGAAACTGTATGTGAAATTGCAGGTTCTGGTAGAGGTCTGCCTTGTCGGATCCGGGCTTGCGGCGAGGACCGACTGAGATATCGCCGAGTGCGTCGATGAGCTACCGCGCCATCGGCGCGCGCAAGCGCATCGCCCGACTCGACGAGGTCTGGCGGGACACGGTCCTGCTCGAACGCCGCGGCCCCGTGCGCTGATCCGTCTATTCGGCATGAAGCACCCTCGGCAGGTACGAGTCAGGCCACAAGGTTCAGTTGCGCGCGGTGGTGGTCGTAGTGCTGCCCCGGATAGCGGTGGATATCGGCGAGTGTCACGTAGTCAGCGAAATAAGGATCCCACCGCGTGGGATAGTGCATTCCGCGCTGAAAGTCGCTGTCGCGCTGACCGTTCAGTGATCGCAGCAACGAGCCGATCACCCGGTCGAACTCGGCGCCCAGCCGCCGACGGTAATAGACGCGCGCGGCCAGGCAGGAACCCTAGTAGTTGATCGCATGGAATAGTGGTGTCGCCGCATTGAGGACTCGGGCGAAGCCGCGCCCTACAGGATCGAGCAGCCGCCCGAACACACGGACCAAGATGAGCAGCCGCTGCACGATCATGTAGCCGAACACCATATGGAACGGCAACTGTTCGTTGGACCGTCATGTCCCGGACGACGGAGCGCTCGACTCGCACCACCACAACCTCGTCCAAGACCAGAGCTGACCGAACTCCCAACCCGCGACGACGCAAAACGCGCGGATTCGGCTGATCGGTGACAGAGGTTTGCGCACGTGGCAGCATCACGGGGGTGACCAACCATATCGCGGCGTTCCGTCGCGAGCGGGATACCGTTTTGGACTTCTGCGCCCAGCTCACGCCAGCGGAATGGGCGGCGCCGAGCCGGGCCGCGGGCTGGCGGGTACGCGATGTCATCGCCCATCTCGGGTCGGAGTGCCACCTGAACTTCACCCCGGATCTGGTCAAGGTCCTACGCTCCCGAAATATCGAGCGACTCAACGACGATTTCGTCGCCCGACGCGCCGACTGGGACAACGATCGCGTGGTCGGGGAAATGGCGAGATGGAGTTCGCGGATCGCCACCGCGGCTTGCACGACCCAACGGTGGCCGCTTGCATCGATCCGCATTCCGATCGGCGAACTCGGTTCCTACCCACTGCGTTTGCTACCGTCGCTGCTGACCTTCGACTTCCACACGCACCTGCGCCACGACATCGCGCCCGCACTCGACAAACAGATCCCCGCCACCGACACCGACCGGATGAGTTCGATACTGGAATGGATGTTGGCTCTATTGGCCGACTTCGGTGCGAACGACAGGAACTGGCTCGACCGGCCGATCGGGTTGACGCTGACCGGAACCGGCGGCGGCACATGGCGACTCGAGCCCATCGGGCACGGACGGCTGCGCGTGGTGGTCGGCTCCGATGACCAGACCGCCGCGCAAATTACCAGTGCTGCGATGGATTTCCCGTCCTGGGCGACAACCCGCACGCCCTGGCGATCCCATAGCGTCGCCATCACCGGCGACACCGAACTCGCCGAACACTTCCTCGACTCGATCAACCTGGTCTGACCTCCGCCCCGCACCCGAGATATCAAGATCAGGCCGAACACCAGCACACAGGACCACAGCGTTGCCTTCTTCCGGGAGCACACCGAAGGCGGGCATCTCCCCGCGTTCGAAGTTCCCGACCTGTTCGTCGACGACATCCGCGCCTACCTGGGCGCTCCGGAATCGACGCGCGATCGGATTGTCACCGCGATGGTCGGCGCGGCGCTGGCCGACACCGGCAACGAGGAGTGGGAGCAATCCGATGGAGCAACCACCGTGATCTGGAACGGCTGGTGCGAATCCTGCGGAACACGCAGTCCGTCTTCGAGATCGACGTTTCTCAGCCATGGCTGAGGACCCTGCCCCGAATCTGGGGCCCGCTGGACGAACGGTCGCTGCGACTGCTGTCGGACCATCTGCGATCGGGCACCGTTGTCCTCGGCGACCGCCGGGTACAGGTAAATCAGTTGCGGGACAGTCGAACTCCGCTCGCTCGCGAGCGGGCCAGTCGGCATGGAAAGCGACTGACCGTGCAAATTGGGAACGCACCACGATGCCGATGAGTGCGTGGATCTCGAGTTCTTGCCCAGTTCGGCGCGGAACTATCGGCTGTATGGAGATCGGTGAGGCTTGTGGCCGAAACGGCCCTGGCGAGAACACGTGGGCACGATGTCAGCCACGAGTCATTTCGGCATGTTCCGGTCGGTGCGGCCGGGCGCGCCGAGTCTAGATGACCTTGGCGGCGATCAGGAGGTTCCAGATCTCGCCCTGGTCGATGACCTCGATGCCGAGCTTCTCCGCCTTGGTCAGCTTGCTCTCACCGACTCCCGCTCCGGTGATGAGCAGGTCGGTGTTCGCCGAGACCGAGGATGCTGCCGTCGCGCCTGCCTTCTCACACAGGCGTTGGAACGTCGGGCGGGCGACCTTCTCGCCGGAGCGCGGGTCGCTGATAGCGCCGGTGATTACCACCGTCTTGCCTGCCAGGGGCGCGCCGGCCGCAATGACCGGGGGGAGGTCCTCCTCGCGCACGTCCAGGCAGACGCCCGCCTCTCGCAGCCGCTCCAGTTCTGGACGTAGGCGATCCAGGTGCGCGACCAGGGAGGCAGCGACTTTCGGTCCGACATCCTCCACCGCCACGAGCCGTTCCTCGCCCGCGTCGGCGATCTCCTCCAGGGAGCCGAATCCCGCCCGGGCCAGGCGAGCGGCGGTGCCGTCGGAGGCCATCGGGATCGCCAGGCCGATCAGCGCGCGGCGCAGGCCGACCTGGCGGCTGGCATCGATCGAGTCGATCATGCGCGCGGCCGAGACCTCGCCGATGCGGTCGAACCCGAGCAGGCGTTCCTTTGTCAGCGCGTAGAAGTCCGACGGGCGCTCCAGGATGCCCGCCTCGGCCAGGCGTTCGATCCACACCTGCCCGATGGCATCGATGTCGGCCGCCGCCCGCGACGCCCAGTGGATGAGCCTGCGCACCGTCTGCGCGGGGCAGGATACGTTGGTGCAGAACAACTCCCGGCTGTTGCCCTGCTCGGTCACCGGTTGCTCGCATGAGGGGCACACGGTGGGCGGCACGATCTCGCGCTCGGAGCCCGTGCGTTTGGAGGCATCGAGCACTCCCGCCACGAACGGAATCACGTCGCCCGCGCGGCGCACCAGTACCGTGTCACCGACCTTGATGTCGCGGGCGCGGATCACCTCTTGGTTGGCCAGCGTGGCCTTCGTGACCGTCGTTCCGCCCACGAACACCGGCTCCAGCCACGCGACCGGGACGATCTTGCCTGTCTTGCCGACGTCCCAGACCACCTCGGCCAGCAAAGTGGTCTTCTCCTCGGCGGCGAACTTGAACGCCAGCGCGCCACGTGGCGAGTTCGACCGAGTCCCGGCCGCCGCGTAGGCATCACGGTCGGCCAGCCGCAGCACCGCGCCGTCGAGGTCGTAATCCAACTCATTGCGATCTTGTTCGATCGCGGCGATCGCCGCCTGCGCCTGCTCGGCGTCGGCGCAAAGCCGCATCTGCGCACCTGCGACCCCCACTGCCCGCAGCCCCTCCCCCAGGTCGACCGCACCGCCGCCGGCAGAGGTATCCAAGTCGAAGCCGAAGAACCGCAGGCGGCGCTCGGAGACCGCGGCCGGGTCCTTCGCCCGCAGCGTGCCCGCCGCGGCGTTGCGCGGATTGATCAGCGGCTTGTCCGGATGTGCCGTGTTGTAGGCGAGAAAGGTCGAACGCAGCATCACCGCCTCACCACGCACCTCCACCCGCCCCGGGACGTCAATTCGCTCAGGAACACCATCGACCAACGCGCGGACCAGCACGGTCACGTCGTCCCCAGTGGTGCCATCACCTCGGGTCGCCGCACGCACCAGCCGTCCGTCCTCGAAGACCAGGGCCAGGGACAAGCCGTCGAGCTTCGGCATCACCACCACCGACTGGCCGGCAAAGCGATCGAAGAACGCCGCGACCTGCTCAGGCTTGGTCACCTTCTCGAGTGACAGCATCGGCCGCGAGTGCCGGATCGGGGCGTGCAGCACTGCGGGCGCGCCGACCTGCTCCAGCGGATTCGGGTCGGGCGTGAGGTCGGGGTGCGCCTCGATCAGGCCACGTAGCTCGTCCTCGATCGCGTCGTACTCGGCGTCCGCTACCAGCGGCGAGCCCTGATAGTAGGCGTCGCGCAGCACCACAATGCGCTCCGCGAGCTCTTGGATACGTTCCCCAGTGTCCACAGCACCCGACGCTACCGATCCCCACCGACACGCACGTGGTCGACGCATGGGCGTTCAGTCTGCTCAATACCTCCATCTCGTAGTGGGCAGACCGAATTCCGCTTCGCTCGCGCAGACCGGCGCGACGGGACCTTGACAACCACGGCCGGAGGGCATCGCTCCAAATGCGACTGCCCCGCAGAGTGTTCCAACGTGTACGCACACTGACGGCAGGCCCCCGCCACCCCGTAGCGGCGATCGGCAGCGCACGGTGTGGAGGTCTTCGGCCCGATGAACCGCGAGAGCAGTAGCGAACCAGAGAGGCCACTTCTCGTACGAAAAGTGAACGAGCGCAGTGCCTTCGGCGTCGTAATGCCGGTCCGGTCGCGCATCGACCGATAACTCGGCTGAGATGCTCTCGGGCAATCCGAAGTATCACAGGAGCAGGTCGATGAGGTGGTGGGGTGGCCGCGCGGCGGGTCCGCGTTCCTACTCGAGGATTTCGAGCATCCGCCCTCCCAGAACCGCGGCGGAGTGGGGGTTCTGGCCGGTGACGAGGTTACGGTCCTCGACCATGTAGGGCTCCCAGATGGGGCCGCGGCTGTAGTTGACCTTGACCTTCTCCTTCAGGTCCGTCTCCAGCAGCCACGTGGCCCGTGAGGCGAGGCCGACGGCCTCTTCCTCCTCGTTGGAGAAGCCGGTGACGTTGTAGCCCTGGAAGGGCGAGACGCCGTGGATCCTGGTGGCCAGCATCGCGGCCGGCGCGTGGCACACGATGAACAGCGGGTTGCCCGACTCCAGCTGCGCCGTGAGCAGGCGGCCCGCATCGGCGTCGAACGCCAGGTCGGCCATGGGGCCGTGGCCGCCGGGCAAGTAGACCGCCACATAGTCCTCCAGGCGCACGTCCGACAGCTCGAGCGGCCGACGTATGGCCTCCGCGTCGCGGATGATCGCCTCCAGGTCCAGCGCGCCCTGTTCGCCCCCTGCCATCGCGGGGCGCAGGCTCATCATGTCGACGTTCGGTGTGGTGCCGCCCGGAGTGGCGACGACGACTTCGTAGCCTGCGTCAGTAAGCATCTTGTAGGGGTTCGCGAACTCCTCGGCCCAGTAACCGGTCGCGTACCTCGTGCCGTCCTCGAGCACCCAGTACGTGGCCCCGCTCACGATGAACAAGATCTTCGGCTTCGACATCACACACTCCTCTCCGACCGGCCCCTCCTCCAGCCTGACACCCGATCCGTCCCGGCGCCCGTGCCCGGCCGTCTTGAAACCTTGGATTCGAGACATCGACAGGTGCGCACCTGCGTTGGCCGAAACGCCGGAGTATGCAGTACCCCCTCCGGACGTCAGTGCTGAACACGGGCCGGAAACATCCCCGAATCCACAGTACCGGCACGAATGCGGGGGTACAGTCGAATTCCCTTGTGTAACAGCCGATCTTAGGTGCGTGTTCATGCGGACGTGGCGACATT
>NZ_JBITMA010000022.1:9921-111664 GCF_044465765.1 Nocardia sp. NPDC049526 | reverse complement strand
TCGCTCGTAAGACTCCCTCCGTGGGGGTCACCGACGACAGATCACTCGACGCCTGACAGGCACGCACCAGGCAGGCGGGCCCCGTACCTGCGTCGCATCGACGACTCAGACACAAGACGGGCCGCGAACGGTCGCTCGTAAGACTCCCTCCGTGGGGGTCACCGACGACAGATCACTCGACACCTGACAGGCACGCACCAGGCAGGCGGGCCCCGTACCTGCGTCGTCGCATGCGCTTCGACGGCTCGGGCGCGAGACGGGCCGCGAACGGTCGCCGTAAGACTCGCTCCGTTGTGGGTCCTCAGGGCTGGGTGGTACGGGCACCCTACTGCTCGGCATGCGAAGCAATCCGGGTGCCGAAATTGTCTGGCGAATGCCGGGGTATCGCGGCAATACTGCGCACATGCCCTCCTTCGCCGATTTCGATCGCCGCAACTATCGCACCGTTGACGTCGCCGCCGGGTACGACGGATGGGCACCGACGTATGAGCGGACCGTCATGGACGAGATGGATCTCGCGCTGCTGAATCGGCTACAGCAACCGAACTGGGGTGGGGTGCGACGCGCCGCGGATCTCGGCTGCGGGACCGGGCGGACCGGAGCTTGGTTGCGAGAGCGGGGAATACGCCATATCGACGGCGTCGACGTGAGCGCGGGGATGCTGGCGCGGGCACGCGAGCGTGGGGTGCACACCACACTCACTCAGGCCGATGTGCGTGACACCGGATTGGCAAGTGGCGCATACGATTTGGTGATCTCCTCGCTGATCGACGAACACCTGGACGAGCTGACGCCCTTCTACGCCGAAGCCTGGCGGCTGGCCGCACCCGGCGGCACCTGTGTCACGGTCAGCTATCACCCGCAGTTCATGATGGTGACCGGCATGCCGACGCACTACACACCCACGTCCGGTGAGCCGGTTGCGATCAGCACGCATCTGCACTTGATCAGCGAGCAGGTGTCGGCGGCATCCGCGGCGGGCTGGGTGTTGACCGAGATGGCCGAGGCGCTGGTGGATGACGCATGGATCGCGGCCAAGCCGAAATGGGCGGAGCTGCGCGGACATCCGTTCACGCTGGCGCTGGTGTGGTCGCGCACGTAGTCAGTCGTAAAGCCCCTCGGCGCGCCAGGTCTGATCGTTGTAGATGAGCAGCAGGACACGGACGTCAGCCGGTTCACCGGCGAGCTGCACCTGAATACGGGCGGCGATTCCGGCGCAGAGGGTGGCGGATTCCGGGGTCCACCAGTGTTCGTCCACCGGCCATGGACCGGCCCAGCCCGCAAGGGGCCACTGCTTGCTGCCCCAACGCAGCAGGGCCGGGTCGGCGGTGAAGAGGCCGCGGTCGGTGACCTGCACGGGCGTTCCGTCGGCGGCCTCCAGCCGCACCACCGGACGGTTCACCAGGATCACCGCGGGTGCGGGGCGGGGCAGGCGGCCGGGCCACGGCAGGGCCGGGTCGGCGGCCGGAATCGGCTCGTCACCGAGCGCGACCATGGTGATGCGTTCGGCGGGTCCGCGGCCGCCGCTGAGCACGCCGACTCGGACCGCCTCGCCGCCGAGTAGACCCTGCACCCGGATCAGGGCGCGGCGGGCCCGCTCGTCCTCCTCGCCGACGCCGCCCCACAGACCGAGCTGAAGTGCGCTCGCCGCAACGACTTCGACGGGTTCCAGGCGCAGCAGTGTGATCGGTGCGGTGGGCCGGTCGCGGCGGGTGAGCCAGCCGTCCAGCTGCCAGCGCACCCGATCCGCGGTGCCCTCCGGGGTCAGCGGTTCGGCGCATCGCCAGATACGCGAAAGTTGTTCGCCCGCCTCGGTTTCCGCGATCACCGATAACCGGGTGCAGGCCATCGAGGCATTGGACAGCGCCTCGTGCAACTGGGTGGCGAGCATGCGCCCCGCGAAGGCGGCGGCATCGACCCGGTCGATCGGCGGCTCGCAGCGATACTGCACCGCCAGATCCCTCGGCGGACGACGTGCGGACGGCGGACGTTCCGGCACGGCCCTGGCACAGCGATGCGCCAGCACGGCATCGGCGCCGAAGCGCGAGGTGACCTCGATCGGAGTCAGTGCGGCGAAATCGCCGATCCGCCGTAACCCCAGGCGGTGCAGCAGATCCACCAGCTCGATGCGTTCCGGTGCGGACAGGCTCGGTTCGAGTGCGAGTTCGCGCACCGGCAGTGGCGCCAGGAATCGCGCACCGTCGCCGGGCGGCACGATCGCGGCGAAACGCGCGGCGATCACCGCCGTGGACAATTCGTCGGCAATGCCGATCTGCGTCTCCACCCCCACCGCGGCGGCCGCGTCGACGAGCCGTTCGGCCGCCGCCTCCTCGGACCCGAAAAACCGTGCCGCACCCCGCGCACCGAGCACCAACAGCCCCGGGCGCAGCACCTCCACTCCCGGCACCGTCGCATCGATGGCCGCCACCACCGGCTCGAAAAGTCGCGCATCCCGATCCGGATCCACCTGCGCGACATACACATTCGGACACCGTGCCTGCGCCTCCCGCTTGGTCAGCCCACGCCGCACCCCCTCGGCCCTGGCAATGGCCGAACACTCCACCACCTTATTGGCGAACAGCACCGCCACCGGCCGCGTCGCGGGCACCCGCGCCACCGCCGCCGCCGTCACCGCCGGCCAGTCCGGACACCACAGCGCCAGCACCCGCATCCCACCCACCCGACTCGGCCGGATCACCACCCCGGCTCCCCGGGTAGCGACCGGGCACCCCATGTACTTCCGCGTCGAAACCCCGAATCGACGAAAAGGCCGCTTCGTGCAGCCGAGCTCATGGCGCGACGGGCCGGCTCATGACGCCGCACCGTGCGCCTCGACCGTCGTTTCCTCGGCCGCGGTGACCGTTTCCAGTGCCACCCATTCCACTCGACTCGCGCTGGGGCGCAGTTCGATTCGGCCGTGGCAGGGTGGGCCTGCCTTGCCGCGGACCGCGACCTCCAAGCGGAGCGAGCGGAGGCGGCCGCGGCCCGCACCGAGGCCGCCGTACCCGGCGATGCGGGTGTCCACGCGCAGGGACGGATTGGGCCAGCGGCCGTCGGTGACCACCAGAGTGGCCCCTTTGCTGCGCGCGCGGGCGGCGAGGACGCGGGTGCGGGACGGGGCGACGGCGGCGCCTGCGAGGCCGAGCACCACCAGATCGAGGCCGTCGAGCAACACCGCGGCCACCTCCACCGGATCCGGCCCGGGATCGGCGACGACGGCGAGGCGCTGCAACTGCGCGCCCATCTCGACCGCGGCGAGCAGCCCGAGCCGCGGCACCCCGACCACCGCGGCATGCCCACCGCTCTCGGTCACCGCGGCGAGCAGCCCGGCCAGCAGCGAACTCGCACCCGAATAGGCCACCACCGACCCCTTGACCAGACCCCCATCAGGCAACAGCTCCGCAAGGGCAGGCGGCACCGCAAGTGCTTCTCTGCGCAATTCGGCGGCGTGCGGAATCCGCTCGGCCGCCGCTTCCCCGCGCCCGGGTATCGCCGCCATCCGTCGGCGCAGCTCATCCAGTGTCGGTTTATCCCTCGGCGGCATCCCGTCCCGCCGTCTCCCCGCCCCTGAATCCTCATCCGAACCCATCACAACCACCTACTTCCAACGATGGACCCGAGGCGAAGCGCGGCCCGAACCCCCACGATCAAGGGTTCAGCACCGATCCAGCTATCGATCGCTATCGAATATACGTTCGATACTCGCTTAGTAGAAACCCACCCCCGACTTCGGTCAAGTACGCACATCGACCGCGATCACTTCGCAACGCTGCCGTTGTTTTTGAGTTGAACTCAACTTACAATCGGAGTCATGAGCGAGCGCAGCGACACAGCCGACATGTCGGTCATGACGGAGCCGAGCGCCAGCGGGGTGGAGTCATGAGCGACCAAGAATGGTCCGGCCGCGGCGCGACGGCACGCAGGCGACTGTTGGAGGCGGCGCATGCGGAGCTGAGCGAAACCGGCGAACTCGAGGTGGCCGCCGTCGCCCGCCGCGCCGGGGTCAGCGTCGGACTGCCCTACCGGTACTTCGGCTCGCGCAGCGGACTGCTCACCGCCGTCATCACCGACTTCTACGACCGCCTCGGCGAAACCGTCACCTATGCGGAATTCGCCGGAAAGGATTGGCGCGAACGCGAACACGCGCGCGTGGTGGCCTGGGTGAACTTCCTCTACGACGATCCGCTCGCCCCCGTCGCACTCGGACGATTCGGTGACGCCGAAGCGGCGGGCGTGGAACGGCAACGGCTGCAGCAGGCGATCGAGGTCGGCATCCGAAATATGGCGCAGGGCCAGCGCCAGGGCATGGTGCCCGCGGACCGCGATCCGGAACTGCTCGTCGCGGCCGTCCTCGGTGGCGTGCACATGGCCGTTGCGGTGGCGCTCACCCGCAGCCCGCGACCGGACCGTGCCGTCGTCGCCGATCAAGTGTGGGAATTCGTGGCCGGAGCAACCGGCTCAGGGAAAGAAGAACAATGAGTAATGCACAACCAGAGGTCGAACGACTCGAGGACCTCGAAGGTGACCTGTCCCGAACCCATCGCACAGTCCACGAAGTACGCGATGTCCCCGACGAGCAGGTGGACGCCGATCTCGCCGCCCTCGATCGCGACGGTTACGTAATTCTCGAGGGCCTGCTCGACTCGGCGCAGTGCGCGGCACTTCGCGAAGAGCTCCTGCCCCTGCTCGGCCCGAATGGGCGAAATGCGTTCGAGGGCCATCGGACTCAGCGACTCTACAGCGTGCTCGGCAAGACGCGCATGGTCGATCGGCTGGTCGACCATCCACGCGTGCTCGCCCTATTGGATCGACTCCTGCTACCCGGATATCTGCTGTCACAGTTGCAGACCATCAATATCGCCCCGGGCGAAAATGCCCAACTCCTGCATCCCGACGACGGCTTCTATCCGGTGCCGCGACCACGAAAAGCATTGTCGGCGGCCACCATCTGGGCGATCGACGAATTCACCGCAGAGAACGGCGCGACGATGCTGATCCCGGGCAGTCACCGCTGGCCGGACGGCCGGACACCGCAGCAGGACGACGTCCACGTGCCCGGTGTCATGCCCGCCGGATCGTGCGTCTTCTTTCTCGGCACCCTCTGGCACGGCGGCGGCGCGAAC
This sequence comes from Nocardia sp. NPDC049526, assembly GCF_044465765.1. Classification (NCBI taxonomy): domain Bacteria; kingdom Bacillati; phylum Actinomycetota; class Actinomycetes; order Mycobacteriales; family Nocardiaceae; genus Nocardia; species Nocardia sp. NPDC049526. Next base: position 106,541 of record NZ_JBITMA010000022.1, on the reverse strand, counting down.
CGCTCGGCGAGCTCGCGATTGGCCGTCACCGCGCAATACTGCGAGCCGTGGTTGCGCACCCAGGAGGCCTTCACGCTCTCGACCAGTCGCGATACGGTGCGCGCGGTCTCGCCCGAAATCCGGCGCATGCTCGGGTACAGCATTCATCCGCCCTTCATCGGCATGGTGGACGGAATGCACCCGGATCGCCTACTGACGCAATAACCGGCACGGCGCGAATCAGGCCAGCTGGCCTCGTTTTCCGCTACCCTCGCACCGTGACCGAACGCGCTCGTCCCATTGTCGGCCCCGATTATCTGGTTGCCGGCCGCTACCGTCTGCAGTCGAAACTGGGCGGCGGCGGTATGGGCGCGGTCTGGCTCGCACACGATCGCCTGCTCAACCGGGATGTCGCGATCAAACAGGTGCTCTCCACCGCCGGACTCCCGGAGGCGGAGGCCAATGAGATCCGCAATCAGATCATGCACGAGGGCCGGGTCGCGGCCAAGCTCTCGCATGAGCACGCCATCGCCGTCTACGACGTGGTGCTGGAGGCCGGCGAGCCGTGGCTGGTGATGGAACATCTGCCATCACGCAGTGTCGCAAAGGCATTGGCGCTGGTGAACGCCCTGCCGCCGATCGAGGTGGCACAGATCGGGGCGCAGGTCGCCGATGCGTTGGCGGCCGCGCACGCTGCGGGCATCGTGCACCGCGACATCAAACCGGGCAATATCCTCGTTGCCGACCGCGGACCCGTCGTCGGCATGGCCAAGCTCAGCGACTTCGGCATCTCGCGTGGTGCGACCGACAACTCCGACGAACCGGACGGCATGATCACCGGCACCCCCGCCTATCTCCCTCCGGAGGTGGCGCGCGGCGCGCAGCCGACCACGGCCAGCGATGTGTTCTCCCTCGGCGCCACGCTCTACACCGCGATCGAGGGGCAACCGCCGTTCGGTATGGACGACGACACCGATGCCGTGGTCTATCGCGCGGCCATGGCCCAGATCATCCCGCCCAGCCGCAGCGGCATGCTCACCAACGCGCTGCTGCACATGATGGAACCGGCCCCGCAGCGCAGGCCGACCATGGCCGAGGCCCGGGACGAAATCCTCACCGCCGCATTCGGTCCCGGCACGGGTCCGTATATCCTCGGCGCCCCGGTGCGCACCGAGGACGGCACCATTCCGGCATGGGCCGCCCGCAATTCGGCATCGGGCCTGCGCAGCCCGCACTCGACTCCGCTGCCGCGCCCGCACCGCAGCAACCCGTCGGGGCCAGCGGCCGCCGCACCCCAGCGCCCGAAGGCGAAGTCGAAAGAACCGAGCAATGCCCCGCTCGCCATCGCCATCGGCCTGCTGATCGGCCTGATCCTCATCATTGCCATCATCATCGCGATGATGTGATCGCTGCGACCGGAACCTGCTGCGCCACAGCTTCTCCAGCTGCCGCGCGACTTCACGCCGCGCGCACGAACCAGCGTGGCGGACAGGAACCAGCGCGCCACGCACGAACCAGCGCAGCGAACACGAACCAGCGCGCCACGCACGAACCAGCGCAGCGAACACGAACCAGCGCGCCACGCACGAACCAGCGCAGCGGACACGAACCGGCGCGGGAACCTTCGTGGCGATGGAAAAAGTGCGCGGCAACCGGAATGCTTGCGGCTCAGTCGATGCGGCGGCGGTGCGCCCAGCGGGTGAGTGCGTTGCGGTTGGACTGCTGAGTCTTGCGGAGCACGTTGGAGGCATGTGTCTCGACGGTTTTCACCGAGATATAGAGCTTCTCCGCGATTTCCCGATAGGTGTAGCCGCGGGCGAGCAGCCGCAGCACTTCCAGTTCGCGCGGCGTGAGCGAATCCAGTTCGGGATCCAGCGGCGGTTCCGGGACCGGTGATTTGCCGGTGAACGAGTCGAGGACGAAACCGGCCAGCCGCGGACTGAACACCGCATCACCACCGGCAACCCGCCGAATGCCATCGGCCAGTTCGGATCCCGAGATCGTCTTGGTCACATAGCCGCGCGCACCCGCACGGATCACCGCGATCACATCCTCGGCGGCATCGGAGACGCTCAATGCCAGGCATACCGGACCGTCATCGATGCCGGCCAGCACCGCGACCCCGCCGCCGTCGGGCATATGCACATCGAGCAGTACGACATCCGGACGCGCGGCATTGATTCCGGTGACCGCCTCGGCCACGCCCCCGGCCTCTCCGACGACCTCCATATCGGTCTCCCGGCTCAATTCGGCCCGCACACCCGAACGGAATACGGCGTGATCATCGACGAGAAAGACCCGCACGGTCACCTACTTCTCCTCACCCTCGGTGGGTCGACCCACCCTGACGCGCGGACCGCCCGCAGGCCGTCCGCACTTCATCGGTACCACAACTGCCACCGCAGCCGTCGTCATCGAGCTACGACCTGCGTCGCATCAGCGGGGCGATCACTTGGCGTTGCGAACTGTCTCTTGTACTCCGTCGACCTGATCGTCGCCGACCGGCTGTTCCGCCTCGGCCCGGTCCCGATCGGCACCGGAATCGGTGCGTGGCATGATGATCCGCACTTCGGTGCCGCGACCGGGCGTGGACAGGATCTCCACCTGACCGCCGCGCCGCTCGATTCTGGCGCGAATGGATTTCGCGACACCCCGCCGATCCTGCGGCACCGCCGCGATATCGAATCCGGCCCCGCGATCGCGCACGAAGATGCTCACCTGATGCGGTTCCGCCTCGGCGAACAGATCGATCTCCGGGACGCCCGCATGTTTGGCGGCATTCACCAGTGCCTCCCGGCTCGCGCCGAGCAATGCGGTGAAATGCTCCTTCGGCAGGCCGGACCCGCTGTCGGCACCGTCCATCGTCACATCGCCGACGGTGACCGGAGTCACCTTCACCCCGTGCTGATCCTCGACCTCGCCCGCGATCGTGCGCAGCGCCGCGGCCAGACTCGACTGCGCGGGCCCGGAATCCTCGAAGAGCCAGCGGCGCAGTTCCCGCTCCTGACTGCGCGCCAGCCGGGCCACCTCTTGCGGATCGTCGGCCTGACGCTGGATGAGCGCCAACGTTTGCAGCACCGAATCATGCAGGTGGGACGCGATTTCCTCGCGTTCCTCATTGCGAATGCGGGCCGCGCGCTCGGCGTTCAGTGCGCGCATCATGCGCAGCCACAGCGGCACCGTCAGCAGACCGGCGCCGATCAATGTGACCGCCACCGCGATCAGCGCGGAGCCGAGCGAGCTCAGATCGATCCTGGCCAGCACCACCACGCCGAGTCCGAGCACGATCATGGTGATCCCGGCGACGATGCGCGACCAGGTCACCACCGAAGGGCGCGCGGGCAGTCCGAGCAGCGAGCGCGGACCGTCTGTGTCGTACTCGCGCCACACCAGTGCCGCACCCACCGCCACCACGACGATCGGCACGATCACCTTCGCCGCGGTACCGCTGAACAACCACGACACCCCGACCGCGAGCCCGAGCCCGAGCAGCGCCAACCCGATCGCCTGACGGCGCTCCTTACCGGTCGGCTTCACCGCATCGTGGCCGCCCGGAGTGAAGATCCACAGCATCCCGTAGGCGACGATCCCCGCCCCCGCCAGCGCGGACAGCAATACGAACGCCATCCGCACCTTGAACACATCGAGCCCGAGGTGATCGGCGACACCGCCGGCCACACCGCCGACGATCCGGCCACCCGAACGCCGCACCATCCGCGGATACGGCGGTGTCGGCGGGAGGGCCGGCGCGGCGCCGAAGCGGCCGGGGCCTGGCGCGAACCCGGGCGCGGCGCCGAAACCCCGGGGATCGGCCCCCCGAGCAGCATCGAACGCGGGCACGGACGGGTACATGCCTTCGATACTGGCACGGCCTACCGACACCGACCATCAGGAATCACCCTGATCTTCGCCGCTTCGCGACGACCGGCGATCAGGCTCGGAGGAACAGCCGCAGTGCCGCGTCGACGACGGCGTCGCGAGTTCGATTGTCCGGATCAGCGTCCGGGCGCAGCCAGATGGAGGCGTGGTTGAGGATGCCGTGCAGGCAGTGCAGGGCGACCGACGGGTCCGGGCAATCGAACTCGCGGGCGGTGATGCCGCGGTCGATGACATCGCGGAAGATCTGGTCGTGGCGGCGGCGCATCGTCTTGATGGCTTCGCTGTGCTCGTCCGGCCACGGCGCGGGGAACGAGAAGAGCTTGCCCACTTCGGGGTACAGCACCGTCAGCACGTGTAGCTGCTCGGTGACGAGCGTGCGCAGCTGATCGGTCGCGGATCGGTCGGCCGCGGCGTCGAGGGCTTCGCCGAGACGGGTCATGACATCGGTGGTGAGCTTCTCCAAGGCCGCGGAGACCAGCGCATCCTTACTCGGAAAGTAGTGGTACAGCGTGGCTTTCGCGATATCGGTGCGCTCGGCCACATCTTCGAAGCGCATGCCCTGATATCCGCTGCTGGACAGGATCTGCAGCGCGGCCGCGATCATCTCCACCTTGCGGCGATCACGACGACGAGCCGCCCGCCCGGCGGGAGCAGCTGCCTCGTCCACAGTCGATGCCATCGCCCGATCATATCCGGGGGCATCCGTCGAAAAATCCACCGTGAACCGCATAAACGGACTCAGCGGTCGAGAACTCGACCAAGCCGGTGAAATCGACCACAAAGATTATCTACCGACTGTTTAGACGGAAATTCGACCCGTAGGTTGATATTTGTGACGGATACGACCGGACCCGAGTCCAGCTACTTCGAACGAGTCGGCGAGCACCGCTTCGTCCCGACCGGCCATGCGGGCGGCGCCTGGGCCACCGACGAACAGCACTTCAGCCCGCTCGGCGGGCTGGTCGTCCACGAGATCGAACGAGTGCGGGCACATGAACAACGCCCCGCCCTCGTACTGAGCCGCATCAGCTTCGACATCCTCGGCCGAATCGCGTTCGAAGAGTTCGATATTCGTGTGGAGACGGTCCGGCCCGGCCGCACCATCGAGCTCGTCCGAGCGACGGTCACCATCGGGGGCCGCGATACCGTTTCCGCGCGCGCATGGTTCCTGGACACGCACGACACCGATAACGTCGCGGGCGGCGAACCCGACCGGCTCCCGGAGCCCGAATCTGTGCCCTCATGGCCACTCACCGCGGCGTGGCCCGGCGGGTACATCAATTCCCTCGACACCCGCGCGGTCGGCATTCCGCAGCCCGGACGCACCGCCGCGTGGATCAGCACGCACCTGGACCTGGTGGCCGGCGAACAAGCCAGCGCACTCGCGTCGTACATCGCCCTCGTCGATACCGCGAACGGCATCGCCGTCCGGCAGGAGCCCACCAAATGGATGTTCCCCAACCTGGACCTGACCATCCACCTCTATCGCCAACCCGAGGGGCGATGGACCGGCCTCGACACCAGTGTCACCTTCGGCCGAACCGGCCAGGGCCTCACCTCCACGGTCCTGCACGACACCCGCGGACCAATCGGATACGCCCAACAGATCCTCACCGTCCGCCCACAGCCGGAGCATCGGCCCTAACGGCTGCGCGAGCGTCCGGTCCGGACAAGAAAGCCGGGCTGACCTCTCGTTCTTATCCGCCGCTCAGCCGTCGCGCGACGCACGGAGCGGACCGGGGACCCGAACCGAGCCGATTCGCACTCCGCCGGACCGGATAACTGGTCACGACCGCATCTACCAGCACGTTTCATATTCCAGCCGATCGATCGCCGCGGCAGCGCACTGCCCCGCGCCATACGTTTGTTCCGGGTCGGAAACGTCCCACTGAACACCGGGACTCGCGCCGCAGGGGGCCGAGCACAGGTTCGGGGAGGAATCATGAACATCAAATCGGTACTGCTCACCGCGGTCACCTCGGTCGGAATCGCATTGGCGGGTGCGCCGTTCGCCGCCGCCCAGGGGATGGCGCCGCACGAGAAGAACTACTCGGGCCCAGGGGGATTCGAGCTCACCGTCGGCCATATGGACGAACAGTTCCGCCCGGTCCCCCCGCTCAACGGAATGCCGACCAATCGAGAGGTGTTCCTGGACAACACCTTCTACGGCGCCATCCCCGCGAATGCGACGGGCGCCATGAAGGCGGGATACCTGGTCGCCTGTGCGGTCGATCTCGATCTCACGGTCGATATCCAGGCCGGGATCGGCTTCGACGCCGGGTTCAGCATCGGTGTCAGCGGCAGCGGCGACTCGATGTCACCGAACTTCGATGCCAGCATCGGCCCGAAGATCTACGCCGGGGTCGGCCTCGACATGTCGATCAGCCCCGGCGAGATCAAACCGATCGAAGTGGGTACCAAGAACCTGGCTCTCGGCGGCACCGGCTATCTGGTCAGCCACGACTACCACTTGGTGGTCAAGAACTGCGGCGGCCCACTCACCATCCAGTCCTATGTGACCCTCACCGCCGACACACCCGAGGTCACCGCCGCCGACGCGGTAACAGGAGACCGAATCTTCCTGTAACCCGGCAGCACCAGGGCGGCGGTGCGCTCGACGATCGCACCGCCGCCCGACCCCGGACCCCTGCACCTCGAACCGGCTAAATTGTCCCTATGTCTGTGTCGCCCAAAAGTATCGGGCGCACGTGGTAGCAGGGGACACCACCGCCGAGGCCCGGGGGGAAATCCGATCACCGCGTGCGGTTTTCGCGCAACGATTCGCCGATCTCTATGCGGCCGCGGGCAATCCGACGCTGCGACGGGTGGCCACGGCGGCCGAAGCGAGGATGCGGGCCGCGCAGGGCACGAGGGCTGCCGCGAGTGCTTCGGTGCAGCGGATCAGCGATTGGAAGGCTGGGCGGAATGTTCCGGCTCGCTTCGAATCGATGCTTCCGGTGGTGCTCACCCTGATCGACCTGGCCAAGAAGGCCGAGTCGCAGACCAGTCGGCAGTTGCTGGAAGTGCGTGAGTGGCAACGGCTCTGGCAGGCCGCCATCACCTGGACACCGAATGACGAAGACGACGCGGGCTGTCCCTACCTAGGACTCACCTCGTATCGCAAGCAGCACCGGGACATCTTCTTCGGCAGAACCCGCTCCACCGCCGAACTCGTCGATTTGGTCCAGGGGGCCGCCGCTGACGCGGATGGCGTCGTAGTGCTGATCGGCGCATCGGGTGCGGGCAAGTCCTCGCTATTGGCCGCGGGACTCATACCCGCCGTCACCGACAACTGGTCGACCGCCGCGATGACACCCGGGGCGAGGCCGCTCCGCGCGCTGGCGAAGGCTTTTCACGCGGACAACGCGATAGCGAAGCCATCCGCCGACGAGGTGTGCACGGCACTCGACCAGTGGAGCGCCGACCAACGCCGACTGCTCATCGTGGACCAGTTCGAGGAGTTGTTCACCGCCTGCCCGGATGAACGCGAGCGCGAAGCCTTCCTGAATGTCTTGGACCACTGTGCAACTCGGGCCGACGATGCCCTCACCGTCGTCATCGCCCTGCGCGCCGATTTCTACGCCCAGTGCCTCGACTACCCGATCCTGCAGCACGCTCTCGAACACCGGAGCTATCTACTCGGCCCCATGCGGCTGGACGAACTGGACCGAGCACTGATCGGGCCGGCCAACCACGCCGGGCTCGAACTGGAGTCCGGCCTGGCAGAACTGGTGATCACCGAACTCTGCGGACTCGGCGATCACGAGAACCGCCAGAGCTACGATCCGGGCGCACTCCCGCTGCTGTCGCACGTCATGGCCGCCACCTGGCAGCACCGCGAAGGCCGCAAACTCACCGTCGCCGGATATCGCAAGGCGGGCGGTGTCATCGGCTCCATCGCCGCCACCGCCGAACAGGCATGGAGCGAACTATCCGACACCCAGCAGTCCTCCGCGAAGGATGTGCTGCTCGGACTCGTTGCCGTCGCCAATGATTCACGCGATACCCGGCGCATCGCTGTCCGTCCGAACCTGCTGCAGCGCACCACCGACCCGGTATCCGCCACGGCCGCACTGGAACTGCTTGCCCGCACCCGCCTGATCACCCTCGACTCCGACTCGGTGTACCTGACCCACGAGATCGTGCTGGACGCCTGGCCGCGACTGCACACCTGGATCGATGAGGACCGCGTCGGCTACCTGGTTCGACAGCGGTTGGAAACCGATGCCGTGGAATGGGATTCGACCGGACGGGATCCCTCACTGCTCTATCGGGGCACCCGGCTCGAGACCGCACTCGGTCATGTCGATCCGCCCATGGTCGGCGGCCAGATCCGCACTTTCCTCGAGCATTCCCGAGCAGCGCGAAAGCACACCCGCAGACGGTCGTCGGTGACCCGCGTAGTGCTCGCCATGCTCGGCGTCGGCCTACTCGTACTCGCCACGGTCGCCTACGCGCAGGTCGAGCTCACCAAACAGCAGCGCAACGACAAGAACTTCGGATCCGTACTGGCAGAGGCTGATCGACTACAACAAATCGATCCATCGCTGTCCGCGCAGCTATATCTCGTTGCCGGACAACTCAGGCCGGGCGATCCGGAGGTGCGGGCACGGTTGCTCGCAACCCAGAACCTTGCCCTCGCAACACCCTTTGTCGCACACGACGAGGGGATCAGGACCATCGCGTACCGACCCGATGGCCGGGTGCTGGCTTCCGCGAGCAACGACAACACCATCCGCCTCTGGGACGTCGCCGATCCGCGACATCCCCACCCGCTGGGCGAGCCTTTACGCGAATCCCCTTCCGGGGCGATGTCCATGGCATTCAACCCGGATGGCACGGTGCTCGCAACCACCGGCACTTCGCCGCGACCGCAGCTGTGGGATGTCCGTGATCCGGCGCATCCCCGGCTGTTCGGATCACCGCCGACGACCACCAGTGATACGGGTTATCTGGTGTCCTTCAGTCCGAACGGACGGACGCTGGCGGTCGGGTCCATGCGCGACAAAGGCATCACCCTATGGGATGTCGGCAACCCGGCCGAACCGATCCAGGGTCGGTTCATCCCAGCGCCGCGCAATCGGGACCTGTCCGCGTTCGCGTTCAGCGGCAATGGGCGACTACTGGCAGTCGCGACCAGCGACTGGGACCGCAGTATCGCGACGGTCGAATTGTGGTCGGTCCCGGCCGCGGGGGAGATCACCCGCGTTGGAACACCATTCGAGGTGACCCACGATGTCGAAGCAATCCGATTCAGCCCTGACAACACCGTCTTCGCGCTGGCCGGTCCACGCCTGACCGTACGACACACCTACGTCAGCGTGACCCAGCTGTGGGCCGCCGATGATCCCGCCCATCCGCGCCCGCTCGGAAATCCGCTGGTGGATAACGTGGTTCAGCAGCCCGTCCCCCTGCTCGCCTTCAGCCCGGACGGCCACGCACTGGCGACCGGTGGTGCCACCGGCGCGAAACTATGGAATATCGCCGATCCCGCACAGCCGACCCCGCTGGGCGCCCAGCTGTCGGCAATTCCGTCCCGCTGCCTCAACGACGCGAGAATTCCCACCCGTTGTACCGGTGAACCGACGGGGCTGGCATTCAGCTCGGATGGAAAGGCTTTGGCCGTTGGTGGCACCGAGGGAGTCGTGCGGCTGTGGTCCCTGGCTCCTGCGGTACTCGATGGACACACCGATTGGGGTCGGAGTCCGATATTCGATGCCACCGGCACCCGAATGGTGAGCGATTCCAGCGACGGCACATTCGTCATATGGGATACCGGTAACCCCCGGGAACCAGTCCGGATCGGGGAATTCCGGGCGAAGCCGGGATCATCGATCCGGGCCCTGAGCCCTGATGGAAAGTCTTTGATAGCGCGGGACGGTCCGACGGGGCCGATGTTCCTTGTCGACCTCTCCGACCCGAAGAACATTCGGATATCGGGCAACTGGCAGGCCGCATCGTCGCAATGGTCGCGCCTGAGCTTCAACCGCGACTGGACCCTGGCGGCGCAGACTCTGGATCCCAAGGTCGATGCCTTCCAACTCGCGAACATTGCGGACCGCTCCCGCCCAGTGCTGCTCGGAACACCGACGTCCGTGGCTCCCGCGCAGGTCCAAGCCATCGGATTCAATCCGACCGGGTCCACCCTCGCGATCATCGAGGCGACGCTGTCCGAACCGAGTTCGCCTGCGATGGCCCTGCGAACCAGGCTGGCACTGTGGGATATCTCGAACCCGGACCGCCCTGTCCGGATGGGTACATCCCCGCCGGAGCACTCGCCGCTGATGCTCGACGTGATCATGCACCCCGACGGCCGCACCGCCGTCACCGTGGCGAACGAAACCTTCCAGGTCTGGGACATCAGTAACCCGGCATCGCCCGAACCGATCGGTGACCGGGTCACCGCACATAATCTGGCGATCATCTCGACCTCGTTCAGTCCCGACGGCACGACCATGGCCACCAGCGGAAACGACGGTTCGGTGCGGTTGTGGGACTTCACCGATCGCGGTCATCCCCGCCTCATGTCCAGTTCCATCGCACCGCCCGGCCCCAACGTCTGGTTCATCCAATTCCATCCACAAGGCGACTATCTGTCCGCCTCGAGCAGCGGTGGCGAGCGTCGACTGTGGGATCTGGACGAGCAGCACGCGATCGAACGCATCTGTCATGCGACCGCCACCCTGATGACGCCCGAACTCTGGCAGCGCTACCTGCCCCAGCTCTCCTACCGTCCACCCTGCGACTAAACAAGAGACCGCTTGGTCCAAAGAGATCAGAGATTTTCTCAGGGTTCCCCCCGATGCGCCGAAGTGCTGGTCAGCACGACCATGGAAACCATGACGAAAACGAGCTTCGGCGATCAGATTCACCAGATGTGGCAGTCGCGGCCCGTCCGGTTGCCGCGGCAAGGTCCGATCGCGGGCGTCGCGGCCGGGTTCGGGCAGCGCTACGGGATCGATCCGGTGCTCGTGCGGGTCGCGCTCGTGGTGTCGACAATCTTCGGCGGGGCGGGCATTGTGCTCTACCTGCTCGCCTGGCTGCTGTTCAGCGAGGCGGGTGATCAGTCCTCGGCGGCCGAGTCGCTGTTCGGCAAGGGGCGCAGCTCGCAGTCGCAGACCAAGACCATCGTTTTGATCGTGGCACTCGCCATCGCGGTCAGCACGGTCGGGCCGGTCGGCGTCGGACTGGCCGGCTCGGGCATGATCAGCATGTCGCTGATGCTGGCCGGTTGGTGGATGCTGCATATGCGAAACCCGCAGCCGCCGCCCGGCACCAGTTCGCTGGGCGCCTTCGACGGCGGTCTCACCCCGACCGGCTACCCCGGTGCCGTATTCCCCCCGCGCACGATGCCCGGCGACTTCTACGCACCCGATGTGCCGCCGATGTACACCCCGTACACGAAGTTGCCGGACGCATATGTTCCGGACGCTCCCGCACAGGCAGCACCGAATATCCCCGCGCAGCAGGCAGATCCGGACACGGTTCTATTGCCGGATGCCGAAAATGGCAACGCTGAAACCGAACTGACCGAAAAGGGCGGCACGCCGATCGATGCGGGCGCTACGCCAGCCGATCCCGACACCGTCCTGCTGCGTAAGGAAGATGCCGAAACCGTCCTGCTCGACAAGGACCATGGGGGAACCACGCCGCCCCCCATCGAAACCACAACGCCCGGCAACGGAACCGAATCCACTTCGCGCACAAGCACTCCCCCATCCCGCACAACGGCCGCGACACCCGTGCACCCCGCCGGCCCGACCCCACCCTCCTGGGACCCGCTCGGCGTCGCCCCACTCGCCTGGGATCTCCCCGAACCCACCCCGACCCGCACCATCGTCGCGCCCCCGCCCAAGCGCCCCCGCTCCCGGCTCACCCCGGTGGTGCTCGGCTTGGCCATCCTCGCCGCCGCGGGTGCGGGTGCGCTGGCCGCCTCCGGCGTCGAGTGGATGACACCCGGCCGCATCGCCGCGGTGGCGCTGGCGGTGATCGGATCAGGTCTGGTGATCGGCGCATTCCTCCGTCGCGGCTTCGGCCTGCTGGTGTTGACCGCACCGCTCGCCGGATTCGTGGTGCTGGCCTCGATGCTCGGCCCGATCGAATTCGACAGCGCCACCGTCGGCGATCGCACCTGGGCGCCGACCTCGATGACCGACCTGGCCCCGAAGTACGAGTTGACGGTGGGGACAGGCACATTGGATCTGCGGTCACTGAAGCTGACCGAGAGCCGGGCAGTCGAGGTCGCGGTCGGGCTCGGCGATGCCAAGATCCTGCTGCCCGAGGGCATGGCGGTGCGCACCGATTGCACCGTCAATCTGGGAGATGTCGACTGCCCCACCGGCATTACCGGCCCGCATGCCGACGGCGCACCGGTGCTCGACCTGAAAGTCCATGTCCGGACCGGCAATGCGGAGGTGCACCGTGGCTGACCCCACCGATGACAACGTCACCAAGCGGGGACCGTCCGTCTCCCTGCTGATCGTCGGACTGCTCGCCCTCGGTGTGAGCATCTGGGCCTTCATCGGCCCGGCCACCATGACCGCCACCGGTGTGGCCTCACTCGGCTGGGTCGTCGTGATCGCCGCCATCGTGGTCGGCATCCTGCTGGTCATTTCCCCGCGCAGACCCCGCTGATCACCCGAATGGCCCGTCCCCGGACGGGCCATTTTCTTTTCGGAGGAGCAGAACGCCAATGCCCATGGAACAGTTCGACATCCATGACGACCCGACCGACCATACGGGAATCCCGATCGGCCGCTTCATGCCGCTGACACCGAGCCGCAGTTACCTCGGCGGCGGCTTATTACTCGGGCAACTCGTCCTCGGCCGCACACCGCCGCCCACAACGAATCCCGAGACCACTACTCCAAATAAGCCGGGCAGCCCAAATGCTCACTGATCCGGTCGAGTAGCCGCTGCATACTCACCCGCTGCTTGCCCTCGACACCCCGCGCGATCATCGGCACCATCCACCGCGCACTGGTCGCGACGTTGAACATCTGCTGGATGACCCGAGCACCCTTCGGATGCGGCAACACTCGACATTCGGCGCGAAACCACCGCTGCCCCTCGACCGCGAACATCGCCTGCGCCCGATCCACCTCGACCCGAATCCCATTGGGATCCCCGGCGATCGCGGCCCGGAATTCATTCGGGCCGCCGCGCAACCGCATTCCGGGATCGGGCCCGTCGACGAGGAAGAAGGCGTTGTCCGGACCGACCGGGCCGACGCTCACCGTGGTGAGCAGCGCGGCAACCACCCCACACGGTGCCTCGACGACCGCGTGGAAGGTGCAGAGCGGCTTCTTCGCTGCCATCCGGACCCCCTGGGAACTGGTCTATCCGGCTGACGGTACTCCCGAAATCCGGCAAATCAGCCCCGATTGCGGGGTCACTCCCATTCGATGGTGCCCGGCGGCTTGCTCGTCACATCGAGGACAACCCGGTTGACCTCGGCCACCTCATTGGTGATGCGGGTGGAAATGCGCTCGAGTACGTCATAGGGCAGCCGGGTCCAGTCGGCGGTCATCGCGTCCTCACTGGAGACCGGGCGGAGCACGATCGGATGGCCGTAGGTGCGGCCGTCGCCCTGCACGCCGACGCTGCGCACTTCCGCGAGCAGCACCACCGGGCACTGCCAGATCTGGCGATCGAGTCCGGCGGCGGTCAACTCCTCGCGTGCGATGGCATCGGCCTGCCGCAGCGTCTCCAGACGGTCCGCGGTGACCTCGCCGACAATGCGGATGGCCAGACCGGGTCCCGGGAACGGCTGGCGGGCAACGATTTCCTCGGGCAGCCCGAGTTCGCGGCCGACCGCGCGCACCTCGTCCTTGAACAGCAACCGCAGCGGCTCGACGAGGTCGAACTCCAGATCGTCGGGCAGACCGCCGACATTGTGGTGGCTCTTGATATTCGCGGTGCCGCTGCCGCCACCGGATTCGACGACGTCCGGGTAGAGCGTGCCCTGCACCAGGAACTCGACCTCGGGCTCGGCGCCGCCGCTCTGTTCGACGACGACCTCGGAGACCGCATCCTCGAACGATCGGATGAACTCCCGGCCGATGATCTTGCGCTTCTCCTCCGGATCGGTGACGCCCTTCAGCTCACCGAGGAACTTGTCCACCGCGTCGACGGTCACCAGCTTGGCACCGGTCGCGGCGACGAAGTCCTGCTGCACCTGCTCACGCTCGCCCGCCCGCAACAGGCCATGGTCGACGAACACACAGGTCAACCGGTCGCCGATGGCACGCTGCACCAGCGCGGCGGCGACCGCACTGTCCACACCGCCGGACAGCCCGCAGATCGCATGGCCGTCGCCGATCTGCTCGCGCACCGAAGTGATCAATGATTCGGCGATATTGGCCGGGGTCCAGGTGGCGGGGATGCCGGCGAGCTCGTGCAGGAAGCGGCTGAGCACCTGCTGACCGTGCGGCGAGTGCAGCACCTCCGGGTGGTACTGCACACCGGCCAGCTTGCGGGCCCGATTCTCGAATGCGGCAACCGGAGCGCCCGCGCTGGTGCCGGTCACCTCGAAGCCCTCGGGCGCGTCGGTGACCGCATCGCCGTGGCTCATCCACACCGGCTGTTTGGTCGGCAGGCCGCCGTGCAGCAGACCGCCATCGATATTGAGGTCCGTGCGGCCGTATTCGCGGGTGCCGGTATGCGCGACGGTGCCGCCGAGCGCCTGCGCCATGGCCTGGAAGCCGTAGCAGATGCCGAAGACCGGAATGCCGAGATCGAACAGCCGCGCGTCCAACTGCGGTGCCCCCTCGGCGTACACGCTGGACGGTCCGCCGGACAGAATCACCGCGAGCGGCTGCTTCTCGGCGATCTCGTCCACCGTGGTGCTGTGCGGAATCACCTCCGAATACACACTCGATTCACGGACCCGCCGGGCGATCAGCTGGGCGTACTGTGCGCCGAAGTCGACGACTAGGACCGGTCTCTGAGTTTCTGCCACTCGAACAGTTTAGTGAGGGAGCGCAGCGAGCGAACCATCGGCACAGCAGGGTTCTCCCTGACGGCGGAGCCGAGCGCCAGCGAGGAGGAGCCGGCAGGGAGCGCAGCGAGCGAACCATCGGCACAGCAGCATCGCCGGCATCGGAGCCGAGCGCCGGCGAGGCTTTGATGTCAGCGGCGGAAATCGTCCCGCGCGCCCCCGCACTGCTGGTTATCCTCATGCCGTGCCCTTCGCCCGCGCGATAGACGCCGACATCCACTACGAGGACAGTGGCGGCGACGGTCCGGTGGTCTTACTAGCGCACGAATTCTTCATGGACCGAACGATGTTCGCATCCCAGATGGCCGCGCTCGCACCGGAATTCCGGATCGTGTCCTGGGATGCGCGCGGACACGGCCGCACCAGGGACCAGGGGCTACCGTTCACCTACTGGACCGCCGCACGCGACGCCCTCACCGTGCTCGATCACCTCGGCGCCGAACGCGCTGTGTTCGGCGGCACCGCGCAAGGGGGATTCACCGCGCTACGCACCGCGCTCATCGCACCCGAGCGGGTTTCCGCGCTGATCCTGATCAGCACCGAGGCGCACGGCCCGACGCCCGAACAATCCACCGCGACCCAGAAATTTCTGGACGCGTGGTACGACGACGGCTCCCGGCAGGAGGCCGTCGAACAGCTCGCGTATTGGCTGATCGGCGATGACGAGTGGTACCGGGCGATCTGGACCAAACGCTGGCTGGTCCGCGACCGCAACGGCATCGAGGTCGCCGCGGGCTGTCTGCTCGGCCGCGATTCGGTATCGGACCGCTTATCCGAAATCACCTGCCCCGCCTTGGTGATTCACGCCACCGACAGCGGCATCGCCCGCGAGCGCGCCCAGCAGCTGGCCACCGGTCTCACCGCATCGACCTTCGTCGAGATCGCCGGCGCACGCCTCGCCGTCACCATGACCCACCCCGACCCCGTCAACCACGCCATCCAACAGTTCCTCCGCGACCGCACAGTCCCCACCCATATCCGCTGACCCACCCGAGCGCCGACGGTAGCCGAATGGCGGCTCCCAAGTGTCTCGACGACCACCATTCGACTACGCCCGGCGGGCCGAGGGGTCAGGCGCGGACGCTGAGGCCGACGCGCTGGAATTCCTTGAGGTCGGAGTAGCCTGCCTTGGCCATCGAGCGACGCAGGCCGCCAACGAGATTCAGCGAGCCGAACGGATCGTCGGAGGGGCCGTACAGCACCCGCTCCAGACTCGGGCGCACCGTTTCGCCGATGTCACCGGACAGCTCGCCGCCCAGATCCCACGGATCCTCCACGTGCAGCAGCGAACCGCGCGGCACCGACGGATGCGCGGCCGAGGACGGCCAGTACCAGCCGCGACCAGGCGCCTCGGCAGCCAGCGCCAGCGGTACACCGAGCATGGCGGCATCGGCGCCACAGGCGATGGCCTTGGCCAACTGACCCGAGGTGGCGATATCACCGTCGGCGATCACGTGCACATAGCGTCCGCCGGTCTCGTCCAGGTAGTCGCGGCGCGCGGCGGCGGCATCGGCGATGGCGGTTGCCATCGGCACCCCGATGCCGAGCACCTCGCCGGTAGTCGTCGCGCCGGGGTAGGAACCGTAGCCGACGATGACGCCCGCGGCGCCGGTGCGCATCAGGTGCAGCGCGGTCTTGTGATCGCTCACGCCACCGGCCACCACCGGCACATCCAGTTCGGCGATGAAGGTCTTGAGGTTCAACGGCTCACCGTCGCCGACGTGTTCGGCGGAGATGATGGTGCCGTGCACCACGAGTAGGTCGATACCGGCCTGCAGCAGCGCCGGGGTCAGCGCGCGGGCGTTCTGCGGGCTCACCCGCACCGCCACCGTCACACCGGCGGCGCGCACCTGCGCGACCGCGGCGGCCAGCAGATCCGGCTGCATCGGCGCGGCATGCAGTTCCTGCAGCAGTCCGACGGCACGCTCATAGCCACCCTTGGCGACGAGTTCGAGCAGCTGGTCGATCTTCGCGGCGACATCGGCGTGCCGGGCCCACAGCCCCTCGCCGTTGATGACGCCGAGTCCGCCGAGCCTGCCGAGTTCGATGGCGAACGCCGGCGAGACCAGCGCATCGGTCGGGTGCGCCAGGAACGGGATCTCGAATCGGTAGGCGTCCAACTGCCACGCCAGCGATACCTGCTTCGACGAACGAGTCCGCCGCGACGGGACGATATCGACATCGTCCAGTTCATAGGTACGCCGGGCGGTCCGACCCATGCCGATCTCGACCATGTCGCGCACGCTTGTTCTCCTTAAATTCGGCCGCGCGGGCGCGGCTCTATCTTTGATCGCGCCTTCGGCGCGGCGTGTTCGCGGCCCCCTGGTGTCTCGCGTCCGAGTCGTCGAGACTCGCGCCTGCGGCGCATGCGCTTCGACGACTCGGACGCGAGACGGGCCGCGAACTCCTCGCTCGTAAGACTCGCTCCGTTGGGGTCGCCTCGAGCGTCGATCACGGCCGCTGCGGTGCGCCAGACGAATCCAGCGCGCTACGAATGCTCGTAGTCGTGCAGTGAGCGGTCGATCGCGAACACGCGACTACGTCCGGGAGCGTCGGGTCAGGACTCGTGATCCTGTGCCCTCCGCCTCGCGAGGCCCTCGGCTGTGTCACTCGATGACCGCGAACACGGTCAATCATGCACGGACCATTCCGTCCAGTACACAACCCGTCAAGCAGGCTAGCCGCGACCAGTGTAATTGGGCGCCTCGACGGTCATCGTGATGTCGTGCGGGTGGCTCTCCTTGAGCCCCGCCGCGGTGATCTGCACGAACTGCGCCTCCTGCAGATCGGCGATGGACTGCGACCCGGTGTAGCCCATGGCCGCCCGCAGCCCGCCGACGAGCTGATGGATCACCTGGTTGACCGGTCCGCGGAACGGCACCCGGCCCTCGATGCCCTCGGGCACCAGCTTGTCCTCGGCGAGCACGTCGTCCTGGAAGTAGCGGTCCTTGGAGTAGGACTTGGCCTGGCCGCGGCCCTGCATGGCGCCGAGCGAACCCATGCCGCGGTAGCTCTTGAACTGCTTGCCGCCCACCAGGATCAGCTCACCCGGCGACTCGGCGGTACCGGCCAGCAACGAGCCGAGCATCACGGTGGACGCGCCTGCCGCGATGGCCTTGGCGATATCACCGGAGAACTGGATGCCACCGTCGGCGATCACCGGAACGCCGTACGGCTTGCACGCGGCGACGGCCTCGAGGATCGCGGTGATCTGCGGCGCGCCGACACCGGCGACCACGCGGGTGGTGCAGATGGAGCCGGGACCGACACCGACCTTCACCGCATCCGCGCCCGCCTCGACCAGCGCGGCCGCACCGGCCCTGGTGGCCACATTGCCGCCGACGATCTGGATGCGATCGCCGACCTCGGCCTTGACCTTGGTCACCATCTGCAGCACACCGGCCTGATGGCCGTGCGCGGTATCGACGATGAGCACATCCACCCCGGCATCGGCCAAAGTCATGGCGCGCGACCAGGAGTCCTCGCCGACACCGATCGCGGCGCCGACGAGCAGACGGCCGTCACGGTCCTTGGTGGCATTCGGGTACTGATCGGTCTTGACGAAGTCCTTGACAGTGATGAGTCCGCGCAGGCGGCCGTTACCGTCGACGATCGGCAGCTTCTCGATCTTGTGGCGCCGCAGCAGACCGAGCGCGGCTTCGGCGGTGACGCCCTCCTGCGCGGTGATCAACGGCGCCTTGGTCATCACATCGGCGACCCGCCGGTTCTGATCCACCTCGAAGCGCATATCGCGGTTGGTGATAATGCCCACAAGCGCGCCGGTCTCATCCACCACCGGCAGGCCGGAAATGCGGAAGCGGGCGCACATCGCGTCGACCTCGGCGAGGGTGTCGGTGGGGCGACAGGTCACCGGGTCGGTGACCATGCCCGCCTCGGACCGCTTGACGGTCTCGACCTGCGCGGCCTGATCGGCGGCGGCCAGATTGCGGTGCAACACACCCATGCCGCCTGCGCGCGCCATGGAGATGGCCATCCGCGCCTCGGTCACGGTGTCCATGGCGGAACTGCAGAGCGGGGTGCGCAACCGGATCTCGCGGGTCAGCTGGCTGGAGGTTTCCACCGAGCTCGGGATGAGATCCGAAGCGGCCGGTAGCAACAGCACATCGTCGAACGTGAGGCCGAGCATGGCGATCTTGTTCGGATCGTCACCACCCGTAGGAGGGCGGACCGCGATTCGTTCGCCCGATACGGGATTACTCATTCGGATCGACCCCTCCTGGACGTCGAAAGCAACGAACGCCGGAGTGGCCGGCGTCGTGGAAGCTGATGGGATGGACGGTGGCGGCTCCGCCAGCGCTGTCGGATACTGGCCGCTGCCTGTCACCCATGGTATCTGTCCCGCAAACACGCCGATGAACTGAGCCCACCACCGAAACTGGCGCGCCACATAGCTGGCGAAGAGCACCCTGTTCTGCGTACCGTGGGGGTGTGCGTGACCATCTACCACCTGGCTTGCCGCCGGATCCGTTCGCCGGAGACCCCTCCGACCCGTCCGCCGCGCTCGATGCCATCGAGCCCGGTGAACCGCTGGATCCCCACGAGCGCCTTGCGGTCGAGGAGGATCTCGCCGACCTTGCGGTGTATGAGGCACTACTAGCGCACCGTGGCATCCGAGGACTCGTGGTCAGCTGCGAAGACTGCAGACAAGATCACTACCACGACTGGGATATGCTGCGCGCCAACCTGCTTCAGCTGCTGGTCGACGGCACAGTGCGCCCGCACGAGCCCGCCTACGACCCGATGCCGGAAGCGTATGTCACCTGGGATTACTGCCGGGGATACGCGGATGCCTCGATGAACGAGGCCTTTCACGGCGACGGATTCGACGGGTTCGACAGCTGACATCGCGCGCTCCCCCAGCGCGCTGACGCGCGGGCGCGATGTGAAATAGCTGACAGACAAAGCCGACCGCCGGTCGGCGATCGGTTCATGCACAAATAATTCGAATGTCCGCGCACCCACGCACGCGCGGAAGTGGCGGATATGCATCCGCCACAGCGCTTCTGCTGGATCGAGCGCTTTTCACGAACCAAAGCGCTGTCGGAGTATCGACTCCGATTAAGTGGCCGGCCCCGATCCGGGCAACCCCGGCAAAGACGGCAAACCGGTGGGAACCACGAAGGTCGGCGGCTGCTGTTGAGTCGGAGGTTGCGCGGGCGGGCCGGAATCCACGCTCGGCACGACCCCCGTGGGCTGGGTTCCCACGGTGGTCGGCGGTGCCTGAGTCGGATGACTGGGCTGCGTGGGCTGTTCGGGAGCGGGAGTACTCACCGGCGGCGCGGTTGTCGGCGGTGTCGACTTGCCCGGTGTGTTCGGTTCCGTCGTCGGCACCTTCGTATCGACCGGCGGCACCACCGAGGAGGTAGAACCAGCGTCGCCGGAAGGCTTGGTGGTCGACGAGTTGGTGCCATCGGTTGCCGCCGGGTTGGGTGTCGTCGTCGGTGTCGTGCTCGCCGCGAGCGACTTCCCGATCTCCGGAGCGATCTTGTTCAACTCCGCGAGCAAGAGGTTGAATTCGTTGATTCGCTTGTCTCGCTTGACCGGATCGTCGATCAGCTCGGCATTCGCCTTGGCGCCCTCCAGCTTGGCCCTTGCCTGCTCCGGATTGTCCTGAGCGAGCATCGTTTTCGCGTTGGCCAGATCGCTGTCGGCGCGCTGCACGACGGTCGACTGCGCCTGTTCGCTGAACACGACTTCCTTGACCCGCCAGAGCGGATCACCCGGAGCGGCGCCATAGGAGAACGCCGAAAGACCACCGATGACCAGTGCCAACGCGGCAGCCGTCCCGAGAATCGGACGGATAAGCCGTAGTCGCCCACCGGACTGCGCACCGATCCGGACCTGCCGGGCACCGATCTCCTGATTGACCGCGGCAACGATCTCATCGAGGTTCGGTTCAGCGGGCAACGGCGGAGAAATCAGCTCCGCTCGCCAGTCCGCCAGCAGCGACGCGAGCTGAAACTCCTCCGCGCTGTCGGTCTGTACCGGGCCGTTGCTAGCAATGGCATCGATCAGCGCATCGTCTCTGCGCACCGCCGCGATGTCCACCGGACCGGTGTCACCACTCCCGGCGTAGGGACCGCTATTTCGCGATCCACGTCGCGCCTTCCAGTCGCCCCGACCGCGCTCGCCATCCCTAGCCATACATTTCACCTGCCCTCGCCACTTGTGACTTCAGTTTCGCGAGCGCCCGGTGTTGGGCGACGCGTATCGCACCCGCCGTACTGCCCACGGCGACTGCGGTTTCTTCTGCTGACAAACCCATGACCAAACGCAGGATCAGAATCTCTCGATGCTTCTCCGGAAGCGTCGCGAGCAGGCTATTCATCTGCCTGCTCGTTTCGGACTCGAGAGCTCGCTGTTCCGGCCCCTGGTCGGTGGATATGACATCTGGTACTTCGGCCATTGCCTCCGCCTTGTTACGGGCGGCGTTGCGATGAGCGTCGGCAACCTTGTGCGAAGCGATTCCGTATACGAAGGCCATGAAGGGCCTGCCCTGGTCCTGATACCGGGGCAGAGCTGTCATCACGGCCAGACATACCTCCTGCGCAACGTCGTCCGCAGAGAGCTGTCCGCGCTCCGCGGCGCCGATCCGCGCGCGGCAATAGCGCACCACCAACGGGCGGACCAATTCGAGTACCTGGGCTAAAGCGGATCTGTCGCCCTGCGCAGCGGCAGCGACGGCGAGGTCCAACTCTTCGCCCGTGTTCGTCATCGTCAGAGAATTTCCTGGCGTTACAAGTGGCACCGGCGGTGATGACCAGTGCTTCCGCCGAAGGGGCGGAACGGGTCTAACAATAGCGATACAACCCGCGGATCCGGGCAACACGGTGGTGTCTTGATCAGACTCGGGAATCACTCATGGGACGAAAGTGCCCGCCACGACGGCCGATGGTCTGCGCGCACCCCTGCGCATCGATCGCGGCCGCGCTCGCGCGAGCCCCCGTGGACACCCCGGAGCGCAACATCGAACTGGCCCAACGCAATGGGAGCAATCCGTGCTCACGGCACTGCTCGGCGACCTCATCGGCGAGCGTTCGCGCATGCTCGATATCCCCGGCTGTCGCGGCTGTCGCGGCGACCAAGAGCCGGGACTTGACCCGGTGGCGGACGGACGGTCCGTCCTCGGCCAGCGCGAGGGCCGCCGCAGCATGGGGTGCGGCGGAGTCGGCGGCGCCGGCAGCGAGGGCGGTCTCCGCGCAGACCCAATGCCACCGGATCAGCGTTCGCCAGCCGTGCGGCGACTGCGCCTGGGTCATCGCGTCATGACTGCGCCGGAGCAGGCGGGAGGCGAGCGCCAGACGGCCGGTGCCGAGCGCGTCGGCCGCGAGACCGGTCAGCGCGTCACAGATCGCGTCCACGCGTTCGGGACCGATCGCATCCCCCGTCGGCAGGATCAACGCGGCGGCCCGACCGTCGTATCCGGCGGCACGGGCATGCCAGCCGAGCTGACGCAGAAACGAGCCCTCGGTACTCGCGGCCAGCGACAGCAGCACCGGGTCTGTGGTGCGTGCGCGCAATACCCGCAACTCTTCACGTGCCGCGGCGTAGCGACCCTGACCACCGAAAATCACCGCCCGCTGCCAGGAATCGAGCGGGGTCGCGGCGGTTGGCAACTCGGCAGCGGCACGACCGGGGCAGGCGCCGAAAGCCGCGTCGGCAAGCATGGCGGACTCGACATATATAGGGGAAGCAGGCACGAGCACGCCGAACTCTAACCCGAGCGCCGCGGGTGACCGCGCAGCGAGAAACCGTCCGTCAGGTACTTCCGGCTAATACTGAGCATTTCATCGCCGTCGCCATGTTTCCATCAAGTAAAAGTACTTCCGGCAATCACATAGCGTGTGTGACCGGAATTCACATGCGTTTCGCGCAATTAACCTCAGCGCCCCGTTTCTGCCATCTCTGATCGACCGGACATCGTAGCGGGCCGTCGACGGTGTGATAGGACCCACGTCCGGGCCTACTCGCTACTACATGGGGATGCAACCACCAACCCGTTCCCACCTGCGGGAATGCGGAATACTGACGCCATGCGAAGACATACCCGCCTCTGGCCAACCGATCAGTATTACCGGATGGGTCCAAAAAGTAAACAGCTTCGAGGTTAATTTTCGCAGCTTAAGATTTAGAAAACTGCTGCATCGAACTATTGACGGAATTTCGCGGCTGGACCTAACGTAACTCATCGCCACGGTCGGCGCCGCGCGAAATTGCAGCGACCGCAATAGGCGAGCCCATGGCACGCCGCCGACCCAGCGCCGTGGCCACAACTGTTGCAGAACAACTGCTCGACAACGCTGACGAGCTCGCACCACGAGGAGTTCACCATGCCCATGCCGACCCACCTCCCCGGACCGAACGCGGACGTCTGGGACTGGCAGATGCGAGGATCCTGCCGAGGCCAGGACTCCGCGGTGTTTTTCCATCCGGACGGCGAACGCGGCCGCGCCCGCACCGCACGCGAGATGCGCGCCAAGGAGATCTGCCGAGCCTGCCCGGTGCTCATGCAGTGCCGCAGCCACGCACTCAAAGTCAGCGAGCCCTACGGCATCTGGGGCGGTATGTCCGAAACCGAGCGCGAGATGCACGCTCGACGCAACCGTCGTCGGATGGCCGTTTAAAACCAACTTCTTCCCATCCATCTGGCGCGGCGCGCCGAATGCCTAGCAAACACCCGGCGACGGCCACAAGCCGAAGTCGGTTGTACATACGGTGTTTCGCGAAACCAGCGGCGTGTCACGGCGTGTCCCCTCCAGAAACGTCTGGCGTGTCGAGGTTTACAGGGAAGTTGCCGATCCGCACGCGGTTCGCTGATACCCCACCGCACGGGGTCCGATAGCGGCCCGCTACGGTAGTGACCGATGACACAGAATGGAGCGTTGTGACAACGCGGCCGCCGGCCGCAGAGGGCGACTCGTTCCGAAGAGAAGCCATCCCACCCACCATTGCGTCGAACCGGGTGGAATCTGCGGTGACGGCACGCGCCGCCGAAAGTATCGAGCTCGCCGCACTTCTCGAACGTTGCGGCCGGTCCGACCAGGAGGCATTCGCCGAGCTGTACGACCGAACGTGCGCGCGCGTGTTCGGGCTAGTGCTACGCGTCCTGCACGACCCCGGCTACGCGGAGGAGACCACCCAGGAGGTGTATCTCCAGATCTGGCGGACCGCGTCCAGTTTCGACGCGACCAAAGGTTCCGCGGTGACATGGTTGATGACCCTCGCCCATCGGCGGGCGGTCGACCGGGTCCGCGCCGAACAGGCCCATACCCTGCGCGAAGTCGCCTATGGGATAAGGGTTCTCGGTAACGAATTCGATGAGGTCACCGAAGAAGTAGAGCGCAGGCTCGAGCAGCAGGCCGTCCAGCAGGGTCTAGGGACATTGACACAGACTCAGCGGGAAGCCATCTCGCTCGCCTACTACGGCGGGCGAACCTACGCGGAAGTCGCCGACTTCCTCGGCGTAGGGTTACCGACCGTTAAGTCCCGTATACGGGACGGATTGACACGACTGAAGAAAAGTTTGGGGGTGACGTGAGATGAACGAAGCCCGGATCGATCTCGCGCACGCCGTCGCGCTCGGATCGATCGACGACGAAGACCACAATGCGTTGCAGGAAGTGCTCGACGGCGAGGACCCCGTACTACGCGCGGAATTCATGACCGAAGTCCAGCAGGCGAAGGAAGTCCTCGGCACTCTCGCGGAGGCGACGGCGGCCCGGCCGCCCGCCGCCCTGCGTGCCAGATTGCTCGCCGCCATCGCCGCTGAGCAACCACCCGTCGCCTCTTAGAACTTCGCCGACCCGGAATCAGTTCTCGCGATTGATATTTTTCGACTTGTTGCGCGCCATTGCGTTCATATTGTTCACAAGACGAAGGCCCCCGGGACGTGCGGTCCCGGGGGCCTTCTGCCGTGCGGCCTACGCTCAGTGCGCGTGACCGTGGTGGCTGTGGTCGTGCTCCTCTTCGGCGGGCTTGTCGACCACGGCGCTCTCGGTGGTGAGAATCATCCGGGCCACCGACGCCGCGTTCACGACCGCGGAGCGGGTCACCTTGACCGGGTCCACGACACCGTCGGTGAGTAGATCGCCGTAGGCGAGGGTGGCGGCATTGAAGCCCTCCTTGCCGTCGGCGACCTTGCTGACCACCACGGAACCGTCCACGCCGGCATTGGTGGCGATCCAGAACAGCGGCGCCGACAGTGCGGTGCGCACCACCTCGACGCCGATGGCCTCGTCGCCGGAGAGCGAGTCGCGCAGTTCGACGAGCTTGGCGGCGGCATGCACCAGGGCGGTGCCACCACCCGGCACGATGCCCTCGTCGACGGCGGCCTTGGCCGCGCTCACCGCGTCCTCGACCCGGTACTTGCGCTCCTTGAGCGCGGTCTCGGTGGCCGCGCCGACCTTGATCACCGCGACGCCGCCGGCCAGCTTGGCCAGTCGCTCCTCGAGCTTCTCCCGATCCCAATCGGAATCGGTGGCCTCGATCTCGCGCCGCAGCTGCGTGCCGCGAGCCGCGATGTCCTCGGCGGCGCCTGCACCGTCGATGATCGTGGTGTCGTCCTTGGTGACGACGATGCGACGCGCCTTGCCGAGCACCTCGATGCCCGCCTCGCGCAGCGAGATGCCCAGATCCGGGTTGACCACGGTGCCCGCGGTGACGACGGCGAGGTCGTCGAGGAAAGCCTTGCGGCGGTCACCGAAGAACGGGGCCTTCACCGCAACGGCCTTGAGGGTCTTGCGGATCGAGTTGACCACCAGAGTGGACAGCGCCTCGCCCTCGACGTCCTCGGCGATGATCAGCACCGGCTTGCCGGATTCGGCGATCTTCTCCAGCAGCGGGAGCAGATCGGGCAGCGAGCTGATCTTCTCCCGGTTCAGCAGGATGTAGGCATCCTCGAGGACGGCCTGCTGGCTGTCGGCGTCGGTGACGAAGTAGGGCGAGAGGTAGCCCTTGTCGAACTGGACGCCCTCGGTGACGACGAGTTCGGTCTGCAGCGTCGAGGACTCCTCGACGGTGACCACGCCGTCCTTGCCGACGGTGGTCAGCGCCTTGCCGACCATTTCGCCGATCTCCTCGTCGCGCGAGGAGACGGTGGCGACCTGCGCGATGGCCTGCTCACCGGAGACCGGGGTGGCCAGCGCGAGCAGCGCCTCGGAGACCGCGTCGGCGGCCTTGGCGATGCCCGAACCCACCACGATCGGATTCGCGCCCGCCGCAACGTTCTTCAGACCCGCGCGCACCAGCGCCTGGGCCAGCACGGTGGCGGTGGTCGTGCCGTCACCGGCGACATCGTTGGTCTTGGTCGCGACGCTCTTGACCAGCTGCGCGCCGAGGTTCTCGAACGGATCCTCGAGGTCGATCTCCCGCGCGATGGTGACACCGTCGTTGGTCACGGTCGGGCCGCCGAAGGCCTTCGCGAGCACGACGTGGCGACCACGCGGCCCGAGGGTGACCTTCACCGCGTCGGCGAGCTTGTCGACGCCGCGCTCGAGAGCACGACGAGCCTTCTCGTCGAACTCGATCTGCTTTGCCATGTGTTTGTCAGCTCCTGTGTGTTCTGGGCCGAACGCACTCCGCCCCGGGTCGCGAAAGACACCGGGGCGGAACGCATGTGCCTATCGGCTACTTGGTGACGACGGCCAGGATGTCGCGCGCCGACAGGATGAGGTACTCCTCGCCCTGGTACTTGATCTCGGTGCCGCCGTACTTGCTGTAGATGACGACGTCGCCTTCCTTGACGTCGACCGGGATGCGGTCACCCTTGTCGGTGACGCGTCCTTCGCCGACGGCGATGACGGTGCCCTCCTGCGGCTTCTCCTTCGCCGTGTCGGGGATGACCAGGCCGGAGGCCGTCGTCGTCTCGGCCTCGTTGGCCTGGACGAGGATCTTGTCCTCGAGCGGCTTGATGTTCACGCTCGCCACGTTGAGCCCTCCACTTTCAGGGGATTTACGGTCGTCCGGAACTGTTGTCCCGGACCATCGGTATCGGTTTGTATCGAGCGCCCCGCAAGCAGTCGCCGACGGTCACTCGAACTCGACCCTTCGCATCAGCCCCGTCGTCGCGGGTGCCGGGACCCCTGCTCAGTAGTCGAACTGGCACACGCACATCACACAGTGCCGACTAGCACTCTATACATGAGAGTGCCAGCGCTCAAGGTTGGACTGTGCCAAAATCGTTGGTCCCCGCCCATGCGTGTCTTTTTCCGACACGCGTGTGCCACGCCACGCCCAGATGTCTGAGGGCTTCCCAAGACTTCGGCAAATCTGTAACGTTCGGATAACGGATTGTGACAGTATTGACGACGGTCGTGCTCCGCTCGCCGTGTTCGTCACGAACCGGCGCCGTGGGGGGAGCACCAAGCGTCACGAAACACCCAGTGCCACAGAGCAATACCCGCTCCGCAAGAGCAAGATCAGCGTCACAACACCAGCGTTTTCAAACAAGAAGCTTCACCAGAGGGCAAGACCACACGTGATCCACGGCCGTCCCAGCGACCCATCCGGACAACGGGTCGGCCCGGTCCCGCGTCCGGATCGCTCGCCATCCACGCGAGCTGTCCGGCTGTCCATTCGAGATGGTCGGCGACACCATGACCATCCGCTCGAAGGGAGGTGACATGCGAACATCCCTCGGCATATCGGCCGGTAACGAGGTCGTGTGCTCGGCGCTGGTCGCTACCGCGTCCAATGGCGCGCAGAGTTTCGACTATCGAGTGGTTTCCGCGGACGCGGCCCACTCCGATCTCGGCGATCTCGTCGCGTCCTCGATCGAGCTCATGACCACCCAGCTTCCGACCACGCAGCTCTCCTATGACGTGGCCTTTCCGGCGCATCCGGTCGGCGCGCGCTTCGCCGGTGCGAAATCGATCGGTGTCGATTCCGCCGCCGGTCGCCCGCCCACCAGTGTCGCGGTCGCCTATCGCAGTAAAGAGCAGGCGCAGGTGATCCGGTCGGCCACCGGCAAACAGCGCGATCTGCGGCTGGTGCCGGAAGGCACTGCGGCACTGACGTATTTGCGCCACACCGGCCTCGTGGACCGCTACGAGACGGTCGCCATCGTCGACCTCGGCGCGACCGGTCTCAGCGTCACCGTGGCCGGCCAAGCCGACTCCACCGTCCTGCGCACCGAACGCACCGCGGCGATCAGCGGCAACGCCATCGATGAGCTGATCTATCACCACCTCGTGGATCTGCACTACGCCCGGCGCGGCACCCGCCCCAACAGGGGCATGCTGACCAACCGCGGCCGCGCCGCCAAGGAACACCTATCGATCGCGCCCGCCGTGACCATCGATCATGTCGCCGGGCAGCCGCTCAAGCTGACCAGGGCCGACTTCGAGGAACTGATCTCGGATCTGCTGCGCGAGACCGCCGTTTTCGTCGCCGCGGTCTTCGCCCGGTCGCCCACGTTCCCGCAGGCCGTCATCGTGATCGGCGGCGGCGCCAATATTCCGGCCGTGCTGTCCACCCTCGAACGCGCGCTGGACATTCCGGTGCACACCATCGACGATCCGGAGGCGGTGATCGCCAAAGGCGCCGCGCTGGTGGCGGATTCGGTGCAGCCGTCGGTATTCCCGGTCGTCGGCGCGGCCGATGCGCCGGTCGGTACCTTCACCAAGGTCGCCGGCACGCTGGCGGGTGCGATCGTGGTGGTCGGGCTGGTCATCGGCTACGGGGTGAAGACCTTCGCGCCGACCGGGGACGACCAGATCTCCCCCGCGGGCACCACCAGCAGTGCCCAACTACCCACGGCGCCGGTAACTGTGGTGCCGCCGACCGGTGTGGGCACGTCGACCACCGGCCCGAACCGGGAAAGCACCAACCGGCCCTCCGGCGCCAATATCCCCTCGCTCACCCCGGACCGCAGCCAACCGGCCACCTCGACCACCTCGTCGCCCGTCGGGACAACGCCGTCCGCGCCGACACTGCGCCCGGATCCGAACCTGCCGCCGATCCCGTTCCCCGAACTGCTCGGACCGCTGTTCGGAAATCCGAATTCGCCGGGCGCCGGGTCGTCGGGGCAGGACCGCGGTCCGGCGTCATCGGCGCCGCCGCAGCTGGGGCCCACACAGGCGCCCGCGCAATCGCGGATTCCATTCCCGCCCAGGGCGAATTCGGGATCGAGTGCGGGACTGTCGGGCCACCAGGTCGCGCCTGACGACTGAGGTCGCGCTCCACGGACACGGCAAGAGCACGACCCACCGGGCACCAAGCCAGGAGTTGCTAACTGCGGCCACGAGAAGCACCACCCCACGGAAACCCCCCAGGGCATCCGACTGGACAGATGATCACGTGGAAACCATGTCGGCAAAACGCAAGAGACGACCGCCCTCAGTGCCACCTGATCTTGATTGCGTCCGCGCTCCCCAGCGGCGGGGTCAGCCGACTTGGCTGACGGAGACCGGGAGGCCGGGGTCGGTGGCGACGGTCAGGGCGGATGGGGTTGCGCCGCCTGCGATTACGTGAGCGCCGAGGGCGGCGATCATTACGCCGTTGTCGGTGCACAGGCGGGGTTTGGGGACCCGCAGGCGCAATCCGGCTGCGGCGCAGCGGTCTTCGGCCATCGAGCGGATTCTGGAGTTGGCGGTGGCGCCCCCGCCGAGGACCAGGGTCTCTACGCCGACGTCTTGGGCGGCACGTACCGCCTTCATGGTGAGCACGTCGGCGACCGACTCCTGGAACGATGCCGCGATGTCCGGTATCGGCAGTTCATCGGCGGTGAAGCCGTTGCGCTGAGCTGCCTCGACGTAGCGGGCGACGGCGGTTTTGAGGCCGGAGAAGGAGAAGTCGTAGCGAGGGTCGCGCGGACCTGTCATACCGCGGGGGAAGGCGATGGCCTTCGGGTCGCCGTGTGCCGCAGCGGCATCCAGCGCGGGTCCGCCCGGGAAGCCGAGGCCGAGCAGCCGGGCGACCTTGTCGAAGGCTTCGCCCGCCGCGTCGTCAACGGTGCTGCCCAGTTCGACGATCGGTTCGGCCAGATCGGTGACGTGCAGCAGATGCGTGTGCCCGCCGGAGACCAGCAGCGCGACGCACGGTGGCATCGGGCCGTGCTCGAGGGTGTCCACCGCGACGTGTCCGCCGAGATGGTTCAGTGCGTAGAACGGCACATCCCACGCTGCCGCATAGGCTTTCGCGGCCGCGACGCCGACCAGCAGCGCACCGGCCAATCCGGGTCCGATGGTCACCGCGAGCGCGTCGGGCTTGCTGATGCCCGCGGCGGCCAGTGCTCGGCGCATCGCGGGCACGATGGCCTCGAGATGGGCGCGCGAGGCGATCTCCGGGACCACACCGCCGAAGCGGGCATGCTGTTCGACGCTGGAAGCGACCTCGTCGGCGAGCAGTTCACAGGTGCCGTCGGGGTGTCGGCGCACGATGCCGACTCCCGTTTCGTCGCAGGAACTTTCGATGCCCATGACGATCACGAAAGCACCTCGTTCGGTTGTGCCGATTCGGCCGGCTGCGGACCCCAGGCCGGGTTCGCTGCTAGTTCCGGTCTGCGCATGGTGTACGCGTCGGCGCCGCTGGGGTGGTAGTAGTTCTTGCGCAGGCCGATGATGTGGAAACCATGCTTGGCGTAGAGCGCGATGGCGGGCGCGTTATCGGTGCGCACCTCGAGGAAGACCGGCCCGCCGCGCTTACCAGCCTCGGCGAGCAGCGCCTTCAGGAGCATGGTGCCGACACCGCCGCGATGGCAGCCGGGATCGACACCGATGGTGTGCACCTCGGCCTCGGGATGTTCGGCATCACCGAGCAGCGCGATACCCGCATAGCCGACCATTCGCCCGGACTCGTCGCGCGCGACGATATAGCGGTTGTGCGGCCCGGCCAGCTCCGAGTGGAAGGACACCGCCTGCCACGGATCGTCCTCCGGGAACAACAACTGCTCCAGTTCGACACAGCGCCCGATATCGGCGACGTCCATGGGCTCGATGCGAGTCACGGGTCTGCTCGGCTCCATGGCCGTCACGCTCCCGTCCGGTCGAGCGTACGGTAGCTCCGTTCCACCGCATCCGGTCTACGCAGGTACAGCGGGATCAACGGTTCCGGGACGGCGCGCGCCAGCAGCTCGGCAGCCGCGACCCGCACCAGACCGGCGGGTGACGGGGTTTCGGCCGGGAGCACGGGCAGGTCGAACAGGTCGACGTGCGAGGCGGAACCGGCGATCATGGTGGCCTGCACGGGATCCAGGTCACCAGGCTTGCTCACCTCCGGGCCCTCGATGCGATATCCGTCACGGTAGCGGGCCCAGTACACCTCGCGGCGGCGCGCGTCGGTGACCACGAGCAGTTCACTCTCG
This sequence comes from Nocardia sp. NPDC049526, assembly GCF_044465765.1. Classification (NCBI taxonomy): domain Bacteria; kingdom Bacillati; phylum Actinomycetota; class Actinomycetes; order Mycobacteriales; family Nocardiaceae; genus Nocardia; species Nocardia sp. NPDC049526. The sequence goes on along the minus strand of NZ_JBITMA010000022.1, from coordinate 75,363 downwards.
GGCGTGATGCCCGGCAGCAGCGAGGGTTCGAGCACCGCGTCGGCGGCGATCGCGTCGAGGCTGCACACACCGTAGACCGGGACGCCGAGCGCGTCACCGAAAGCGGCGGCGGTCGCCATACCGACGCGCAGTCCGGTGAACGGACCCGGACCGATGCCGACCACGACGGCCTCGATATCGGCCCTGGAACGATCTGCCTCCGAGAGGCATTCGAGGATTTGCGGGGTGAGCACCTCGGCGTGGGCGCGGGCGTCGACCCGGACGCGAGCGGCGACGGTGTGCACCCGCGACGGGGCGACGGTGCCGGGTGCGGCCTGCTCCAGTTCCACCAATCCCGCCGTTACGGCAGGTGTCGCGGTGTCGACGGCTAGTACAAGCATGATTGGCCCAACGATACCGGGTGGTACCTGCGCGTGGTGCGGAGCTACTCGGTAGTCACGGCACCCGGGTCGAGGGCCCTCTCCGCGACCTATCCGACCCATTCCCAGATCGCGGTGCGGACTTCGGAATTCGGTTCGCGCGAGAGCAACACATACAGGTGCCGCTCGGCGAGGTGTTCCACGACACCCTTGCCCCACTCCACGACCACGACCGCCTGATGCAGATCGGTGTCGAGATCCAAGGCGTCCAGTTCGTCCAGATCGCCGCCGAGCCGGTAGGCGTCCACATGCACCAGCGGCACCGGCGCGGCGCCCTCGCGCTGTCCGGCCCGGTGCTGGCGGGCGATGATGAAGGTCGGTGAGCTGACCCGGCCCTGCACGCCGAGACCCGCCGCGATACCGCGAGTCAGTGCGGTTTTGCCCGCACCGAGCGGTCCGTCGAGCACCACCAGATCGCCCGCGCCCAGACCTCCGGCGAGTTCGCGACCGAAGGCCTCGGTGTCGGCGACCGTGGGCAGAATCCGTTGCTGCCGTTCAGCCACCGGCGACCTCCGCGGTTGATTGGGTGCTGTCGATGACGCCCGCACGCACGAGCAGCCGGTCGAGTGCGGCGTTGACGAGATCCGGAAACTGCATATGCGCCATATGCGCGGCGTCATCGAGTCGGACGAGTTCGCTCTCGGGCAATTCGCGTGCCAGCGCCCGCGAATTGCGGAACGGTATGACGACATCGTGCGCGCCGCCGAGTACCAGCACCGGCAGGCCCGCGAGCGTCGGCAGCGCGGCCGATTCGTCGTGCAGTTCGATGGCCTTCAGGAATTTCACGATCGTTTCGACGGGCGTGCGGTCGATCATGAGCGTCGTGAAGCGCGACAGGGTGGGGCTGACGTGTCCGTGAAACGAGCTGACGTGCAGTATCGGCGTGATCACCTGCCGGACGGTGCTGCGCCCGGCCTGCACCAATGCGGGCGCGGTGTGCACGGCCAAGCGGAAGCCGTCGACCGCCGGGTTACGCAGCAACTGCGCGACACCCGCCGAGGTGACCTCGGCGGCGGCCGTCGAGAGCAGACCGACCCCGATCACCCGCGCCGCGAACAACTCCGGGAACTGTGCCGCCGCGGCGAGCACCGCCATGCCGCCGAGTGAATGACCGACCAGCACCACCGGACCCGTCGGGGCGGTCGCCTCGATGACGGCCGCCAGATCGCGCCCGAGTTGGGCGACGGTGCAGCTGTCGGTGTTCGGGGTGCCGGAGCGGCCGTGGCCGCGCAGATCGAAGAAGACCAGGCGAGCGCTTGTACCCCAACGCTTTTCCAGATCACGGCGCTGGAAGTGGTACGACTCCATGGTGTTGCAGAAGCCGTGCACGAAGATCACGGTGACCGGGGCGTCGGGTGAGCCGCATTCCCGGGTGGCAAGGCGCACACCGTCTTCGGTGAGCACTGCGCCGGAGTGGTCCTCGTCGAGCAGGTCGAAGTTCTCGTCGCGGTATTCATCGACGCGAGCGGGCCAGAGCACCCGCGCGCCGATGCGGCGCAAGGCGTGGGCGCCGGCCAGTGCGCCGACCACACCGGCGGTTGCCAGTCCGCCGCGGACGACTGTTCTCATCGAATTCCCCCTACGTGGCGCCGCACCACTCGGCCGTGTGGGGAGCACACGATCTCATAGTGGATGGTGCCGAGCAGATCGGCCCAGTCCTGGGCACGCGGTTGGTCCGGGCCGAACAGGATCGCGGTATCGCCTTCGACGACGCCCGCGGCATTGTCGCCCAGATCGACGACGAATTGGTCCATGCAGATTCGACCGACGTTCGGGCGCAATGCGCCACCGAGCCACACCGCGAAGCGGTTGCTCAACGGACGGAACACACCGTCGGCGTATCCGGCGGGGATGAGGGCGACGGTGGTGTCGTGCGGAGCGATCCACTGGTGGCCGTAGGAGACGCCCTCACCGGCGGCGACCTCTTTGACCAAGGCGACTCGGGCTTGAAAGGTCATCGCGGGCCGCAGGCCGAACTCGCCGAGTTCGGGTATCGGAGTCAGGCCGTACATCGCGATACCGGGGCGGACCATATCGAAGGCCAGATCCGGGCGGGTGAGCGTGGCAGCCGAGTTCGCGAGGTGGACCAGTTCCGGTTCGAGGCCGTGTTCCTTGGCTGCGGCTACGGCCTCGACGAAGCGGTCGCGCTGGACGTCGAGGAAGGGGTGTTCGGGCTCGTCGGCGTGTGCGAGGTGGGAGAAGATCGCGCGGAACCGCACCACCTGTTCGTCCACCAGCGTGCGTAGGGCCGCGAGCACCGCCGGGTACTCGAGCGGCGCAATGCCGTTGCGGTTGAGGCCGGAGTCGACCTTCAGCGAGACGATGGCAGTCCGGCCGGATGCCCGCGCCACAGCCTCGATCGCCCGCAGGTGCGCCAGGGAGGAGACGCCGATCTCGATATCGTGCTCGACCGCGGCGCTGAAGTCGGCATCGGAATTATTGAGCCAGCAAAGGAGCGGGGCGGTAATTCCGGCGGTGCGCAACTGCACCGCCTCGGCGACCGTGGTGACCCCGAGTTCCGCCGCACCGGCCGCCAGCGCGGCCTGCCCGACCTCGACGGCGCCGTGGTTGTAGCCGTCGGCCTTTACCACCGCCATCACCGCCGCATCCCCCGCATATTCACGCAGGATCCGCACGTTGTGGGCAATGGCATCCAGATCGATAACCGTCTCCACTTGCGCCTCCACGCTTATTGATCCTGCCATTCGGTGTCTGGCTCGCGCGAGGGCGTCGGTTCATGGCCTAGCGGCGAGGGCCGCAATGGCGGGCGGGCAGGGGCGCTTGGAGGCGAGCGCAGGTAGGACTCGGATGCCCCGGAAGGCCGCCGGCTACCGAGACCCGCGCGGCTCGCAGGGTCGTGGATGCGGCAATAAAAGTGCGGTCCGGGGGCAGCGCACGTCACTTCGCCGCAAGCGTGCGCAAGATGCGGATTGCCGGACGCAGGTGGTCGAGGAGAGGTGATGCGGAGGTGGGGGCGGCGGATGGGTGGTTTTCGTGGGCGGCGAGGTTGGCGGCGAGGGCGTGGACGCGGGCGGCAGCGGCGGCGGACCAGGCGGGATCGTAGCCCGCAGCGAGGAGGGCGCCGATGATGCCGGAGAGGACGTCACCCGCGCCGGCGGTGGCGGCCCAGGAACCCCCTGCTTCGTTGACGAGTACGGGGCGACCCGGGCCGGCGATAAGGGTGGCTCGGCCTTTGAGCAGGACGGTGAGTTGCCAGGATTCGGCGAGGTCGCGGACGGCGGCCACCCGGTCCTGGCCGACCTCATGCCCGGTCAGACGGGCGAATTCGCCTGCGTGCGGGGTCAATACGGTCGGGGCGGTGCGGCCGCGGACCAGGTCGGGATCGGCGGCGAGCAAGGTCAGGCCGTCGGCGTCGATGACGACGGGCAGGTCGGTGGCGAGGATTTCGGCGAGTCGTTTGTGTGCGTCGGTGTCGGTGCCCGCGCCGGGGCCGAATACCCAGGACTGCACTCGGCCGGTGGACGAGATGGTCTGGGCCGCAATGACTTCGGGGAAATGATCGAGGACCTCGGCCGCGCCGGTTCCGGCGTACCGGACCATACCGGAGGTGGCCGCGACGGCGGCGCCGGTGCACAGCACGGCTGCGCCGGGATATGTCGCGCTGCCCGCGCAGATGCCGGTGACGCCCTGGGTGTATTTGTCGTCGACGGGTCCCGGAATCGGCCATCGCGCACCGATCTCCGAAGGTTCCAGCGCTGCGAGGTTCGGTTCGGGTAGCCGTAAACCGATGGGCACCAATTCGATTCGGCCGCAGTAGGGCGCGGCCAAGGCATGTACCGGCTTGTAAGCGCCGAATGCGACCGTAACCTCGGCTTGGACAGCGGGGCCGGTCACCGCGCCGGTGTCCGGATCGACTCCGCTCGGCAAGTCGGCGGCGACGATCGAAACATCCAGAGCGGCAACGATTTCCGCGGCCGCCGGGCGCAGCGGGCCGCGGCCGGATATGCCGACGATGCCATCGATCACCAGATCGGGTGTGCCCGAGCCGGTCGAGGTTGCGCCATCGACACGCGACACGTCCGAGGCAATTCGGATCCGGCCGCCTGCCTTGCGCAGTGCAGCAAGGCCTTTCGCGTGGGCGCGTTCCGGATTCAGCAGCAGGGCGGTCACGGCGACGCCGCGGCGGCGCAGCATCGATCCGGCCCAGAGCACGTCGCCACCGTTATCGCCGGAACCCACGAGCAGCAGCACCGACCTGCCCGCGATGCCGCCGGTCCGCGCACGCAACTCGCTCGCGACCACCGTCGCCAATCCGTAGGCCGCCCGGTGCATAGGCATGCCCTCGGGGACACGGGTGAACAACTCGGCCTCGGCCGCACGCACTTCATCGGCGGTGAAATAGCCCCGCTGGCTGGACATGAACGCTCGCCTCCACTGCGTCGATCGGGCACTGCGGTTCCGCTCGTACGGGATACGCCCAAGCGACAACGCCATGGCGCTGCGCGGGCCCGCACCGTCAGCAGACTACGCTTGGCCGTCATGCCGATGGTGCGCCAAGCGATGTCCACCCGGATCGCAACCGGATTCGTCCTGGCCGCGGCACTACTGCCGGCAGGCTGCGGCTCCAGCGATACGAACTCGACCGCCGCATCGACCACCGCGAAGGCCGGCCAGCCGACGACCACCAAATCCGGCGATTCGAAACCCGCTGCCGTCACCGTCGACGTCACGGATATGAGGTTCTCCCCCGCCGAGGTGACCGTCAAGGTCGGCGAGACCGTGACCTGGAAATTCAAGGACTCCGTTCCGCACACGGTCCAGGGCATCGGCGATAAGGCCATGGGCATCAACAGCCCGATCTTCGACAGAGGCCAATGGAGCTACACCTTCTTCGCCCCCGGTACCTACCGCTACTTATGCTCCCTGCACCCCCAGATGCGCGGCACCGTCACCGTCGAATAGCCGGGCCCGGTCGGCGCTCTTCGCCACGATCACTGCCCGCCCGAATCGGTATTCCCCCGCCAGTCGACAGACATTCCGACCTGAGCGCGGCAGGTACATCGCGCTGATCAATCGGTGCGCCGAACGGCTATGCCTGCGGGATTCGGGTGCGCCGCGCCGCCTTGGTGTTCATCGCTTCGACGGCGGCGACCAAAGGGGCCAGTTCGGGGTCGGCGGCGGCTTGGCCCAGAGCGCTGGACAGGGCGGTGTCGTGGGTGGGGCGGGCGCGGGTCAGAAGTTCTAGGCCCGCGGGTGTTACGTCGGTGTAGATGCCGCGGCGGTCGTCGGGGCAGAGGTAACGCTGCAGCAGGCCACGGTCTTCGAGGCGGGTGACCAGGCGGGTTGTCGCGCTCTGGCTGAGCACCACGGCTTCGGCGACCTGGTTCATGCGCAGATGCCCGCCGGGCCCGTCGTGCTGGCGACTGAGCACGACGAGCAGCGAAAATTCGCGCACGCTCAGCTCGTGACCGGATTGCAGAGCACGTTCGATATGCGCCTCGATCCGATCGTGCAGCAGCGACAGTGCGTACCAACCATCGGCCAGGCCGGTCAGGGCGGCATCCGCGGTCATGGCATTCCTTTTGCGTCGGGGCTCGTGTCTACAGGATAGATGAACGCCACAATAGCCCGCGTTTGCAACTAATCCGCGTCTGCAATTATTGTTGACGCCTGTAAAGCTCAGGCACAACATCCAGTGGAGGCTCATGCTCATGCCGCTCGCACTACTGGCCCTGACACTCGGGGCCTTCGGAATCGGCACCACCGAATTCGTCGTCGTCGGGCTGCTGCCCGACATCGCCGACACCTACACCGTGTCGATCCCCACCGCGGGCCTGCTGGTCACCGGGTATGCGCTCGGCGTGCTGGTCGGCGCCCCGATCATGACCGGGTTCGGCACCCGGGTATCCCGCAAACGAATGCTGCTCATCAGCCTGTTGCTGCTGATCGCGGGCAACGTATTGTGTGCGCTCGCACCGACTTTCGGCCTCATGCTGACCGGGCGTGTCGTTGCCTCGCTCGCACACGGCGCCTTCTTCGGCATCGGATCGGTGGTCGCCGGAAATCTGGTCGGCCCGGATCGCAAGGCCGGTGCGATCGCCATGATGTTCACCGGACTGACCGTCGCGACCATCGTCGGCGTGCCGCTGGGCACCCTGCTCGGCCAGCAGTTCGGTTGGCGGCTCACCTTCCTGCTCGTCGCATCGGTAGGCCTGGCCGGTCTCGTCGGCGTCGCCGCCCTGGTGCCCGAACAGCCCGCACCCCACGACGCGCGCCTGCGGCATGAACTCGCCGTCCTCACCAACCCTCAGGTGCTGCTCGCAATGGCCATGACGGTGCTCGGCTTCGGCGGTGTCTTCGCGGCGATCACCTACCTCGCACCGATGATGACCGAGGTCACCGGCTATGCGGAGAGTTCGGTCACCTGGCTGCTCGTCCTGTTCGGCATCGGTTTCTTCCTGGGCAATCTGATCGGCGGCAAATTCGCCGACCGGCATCTGATGCCGATGCTCTACACCACCCTCAGCGGCCTTGCGCTGGCGCTCGCGCTGTTCACATTCACCGCGCACAACAAGGTCGCGGCCGCGATCACGGTCGTCCTCATCGGCGCACTCGGCTTCGCGACCGTTCCGCCGCTGCAGAAGCGTGTCCTCGACCAGGCAGGTAACGCACCGACGCTGGCCTCGGCGCTCAATATCGGCGCATTCAACCTCGGCAACGCGATCTCCGCGTGGCTCGGCGGCGTCGTCATCGCCGCGGGATACGGGTACACCTCACCCAACTGGGTCGGGGTCATCCTGGTCGTGAGTGCGCTCGGTCTGGCGATCCTGTCGGGCAATCTCGAACGTCGCGGTGCCGAAACATCAAGCGAGCCAACCGAATCCCTGGTCCCCGCCGGTCAGCCCTGAGTCCTCCCCTGGCACGCCGAGGCAGCGCCGGGACTCGGTCACCGCCGCCACCGCACCGATCTTCGACCAGGTCGGAGTCCGAACGCAGCCGCTCACGACCAGCGTCTTGCCTGATCGCAGCGCGGCGTTGCCGCCGCGAATCGGCGGATGACCGCGAGACGTACTCACGCCTTGCCACGCTCGCCGCGCGAACCGGCCCAGGCGCTACTCGACGGTGACGGACTTCGCCAGATTGCGCGGCTTGTCGATGTCGTACCCGCGCGCCTGAGCCACCTCGGCGGCAAAGATCTGCAGCGGAACAGTCGACAGCAACGGCTGGAAAAGCGTTGGCGCCGAAGGGATCTCGATGAGATCGTCCGCGAATGGGCGCACCGTGTCGTCACCCTCCTCGGCGATCACGATGGTGCGGGCGCCGCGGGCCTGGATCTCACGGATATTGCTGAGCAGCTTCGAGTGCAGTACCGCGCGCCCCTTGGGTGAGGGCATGACGACGATCACCGGCAGCCCCTCCTCGATCAGCGCGATCGGGCCGTGCTTGAGCTCACCCGCCGCGAATCCCTCGGCATGCATGTACGCGAGTTCCTTGAGCTTGAGCGCACCCTCCAGCGCCACCGGATAGCCGACGTGGCGGCCGAGGAACAGCACGGTCGGCACATGCGCCAGTTCCCTGGCGATCGCGCGCACCTGCGGCGCGGTTTCCAGTACCTGCTGCACCAGGTGCGGCATCGCCTCGAGTTCGGCGAACTCGCGGGCCACCTCATCCGGATACTTGGTGCCGCGCGCCTGCGCCAGCGCCAGCCCCACCAGGTAGTTCGCGGCCACCTGCGCCAGGAACGCCTTGGTGGACGCGACGCCGATCTCCGGTCCGGTCCTGGTGTAGAGCACCGCATCGGACTCGCGCGGAATCTGTGCACCATTGGTATTGCAGATGGCGAGCACGCGCGCCTTCTGCTCCTTCGCGTGCCGCACCGCCTCGAGGGTGTCGGCGGTCTCACCCGACTGCGAAATCGCCACCACCAGCGTGGACCGGTCCAGAACCGGGTCGCGATAACGGAATTCGCTGGCCAGCTCGACCTCGACGGGCAGCCTGGTCCAGTGCTCGATCGCGTACTTGGCCAACAGGCCGGCGTGATAGGAGCTGCCGCAGGCGACGACGAATACCTTGTCGAAATCGCGCAGTTCCTGATCGGCGAGGCGCTGCTCGTCCAGCACGATCCGGCCACCGGCCTCGTCGTGGGTGAAGTGGCCGATCAGCGTGTCGGCGACACCGGCGGGCTGTTCCTCGATCTCCTTCAGCATGAAGAAGTCGTGCCCGCCCTTCTCGGCAGCGGCCAGATCCCAGTCGATGGTGAACGGGCGAGTGCGCGCCGATCCGTCATTGCCCGCGAAGTCGGTGACCGTGTAGGTGTCGGCGGTGATCACGACGGCCTGGTCCTGGCCGAGTTCGACGGCCTCGCGGGTGTGCTCGATGAATGCGGTGACATCGGAGGCGATGAACATCTCGCCCTTGCCGACACCGACGACCAGCGGCGTCGAGCGGCGCGCGGCGACAATGCTGTCCGGGTGGTCGGCATGGGTGAAGACCAGCGTGAACGCACCCTCCAGCCGACGCAGCACGGCCAGCGCGCTCGCCGCGAAATCACCTGCGGTGGGGCCTTCGGCGTATGCGCGCGCCACCAGGTGCACGGCGACCTCGGTGTCGGTGTCACTGCTCAGCTCGACGCCGGCGTCTTCGAGCTCCCGGCGCAGCGGGACGAAGTTCTCGATGATGCCGTTGTGCACCACGGCCACCTTGTTGGTGATGTCGCGGTGCGGATGGGCGTTGCGGTCGGTCGGCGCGCCGTGGGTGGCCCAGCGGGTGTGTCCCATGCCGGTGGTGCCCGCGAAGTGGTCGGTCCCCACTTCGGCGAGTTCGGCCTCGAGATTGGCCAGTTTGCCCGCCTTGCGTTCCACCGCCAACACGCCCGCGCCATCCAGGATCGCGACGCCCGCGGAGTCGTATCCTCGATATTCCATGCGGCGCAACGCGTCAACGACGACGCCGAGGGCGTCCCGGTACCCGACGTACCCCACGATTCCGCACATGGCTCACCAGAGTACTTATCGGATAACGTTCACGTCGTGTCGGCGTCTGTGAAATCACTCCTGAGCACCCTGACCAGCCGGGGGCCCCACCGTGTACTGCGCGGCAACCTCGCCATCGCCGGTCAGCCCGGTGTGGTGTTCACCCCGGAGTCCGGACTGAATCTACCCGCGGTCGCATTCGGCCACGGCTGGCTGACCGGCGCCGCCAACTATCGCGCCACGCTCGAACACCTGGCGTCCTGGGGTTTCGTGGCCGCGGCCCCGGATACCGAGCGCGGGCCGATTCCGTCACACCTCGGATTGGCCACCGATCTGCTCACCACGCTCGATATCTGCACCAGCGTCCGGCTCGGCGACGGTGCGATCAGCGTGCATCCGGACCGGCTGGCGCTGGCCGGGCACGGCATGGGCGCGGGCGCCGCGGTGATCGCCGCCGGACAGCGTCGCGTCGCCGCGGTTGCCGCCCTCTACCCGGCGCCGACCGCGCCGTCCGCCGAGACGATCGCACCCGATATCGATACGCCCGCGTTGGTGTTGGCCGGGGCGACCGATATCGAATCGGTCAGCTCGAATGCGATCCCGCTGACCGCCGCGTGGGCCGGGCCGGTGGTGTTGCGGGCGGTCGACGGGGCGTCGCACAACGGCATTGTCGAAGGGCGTCGCGCGCTGGCGGCGTTGGGGGTGGGCAAGCACGAGACCAAGACCGCGCGCACGACACGGGCGCTGCTCACCGGGTTTCTGCTGCACAAATTGTTGCGCGATAAGACGTATGCGGCGTTTTCCGATCCGGAAGCGGTAATCCCGCACGCCACTGTTGTCGATCCGGAAGCGCCGCGCGAAGAGGAGAAGCCGAAGCTCTCGGTTATGCAACTCGCGCAGTTGTTGCGCAAGTGATCATGGCCGGAGGCCGTCGAGCACGAGTTCGATGAACCGCCGCCAGTTGCCGAATCCGTCGCGGCTGATCGTCGCGACCGCACCGACGATCATATAAAGGTCGGCAACGGTCGCATCAGCGCGAATACTGCCATCGGCTCGGCCCCTGGCCAACAGTTCCGCGCCGAGTTCCGCGAGGTCGTCGCGTACCGTACCGCGTGGTTCGGTGTCACCGAGCACCGATTCGATGGTGCCGGACAATGCACGCCCCTGCTCGTGCACTTCGGCGACATGACTGAGGAATCCGGCCAGCGCCTGCCGCGTATCCGGATTCGACAGGCAGGTGCGGCGCACATGCTCGAGAATCCCGGCGAAACGCTGTTCGGCAGCCGCCTCGATCAGGGCGCGGCGGGTTGGGAAATGGCGGTAGATGGTGCCGACCCCGACCCCGGCGGCGCGCGCCACATCGGCCATCTGCACCTCGTCACCACGTTCGGCGAACAGTGCCGTCGCGGTTGCGAGGACCTGGTCGCGATTGCGGGCGGCGTCGGTGCGGAGTTTGCGGGTGTTCGGGTCGGTCATCTATCTCCCTGTCTGCCGGTCGTAGGTTAGACCCGGATCGGTGCGCGGGTGCGCTCGGCGACGATCGCGACCGCCAAGGCAATCAGCATCACCAAGGCGATGAACAGTTGCGGGTCCATGCCGATGACCCTGGTGGCGTCGGCGGCGTGCTCCGGATCCTGGGCTGCGGTACCGGGGAAGAGCAGCGCGCCGAACATGGCCAGCCAGGTGACCGATCCGAGTGCGGCAGCCAGGAAGAACCGGGCGCGGAGGTTCCCCGTTCGCTGCCATAGGACCACCAATCCGATCGCGCCGATGAGTGTGCCCATGCCGATGTATTGGGCGTCGTGGAATTTGGCATGCGGGGGCCAGGCGGGGTTGTGCAGGTGGAGGTCGGCGATATCAGGGATGACCAGGTCGGCGAGGAGGGGGCCGATGAGGGTGTTGAGGAGGACGGCGCCGACGAGGATTCGCGGGAGGGTCCAGTGGGTGGTCATGGGGGTCCTATCGGTCAGTTGACGGAACCGGAATCCGATTCCGATTCAACGGTAGGGCGGTGGGCTGCGGACTGTCAACGGGCCGTTGGCATTCCGGGTGGTTCGAGTGGACTGCGGGCCGTGGACGACCAGTGGGAGCTCGGTTGTCGGGCGCTTGCACGGTGGTCGACCGCTCGGTACGGTCGAGCCAGCTGAATAGGGGGCGGGGAGCCGGTCCGGCCCTGTTCGATGTCATCGACGTCCGGCGACCGGGGAGAACCACATGGTCAGCAGGGGGAGTTCGTGGTTGGGCCTGTTGGTTTTCGTGGGGTGTGGGGGGTCGACTGATGGGGAAGGCTGAGCGGTCTACGACGAGTGCGGGGCCGTCGTTGGCTGCGGATGCGCCGAGCAGCTGTGACCCATGTAAAGACATCCCGCAAAACGTGCTGTATTCGGAGAAGCGATACAAGGACTTGGCGGCGAACCTTGCCGCGGCAGGCCCCGGCGACGCCGAAGATCTTCTCCTGGCCAGGTCTATGAAGAAGGGGCGATTCGATGTCAGGCAATGAGCCCACGAGAATCCCGCCGCACGGGGAGAACGTATTCCATTGGGAGCGCACCGAAATCGAGGAAGCGTTCAAGCCGCTGGATCCGAAGAATGCCCATGCTGCGGCCATGACCTACTCCAACGTGGCCACCCAATGGGACCAGAGTCTGGAGACCTTCGCCCGATCCGTCCAGGGCTCGATCGCCGAAGCATGGGAAGGCTCGGCCGCAGATAAAGCCAAAGACGCGATCAACCGCTACGTCACCAGCGCACACGGGCTGACTCCATTGATCACCCAGATGTCGAACGATATGGAAGCCGCTGCCGACGGAGTCCGCAACGTCGCCAACGGAATTCCGGAAGCCAACCACCACTCCTGGACCGCGAACGTCTGGCCGCCCCGCGCCCACGAAGAACAGAACACCAAGAACGAAGCGACCGCCGGCGCCCGCAACGCCATGCTCACCAACTACGTGAACAAATTCGCCGAGTTCGACGGCCGAGTTCCCGTGCTGCCCACCGCGCTGGACCCGACCAATCCACTGGACATCTCCGGGCCGATCAAATCCGGCGGCAACGAACCGGGATCGTCCGGTTCCGGCGGGACCTCCGGGGGCACGACGGGCGGCGCCTCGACTGGCGGCGAGACCAAGGATGGGACCGAATCCGAGGGCAAGTCTCCCGAGGAGACCACGTCCACGGACACCAACCCGACAGACACCACGTCGAGTTCGACGAACCCGAGCACTACGACGTCGACGACACCGACTACGACGACACCGGGCACTACAACCGCAACAACGCCGAGCACCGCGACCAGCCCGAGTTCCACCCCGACCAGCACGGGTTCGCCAGGCTCGCCAGGCAGTTCCACTTCGACAGCGCCGAGCCCCGGCCGCACCGTCTCCGGCACGCCCACCACAACTACGACCAATCCCGCCGCGGCCGCGGCCGCTACATCCACCTCGACCGGACGCAGCGGAATGGGAATGGGCGGTATGGGCGCCGGCGCGGGCCGCGGCAAGTCCGATGAGGACAGCACCCACCAGATACCGGACTACCTCATCAACGCCGCCAATACCGAGGAACTACTCGGCGAGATCGCACGCACCCTCCCCGGCGGCGTGATCGGCGAAGATCCGGAATCCCCGCCCCCGTCGGCCCGCACCTGACCGCCGCACAACGCCCCTCCGGCCGCACTCGACGTCGGCCGGGATTCGTCGATTCCGGCCGGCGAGCCAACCGCGGCCGAAACCTGTTGGTCAGAAACACAAACGGACACGCCGCACCCGTCACGAACCACCTGCACGATCGATTGGAATCTCCAGATGGCTGAATGGACTTGGGAGCCGGACGATTTCGCCGCACTGTGGTTCAACCCCGCGAACGACCGCTTCCCCAATCCACTCCGCTTCACCAGCCGCTTCGCCAACCGCGACGACTTCGATACCCACCGGGTCACCATGCGCGAGCGCTACTCCTCCGACGAACTCGAGGAGATCCAACTCGCCCTGCACACCCTCACCACTTCGACCATCCGCATCCAAATCTTCGGCGGCACAACCCAACACAAGAACCCGGTCGGCGGCGTCCGCGTCTACCGAATCGTCGGCGCCCGCACCGACCACCACGCCATGTCACTGGCACAAGCCACCTTCGGCGACACCAACGGCCCCATCCGCTGCCGCCTGTTCCCCGTCGACCACCTCCCTGCCCAACTCACCAGCTCCCTCCCTCCCTGCACGCCAGGCACCAACCCACCCGCCACCTTCCACCCCGACGACATCTACGGCCGCCCCAACAGCCACCTCGAAAGCGTCACCCGCAACTCCCCCCGCGAGCGCTACCAACGCCTCCTCAACCGCCCCGCCGACGGCGGCGGCTCCGCCCTCCTCCACACCGGCCCCGCCAACAAACTCACCACCCCCCTGACCACCATCCAATGGCACGACATAACCAACGACGGCCGCTACACCGAACACCGCTCCCAACACATCACCGTCCGTCCCACCACCCCCACCACCCTGACCACCCACTTCGCCACCTGGATCGACCAAACAACCCAACGCCTCCGACAAGCCGAAGAAGACCGCTGGTAGACCCGGCAATCCTCAGACCAGCCAGCTCTTGCGGCGGTAGTACTCGGACTCGGGGTCGTCATCCTCGTCGATCGGTGTGACGACATTGTGAGCTTTGCGGGCTGCGATCGACCGTGCAATCGCCTCGCGCTGCTCCTGAGCCTCGGCGGCGAGGCGTTCCTGCTCGGCTCGAGCCTCGGTCTCGCGACGTTCTCGCTCGTCCGCCTCCGCCTGTGCCTTCTCCAACTCCTCAGCGTGTTCTTCCCAGAACTTGCGCATTTCTTCGTTCATTTGTTCAACGAAGTCGCGTCCCCGCTCTGCACTTCGCTGCTCGATCTCCACGAGTTCCTCGCGCAGCATCCGAGACTGGCGGTCGTGCTCTTCGAATATCCGCTCGATCTCTGCCGAGTAATTCGTCATCCTGCACCTCCACTAATCGGATCCACTTACTAGAGCGGGCCGGCCTCCGCGAGTTGCGCCCCACTATCGAAAGGTTGCTCGGGTTTCTGTTCCTCGGCGCCGGTAAGTGCCGGGTCGGGCGTGTGCTCGCCGTCCTCTTCCCGCTTGGTGCCCGTTCCGGTAGGCACACCGGAGGTTGTGCCCGGACTTCCTGTGCCCTCCTCCTGGGGCGAGTTGTCAGAGGAAGCGCCCCCCGGGTCTTCGCCTGCCGTCTCGACCTCGGTGTCCGAGATAACCGGTGCACCGTTCTCGTCCAGCTTCATGCTGTACTCATGCGACTTTCCGTCGGCATCGGTCGAGACGAGTTTCAACTGCCCGTCCTGGCCCATTTCGAACTTCAAATGCTTTCCGGCCAAATCGAACTCGGCGCCCGATTTACTGTTGTCATCCGGCTTGCCGTCGCCGTCCTTGTCGTCAGTACTCGTCGGATTGAGCGTCTTTTCGATCTCCTGCACCGCATTATCGATCCCGTCCTTGATCGAAGTACCGAGAGCGGTGAGTCCTTGACCGACGGTCTGACCGAGTGAAGTCAATTGCGATGCCGCAGAGGTGAGGGACGACAGCCCGGACAGGAGATTGCTCGCCGTGGTGGTAGTGCTGGGCGTCGTTGTCGTGGTAGTGGTCGTCGGTGTCGAGGTATTCGTGCTCGGGGTCGTCGAGGTGCCGGGAGACGACGAAGTCGTGGTGTTGTTGTTGGTGGGATTGTTGTTGTTCGAAGGGGTCTTGTCCGTGGTGGTCCCTTGCGGGCGTGGATAAGGGTTGCTGTCCAAATCCTCCATGGCCTTGACCAGCAATGGATACGCCTCTTTGATCGCCGTATCGGTCGAGTTGCACTTGTCCACGAAATTGGTCAGCGTGTCTTCGAATTTCTTCTTGAAAACATCATCGAGCCACTTGCGGCTGACCTTCTTTGTCGATTCTCTATCGAGTGCCATCACACCGCCTGCAAGCACACCGCCCAGACCGAACGTAGCGGCGCCGGCGGCGCCGATAATTCCCGCATCCTTCCACGAGAAGTCCGACCAACCGGTATCGGCACCTTCGATTATCTCGTCGATATCCGAAGGAGACTTACCGTCGACCTTTACCTCTCCAGAGCTACTTGCTAGTTCATGGACATGATCCGCCTTCGATTGAACCGCCGATCGCAGTTTCGGCACGACGGTGGTAATCGCATCGAGCGCGGCCCTGGCCTTGCGGCGATCTTCCTTTGCCATCGCGAGTTGCTGCCCGAACATGTACTTCGCGGCACCAGCCGCCTGGCCCTGCCAGATCGTGTCCAACTTCTGCGACAATGCGTACTGCTTATCCCAATGGGTATCAGCTTCACCGAGCGAAGATCGAAGGGCCGTAGCCGTATTGGCCAATTTTTCCAGGTTCATGCCACGTTGCTCGTCATACCGGGCATAGATTTGATTCAACGTGAGACTGGGGTCATGCCCGAACGCCTTCTTATACCGCTCGATCAACTGAGCAAAGAACTGGAGCCCCGACGATCCAGTATCAAGAATTGCATCGACATTCTTACCGCTCAGGTCCGGTGACGTGGTATCCGCCATGCTATGACTCCTTGCTCGTCGAACCCGCCAGCTCCGGCATATGACTAAGCATTTTTGGTCTTGTCCGCATTCTCTTTATCGGTATCGGAATAGACTATGCTGGCCGCACCCACGGTATCGCCGATAGCCGCGCCCGCCGAACCCCAGGCTTTCAACCATTTCACGACATTTTCCAACCCGCCATAGATCGCTTTCCCCTGGGCTGCGTAGTTACGCCCGGCATCCCCTGGACCGAACATATTGTCGGATACCCGCTTGGCGCTGTTCGTCACCACAGCCGCCGACAGCTGCAGATCGCTGCCGAACTGACCGAGTTCCCCGGTCTTGACACCCAATATCTGGCTCGAATCGGTCATCGGTAAGGCCCCTCCAGTCCTGTCGTCCGATCGTCCGGCGGCGATCCAGCTCGCGCCGAGTACTTGCCCTACTTCCTTCGACGCGTACGGGCGGGATTCGGTTCCATCGGATCGATCGGCCCAGGTCGTATGCGCAGAATCTACTGGGTGGGTCTATCGGCTACAACCAACCGTCGACACGTCGCAGAGGAACCGGTCGGCACGAGTATGGCCGACACGGGATTCGTTCCGCAGGTTCCAATGATCCGCACGTGAGCCGCGCGGATCATTGCAGCCTGCGGCCGGGTGTACCCACGAAGGCTCTGGGTTGTGGGGGCCGTTGTCGGACAGTGTAATTGGGTTTTGCGCAGCGGACGAACGTGCCGAGACGGAGTCGACAATGAGTCGGTCGATGCGATGAGGACGGCCCGACCCCGAGAACAGGGCCGGGCCGACAACGAGAGGCCGCTCAGCGGCTAGTGCCCGATCTTCCCCTGATCGGTCCGCACCCACTCGGAAGTCCCGTCCGGATGCCGATGGAACTCCCATGCGGAGTAATCGCCGTCCTTCTCGACCACGGTGACCTGGTCGGCGATGCCGTCGTGGTCCCAGTCGGTCCACACCTGCATGGCCTCGGGGCCGGTGGTGGTGACGGTGTCGAGGGTGCCGTCGCCGTCGATGTCCTGGGTCGGGTGGTGCAGTTCGACTTCTCCGAGGCTGTCCAGGGAGGAGGATGCGTCGATGCCGGGTAGATCCATGCCCGGGAATTCACCTGAGGTGATCATGACTCCTCCTGGTCGGGACTCGCGTGGGTGACACGGCGGTCGATCGGTGGGTACCGGTCCATAGTGTCATCCGCGAGTCCCGGACGCAGCTCCCTGCCCCTAATTATTGGAGACAATCACTTTTTCGGAATGATCAGCCACAGCACCAGATACACGACGAACTGCGGGCCCGGGAGCAAGCAGGACAGGACGAACAGCAACCGGACGACGTTGGCGTTCCAGCCGAAGTACTCGGCGATACCGCCGCAGACGCCGGCGATCCACTTGTCGTGGGTGGAGCGGGTGAGTCGGCGGGTGGGCGCGGGGGCGGTCATGGTGTTGCCTCTCTGGTGATGTTCGGTACGACATCAACTCTGCCGGGGAAAACAGCGCTTCACATCGGTCGCATGACCTATCCCGACCCTGATTTCCGCAGGCCGCGGACTCAGGGTGCAACCCCGAGCACCGACCAGACCCCGCGGCGCCGGTGCGGCACGGACACGGCAGACTCATGCTGGTGAGCACCACTCTGCACGCGCGCGGACTCTCCGCGGGCCACGGCGAACGCACCCTGTTCGACGACCTCGACTTCACCCTCGCGCCGGGTGATGTGATCGGTTTGGTCGGCATGAACGGTGCGGGCAAGTCGACGCTGCTGCGCATGCTCGCGAACCGATCGACACCCACCGGCAGCATCACGCTGTCCCCGCCCGACGCCACCGTCGGGTACTTGGCGCAGGAGCCCGAGCGGATCCCCGGGGAGACGGTGCTCGAGTTCCTCGGCCGCCGAACAGGTGTCGCCGAAGCACAGCGGATCATGGATGCCGCGGCAGAGCGTTTGGCCGACGGCGGTGCGGACGAATATTCGCCGGCCCTGGAGCGCTGGCTCGCGCTCGGAGGCGCCGATCTGGGCCAGCGGGCCGAGGAGGTCGCGGCGGATCTCGGTCTCGCGGAAAGCCTGCCGAACGGCCTCGGCACCGCGATGACCGGTCTCTCCGGCGGTCAGGCGGCCCGCGCCGGCCTCGCTTCGGTTCTGTTGTCCCGCTTCGACATTCTGCTGCTCGACGAGCCGACGAACGATCTGGACCTCGACGGTCTCGCCCGGCTGGAACAGTTCGTGACCGGCGTGCGGGTGCCGCTGATGGTGATCAGTCATGACCGAGAGTTCTTGGCGCGCACCGTGAATTGCATTGTCGAACTCGATCTCGCGCAGCAGCAGGTGGGGATCTACGACGGCGGCTACGAGGCATATCTGATGGAGCGTGAGATCGCCCGCCAGCACGCGCGCGAGGCCTATGAGGAGTACGCCGACACCAAGGCAGGGCTCGAATCCCGCGCCCAAATGCAGCGCAACTGGCTCGAACACGGCGTTCGCAATGCTCGCCGAAAGGCCCGCGACCCCAAGAAGGTCGATTCCGACAAGGCGGGCCGCAAGATGCGCGCCGAATCCACCGAGAAGCAGGCCGCCAAGGCCCGCCAGACCCAACGGCGCATCGAGCGTCTGGATGTGGTCGAAGAGCCGCGCAAGGAGTGGGAGTTGCGCATGTCCATCGCGGCGGCGCCGCGCAGCGGCTCGGTGGTCGCCACTTTGTCGAACGCGACCCTCACCCGGGGGGATTTCGAGCTCGGACCGATCACCACCCAGGTCGACTGGGCCGACCGCATTGTGCTGACCGGCGCCAATGGTTCGGGTAAGTCCACACTCCTGGCGCTGCTGCTCGGAAAAGTCCAGCCGGACAGCGGAACTGCCGCACTGGGCTCGGGCGTCGAAATCGGCGAGGTCGACCAGGCGCGCGGGCTCTTCAGCGGAAGTGCCGCCCTCGCCGAAACTTTCAGCGCCGAAATGCCCGACTGGCCCGACGCCGAGGTCCGCACCCTGCTTGCCAAATTCGGCCTCCGCGGCCCACATGTCCTGCGACCCTGCGAAACCCTCTCCCCCGGCGAGCGCACCCGCGCCGCACTCGCCCTGCTCCAAGCCCGCGGCGTCAACCTGCTGGTCCTCGACGAACCGACCAACCACCTCGACCTGCCCGCCATCGAACAACTCGAGCAGGCCATCGAATCCTTCGAAGGCACAATGCTTCTGGTCACCCACGACCGCCGCATGCTCGACTCGGTCACCGCGACCCGCCGCTGGCACATGAACAACGGCCGCCTCACCGAAAGCTAAGTGATTTCTTTCGACATGCCGGTGTATCTCTGGTGCCGGTTCTGGAATGTATACGCGATCGACTCGACAGCCCGGCGCAAGCTCGTTCACCGCTCGTACCTGTCGCGTCGAGCAATTTTGCACGGGCGTGCGAAAGACCGGCCCCTTCCCTCGGCGACCGATAGTTCGACCGACAGTAGATAGTGCTAGGCGTTCGGCGGGAATCGATGCCTTTGATCCG
Source organism: Nocardia sp. NPDC049526 (assembly GCF_044465765.1). Taxonomy (NCBI): domain Bacteria; kingdom Bacillati; phylum Actinomycetota; class Actinomycetes; order Mycobacteriales; family Nocardiaceae; genus Nocardia; species Nocardia sp. NPDC049526. The sequence continues at coordinate 55,948 of NZ_JBITMA010000022.1, read as the reverse complement.
AACTCGAATGCGTCCAAGGGTTCGAGTATGTGCGACTGATCGGGTCGGGTTGCTGCCCGGCGAACTGTGGGTGCCGCATGCTGAGCCGCGCCTCATGAATGCGTAACCGAGGGTGCGTTGGGCCCGAGGTCGGGGAAGGATCGTTTGGTGTTGGCGCAGTGCAGGCAGGGGGCTTTGGGGCGGGGGTTGGCCAGGGGGATCAGTTCGGCGGCTTGGGTGTAGCCACGGCGTCTGTAGTGGCGTTGGAGTTCGGTGGTGAGGGCCGTGCGGGAGATGCCAAGGCGCAGTGCAGATTCCAGGGTAGCCAGGGCTTCGGGGCGGCGGGCGGTGCGAGCTACGTCGATTGCGGTTCGGGTGGGGTTGGTGGCGACTATGCCGTGGATCAGTTCTAGTTCGGCCTGGTCGACGTGGTCACGATGGACGATCAGGTGGCGGGAGCGTGAATCCTGAATGCCCAGTACGTGGGTGGGTTGACTGTGCGGCATTGGGAAACCGTGCAGTTCGGCGGCGGTGTGATAGGCGGCGGTCAGGGTCGGCACTCCCATGGATAGTCGGGCCGCTTCGACGCGGAGCTGGGCGGAGGGCGAGGTGGTTGCTTCGCGGAAGACTCCGCGGAAGACTCGGACCCATTCGCCTCGGTCGAGTAGGTTTCGCATTTCCGCCCGGGTGTACTCGCATAGCACCTGCCATGAGGTGAATACCCCGAATTGCTTGTCCCGTACTTCTTCCAGACCTGGTCGCATACGCCAACTATCGGCGAAACCAAACCTCGCCCTCGGTGCCCGACCAGCGCAGACAGAAAGTCTGTGGATAACCGATTCCCTGTGGACAACTCGGCGTGCCGCAGCAAACCTTCGAGGCTCGTACCGGCCCCGTCATCCAAGGCAGCCGGCTCGTAGGTGGCCATCGAGGCCGATCGAAGGAACGCTCGAGATGGGGCGGAGAACCATCACTCGACTCGACTCGTCGGCCGCATGGCCCCATACGGCTTACCTCGGCAGTCCAGGCAGCGCAGACGTGCGGCCGATCGTGCCGCTGCCCAACTACACCGCGGCGACGCGCTTGGCCAGATCGTCGGCCAGCTGCTGGGCTTGAACCGGGTCGGTCGCCTCGACCATCACCCGAACCAATTGCTCGGTTCCACTTGGGCGCAACAGGATTCGCCCGGAGTCCCCCAGGGCCCGTTCGGCTTCCGCTACCGCCTCGCGGATTTCGGGGGCGGCGGCGACCGTGGCCTTGTCGGCAACCGGAACGTTCACCAGCACCTGCGGCACGGTCTGCAGCACCGAAGCCAAATCGGCCAGCGTGCGGCCGGTTTGCGCCATACGAGCCATCAGTTTGAGGCCGGTGAGGATGCCGTCGCCGGTGGTGCCGTAGTCGGGGAAAACCACGTGGCCGGACTGCTCGCCACCGAGGTTGTAGCCGCCGCGGCGCAACTCCTCGAGGACATACCGATCGCCAACGGCGGTGGTGCGCAAGGTGATTCCCGCTTCGCGCATCGCGATGTGCAGCCCCAGATTGCTCATGACCGTGGCGACCAGTGTGTTCTGGACGAGCGAACCGGTCTCGTGCATGGCAAGTGCGAGGATCGCCAGGATCGCGTCACCGTCGACGACGGCGCCGTCGGCGTCGACGGCCAACGTGCGGTCGGCATCGCCGTCGTGTGCGATGCCGAGGTCGGCGCCGTGCTCGCGTACCGCGTGCTGGATTTGTTCGAGATGCGTTGAGCCGCAACCATCATTGATGTTGAGGCCGTCCGGTTCGGCATTGATCGCGATGACCGTCGCACCGGCCGCACGGTAGGCCGCGGGTCCGACCTCGGAGGCCGCGCCGTTCGCGCAGTCGACAACGACGGTCAGCCCGGACAGGTCCTGTCCGGTCGCCTCGACCAGATGCTCGACGTACCGCTCGTGCGTGCCCGCCTCGCTGTATTGATTCGGGATCACCAGCCCGTGATCGCGAGCGCCGGAAGCGTTCAGCACGCGACCGATCCCCGCACCGATCGGCCGCAGCGTCGCGTCTTCGGCGATCAACGCCTCGATCCGGTCCTCGATCGCATCGTCGAGCTTGTGCCCACCGGCCGCGAAGATCTTGATTCCGTTGTCCGGCATGGGATTGTGCGAGGCCGAGATCATTACGCCGAGGCAGGCGTCGTACAGACCGGTCAGATACGCCACGGCCGGAGTCGGAAGTACACCTACCGAAAGCACATTCACGCCCCCGGCGGTCAGACCCGCGGTGACCGCTGCTTCGAGCATCTCACCGCTGGCGCGTGGATCGCGACCGACCACGGCGAGCGCACGCTCCTTGCCGCGACTCAGGATCTGCGCGGCGGCACCGGAAACCCGCAGCGCCAGTTCCGGACTCAGCGATTCATTGGCAAGCCCACGGACTCCGTCGGTGCCGAACAAACGTCCCACTACCCTCGCCCCTCATCGTAGATCCGCGGCGTGCGCGACGGGCACGGAGGCGGCAGCCCGCGTAACCACGCAGGGCCCCGCAAACGCCGCAAATAGATACAGCACGAGAGCAGGCGCCCAGCCGTGCTGGGAGCCTGCTCTCGCACAGGTGCCCCGCCGACCGTACCGCCTCCGACACCTGCAAGGTGCCGGATGACGGCGGCCGACGTAGCCAAAATCAGCGCTTCGAGTACTGCGGCGCCTTACGGGCCTTCTTGAGGCCGTACTTCTTACGCTCGGTGGCACGCGGGTCACGCGTCAGGAAGCCGGCCCGCTTCAGGGCGGGACGGTCATCCGGGGTGACCTCGATGAGCGCACGGGCGATGGCTAGACGCAGCGCACCGGCCTGGCCCGAGGGGCCACCGCCGACGAGACGCGCGTGGATGTCGAAGGACTCGGTCCGCTCGACGGTCACCAGCGGCGACTTGACCAGCTGCTGGTGCACCTTGTTCGGGAAGTAGTCCTCGATGGTGCGGCCGTTCAGCACGAAGTTGCCGGTACCCGGCAGCAGGCGCACGCGAACGACGGCCTCCTTGCGACGACCGACGGTCTGCACCGGGCGGTCGATCACGATCGGGGCGTAGGCGGCGGGCTCGGCCTCGTAGCCGTAGTCCTCCTCGACGACCTCGACGTTGGCGTCCTCGGCGAAGTCCTCGTTGAATTCCTCAGGAGCGGTCACTGGGCCACCTGCTTGATCTCGAACGGAATGGGCTGCTGAGCGGCGTGCGGATGCGTCGGGCCCGCGTAGACCTTCAGCTTGCCCGCGATGGCGTTGCCGAGCTTGTTCTTCGGGATCATGCCCTTGACGGCCTTCTCCACGAGACGATCGGGGCGCGACTCCAACACCTGACCGACAGTGCGCGACTTGAGGCCGCCCGGGTGTCCGCTGTGGTGGTGGATCAGCTTGTCCGCCTTCTTGTTGCCGGAGATGGCAACCTTGTCGGCGTTGATGATGATGACGAAGTCGCCACCATCGAAGTTCGGCGCGTAGGTCGGCTTGGTCTTGCCGCGCAGCAAATTCGCTGCCTGGACGGCGAGACGGCCGAGCACTACGTCAGTGGCGTCGATGACGTACCACTTACGGGTCACGTCACCCGCCTTGGGGCTGTACGTAGGCACAGTGGTTCCCTGTCTGTAGTCGGTGTTGCCAGCCACGGCGTGCAATCGAGCGGTTCCCGGCGGCCGGTGGAGACCCAGGACTCGACGTACTTCCACACGCCAACGGGCAACGATACCAGCCATGCCCCAGTGGTATGAAACCGGTCAGATCTCGATCGGCGGGCCGTGGTCGATGGCGCCGGGCGGGCCCGGGACCACGTAACGGGGGACGTCGATGCTCGGCTGCGCGCACTCCGCACCCGCGATGTCGAATCCGGAATCGCTCTGTTCCGACACCAGGCCCGGGTCGTATCCGCGAGCCGCGGCAATGCCTTCACGCTGCTCATTGGTGACGTACGGGGTCAATGGGCAGGAGACCGGCGTCCCGGCGACCGAAGCGGCCAGTTCGACCCGGTCGCCACCGGACGGTATGGCCAGCGCGGCCAGTGCGGCGGCACCGGCCACCGCCTGCGCGCCGAACAACTTGCCCCAGCGCTTGCCCTTACGCGGTTTGTCCGCGTCATCGTCCGATTCGTGCGGATGCCACTCCGACTGCGGCGGCTGGTAGGGACCGCGCGGCCCCGGCGGCGGCACTGGTCCCTGGGGTGTCGGAGGCCGACCGATAACGCTTGGCCGCTGCTCGTCCGGATACTGCCCGGGCGGGCGGGTGAATCGGCTACCCAACTCGGCGAGGTTCGGCGGCAAGGACTCTCGGCCGACCCGGGTGGTCGGCTCATCCCCCGTCGGCTCGGTCGACGGTTGGACGGTCGGATATCCGGGCCCGTACTGAACCACCGGCGGATGCGACTGCCCGGCTTCGCGCCTGCCCTGCCCTTGCTCAGGTCTGACCTGCCCCGGATCAGACCCGACCGGCCCTTGCTCGGGACGCACCGGCCCCTGCTCAGGCCGCCCCACCTGGTCCGAACGAGACTGCTGCAACGCCTCGGCCTGCCGCTGTGCCGATACCGCCTGCGCTTGCGCGGCCTCGGCCTGCCGCTGCGCCGAAAGCGCCTGCTGCTGTGCCGATTCGGCCTGATACGGCGCCGGCTCCACCTGCCGCGGCGGCGGGGCGGGCTCGGCATGCCGTCCCGCCGACTCCGGCTCACCGTTCTCGTTATCGGTCACCAGCAGATGCGAGGCACCGAGCACCAGCGCGTGCATCGGGTGGTCGGCCACATTCAATCGGTGCCCGAGATGGTTCTGGAACGCCAAGCGCAGCGCGTCGTTGAAGCAGACATTGCCGGACAGCAGCACCGTCGAGGTGTCCGCGCCGATCGAGCGGGCCGCGGCCATCACCTCGATCACCACATTGTCGGCCGAACGCGCATCGCGCATGGCCTCCGCGGTGACCGGTACGTCGACCGATTCGGTCGGCTGCTCATCGTCGCCGTGCACCGCGACGACCAGCATGGTCCGCCCGTCGGAGTACACCCCGGTCGCGCCGATGCCGTGTGGATTGCGATCGTCCGGGGACCGCACCAGACCGAGCGCACGCACATATCCGGACAGCGCAACACTTTCCGGCAGCGGTTCGACCGTGACGTCCAGCCGTTCGACCAGGTCGACATACACATCGACCTTCGCGTCGGGCCAGCCGTCCGGGAACGGCAGCGCGACCAGATCCGGTTTGCCGCGCAGATATTTGCCGATGGCCGCGAGCGGGTTGTACATGCGGGCGCGGAAGACCAGCTCGGCGGGCCAGGTCGCACCGGCCACAACGATCTGCGGATGGCCGAGGATGTCGCGCACGTCGGCGATCGCCATCCCCAGATCCGGCCGCTGCCGCTCCACTCCGGCGGTATGCAGCCGACCCGACGAATCCGCCAGCAGATATGCCGGCGGCGTGTATGTACCTTCTACCTGCACGGGGCGGATCGGTGTCCCGCCGCCGCCCGCGGCAACGGACACCACATCCCACCCGAGATGTACTGCCCCAACTCGCACCGTCACAGGCATAAGTGTGCCTGTTGCGCGAGCGACATGCTCACCGCATCCGGTGAGAACCCGCCTGAGCGGCCCGTCACGCGTTCGACTTCCGCAACCGCAGCCGGCGCCAGGTGATGATCGCCAACACCGCGGTTATCGCGACGAGCAGGCCGATATCGAGATACCAGATATTCGACTCGTGCTTCCACAGCTCATCGGGTTGCGCGTTGGCGAACAGTGTCCGAATATCCACCGTCGACGCCCCGGCCGCATAGCCCCACCGTGACGGGAACAGCCACGAGACCTGCTCGAGCACCACCCGGTTGGTCACCGGAATCAGGCCGCCCGCCATGACCAGCTGGACCATGATCATCACCACGAGCATCGGCATGACCTGCTCGTTGGACTTCGCCAGACTGGACAGCAGCAGGCCGAAGACCACACAGCACACCGCGGTCAACGCGATATCGAGATAGAGCTCGGCGGGCCCGTTCGGGATCACCGAACCCTCCAGCGGCGGCTTCTTACCGACCAGCGTGATGCCGACCAGCACCGCCGCTTGCAGGAATGCGGTAATGCTGAACACCGCGATCTTGGCCAGGAGATAGGCCGAGGGCAGCAGCCCGACCGCGCGCTCGCGATAGAAGATGGTGCGCTCACCGACCAGATCGCGCACGGTCAGTGTGGACCCCATGAAGCAGGCGCCCAGAATCAAGACGACAAGCAGCTGTTGCGTCTCGCTGCCCCCGGACGGGACGAAGAGCACCTCGTTGCCGCTCTGCACCTGCTCCAGTGGACCGCTCTGGAAACCGTTGCTGCCCGGCACCACCAGCGACAGCGCACCGAGGATAAAGGGCAGGATCACCAGGAATGCCAGGTAGCCGCGGTCGGCGAAGATCAACCGCACCTGCCGTCGCGCCAAGGTGGAGAACTGCTTGGCGCGCCCGGATTGCGGCGGGCTGCCCGCCGAGCCCTGCCGCGGCGGCGCGGGCGGTGGCGGTGGTGGGGCGAAGGCCAGCCTGGACCGGTACGCCGCGAATGCCTGATCCGGATTCGCGGCGACCCGCCCGAAGATCTCCGCCCAGTCGCTGGTGCCCATGGCCGCGCCGACGCTGGCCGGATGACCGCAGAAGGCCGTCTTGCCACCGGGTGCGAGCAGCAGCACCTGATCGCACATGTCCAGGCAGGCCACCGAGTGGGTGACCACGATGACGGTGCGCCCGGCATCGGCCAGCTCGCGCAGCATCGTCATCACCTGACGGTCCAGCGCCGGATCCAGGCCGGAGGTCGGTTCGTCCAGGATCAGCAGCGACGGACCGGTGAGCAGTTCCAGCGCCACCGACGCGCGCTTGCGCTGACCGCCGGAGAGCCGGTCCACCCGGGTCTCGGCATGTTCGGTGAGCGAAAGTTCTTTCAGCACACCGTCGATCACCTGCTGACGGTCGGCCTTCGAGTTGTCCGGCGGCAGTCGAAGTTCGGCGGCGTAGCCGAGGGCTTGGCGCACGGTCAGCTGACGGTGCAGCACATCGTCCTGCGGCACCATGCCGATGCGGGAACGCAGCGCCTCGTATTCGGCGTGCAGATTGCGACCTTCGAAAGTGACCACACCGCCGGAGGGCTGCGTGCTGCCCGCGATCAATTTCGACAGCGTCGATTTGCCCGCACCGGAAGGTCCGATGAGTGCGGTGAGCGTGCCCCGTCCCGCCTGCATATTCACATCGACGAGCAGCTGCTTGTTGCCCTCGACGGTGAACCCGACGCCGTGCACGTGCAGACCCTGTTCGGCGACCGGCTTCTGCCGATGCACCAATGTGCCCTGCTGGACGACGAAGTCGATATTGCCGATGGTGATGATGTCGCGCTCACGCAGCACCGTGCGTTGTTCGCGACGGCCGTTGACGAAGGTGCCGTTGGCCGAGCCGAGGTCCTCGATGGTCAGGCCCTCGGAGTCCGCGACCAGCCGGGCGTGCTTGCGCGAGGCCAGCGGATCGTTGACGACGATCTGATTGTCGGAGGTACGACCGATATTCAGGCCGCCGGGCGGCAGGCGATCGGCCCTGGCGATCGGCGCGGTGGACGGTCGGGTGCGGACCGGAGGCAGCATCGAGGTGTCGGCCTTGAAGGTCATATTGACGTTGGGCTGCTGCGGCTGGGATGGCGGTGGCTGCTGGGGCTGCGGCTGCGACGGTGGTTGTGGGGGTTGCTCTGCGCGTTGCTGTTGCGGACGCTGCTGGGACGGCGGCGCCTGCGGTGTCCGCCGCGGATGCTGATAACCCGGTGGCACCGACGACTGCGGTTGCGACGGTGGTTGCGCCGCCGGCGGCCGCTGCGGCCGGGCCGACGGCGTCGCGGGCAGCAGATGCAATAGCGGCCCACTGATCGCATCACCGAGCCGGACCTGCGTCGGTCGATTGATCGGCACCGGCTGACTCAATCGCCGCGCATCCACGAAAACGCCGTTGGTGCTGCCATTGTCGGTGAGTACCCAGCCGTTCCCCTGCCAGGCAAGCGTCGCATGCACCCGCGAGACCAGCGGGCTGTCCACGAACAACGTCACTTCCGGTGCGCGGCCCATCGTGACCTGTTGATTCGAATCGAAGACCCGTTCGGTTCCATCATGGCGCACGGTGATGGTCTGCGCCCCCGGTGAAGACATGCAGCGGATACTATTCCATCACCCGGACTTCGGCGGTGCCCCCGATGCGCCTTTGCCCCGATCCGGAGACCGTTATGAACGTGCGACCGGCCGACTAGGGGGAGCCTTGCCGAAACTCCGAGCGACCGCAGTCATTGCCGCAGCACTATGCGTAATCGCAATGTTGGCGGGCTGTACTCGCGCGGTGCACGGTCGAGCGGTTTCGGTCTACGACGATCCGTTCAAGGTCGCCGGACTGCCCACCACGAACGGTCCGAGCGGACCGCGCGACGGCGTCCCCGATAGCTCGCTCACCGCGGTGAACGGCGACAGCGGCGAGGTGGATGCCTTGGCGCTCAACGCGATCGACGATATCCAGACATACTGGCGCGCCGAATACAGCAAGGACTTCGACGGCGAATTCAAGCCGGTCGACAAGCTGATCTCCTGGAGCGCGAAGGCGCCGCGCAGCCAGGCGCTCGAATTCTGCAGGGAATCCACCTATCACCTGGTGAACGCGGCCTATTGCCGACTGGACAACTCGATCGGCTGGGACCGCTCGGTGCTGTTGCCGACGATCGAGGACACCTTCGGCAAGATGGCCGTGATCATGGTGCTCGCCCATGAATACGGACACGCCATCCAGACCCTGGCGAAAATCGTGCAGGCGAAGGATCCGGTGATCGTCAAGGAGCAGCAGGCGGACTGCTTCTCGGGTGCGTTCATTCGCCATGTGGCAGAAGGCAAATCCAAGCACTTCACCATCAATACCTCCGACGGCCTGAACTCGGTGCTGGCCGCGACCGTCGCCATTCGGGACTCGAATCCGGATGATCCGGAGAGCGTGCACGGTTCGGCATTCGAGCGGGTCACTGCCGTGCAGATCGGCTTCACCGATGGCCCGAAGGCGTGCAAAGCCATTGATATGCACGAAATCGAGCGCCGCCGTGGCAATTTGCCGCAGAGCTTCAAGGACGATCCCGGCCACGGCGAGAATCCGATCGACAAGGACAGTCTGATCGAGCTCAGCAAGGCGCTCGCCGCGATCCTGCCGCTGAAGCAGACGCCGACCTACGACTATTCCGGCGCGAAGATCGACTGCAAGAACGGCGTTGCCACACCGCCGGTTTCGTATTGTCCGGCCAAGAACACCATCGCTACCGATGTGCCCGCGCTCGCGCAGCGCGGCACCTCCGATGTCGATGACAATGATCCGTTGCCGCTCAAGGTGACCGGCGATTACAACGGCTACATCGTCTTCATTTCGCGCTACACCCTCGCCGTGCAGCAGAGCAACGGTCAGCAGTTGGTGGGCGCCAAGACCGGATTGCGCGCGGCCTGCCTGTCGGGTGTGGTCACCGGCAAGCTCGCGCAGCCGGGGCGAACCCAAGCCCAGGGCGATATCGTCTTGGCCGCGGGCGATCTCGACGAGGCGGTCTCCGGACTACTGGCCGACGGGCTAGCGGCCAGCGATATCGAGGGCAAGACCGTACCGAGTGGGTTCTCCCGGGTCGACGCGTTCCGCGCCGGGGTGCTCAACGGCGAGCACACCTGCACGTCGCGGTATTCCTGATCAGCCGAAGGGCGGCGGTGCGGCGGGTTCGAATCGCAGCACCCGGTTACCGATCATGATTTCGGTGCCGGGTATCAGGCCCATCGGCTGGTGGGGTGGTAGGCGGATCCAGTCGCGGTAACCGGGCAGGCGGGTGCGGGTGCCATTGGTGGAACCCCGATCTACCAGGGACACATCCCAATTCACCAGCAGCACCTCGGCGTGCGCGCGGGACATGCCGCCCGAGGAATCCTCGACCTTCAACGGCACCATGCCGCGGCGGGCCTGTTCGGAATGTTCCGGATCGCGGCCGAGGACCGCGTCCGCGGCCAGCATGTAGGTCATGCCGTCGTCGAGGACCAGCATGCCGAGCGGCGGGCGGACCACCTCGATCAGCTGCTGCGTCTGATCCACCGGCATTCCGCAGACCGTGCAGAACGCCGAGCGCGGATCGCTGGGATGCGCACGCGCGCACTTGAATCCCATCACCTTGACGGTGAGCGCGGTGGCCTTTGCGGTGGCCTCCAGCCTGCGCTGCAGATCCGGATCCGGGCGCGGGGCCGGATTGGTGCCGCCCGTTTGGGTCGGCGCGTGATGCGGGTCGACCGGTTCCTGCTCCTGCACCGAATCGAGCATCGCGGTCGAGGCACGGGTCTCGGTCAGATGTGGTTCTGGCTCCGACTGTGGTTCGGGACGCTGGGTCGGTCCCGAATCGATGCGTGCGGTCGGCGGTGGATGCGCGCGCTCGGATCGCGCCGGTTCGGACCTGCCGCGCACCGCGTCCGACCAGACGATCGCGCCGCCCGCCTGTGCGATCCCCTCGACCAACCAGCCGATCCCCCGCTCGGCGGGCACATCCGGAATGCGGCCCTTGGGGTCGTCCACGAAGAGCGCGACCGCACGCGCGGGCACCGATGCGACCCGGTCCACCGTGAAGGCCGCATCGCTGCCCCGATAGCGTTCGAGCGTTCCGTCACCGGCGAGCACCGCGGTGACGGCACCGTGCAGGAAGATCGCCACCCCGCCGGTCTCGGCCGCGGACAGGATGCCGAAATCGATCGGCGCACCGGGACTGATCCGCTCGGCATGCGTCATCAGCCAGCGGGTTGCCGCGCGCGCGACCAGTGCGCCCGGCCCCTCCGGATGCTGTTCGGCGGCGTCGCGCACGAGTTCGGCCAGCGATTCCAGCGCGAGAACGGCGGGTGCGTCCGGAGTCGGGCGCGCGTGCCCACGATGTGCGACGACCACCACCGCACCCGCGACCCGGGCGACGGCGTGACCTCCGACAACGACCTCAACCTGCCGATCCTTCAACGGTATCGGCCTTCCAGAGGTGCGCATTGCGGGGTCGTCGCCACATCGACAAGGGTATTGCAATCCGAGCCCTGAGGGGTCCCCGTCCCGGGCGTCCGTCCGGTAACTTCAAATGCACATCGGGAGGAATAGGGGCCTGTCATGGTTAGGACTTCGCGCATCGCGCTCGCCGTGGCTTGTATCGCGGTGACCGGGGTGCTGGCCGGCTGCAGCGGCGTGCAGGGTACGCCGCTGGCAGCCGAGCAAGACGTGCGCAAACTCGAGGTCGGCACCTATCCGGTCGATCGACACAAGTACGACCAGGACGCGGGGTCGAACGGGGCGCTGGTCGAGGGCATGCGAATGTCGGAGGCCGTGGTCGCCAGTTCGAAGATCGACCCGTCGCTCACCTACGGGCGGGAAGGCAAGGTGCTCAGCAGCATCGACGATGCCGTCGAACACGTGGCGGCCGCGTCCAAGCCGGTACTGGTGAACCGCAAGTACCTCACCGGATACGCCACCAGCGGTTCGGATAAGCCCGATCCGCCCGGTCAGACCCGGCCATCGGCCGACACCACCGCGATCACCGATGTCGTATTCCGGTTCCCGGACGAGGCCACCGCGAAGATAGCCGCCCGGGAACTCGAAGACGCCGATATCAACATCTCACCCGACAACCGCAAACTGACGTCGAGCAAATATCCGGATGCCTATATCCACTGGCGCCCGGGTATCGCCAATATCGGAACCTTCATGGCGCACAAGGAGTTCGTCATCTCGCTGTTCGTCGGGCGGCCCCGCGCGGACAGTTCGGACCTGCAGAGTTGGGTCGAGAAGACACTCGACGCCCAGGTCCCCGCGTTGGACAAGTTCCAGGCCACGCCACAGGACAAATTGAGCAGCGTGAAGATCGACCCGGAGGGCATGCTCGGGCGCGTAGTGGTCGCGGATCGTCGTGGGCACACCCCGAATGCCGATAACTTCGCGGTCTACGGGCCGAGTTACTTCGTCCAGTCGGCCGAGGACGAGGCCAAGACCCAGAAGCTGGTGGACGAGGCCGGGGTCGAGCGGTTCGCCATCGTCGACAACGGCTCGGTCACCCGCGTCCGCGACTACCCGGCCGCCCAGAAGTTCATCGACGGGCTGATCGACGAGGTGCGCAACACCTTCGACCCGATCGACGCACCCAAGGACGTCCCGGGCGCGAAGTGCTTGCAGCTCAACAGCAAAGGCGATCCCGAGCGGCAGTACAAGTACCGCTGCTACGTCCCGTACAAGCGGTATGTCGGTGTGGTCACCAGCGATAAGGAACCGGATGTGCGGCAGAAGGTGACCGCGCAGTACGCGCTGTTGGCCAACAGCCTCTGACACAGCGCGTCCAACTGCGTGGGAGTCTGTGACGCCGTCCTTCGGGTTTCCACAACTCCTCGGCAAGCGCCTGATGATCTGGATATCTCCAGCGCGCAGAACGCGGTTCCGGTGCTCGAAAAGCCCAAGTGAAGTAGGGGCTGACCGAGTCGCTGCCCTTCCCAAAACGGTTCCGGCGCTGACGAGAGGTGTGAAGTAGGATCCCGCGAGGAGTACGCGAACGGGGAGAATAGATCCGAAACGGGGGAAGTATGAGGTACCGAGGCGGGTTCGTCGCACTGCTCGCCGCAGCAACCGCAGCGAGCGTGAGTTGTTCGACGACCGTGACAGGGCAACCGGGGCCGGGGCTTTCGCCGGTCGATGTCGTGACGTTGAAGACCGGGGCATACACCGCCGAGCCAACTGCCTACGCTCCCGACATCACCAGCATTCCCGACTTGCGGCTGATCGAAGCGCGCCGGATGCTCAACTACCTGGTTCATCCGTTCGAGATCGACAGCGAAATCAGCGTGACCGCGAATCAGACGTTAATGGCGAATGCCGATTCGATGATCAGCGAGAAATCCTTTCCCGAACTGTATCGTCCGGTCGCGACGGACAACAATCTCCTTGCGGGAGTTTATGTCTCCGGCACCAACGGTAATCTCCGCAGTCGTAAGAAGCTGATCATCTCGGTATTGCGCTTCCCGACCGACGCGGCCGGGCGAGCCGCCGCCGACCAGTTCGATCAGCTCACCAACAGCAATCCGGGCCGTCATCCGGTGGCCATCCCGGGTCATTCGGATGCTCGGGCCTCCTCGGCCGACGACAAGACGGTGACCTCGTTCGTCGCGCACGGCCCGTACGTGATCGTGGCGAATGCCGCTCTACCCCAACCGAATCAGACCATGGTCGCGAACAATATCAGTAGAGCCATCGACCTGCAGATCACCCGACTGGACCAGCAGAAGCCCGTACCACTGGACGACCTGCTCGACCTGCCGACGGATCCGGACAACATCATGCGCCGCGCACTGCCCGAGGCCCCGGACTTCAGCGACCCGTTCATCGGCAAGAGTGATTTCGGCTATTTCGAACCGTCCGGCGAACTGCACTTCGAACGCAATCCGATCGAGCTACAGAAGGCATTCGATGAGAGCGGGGTCGATCTTGTCGGGCGCCGTGGCGCGATCCTCTATCGTGCGCGAGACCTGTCCGGCGCCTTCCACCTGCAATCCGTCCTGGCCAAGGCCGGTAAGAACGACGAGATCATCGCATCGCCACCGGGCCTGCCCGATGCCACCTGTATCAAGCTCGATACCAGAGACGACACAAGGAATTTCGATCAATATTGCGTCGTGGTCTATGGGAGGTACGCGGCCGTCGTCGTCGGGAGCACGTTTACCGGAAACCTGGATCCGGTGCTGTACCAGCGCGCCGCCGCTCAGTACGCAATCCTGGCCAAGAGCGAGTGAGTCCGAACATGCGATTCCGACACAGCCTGTACGCCATGGTCGCCGTGGCCCTCGCCGCGACCGCAGCCTGCGGTGACAGCAACGACGCGACCACCCCTGTCATCGACGTATCCAAACTGGACTCCGGGAACTATCCGACAACGCCGCGCGATATGGAATCCACGCGCACGGCGGACTCTGGAGCCAACCTGGAGTCGGTGCGGATCGGGAACTCGATACCGTTACCTTTCGAAATAGACGGGAAGTTCGCCTACCAGCGCTTGGCATCGGTGGATGGGCGGACCACCCTGAAATCACCGGCAACCATGACCTCTATCTCGAGCAAGGAGTTCCCCGACCTCGCACAAGGACTCGTCGCCGGGTGGGAATCATCTGGCGAGCGCCGCAAAAACCCGTGGGTCGGCAGCTCGGTAATCATTGATACGCTTCGATTCTCCGACGCGGCCAAGGCCGAGACCGCGGCCCGTCGCCTGGCCGACCGCCAAGCGGAGCTGGACCCCGGCGAGACCGTGACGATCCCGGAACACCCGAGCGCCCGTGCGAAATGGTCGCCCGGTAAACGGACGCTGGATTCATTCCTCGCACACGACACCATGCTGCTGTACGTGTACATCACCGATCCGGTCAGCGAACCTGTCGACACCGCGCCGCTGATCGCTTTCACCCAGGCGGCGTTTACCAGAAGTATCGAGGCACTGAAGAACTATTCGCCGACGCCGATCGATCAGCTCGGGTCCCTTCCGCCGGATGTGGACGGCCTGCTCGGCCGGACCCTGCCGCTCGAAGACCGGCAGATGAGCATTTCCGGGATCGATCGGACGAGGCTCATGACCGCACGCAGCGCGCTGCCTTCCGAGAGGTTCCCGGCACTATCCAAAGCCGCCTTCGACGATGCCGGCGTCGATCTGGTCGCATACTCCGGCGAAAAGGTATTTCGCACTCGTGATGTCAGCAGCACCGTCCGCCTGATCGCCGCCCTTATCGATCAGCGGTCGGATGGATACCGTCCGATCGACGCGCCACCCAACATGCCGGACGCGAAGTGTTTCGACACCAAGGACAAAAAGACCTCTTCACTCAGTTATCCGCCGGTGTGCTATCTCGCGTACGACCGATACGTCGCGAAGGTCGAGGGAACCAACGTGCAAGAGGCGTACCAAAAAGCCGCTGCGCAATACAAGTTACTTGCTTACGGGCGTTAGGGGGAGGCATGAAGCTCACTACCAGGCCGACGGCCGTTCGAATAGTGGTGGCGCTGTGCACGGTCGCGACATTGGCTACCGCATCGGCAGGCTGTGGCTCGCAGGTGACCGGACAGCCGGTCCGCGTGGAGCCGGACGCGTCGAAGCTCGATTTCGGCAACTATCAGACCAAGCCGCGCCAAGTGGGTAATGCCAAGAGCGACAAGCAAGCTCGGGCGCGCGAGGCACAACGACTGGCCGACTATGTGGCACTGCCGTACGAAGCCGATCCCGCCTACGTCGAGGATGCCTGGGGCATCGCGACGCACATTGTCCTCAACCGCAAGACCCTCGGCAGCCTCGTCATCAACGACACCTTCGATGATGTCGCGAAGGACTTGGTCGCGGGCTGGGTCAACGCGTGGCGAACCGGGGGCGCGCAGCAGGACAAGCGACGAACGCTGAATGTCGCGGTGCTGATGTTCCCGGATGCGCAAACCGCGTCGGCAGTCGGACCGACCCTCGAACACGACGACTTCACCTACAACGCCGACAATCAGCCCGTTTCGATTTCGAAGCCGAATACGTACGCACATTGGCGGCCGGACATCTCCTCCGTCGGCTCATGGACGGTGCACGACCGGTACATCGTCTACATCAAAGTGGTGGACGATACCTCGGCACCCGATCTGCCCGCGTTGACATCGCAGGTCGAGAAGATGCTCGGAGTGCAACTCCCGCTGCTCGACAAGTTCCAGCCGACTCCGGCCGGCGAACTCTCGCGTATCCCGCTCGACCCACAGGGTTTACTCGGCCGAACCATCCCCAGCAATCCGGAAAGACCCATTCGTGCGGAGCCCGATGGTGTTTTCAGCGGCCGCGGGACGGTGTCGTTGATGAATGCAGGCCAAGCAACACTGCCGGAACTGGAGAAGTACGGCGTCGATCTGGTGTCGTTCGGCGATGCCGTCGTCTTCCGAACCAAATCCCTGAAGGACGCCGAAGACCTCTGGACGACGTGGCAGCCATTGAAGCCCGATCAGAAGATGGTCGCTGCACCGGCCGGACTCGGCGAACATGTCCAATGTTTCGCGGATGGAGTAACCGAGAAGAATCCGACCGGCTCGATGAATCTGTGTATGTTCCAGGTCGATCGGTACGTCGTGCAGGCGTTCGGGAAGCAGCTGCAGGATCTGCACCAGAAGGTCTCCGCGCAGTATGTCCTGCTGCAGAGCCGTTGAGGACGGTTCGGATGCGACTCGAATACCCACCGACGACTTGCTAGATTTCTGACGGAGGCTCGCGTGTCCGGGCGTTCGACATCATCGAGGAGGACCGAATGGCGTTGCGGCCCGGCGCAATCGTAGGCGGCTACCGGGTACTTCAAGTTCTCGGCAGCGGCGGTATGGGCACGGTGTACCTGGCCCAGAACCCGATCCTCCCGCGTCGTGACGCATTGAAGGTGCTGAGCGCCGATCTGTCCGTTGACGACGAATTCCGCGCACGCTTCGAGCGCGAAGCGAATCTGGCTGCCGGACTCGATCATCCGAACATCGTCGCGGTGTACAACCGCGGCGAGGAGAGCGGGCAGCTGTGGATCGCCATGCAGTACGTCGAGGGTGTCGATGCCGCGGACGAGGCCAGGAAGGGCCCCACCGTCATGACCCCGCAGCGCGCCCTGCGGATCGTGTCCGAGGTGGGCAAAGGGCTCGACTACGCGCATCGGCGCGGGCTGCTGCACCGAGATGTGAAACCGGCGAACTTCCTGCTCTCCGCCGCCGAAGAAGGCGATGAGGAACGAGTACTGCTCACCGACTTCGGTGTCGCAAAATCGTCCGAGGACGGCCAAGACCTCACCGCGACAGGCAATTTCATGGCTACGGTTGCCTATGCCCCGCCTGAGCAGTTGGTCGGAACCAGCCTGGACAATCGCGCCGATATCTACAGCCTCGGCTGCTCGTTTTTCAAGCTGCTGACCGGACAGAACCCGTATCCGTCGACCATGCCGGCCGTGGTCATGATGGGCCACCTGCACGAGCCACCACCGAAACTGAGCGCGGTTCGACCGGGTCTGCCGCCCGCGTTGGATGCGGTGATCGAGAAGGTGATGGCCAAGGATCCGACACAGCGCTACGCAACGTGTCGCGAGTTCACCCAAGCCGCCGAGGCCGCCCTCTACGGTGCTCGATTCCGTGCCCCGGAGGCCGGGTACTCGACCGATAACCGCATGTCTGTCGCGGGATATTCGCCCAACCCCACCATGCCGGTTACCGGGGATCCCTACGCTTCCGGCACCGGCTTCCAGACCCAAACCCGAACTTCCACAACTGGATTCGCGCCGCAGGAAAACACGGACCAGAGCCTGATCGCGACCCAGCGAAATCACTCCCGCCGGTCACCCATCCGCCGATTCCTGATACCGGCGGCTCTCGCCGTGGCCGTCGTTGCCGCCGTCGCAGCTGGAACGTTTTTCTTGACCAGCGGCGGATCTAAATCCGGTGGTGGCGACAAGGTGACCGAAGCACGAAATGCCAATCCGCAATTCTCCGGAAAGACTGTCACCGCATTCAATTTCGGCAATTCGACGCTGTCTGTGGTGCTCAATCCCAGCGAGCAATCCAAGTTCCTGCAGAACCTCGGTTTTGTCTACAGCACCAAATACAAGGCCGTCGGCGATGAGAAGTCGCCCCGCGCACTGTCGGCCGCAAGTTATTCGGCGGACGTCGATTCCGAGGTCGTGATCGTGCTGCGGACCGACAGCCAAGCCGGGAACGGTGGCCTGCGTGGGTTGCCCGGCGGCATCCTGTCCAGCAACGCGAAGATCGTTGTGATCGACGACCCCTCGACCGTACAGGCTTTCCAGGTGTGGACCGGGCAGTCCCAGGACACACTGGTCGACAAGATGGTTCCGTCGATCGCCAAGGTCGTCAAGTAACACAGCGGACGTGGTCAACAGTCCTATCGAACCGGGATCGGTCTTGTAGACGCGACACTGCGCTGTTCGGTAGGGTATTCGCAGCCAGCCCACTCGCCAGTTCAGTGGCCGCGAGCAGGGGGAAGGAGGGGATCGGTGTGCTGGTGGTGACCGAGACGACGACATTGCGGTCCAAGGCATCCGGGGGGATCTGTGTGGCCCTCCGACCGTGATGAAGCCCGGTCGACAAAGCTACAGCGCCCGTGTGACGCGATGGAACTGCCAGATTCTTTCGAACTGATGGAACCGAACGGGCCGAGGACGCGTCCAACCATATGAACGAGGTCAACTCGCAGTCGGGATGTTGACCAGAACCAGAACCAGGAGCAGAAGCGATGACTTCACCAGGGAATTTCGTTGCGGATACCGAGGGTATCAATGCGAAGGCGAAGGAGTTCATGGAGCAGCACAACAGCCTGAACGCCGCGATCAGTCAGCTGAAGACCGACGAGGACAACGTCACGAACGGCGCCAACTGGCAGGGCGCGGCCCGCGACGCCTTCAATGCCTTCATGGAGCGGTACTACTTCCAGGCCTCCAAGATGAACGACCAGCTGATGCAGACCGCCGACAACCTGCTCAAGATGAGCAACCAGTTCTCGGATCAGACACACGATTTCGCCTCGCAGATCCAGACGCAGGTTTCCAGCCTCGACCTGCCCGCGGTCTAATTTCCAGAATCACGCCACATAGGAGTCTGAATAATGAGCATGGACAAGCCGATCTCCGCTAATTTCGACGGCGTTGCGGACGGTGCCCGCCAGATCCTCAACCGCGCCGAGAACATTCGGAACGAGCTCGAGGCGTTCGAGAAGAAGGTCAAGGCATTCTTCGACACGCAGGGCGGTCAGGCCAAGGAGGCCTTCGAGCAGTACCAGACGACTTGGAACCAGCACGTCGTCCAGCTCAACACGACGCTGAGCGGTGCCGCGACGCTGATCGACAAGGGAAACTCCGAATTGCAGGGCACAGACACCGCCCTCGCCGGCCTCTTCTGAGTTCCGATACGAACTATTCGTGGCCCCCGGCGGTTTGCCGGGGGCTCGAATTGTTCATGCGCCGAGCGCAGCGAAACCCGTACTGGGACAACACCGTTCAGGGATTGACCTGTAGCGAGGCCGCGAACTGCTCGCAGGGTTGTTTAATCGAGTCGGTGCCACCGAGGTACTGGCATCCGGTGCTGACCTGAAGTCCGTGCTCGACCAGTACGTGCCAACTCACCGTCGAGCCGTCGCCCGGCTGTTCGGTGTAGGCGAGCCCGGACTTACCGCCGAAGACCACGTCGCGCTTCAGATCGCTCAGCTTGCCGTTCGGCTGCTGCTTCATCTGAGTTTCGAGATTGGCGGCGACCTGCTCGTATCCGGTATCCGGGGCGACCGGGGTCTGGATCAATGTGATGCGGGCACGGGTGCCATCCGACGGGACGAGGTCGACCCGCGATTTGGTGGGGTCGATGGCCTGCGTCAGGCGCCACCCGGACGGGATCTGAAAGCGTACGCGTCCAACGGTTTCCGATGATGATTTCGAGGTCGTCGGTGGTTGGGTGAGCGGCGACTGTGCGGTCGTGCCCGTGGCCGCCGATGTGCTCGCTGCCGATACCGCGGGAGTATCGTCCGAGCCGCCGAATGCGAATACGGCACCGGCAGCCACCGCGGCGACCACCAGCACTCCGGCAATACCAGCGATCGCATAGGCCTTGGTATTTCGACCGGGCGGCTGCATGGCCGCGGCCCGCTGACGCAGCGGCTGCATCCACTCGGTGCTCGGCAATGGTGCGACTTCGGGCTGATATTCCGATTCCTGCTGTGGTCCGCGCACCAGATCCGCGCCCGCGATCGGACGCACTTCGATCGCCTGTGTGCAGACCTGCTGCACCGCCGAACGGATCAGGTCCAGCTTCGCCGGATCGGAAACTCCGACGGCCTGAACAAAATCAGCTGGCTGACCCGCGAGCACGCGATCGATGAGCTCGCACAGATCGTAGAAGCCACTCGACTCCGGCTCGATATCGGCGACCGCGAGATTCGGTTCGTGCTCACATGATTCGATTCGGATGCCCTGATGGCTGCGCACCACGGCGGTCGCGGTGGTCGAGAGCGGGCCGCATTCCAAGACGACCGTGCGACGGCTGCGGGCGGTGCCGACATCGGCGATCACCGCGCGAATCGCCATGTCCTCGAACACCACATCCGCGGCGAAGCGGCGGGCGGCCTCGGCGAATACCGCTCGCCGACGACCACCCCATTCGGTCGGACACACGACGGTGAGCTGCGCACACGGAACCGGGACACCGAGGTTGCGCATTACGGTGCCGACTACCGAGCCCATCGCCTCGGCGAGACTCGGCACGCGCGGCAGCAAGGCGATCCGATCCGCCGCGACGTACTGGACGGCGGAGCTGACCTGTGTCGGCGGCGTAAGTGTCTCGCCGACAACGAGATCGCCGTTGCTGCCGAGCACCACCGACGGCGGCACATCCCAATGTGTGGCCGGACCGCGCGCCCATATTCGGGTGTCGGTCGCCACCAGATCGACGTTCGACATCACTCGGCCAGTGGCATCCAGGCCAGCTGAATCAAGCCCTCAGTATTGCGCGTGACGTATGTGCCACGCCCAGGCGGTTTGATACCGGGGCGGGTGGTGCCGAAGAGCACGCCCTCGTCCTTATTGCAGCTCATGACCAGGGCGGCCGAACCGAGATCCTTCATGCGCGCCACCGTCGCCTCGTACATGGCCCGGCTGGCACCTCCGGAGCGCCGCGCGATGATCACGTGGAAACCGAGGTCACGCGCATGCGGCAGGTGATCGACCAGTGCCGACACCGGATTGCCGCTGGAGGAGGCAACCAGGTCGTAGTCGTCGACGATGACGTACAGCTCCGGGCCACGCCACCACGAGCGGTCGCGCAACTGCTGTGGCGTGACGTCGGGTCCCGGCGTCCGCTGCGCGACATAGGCGGCGAGATCGGTCATGTTCTGGGTGAACTGCGGTGCGGTGGAACCGTATCCGGCGAGGTATCCGTCGGGCACGAGTCCCAGCATCGACCGTCGGTAGTCGCCGAGGATGAAACGCGCCTGATCCGGGGTATTCGACGCCGCGATGCTCTCGATGATCGACCGGAGCAATGTCGTCTTACCGCTCTCGGTATCACCGAGGACTATGAAGTGCGGGCTCTCGTTGAAGTCGAGGTAGACCGGGGCCAGCTCGGATTCGTTGATACCGAGCGGAATTCGCATGCACTTGACTTCCGGGTCGACCTGCGACGGCCAGTTGCCCGCGAGCTGCAGCAGTTGCTCGCGCGGCAGCATTTCCGGCAGCATCCTGGCCGCGGGCGCGGGACGGCCCGGGGTCAGTCGGGCGATGGTCGCCACCGCATCGGCGACGGCCTGGCCGAGGTTGTCCTGATTCGCGCTGCTGTCGATGCGCGGCAGACCGGTCAGCATGTGCAGGCACTCGGGCGTCATACCGCGCCCCGGACGGCCCTGCGGCACAAGCGAAGCGAACTTGCGGCCGAGATCGGAGTCCATGGGGTCACCGAGGCGGAGCTCGATGCGGGTGCCGATCTGGTCTTTCAGGGCGGGGCGGGCCTCGGCCCAGCGGGCGAGGGCGATGACCACGTGGACGCCGTAGGACAGGCCCTGGACCGCGAGGTTCATGATGGGCTGTTCGAGGGGGTCGAAATCCTGGCGGATGGAGCCGAAGCCGTCGATGACCAGGAAGACATCGCCGAAGGGGTCCTCGTGCGCACCGGCTGCGGCGGGGCTGCTCGCCGGGTCCATGGCGCGGAGGCGGCGGAATTCGGTCATCGACTCGATGCCGAGTTGACGGAACCTCGCCTCGCGCTGGCGGACGATGGTGGTCATCTCGGCGATGGTGCGGCGGACCTTGTCCTCGTCGAGACGACTGGCCACCGAACCCACGTGCGGCAGGCCTTCGAGGCTGGCCAGGGTGCCGCCACCGAAGTCGAGGCAGTAGAACTGCACCTGTTCGGCCGTGTGGGTGAGGGACAGGGCCATGATCATGGTGCGCAGAGCCGTCGACTTACCCGACTGCGGGCCGCCGACGACCGCGACATTGCCGCGTGAACCCGACAGGTCCACGACGAAGGGGTCGCGGCGCTGGTCATAGGGGCGGTCGACGATGCCCATGGGCGCGCGCAGCGTGGCGACGGCGGAGTATTCGCCGGTGAGCACACTGCGTGGGATGAGTTGGTCGAGGGTGGGGGCCTCTTCCAGGGGCGGGAGCCAGATCTCGTGGGCCGCACGGCCGTGGCCGCGGATGCGGGAGGCCAGCATATTGAGGTTGGAGATCTGCTCGCCGTCTTCGGACTGCGGTTCGGGATCGTGCGTCGGCTCGGACGGCAGCGGGACCCGGTCGACGGCACGGAAGTCGACGTGGGTGGCGGTGAAAGGGCGTGCCTTGATGTCGATTTCGCCGCCGGCGACACCGGCTTGGGTGACCTCGCGCTGGGAGCCGCCGCCGACGTAGGGGCCGGAGACGTAGGAGGCCTGGAAGCGCTGGATCTCACCGGAGTCGGATTTGAGGTAACCACCGCCGGGGATGCCGGGCAGGTTGTAGGCGTCGGGGACGCCGAGGACCTGGCGGGATTCGTTGGCGGAGAAGGTCTTCAAGCCGATGCGGTAGGAGAGGTGGCTCTCCAGCCCCTTCAGCTTGCCTTCTTCGAGGCGCTGCGAGGCCAGCAGCAGGTGCACGTGCAGCGAGCGGCCGAGGCGGCCGATCATCACGAACAGTTCGGCGAAATCCGGGTGCTGGGTGAGCAATTCGGAGAACTCGTCGAGCACGACGAACAGCGCAGGCAGCGGGTCGAGGTCGGCTCCGGCGGCGCGCGCCTTCTCGTATTCGGAGACGTTGGCGAAGTTGCCCGCCTGGCGCAGCACTTCCTGGCGGCGGTTCATTTCACCGGCCAGAGCGTCGCGCATACGGTCGACGAGGTCGGCTTCCTCCTCGAGGTTGGTGATGACGGCCGCGACGTGCGGTACGCCGTCCAAGCCGAGGAAGGTCGCACCACCTTTGAAGTCGACGAGCACCAGGTTCAGCTGGTCCGGCGAATGCGTGGCCAGCAGGCTGAGCACCAGGGTGCGCAGGAATTCCGATTTACCGGAACCAGTTGCGCCGATGCACAATCCGTGCGGGCCCATACCGCTTTCGGCGGCTTCCTTGATGTCGAGTTCGATGGGCGCGCCGTCCGCGCCGACACCGAAGGGCACGCGCAGCCGCTCGCGGCCGTAGCGGGGACGCCAGGCGTGCTCGGGATTGAATGTGCCGATATCGCCGAGCTTCATCAGCTGGGTCCAGGTCGAGATCACTTCGGCGTCATCGTGTTCGACATCGCTGCTGCGCTGGGTCGCGGCACGATACGGCGCGAGTCGGCGCGCGACCTGCTGGGCCTGCTGCGGGCTGATCCGGTCGATGAGCGCGAAACGCTCCTGGTTGCCGGTGGCGCCGCGGCCGACGCATTCACCGTTCTCCACCACCATCTTGATGCCGCGCGAAACCGCCAAACGCGGTGCGTAGCCGCACAAGTCGATGATGGTGACACCCTCGTAGCCGGATTCGCGAAGTTGGTCTTCTTCGGCTTCGAGCAGACCGCCGTCGACGACAATGACGATGTGCACCAGGTTGGCGTTGGCCGGCTGGTTACGGGAGTAGCGAACGCGGTTGGCCAGCAATGGATGCAGGCCCGCGGTGGCCTCCCGGATCGAACCGTAGAACATGCGCTGGGTGCCGATGCCGTCCTGCGCGTCCGGATGCTGGGTGTGCGGCAACCACTTGGTCCACTCCCATTCGCGGGCGGTGTCCGGGCCGCTGACGACGGCGATGAGCACCTGGTCCGGCGCCTGGAACATGCACAGCTGCAACAGCATTGCGCGGGTCATATCGCGGGCCTCGGCGCGGTCGCCGTCGAGCGCGATGGTCGCGAAGCCCTTGACCGCGATCGCGGTCGGCAGATCCGGAACTGTGGAGTGCGCGCGCACGAAGCGACGCAGCGAAACCGCCGCGATCGGCTCCAATTCCTCGACCGGGCCGGTCTCCGGCGCGACCAGACGGGTGGCCAGACGCTGTCCGCCGATGCCGATGCGGGCGTGGCAGAAGTCCTTGTCCCCGGCGCGGCGTTCCCACATGCGGGAAGTTCCGGCCAGCATCCAGATCAGGGCCGGTTCCGGATGGCTCCATTCGACGGAAGCGCGCTGCTGCGTGGCGGTCTGGTCGACGTCCTTGCGGACCTGATCGAGGTAGCGCAGGTAGTCCTTGCGGTCCTCGTTCGCCTCGGCCGCCTTCTGTCCCTTGCCGCCGCCCTGACCGGCGAACATGCCGACCATGGAGACGACCATCATCATCGGGAACATCATGCTCATCGGGTTCGATGCGATGCTGCCGCCCTGGGTGAACAGCAGCGCCATCATGCCGACCATGCCGACGACCATCACGACCGGCATCAGCTTCGAAACCAGGCTGCCCGGTGTCACCCTTGGGATTTCGGGCGGCGGCTGCAGCGTGACCTCGCCACCTGGCGAGCGCGGCATCTCGCGACGCGCACGCCGCTGGAACCGGACGGTACTCATCGAACGAGATCCCCCTCTTCGCAAGCTGCACTTTTTCGGCCTCAGTGTAGAGGGCACAGCTGACATGTCGTACAGTTCGACCAGCATTCTGCTGCCCGAACGGTGGGTTCGCAAGCTCGGCCCCCTCGCTCACGGGACGCGGAAATACGAGGTAGAGACCGAGTTGGGGGAAGCTTGACGCACGCGCGACTTGACCACATCGACGAAGAATCCTCGCGCGGCATCGTCCGTGCGCCCGACCTTGCCCGGGTCACGATTCTCGCGAAGCACACCCAGGTGGATATGGCGATTCCGGTCGATGTGCCGGTCGCACTGGTCATCCCGAGTGTCGTCGACATGGTCGCTCAACACAGCCGCACCAACGATTTCGACAATGAGGGCGAGCGCTTCGAGCCCGCCGAATGGGTGCTGGCCCGAATCGGCCATCCCCCCTTCTCCAATTCGCTGAGCCTGGGCGAGCACGGTGTGCGCGACGGCGAGCTGCTCATGTTGGAGAGCGCCTCACATACCGCGCCGACGCCGCTGTTCGACGACATCATGTACAACGTCGCGATCGCCGACGCCGATCACTACCGCAGCTGGACCCCGAAGGTCGCGCGGATCACCGGTTCGGTACTCGCCGCACTCACCATGATCGTGGGCTGCCTCGGTCTTTTGCTGTCCAAAGACGCACTGCCGGGCTGGATCAGCGGTTCGCTCGCGTTGACCGTGGCGATTCTGCTCGTGATCGCGGGCATGGTGCTCAGCCGGATGTACGGCGATACCTCGACCGCGCTGGTGCTCGGCGGCTGCGCGCTGCCCGCCGCATTCACCGCCGGAATGCTTTACGTGCCAGACGATTACGGCTGGGCGCATCTACTGCTCGGTTCGGTATTGGTCGGTGCGACAGCGGTCCTCGCGTGGCGCGTCACCGGCGTCGGACTCGCGCTGTTCATCGGCGCGGCCACGCTCGCGGTGTACGCGGTACCGGCCGCGCTGGTCGGCGTGCTCACCGACCAGCCGGAGAAGGGTATCGGCGCGGTCGTCGCCGCGCTCGGACTCGCGGGTCTTTCACTCGCGCCGCGGGTTTCGATGCTGCTGGCAAGCCTGCCGCTGCCGCCGGTGCCCTCCCCCGGCACCCCGATCGACCCGACCGAGGACGATCCGGACGATCACCGCGCGCTGCCGACCATGGACGCGCTGCGGGTGAAGTCGGAACGGGCCCGGATGTACCTGGCCGGACTCGTCTCGGCGACCACGCTGCTCTCGGTGGCGGGCGCGTTGGCGGGTGCCGATCCCGGCGCGGAGGATCCGTACTGGCCGGGTATCGCGCTTGCGCTGGTGACCGCGGTGGTGCTGATGTTCCGCAGCCGGACCTACGCGGGTGCGGAACAGGCCGTGGTGCTGATCGCGGGCGGCGCGTCGATCGTGCTGATCATGATGGTCGGCGTCGCCGTCGGCATGGAGCAGCCGCTGGCCGTCTTCGGTGCGGCGATGGTGGTGCTGGTCGCCGCGCTGATTCTCGGCATCATCATTCCGAATCAGTCCGCGACACCGCCGATGCGCCGTGGCGTCGAATTGCTCGAGTACGCGTTCGTGGCCGCCGTACTGCCGCTGGTGTTCTGGGTGGCCTCGCTCTACTCGCTCGTTCGCGGGCTGTGAACAGGCAGATGCGCGTCGCGGCGGCAGCCGTGGCGTTGGGCCTGAGCGCGTCGCTGGGGCTGGGGGCCGGTGCGGCTTCGGCGGATCACCCGCCCGCGGTGAATCCGGGTCTGCTGCCCGCCGGCGATCCGGCCGCACCACCTGAAAAGACCGAGCGGCCGGCGAATTCCGATTGCTCGAATACGGTGTCCGGCGGTGAGGGCGCGACGATTCCCACCGCGCAGCGCTCCCTCGATCTGGAAAGTGCGTGGCGGTTCTCCAAGGGTGAGGGCCAGACCGTCGCGGTCATCGATACCGGTGTCGCGCGGCATCCCCGGTTGCCGGGACTGATCGCCGGTGGCGACTTCGTGGCGAATTCGGGCGACGGTACCGAGGACTGCGACGGGCACGGCACTTTTGTCGCAGGCCTGATAGCCGCGTCGAAGATCGACGGTCAGGGGTTCTCCGGTGTCGCACCGGAAGCACGCATCATGACCATCCGTCAGACCAGCAAGATGTATCAGAAGGAAGGCCGGTCCAGGGAGCGCAATCCCGACGACCTGCCCGAGGGCTACGGCAATCTGGCCACCATGGCCTCCGCGATCCGGCGCGCGGCCGACGCGAACGTGAGCGTCATCAATATCTCCGAGGTGTGGTGCGGCTCGTCCAATGACGTCGACGGATCCATCGGCGCGGCAGTGCGATACGCGACGCTGGAGAAGAACGTGGTCGTGGTCGTGGCGGCCGGAAACCAGGACGGCTCCTGTAAGACCGAACAGCAGATCATCGATCCGCTCGATCCGTCCGCCGATCCGTGGCGGAATGTCAAGGTCAATGTGAGTCCGGCGCGCTGGGACGACTACGTGCTCTCGGTGGGCTCGATCGATTCGAACGGCGCACCGTCGAAGTTCACCGTGCCGGGACCGTGGGTGAGTGTGGCCGCGCCGGGCGAGAATATGGTTTCGCTCGACCCGCGCGGGACCGGGACCGCGACCGGCACCGTGAATCAGCAAGGGCAGCAGCAGGCGATGAGCGGGACGAGCTTCGCGACGCCGCTGGTTTCCGGTGTGGTCGCGCTGGTACGGGCCCGCTTTCCAGATATGAGTGCGTTGGATGTGATCAAGCGGATGCAGGCCACCGCGCATGCGCCCGCCGAGGGGTGGAGTCCGTATATCGGCTACGGCGCGGTCGATCCGGTCGCGGCGCTGACCGATGAGGTGAGCGGCACGCCGCTGCCGCCCAAGCGGCCGAGCCCGGCCAAGAGCGCCCAGCTCGCGGTGCCGAAACCGGCGCCGCCGCCGGACAATAGGGCCCGCAATGTCGCGCTGATCGGCACCGGGATCATCGGGACCGCTTTGGTGCTCGGCTACCTTGCCTCGTTCCCGATCCGCCGCCGGTTCGGCGTCAAGTCGGACGATATGTAGCGTCTTCGTGGCAAACGGCGGTACATAGGGTGTCGCACCCGATCGATACAGGTAGTTCCCATGCACGCAGTACAACACGACGGCGGACAACCGAGCCGTAGACAAGCCTGGGAACGCACGACCGGCATCCCGATGCTGGTGCTCGCCGTGCTCTTCATCGGTGTCTACGCCTGGCATGTGCTGGATACCGGAGCGTCACCGCGACTCGATGCCTGGCTCGAACGGGTCGACATCATGATCTGGGCGGCATTCGTCGCGGACTTCGGCATCCGGACCTGGCTGTCCACCGATCGCTGGCGATTCGTGCGTACGCATCCGCTGGAGCTGTTGATCGTGCTGCTGCCGCCGTTCCGTCCGGTGCGGTTACTGCGGGCGGCGCTGCTGGTGCTCGACCAGCTCAACCGCAATCGGGTGACGCGCGCTCGCCTCGCGATATTCGTCGGCACCAGTTCGGCACTCACACTGGTGCTGTGCAGTCTGGCGTTCTTCGATGCCGAATACGGCGCACCCGACAGCAAGATCCACAACTTCGGCGACGCGCTGTGGTGGTCCATGGTGTCGGTGACCACGGTCGGCTACGGCGATGTGTATCCGGTAACCGTGCAGGGCCGCATGATCGCACTGATCCTGATGACGCTCGGCATCGGCCTGATCAGCTTCGCCATCGGCACCACGACCAGCTGGGTGATGGACCAGCTGAAGGCCGTCGAGGTGACCGCCGACCGCACCGAAGTGGAGATCACGATGCTGGTCGAGGAAATCCGCGCGCTACGAAGCGAAGTCGAGGCGCTCCGGGCCGCCACCGCACCCGAGGGCCAGCACCTGACCGTCGAAGCTGATCGAGGCAACAGATGATTTTCGCGGCGCGGGGGTGCGACCAAACAAGCGCACCACGATCCGACGTCCTCGAGTATTCAGTCGCGACCGAGCGCTGGTCGGCGAACCAATCGCTCAATTCACCGAGGCGACCGGCGATTTCGAGGGTGAAGGGTCTGCGGCGACGCCGTCGTGGGCGACCATTGCATCCGCGCGGGACAGACTCGGACCAGCCGCGAGTAGGCCCACGATCGGCCACGGTGCTGGTTCGGCCTTGGTGCCCGAATCCGTGTCCATGCCGAGTGCCTTTTCGGCGTCGGAGTCCTTGATGCCGTAGCGGACACCGGTGTCGGCTATGTAGAACTTGCTGTCCTTGCGGCGGCTGTCGGGTTCGATGCCGGTGGTCTGGACGAAGGCGCCGGTGCCCGGCGGGATATAGACCGAATCGGCATTGGCACCGGAGCCGTCGGCCTGGGCGAGCGGTACGAGTTTGGCGTTGTCCGGATTCGGCAGTGCGACACCGGTGATTATCGACAGTTCGGCACGCTTGCCGCCATCCTTGTTCTCAGCGGCCGCAGCGAGCGGCTTCCACGACAGACAGCTGACGGGATCATCCTTGGCCTGGATGAGCGACGGCGCGGACTGTGGATAGTCACCGACCGCCAGCGCCCTGGAGACGTCCGCGCGGGTACGCTCGACCTGTTCGATCCAACTGTTGCTAGCTGTGGTCGGATTGCTATTGCGGATGATTTCAGCGGTCACCCGGGAGACCGGTTGCAGACCATCCCACAGCACGACATAGTTCAGGTCGGGCTCACTGGGCACCTGCACCACATCGCCGATCCGATGGCCGCTGACCGAGTAGCTCACCGAGCCGCCCGGGTTGGCGATCGGAGGCGGAATGATCGGCAGCACTTCGGGAATCGTATTGAGCAGACCCTCGCCGATCGGCCGGGCAGTAGCTCCGGTGATCCTCAATGCGTCGGTGACGGCCCGATCCTTGAGGTTGACGCGGGCGCGCTTGCCGTCGTAGACCAGATACGCCGAGTCCTTGCCCTGCACCAGCAGCGCCCGATCCTTACCCATGACCGAGGCCTTCTCACCGAGCGAGAGACTTCCGGCGAGCACCGAGGTGGTGAGATCCTTGCTGCCGTCCACCTTCATCTGGTCGCAGACGGTCCAGGTCCGGCCCTTGCCGTCCTTGTCGAAGCGCAGCGAGGAGGGTGCGCCCGGAATGCCGATCAGCTGGCCGCGTGCCTTCTTGCCGATCTCGGATTCCTTGACGATGACGGCCTTTTCCGGCGATCCCGCGGCCAACCGGGCCGAGGCGAGATTCAGCGTCGGATGCACCGCGTCGTTGATCACCACGTAGACGGCACCGGATTCCTTGCCGATCAGGATCTTGTTGCTGCCGATCTTGTCCTGCGGACGCAGCAGTGCGAGCACGCCGCAACCGGCCAGCACCACGATCGCCATGATCAATCCGGCCGCGTAGGCGCGGGACTGGGAGCGCATCGGATCGTGCAGCATGCGCACATCCCGGCGCACCAGCGCGTGTTCCATCCGGCGGACCAGGAAGCGGTAACCGCTCACCTGCCACCGTGTAGTGGGTTTTGAAGGCATGTTTCCCTCCCCGAACAATGCTCGTGTTCGCGGAACACAGTACAGTTCCCGAGGACTATTGTTCAGCTCGGCCGCTGCGATACGGCCGATACCGGGTACTTGGGGGACGACGATGGCCGAACAAGCCGGGGCGGGACCACGCCCGCTGCTCGGGCGCATCTCGCTGCGGAATCTGTTGATCGCGCAGGTGATCGGGCTCGTTGCCGGACTGCTCGCCGTGTTGGTCGGGCTCGCTGCCTGGCCCGCGTTGGGCGTCGCGGTGGTCGCCGGACTGCTGCCGCTGATCCCGATTGCCAAGCGCACCATCCTGGATTGGATCGCCACCTGGTGGCGTTACCTCACCCACGGCGATTACGAACTCGGCGATACCGTCGACTTCCGCGGCTCGGACGGTCGCTCGCTCGGGCTGTACTGGGACGGCAGCCGGGTTGTCACCGTCGTCGAGGTGCTGGCCCCCAAGGGCGGGCTGACCCGGATCGCTCGCACCACAGTGCACGCCTCGCATCTGCTGCCGCTGCCGGAATTGGCGAAATGTCTGAACCAGCACGACATTCTGCTCAGCGGTATCGACATCATCAGCCACGGTCATCGCAGCCGTTCCGGTACGCCCGCGGGCAAGATCTACGAATCGCTGCTGGGTCCGCTGCCGGCGACCGCGCACCGGAATGTGTGGCTCGCCATCAGCTTCGACGCGATCGCGTGCCCGGAGGCCGCAGCCCGACGTGGTGGCGGCAGTGAGGGGGCGTCACGCGCGGTAACCATTGCGACGCAACGCATTATGCGCACCCTGGAGGACGCGGACTGCAGCGCCCGTATCCTTACCGCACCCGAGATCCGCAAGGCGGTTCTGCAGGTCACGCAGGGCTTCGATCCGCGCACGCTGACTCATCGCTGGCGGTACGCCGAGATCGGCAACAGTGTGAACGTCGGCAGCGCGGTCGACCCGAAGCGGCTCGGCTCGGATCTGCTCTCGCAGCTTTGGGTTGCGCCGTCGCGCGGTACGACCGTCGCGGTGCGGCTGCGTCCGGGTAGTTCGGCGGAATCGGTGAGCATCGGCGCGGCTTGGCGGCTGACCACGCGGGAGCTGCCGGAGCGCACGAAGCTCAAGGGTCTCATCTCGATGAACGGGCGGCAGCGCGATGGTCTGCTCGCGCATCTGCCGCTGGCCATTCCGGATCTCGACGACGCGGTTCCGGTGACCGAGTATCCGATCGATGTGATCGGTGCGCTGCATCTGCCGTCTTCGGGTTGCGGTCAGCTGATCGGCTCCGATGACGAGGGGCAGGGCGTCGCGGTCCGCATTGTCGGTACCGGTATTTCGACGGTGTATGTGGCCGGTGAGTTGTATCTGGCTCAGCAGTTGGTGTTCCGTGCGTTGGCGGTCGGTGAACGCATCCTGATCCGTACCGACCGGACGCATGCCTGGGAGAACCTGGTGACGACCATCGGGAATCCGGAGCGGCTGCAGATCGCGGTGGAGACGCATCAATCCGATGCCGGGTTCACCGCGACGGTGGTCGATGGTGTGCTGGCACCCGCGCCGCACGCCGGTGTCACGACGATCTATGTCACCGGAGATCCGATGGGCTGGCCCGCGACTCGGCCGGACTTGTCGATCCACCAGCCGGGGGCCATCGGGAACCATGTGGTGCTGCGGACCGGGACTGCTCAGGTTGATCTGACGCTGGTGTCGATTCCGCGTGAGGCGACGTATATCGGGCATCCGCGAGGGCGGCGAGCTATGGCGGGAAGTCCGCAGTAGCGCTGTTTCGTTGCGCGGGATCGGCGCTGCGGGCGGCAGGTCCACCCCGACTGTCGAGGAGAGACGGAGCGGGCGTTGGTTGCGTTCCAGGTGTTTTACGAGGGTAGTGAAATGGTGGTTGTAGTCGGCGCGTCGAACCACCATTCGACTGCCGTCGATGGGCTCCGCGCAGGGGGTGCGCGGTCAGCCTGGGTAGGGGTCGGTGGTGCGAGCGGTGCGGAGAGTTC
This sequence comes from Nocardia sp. NPDC049526, assembly GCF_044465765.1. Classification (NCBI taxonomy): domain Bacteria; kingdom Bacillati; phylum Actinomycetota; class Actinomycetes; order Mycobacteriales; family Nocardiaceae; genus Nocardia; species Nocardia sp. NPDC049526. The sequence goes on along the minus strand of NZ_JBITMA010000022.1, from coordinate 23,952 downwards.
TTGCCCACCAGGCTAATTGGCGGATCAGGCGGTCGGCGGCGTCTATGGCGGCGCCGTCTTGGGTATTGCCTGATTCGTCGAATCGCTTTTTAGCCTGATGGAAGCTGACGGTTTCGCGGATGGAGACCATGTGGATTTCCGCGACTACCTGGCGGAGTTGTTCGACGGCGCGCAGGCCGCCGGAGAGGCCGCCGTAGGAGACGAAGCCGATGGGTTTGGCGCGCCATTCGTGTTTCGCGTTGTCGAAGGCGGTTTTCAGGGACGCCGGGTAGCCGTGGTTGTACTCGGAGGTGATGGCGACGAAGGCGTCGGCGGCCGCTAGACGCTGGCGGTAGGCCTCCACATCGGGGGTGAAGGTGAGGTCCGTGGGCAGTGGGGTCGTTATGAGATCGATGACGCCGGTGTCGAATTCGGGGGTCGTCTGGACCGTGCGCAGGAACCAGTCGGCGACCACCGGAGCGAATCGCTCCGGGCGCGTGCTGGCCACGATGACCTCTAGCCGTAGCGGAGTATCCACTGCGCGAGCCTAACTCGGTGTGCCGACGGTACGGTCGAGGCGGGTGCGGCGATCTCGATTCATTCGCGGGATCGGTCGGCGCTCGGCTCGGTGATTCCGCATGATTGGACGGGGCAACCCGGTGCGACTCTGGAGGAAACGGCATGATCCTGGTGACCGGCGCGACCGGCAATATCGGCACGGAACTGGTTGCGGCATTGAGCAATTCCGGCGCTGCCGTGCGCGCATTGGTCCGCGATCCCGCGCGGGCACAGCTGCCCGCCGGTGTCGAGGCGGTGACAGGCGACCTGAACCAGCCTGAAAGCCTGACCGAAGCCCTGGACGGGGCGACCGGAATGTTCCTGATGCCGGGCTATGCCGATACCCCGGACCTGCTCGCCCGCGCGAAGAAGGCGGGCGCCCAGCACATCGTGCTGCTTTCGGGTGGTTCGGCGGCGCTCGAGGATATGAACAACGCGGTCTCCGCGTATATGACGCAGGCCGAGCGAGACGTGCGCGAATCCGGCCTGGCGTGGACCTTTCTGCGCCCGCGCTCGTTCATGTCGAATGCGCTGCGCTGGTTGCCGCAACTCGAACTGGGTGATGTGATCCGCGCCCAGTTCCCCGATGTACCGGTCGCCGCAATCGATCCCGCCGATATCGCGGCCGTCGCGGCGGTCGCCCTGACCGGCAGCGGACTGGCCGGGCGCGTCCTCGAGCTGACCGGGCCGCGAGCGCTCGTGCCCGCCGATCAGGTCGCGGTGCTCGCCGAAGTGCTCAACCGGCCACTTGTCTGCCAGGGCTTGACGAATGCGGAAACGCGGGCCGAACTCGAGGCCTCCATGCCGCAGCACTACGTCGACGCATTCTGGAGCTTCTTCGTCGACGGCACCCTCGACGAATCCCAGGTCTACCCCACCGTGCAGGAAGTGACCGGCCGAGAACCGCGCACCTTCGTCCAGTGGGCCCACGCCCACGCCGAGGCCTTCGCTCCCCCGAAAGCGTGACCGATCACAGCATTCGACGACAGGCCCACTCCCGAACGACGCGTACCAAATCGGCCGCGCGCCCGGAACCGATGACTTCGCGGCGGCAGGGACGAACGCGCGCTGACAAAGCGGATCCCAACGCGCCTGCCGGAACCTGGGCGCGCCCAATTGTGCGCAGTTGGAATCGAACACAGTGCTGCGGAATCCCGGCTGACCTTGTTCGGATCGTGCACGATATGCATTGGCTATCAGCGGTGATCGTGGCGTAGGTTCGAGACGGGGAGGGGACAAAGTGATCATCGAGCGCTGGCTATTGATCGAAACGCTCGGCCGTGTCGACAGCTGGTCGGTGTTGGCCATCGGTACTACGCCGCGTGAATGGAAGTCGTTTCAGCGGGCCGTGCCCAGTCGGTTGCAGCCGCTTGTCGCTGCCGCGTGTGCGAGTGGATCGGTCGTGGATCAGGTGCTGCCGCCTTCGCGACAGGTGTGGTCGGGGCGGCGTCTGCGGGCCGTGCCCATATCAGGTCCGGATGAGCGGGTGTACGCGATCCATCTCTGGGTCGGCCCCGGAGATCCCCCGCCCGCGCCCGGGGTTGCGCCGTTTCTGGTCGATGCGCGCACACGCCGCGTCGATGCGCTGATGCAGGGCCTCGGCCCGGATTTCGCGCCCTACCGTACCCGCTGGGTCGGTGCCGAAATCTTCGAGATGGTCGAACGATTCGACGGCGAACTGGATTTCGTCGCGAACCTGACGCGATCCGAGCCCGATTCCCGTTGGCTCGGGACGGCGACCGTGCAATCGAAGGCGGGCCCGCGCTCCATACTGGTGGCCACCCGCAACGCGGATACGCCCGGCGACCGGCACCGCTGGCGCGGCCTGGCGGTCGATGTCACCGATAGCGTTGCGCCGCAACGTAAATCCTTCGAGGCAACCGCCCTCGATATGCTGCGCCGCGCCCAACCCAACCTCTACCTCGCGATCGTGGACACCGCCCAGATCCGCTTGATCCGCTGGGTCACCGAACCCGTTCCGACAATGCGCTGGGCCGGCACGGACGAACGCACCGTCCCACATCCGGCGGACCGCGCCCGAATCATCGAAGCCCGCAACGCGATGCGCTCCGGCGCAGCACACCACCAACTCCGCGCCGTCCGCCTGGCCGGCGAAAACAACGATTGGATCATCGCCGACCTGGAAATCTCTCCCCTCCCGGGCGCCACCTCGAACTCTTCCTCCCCCGAATTCGTCCTGGTCCAACTCGAAATCGTCGAGAACCCCGGCCTCGCCTGATCACCCGCCGAACCCGGACCCGATCGACACCACCTCCGACTTGCCGGCCCGATCACCGCGACCGCGATCGGCACCCAGCGGACGCGGACCATCGTCGAAGGCATCGAGCCGGTCGCCGAACACCCGGAGACCGCCACCGCCAAGAGATCGTGCGTTTGCAACGCCATGACTGGGCGCATCCGCTTTCACATCGGCGAGCCCGCCCCGGCCTCCGGTTTCGCCAACTCGGGTTGGGATGCGGGCGGCTGCGTATTCGGTCCGGCGCTCTCGATCATCGGCTCCGGCCGGGGCGCATTCACGTTCGGCACCGGAGCATCCGGGCGGGTGCCGGGCCGCGATATCGGCGCGGCGGGCCGTGGCTCCGGGTGCGCCTGATGCTCGGGTGCGGTCGGAGTCGGAGCGACGCGCACGTGCAGTGGAGCGGGTTCCCGTTGGGGTGTGGTGGGCTCGAGTGCGGGGGCGGCGAGTTCGGCTAGGCCGAGGGCGGGTGGGATTCGGGCGGTGAAACCCAGTGTGCGCCTGGATCGTTCGGGGTCGGCGGCGAGGTGGCGGGCGTCGGCGAGGAGGTAGCGGCCGGTTACCACAGGAGCGGGGCCGCCGCGAGCTTTGGCCATGATCGACGCGACTTCCCACATGGTGATGGGGTGGCCGGAGGCGATGTTGAGGGGGACGAAGCCGGGTGGGCGGCGGTCGACGGCGGCCACGGTGGCGGCCACGATGTCGTCGACGTGCACCACATCCCTGACCTGTCCGCCGTCCTCGTCGACCAATGGCGGGCGGCCCTGATCGAGTGCGGCGAGGAAGTTTCCGATGAAGCCGGAGCGCGTGCCTTCGCCGTAGCCGTTGTGGTAGCGCAATGCCGTGACTGCCGCGCCGGTGGCCAAACCCCAAGCGAGCGCGTAGTTTTCCTGGGCCAGCTTACTTGCCCCGTAGAAGCCGCGCGGACGCAGCGGCGCATCTTCGGTGACCGGCTCCCAGGTGAGCAACTCCCCGGTCCGCGGCGCAAGGTGGTCGAACATGCCGCGATCCAGATCGGCCCGCCGCCGCAATCCGGGATAGAACGGCCCGCTGTTCATCCCGCGATAGCGCCCCTCGCCGTACACCACGATGGATGACGCGAGCACCAGATGACGCACCTTCGCCCGCCCCATCACATCGAGCAGGACCGCCGTCCCGAGATCATTGTGCGCGGCGAACACCGCCGATTCAGGCCCGGAGGTGACGGCGGCCAGATGACAAACCGTATCGATACCGCGCAGCAACGGCTCGAGCGCATCGGCATCGCGCACGTCCACCCGCGAAACCCCGTCCGGCACTTCAACATCCGGCCCGAGTAGATCGACCCCGACCACCTCGTGCCCGGCTGCGGCCAATGCCCGCCGCAACCGCGCCCCGACGAACCCGGCTGCCCCGGTGACCAGCACTCTCATCGCATCCGCACCCTACGTTCGGTTCCGAACCCAACCTGACCAGCTGCCCGAACTCACGGTAGTTCGAACGGCAGCGACACTCCCGCATGGACACGGCAACGTTCGCAGGTATCGGTTCCGGTGACCGCCGAAACCGAGCGCCGGATCAGCTCCTTGAACGGCCCGAGGTTCTTCTTGAATTCGGCGAAGACATCGACCGCGTGCACACCGTCGCCCTCCTCCAGCCCCGCATCCAGGTCGGTCACCAAAGCAACTGCGGCATAGCACATTTCGAGTTCACGGGCGAGCACCGCCTCGGGATGCCCGGTCATATTCACCAGCTCCCAGCCCTGCGCGGCGAACCAGCGGCTCTCGGCCCGGGTGGAGAAGCGCGGGCCCTGTACCACGACCATGGTGCCCGAAGATTTCATCGACAGCGCATCCGTCGCGGATTTCGCTGCCGCGGAGCGCAGTTCGTCGCAGTACGGGTCGGCGAAGGAGACGTGCACGCCACCGCCGCCGAAGTAGGTCTGCGGACGGCCGGAGGTCCGGTCGACCAGCTGATCCGGCACCGCGACGGTCCCCGGCCCCCAGTCCGCGCGCAGGCTGCCGACCGCGCACGGCGCGAAGATCCGCCGCACCCCGATCGAACGCAACGCCCACATATTGGCCTGGTAGGGCAGCGTATGCGGTGCGAATTCGTGCTGTTTGCCGTGTCGGGGCAGGAAGGCCACCGGGCGACCCCCCACCTCGCCGACCGAGATCGGCGCGCTCGGCTTGCCGTAGGGCGTCTCGACCTCGACGGTGGTCGCCTCGTTATCGAAGAAATCGTAGAAGCCACTACCGCCGATCACGGCGAGCGCGGGCCGAACATCCAAACTCATGCACCGATTCTCTCGCTCGTCCCCGATTCCCGACCAGACGGGTCCACATCCGGCCAACTGGACCTTCGTTCATCATGACCTGAGTCGGTTGGGTAATGGAGGTGTCGGTGAGTTCGTCGCGTACGCGCACCGGGGTGTGGTTGACGGTGGGCAGCGGACTTGCCTTCGCCAGCTCGGGTCCGTTGGCGAAGTCGGTGCTGGCGGTCGGCTGGTCCCCGGGTGCCGTGCTGGCGATCCGGCTCAGTGGTGCGGCCGCGATCATGCTGGCCGGTTGCGGCGCTCAGGGATCCGAGCGGATTGCGCGGCAGCCTGCGCCACCTGCGCACCGTCGGCGGCTTCGGCGTGATCGCGGTCGCCGGGGTGCAGGCCAGCTTCTTCCTTTCGCTGCCCTATCTGCAGGTCGGCGTGACGCTGATGATCCAATTCCTGGCCCCGATCGCGGTGATCGCCTGGAACTGGGCGGTGCGCGGACGGCGACCATCCGGGGCGACACTCCTCGGCGCGGCAATCGCGCTCGGCGGCGCGGCGCTGGTCATCGATATCTTCGGCGCGAACGGGATCAGTCCGATCGGGCTCGGCTGGGCCGCGGTCTCGATGCTGTGCAATGCGGTGTTCTTCCTGCTGTCGGAGCGCACCTCGGATTCGCTCAGCCCGGTCGTACTGCTCGGCTCCGGCCTGTCCGTGGCTGCCGCGACCGCCTGGGCGCTGGGCCTGACCGGCCTGCTACCGGTGCTGTTCGGCGATGCCGATACCGCGCTCGCCGAGCATCACCTACCGGTTTGGCTGTCGCTGACACTGCTGGTCACCATCAGCACGGTGGTGGCGTATGTCTGCGGGGTGGCGGGTGCGGCGCGCATCGGCTCCACGCTGATGTCGCTGATTCTGCTGAGCGAGGTGCTCTTCGCGGTGGTGCTGTCGTGGCTGTTGCTCGACGAATCGGTAGCGCCGGTGCAGATGATCGGCGGCGTGCTGGTGGTCGGCGGCATCGCGCTGGCCCGCAGCGGCGCCGAACACCGGACCCGCACGCCCGTGGCGGACGCGGCGCAGAGCGCGGCAACCTGACAACCCCCTCGCCACACTGTACCCTAGGGGGGTATTAAACGAGGCCGGTCCGCCCGGCGAGCAGCGAGGAGACAGTCGGTGACACCCACCCCGTCGCACAATGACACCGCGCCAGGCAGTGACTCGGCGGGTACCACCCACGACCATTCCGGCCACGGCTACATCACCGCCAAGGACGACTACCTCAAGCGCCTGCGCCGGATCGAGGGCCAGGCCCGCGGCCTGCAGCGCATGGTCGAGGAAGAAAAGTACTGTATCGATATCCTCACCCAGGTCTCCGCGATGACGAAGGCACTGCAGGCCGTTGCGATGGGCCTGTTGGAGGACCACATCAGCCACTGCGTGGTGGACGCCGCGGTCACCGGTGGCCCCGAAGCCGATGCCAAGATCAAAGAGGCCACCGACGCCATCGCTCGCCTGGTACGTTCCTGACGCTCAACCGTGTCGCCGTCGGTAGACCGCAGCCGCACCCGGATGCAAGGGGACGGCATCGGTTCCGATGAGCGAGCGGGTATCCAGGAACTGGGTCCCGGCCGCCTCCGCAGGCACCAATCGGTCCGCGCGGGAAACCAGCAGATCCACAATCGCCCCGGCGGCGGCATCGGACATGGTCGGGGCGGCGAGCAGCAGATTCGCGACGCCAACTGTGCGGACCGAACGACCGCTGTCGTAGGCGTCGGCGGGAATTTCGACCAAATCGTAGAGGTGTCCGAAGCGCTCCCGCATCGGCGCGGCCAACTCACCGAGTTCCACCAACCGCAACCGCTGCGGCACATCGAGTGCGTCGGTCGGTACGCCGCCTGCCCATAGCAGCGCGTCCAGCTCACCGGATTCCACACCCGCCACCGCATCGCGCAGCGGTCGATGCGAAATATCCACATCCGAAACGGGATTCACGCCCGCAGCCCACAGCAGCCGCTCTCCGGTCACCGCCGCACCGGATCCCGCGGCACCCAGGTTGACCCGGGCCCCGCGCAAATCGGTGACCTGCTGAATCGGCCCCTCCGAGCGCACTGCCAACTGCAGATAGTTCTCGTACACCCGGCCGAGCGCCACCAACGGAGCCCGCTCACTCTGCACCGAATCCGCCAGCGCCAGTGCCGCATCCACCTGGCCATTCGCCAACATCCCCAGATTTTCCTGCGAGCCGGTTGTCGTCACCGGTTCGATCCGCACCGTGCCCGCCTCCTGGGCAACCGCCGCTAGCAGTTCCGCGAATGCGTGATAGAAGCCGCCGACCTCGCCCGAGGCCAGCCGCACGAGTTCTGGATCCCGACCACATCCGACGGCACCGGCTGCCACACCGAAGACAGTGAGCGCCAGGAACTTCCGCCGCCGCATCACGCCCGCACCGCCTGCGGCAGCCGGATCTGGATCGCGAGACCGTGCGGCTGCACTGGGAGCACGGACAAGGTGCCGCCGCGCGCCTGGGCCAATGCCGTCGCAATCGGGAGCCCGAGGCCCGAGCCGCCGGACGACGCACCGGACCCACGGAAGAACCGGGTGGTCAGCTTGTCGATCTCGGCCGGTTCGACGCCGGTGCCATTGTCACGGACGGTCACCGTCACCCAGCCCGGCTCGGCGTCGACCACGATGACGGTCTGCGTGCCCGGCCCGGCATAGCTGCACGAATTGCTCAGCGGCACATCGAGAATCTGGGCGAGTACATCGGCGGAGACCGCGGCTTCGGCTTCGGCAACCTGGGGTTCCGCCCGCAATTCCTGCCCGGCGCTCTCGTAGGCGGAGTACCAGGCATCGATCCGGTCCGCAACAACTTGCACTGCGTCGCAATGGATTTCAGTATTGGGTGGAGTTCGCGCGGCCTCGAAAGCGGCCGGGGTCTCGGCAACCGCCAAGCTGAGCAGGCCATCGAGCAGCGCTGTCAACCGTTCCACCTCGGCACCCGCGCTACGGAAGGTCGCCGCCGCACTTTCCGGAATTGCGGCTTCCAAAGAGTCGAGACGAATCGTCAAGGCGGCGAGCGGGTTTCGCATGGCATGAGCGGTATCCGCAACGAGCTGACGTTGCGCATCCGCCGAATCGGCGACCGCCAAGGCCATGGCATCGAAGGATTCCGCGACCGCCCGCATTTCCGGCGGTCCACCATGGTGGCGGGCGATCGAGACGTGCGCGGCGGCCTGGGCGCGCGGCTTCGGCAGTGTCGCGGTCAATTCGGCGACCGCCTGCGACAGTGCCGCCAGCGGACGCAACACCCAGCGCGCCAGGCTCAGCGCCAGGCTGGTGAACACGACCATTGCCAGCACCGCGCCGACCGCGATCACCGCCCACGCGCGGGCGATATCGCGCCGGGCGCGGGCGGTCGATGCCTCGATCACCACCGCGCCGTTGACCTGCACTCCGGTGCCGACCGGACGGGCGATCAGCACCGTCGACGAACTCCATGGGGTCAGTCGATACACCGGCTGCGGCCGCTGGTTGCGGCGGGCGGCGGCAACCGCGTCCTCGACAGGCGCGGCGGCCGCATCGACGCCCGCATTCACCGTCCGCGCACCACGTGCATCGACCACGAGCACGTTTTCCCCATAGAGATCGTGGTAGCGCCCGGCCTCGTCTGCCAGCGCCCGGCTGTCCCCCTCGGCCACCGCCGCATCGGCGAGGCTGGCGAACCGGTCGGCATCGCCGGACCGATCGGCCACGAACTCCTGGGTCCGGCTGGTCGCGAAGGTCAGCGAGAGCGGTACCGCGAAGGCGAAGACGGCGATCGCCGCGAATACCGTAAGCGCGACGAGTAGTCGTCTGCGCATGCCGGGCTCCGCTCCTGTTAGGTCCGCAGGGCCGGCACGATCACTGGCCCCAGCGGTAACCGTAGCCGCGAATGGTCGTTATCAGCCCAGGTCGGTCCAATTTCGCGCGGAGTCCGGTCATGTGCACATCCAGTGAGCGGGATACCGCGACGAACGCGTCACCCCAGATCCGATCCATCAGCTGTTGGCGGCTGACCGCGGCACCGGGCCGCTCCACCAATGCCTCGACCAATTCGAATTCCTTCTGGGTCAAGGCAATGGGCCGCCCGGCCACCTCGACCACCCGGGCCGCCAGATCGACCCGCACATCGCCGGTGACCACGTCAGCACGCTCCGGCTGCGATCCGGCGGCGGCGCGCCGGACCACATTCTCCAGCCGGGCCATCAATTCCGCGATCCGCGGCGGCTTCACCAGATAGTCGTCGGCACCGCCGCGCAGTCCGCGCACGATCGACCGTTCGTCGCTGCGCGCGGTCAGGATCAGCACCGGCACGGAACTCACCTCGCGCAGCTGGCGCAGCACCTGCAGACCGTCACCGTCGGGCAGTCCGAGATCCAGGATGACCGCGTCGTAACCGCGGTGCGCGATGAGCAGATCTGCGCCGCGGCGCTTGCGCTCGGCCTGATAACCGCGGGCGTTGAGCGCCTCTACCAGCGCGTCACCTACACCGTCATCGTCCTCGACCACCGCCAGCCGCACACGCCGATCCTCCCACAGCGACGGAGCGGCGTGTGCGGTCGGGCCGTCAGGGTCGCGCCGCCGCGAGGTCACGGCCCGGCTCGGCGCCCGAGGTATCCGCCTTGGTGAGCGAAATATTGTCCGTGGCAGCGGCATCAGTGTCGATGGCGGATCCGCTCGAGGTCTCCCGCATGAACCAGTAGGTCAGCAGCGAGATTCCGATGCACCCGGCGACGTACCAGAAGTACAGCGATTCATGGTTCGCCTGCTTCAGCGACAGCGCGATGGTTTCGGCTGTACCGCCGAAGATCGCGACGGTCAGCGCGTACGGGAGGCCGACGCCGAGCGCGCGGATCTTGGTCGGGAACAGCTCGGCCTTCACGATGGCGTTGATCGAGGTGTAGCCGGTGATGATGACCAGCGCGCCCATCATCAGCGCCCAGGCGGCGATCGGATTTTTGGTGTGCGCGAGCACGGTCATGATCGGCACGGTGAGCAGGGTGCCCGCGACGCCGAAGAAGATCAGCAGCTTGCGTCGTCCGACCCGGTCGGACAGTGCACCGGCCAGTGGCTGCAGCACCACGAAGACCAGCAGTGCGATGAAGTTGATCCACGAGACCGTCGACTTGGAGATGCCAGAGGTATTGATCATGAATTTCTGCATGTACGTCGTGTAGGTGTAGAACGCGACGGTGCCGCCGAGCGTCAGCCCGATCACCAGCAGGCATTCCCGCGGATACTGCAGCAGCATCCGCAGCGAACCGCGCGCGGGCTGGTTCGCACCGGCGCTGCTCGCCGCCGGATCGCGTTCGGCCTCGACCTCGGCCTCGAAGTGCTCCGACTCGTCCATGCTGCGCCGCAGCCACATCACGATCAGTGCGGCCGCCGCACCGATCACGAACGGAATGCGCCAGCCCCAGTTGTTCATCTGCGCGTTGTTCAGGAACTGCTGCAGGATGATCTGCACGCCGAGCGCCACCAACTGTCCGGCGACCAGCGTGACGTACTGGAAGCTCGAATAGAATCCGCGCTTACCTGTCGAGGCCACCTCGGACAAGTACGTTGCGCTGGTTGCGTATTCGCCCCCCACCGAAAGACCCTGCAACAGACGGGCCAGCAAAAGCATTATCGGCGCGGCGATTCCGATCGTCTGATATCCGGGCGTCAGCGCGATCAGCAGCGAACCCGCCGCCATCACCGTCACCGAGAGGGTCAGCGCCGAACGACGTCCGAACTTGTCGGCGTAGCGACCGAGCGCCCACCCGCCGAGCGGCCGCATGAGGAACCCGACCGCGAAAACCGCTGCGGTGGAAAGCAATTGCGCGGTCGAATCGCCCTTCGGAAAGAACGACTTCGCGAAGTACACGCTGAACGCGGCGTAGACATACCAGTCGTACCACTCGACGAGATTACCGATGGAACCACGCAATACATTCGCGACCACCCGGCGCTCGCCGACAGGCTGTGTCGTAGTCACAAGATCTCCTTCTTCGACGCGGCCTTGCGTCGGTCGGAGACCAGTGTGTGCGCAGTCACAGCGCCGACGGAAGCGGAGGACGCCCTTTCTAACGCTGTCTTAGGACGATTGCCGTCGGTTGCCCGCTGGCACCTTCCGAACGAATCGGGGGAACCGATGTTCATCCCGCGCTGACCCGAGGAAGGGCGTCGTCTGCTCGGTGTCGAGCTGTTCGACCCGCTTCAACAGTCCCTCAGGCGATCGGCCCGGTATCTCGGGCCGACCGCCAGCGCAGGTCTATTTCGCGAGCAGCGGTGCGAGGGTGCGCAGGGTGGCCGCTTCGTCGGCGAGGACCTGGATCACCACATGATCGGCACCAGCGGCCCGATGCGCCGAGAGGCGATCGACGACGGAATCCGCTTCGCCGTGAGCTACCAGGGCGTCGATGAGGCGGTCGCTACCGGGTTTGGCGAGGTCGTCATCGGTGAAGCCGAGGCGGCGGAGATTGCTGACGTAGTTCTGCAGGTCGAGGTAGAACTCGACGCGCGGGCGGGCGGTGATGCGGGCCCGGACCGGGTCGTCATCGAGGACCACCTTGTGTTCGGTGGCCAGCAGCACACCCTCGCCGAGCAGCGCGCGGGCGCGGGCGGTGTGTTCGGGGGTGACGTTGTAGGGCAGCGCGCCCGCAGACCGTTCCGCCGCCAGCCTCAGCACACGCGGGCCTAGCGCGGCGAGAGCGCGACGCTCCTTGGGTACACCCGCGGCATCCAATTCGTCGAAGTATTCGACCAGCGCCTCGTAGGGCTTGCGGTATTCGCCCTGGTGTTCGGGATGGCCCGCACCCAAGCCGAGCAGGAACCGGCCCGGAAAGCGCGCTTCGATCCGGTGGAACGACTCAGCGACCTGCTTCGCGGGCGCCGTCCAGATATTCACGATGCTGGTGGCGACGGTGATCGACTCGGTTGCCTCCAGTAGCGACTCGATAACGGGCAATTCGGCGGGCGGGGACCCACCGAGCCACAGCGTGCCGTAGCCGAGTCCTTCCAAGTCCTGTGCGTCCTGCGGGGTGAACCCGCCGTAGTAACGCCATACACCGAACGGTCCGAGGTCTCCGATAGCCATGCACCGAATGAACGAGGCCGCTGCCGTCCCTATTCCGTCCGGGCCGCACTCCGATCCGACACGGGGAGCGAAGTTTCGCGCCAACCATTAGCAGTCTCATGTCGAGAGTGCTAACTTGGATGGTGCACAGCTTCCGGCGCCTGTCGCCGTGGCAGGCGTTGCCGCTAGTGAAATGGAGGTGATCGCTGTGCTCCGGTTCGATCCATTCCATGACATCGACACCGTTGCCCGCCAACTGCTCGGCGAATCCATGGGGACATCTCGCGCGCCAAGATTCATGCCGATGGATCTGTTCAAGGCGGGCGATCATTACGTACTCAACGCCGATCTGCCCGGTGTAGACCCCGGCTCGGTGGATGTGAGCGTCGACAACGGCACACTCACCCTCCGCGCACAGCGCAGCCTGCCGAGTGACGAAGGCGTCCAATGGATTGCGTCCGAGCGCTTCGCCGGCACCTATATGCGCCAGCTCAGCCTCGGCGACAATGTCGATGCCGACAAGATCAGCGCAACCTATAACAACGGCGTGCTCTCGGTGACGATTCCGATCGCCGAACGGGCCAAGCCGCGCCGTATCGAAATCTCCGGTTCCAGCCAGCCGCGGACGATCGAGGCAGGCTCGTCCGGATAGTTCGGTGGGGTCATGCTCCCGCACCGCACCGCGCCCGCCGAACGCGGTGCGGGAGCGCCGCTTTCACGAGGGCACATAGGTCGTTGTCGCCGCACACAGGTTGGACCTTCTGTGCGAAGTCAAGACATTATGCGCCAACCTCAGCTGCCACAGCAGCCGTCGTCAGCAGTAGGGACCGTACGCATTTCGCGGGTTTCGGCATTGCGCGCGGCGAGGTCGGCAGCGTCCGGATAGTCGACGGCGATGAGACTCAGACCGTGCGCGGGCGCCACGGTGACCGAGCTGGAGCGCTCGGTTTCCTTCAGTAGCGCGGCGACCCAGTCGGGCGTGCGCCGCCCCTCCCCTACCGCCAGCACCGCGCCGACGAGGCTGCGCACCATGGACCAGCAGAAGGCATCGGCGCTGACATAGGCGGTGAGCAGATCACCGTCGCGCTCCCAGTCGAAGCGCTGGAGTTCGCGAACAGTAGTCGCACCATCGCGGCGGCGGCAGAATGCGGCAAAATTGTGCAGGCCCAACAACTTTCGCGATACCTCGCGCATTGCTTCCAGATCGACGTCTCGACGACAGGCGACGACGCTGCGGGCCTGCAGTGGCTCGGCCCCATAGGCAGCGGTGGTCAACCGGTAGGCGTAGTGGCGGCGGATCGCCGAGAAGCGTGCGTCGAATTCGGGCGGCACGATGCGAATGTCCTTGATTCGCACGTCTTTCGGGAGGAACCGTGCCATGCGATGGATGAGCTTGGCCGCATCCGGCTCGGTGCCGGTATCGAAATGCGCGACCTGCCCCTCGGCATGCACACCGGCATCGGTGCGGCCCGCGACGGTCAATTGGATCGGCTCCCGGAACACCTTGCTCAGCGACTCTTCGAGCACACCCTGCACCGTGCGCAGACCCGGTTGCCGCGCCCAGCCGATGAAATCCGTACCGTCGTAACTGATATCGAGCCGCACTCGGACCGAATCGGTACCGGACTCCGGCCGCGCATCGACTTCCGCGGCCTGCGCAACTCCAGGTGCCTCCGCGCCCCTGGGTGCCTCTACGACTCCCGGGGCCTCCACAACCCCCGACGCCTGCACGACTCCAGACGTCTGCATGACGCCGGGCGCCTGCACAACCTCGCGGACCTGCACGCCCCCAGACACCTCCACGACGCCGGGCGCCTGCACAACCTCGCGGACCTGCACGCCCCCAGACACCTCCACGACGCCGGGCGCCTGCACAACCTCGCGGACCTGCACGCCCCG
>NZ_JBITMA010000022.1:0-9823 GCF_044465765.1 Nocardia sp. NPDC049526 | reverse complement strand
CCAGACACCTCCACGACTTCGTGGACCTGCACGACCCCAGGCACTTCCATGACTCCGGGCGAATCCACCGGTGCGGACGTACCCGACGCCGTCGAATCCACCGAATCCTCCTCGGTCACATGCGATCTCCTAGTCGATACGAACGGCGGCAGCGCTCCGAGGGGACCCACCCGCCAGGGCGCAACCCGATGCCAGCGTGGTGGTCTCGGATACGAACGAGCCCGCCGACCCACAGGGGGCGGCGGGCTCGTTCGAGAACTCCAACGCGAGCGTCAGGCGTCCTTCTTGTCCTCAGCGGCCTCGTCGGCAGCGGGGGCCTCGGCCTCGACGGTCTCGGCGACGGCCTCATCGGCCTGCTCCTCGACCACGGTCTCGGCGACGGGCGCCTCGGCCTTCTTGGACGCGGCAACGCGACGAGCGCGGTCGGCCTCGTTGGTCACGGTCTTCTCCCGGACCAACTCGATGACCGCCATCGGCGCGTTGTCACCCTTGCGGGGCAGCGTCTTGGTGATGCGGGTGTAACCACCCTCGCGACCCTCGAACGACGGACCGATCGAGGCGAAGAGCTCGTGGACGACATCCTTGTTGCGGATGACCTTGAGCACCTCGCGCCGGTCGGCCAGGGTGCCGGCCTTCGCCTTGGTGACCAGCTTCTCGGCATAGGGGCGCAGCGCCTTGGCCTTGGCCTCGGTGGTCGTGATACGACCGTGCTCGAAGAGCGCCGTGGCCAGATTGGCGAAGATCGCCTTCTGGTGCGACGCCGACCCGCCGAAGCGGGCACCCTTCTTGGGCTTGGGCATTGTTTGTTCTCCTGTGTCTTATTGCGGCGCTCCCGGCGCCCTGCGTGGTTACGCTCCGCTACCGCCTCCGGGCGCGTCGCTCACGCCGCGGGTGCGAGGCCGGGCCGGGGTGCCTACCCCAGCGGCCTAGAGCTGTTCGGTCTCGGCGTAGTCCTGCTCGCCGCCATCGGTGTCACTGAACGTGCCGCTGTCGCTCCACGTTCCGGTGCTCGCGTCGTAACCCACCACGGACGAAGGATCGAACGAGGCCGGGCTGTCCTTCAGCGAGAGGCCGAGCGCATGCAGCTTGACCTTGACCTCGTCGATGGACTTCTGGCCGAAGTTGCGGATGTCCAGCAGATCCGATTCGGTGCGGGCGACAAGCTCGCCGACCGTGTGCACGCCCTCGCGCTTGAGGCAGTTGTAGGACCGGACGGTGAGGTCCAGATCCTCGATCGGCAGACCGAACGAGGCGATGTGATCCGCCTCGGCCGGCGAAGGGCCGATCTCGATGCCTTCGGCTTCGACATTGAGCTCACGGGCCAGGCCGAACAGCTCGACCAGGGTCTTGCCCGCCGAAGCGAGCGCATCCCGGGCGGTGATGGAGTTCTTGGTCTCCACGTCCAGGATCAGACGGTCGAAGTCGGTGCGCTGCTCGACACGGGTGGCCTCCACCTTGTAGGTCACCTTGAGCACCGGCGAGTAGATCGAATCCACCGGGATCCGGCCGATTTCCGCGCCGGACGCCTTGTTCTGCACCGCCGGGACGTAACCGCGACCGCGCTCGACGACGAGCTCGATCTCCAGCTTGCCCTTGTCGTTCAGGGTGGCGATGTGCATATCCGGGTTGTGCACGACAACACCGGCAGGCGGCACGATGTCACCGGCGGTGACGGTGCCCGGGCCCTGCTTGCGCACGTACATCGTGACCGGCTCGTCCTCCTCCGAGGACACGACCAGACCCTTGAGGTTCAGGATGATGTCGGTGACATCTTCCTTCACACCGGGAACGGTGGTGAACTCGTGCAGGACGCCGTCGATGCGGATGCTGGTGACCGCGGCCCCCGGAATCGAGGACAGCAGGGTACGCCGCAGCGAGTTGCCGAGGGTGTAACCGAAGCCCGGCTCGAGCGGTTCAATGGTGAACTTCGAGCGGTTCTCGGCGACGACCTCTTCGGTCAGCGTCGGACGCTGTGAAATCAGCATTAGGATCATCCTCCTGTACGGGCGCCCACTATTTGACGCCCACGTCTTGGGGGTTGTGCGTGATCGCCCGGCATCGGACGACCACGCACCAGCAGCGAAAGCTGTTTACTTCGAGTAGTACTCGACGATCAGCTGTTCCTGCAGCGGCACATCGATCTGGGCACGCTCGGGGAGCTGGTGCACCAGGATCCGCAGCCGGCCCGGGAGTACCTGCAGCCAGCCCGGAACCGGGCGGTCGCCGACGGTCTCGCGCGCGACCTGGAACGGCAGCGTGCCGAGCGACTTCTCCTTGACATCGATGATGTCGTACTGGGTCACCTGGAAGCTGGGGACGTTCACGGCCCGGTTGTTCACCAGGAAGTGACCGTGGCTGACCAGCTGGCGAGCCTGCCGACGGGTGCGCGCCAGACCGGCGCGGTACACGACGTTGTCGAGCCGGGTCTCGAGCAGACGGAGCAGGTTGTCACCGGTCTTGCCCTTGAGGCGGTTGGCCTCTTCGTAGTACCGGCGGAACTGCTTCTCCATGACGCCGTAGGAGAAGCGCGCCTTCTGCTTCTCCTGCAGCTGGAGCAGGTACTCGCTCTCCTTGATCCGCGCGCGGCCGTGCTGGCCGGGCGGGTACGGACGACGCTCGAACGCCTGGTCGCCTCCGACGAGGTCGACCCGCAGACGACGCGACTTGCGGGTGATGGGGCCTGTGTAACGAGCCATTTTTCGTTATTCCTTTCCCGCTAGACGCGACGCCGCTTGGGCGGACGGCAGCCGTTGTGCGGCTGCGGGGTGACATCGGAGATCGTGCCGACTTCCAGGCCGGCGGCCTGCAGCGAACGGATCGCGGTCTCGCGGCCCGAACCCGGGCCCTTGACGAACACGTCGACCTTCTTGACGCCGTTCTCCTGCGCCTTGCGGGCCGCGTTCTCGGCGGCGAGCTGCGCGGCGAACGGGGTCGACTTGCGCGAACCCTTGAAGCCGACATGGCCCGAGGACGCCCACGAGATGACGTTGCCGGACGGGTCGGTGATCGACACGATCGTGTTGTTGAACGTGCTCTTGATGTGCGCGTGGCCGTGCGGGACGTTCTTCTTTTCCCGGCGACGCGACTTCTGGGTCTTCTTGGGGCCGGAGGCCCGACTCTTCGGAGGCATCCTTTATCCCCTACTTCTTCTTGCCTGCGACGGTGCGCTTCGGGCCCTTGCGGGTGCGCGCGTTGGTCTTGGTGCGCTGGCCACGCACGGGCAGGCCACGACGGTGGCGCAGCCCCTGGTAGCAGCCGATCTCGATCTTGCGACGAATGTCGGCCTGAACCTCGCGGCGCAGGTCACCTTCGACCTTGAGGGCCGAGCCCTCGATGTAGTCACGCAGCTGCGTGACCTGCTCGTCGCTGAGGTCCTTCGAGCGCAGGTCGGGGCTGACGCCCGTTGCCTCGAGGATCTCCTTGGCGCGGGTACGGCCGATGCCGAAAATGTAAGTCAGCGCGATCTCCATGCGCTTTTCGCGCGGGAGATCAACGCCCATGAGACGTGCCATGTGGCAGGTTCCTTAATCGTTGCGGAGGTCTGCTCCCTGTCCGTCCCCTCGTCTGGTGGGGCACCGGCCTCCGTACCGGTGGTTGGCTCGCACACCTCGGACCTTGCGATTCCGAGGAACCGCGCGGTCCGAATATCCGCAGTGTGCGGCTGGAGCTGGGAGTTCTTCTTTATTTGGCCAAGCCGATCATGGATCGGTGCCCGGCTGGTGCTGCGAAAATCAGCCCTGACGCTGCTTGTGGCGCAGGTTCTCGCAGATCACCATGACCCGACCGTGACGGCGGATCACCTTGCACTTCTCGCAGATCTTCTTGACGCTCGGCTGAACCTTCACGTCCGTCCAATCTTGTTCGGTTCACACGGGTGTGAACACAGTTTTTCCCCAGCCGACGACTGGGGAAGTCTCTGTAGTGAGCCTTGCGGCTCGATGGTCACGCCTTGCAGGCGCGATCATTTGTAGCGGTAGACGATGCGGCCGCGCGACAGGTCGTAGGGCGAGAGCTCGACGACCACACGGTCCTCGGGAAGGATGCGAATGTAGTGCTGCCGCATCTTTCCGCTGATGTGCGCGAGAACTTTGTGTCCGTTCTCGAGCTCGATCCGGAACATCGCATTGGGCAGCGGCTCGACAACTCGACCCTCGACCTCGATGGCCCCGTCTTTCTTCGCCATGTCCTCCGCGATCCCGGTTTACGCTCAAACCTGGTTTGATTGCCTTGTATCTGCTTCCATGTACCCATCGGTCGTCCCGATCAGCGGCATGCAAACAGTCGGCGCGTAGGTGCACCGCCGACCAAGCTTACCGGTTTAAATGCGGGCAGGCCAATTCGCCCTGGTCACAGTGAGCGGGAGCGGCTATTGTTCCGCTTTTTGTGCGCGTGCGGCGGTGCGCAGACCCGTAGTTGCCAGCGTAGTCGTGGGCGCCCAGAACCACGGTGCCGATCCGCGTTGGAGCCTTGATCGCGCGCAGCCGCAAACATCGGTGATGAGACCCGAAGTCTGTGATGCTCCGATCGCCTCGAAGGCCCAGCGCCGGTAGTGGCCGTCTTATCTGGCACGGTCCCCCTCGGCATGGGCGCGGCATCGACATCGCGGTTTCGTCGCCATCCATCGCGACCGAGCGAGAGCAGGGCACTGCTTCGCAAAGCCGAGCCGAAGCATCGCGATGCTTCGTGAACAGGTCGCACCGGATGCGGTCGCGAACGCGTTCGTCACTCCGGGTCGTTGCGGCGCGGAGCGTTGGAGAAGACGTTTTGCTTGCCGGGATATATAGCGGGATATAGAGGCCGCCCTCGCCGGAATGCAGAGGCCCGCCGGAGATCAGGATCGAGGCCGGATGCTGGTGACGAAGCAGGCGCGCGGCAATCTGCCATGCGGGGTGTGCGCGGTCATCCGACAGGGCACATCTCGGCCTACCTGTCGAGAGGCGTATGGGGTCCAACAGATCCCGCGACAGGGGCGTTCGAAAACCGCTCATTCGGCCCACTCCCCACCCGCGATGAGGCAGAGTCGTCGCGTAAACTGACCACAGCCCAGCGAACAAAGGTCGAGCAGATCAAGGGGGACGTGTGAGCCGTAATAACGACGGCCTCCCCATGCTGCCCCCGTGGCTTTCCGAGAGCGATGTCACCGGCGGCTACGAAGCACCCGTACAGAACCTGCCACACGACGACCTGATCGATGAAGCGCCTTCGCGGCGTGGACGTTCCAAGCGCGCGCCGGAGACCGAGCGTCCCGAACCCGCGCGCCGGGACAAGCGCCGATTCGGCCGACGCAAAGGTAAGGACGAGCAGCCCGAGGAACAGGGTCAGCGTTCGGGTTCGGCGGGGCGCGAATTGTCCGGTCCCGGTTTCGAACTGCACAGCGGACCGGGTGGTTCCCAGGGCCCGAACGCCTTTCGCGGACCCGACCCCCAGCGCGGCCCCGAGCCAGGGGACCCGCACCGACAGGGTCCACTCCAGCACGACTCCGGTCCACCTGCGCGCCCGGACGGGCCAGGTCAGGGTGCGCCGCACCCGGAAAACGGTTGGCAAGGCAGCAATCCGCTGCCGACCCGCAACCCGCGCCAGCCCTCGGCCGGTTTCGAGCCGCTCGGCAGCAGGCCGCCGACGCCACCGTCGCAACCGCTGGTGCACCCTTCCGGCCCTCAGCAGCCCGCTGCCGATTACCAGCAGCCGGGCGCTACTCGAACGCCTCCGCCCCAGCAGCCGGGCGTGGGCCAACCGGTTGCCACAGAGCCGCCCGCGTCCGTCGAGGAAACGGTGCGCTACCAGTCGTCGCGCCCCGACCTGCCGCCCCCACCGAACCAGGCCTCCGCACAACCGTATTCGCCTGCCGCACCGCAGCCGCCGACGAGCGAGCGGCCGGGGATGCCGCCGACCGGCGACTTCGACGCCCCACCCGCATGGCTCGATACACCCCGCACCGAGCAGGGCCAACCGTCCCTCGAAACGGCCGGCACGGGCCCGCATACCCCCACAGCCTCGGCACCCGCTCATCCCGGGCCGACTTCGGTGCCCGAAAGCCGCTTGGACAACGGCCAACTCACGCCGCCCCCACCGGTCGGCGCACCACCCGCATCGACCTCGGGCGGCACCGACGCACCGTCCGCACGGCTCGACGAACCGCACGCGCGCGGAATCGACGGCCCGTCCTCGCAGCTCGCCCAACCGCACTCACGCGGGTTCGATGGCGCGCCTTCGCGACTCGACGAACCGCACCCACAGGGCTCTCATGGCGTCGGCGGACCGCCCACCCGACACGATGAACCGCGGCCGCACGACCCGCACGGAGTCGATAGTCCACCTTCGCGACTCGACGAGTCACGGCCGGACTCTCGTGCGGACAGCTCGGGCCCGGAACTCGATGAATCACGCCGGGCCGACTCGCACGGGGGCGATGGCTCGGCACAGCAGTTGGACTCGCAAGGGGACGATGGTCCGCCGCCTTGGCTTGCGCCGCAGCGGCCGTCGGAGGATCGGACCGCTGATGCGCAAGGGGATGCGCGGAGCGGGCAGCGGCCTGAGTTGCCGCCACCACCAGGAGAATTCGACGCACAGTCGGCGGCTGCCTCCGGCATACCTGCGGACGCTGGTGTGGCACATGGTTCCGACCTGGCAGCCGGGGCGGAGACGGATGAACCGGGTGCGGTAAGCCGTACGGATCAGGATGATTCGGCGCGAGCGCTCGGTGCAGAGCAGACCGCGAACGACGCAGCGGGTTCCGCCGAGGGCGACCGCCCGCAATCCCGTGGTGCGACACCGATATTCGATTCCGCGACGGTCGATCCGACCAGGCGGCCGGGCGGCTCCACGCGGGTGCCGCCCAGCACCGCCTCCTCGGAGTACGGACCCGCACGGCGCGATCGCGCCCAGGATTCGGCCGCGGGCACCGGCCACCCCGCAGGCGGATCGCCCTCGGGCACAACATCGTCCATGAGCGGCGGTGCACCGCACGACTACGGCCAGTACGGTCAGGCGACGCGAACCGCCAACGACGATCCGGCCTCCGCGCAGGCAGCCGGCTCGGGAGCAGCACCTCGGACGCCGGGCCAGTTCCATCGCCCCGCGTCCGCACCACAAGCACCGGGCGGCGAGTTCAACCAGCCGCCGTTCGCGCCACAGGAAGCTGATTTCCAAGGGCCCAGCACTACCGGAGATTCGGAATCCGGTCGGCCGCAACGCGATAGCGGGTCGGCCGCGCCCGGATGGGTCACCGGCCCCGATCCGGCGGGTGCTGAGTTCCCGAGACCGGGGGCGGCACCGCAGGCACCGAGCGAGGAGCTCGGACGTCCGGGCTCTGGACCGCAAGGATCCGCGGCCGAATCCCAGCGGCCGACCGGGACGGCAGGACAGTCCGGGCAACGAGGACGTGAGTTGGCCACGCCTGGTTGGGCTGCGCATCCCGTCCCCGGAACGACGGGCGCACCGACGCCCGTCGTCGGACGGCACCGGTTGCCATCGGAGATCGACGCAGCCGCCGGGGTGGACGATGAGGCCGCAGGGCCGACCGATATCGCCGGCGATCAACCGGTTCCGACGGGCGAGCAGTCGAGGCCGCATAGGCCGGGCGCTCATGACAGCGCGGCTGGAGCGGAGCAATCCGCAGTAGCCGAAGGGCAGAGCGGCGACCGCAATGCCCCCGGGTACGAGCAGCCCGCATCAGGACCGCAAGCGCCGGGCACCGTCCAGCCGAATAGTCAGTGGCACAACGGAACTGGATACGCCCAGCCGCCCAGTGGGCAGGCGCCTGTCGGCGATCAGGCCGGCCCACCATGGCAGAACGGACCTGGGCCCACAGGGCAAGCACCCATCGGCGACCCGGCCGGCCCGTGGCAGAGCGGACCCGGCCCCATGGGGCAAGCACCCGGCGGCGACCAAGCGCCACGGCTGGGCGGCCCTGGACCCATGCAAGCCCCTGGCAGCGATCAGGCCGCGCCGTGGCAGAACGGACCCGGGTACGCGCAACCGTCCACCGGGCCCGCACCGGTCAGCGGTCAGGTCGGCCCACCTTGGCAGAGTGGACCTGCGCCTACGGGCCACGCATCCGACGGCGACCGGGCACCGTGGCAGAGCGAGCCCACCGGGCAGCAGTGGCAAGGCGGCTCCACAGGGCAAGCGTCCGGCGACCACGCGCCATCGCAAGGCGGCCCTGCGCCCATGGGGCAGCCACGCGGCAATGACCAGGCACTGTCGCAGAGCGGACCCATCGAGCGCGGATCCGGCAGCGATCACCCACCGGGGCAAGGCAGCGGCGCGCCCACGGGCCGAGCACTCGGCGGCGACCAAGCATCATGGCAGGGCGGCCCTGTGCACACGGGGCAGGCACCCGGCAGCGACCAGGGACCGCAGCAAAGCGAACTCGGACCGGCAGGCCAGGCCCCTGGCGGCGACCAGGCACCGTGGCAAGGCGCATCCGGCCCCATGGGACAGGTGCCCGGCGACCAGGCACCGCACGGCCGAGCGCCCGGTGGCGATCGAGCACCACGGCAAGGTGCGCCCGGGTATGGGCAGCCGCCGATCGGGCGGGCGCCCGAGGGTGAGCAGTGGCAGAATCCGGCGGCGCGGGGTGCGGGGCAGCAGTCGCCGGGTGAGCAACCTGCTGACCAATGGCAGCAGGGGTATGCGGCGGGGCCGATGGGACAGCAAGCGCCCGTTGGGGATCCGCAGGCCGGGTACGGCCGGCCACCGGCCGGACCGCAGGGGATGCCGCCCGGGTATCAGCAGGGTGGTCAGTATCAGCCTGCGCAGTATCGGCCGCAGCATCCGCACGGGCCGCAGCCTTCGCTCGACGACGTGCCGTTGCGGCGTGCGAAGAAGTCGCCGAGCGGTGGGTGGCGCAAGGCCGTGCACCATGTTTCCGGTGGCGCGATCAATCCCGGCTTGTCCGCGGAGGAGTTGCGGCTGCAGGAGTTGGTGGCGCGGATCCGGCAGCCGGTGCGCGGTGACTATCGGATCGCGGTGCTCTCGCTCAAGGGTGGTGTCGGAAAGACCACCACGACAATGGGTCTCGGGTCGATTTTCGCCTCCATCCGTGGTGACCGGGTGATCGCGGTCGATGCCAATCCGGACTTCGGCACGCTCTCGCAGCGGGTGCCGCTGCAGACCCGTTCGACCGTGCGCGATCTCTTGCTGGATCCCGCGATCCAGCGCTATTCGGATGTGCGCAGGCATACCTCGCAGGGCACCAGCCGATTGGAAGTGCTTGCCAGCGAACGGGATCCGGCGGCGTCGGAGGCGTTCAACGACGAGGAGTACCGCGCGGTCGCGCGCATCCTGCAGCGGTTCTACAACATCATCCTGACCGACTGCGGTACCGGACTGATGCATTCGGCAATGGGCGGTGTGCTCGACCTCGCGCATTCGCTCGTGCTGATCTCCTCGGCCGCGATCGATGGCGCGCGCAGTGCGGCGGCGACGCTCGACTGGTTGTCCCTGCACGGGCACGATCATCTGGTCCGCAATGCGGTCGTGGTGATCAACCTGCCGCGTGAGGGCTCCCCGAATGTCGGCATCCAGCAGCTGCGCGAATACTTCCTGTCGCGCTGCCGCGCCGTGCACATCATCCCGTACGACTCGCACCTGTCCGAGGGCGCCGAGATCGATCTGCATCGCCTGCACAAGACCACCAAACGCGCCTACGTCGAACTCGCCGCTACCGTCGCAGACGAATTCGGCATCGATCACCGCCGCTACAGTGTCTAATTGCCGCGCCTTCGGCGCGGCGTGTTCGCGGCCCCCTGGTGTCTCGCGTCCGAGCCCGCGGGTCGAACCAACACATGCCGGTGCCTGTTAGCACACTCACCCCCCTCCG
>NZ_JBITMA010000021.1:92075-134900 GCF_044465765.1 Nocardia sp. NPDC049526 | reverse complement strand
CGAGTCGTCGAAGCGCATGCGACGAAGTCGCGAGTCTCGACGACTCGGACGCGAGACACCAGGGGGCCGCGAACACGCAGCGCCGAAGGCGCTGCCAAAGACAGAGACTCAGAAGCGCGGGTGCTCGCCGACCAGTACTGCGCGGACCGCGTCGGCGTCCTTGGCCTTCTTGACGGTGCCGAGGGTCCAGCAGGCGATGTGCCGTGCCGTCAGCACGGCCAGGGCCCGGTCGACGTCCTCGGGCGCCACCACGGCAACCATGCCGACACCCATATTGAAGGTCTTCTCCATCTCGACCCGGTCGACCCGGCCGCGCTGCGCGATCATCTTGAATACCGGTGCCGGATTCCAGGTGCCGCGATCCAGTTCGGCGACCATGCCCGCGGGAATCACCCGGCCCAGATTCGCGGCCAAGCCACCGCCGGTGACGTGTGCGAAGGTGCGCACATCGGTTTCGGCGATCAGCGCGAGGCAGTCCTTGGCGTAGATGACCGTCGGCTCCAGCAGCTCCTCACCGAGGGTGCGGCCGAACTCCTCGACGTGGCCGGTCAGCGACATCCGGTCGATATCGAGCAGCACCTTGCGGGCCAGGCTGTAGCCGTTGGAGTGCAGGCCCGAGGAGCCCATGGCGATCACCACATCGCCGGGACGCACCCGGTCCGGACCGAGCACCGAATCGGCCTCGACCACGCCGACACCGGTCGCGGACAGGTCGTAGTCGTCGGGATCCATCAGGCCGGGATGTTCGGCGGTCTCGCCGCCGAGCAGTGCGCAGCCCGCCCGCACACAGCCCTCCGCGATACCGGAGACCAGTTCGGCCACCTTCTCCGGGACGACCTTGCCGATGGCGATGTAGTCCTGCAGGAACAGCGGCTCGGCGCCGCAGACCACCAGATCGTCCACGACCATGGCGACCAGGTCGAGGCCCACCGTGTCGTGCTTGTCCATCGCCTGGGCGACCGCGATCTTGGTGCCGACCCCGTCGGTGGAGGCCGCGAGCAACGGCTCGCGGTAGCCGCCCTTCAGTGCGAACAGCCCGGCGAATCCGCCGAGCCCACCCTGCACCTCGGGTCGGCTGGCCTTCTTCGCCAATGGCCCGAACAACTCGACTGCGCGGTCACCTGCCTCGATGTCCACGCCGGCTGCGGCGTAGGAAGCACCGGCACCACTGGGGGTCTGTTCAGTCATTTTCGGGGAGAGCTCCAAACCGAATCGGCGGATAGATGCCAGCTCACGCTACCGGAGCCGGATAACAATGCCGCAGCAGATCCGCCTGCTCCCCGCCGCCGACGCTCATTCGCCCTGCTCTGTCGCGAACAGGGCCGCCGTTTGCGCACGCCTGCGTCGCTGCTCCACCGGATCGGGCACCGGCACCGCGGCGACCAGTCGCCTGGTGTACTCCTGCTCCGGACGACGCAGAATGCGATCACGATCGCCCTGCTCGACCACCGCGCCGTTGCGCAGTACCACGATCCGATCGGCCAGCTGGTCGACGACCGCCAGATCGTGGCTGATGAACAGGCAGGCCCAGCCGCACTCCTGCTGCAGCTGACCGAACAGCTCCAGCACCGCCGCCTGCACCGAGACGTCCAGCGCACTGGTCGGCTCGTCGGCCACCAACAGGTCCGGATCGAGGACCAGCGCTCTGGCCAGGCTGGCGCGCTGTCGTTGGCCGCCGGACAGTTCGTGCGGATAGCGGCGTTCGGTGCCCGCGGGTAACTGCACGTCATCGAGAAGTTTGCGGACTCGCGCCCGGATCTCCGCCGAACTGCCCGCCTTGTGCACGATCAGCGGTTCCGCCACGCAGTCGCCGACGGTGAGCCGCGGATTCAGCGAGCTGGCCGGATCCTGGAAGACGAATCCGAAGCGGCGGCGAATCGGTCGCAGCTGCCGCTGGGACAGCTCCGCGATGTTCTGTCCGCGCACCTTCACGACCCCGGAGCTCGGGCGCTGCAAGGCCGCGACGCAGCGGCCGATGGTCGACTTTCCGGAACCGGATTCGCCGACCAGGCCGAGGGTTTCGCCGGGCCGGATGGACAGGCTCACGTTGTCCACGGCACGGAACGGCGGTCGGCCGAAGGGTCCGGGAAACTGCACCACCAGATCGGTCACCTCGAGCACCGGCTCGCCTGCGACGACCTCCTCGACCGCACCGTGCTCCAACTGCTCGGTGCCCAAATGCGGAACGGCCGCGAGGAGTTTGCGGGTGTACTCCTGCTTCGGCGCCGCGAACAGCTCGTCCACCGGCGCCTGCTCGACCACCTTGCCGTCGCGCATGACCACCACCCGGTCGGCTATATCGGCGACCACGCCCATATTGTGCGTGATCAGCACGATGGCACTGCCGATGCGATCGCGCAGATCGCGCAGCAGTTCCAGGATTTCGGCCTGCACGGTGACATCGAGTGCGGTGGTCGGTTCGTCGGCGATGATCACCTTCGGCTCGCAGGAAATCGCGATCGCGATCATCACGCGCTGCTTCTGGCCGCCGGAGAGCTGATGCGGGTAGTAGTCCACCCGATGCTCCGGATCGGGCAGGCCGACCATGCGCAGCAGTTCGATCGCCCTGGCCTTGGCGGCCTTGCGGCTCATATCGCTGTGTGCCCGCAATGCCTCCGCGATCTGATAGCCCACCGTGAACAGCGGGTCGAGTGCACGACCCGGCTCCTGGAAGATCATCGAGATCGCGCCGCCGCGCAGAGCGGTGAGCTGCCGCTCGCTCATCGAGGTGACCTTGTCCGCGCCGAGGGTGACCAGGCCATCGACTCGAGCGGTATTCGGCAGCAGTCCGATCGCGGTGCGCGAGCTCACCGATTTACCGGAGCCGGATTCCCCGACGATGGCGAGCACTTCGCCGGGATACACCTCGTAGGAGACATTGCTGACCGCGTAGACCGGACCGGCGTCGGTGGCGAAGGTGACCGACAGCGATTCGATGGACAGCGCCGGGGGTTTGGTCTCGGCGACCGCTTCCGTCATTGCGATACTCCTTCCCCTGTTGAACTGTCTTTATCTGCGGCGCTACCGCTTTCGCGCAGATCCAGTTCAGCTGCGGTGAGTTCCGTTGCGGGAACCTCTTTTTCGAGGGCGGTGTCGCTGGCGACGGTGGCCGGGCTGAGTGCACGACGGGTGCGCAGCAGCGGATTCAGCACCTCGTTGAGACTTTCGCCGACCAGTGTCAGCCCGAGCACTACCAGCACAATGGCTGTACCGGGAAAGATGCCCGTCCACCAAATGCCATTGGAGACATCGGAAAGCGCCTTATTGAGGTCGTAACCCCATTCGGCGGCCTGGGTCGGTTCGATACCGAAACCGAGGAAGCCGAGCGCGGCCAGCGTCAGGATGGCATCGCCCGCGTTGAGGGTGACGATCACCGGCAGCGACTGGGTGACGTTGGCGAGTATGTGCCGGAACATGATTCGAGTGGTGGACGCACCGGTGACCCTGGCCGCGTCCACATACGGTTCGTTCTTCACCGCGACGGTCGCATTGCGAACCACCCGAAAGTATTGCGGCACATAGATCGCCGTGATCGCGACGGCCGCCGACAGCACGCCGCCGAAGCTGCTCGACTGCCCACCAGCGACCACGATGGACACGACGATCGCGAGCAGCAGGGTCGGGAACGCGTAGATGGCGTCCATGAACAGAACGAGCACCCGGTCGAGGGCGCGTCCGATGTAGCCGGACACCAATCCCAGCGGTACCCCGACGACCAGTGACATCACCAGCGAGATCGCGATCACGAACAGCGCGGTTCGAGCACCGAAGATCACCCGGGACAGCACATCCTCGCTGCGCACCGACGTGCCGAACCAATGCTGACCCGATGGCGGTTGCTGTGCGACGAACGCGACACCGTCCGAAGAGTTCTGGGCGAGCCCGTACGGTGCGATCAGCGGCGCGAAGATCGCCACGAATACGAATACCGCGACGAGGCCGAGTCCGACGATCAGCGTCACCCGCTGCAATCCGGCGGTCATGGTGAACAGCCGCAATCCGGGGATCCGCCTGCGCTTCGTCGGCGGCACCGGTGGCATCACCAGTGGTTCGTTCGCCAATTCCGGAGCGGTCATCAGAACCTCACTCTCGGGTCGATCAGCGCGACGATGACATCCACCAGGAAGCTGATGACCGCGACGGCCAGCGCCAGGAACGCGACAATCCCCTGCACCGCGATGAAGTCGCGTTGATGCAGGTATTCCGCGAGCTGATAACCCAGTCCCTTCCATTCGAAGGTGGTTTCGGTGAGCACCGCACCGCCGAGCATCGTCGCGATATACATGCCCATCACCGTGATGATCGGAATCATCGCGTTGCGCACCGCATGTCGCCCCGTCACCACCCGCGCCGAAAGTCCGCGTGCCCGTGCGGCATCCACGAATTCGCTGTGCAACGTCTGGATCAGATTGACGCGCACCAAGCGCAGGAAGATGCCCGCTGTCAGCAGACCGAGTGCGACCGCGGGCAATATCGCATGCTTCAGCACATCGATCAGATAGCTATTGTCCCCGTAGAGGATTGCATCGACCACCATGATGTTGGTCTTCGGCGAAACATGCTGCAGTTGCAGCTCGACGGGAGTGCTCGCCCGGCCGGCGACCGGCAGCCACTCCAGCTTCACCGCGAAGATCAGCTTCAGCAGCAGACCGACGAAGAACACCGGCGCCGCGTACGCCAGGATGGCGAACAACCGCAACCCGGCGTCGGCCGTCGAATCACGGTGTGTCGCAGCATATCTACCCAGCGGCACGCCGACCGCGAAGGCGACGAGCAGGGCCCAGAACACCAGTTCCAGAGTGGCCGCGCCGTAGGTTGTCACCACCTCGCTGATCTGCCGATTGTCCTGGGAGTGACCGAAATCCCCGTGCATCAGCCCGGAGATGTACTCCCAGTACTGGGTCAGGATCGGCCGGTTCAAACCGGCGGCTTCCTTGCGCACTTCGATCTGTTCCTGGGTCATCCGTCCGCCCATCGCGGCGCTGATCGGATCGCCGATCACCCGCATCAGGAAGAACACAACGGTGACCAGGATCCACGCCGTCGGCAGGATCAAGATCAGTCGAATCACCAAATACCGCAACAACGCCAGCTGCCGGGAATCCCCACTCGACTTCCCGACCCATGGCAGCCCGAAGCGCCGGGCCCGATCCGGCACCTGCTTTTCAGCAGTGGTAACAGATTCGGGCCCGGCTTCGCCTGATGTCACTTGCTCAGCACCGTGTACCGGAACTTGAACGACGCGTCGAGTGTGTCCGACACACCCTTGACGCTCGGATTCGACACCGCGATCTGCTTACCGGACAGCAGCGGCAGGGTCGGCAGGTAGTTCTGCGCGAGATCCTTCTGTACGTCCTCGATCAGCTTGATGCGCTTGGTCTTGTCCTGCTCGGTCGTCTCCGCGGTGAGCTGCGCGGTGATCTTCGGATCCTCGAAGTGCGATTGCAGGAAGTTGTTGGGCGCGAAGAACGGGGTCAGGTAGTCATCGGCGTCCGGGTAGTCCGGGAACCAGCCGAAGTGATAGAGCGGGTAACCGTCGCGGGCCCGTTCCTTCTGGTAGGTAACCCATTCGGTGGATTGCAGATTCACCTTGAACAGCCCGGTCGACTCCAGTTGCGATTTGATCGCCGCATACTCCTCGGAGCTGCTCGAACCGTAGTGATCGGGGTTGTACTGCAGGTTCAGCTCGACCGGTGTGGCGATGCCCGCACCGGAGAGGAACTTGGCCGCCGCATCCTTATTGGGCTTGGCCCCGTAGAGGTCCTTGAGCGGCTCGGCCGCACCCGGCATACCTTGCGGCACAAAGCCGTACGCGGGCTGATAGGTGTTCTTGTAGACGCCCTCGGCCAGCGCGGGTCGGTCGATCGATGAGGCTATGGCCTTGCGCACCGCCAGCTTCTGCTCCGGGGTGCCGCCCGGCATGGTGTTCAGATTGAAGACGATGTAGCGCAGCTCGCCGCCGGGCCCGTCCTCCACCTTGACCTTGCTGTCCTTGCGCAGCGATTCGATATCGGTCGGCGTGAAGGATCGGTACGCGACATCGAGCGCACCGCTCTGCAGATCGAGCTTCATATTGTCGGAGGTCGCGTAGTACTTGGTGGAGACCTGCGATGTCTTCGGCGTGCCGAGGATGCCCTTGTAGTCCGGGAACGCCTGGTACTCGACCAGCTTGTTCTTGTCGTAGCTAGCGATCGTGTACGGGCCCGAGTAGCCCTTGGTCTTCACTACGTCCTCATCCGGCAACACCTTGTCGGCCGGGAAGACCTTCTCGTCCACGATCGGACCGGCCTGGGTCGGCAGGATCGCGGGGAAAGTCTGATCGTTGGCGACCTTCAAGGTGAAGTTCACTGTCAGGTCGTCGGCGACCTCGGTCTTCTCGAGATTGCCCAGCAGCGAGGCGGGACCGTTCGGGTCGTTGATGCCCAGCATGCGATCGAAGGAAAACTTGACGCTCTTGGCGGTCAACGGATTCCCATTGGCGAACTTCAGCCCGGACTTCAGCTTGCAGGTGTATACCGTCGGCGAGCTGAAATCACACTTCTCCGCGGCGTCCGGCTTCGGGGTGGCATCGCCGGGCGCGAAATTCAACAGATACGAATAGATCTGGGTTTCGACCAGCAGCGAACCGTTGTCGTAGGCGGCCGCCGGGTCGAGCGAGAAGATCTTGTCCGTGGTGCCCGCCACCAGACCGGCCCCGTCACCACCCCCACCGGTGCGCCCGGAACCGCATCCCGCGATCGCCGAGACGGCCAGCGCCGCCATCCCGACCGCCGCGATTCGTCGCGTCCGGTCCCCTCGCCCAGGCTTGTTCGAAACCCTCATCATCAGGCCCCACTTCTCGAGCGCGCCACGCCGCGTGTGCTGGATCACAGGACGGCGGCGGACACGGTGAACTTCCGATATGTCGGGCACCGTACCCAGGATCCATTTCTGGGATGTTGCGTTTTCAAAGAAAAAATGACGGGCAGGTTAGCGGAGGTTGCGAATGGTGCGCGGGCAACAGCGGATCACCGGACGAATGACCAGGTTCGCCTCGAAATCGCCGCCGGCACGTCTCGAGTAGGCCACGGCACACGCACGGACAGGTCGCGTCGAAAGCGACCCGAACAAGATCGAACCCCCCGGCTGTCACCGAGGGGTTCGTGATCGTCGAATTCTGTCAGGGGCGGCTCAGCGCACTCGCATTCGCGTTCTCGCTCAACAACATTGCCTCGGATTGGCCGGTGAGCATGCCCTCGAGCACGTTCTTGCCGATGGCCGCCTCGGTGGGCAGCGGGATCGGGTATTCGCCGTCGAAGCAGGCGCTGCACAACCGCGAGCGCGGCTGCTCGGTGGCGGCGATCATGCCCTCGGTGGAGATATAGCCGAGGGTGTCCGCGCCGATCGAACGACGCACCGCCTCCACCATGTCGTCATAGCTGTCATCGGCGCCCGCGCCATTGGCGATCAGCTCCGCGCGCGAGGCGAAGTCGATGCCGTAGAAGCACGGCCACTTCACCGGCGGCGAGGCGATCCGCACGTGGATCTCCACCGCGCCCGCCTCGCGCAGCATCCGGATCAACGCGCGCTGAGTGTTGCCGCGCACGATGGAGTCGTCCACCACGATGAGCCGCTTACCGCGGATCACCTCGCGCAGCGGATTCAGCTTGAGCCGGATGCCGAGCTGGCGGATGGTCTGACTCGGCTGGATGAAGGTGCGCCCGACGTAGGCGTTCTTCATCAGGCCCTGTCCGTACGGCACGCCCGAGCCCTGCGCGTAACCGACCGCGGCGGGGGTGCCGGACTCCGGCACCGGAATCACCAGATCGGCCTCGACCGGATGTTCCTTGGCCAGGCGACGACCGATCTCCACCCGGGTGGCGTGCACCGAGCGACCGGAGATGGTGCTGTCGGGCCGGGCCAGGTAGACGAATTCGAAGACGCAGCCCTTGGGTTCGGGATTGGCGAAGCGCATGGACCGCACACCGTCGGCGTCGATCGCCAGCAGTTCGCCCGGCTCGATCTCCCGGACGAAGGCGGCGCCGACGATATCCAGCGCGGCGGTCTCACTGGCAACGACCCAGCCACGCTCGAGCCGGCCGAGGCACAGCGGACGAACGCCGTGCGGATCCCGCGCGGCATAGAGGGTGTGCTCGTCCATGAAGGTCAGACAGAACGCGCCCTTCAGCGTCGGCAGCAGCTTCATCGCGGCCTGCTCGATGCTCGAATCCGCGGCGGCGTGCGCGAGCAGCGCGGTCATCACATCCGAGTCGGAGGTGGCGGTGATCGGCACGGGGCGACCACCGGAGACCGGCGGCATCCCGATCAGCCCGAGTTCGCGTGCGCGCGCGCTCAATTCGGCGGTATTGACCAGATTTCCGTTGTGGCCCAACGCAAGTCCGGAACCGACCGAGGTGGTGCGGAAGATCGGCTGCGCATTTTCCCAAGTGGTGGAGCCGGTGGTGGAGTAGCGACAGTGACCGACGGCGATATGACCCGGCATCGCGGCCAGCGTCTGCTCGTCGAATACCTGGCTGACCAGGCCCAGATCCTTGAAGACCAGAATTTGTGAGCCGTCGGAGACGGCGATACCCGCGGCCTCCTGGCCGCGGTGTTGCAGCGCATACAAGCCGTAGTACGTGAGCTTGGCCACGTCCTCGCTCGGCGCCCAGACTCCGAACACACCACACTCTTCGCGTGGTTCGTTCTCGACCTGATCGGGGGTAGTTTCGACCGGCATCTCGGCGTTGGTCACCGTTTGCTCCCTGTTCGGGCGGGCTGGGGGCAATGGCCATTCTACGGGTGAACGATGCGCCGCGATCACCGCCACCGGGTAGGCGCAGCAATCGCCGAGCGACGCTGCCGTTTTTCCGCGCGGCACGGTGCTACCGTGCCAAGCCGTGACGACTTCGGACAGTGCGCGCACCCGTGGGTCGGATACACGGTTGACCGCACGCATGTGGCTGGTCCCGATCGCGGTACTGACGCTGTTCATGGCGCTGCTGGCGACGATGTATCTGGATTACGTCGTCGATCCGGAGAAGAACCTGCACGACTTCCCGATCGCATTGGTGAACCAGGATGTCGGCGATACGGTCGGCGGCCAGCAGGTGAATTTCGGCACACAGATCACCGATGCGCTGCGCCAGGGCATTCCGGCGGACAAGGTCGATCTGCAGGTGCTCGGCATCAACGATGCCGAGCTGAAGATGCAGTCCGGTGCGGTCTACGGCACGATCCTTGTTCCCAGCGATTTCAGTAAGCGCCTCGGAATTCTCGGTGTGGGCAGTGTGGTGCCCGGTGATATCCAGCGCCCGACGCTGACGCTGCAGACAAATCCGCGCAGTGGCGCGTTCGTCACCAATATCGTCACGACCATCGGCACCCAGGCTCTGGCCCAGGTGAACGATCAAGTCGGTAAAAAACTGACCGATCAGGTGAATGCGCAGTTGACGCCGCCGAGCGGCGGGGCAGCGCCCGAGTTGACGGGTGCGACTCGGGTGGCGCTCGCGGATCCGGTGCGCATCGTCATCTCGCCGTTCCGTCCGCTGCCATCCGGCACCGGACAGGGTTTGACGGCGTTCTTCTACGCGCTGCTACTTCTGCTCGCCGGACTGGTCGGCTCGATGACCATCCACACCATGATCGATGCCGCACTCGGATTCGTGCCCACCGAATACGGGCCGTGGTACGTGCATTTTCCGGCCACTCCGATCTCGCGGTTCAATACGCTGCTGATCAAATGGGGTGTGATGGTTATCACCGCGAATATCGTCGCGGGCGTATTCCTCGGTGTGGCCGGGCTGCTCGATATGCCGATCGATCATCCGCTCACGCTGTTTCTCTATAGCGCGTTGGCCATCATGGCGGTCGGGATCACCGGGTCGTCCATCCTCGCCGCGGTCGGTTCGGCGGGTTTGCTGATCAACCTGATCCTGTTCATCATTCTCGGGCTGCCCTCCTCGGGCGGCACCGTGCCGATCGAGGCGACGCCGAAATATCTGGGCTGGCTGGCGAAATTCGAGCCGATGCACCAGGTGTTCGTCGGTGTGCGCGCAATTCTCTACTTCGACGCGAACTTCCCGGCGGGATTGTCACGCGGGGTGTGGATGGCGGTGCTCGGGCTCTCGATCGGGCTGGTGCTCGGCACCTTCATCACCCGGTACTACGACTACAAGGGCCTGCATCGGCGCGATCTGTCCCGCGGCTGAGGCGAGCCCCGTGGCGGCTGCGACCGGATTCGCGGCATGCACCAAGATGGGTGGAGTGAATTCGTGGATCGAGCACGCGCGGTATCTGGCCGATGAGATATTCGCACCACAGGCCGACGCGGTCGACCGCACCGGCGAAATTCCCGGCACCCATTTCGACCTGCTCGCCGAGTACGGGTTCTACGGCGCGACGATGGATCCAGCATCGCGCAGCGATTCGATGAGGGGTGGTGGCCGGGGGACGAGGCAGGCCGATATGGATATCGCCACCTTCACCCAGGCCGGTGAGATCCTGGTCGCCGGATGTCTGACGACCACCTTCGTCTGGGCGCAGCATCTCGGGGTCGCGCGACGGATCGCCACCTCACCGAATCTCGAACTGCGCGAACGACTTACCGAGGAGCTGCGGCACGGCCGGGTGCGCGCGGGTGTGAGCTACGCGGGCGCGAACGACCAACCCGGTTTGATCGCGCGTCGCGTCGACGGCGGGTATGTCCTCCACGGCACCGCGCCGTTCGTCACCGGGTGGGGTCTGGTGGACCTTCTCGGCGTGATGGCGCGCGATGCGGACGACGAGGGATCGTTGATCAGCGTGCTGGTGCCCGCCGAACCGAGCCCCGCGGTGCATGCCACCCCGCTCCCGCTCATCGCCGCCGACGCGAGCAAGACCGTGACACTCACCTTCGACGGCGTGCAGGTGCCCGATTCCGCTGTGGACAACCGGATTTCGCTGCGCAGCTTCAACGCCTCCTTCATCCTGGCCGCCTGGCGCAACGGGGCGCTGGCCCTCGGCATCGTGCGGCGCTGCCTCGGCGAACTCACGCAGTTCGGCATCGACACCACCGCTTCGGCCGCCGAAGCCGCCCGCATCCGAACCGAACTCGACGATGCGCTCACCGGCCAGTCGGATGTCTACTTGGCTCGCGCCCGCGCGTCCGAACTCGCGGTCCGCGCGGCCACAGCTCTGGTGACGGCCACCGGTAGCGCGGCCGTCACGCGGGGCAATCTCGCCGAGCGCTCACTACGCGAGGCGACGTTCACCCTGGTCTTCGGCTCCCGTCCGGGCATCAAAACGGCCCTGCTCGACCGCCTCACCCAGCCAGCGGTGGCCCCCCAGCCCCAGTGAGGTTCGCTCCGTAATCGGCGCACCCGTCGTGGGCGCCCAAAGAGTGCGGATCCCGATAGGAGAGGTGCGAATCACCGAGGTGCAGACCAGCGGCGGCAGGTATGCGAATTCGTGGTCTGCCCGGGCGATTTCAGTCCGCGGTGGGGCGGGCGATGGGAAGCCAATGGGCGACTTCGGCGGCTCGGCTGCCGGAGGCGGTCACGGTGCCGTTCGCCACTGCGGTCTCGAAGTCGAGGAGGCCGGTGGCGAGTAGGAGCCAGGTGCGCGGATCGGTTTCGACGACATTCGGTGGTGTGCCCCTGGTGTGCCGTGGGCCCTCGATGCACTGCACCGCCACGAAAGGTGGGACGCGGACTTCGACGGAATGGCCGGGTGCCGAGGCGGCGAGGGTCCGGACGGTGGTGCGGACCGCGGCCGCGAGTTCGGGCCTGGCGGGGGCCGGCGTCGAGTCGTCGCGTAGCCAGGTGCCGACTGCTTCGACCGCCGCTCGCATTTCCGCTGGATCCACCGTTCCTCGTCCTGCCACGATGCCGAGATTACTGCTGGGCTCCGACAATGCTCATGGAGCGGGTCGGTTGGATCCGGTCCCGCACCTGTAGCGCATTCTGTCGGCAGCGGCACTGCCTGTGGCGTGCGGAAGGCGCGCCGATCAGCTGTTGCGAGCCGGAGCCGAGGCGGAAGTCAGCGCCCCGAGCACGAGCCGGCGCGGGAGTCAGCGCCCCGAGCACGAGCCGGCGCGGAAGTCAGCGCCCCGAGCACGAGCCGAGGCGGGAGTCAGCTGCTTCGGGCACGAGTCGAGGCGAACCGGGCGGCGATTCGCGGTGCGAGCGCACCCCCGGCGTTCACGGCGAAGTGCAGCAGAGCGGGGGCTGTGGCGCTGTCGGTGCGGCGGCGCAGCAGGTCGAACAGGAGGCCTCCGGCTGCGGTCGCGGCAATCGATGCCGCGATGCTGTCGCCCGCAGCGCGTGCGGGATGGATGTGCCAGAGGCCGAAGGCGGCTGCTCCGATCAACGCACCGCGGCGTGGCCCGAACTCCTTGTCCAGCAACGGGTTCAGTGTTGCACGGAAGATGAGTTCCTCGCTGTAGACGGTGCCGATCGGAATATGCACCGCGACCCACTCATCGAGCGAAACGTCCGGAGCCCGGTCGGCGAACCCGCCGAGACGATCGCGCAGCGCCGGAATGGCAACGGCCGCACCATAACCGGCGGCGACCACGCCCGCCGAGGCTAGTCCGTAACCGAGCCCCCGCGCGGACAACCAGTTCGGACGGCCGCGAAATGCCAATGCATAAGCGGTCGCGAATCCGGCATTGGCGGCGGTGCGACCGCGCATGTCCAGCCGCAAGCGCGGCAACAGCCAACCGCTCCATGTCAACGGAATACCAACGGCTACAGTGGTTTTCGTAACACGACCGATCAATGTCATTTGATCTCGCGCTCGTAGTCCTCGGCGGCCTCGATCTGGGCCCGGATCTTGTCGGACTGTTCCACGGTCCAATCCGGCGGTGCCGCAACGGCGATCCAGCCGTCCAATACCAGACTGCCGTACCGGTGCCCGTGCCCGTCTGTGACGCCCTGCGCATTGGACAGGTCGCAGGTGACCTGCCAGAACGTGACGAACGGCCACCAGCGCATCTGCGAGGACACATCGGAGCCGCGCGGTTCGGAGAGCCAATCCGGTTGGGAGAAGATCAGATCCGAGGACCACCAGACGATCGGGTCGGAGGCGTGCTGCAGGTAAGCGATGCGCGGGGCCCGCCATTCGGTTGTCGGACGCGCGAGATCGGCACTGTCGGAGGCGAATCGGACCACCAGGCCATCGGCGTACACCGGTTCGACCTCGCGCGATCCGGGGTCGCGTCGCGAAACGAACTGCTCCCACAGTCGATTCGAATTCGGTGGCCCGACCCACAGCGCACCGTCGACCTTGGAGCGCAGATCGGCGAGTCCGCCGAAGGCCGCCTCCGAGCCTTGCGAGCCCAGACTCTCGCCGTACACGAGCAGCTTCGGCCGCGCCCCCTCGGGCCGCGCCGACCAATGCTGGTAGACCGCGTCGAACAGCTGCCTACCCGCATCCGATGCCTTACCACGGTCCGCGAGGAAGGACAGCACGCTGGGCAGATACGAATACTGCGAGGCCACGATGGCGGAATCGCCGCCGTACATGTATTCGATGGCGCCGGCCGCCATGGAATTCACCCATCCGGTGCCGGTCGTGGTGACAACCACCAGCACCTTCCGGTCGAAGGCGCCGGTGCGCTCCAGTTCGGAGACCGCGAGCTCGGCCCGGTCTGCACCGCTCTGCGCCGACTCCAGACCCACATAGGCGCGGATCGGCTCGCGGGCGGGCTTACCGGTGATCGAGGTGATCCGGGCCGCGGAGGGACCGTGCGAGACGAACCAGCGGCCCTCGAATCCGAGCGAATCCCACTTCGCCAGCGAGGCCGGACTGCCCGACCGCTCGGGCTGCACCGGCTGGACGGCATTCGGCGAAGTGTGATCGTTCTGGACACTGAAGGCGGAGTTGGCGACCGCAAAGAAGGCGCGCGAGGCGACGCCGTTGAACAGCGTGACGGTCAGCACCACCAGAACCAGGAATCCGGCCGACGGGGCCAGCTCGCGCGGCACCCGCACCCAGCGGTTGAGCTGGCGAGCCAGGAATCGAATGATCTCGCGCAGCGTCCGATACGCCGCGACCACCCCGGTCGCCACCGCGATACTGAGCAATCCCGTGCGCAGATACGCGGGAGTGGTGGTGCCCTCCATGCCCATCAGCGCGGTGATCTCGCGCTGCCAGCGGGCCGACTGCACCAGCATGAAGGCCGCCGTGACGGCGGCGGTCAACAGGACCGCCGATTTCACCGCATAGCGCACCCAAGTCGGCGGCGGCGCGATCCGGTCGCGCAGCAGCTTGGCCAGCCGCGGCCGGACCCAGAGCCGGAACAGCCACTCCAGCAGGCAGCCGAGCCCGTAGCCGAGCGCGGCATTGATGCCGCTGATCAGGCCCTGGAACAGCCAGTCGCGCGGCACCAGCGACGGCGTCACCGAGAGTGCGAAGAAGATCGTCGCGAAGACCAGCCCGACATAGTTCAGATCGATGATGTCCTCGGCACGCCGCACGACCACGACGCCGCGCGCACGCAGCTTCGTCAGGGTGGTCGTGGTTTCGAGCATCGGTCAGCGGGACGGCGCGATGCCCGGATTGTCGGTGGGATCGGGCACGGGCGGCGACGTCAACGGGTCCGTAGCGATCTTCACTCGAACAGTATGCGGGTGCGCTCGGGTCAGTGGGTGCGTTGCCCGGAGCACCACGCGATATCGCCGGTACAGATCACAGGGCCGCTCAGCCGGCTCGACCCGGCACGATTCGCGAATCATCCAGCGGCAGTGCCACTACCGCGTCGTCCGGCAACTACCCAACGCGCTCGAGTAGTTGTACGCGGTTGCGCAGCGCGCCGAATCAGCAGACTACAGGTATGAGCAATCCCAACGCCCGGCCGAAAACCTCTTCGGCCTTCCTCGCGCAAGCCGCGATCGCGTTCGGCGTCAGCTTCTTCGGGACCGGCGTCGGCATCTTCTACCTGCCACTCGATATCGCACAGCGCGGCTTCCTCGGCATGTCCGTGCTGTTCCTGGTGTCGAGCGCCTTCACCCTGGCGAAGGTCGTTCGCGACCAACAGGAATCGGCGAGCATCAGCCGCCGCCTGGACGAGGCGCGGATGGAAAAGCTGATGGCGGAGCACGATCCGTTCAAATCCGTCGCCTGATGGCGCGCGCCTGGGCGAGTCCGGCAACGAGGGGTTCGGGCCCACCCGGGTGTGTGCTCTATTTCAGCTGGTGCTCACGCGCCGCGGAGATCGCCAGATAATCCCGGATCCGATCCGCCAGATCGGCCGACCAATCCGGCGGCTGCGCGATCGCGGCCCACGCATCCAAAACCAGGTTTCCGTAGTTGTGCCCGTGTCCATCACTGACGCTCTGCGCTCTGGGCAGATCCGCGGCGACCTGCCAGAAGGTGACGATCGGATACCACGCCATCCGCGAGGACACATCGGGACCGCGCGGTTCGCGCAGCCAATCCGGTTCGCTGAAGAGCAGATCCGCCGACCACCAGACCACCGGATCGGAGGCGTGCTGCAGATAGGCGATGCGCGGTGGCAGCCAGTTGTCCCCAGGCTTCCACAGGTCGGCGCGGCTGTCGGAGAAGCGCACCACCAGCCCGTCGGCATAGGTCGGCAGGATCTCCGGCGTGCCGGGATCACGGCGGGCGGTGAATTCACTCCACAGCCGGTTGGAATTCGGCGGTCCGACCCACAGCACGCCGTCGGTCTTGGATCGGATATCGGCCAGACCGGTGAAAGCACCTTCGGAGCCCTGGGATCCCAGACTCTCGCCGTAGACGAGCAGTTTGGGCCGGGCATCCTTGGGCCGGGCCGACCAATGCTCATAAACCTTGTCGAAGACCAGCTTTCCCATCTGGGTGGCCTTGTCCTTATCGGACAGGAACGACAGCACACTCGGCAGATAGGAGTACTGAGTCGCGGCAATCGCGGTGTCGCCGTTGTACATCAGCTCGACGGATTCGGCGCTGGACGAATCGATCCAGCCGGTGCCCGTCGTCGTCACGACCACCAGCACCTTGCGCTCGAATGCCTTGGTGCGCTCCAACTCCGCCGCAACCAATTCGGCCTGTGCCTCCGGCCCGTCGGCCGATTCCAATCCGGCGTAGACCCGAATCGGTTCGCGCGCGGGCTTTCCGGTGACCTGGCTGATATCGGCGGCAGTCGGCACGAAGGAGACGAACCAGCGGCCCTCGGAACCGAGCGTGTCCCAGGCCGCCAGCGAATTCGGACTGCCGGAGCGTTCCGGCAGCTGTGGCTGTACGGCATTGGGCGAGGTGTGGCTGTTGCGCACGCTGAACGCCGAATTCGCCACATCGAAAAAGACTTTGGTGAGCACGCCGTTGAACAGCAGCACCGCCGCGACGACCACAACGAGCACTCCGGTCGGGACGGCCAATTGGCGCGGAAAGTGGGCGCGCCTGATCAGCTCGAATGCGATCGAACGGACGAGCCGTCGCAGTATCCGGAATACCGCGATGACGATCGCGCCGACCAGTGCGCTCATTGCGCCGGTGCGCAGGAAGCCGGAAGTCGTCGTGGATTCCATGCCCATGAGCGCGGTGATTTCGCGCTGCCAGCGGGCCGATTCGACCAGCAGGAAAACAGCGACGCCGAGACAGGCCAGCACAATCGTGGTCTTGACCGCACCGGGCAGCCACTTCGGCCGCTTCGCCCACACTCGCGTGACCGCAGGCGGCAACTGAGCGACCTTGCGGCGCAACGGTTTCCGCAACCACTTGCGGTAAACCCATTCGAACAGACAGCCGACACCGTAACCGATGGCCGCGTTGATCCCGCTGACCAGTCCCTCGAACAGCCAATCCCGTGGCAGCAGTGAGGGTGTCAGCGACCAGCCGAAGAACACCGTGGCGACGATGAGGCCGAGGTAATTCGGGTGGAAGAAACGCTCGACGGCGCCGACGATCTTGCCGACGCCGACGCCGCCGCGGCGCGAGCTCAGGCCCCGGAGGCGGTAGCGGAGCGGAACCACGGAGGGGACAGCGAACGCCGCAAATCGAGCCCCGCGTGGGACTGCCGAGACTTCACCAGCCTCCGGCGCGCTCAAACGGCACTGGCCCCGAACAGCTTCGGCAGCGTGCCCTCGTGCGCCTCGCGCAGGTCGTCCAGGGTGATCGAGAACTGGCCCTGCACCTCGACGGAATCCGAGCCCTGATCGACCACACCGATGCGCATCCACGGCAATTCGCGCGCGGTGCACATCTTGGTGAAGCGGGTCTCCTCCGAGCGCGGCACCGCGACGAGCACCCGGCCCGCCGATTCGGAGAACAGCTGCACGAACGGATCCGACCCCTCGGGAAGCAGGATGCGGCAACCGGTTTCGCCGGCCAGCGCGGCCTCGACCACGGTCTGGATCAGACCACCCTCGGAAAGGTCGTGCGCCGCACTGATCATGCCGTCGCGCGAACCCGAGGTCAGCACCTCCGCGAGCAGTTGCTCGCGGGCGAAGTCGACCTTGGGCGGCACCCCGCCGAGATGATCGTGGGCGACCTGCGACCAGATCGAGCCGCCGAATTCGTCGGCGGTCTCGCCGAGCAGGATCAGCGTCTCGCCCGGCTCCAGGCCGAGTCCGGTCGGGATGCGCCGGTGCACATCGTCGATGACGCCGAGCACGCCGACCACCGGGGTCGGCAGGATGGCGTCCTGACCGGTCTGGTTGTAGAAGCTGACATTGCCGCCGGTGACCGGAATGCCCAGGGCCACACAACCGTCCGCGAGACCGCGCACCGCCTGCTGGAACTGCCACATGACGCCCGGATCCTCGGGAGAACCGAAGTTGAGGCAGTTGGTGACGGCCTTCGGCGTCGCGCCGGTGGTGGCCACATTGCGGTAGGCCTCGGCCAGTGCGAGCTGTGCGCCGGTGTAGGGGTCGAGTTTGGTGTAGCGGCCGGACGCGTCGGTGGCCAGCGCAATGCCGCGGCCGGTCTCCTCGTCGATCCGGATGACGCCCGCGTCGGCGTGTTCGGCGAGCACGGTATTGCCGCGGACGTAGCGGTCGTACTGTTCGGTGATCCACCGGCGGCTGCACAGCTGCGGGCTGGCGACCATCTGCAATACGGTGGCGCGCAGTTCCTCCGGAGTCTTCGGCCGGGGCAGCGTGTCCGGGGTGTCGGCGATGAGCGCGTCCTGGAAATCCGGTCGCTGGACCGGACGCTCGTATACCGGGCCCTGATGTGCGACGGTGCGCGGCGGCACATCGACAACGGTCTCACCGTGCCAGCTGATCACCAGCCGGTCGCCCTCGGTGACCTCGCCGATGACCGTGGCCAGCACATCCCACTTGTGGCAGACGGCCATGAAAGCGTCCACGTTCTCCGGCGTGACCACCGCGCACATGCGCTCCTGCGATTCGCTGGAGAGCACCTCGGCCGGGGTCATCCCCTTGGCGCGCAGCGGCACCTTGGTCAGATCGATATGCATGCCGCCATCACCCGCGGCCGCGAGTTCGGAAGTGGCACAGGACAATCCGGCACCGCCGAGGTCCTGGATACCGACCACCAGCTTGGCCGCGTACAGCTCGAGACAGCACTCGATGAGCACCTTCTCGGCGAACGGGTCGCCGACCTGTACGCTCGGCAGCTTCTTGCGGCCGGTGCCGGATTCGTCACCGGAGAAGGTGTCCGAGGCGAGCACCGAAACACCGCCGATGCCGTCGAGGCCGGTGCGCGCGCCGAACAGAATGATCTTGTTGCCCGCGCCGGAGGCGAAGGCCAGATGCAGATCCTCGACCCGCATGACACCGGCGCACAGCGCGTTGACCAGCGGATTGCCTTGGTAGGAGGCATCGAAAACGGTCTCGCCGCCGACATTCGGCAGGCCGAGCGAGTTGCCGTAGCCGCCGACACCGCGCACCACACCGTCGACCACGCGCCGGGTATCGGTTGCGTCCGCCGCACCGAAGCGCAGCTGGTCCATCACCGCGATCGGCCGCGCGCCCATCGCCATGATGTCGCGCACGATGCCGCCGACACCGGTGGCCGCACCCTGATACGGCTCCACATAGGAGGGGTGGTTGTGGCTCTCCACCTTGAAAGTGACCGCCCAGCCCTCGCCGATATCGACGACGCCCGCGTTCTCACCGATGCCCGCGAGCATCGCGGACTTCATCTCGTCGGTGGTGGTCTCGCCGAAGTAGCGCAGATGCACCTTCGAGGACTTGTAGGAGCAGTGCTCGCTCCACATCACCGAGTACATCGCCAGTTCGGCGTCGGTCGGCCGACGGCCGAGGATTTCCTTGATCCGCGCGTACTCGTCGTCCTTGAGACCGAGCTCCTTGTACGGCTGCGGGGCGTCGGGAGTTGCTGCGGCTGCGCTGACGGTGTCGACCTGCGGAGTCACGGAGTACCAGGGTCCTTTCGGGCCGGAGCGCGAAGCTGGGGATTCGCCATGAAGTTTAGCCGTGACC
The DNA here is from genome assembly GCF_044465765.1 of Nocardia sp. NPDC049526. Classification (NCBI taxonomy): domain Bacteria; kingdom Bacillati; phylum Actinomycetota; class Actinomycetes; order Mycobacteriales; family Nocardiaceae; genus Nocardia; species Nocardia sp. NPDC049526. The sequence continues at coordinate 115,536 of NZ_JBITMA010000021.1, read as the reverse complement.
CTCGATGGGCAGCCGGTCGCATCGACCGGTCGTCCGGATCGCCGGTTTTCGGGCGCGGATGCCTCGGGTCGGCACACATTGCGGGAGTTCGCAACCGCTACTCTTTGGCGGTGAACGATCGATCGGGGGTTGCGGATCCGGCCGAGCAGCCCGTCACCACACAGGACATCCGGCTCGAAGCCGACTCGGACATCTCGCCGCGATTCTCATTGTCGAACCCGCAGGTGCGCTGGCTGCTGATCGCCGTGGCGATGTTCGCGGTATCGGCCATCGTCTCGCTGGTGGTGCACTGGTGGAACGGATACATCGATCTCCAGGTCTATCGCAACGGTGCGCGCGTCTGGCTCGACGACGGCGAGTTGTACGGACCGATGCCCCCGGTCGAGGGGATCGGACTGCCGTTCACCTATCCCCCGCTGGCCGCTCTGTTCTTCGCACCGCTCGCACTGATGCCGCTGCCGCTGGCCGAGGTGCTGGTGACCGCCACCTCGGTGCTCAGCCTCGGCATCACGCTCTGGTTGGCGCTCGCGCGGCTACGCCCGAGTCTCGAGCGGCGGACCGTACTGGCGTTGGTCATCGGTATGGTCGCGGTGGCGCAGACGTCCGAACCGATCCGGGCGACCTTCGGCTTCGGCCAGATCAATCTGGTCCTGATGGCCGCGGTCGCCATGGACTGTCTTGTCCGCAAACCGTTCTGGCCGCGCGGCATGCTCATCGGCATCGCGGTCTCGGTGAAATTGATTCCGGCCGGATATCTGCTGTACTTCCTGCTACGGCGGGATTGGAAGGCAGCGGGCACGCTGATCGTCTCCGCGATCGTCGCGGTCGGACTCGGATTCCTGCTGTTCCCGAGCGATTCGGCCGAATACTGGTTCCACACCCTGGCCGATACCGGCCGCATCGGCCCGCCGTACTTCGCGGGCAATCAGTCGATCAAGGGCATGGCCTTCCGCCTCGGCGTCTCCGATTCCCTGGCCACCCTGATCTGGATCACCCTGTCGCTCATCGCGATTGCCCTCGCGGCGGTGTGGATGCGCCGCCTGCTCGATGCGGGACAGCAGGTCGCCGCGCTGATGGTGAATGCTGCCGCCGTACTGCTGGTGTCGCCGGTTTCCTGGTCGCACCACTGGGTTTGGATCGCCCCCGCCATCCTGGTCGCCGCCGACGCCATCGCCCGCGGCACCCGCAACCGCTGGTTCATCGGCACCGTCGCCGCCTTCACCGTCCTGTTCATGATCGGCCCCCAATGGCTCCTGCCGCATTCGAAGGACCTGGAACTCGGCTGGGCCTGGTGGCAACAAATCATCGGCAGCAGTTACGTCCTCGCCACCATGGCGGTATTCGTGGTCGCCGTCATCACCTACCACCCGACCACCACACCAGTGCGGCAGGAATCCGGCACGCTCCCGCCCCACCGAGCGTAGTCGAATGGCGGCCGGCACCTCCCGCAACAACCATTCGACTACTCTCGGCGCCCCTGCCGCATCGAGGGCGGCCAGAAGGTGGCTCACCCCGCCGGGGTAGTCAAATGGTTACTCCATGCCGGGCCACGGCGACCATATGACCACCTTCGACGGGCGCGGGCGGCCTAGGCAGGGGTAAGGAAAGCACCCAGTGCGGCGGCGTAGGACGAAATGTCTGTTGCGCCCATGATTTCGCGGGCCGAGTGCATTGCGAGTTGCGCGGCACCGACGTCGACGGTGGGCATGCCGGTGCGGGCGGCGGTCATGGGGCCGATGGTGGATCCGCAGGGGAGATCTGCGCGGTGCACGTAGCGTTGCAGGGGGACCTCGGCTTGGGCGCAGGCCAGGGCGAACGCGCCCGCACCTGCGGCGTCGGTGGCGTAGCGGAGATTCTGGTTGACCTTGAGGACCGGGCCGCCATTGACTTCGATGCGATGGGCGGGCTCGTGCCGGTCCGGGTAGTTGGGATGGGTCGCGTGCGCCATATCGCCGGAGGCGCAGACGGATCCGGCCAGGGCGGCCAGGTATTCGGCGCGGCCTCCGCCGCGGGCGAGCACGATGCGCTCCAGCACCGTCGGCAGCAGATCGGACTGTGCGCCGCGATCGGACTGACTGCCGACTTCCTCGTGATCGAACATCGCCAAAACCGGAATGGCCGCAGCGGGTTCCGCGATCGCCGCCAGGAAGGCGTTCAATCCGGCGTAGCAGGTGCCCTGGTTGTCCAGGCGCGGTGCGCTCACCAGATCGCGGTCGCGGCCCACCAACCGGCTCGGTGCCAGATCGTGGGTCATCAGCTCCCAGCCGAGCACCGCCTGCGGATCCACCTCGGCATATTCGGCGACGAACTCGAGGAACGAGCGCGGTCGCGCACCCAGACCCCAGATCGCATTGACGTGCCGCTGCGGGTCCAGGGTGACACCCCGGCGGTCCTCCGAAAGGTGGATGGCCAGCTGCGGCACCCGAAGAATCGGTTCATCGATGCGAACCAGCTGGTCGCGCACCGCATTTCCGTCGCGCACGCTGAGCCGTCCGGAGATCCCGAGTTCCCGGTCCAGCCACGAATTCAGCCAGGCGCCGCCATAGGGCTCCAGCCCGACCAATTGCCAGCCGACCGCGGCCAGATCCGGATACTGCTTCACTCGCAGATTCGGACTGTCGGTATGCGCACCGACCACCCGGAACGGCGTCACACCGGCGGAATCGGCTGTCGCCCAGGCGACCAGCGAACCGCCGCGCACGACGTAATGGCGGCTCGGCCCATCCGATGGCCACGGCGCCGACTCCGCGAGCGGGGTGAAGCCGTGGGCGTCCAGTTCCCGCGCGACCGTCCGGCACACGTGGAACGGCGACGGTGAATCGTCGATGAAGGCGCACAATCCGGCGGCCGTGGCAGCGGTAGTGGAAATGGGCATGCCTGTGATCCTAAGAGGGCATCTGAGAACTTGGCGGTGCCCTGTGTCGGGCTGCCGTTTATCCGGGGGCACCGACACTGCTCGCCCGGGTCCGGGAGCCGGAAGCGCGAGCCCCGGTGACCAATGTCAGGGCACTGGCCTGCACGTTGGTGCGGTGGAACCAACCCGGATGAAGCGGAACCGAGGTGTGCAGTCTCGAGGTCTGCACGGAGGACATCCGAGAAGGATGGTGGCTGGAAATGCCGAAGGGTTTTCCAGCCACGCTGTTGCAGACGCCGAGCTAGGGTCCCAGGATCCGATCGGGTCGATCTCGAACCAAATACTTCCCTTTGGAATTTGGCCGAAGGAATGGAAATACGCGCACCCACAGCTGCGGAAACCGGAAATTTGCCCAGTTAATTCATCCGATGACCGAGCCTGTCCGTGCCAATTTGAACTACTCCGCGGAAACGAGTTCGAGCAAACGCATCAGCTCGGCATAACGCCGCGCACCGATACGCGAACGCAACTCCTGCTCCGCACGCTCCTCCTCGGCGCGCACCGCGTCGACCAGATCCGAACCGAGCCTGCTCAGGCCGATCAGGATGCGGCGACGGTCGTCCTCGGCGGCCACCCGGAAGATCAGGCCGCGTTCGGCGAGTGCGTCGGCATGCCTGGTCGCCGAGGACGGCGGTAGCTGTGACCTGGCCGCGAGCTCACTCATGGTGACCCCGAACTCGGTGGACAGATTCGACAGCATCGACCATTGATCGGCTGTCAGTTGCCTTGCGCACAGGGCGGCGTCGAGGTGATCCAGCCAACGCCGTTCCGCGGCACGCAGCGCACCATGCAGCGTGGAATATCCGCTTACAATGGTCGTCATTATTTCCTGCCTGCCATGAATTTCGCTAGAACGAGAAGAAGAGTACCGAATGTCAGCGTTCGGCGAGAGCCCAGACGGCACGATCGAGATCCTCAACATAGTCCCGATGCAGGGACCGGGCGGTATCGTTGCGGCGTCGTGCGATGCGGCGATTTCCCTCGCGGTCGACGAAATCAATGCTGGAGCCGGTTTTCTCGGCCGCGAAATTCGTACTACGAATATCGATGGCGGCCGGAATCCGCGCGAAGTCGCCGATGAGGTTTCCGCGCTGCTCGCCACCGGAATGGTGCACGCGATCACCGGCTGGCACACCTCGGCGGTGCGATTGGCCGTCGCGCGCGCCAATGCCAGTCGGGTGCCCTATCTATTCGCGACCGGACACGAGGGCCTCACCAATGAGCTACCCGGGGTGCTGATGCTCGGGGAGCATCCGGCGGGTCAGACCCTGCCCGCTGTGCACTGGCTGGAGCGCGAACACGGTGTGCGCCGCTGGGCGATCATCGGCAACGACTACATCTGGCCGCGCGAATCAGCCAAGGCGGTGCGGCGCAGTCTGGCCGATCCGAGCGCCATCGTGTTGGAGCGATTCGTACCGCTCGGCGCACCCGACTTCGGTGAATTCCTCAACGATCGCGCATTGGACCAGGCCGATGCCGTCATCATCCTGATGGTCGGCGCGGATGTCTCCCGCTTCAACCAGCAGTTCGCCGCCACCGGACGCGCCGACACGCTGCTGCGCATCAGCCCGGCCGCCGACGAGAACGTCCTGCTGACCGCTGGTCCCGCCGCCAACCACAACTTCTACGTGGCATCGAGCTTCTTCGTGGACCCGGACACCGACGACGGACGCGACCGGCTGGCCCGCTACCGACGGCTACACGGCACCTTCGCGCCCGCACTGACCAGTTTCAGCAATATGAGCTACGAGGCGATCCACACCCTGCGCGCGATCGGCGAGACGGTCGGATCACTGGCCGTACCCGACGTGCACGCGGCACTCGATCAGGGCGTGCAACTCGAAACCCCTGGCGGTTCCCGAAGATTCATCGGAAACCAGGCCCAACAGCACGGCTATATCGCGCTGGCCGACGGCGTCGATTTCGACATCCTCGCCCGCATCACTTGAGGTGACTCACCTGACACGGTGACCACCACGCACGAGACACCAGGGAGCCGCGAACGCGCCGCGCCGGAGGCGCGGCCACAACTACGCAGCGACCAGGGTGTCGAGTACCGAGAGGAACAGGCCGAGGCCGTCGTCGCTGGGGCCGGTCAGCGGCTCGGTGGCGTGTTCGGGATGCGGCATCAGGCCGACGATCCGGCCATCGGCCGAGGAAATGCCCGCGATGTCGCGCTGGGAGCCGTTCGGATTATCGCCCGCGTAACGGAAGACCACCCGGCCCTCGCCCTCGAGTTCATCGAGTACGCGGTCGGACGCCTGGTAGCGACCCTCGGCGTTCTTGATCGGGATGAGGATCTGGGCGCCGGGCTCGAAGCGCGAGGTCCATGCGGTATTCGCGGTTTCGACACGCAGCCATTCGTCACGGCAGACGAAGTGCAGGCCCTCGTTGCGGGTCAGCGCACCGGGCAGCAGACCCGCCTCGCACAGCACCTGGAAACCGTTGCAGATACCCAGGATCGGCAAACCCTTACCCGCGGCCTTCACGACCTCACCCATCACCGGGGCGAACCGGGCGATGGCACCTGCACGCAGGTAGTCACCGTAGGAGAAGCCACCGGGCACGACCACCGCGTCGACCTGCTTCAGATCGGCATCGGCATGCCACAGGCTGACCGCCTCGGCGCCCGCCAGTTTCACCGCCCGAGCGGCGTCGACATCATCGAGCGTGCCGGGAAAAGTAATGACCCCGATCCGTGCGGTCATGACTGCGCCTCGCTGACGCTCGACTCCGTCATGCCCGCAAGGGCGGCTGTGTTTTCGATTCGCTCGCTGCGCTTGCTCATGCCGAGACCCGCACGACCTTCCAGTCCTCGATCACGGTGTTGGCGAGCAGCGCCTCGGCGATCTGTTCGAGCTCCGCGTCGCTGACACTGTCGTCGACATCGAGTTCGAATCGCTTGCCCTGCCGCACATCCGACACTCCGGCGAATCCCAGGCGCGGGAGCGCGCCGGCGATGGCCTGACCCTGCGGATCCAGGATCTCGGCCTTCGGCATCACCTCGACCACGACTCGTGCCACGCGTTGCTCCTCAGGTGGTGTTGGGGTTACCTGAGCAGCGTAGTTGTCCAGGTTGTCCGAGCTACGGTCGGGGTCGAGTCAAATAGCATGGCCCCATGCGCATAGCCCACTTCGGTCACTCCTGCATCCTCGTCGAATTGCACGGCAAGAAGGTGCTGTTCGATCCGGGCACCTTCTCGCACGGCTTCGAGGGCATAACCGGCCTGGACGCCATCGCCGTCACCCACCAGCATCCCGACCACATCGATCCGAGCCGGATCGAGGCGCTGCTCGACAACAACCCGAATGCGCGCCTGTTCAGCGACCCACAGACCGCACAGCAGCGCGGCGAACCGTGGGAGGCGGTGCACGCGGGCAATGTGATCACCCTCGGCGATCTCCAGATCACCGGAGGCGGCGGCAGGCATGCGGTGATCCACCCCGAGATCCCGGTGATCGATAACACCGTCTTCCAACTCGGCACCCCGGACGACCCGGCCCAACTCGTGCACCCCGGCGACTCACTCTGGGTGCCACCGGTACCGGTCGGCATCCTCGCCATCCCCGCATCCGCACCGTGGATGCGCATCAGCGAGGCCGTCGACTACCTGCGCGCGGTCGCTCCCCGCACCGCCTTCCCCATCCACTTCGGCATCATCCAACCCGAAGCCCAGGGCATCTACTTCGGCCGCCTAGCCGAAATGGGCCCTACCGCCACAGAATTCACCGTCATCTCCCCCGAGGACCAGCGCGACCTCTAACTCCTGGACTGTTGATCACCATGTATCCCTGGTGGCAAATGTCGAGAGGGATCCGCTACGGATACATGGTGATCGGGCGTCCGACGCCCGCTCAGCGGATCTGTTGGGCGTAGGTGGTGAGGAAGAGGGCCTCGGCGAGGGCCATGTGTTCGATTTCGGAGGGGTCGACGCTTTCGTTGGGGGCGTGGATGAGGCATTTGGGCTCTTCGACGCCTAGCAGCATGATCTCGGCGTGCGGGTAGGTGTCGGCGAAGATGTTGCACAGCGGGATCGAGCCGCCCTGGCCCTGAGTGGTGGTCGCGCGGCCGTATGAGGCGGTGAGTGCGGCTTCCATGGCAGTGCGGGCGGGACCGCCGCTGGCCGATCGGAACGGGGCGCCGGTCGACTCGGTTTCCACCGTGAGCTTGGCGCGCCACGGCGTATGCGCACGCAGGTGCGCGGTCAGCAGTTCCAGCGCCTGGTCAGGCTCGGTGCCCGGCGGAATGCGCAGGTTGAGCCGGGCTCGCGCGGCGGGCTGGATGGCCGCCGCTGAGCCGACCACCTTCGGCGCGTCGATGCCGAGCACCGTCAAAGCCGGTCGCGCCCAGAGCATATCGGCGACGGTGCCGTCACCGGTGAGTTCGACGCCGCCGAGTACGCCTGCGTCCGCTCGGAATCGGTCCTCCGAGTACTGCACACCGGTCCAGCGCTGATCATTGGGCAGTCCGGCCACCGTCGTGTTGCCGTGTTCGTCGCGCAGGGAGGCGAGCAGGTGGACGAGCGCGGCGAGCGCATCGGGAGCGGGACCGCCGAACATGCCGGAATGCATTGGCCCGGCGAGGGTTTCGATGGTGACGACAACGTTCACACTGCCGCGTAGCGTCTCGGTCAAGGTCGGCACGCCGATCGCGAAATTGCCGCAGTCGCCGATCAGAATCGCATCCGCGCGCAAAAGATCCGGATTGGCCTCGACGAATTGTTCGAGTCCGCCGGTGCCCTGCTCCTCGGAGCCCTCCGCGACCAGCGTCACCCCGAGCGGCAGATCCGCGCCGAGGGCCCGCAGCGCGGTCAGGTGCATCACGATATTGCCCTTGCAGTCCGCACTGCCGCGCCCGTACCAGCGGCCGTCCTTCTCGGTCAGCTCCCAGACCGGGGTCCGCCAGGCATCGTCGTCGAGCGGCGGCTGCACGTCGTAGTGGCAGTACAGCAATACCGTCGGCGCACCGTTCGGCGCGGGACGCGAGGCGATGACGGCCTTACTGCCGTCGGGAGTTTCGTGCAGACCCACCTTGGTAAGGCCCGCCCCGGCGACCGCGTCGGCCACCCACTGCGCGGTCCGGTCGCATTCCTCCAGCGGGAACTGTCGGGGATCGGCCACCGACTTGAACGAAACCAGTTGGGTGAGATCGGTTTTCGCTTGTGGCATCAGCTCGGCCACCCGCTGGCGCAGCGCCGCGATTCGGGAGTCGTCGATCATCCGGAACCTCATTTCAGATCCGATCCAGCACACAGAAGCGGCCGACCGCGCGCCGCCCGCCCACTCTGGCATGAACCGCTCGGTACATACCGAGAAATCAGCCGACCGATCGGTCTGTGTCGTCCGGATCGGAACAGCGAAAATCCGGTCGCCGCTGTGACATGCTGAAACGTCGACGCTGGTTGCCACTGTTTTCGCAAACATCACGCGATCCATATTCGGAGGCGGTTCGATGACAGAAGGACTTGAGCCCGACGACCTATTCGCCCTGCCGGGCCTGCGCCGGTCGGCCCCGAAGACCGGATTTCCGATCAACGAGTTGTTCTCGCAGGTCGCCTACGAGATCGTGCACGACGAGCTGATGCTCGACGGCGTCTCCCGGATGAATCTGGCGACGTTCTGCACCACCTGGGTGGACGATCAGGCGCGCAGGCTGATGAACGAATCCCTGGACAAGAACATCGTCGACAAGGACGAATACCCGCAGACCGCCGAATTGGAGCGGCGTTGCGTGCGAATGGTCGCCGATCTGTGGCATGCGCCGGATCCGGCAGGCACGCACGGCACCTCCACCACCGGCTCGAGTGAGGCCGCGATGCTCGGCGGTCTGGCCGCCAAATTCCGCTGGCGCAAGCGTGGCGGCACCGGTACCCCGAATTTCGTCTGCGGCCCGGTGCAGGTGTGCTGGGAAAAGTTCGCGCGCTATTTCGATGTGGAGATACGGCAGATTCCGCTGCGCGGGGACCGGCTGACCATGCATCCCGACGACATATCCGCCTACTGCGATGCGCGCACCATCATGGTGGTGCCGACCTTCGGGCAGACCTACACCGGCCTGTTCGAGGATGTGGCCGAGATAAGCAAGGCACTGGACCGGCTGCAGGAGGTCAGCGGCCTGGATATCCCGATCCATGTCGACGCCGCCAGCGGCGGATTCCTCGCGCCGTTCACCGCGCCGGATCTGATCTGGGATTTCCGGCTGCCGCGGGTCAAATCGATCAATGCCTCCGGCCACAAGACCGGGCTCGCGCCGCTGGGCTCGGGCTGGGCGATCTGGCGCGAGGCCGCCGATCTACCCGAAGAGCTGATCTTCAATGTGGATTACCTCGGCGGCAGTATGGCCACCTTCAATCTCAACTTCTCCCGCCCCGGCGGGCAGGTGATCACCTCGTACTACGAATTCATCCGGCTCGGCCGCACCGGATACACCCGACTGCAGTCCCAGCTCTACCACGTCGCCCAACATCTGGCCGATGGCCTGCTGAAACTCGGACCGTTCGAGATGATCCACGGCGGCGATCCACATCGGGGCATCGCGGCAGTGTCGTGGCGGCTGACCGAGGATGTCGGCTTCAATCTCTACGAGCTGTCGGATCGGCTGCGGACCAGGGGTTGGCTGATCGCCGCGTATCCGTTGCCCGCCGACCGCGAGAACGAGACGATCATGCGGGCACTGGTCCGGCACGGGTTCACCATCGATATGGCCGACCTGCTGCTCGCCGATATCGCGCGCGGTATGTCACAACTGGAAAAGCATCCACAAGCCAAACCGCTCACCCGAGAGGAAGCGGGCGGATTCACGCATAACGCGACCGCGGTCGTACCGAGCGAGAAGGCCAAACCCGTCCGACCGAGCCGCAAATAGCGCTGGCGGAGAGTCGATTACGCCGCGCGCCGCCGCCCGGTCACGCCATTACGGGCGGCGGCGCCTCGTGCGGGCGGTGCCGACCACACCCCTGCACGGCTTCCGGCGGACCCGATCAGGCCGCTTTGACGGCGACGAACGGCTCCCAGCGGTACACGTCGCTGGCCGCGCCGTGGAACAAAGCGAGATCGACCGCGTCGAGCATTGCCTGCCGCGGACCGGAGCGGCCGAGCTGAGCGGCGGAAACGGCCAGCCGCAGCACACCGCCGCGACGTGCGGTCCTGGCCGCGCCGAGCACCAGCGCACGACACCACCACGGCTCGGCGCGGAAACCCTCGCCCATGCCTAAGACCCGCGCCTTCTGGGCGATATTGCGCTCGAGATCGAGAATCGAGGTCAGCCCGAGCGCGAGCCGGAAACCGGCCTCGGGCAGCGCCTCGATGGCGCCCGCCGAGGCATCCCAGCGCGGGGCCGCGAACAACCGGGTACGCAGTTCCACCTGCTCGAGCACCCGATCCGCCGCGGTCAGCCGCAGCCGCGCCTCGTGCCTGGGCAGTGTGGCGAATTCGGCTCGGCGGCGCTTGGTCGCCGCCTGGTCGTAGCCGTGCAGCACGATCGCATCGCCGCGGGCCCGCCGACCGCGCAGCCACGACTGCGTCGCCGGATCTTCCACCAGCCGGTAGCCACCCTTCAACCGGGGCGCGACCAGCAGCGAAAGCCGCACATCGCGGCGATCCATTTCGGCCGCGAACTCGATAGCCGCGTCCCGCGTGGTGTCCCGGATCCCGGAAATCGACACGATCAGCTCAGCGTTCATGGCCTTACCGTGCCAGCCGCAGATGTACTCGGCGTGCAGGGCGGATGACCCGCCGACGAACACTGCGTTCCACCCGCGGCACATCTCCCCTAGGATCTCCGGCGTGAAGACAGCCCTGCTCAGCGCTCTGTCAGTTCCACTCCTGCTCATCGCACCGGCTACGGCCCTAGCCGATCCGGGCGATCCCCAGATCTTCAGTCAAGACGAAACATGCACGGCGACACAGGGTTTCGTCAACCAGGTGCGCAGCAAGACCCCGGACGCGACGCCGGATCAGATCGCCAACGCCTACATCGCGATCATGGATGCGAACGGCGCATACCAGGGGATCGAGGAATTCCGCGACAGCGATCGCGCAACGTTCCTGGACAACATGCGTACCTGCGGCCTCTGACCTACCACCGCTCCCAGTGCAGTACCTGCGCCCTCGGCACCCGGACGGCGGGTTTGAAGTCGGTGCCGAGGGTGTAGGCCAGCGGAATGAATGCCGCCAGCATCACCTTGTCGTACGGAATCCCGAGTGCCGCAGCGAGTTCGCGCTCCAGCGGACCCTGCGCACTGGTCCAGGTGGTGCCCAGTCCGCGGGCGCGGGCGGCGAGCATGAAGCTCCACACGGCGGGCAGAATGGACCCCCAAGCGCCCGACTGGATCTCGACCGAGGCGCGATCGGTTCGGCCCTCGATGGCCGGGATCACCATGGCCGGAACACGATGGATGTTCTCGGCGAGATAGCGCAGCCCGTCGAAGACCCGTTCGGTCGAACGCGGTGCATAGTTCATGCGCCACACGTCATCGGCGGTCAGCGGCTGTCCGGTCCCGAGGGTGAGCGCCCGACGGAAGATATCGCCGACCACTCGACGCTTGGCCCGATCGGTGACGACGATGAAATGCCAGCGCTGCCGATTACGTCCGGTGGGCGCCTGGGTTGCGAGATCGATGCACTCCTCGATCAGCGCATGCGGCACCGGACGGTCGAAATCCAAGCGTTTGCGCACGGCACGGGTCGTGGACAGCAACTCATCCGGGGTCAGATCCAGCGTTGTCATCGGTACTCCTCCGGCCGATTCGTGCAGACGATAAGACCGTATGACCACAAATCATCTGCTGTCAAACGATTGAGCGGCAGATGATCGATGGTAGGCTGACGCCACCGACAGTGAGGAACCATGGCCAAACCGACCTACTTTCCACAGCTCGCCGCCGAACGGCCGGATATCGCGCTGTGCCGCGCATCGACCGCCGTGGCCAGAGCAGGCGAAATCCACGCCGCAGCACAGGGTTTGGGAGTTGGGCAGCAGTTGGTTTTGAAGATGCTCGATGCCGTCGGCGCGTGCTCGCAGCAGACACTGAGCGCGGAACTGCGAATCGATCGCAGCGTCATGGTCAGCGTCTGCGATGACCTGGAGAAGTCGGATTACGTACGGCGCGAACGCAATCCGCACGACCGCCGCTCCTATGCCGTGACGATCACCGATGCAGGCCGTGAACGGCTACATGAGGCGGAGGCCGCGATTCCGGCCTATCTGGATGAGACCTTCGCAGCGCTGACCGCCGCGGAGCGCCGCCAGCTCACGGCGCTACTCGGCAGACTGTTGGTACCCATCGGGTGAGCGGCCGGGGTGTACCGACCGCTCACCCGACCTACGCGTCGGCCAGACCGAGGGTGTCGAGCACCCAGGCGTATTCGAAGGCGACTTCCTTCCACTTCTCGTAGCGGCCGCTGACGCCGCCGTGGCCAGCGCTCATTTCGGTCTTGAGCAGCAGCGGTGTGTCGCCGGTCTTGGTGGCGCGCAGTTTGGCGACCCACTTGGCGGGTTCGACATAGAGCACGCGGGTGTCGTTGATGCTGGTGATGGCCAGAATGGCCGGGTAGTCCTTGGCTTCGATGTTCTCGTAGGGCGCGTAGGACTTCATGTAGTCGTAGACGCCCTTGTCCGCCAATGGATTTCCCCACTCGTCCCATTCGATGACGGTGAGCGGCAACGACGGGTCGAGGATCGAGGTGAGCGGGTCGACGAACGGCACGTTGGCCAGGATGCCCTTGAACAACTCGGGTGCCAGGTTCGCCACCGCGCCCACCAGCAGGCCGCCCGCACTGCCGCCGTCGGCGATCACCCGGTCCGCGGAGGTAACGCCGGTATCGATGAGATGCCTTGCGCAGGAGACGAAATCGGTGAAGGTGTTCTTCTTGGTGAGCGTCTTGCCGTGCTCGTACCAGAGCCGCCCCATTTCACCGCCGCCCCGCACATGCGCCACCGCGAACACCATGCCGCGGTCGAGCAGCGAAAGCCGCGATACCGAGAAGGACGGATCCATACTGGCCTCGTATGAGCCGTATCCGTACAGCAGCAGCGGTTTCGGCCCCGCAGACAGACCCTTCTTGCGCACCAGCGAGATCGGAATCCGGGTGCCGTCCGCGGCGATCGCCCAATCCCGGTGCTGCTCATAGTCGTTCGCGTCGTAGCCGCCGAGCACCGGCTGCTCTTTGCGCAGCAGCAGCTCACCGGTAGCGGGCACATAGTCGAAGACCTGCATCGGCGTGATGAACGAGGTCAGCCCGATCCGCAGCGTCGGCTGCTCCCACTCCGGATTGGCGCCGGAACCGACCGCGAAGAGTTCCAGATCGAATTCGAGTTCGCGTCGCTCGCCGTAGCCGGATTCGGTCAGCGGCCAAATGGCAATGCGGGTCAGGGCTTCGCGCCGGTAGCTCAGCACCAGATGACTGGCGAACGGATCGATATCCTCGAGCCGCACATCGTCGCGATGGCCGATCAGCAGCGTCATATTCGACGGATCCGATACCGGCGCCTCGGCGAGTACGAAGTTCTCGGCCTTCACCCCGTCCACGACATCGTTGTGCAGGATCAGGAACCGGTTTTCGCCCCCGACCACCGCATGCTCTGCGGAGTACTCGACGCCGTCGCGGCGCGGAATGATGACCCGGAAATCCCCTTCCGGATTATCGGATTCGAGCACCCAGCCCTCGGTGGTGATCTTGGAGCCGACCCAGATCATCAGGTACTTCTCCGAGCGCGTCGCGCCGATGCTCACCCAGTAGCGCTCATCGGGCTCGTGGAAGACCTTGACGTCGTCATCCTTGCCCGTACCGAGCCGGTGCCGCCATACGGTGTCGGGCCGCCAGGATTCGTCGACCGTCTGATAGAAGACGTGCGTGCCGTCCAGCGACCAGGTCGCGCCGGGTGCGGTGCCCGCGATCTCGTCGGCAAGCACCTCGCCGGAGCGCAGATCCTTGAAGCGCAGCAGATAGCGCTCGTCACCGCTGGTGTCGACCGAGTACGCGAGCAGGTTGCCGTCATGGCTGACCGAGAACGCGCCCAGTGCGAAGAAGTCGTGGCCCTCGGCGACCTGGTTGCTGTCGAGCAGCACCTGCTCCCCGGGAATCTCGGTATCGACCTCGAGTTGCGGCGGGGTCCAGGCATCGATCCCCTCGGCCGCTGCATCGATGGGACAGCGGCAGTGCACGCCGTACTGCTTGCCCTCGAAGCTGCGCGAGTAGTACCAGTACTCGCCCATCCGGGTCGGCACCGAAAGATCGGTCTCCTGGGTGCGCGACTTGATCTCGTCGAAGATCCTGTTCCGCAGTCCGCCGAGGTGGGCGGTCTGCGCCTCGGTGTAGGCATTCTCGGCCTCGAGGTACGCGATGACCTCGGGGTCTTCTTTATCGCGGAGCCATTCGTACTCATCGATGAAGACGTCGCCGTGGTGCACCCGCTCGGTGCGCACCGTCTTGGCGACCGGGGCCGTCACATCACCCGGACCGGCGAGCGTTCCGATTCCACTGTCGAGAGCCATGGGCTCCACCCTACTGTTCGGGCTGCGCACCGCCCGCCGCTCGGAGGATCTCGTCGAGTACCGCGCCCGCCCGGTGCAGATCGGTCATGGCCTGGTCGATGCGGCGGCGCTCCTCGGCCAGCTTGTCCACCAGGAACGGTGTCGCCAGTTCGTTCGGCGTGCCGTCTTCGTCGTGGATACACGGCAGAAGCTGGCTGACGGTGTCGCTGCCGATGCCCGCGGCGAACATCTCGCGTATGCGCAGCACCCGCGCGACCGCCGACTCCGGATATTCGCGCTGACCACCGGAGGTGCGCTCGGATCCGAGCATGCCCTTGGTCTCGTAGTACCGCAGCGACCGGACACTCACCCCGGTCCGCACGGCCAGCTCGCCGATACGCATATCTGTACCGCCTCCCCGGACCTTTTGCCGACAAGTGAGTGCAACGGCAGTCCCGCTACGGTCCGGCGGTCGAGCACGAAAGGCCTGCTGGGCGTTCCTGACGAGTTACCCATGTGCTCCGAGATCAGCCATTGCGATATCGAGCTTACTTGACCTCACATCGATGTCAGGTTTTATGGTGCCGTCATGCAGCTATTGAGCGAATACCGCAACCATGTTCTGGCCCTGCCCAATCGCATCGTCATGTCACCGATGACCCGGTTGCGCTCGCATCCGGACGGCTCGCCCACCGCCGATGTCGTCGATTACTACGCGCAGCGGGCCACGGCCGGACTGATCGTGACCGAGGGCATCTGGCCGCATTCGACCGGCCAGAGCGAGGCCTGGGTGCCGGGCCTGCAGACGGGTCGCCATGTCGATGCCTGGCGGAAGGTCACCGATGCGGTACACGCGGCGGGCGGGCGGATCGTCGCACAACTGATGCACGGAGGTCGCAAGGGACATCCGCTGGCACGGGTCGACGGCTCGTGGCCCACCGGACCGTCGTCCGTGGTGGATGACGATCGGCCGCACCTGCTCGACGGCACCAAGGCCGATCCGATCACGCCGGCTGCGTACAGCCGTGCCGAAATCGCCGCCGTAGTCGAGCATTTCGCGGCCGCTGCGGCCAATGCGATGGCGGCGGGCTTCGACGGTGTCGAGATCCACGGCGCCAATAGCTATCTGCCGCACCAGTTCCTGGCCGACAACACGAATCTGCGTACCGATGAATTCGGCGGCTCGATCGAGAACCGCATGCGTGCACCGCTGGCCATCGTCGACGCCGTCGTCGGGGCCGTCGGATCGCACCGGACCGCCATTCGCCTGTCACCGGGCAACCCGCAGTTCAATATGTACGAGGCCGATCCGGCACCGCTGTACCGCACGCTGGTGGCCGAGTTGGATCGCCGCGACCTGGCCTATCTGCATCTGACCGATAACGACGACTATCCGGCGCTCGCCGATCTGCGGCCACGCTGGCACGGCACGCTCATCGCGAATATCGGTGAGAACCGCAAGCCCACCAGCGCGGACGAGGCCGAGACAGCGCTCCGGCAAGGGCTCACCGATCTGGTGTCGTTCGGACGCGCGTTCATTGCCAATCCCGATCTGGTGGAACGGATTACGCATGATCTGCCGCTGGCTTCGATCCGCGAGGCGCTGCTGTACGGGCGCGATGCGGCTGGGTACAGTGACTATCCGAGCTGGCAGTTGCGCGAAACGCGGTGCGCCTGATGGTCCGGCCGCACGGCCGCGCAGCCCACTAGGCTCGCGGCCATGCGCGCTGTTCACCTGCTGGCCGTCATCGGGATGCTGTTCGCCACAGCTGGAATCGGCGCGCTCGCACCGGCTTCCGCATGCGCGTGCGGCGGGGTCGCCAATCCACCGGGTCACCTGACGTCGGTGCGCGAGGAGACGGCGCTGGTCAGCTGGGACGGTCGGCGGGAGACGGTGCTCATGCGGCTCGCGCTGAAATCCGGCACCGACCAGGCGGCGCTGATCGTGCCGACGCCGAAACCGGCGACCGTCGCGGGCGGTTCCGCCGCGACCTTTACCGAACTGGCGAACTTGACCGCCCCCAAGGTCATCACCCAGCGTCGATGGTTCGGCTCGGGTTCCAGCGACACCGCGGGCGAGGGCGCTATGAGCGCTGCCGGTGGCGGCCCGACCGTCCTCGACCGCGTGCAACTCGGCCCGCTGGAGGCAACCACCCTGTCCGGCGGCAACTTGGATGGCATTCGAAAGTGGCTGAGCGACAACGGCTACGAGATGCGTCCCGAGGTGGTCGGCACCCTCGAACCGTATCTGCGCGAGGGCTGGTCCTTCGTCGCTATGCGCCTCACCAGCGCCCGACCGCTCGACGGCGCAATAGATCCGGTGCGCCTGAGTTTCGATTCGGATCGGTTCGTGTATCCGATGCGCATGTCGAGCGCCGCCGAACAGGCCCAGTACGTGCACCTTTACGCGCTGAGCGAGCACCGCTTGCGACGCTCCGATCCCGATGCCACCGCCCAGAGTGTGCGCGTCGATT
This sequence comes from Nocardia sp. NPDC049526, assembly GCF_044465765.1. Classification (NCBI taxonomy): domain Bacteria; kingdom Bacillati; phylum Actinomycetota; class Actinomycetes; order Mycobacteriales; family Nocardiaceae; genus Nocardia; species Nocardia sp. NPDC049526. Next base: position 98,674 of record NZ_JBITMA010000021.1, on the reverse strand, counting down.
TCGCAGGCCGGGTCGCGTCATCGGATCCAGAGCTCGCGCCGGTGACGACGAATGGCCGCAACTACCTGACCGAACTGCGGATTTCGATCGATAGCCCGGCGGATATCCGCTCCGACTTCGCCTTCGAGGCCGATACCAGTGACGCGGAGGTCTACCAGACGATCCACCGAACCGAGAACGTGGAACTATTCGGCGTGCCCGGGGGCATCGTCATCCTCGGCACGGTCTTCCTGGCCGCGATCGTCGTGGTATTCGCCATCGTCCGCGTGCTGCGGGCCTGATCTCAGGCTCCGATCGCCGGACCGATGGTCGGCCAGGAGGCATGCAGGGTGTCCTGCCAGTAGGACCAGGAGTGAGTTCCGGTCGGGCTGTAGTCGATCTCGGCGGGGATGCCGAGGGCACGCAGCCGCTGTTCGAACGAGATGACGCAGGTGTTGACGCCGACCTCGACCGGGCCGCCGAGGACGATGTTCTCGCCCAGTTGGGGTTTGACCTCGGCCTCGTGCGGACCGGGTATGCCGGTGCCGGTGGAGAGGTAGATCGTCTTGCCGCGCAAGCGATCCGCGAGCGCCGCCGCATCGTGTTCGGCCCAGGCCGGGCTGCCGGGACCGCCCCACATATTCACCGGGTCGCCGCCGCGGTTGGCGATGGAGAACATCACCGCACCCATGGCGAGAGTTGTGTCGGGACAGGCGCTGTAGCCCGCGATCGCCTGGTACAACTCGGGATGGCGGGCGGCGAGGATGAAGGCCGCATTGCCGCCCATCGACAGACCGCCGATGGCATTGACGCCATTGCCGTATCGGGCGTCGATGATCGGCGGCAGCTCCTCGGTCAGGAAGGTTTCCCACTGGTAGCGGCCGAATTTGGGATCGTCGCGCTGCCAGTCGGTGTAGTAGCTGGCCTGGCCGCCGACCGGCAGCACCACATTGACGTTCTTGCCCCGGAAGAAGGATTCGGCGTCGGTGGCATTGGTCCAGGTGCTCTGGTTGATGCCCGGATCGAGGCCGTCCAACAGGTAGAAGGACGGATGCGAGCCGCCGCCCGCCGGGTGCAGAACCTCGACTTGGATGATCCGTCCCATCGATGGCGACTCGATGAACAGCGCCGAGCGCGTCGAGCTCAGTTCATCGATTCGATCGATCCGTGCGGCCGATGCCGTGGCCGGCTCGACAAGCATCGGCCCCGTCAGCGCGATCGTAAAGGCCAGCACCGCAACAGCAATCTTCGTTCGCCGCACGAACCTACCTCCATCACCGCATGACAATGGCCTTCAACGTAGCTCACGTCGAGACGTTGGAGAAGAGACTCTTGATCCGGTGTTTCCGCGGCAAACTTTCCGGTAGGTAATAACTTTCACGGCAGTCACAGCCCGGCCCGGCGGCGGCTCAGCGATCGAGCGCGCCGCGGATCGAACTCGCCAGATAGTCCAAGTCAGCGCGGTGCGGACTGGTCGGCCGCCCACGTAATCCGAACCCGTCACCCGGCGTCCGCGGAATGACATGCAGGTGCACATGGAATACTTCCTGCCCCGCGGTCACGCCGTCGGCCAAGAAGAAGTTAACTCCATCACACCCCACCTCGCTGTCCCGCAGCGCCCCGGCCAATTTCTGCGCCACCTGGAACAACTTCCCACCGACCGCCGGATCCAATTCCGCCAGACTCCGTGCCGCCACCTTCGGCACCACGAGTAAATGCCCCGGCGTCATGGGCCGAATATCCATGAACGCCACCACATCATCGTCCTCATATACCCGGCTGGCCGCGGCCCGCCCGGCCACAATGTCCCCGAAGATCGTGTACGGATTCACGCCGATCACTATGGCCGGTCGGCTAGAGGATCGGCGACGGGGTATAGCGAGCGGCGTCCGGGTACTGGTCCACCAGCTTTTGGACGGCCGCGACGACATCCGAGACCTGGGCTTCGGCTGCCCCGACGAAGGCGGACTTGTCGGCCAGGGCGGCCTCCAAACCGGCGCGGTCCAAGGGGAAGCGGGAGTCGGTGGCCAGGCGGTCCAGCAGGTCGGGTTCGCGACCCTGTTCGCGCATGGCGAGGGCGACGGCCACGGCGTGTTCCTTGATTACCTCGTGGGCGGTTTCGCGGCCCACCCCGGCGCGCACGGCGGCGATGAGCATGCGGGTGGTGGCGAGGAAGGGCAGGTAGCGGTCGAGTTCGCGGGAGATGACGGCCGGGTAGGCGCCGAATTCGGTGAGCACGGTGAGGAAGGTTTCGATCATGCCATCGATGGCGAAGAAAGCGTCCGGCAGCGCGACGCGGCGCACCACCGAGCAGAAGACATCGCCCTCATTCCATTGCGCGCCAGCGAGTTCGGCGGCCATCGAGGCATAACCTCGCAGCACCACCTGCAGCCCGTTGACGCGCTCGCAGGAGCGGGTGTTCATCTTGTGCGGCATCGCGGAGCTGCCGACCTGGCCGGGCTGGAAGCCCTCGGTGACCAGCTCGTGGCCCGCCATCAGCCGAATGGTGTGCGCGAACGACGACGGGCCCGCACCTACCTGAACAAGCGCCGACAGCACATCGTGATCGAGCGAGCGCGGATATACCTGACCGACGCTGGTCAGCACATTCGCGAAGCCGAGATGCCGCGCGACCTGCTGCTCCAGCGTCGCAAGCTTGGCCGAATCGCCGCCGAGCAGATCGAGCATGTCCTGCGCGGTGCCCATCGGGCCCTTGATACCGCGCAGCGGGTAGCGGTCGATGAGCTCGCGCAGGCGGGTCAGCGCGATCAGCAGCTCGTCGGCGGCGGAGGCGAACCGCTTACCCAGCGTGGTGGCCTGGGCGGCCACATTGTGCGAACGACCCGCCATCACCAGCGCGTGGTACTCGGCGGCCCGCTCGGCCAGCCGCGCCGCCGCCGCGACACCGTGCCCGTGCACATGCTCGAGCGAGAGCCGGATCTGCAGCTGCTCCACATTCTCGGTGAGATCGCGGCTGGTCATGCCCTTGTGCACATGCTCGTGCCCGGCCAGCGCATTGAATTCCTCGATGCGCGCCTTCACATCGTGGCGGGTGACCCGCTCACGCTCGGCGATCGAGGCGAGATCCACCTGATCAATGACCCGCTCGTAATCGTCGATGACGCCGGCGGGCAGATCGATGCCGAGTTCGGACTGCGCCCGCAACACCTCCAGCCACAGCCGCCGCTCGAGCACGATCTTGTTCTCGGGCGACCAGAGATGCACCAACTCGGGGCTGGCGTATCGAGTGGCAAGGACGTTCGGGACAAGGCTCACGTCTTGTCAGTCTAGTGTCCGGAACCTGTCGACCTGCTGCGGCGTCGCGGGCGCGACGATATCGATGACCTCGAGCAACGCACCGCGCGCCATTCGCCTTGGCTCCGGGTCCATTTCGCTCAGCGCCGCCACTACGGCCCCGTCTACCACCGCGACCATCCTGCGCAACTGTTCCGCCCGAACCGCCCGATCGGAGCGGCGCAGCACATCGGCGAGCAGTTCGTCCAGCTGCGCCCTTAGTCGGAGCTGCACTTCCCGCAGCTCCGGATGCCGCGCCGATGCCACCGAACGCTCATAGCGCGCGATGAGCTGCCCGCGTGCGCCCTCGTCGTTTCCGTCCGACCCCACCAGCAGGTCCAACACCAGGTCGACGGTCGCTTCCGCGCCGCGTCTGCGGTGGCTTACCTCGCCGACCCGACGCCGCATCGCGTCCAGCTCCGCATTGCCGCTGAATTCGACCGCGCGCGCGATCAGATCATCGAGCGACTCGAAGTAGTACGTCGTCGACGCCAGCGGAAGGTCGGCGCGCGTTGCAACCGAGCGATGCCGCACCGCATCGAATCCGCCTTCGAGTAACAACTCGGCGGCGGCCGCTACCAAAGCCTGGCGACGCCGTTCGCCTTTCGGGGTCGTCGCGGTTATCACCGTGCCATCGTGCCAGTCATCATCAGTTCATCCGTGCGAAATCAGAGGAAACCCAAGGAGTGAAAGCCCAGCCATCGTTGTTTTACCGCATCTGCTCGTTCACGGTGCCGAACTGTGCAAACTCGTTGTCGGACAGCATGATCAACCACGCAGATAGTGACCCAGCCGAACTAGTGCCGCCTCGATGTCCGCGGTAGCTCCGGCAAAGGAGAACCGTACCGTCCGGTGCCCCGCCACGGTATCGAAATCGATTCCGGGGGCCAAGGCGACTCCGGTGTGGTCGAGCACCTCGGCGCACCACTTCCGGGAATCGTCGGTGAGGTGGCCGATATCGGCGTAGGCGTAGAAGGCGCCGTCGGCCGGGGCCAGCTCGGTGATACCGAGCTTGGGCAGCCCCTCCAGCAGCAGTTGCCGATTCACCGCATAGCGGCGAACGTGACCGTCGAGTTCCTCCTTGGCCTCGGCGCCGAACGCGTGCAGCGCCGCGAACTGCGAGACCGCGGGCGGACACACGGTCATATTGGATGCGAGCCGCTGCAGCGCGGGCCGCAATCCGCTCGGCGCCAGCATCCAGCCGAGCCGCCAGCCGGTCATCGAGAAGTACTTCGAGACCGAACCGATGACCACGGATTCGCGCGAGGTCTCCCAGGCCGATGACGTCCGGCCGCCGCTTACGCCCTGGTAGGTGATGCCGTGGTAGATCTCGTCGGAGATCAGCAGGGTGTCGTGCGCATCGCACCAGCGGGCCAGCGCGGCGAGCTCATCCGGAGCGATCATCGTGCCGGTCGGGTTGGCCGGACTGGCAACGATCAGACCCGCGGGCGGTTCCGGGAGCGTCTCCAGCATGGCGACCGTCGGCTGGAATCGGGTCTCCGCACCGCAATCGAGTTCGACTACGCGACAGCCCAGCGCGGTAAGGGAGTTGCGATAGGCCGGATATCCGGGCCTGGCCACCACGACGGTGTCCCCGGCGTCGAATGCGGCCAGGAAGATGAGGGTGAACGCACCGGAAGAGCCGGTCGTCACCACGACGTCATCGGGTTCGACGGCGTATCCGTAGGTATCGCGGTGGTGTTCGGCGATCGCCTCGCGCAGCGGCAGAATGCCGAATGTCTCTGTGTAGCCTAGTAATTCGGAATCGATCGCCGCCTTCGTCGCGCGTAGCACCGGAGCGGGCGCGGACGTCGAGGGCTGCCCGGCCGCCAGCACCAGCACATCGCCGTGCGTCCTGGCCCGTTCCGCGGCGGCTTTCCAGACATCCATCACGTAGAAAGGTGGAATGGTCGACCGGCGAGATTCTCTGGACACTCGACGTACGGTAGACGGTTCCGCACATCGGGTGTGCGCCGATACTCGGCTTTTGCCGAACTCGTCAGGTACCGAAATGCGACCGACCCGCGGTTCGGCATGTGCGTGGCATGCGGCGCGGGTTATTGTCGGCGCTAATGCTTGACGAGGCTCGCCGTGCGCGGCTGGACCGAGTACCCGGGGTGGGTGGCATCGGTGTCATACCCCCCGATTGGCGTGCCAAGTTGCGGGAACGGCGCGGATCCGAGTTGCGTAGGCGGGCGCGTTCGGTGCTCGGCGACTGCAAGGACGGCCTGGTCTGGCTGCGTCGGCAACCACTGCCCGACCTGCACGCGCTGTGGGAGGACCGGCCCAGACCCGACTATCGCGCGCTATTGCGCAAGCACCGGATCCTGATCGCGGGAGTCTGCGTCACGGCCGTATTCGCGGCGGCTGATTCCTCGTTCACCTGGGGCGTCACCGATCGCACGCCCGGCAAGGACGAAGCGCAACGCGTCGCCTTCGCCTATCCACAGCAGATGCAGTCGACACCGCCGTCGGTGAAGCGCTATCTGAATGCCATCGCCAACGGTGAGCGCATCCGTGAACAGGAGGTGGTCGCGGCCGCGGCCCGCACGACCCTGGAACGCGCCAAGGCCGAGGCGGCCGCGGCCGTGTCCGGTGGGTATCAGCCGTGGATGGCGGGCAGCGCGCCGGTCACGACGGGTTCGGTGCTGCCCGGCATCACCGGCATGGTGTTACCCACGCGCGGCACCTTCACCTCCGGATTCGGTTCGCGCTGGGGCACTTTCCACAACGGAATCGATATCGCGGGGCCGATCGGCACCCCGATCTATGCCGTCGCCGGCGGCACCGTCATCGATGCGGGACCCGCACAGGGATTCGGACTATGGGTGCGGATCCGGCACGATGACGGCAGCATCACCGTCTACGGCCATATGTACGACTTCTTCGTCTCGGTCGGCGAGCGCGTTCCGGCAGGTATGCAGATTGCTCGCATGGGCAACCGCGGTGACTCCACCGGGCCGCATCTGCACTTCGAGGTCATCGTCAACGGACAGCACGTCGACCCGCAGCAGTGGTTGGCGGTGCACGGACTCAGCTTCGGCTGAGTCTTTGGCCGCGCCTTCGGCGCGGCGTGTTCGCGGCCCCCTGTGTCTCGCGTCCGAGTCGTCGAGACTCGCGCCTGCGGCGCATGCGCTTCGACGACTCGGACGCGAGACGGGCCGCGAACGGTCGCTCGTAAGACTCGCTCCGTTGGGGTCGCTGATGGCGGATCGTTCGGCGCCTGATGGGCACGTGCCGGGCGGGCGGGGCCCCGTACCTGCGTCGCCCATGCGCTCCGACGACTCAGACACAAGACAGGCGAACGGGCCGCTCGTAAGACTCAC
>NZ_JBITMA010000021.1:28925-91975 GCF_044465765.1 Nocardia sp. NPDC049526 | reverse complement strand
TCCGCGCTGGTCACCGACGACAGATCACTCGACGCCTGACGGGCACACGCCAAGCGAGCGGGGCCCCGTACCAGCGTCGCCCATGCGCTCCGACGACTCAGACACAAGACAGGCGAACGGGCCGCTCGTAAGACTCACTCCGCGCTGGTCACCGACGACAGATCACTCGACGCCTGACGGGCACACGCCAAGCGAGCGGGGCCCCGTACCAGCGTCGCCCATGCGCTCCGACGGCTCGGGCCGCGAGACGGGCCGCGAACTCCTCGCTCGTAAGACTCGCTCCGTGGAGATCACCAGTGCGAGTCATATGAGTCAAACAGAAATGCGGTCCTCGACGGCGGCTAGGCCGATATCGGTGCGGAAGTGGCTGCCCGGCAACTTGATCGAGGCAATTCGGTCATAGGCGTGTGCGCGCGCCTCGGCCAGATCCGCGCCGATGCCGACGACGCTCAGCACACGACCACCCGCGGAGACCAGGGCTCCGTCCTCGCGCGATGCGGTTCCCGCATGCAGCACGGCGGACGAGTCGTCGGTATTGCCCTCGCCCGCTCCGGTGATCACATCACCGACGCGGGGACGACCCGGATAGTTCTCGGCGGCGATCACGACCGTGACCGCCGAACCGTCCCGCCAACGCGGCGCGGCGACCTCGGCGAGCGTGCCGGTCGCCGTGGCATTCAGCAATTCGCCGAGCGGACTCTCCAGCAGGGCGAGCACCGCTTGGGTCTCCGGATCGCCGAAGCGACAATTGAATTCGACGACGGCAGGTCCGTGCGCGCCGATCGCCAGACCCGCGTAGAGCAGTCCGGAGAAGCCGCAGCCACGCCGCACCAACTCCGCCGCAACGGGCTTCACGACATCCTCGACGATCGCGGTGACCGTCTCCTCCGGCAGCCACGGCAGCGGAGTGTACGCACCCATACCGCCGGTATTCGGCCCGGTGTCACCGTCGCCGACGCGCTTGTGATCCTGCGCGGGCAGCAGCGGCACCACGGTCTCGCCGTCGACCAGGCAGAAAAGCGAAACCTCGGGGCCGTCGAGGAAGGATTCCAACAGCACCGGATGGCCCTGCTCGAGCAGTTCCGCACCGTGATCGCGGGCCGCAAGCCGGTCGGCGGTGACCACCACGCCCTTGCCCGCGGCCAGGCCGTCGTCCTTGACGACCCAGGTCGGGCCGAACCGGTCGAGCGCGGCATCGAGTTCAGCGGGGTTGTCCACAATCTCGCTGTGCGCGGTGCGGACCCCGGCGGCCGTCATGACGTCCTTCGCGAACGCCTTCGAACCCTCGATACGCGCGGCCGCAGCGGACGGACCGAAGCACGCAATGCCCGCGGCCCGGACCGCATCGGCGACGCCGAGCACCAGCGGCACCTCGGGGCCGATCACCACCAGGTCCGCGTCCAGGTCGGTAGCCAGGGCGACAACCGCCTCCGCGGAGGACTGATCGACCACTCTGACCTGCGCGTACTGGGCGATTCCGGCGTTGCCCGGCGCCGCGAACAATGCGGTCACCGCGGGGTCCCGGCGCAGGGCCAGGACGAGGGCATGTTCACGGGCTCCGGAACCGATGACGAGTACGCGCACGGGCAACAGCTTAGGTTGTCGCCAACAGTGGCTGACCAGGAGTCCGACGACGCGCCACTCGTGGTTCATCACCTGTACATCGACTCGCGCCGAATTTCCGTGCACAGCTGCCCCCGCGGCGGCGACCGGTGTGGATGATTGATGAGAGGGGGCGCGACAGCCGACCTCCACCGCGCAAAGGACGTGCTGACTATGGGTCTGATCGACGGACTGATGGGCAATGCCGGGCGGATCGATCCCGGTAAGGCGCAAGAGGAATACGCGAGACTGATGGGCGGCGGTGAACAGGTCTACGCCGCGTATCTTCTTGTCCGCGATGCGATTCTGTTCACCAACAAGCGTCTCATCCTGGTCGACAAGCAGGGTGTCACCGGCCGCAAGGTGAGCTATCACAGCATTCCCTACCGCGCCATCACCCACTTCACGGTGGAGACCGCGGGCACCTTCGACCTGGATGCCGAACTCTGCATCTGGATCTCCGGCACCCACGAACCGGTGCAGAAGCGGTTCAACCGCCAGGTCGACATCTACGAAGTGCAGGGCATCCTTTCGCATTACGTCGCCTGAGCCCATGGCCTGGGCCCGCTGGTGACCACCGGCCGGACCCGGGTCAGCAGCAGTTCGAGGAATTGTTCGGGCTGCCAGAACGCCGCGAAGTGGTTGGCGTCCGCGATCAGCGCGAACTCCTTGTGCGGCGCCTCGACATCGTCGAAGTAGCGGCGCGCCCTGGCCGCGGGCATCAGGCTGTCGTGTTCGCCCTGGAAGATGAAGAACGGCAGCTCGAATCGCGTGCCGTCGCGCCAGGCGTCGAAGTGCACGGATTCGACGCCGACCCGTTCGGAGAACTTCATACCGTCCGCGCCCGCCTTCAGATCGCGCAGCCGATGCCGCGGCGAGAACCACATCGACGGCACGATCAGCTTCTTCAAGATTCCGGTGAGCATGGGATCCGAGCTGGTCGCCAGTTTTGCGTGCAGGCCCCACTGCTCGGCGGTCCACCGCGTGGCATCCGGTCCCATCTCCTCCAACTTCGCTGCGGCGGTGCGCTTTCCGGCCTTGCGCAGCCGTTCTACAACCGCGCCGAAGGCCCCGTGGTCGGGTTCGCCGCCGGTGATGTTCTGGTCGGTTCCCACGTAGGCCGAGTACAGCTCGGGATGGTTGCGGGCCAGGCGAAGTCCGAGCACCGAGCCGAAGGAGGCGGCCAGCAATACCACCTTGTCGGCGTGCAGCCGGTCGCGCACGTGCTGGGTGACCTCGAGTGCGTCGGTGTAGAGCCGGTCGAAGGTCATCTCGCCCTGTGCGCCGCGACCGAAAGTCTTTCCCGCGCCGCGCATATCCCACCGAACGATCGTGAAGTGCTTTTCCCAAGCCCGAGTTCGGTTGGCGAAGTAGGTATTCGAGGCGCCGGGGCCACCGTGCAATTCCAGCAGCACCGGGTTGGCCCGATCCTCGCCGCGGATTTCCATCCACTGCTCGATGCCGCCGATGGTGACGAAGCCCGCCTCCGAGATGCCGTTCGGGGTGTCGATCCGGAGGGCCCGAGCATTGCCGCGGCGACGCAACCGGCGGTGCGTGAGCAAGCCCGCGGGGGCGGCGGCTGTCGCGGCAAGGGCGATGGTGATCATGTCACTTCCTAAATTGTGTCCATCGGAAACTGATATGTGTACGATAGACACAGTTTGGTGGCGCGTCAACACCCGAACGACCGATCGGGAACGCTCGGCGTAGCCTGCGGTGCATGGCTTCTGTTTTCAGCGCGATCATCGAAGGCCAGCTGCCGGGCCGTTTCGTCTGGGAGGACGACGAATTCGTCGCATTCCTCACCATCGCCCCGGTGACGCAAGGGCACACGCTGGTGGTCCCCCGCAAGGAGATCGATCAGTGGCAGGACGTCGACGCCGACACCTTCGCGCGGCTCAACAGCGTCGCGCAGAAAATCGGTCAAGCGGTCCGCCACGCCTGGGACGCCCCCCGCGCCGGCCTGCTCATCGCCGGCCTGGAAGTCCCCCACCTGCACGTCCACGTCTTCCCGGCCTTCACCATGGGCAACTTCGACATCTCCGGGGCCAACCCCCACCCCACCCCCGAATCCCTCGACGAAGCCCAAACCAAAATCAAGTCCGCCCTGCGCAACCTGGGCTACGGATCCAACGTCCCCGACTGATCCAGCCAGGCGCTGATCCCGCACCGGCACAGCCCGCCCGCACCCTCCTCGAGCACGGGGCCGCCACCATCCACACCTACTGCCGTCCCCGAAAAGCGAGTGCCGCTCAACACTCCCGTGACCACCTCGATCAGCCCGCGCCATGCCACTGCCTCGAGCAGCGCCCACGGTGACGCCGGCCCACCGGGCTTCGAACACGCTGTGCCTCGAGAATGTATTGGCGGAGCGGGGTTCTCGGGGTTTGCCTCAACGAATACATGGTGATCACACGTCCATGAGTGAGTGCACTGAGGCGAAGCGGACGGTGACGTCAGCGAGTAAGCCGACGGCCCGACCCAGGGAGCACCGCGGTGCTATTGCTCAGCGGATTTCGCGGGGTAGGCGGACGGTGAAGGTAGTGCCTTCACCCTCGGCGCTTTCGACGCTCACGGTGCCGTTGTGTGCGTCGACCAGGGCTTGGACGATGGACAGGCCGAGGCCGGTGCCGCCGCTGGCCCGGGTACGGGAGGTGTCGGTGCGGTAGAAGCGTTCGAAGACGCGCTCGGCCTCCTCGGGCGGCAGGCCCTGACCGGTGTCGGCGACCTCCAGCAGGACCTCGTCATCGGTTGGGGTAAGCCGGACCTTGACGTCGGCGTCCGGGGGTGTGTGCGTGAGTGCGTTGTTCAGCAGGTTGGCCAGAATCTGACGCAACCGCGCTTCATCCCCGGTCACTTCCAATGTTCCTGTGCCCGAACGAATTTCGAGTTCGACAGAGCGGCGAGGACCCTCATCGCCATTGGCCGCTGTGACGGCGCGGGCATTGTGCACGGCGTCGCTGGCGATGGCGAGCAGGTCGACCGGGCCCAGTTCCAGCGGACGCTGTGCGTCCAATCGGGCCAGCATCAACAGGTCCTCGACCAACAGCCCCATACGCTGGGCCTCGCGTTCGATGCGGTCCATGAACATGGCCGGATCCGCGGTCGCGCCTTGTCGATACAGTTCGGCGAAGCCGCTGATGGTGGTGAGCGGGGTCCGCAGTTCATGGCTCGCGTCGGCGACGAAGCGGCGCATCTTCGCCTCGGAGCGCCGGGCCGCCGATTCGGAAGCTTCCGTCGCGGCGAAGGCCTGTTGGATCTGGGCCAGCATGCCGTTGAGCGATTGGGACAGCCGGTCGACCTCGGTGTTGGTGCCGCGCACCGGAACTCGGCGATGTAGGTCACCGGCGGCGATGGCGGCGGCGGTCTTCTCGACCGCGCGCAACGGCCGCAGACTGCGCCGGATCACGAAGTAGGCGAGCACCGCCAGCGCTGCCAGCACCGCGGCACCGACCATCAGCTGCAACATGATCAGTCGATTGACCGTGTCGATGTTCTCGGTGAGCGGTATCGCGATCGTGGTCGTCGTATCGGGTGACACCGCCGTCATGGTCCGCCATTTGACCGTCGAACCGTTCTTGGAGCCGACGGTCACCGCTCTGGTGAGGACCTTGCTGCCCGGCGGATCCGTGGTCGGCCGCATATCGGGCAGTCGCGGCAGTTCCGGCTCGGCCTCCTCGTTGAACGGTCTGGTCTCGAGGTAAACGGTGCCGTTGCCGCCCGGGGTCGGCTCGATGTGGACATAGAAGGTGCTGGACGGATGCGACGGAGTCGAAGGAGTCGGCGGCCGCGGCCGCGACCACGCCATCACCGCATCGCGAAGTTGCTGATCGGTGCGGTGCAGCAGCGAATTCTCCAGCGCCGAGGTGACGACCGTGCCGGATGCGAACAGTCCGAGCGCGGAAAGCAGAACCAGCGCCAGCACCAGCGTCACCCGCAGCGGAATCGCCGAAGAAGCGCGTGCCAGTTTGCGACGGGTCTGTTCGATCCGGGACGTGATCATTTCTCGGACTGGCGTGTGCGATTCGGCGCGCGCATCACGTAGCCCACACCACGCAAGGTGTGAATCAAGCGCTGATCGCCCGTGTCGACCTTCTTGCGCAGATACGAGACATACGTTTCGACCACGCCGACCTCACCCCCGAAGTCGTAGCGCCACACATGATCGAGGATGCGCGGCTTACTCAACACCGTCCCGGCATTGACCATGAAATACCGCAGCAGGGTGAATTCGGTGGGCGACAACGCAACCGGCTCGCCCGCCTTCCACACCTCGTGCGTATCGTCGTCGAGTTCGATGTCCTCGAACCGGATTCGCGAACTCTCGCGCTGCGGCGCGGCATGACCGAAGCGGCGCAGGACAACTCGCAGCCGGGCCACCACTTCCTCGAGGCTGAACGGTTTGGTGATGTAGTCGTCGGCGCCGAGGGTGAGCCCGGCGACCTTGTCCTGGACGTCGTCGCGGGCGGTCAGGAACAGCACCGGTGCGTCGATGCCGTCGGCGCGCAGTCGGCGCAGCAGCCCGAAGCCGTCCATACCCGGCATCATCACATCGACGATCAGTGCCTGCGGCCGGAAGGTGCGCGCCTTGTCCAGCGCCTGCGCCCCGTCGATAGCCGTATCGACCGCGAACCCCTGATAGCGCAGGCTCACCGACAAGAGCTCCACGATCATGGGTTCGTCGTCCACCACCAGCACCCGGGCCTCGGGCGTGGACTCCGCAGGCGCACCACTCATTGCTTCATAGTCCGACAATCGACTGGGAACTGTCTGGACCTTAGCTGGGTGATTCCTGTGAGTGCTGTGTCTAATGGCCGCGCCTTCGGCGCGGCGTGTTCGCGGCCCCCTGGTGTCTCGCGTCCGAGTCGTCGAGACTCGCGCCTGCGGCGCATGCGCTTCGACGACTCGGACGCGAGACGGGCCGCGAACTCCTCGCTCGTAAGACTCGCTCCGTCGGGGTCACCGATAACGGATCGCTCGGCCACCGATGCACACACGACGCATGGTCCAGTCCCGCACCTGCGGCGCATGCGCTTCGACGACTCGGACGCGAGACGGGCCGCGAACTCCTCGCTCGTAAGACTCGCTCCGGGGGGTGCGTCAGCGACGGGGAGCTCGCGACTCCGGGTACACATCGTCGTCGGTGAGCAGCGCGCTCCCGGCGACCTGGTCCTGAGCCAGCGCCTCCAGGAATGCCCGCGCCCAGCGGTCCACATCGTGCGCGAGCACCTGACGGCGCAGGGAGCGCATGCGGCGACGACGCGTATCGCGGTCGTCCTCCAGCGCGGAGATGACGGCATCCTTCACACTGTTCAGGTCGTGCGGATTGCACAGATATGCCTGACGCAATTCCGCTGCGGCACCGGTGAATTCGCTCAATACCAACGCTCCGTTGAGACCGCTGTGACAGGCGACGTACTCCTTGGCGACCAGGTTCATCCCGTCACGCAGCGGCGTCACCAGCATGACGTCGGCGGCCACGAAGAATGCGACGAGTTCGTCGCGCGGAATCGGGCGGTGCAGATAGTGCACGACCGGATAGCCGACCCTGGCGAATTCACCGTTGATCCGGCCGACCTGGCGCTCGATATCGCCGCGCATCTGGATATAGCTCTCCACCCGCTCACGGCTCGGGGTGGCCAACTGCACCATGACGGTATCGGCCGGATCCAGCCTGTTCTCCAGCAGCAATTCCTCCAGCGCGGCCAGGCGGATATCGATGCCCTTGGTGTAGTCCAAGCGGTCGACGCCGAGCAGGATATTTTTCGGATTGCCGAGTTCGGCTCGGATTTTCGCGGCCCGTTCGCGGACCGAGCGGCGGCGCGAATGCTCATCGAGTTCGGCCGAGGCGATCGAAATCGGGAACGCGCCGACCCGGACCGTGCGGAAGCCCACCTGCACCACGCCGAGCTTGGACCGCACACCGACGGTGCCACGCGAGGTGGGCTGGCCTGCCAACCTGCGGGCCAGGTAGAGGAAGTTCTGCGCGCCGCCCGGCAGGTGGAAGCCGATCAGGTCGGCGCCGAGCAGACCCTCGATGATTTCGGTCCGCCACGGCATCTGCATGAACAGCTCGACCGGCGGGAACGGAATGTGCAGGAAGAATCCGATGGTGAGATCGGGCCGCAGCATCCGCAGCATCTTCGGCACCAACTGCAATTGGTAGTCCTGCACCCAGACGGTCGCGCCCTCGGCGGCGACCTTCGCGGTGGCCTCGGCGAAGCGCCGGTTCACCGTGACATAGGCGGCCCACCACGCCCGGTCGTAGACCGGGCGCACGATCACATCGTGGTACAGCGGCCACAGCGTGCCGTTGGAGAAGCCCTCGTAGTACTCGGAGACTTCCTCCGCGGACAGCGGCACCGGATGCAGTTCGAGGCCGTCCTCGATGATCGGATCGATATCGACATCGGGAACGCCGGCCCAGCCGACCCACGCCCCCTTGTTATTACGGAGCACCGGTTCCAGTGCGGTCACCAAACCGCCCGGACTGCGCTTCCAACGAGTGGAACCGTCGGGCAGTTTCTCCAGGTCGACCGGCAGCCGGTTGGCGACGACAACGAAGCCGGAACCGGCCCCGCTCATCTCGGCGAGGGCGGAGGGGACCACCGTGGTGTCGGGTTCGGATGGGGGCTCTAGAAAGGCGTGTTCGGAGTCCTCGGACGGCTGTTGGGTCATCTGGTCCACTCACGCATCCTTTGCGCGTCGCTTTCGGCGTTTGAAGTTGTGAATAGTCGACGGCCCCGTTGACGTCGAGGTGGTTACTCGCCCCGAGAGTTAGGCCCGATGCCCAGCATGGACAGCAGCATCCGGCATTCGTCCGCATCCTCCGCGTAGGCCGCGACAACTCGCTGCGCCTGACGGGCGGTCTCGTCGGCGAGTGGTTCCAGATCGTCGTCCGCGATGTCGTTCGCGCTGCTCTTCGCGGCCATCTTCTTGTCCTCCCGGCTCAGTACGCTCGTACGTGCGAATAGTCAATGGTATCTGGCCACCACGGCGGTATGCCGCACCCGGATCCGGGTGACCTCCGACACGTTCGGCGTCATACCCTTCGCCTGCCCATCGAAAACCGAAGCCCTATACCTTGGGAACGCAGCACCAACTCCACGAAAGGGTCGATATGCCGCTGGCCACGGTGAACGGAATTTCACTCAACTACCAGGTCAAGGGCGACCGAACCAAGGGTACGGAAGCGAAGGGCTCGGGTCCGCTGGTCGTCATGATCATGGGCACCGGCAGCCCGGGCCGGGTCTGGGAGTTGCATCAGGTCCCGGCGCTGGTCAAGGCCGGATACCGGGTCTGCACATTCGACAATCGCGGCATCAAACCGTCCTATGAGGCGGCCGAGGGTATGACCATCGATCAACTGGTCGGCGATACCGCCGGACTCATCGAGCTGCTCGATGAGGGTCCCGCACTGGTGGTCGGCACCTCGATGGGCGCTCGGGTGGCGCAGGAACTCGCGCTGGCGCGTCCGGAACTGGTGCGCAAGGCCGTATTCATGGCCGGACACGGCCGCCTCGACCAGTTCCAGAAGACGCTCTCGCTCGGCGAACACGAACTAGACGCCAGCGGGGTCAGCTTGCCCGCGAAGTACGAGGCCGCCGTGACCGCGGTGATGAATATGTCGCCCGCGACCATGGCCGACCCGAACGCCGCCCGCGACTGGCTCGATCTGTTCGAATTCACCGGTGGTGCGGTGACGCCCGGTATCCGCGCCCAGCGCCGGATGGACCACGATTTCGACCGCGTGCAGGCCTATCGCGGCATCAAGGTGCCGTGCCTGGCCATCGGATTCGCCGACGACCGGATGATTCCGCCGTATCTGTCCAGGGAGGTTGCCGAGGCCATTTCGGGTGCGCGTTACCTGGAAGTTCCTGATGCGGGGCACTACGGCTATCTCGAGCGTCCAGAAGCGGTGAACAAGATCCTGCTCGATTTCTTCGCGGCCTGAGGTAACTGCCTACGCGTAACGTCTGCCTTGCTAGGGTCGACACAACGCTCGGGGACCTTCCGGCGCTCGAACAGCGTTGGACGAGCCAAGGGCGATCCCGTACATGCGCCAGTATCCAGTGAGGTGAAATTGAGCACCAACCCCTTCGATGACGAAGACGGCCGCTTCTTCGTTCTGGTCAACGATGAGGAACAGCATTCGCTGTGGCCGGCCTTTGCGGAGGTTCCGGCCGGATGGCGAGTCGTTTTCGGCGAGGACAGCCGCGCCGCGTGCGTGGAATACGTCGAGAAGAACTGGACCGACATGCGTCCGAAGAGCCTGCGTGATGCAATGGCCGCCGATGACGCGGCCCGCCAGGGCGCCCAGTCCTGACCCGCGGTATCCGATACTGCGCCGGGCCCACTGCTGAACCGTCACTGCGTGACACCGTAAAGCCGGTGTCACGCAGCTGGCGTGCCCGGTTATGATTGGCACCGTTTTGTTGAGTAAGACACCGTCCGCCTCCTTAGCTCAGTGGTAGAGCACTCGCCTTGTAAGCGAAAGGTCGTCAGTTCAATCCTGACAGGGGGCTCCAGCCGAGCACGTCGATCACGACGCACTCGATCACGTCATAGAGGCCCTGCCGTCTGCGTAAGCGAAAGGTCGTCAGTTCAATCCTGACAGGGGGCTCCAGCCGAGCACGTCGATCACGACGCACTCGATCACGTCATAGAGGCCCTGCCGTCTGCGTAAGCGAAAGGTCGTCAGTTCAATCCTGACAAGGGGCTCCAGCCGAGCACATCGATCACGTCATAGAGGCCCTGCAGTCGGTCAACCTCGCTCAACCCCGCCCATGCAAACGCCATGCTTTGCCGCATTTTCGGTGATCGCGATCAAGCTGCCTTGGATGGTATCCGCGGCCGCACCGACCTGTCGATGCTCAGCGGCGCGGCGCAAACCTTAGGTGCCGTCAACAGTCAGCGTGGATGCCCGGAAGCGAACGCACTACCGCCGCAGCGGTATAGACGTTCGTGACCCATGCAGCCCTCCCCCTGAGCTGACGGGAACGCGCGCACTCACTCGTCAATACTGGACCGGCCACAGAGGAGCACGGTCAGCCGAGTCACCCACCGAAAGGCGATCGAGTGACAGCGGCTGCCGGTTGCTAGATGGGCGTTACTGCGGATACCAGCCAGCGGCCATCGTTCTTGTCCAGGCTTACCCGGACTCGGCTGGTGCTGATGTTGGCTTGGGGGGAGTCCTTGCCGGTGCTTACCTGGTTCAGGTAGAGCAGGACAACTGCGTGGGCGGGTTCGGCGGAGACTACGCCGGTGGCCTGGGTGGTGGCCTGGACGTTGAGTTCCTTTTCCTTGGCGCCGGGGGCGATGGCTTCCTTGATCAGTTTCAGGTAGTCGTCGCGGAAGCTGCCGCCGAGATTGTCGGCGGCCTTCGGCAATTCGGCGTCCACCGTTTTGAAGTTGTAGGTGAACATCGCTTCGACGGTGCGCTGCGCCGCGGGGACGGCCTGGGTGCGGGCCTGTTCGCTCTTGCGGTCGTTCCAGTACTTGTATCCGGTGACGCCGCAGACGGCCGCCAGCGCGACGATGACGAGGGCGACCGCGGACGCCACCAGAATCAAACGCCTGCGCCCACCCGGCACCCGACCGCCGCCCCTCATCGAATCGCTACGCGATGCTGTCATGCCACGAACTCCACTTGTGAGGCGGTGATCCCGTTGTCGCCGCGGGTGACGGTGACCCGGAATCGGTAGAACCGCGTCTGCGGATCCGCCATACCCGCATTGGTCAGGGTCTGCTTGGCGGCGACCAGCACGCGTGCCGAATCCCCGTCCTCGCTCTCGATGGCGGATTCGATGATCTCACCGGTGGCCTTCACCTTGGCCTGTTCGACCACGCTCGCGTAGGCGTCCTTGCGCTGCGAGTATTCGGCCTTGAGTTCGCCGGAGGCCACCGCGAGGACGCGGTCGATATCGGCCTTGGCGGTGTCGTCCTTGATGGTGGTGAGATTGAGAATCGCCTGCTTGGCGGTCTGCACGTAGTCCGCGCGCCGCGCATCGCGGTCGGCTGCGGTGTGCAGGTTGTAGGCGAAGAATCCGGTGCCGATCACCAGCGCGATCGCCACGACCACGGCCGCGGCGGCACCGGCGATGAGCACCCCGCGCGGCGGGCCGGACTTCGGAGCGTCATCGCCGACCTCCGCGACGCTGGGTATCTCCAGCGTGGTCACGGGTTCGGCATCGTCGCTCGGACCGTCCGACTCCGACTTCGTCGCCTTGACGGTGACATCGACGGCCTTGGTCAGCTCGACACCTTCGGTCTCGAGCGGGAGCGTGTCCTCCGGCGGCGGACCCGCCGAACGCACCGCCCGTCGCCTGGGCCGAGCCTTGACCACACTGGATTCACTCATGCCTGCACCTCGCTGACGCTCGGTTCCGGCATGAGCGAAGCACGCTGTGACATGGTTCGTTCGCTACGCTCTCTCACTGCTGCTGCTCCTGAAGCATCGCCTGCCAACTCGACGGTATCGTGCCGGATCCGTCCTTTCCGATATCCCCCTGACGGTACGTGCGTCCGTCCGGTCCCATGAAGGTCCCACTGCCGGGATCCAATGTCGTACTGTGTGCGGCCGGGTGGGTCGAGCCCTGATCGCCGATCGGGTCACCCGACGGCGTCACCGGCTGCGGCTGACCGAACGCCGGGTTATTGCCTTCGGGCACATAGCCGTTCGGGTCGCGGCACAGCTCCGGTGACGGCGCCCGCTTACCCGGCACCTCCATGCACGGCGTATTGCGGATACCGCGCACGGCTTCCTTGGCGTTCTGCGCCACCTTGCAGTACAGCCCGGGCGGCGTGTCCGGAGTGTCGAGCTGGGCGGGTGAGCGGCGCTGTTCCGGCGTGAGGAAGCCGGTGGTGCAGCCGGGCGGATCGTTGAGTTCCAGGTGGAAGTCCACCACGGCACCGTATTCGACGGGACCGCGGATGGCCGTCAGGAACGCGGCGGTCAGCGGTGGAAAAATCACCAGGATCTGTTCCAGACCCGAGTGATAGGTCACCCCGACCTGACCCACGCTGACCAGATTCGACAGCAGGATCGGCAGGGTCGGACGCAGGTCCTGGAACAGCGAACTCACCTGCTGTGCCGCGCCGGGCGTCTTCTCGATGACATTGCGCAGCGCCGGATCATGGGCGCGCAGTTGGTCGGTGACCGTCGCCAGGTCCTGGGTCCACGACCGGATCGCCGCATCGGACCGATTCTGCGTATCCAGCAACGGCCCGATCTTTTCCAGCAGATCCTTGGTCGGCTCGGCATTCGCCTGGGCCTCCTGCACCAGCAGCGATGCGGAATCGATGAACTTCTGCAGATCCGGTCCGGCCCCGTTGAAGGCCTTGAACGCATCGTCGATCACCTGCCGCAGCTTGGTATCGGCAATGCTGGACAGCAGACGATCGGAGCGGTCGAGCACGGTGCCGATATCCTCGGGCAGCTTGGTGCGATCCACCGGAATCACCGAACCGTCGGAAAGGTTGCTGCCCTTGGCATTCGCGACCGGCACCAGATCGACGTACTGCTCACCGATGGCCGAGACGCTGCGCACCCACGCGTCGACATCGGACGGAATCTTGTAATCGCTCTTGATGGACAGCTTCGCGTCCACACCCGTCGGAGTTAGCCGAACCTCTTCCACCTTGCCGACATTCGTGCCGCGGTAGGCGACATTGGCCGTCGGATACAGCCCGCCGGTGGCCAACAGTTTGACGGTCACCTCGTAGCGGCCGATACCGAACATGGCGGGCAGTCCCACATAGGTACCGCCCATCACCACCAAGCCGATCACCGTCAGCACCGAGAAGATGGCCAATTGGATCTTGACGAATCGCGTGAGTTTCATCGTCCCGCACCTTCCTGCCCGGCGGGCGGAACGGTGAGGCCGGGAATCGCAGGCAGACCCGGAATCGGCGGCAGCCCAGGGATACTCGGTGTCGGAGCCGGAGTCGCGCCAGGTGACTGCAGCGGTGCCGTCGCCGGATTGCTATTGCCCTCCGCCGTCCCGGCCAGACCGCCGAGTGCACCCTCGACCCCACCGAACCGACCGCCGAGCGGAGTGCCGGTGAGGAAGTTCGAATCCAATCGCTTGCCCGTGATATCGACGGTCATGATCAGGTTCATGTAATCGCCCTTGACCGCGTGATCGAGATTCTTCATCGGGAACGGGAAGGTGAAGAGTATCTTCAGGACCTCGACCAGGCTGTTCCCGGTGCTGGCCAGCGTCTCCAGCACGGGTGCCAGATTCGCCAGATTCGCCTTCAGATTGTCCCCACCCTGCGCGATGATCCGCTGCACCACATCGCTCAGATCACCGAGGGCGGTAAGGGTATGCGTGATGTCCTCGCGCCGATCGGCGAGCACGGTGAGCGCCGGATGGATCTGTTCGATCGCCGCGGCTACCCGATCCTTCTGCTTGGCCAGCGTGCCAGCGAACCGGTCCAGTCCGCCCATCGCATCGATGATGTCTTTGGTCTGGGAATCCAGTGTGGTGGTCAGCTCGGTCAACTGCGGCAGCAGATCCCGGATCGCATCCTCGCGACCGTTGAATGCGGCATTGAGTTCGTGGGTAATGGTTTCGAGCTGACTGATGCCGCCGCCGTTGAGCACCACCGACAGCGATGACAGGGTCTGCTCGGTGGTCGGATAGACACCGGCCCGATCCAGCGGGATCAGATCGCCGTTCTTCAGCTCACCTTGTGCCGGAACATCTTTCGGCGCGGCGAGTTCGAGATGATTGCTGCCGAGCAGACTGGTCTGCCCGATTCGGGCGGTCGCATTGGCGGGCAGCTTCACATCGTTGTTCAACGAGACGGTGACCAGCGCGTGCCAGCCCTCGACCTCGATCTTCGATACCGTGCCGACCGTCACGTCGTTCACGCGGACCGGCGAGTTACGGGTCAGTGTGGTGACATTGGGCATCTGGATCTTGACTTGGTAGGCGTTGTCACTTCCGGCCGTACCTGGCATGGGCAGTGAATTGAGCCCGTCCCACTCACAGCCGCTGACTCCGAGCACGACGGCCAATCCGATTGCCGCACCGGCCATTCGCATGCGCATCATCGCCCTCCTCCCGGAATGGCCAGCCCGGCGATACCGTTCGGCACCGTGACCGGATCCGATTGCGGCACCGAATCACTCGGCCCGCGCGCGGCCAGACTCGGCGGACTGTAGACGAGCTGATTCGGGAACGCGGTCTGGTTGGAGGCCGGATTGGCGAGCAGCGGTGGGTAATTCATCATCAGTTGCTGGATGACCGGTGCCAGATACTGGCGGCACAGGGCGGCGCTCTGATCGGAACCGTTCGCGTCGTTCGCCTCGACCGCGCCGCAGAGGAAGGCGAACGGATTGGCGAAGTTCGGCGCGACGACGGCACCGGTGAGACTGCCCTGCGCCGGATCGTAGATCTGATAGAAGTTCGCCAGCGACGTCGGCCCGGCATGCAATACCTGCTCGAGCTGAGGCCGCTTATCCGCGAGGATCTGGGTGACCTCGGCCAGCCGCTGCACACCCTCGGTCAGCGCACCGCCGCGCTCTTGGATGAACCGCTGCACATCACCGACGGCGATGTCGAGATTGTCCAGTCCGGCACCGAGATCACCGGAAACATTCGCGAGCACCGACGAGACCGAGGCGAGCCGACCGCCGAATTGCACGATCTGATCGTTGCTCTTGGACAGCACATCCACGAACTGCTGCAGATTGCGGATGGTGCCGAACAGATCGGTGCGCCCGTCCGACAACGTACTCAGCGTGTGCGACAGCTCGCGCAGGGTATCGCGCAACGCCTCCGCATTGCCATTGCCGAGATTGTCGGCGGCGGTATTCACGAACCGACCGAACGAGCCCTGCTTATCGTCGCCGACCGGCCCCAAAGTCGTTGCCAGTTTGGACAATTCGGCCTTGATGTCATCCCATTCGACCGGAACCGCGGTGTGCTCGATCGGAATCACACTGCCGTCGTGCATTTTCGGCCCGCCGGTGTAGGCCGGGGCCAATTGGATGAATCGCGCCGATACCAGCGACGGCGAAATGATGATCGCCTTGGCGTCCGCGGGGATCTCGATGCCGCGATCGAGTGTCATCGCGACCCGGACCTGGTCCTTACCGGGATCGATGGAGTCGATCCGGCCGACCTTGACTCCGAGCACGCGTACCTCGTCACCGGCGTACAGGCCGGTCGTAGACGGAAAATACGCGGTGATCGAGGTCTTTCCGATCCGCGAAATCAGTGCCCACCCGCCGGCGATCACCAGCGCGGCGATGACGACCAGTGTGAGCACCCGCACCCATTGCGGTGCCGAACGAACAGTGCGCAATGCATTCATCGCGGCGGCTCCTGAATCGCGGGCTCGATCGACGGCAACGCGGGGTCGGTCAGATAGGCGCGGAAGGAGTCCGGCACATGCTGCGGCCAGACCAGCGCGTCGACCAGGATCTGCAGGCCGCGCGTGGTCGCGTTCGAGACATACGCCTGGAAGTACGGACCACTGCCGACCTGCTCACCGAGCGCGGCCGAGAACGGACCGAGGCCATCGAGCGCCTTCGACAGGTTGTCTTTATTGGATTGCAGCAGTGCGAGCACCGAATTCAGCCGGTCCAGTGTGGGTTTCAGCTGCGCCTCGTTGTCGTTGACGAGGCCGGTCAGCTGCTGGGCCAGCCCGTTGATGTACACGATCAACTGACTGAGCGCGCTGCGCCGCCGATCCAATTCGCCGAGCAGGTCATTGCCGTCGACCAGCAGCGCGTTGATCTGATTGCTGCGATCGGCGAGCACCTTCGTGACGTTCTGCGCCCGGCCGAGCAACTCGGTCAGCGCCTTGTCCCTGGCATTCAGGCTGCGCGAAAGCTGGGTGACGCCGTCGAGTGCCGACCGCAGCGGGGCCGGAGTATCGGCGAAGGTCGTGGACAACGCGTCCAGCGTCCGGTTGACCTGGTCCATGTCCAGGCCCTTGACGGTATTCGTCAGATCGCCGAGCGCGTCGGTGAGCGAATACGGCGAGGTGGTGCGGTCCAGCGGAATCGTGTCGTTCGTCCGGGTCGAACCGCTGCCCGCCGGGGTCACCTCGAGCGATTTGCGGCCGAGCACCGTATTGGTCTTGATGGCGGCACTCGTCTTATTGCCCAGCACGATTCCCTCGTCCAGCGTGAACCGGACGTAGACCTTCGCACCGTCCAGCTTCACCTGCTCGACGCGTCCCGACTTCACACCAGCGACCTGCACATTGTCACCGGGAATCAGTCCGCCCGCATCGGCGAAGTACGCGGTGTAGGTCGCGCCGGAGCGAATGAACGGCAGCCGGTCGACCTGCAGTGCGGACAGTGAGACCGTGGTCGCGACGACAATGCCGATGATGCCGAGCGAGACTGCGCGTGATCGAGTTTCCTTCATCGGCTCTTCGCACACCTTCCCGTCGTCTGCATACCGGGCAGGGTGATGTGCATCGGCTTGCCGTCCGGCCCGTCGACAATGAAGTTCGTGCCGCACACGTACATATTCAGGAACGACCCGTAGGAACCGATCCGGACCAGCTTCTTGTAGGTTTCGGGCAGCCGATCGAGCACCCACTGGACGGTGTCGGAGCCGTCGTCGAGAGTGGCGGCGACGGTGCCGGTCTGCTCGATGGTGGTCTTCAGGTCCGGCCGGGCCTGCTGCAGCAAATCGGTCAGATCCCCTGTCGCACCGGCGATTCGCGGCAGAGCGGCACCGATCGGATCCTTGTCGGCGGCCAAACCGCTGACCAGTCGCTGCAATTCCTCGAGTGTGGTGGCGAACTGCTGATCGCGGTCATCGATCGTGGCGAGCACGGTCTTCAGATTCTCGATCACGCTGCCGATCAACGCATCTCGATCGGCGAGGGTTTTGGCGAACGATCCGGAACTGTTCAGCAGCGCGACAAGCGTGCCGCCCTGGCCCTGGAAAACCTGGAGCAGCGCCTCGGTCAGATCATTGACCTGAGCCGGATCGAGACCGCGCAGCAGCGGTTTGAAGCCACCGAGCAACATATCCAGGTCGAGTGCGGGCGAGGTCCGATCAAGGCCGACGGTGCTGCCCTTGGACATCACCTTCGCGGTGCCCGGCCCCTCCAGCAGTTCGAGATACCGGTCCCCGACCAGGTTTTCGTAGCGGATGGTCGCCTTGGTGCTGGTGTAGAGCCGGTACTTGCTGTCCACATCGAAATCGACGTGGGCGAGATTGTCCTTGCCGACATGTACCCCGGTCACCGAACCCACCGGCACACCGGCGATTCGAACCTTCGCACCGTCCAGCATGCCGGAGGAGTTGGTGAAGACCGCGTGATAGCCGGTCTCCCTGGCGAAGCGCATCTGGCTGAACACCACCACCAGTCCGGCCAATACCAGGGCCATCACCAGCGTGAAGATCGTCAGCTTGACCGTTGTCGCGCGCGGTTTGAAACTCACGACTGCACCTCACCGGTGCTCGGCTCCGTCGTGTGCTTCGCCACGCTGTGTCTATGGTTCACTCGCTGACGCTCCCTCACAGCTGCCCCACCCCCGGCAATCCGGCGAACAGCAGCTGGAACACCTTGGGCCCATTGAGATGTGTCGTCGTCGACGGCGTCCACACATGCCCCTCGGAGGTATCGGTGACCACGAAGTTCGCGTGGCTGTCGGGCACCCGGTCCAGCACGCCCTCGCAGTGCGGCCCGCCGGTGGCATTCACCTTCGGCAGATCCTGCGGGTACTGGTAGGCATCGGCGCCCGGCATGAAACTCGCATTCAGCGGCACCGCGTCGAACCGTCCGCCGAAGATGTCCTCACCGATCGGGAGCACATTGGCGAGGCCGACGACCAGGCAGTACAGCGCCGGCTTGTAGTCGTTGAGCAGCTGCGTGGTCGGACGCAGCAGATCCAGCGCCGTCACCAGTGGCTGTTCGTTCTCGTGCAGCACCGAGCCGGTGGTATCGGCCAATCCGATGAGGTTGGCCAGCATCGCATCGACGTTCTCCTGCTCCTCGACGAGCGTTTTGGCCGTCACAGTCGCGTTGTCGGTGGTGCGCAGCAGATCCGGCACGGTATCGGCATACAGATTGGTGACGCCGGTCGAGGCGACCAGATCCCGTTGCAGCGCGGGCA
This sequence comes from Nocardia sp. NPDC049526, assembly GCF_044465765.1. Lineage (NCBI taxonomy): Bacteria > Bacillati > Actinomycetota > Actinomycetes > Mycobacteriales > Nocardiaceae > Nocardia > Nocardia sp. NPDC049526. The sequence goes on along the minus strand of NZ_JBITMA010000021.1, from coordinate 73,278 downwards.
GACTCGGATTGATATCGCGCAGGTAGGCATCGCTGCGGGCGAGCAGATCACCGAGCTTCTCGCCACGACCCTGCAGCGCGGTGCCCAGCGCAGACAGTGTGGCATTGAGCTTTTCGGGCTCGATCTTCTGCAGCACATCGGTCAGATGCTGGAACAGCGTATTGAATTCGACGGTCACCGATTCGGCCGTCACGGTCGACCCCGGCTTCAGCGGGGTCGACGAAGCCTGTTCCGGCGCAGTGAAATTGATGTACTTGGCGCCGAATACGGTGGTGGACTTGATATCCACGGTCGCATTGGACGGAACCATTTTCAGCAGTTCGGGATCCATCGCCAGCGTCAGCTTCGCACCGTCGGCGGTCTGCTTGATCTCCGAGACCCGACCGATCTCCGCACCGCGGATCTTCACCTTGGCGTCGGGATCGAGTACCAGGCCGCTGCGCGGCGCGTCCACCGTGATGGTCACCGTCTTGGTGAATCCGCCGAAGAACATGACCATCGCGATGGACACGATCGCGACCAGCGCGATCACCATGCCGAGCCCGGCGAGCTTGAGCCCGAGCCCGCCGCGCAGTGCCGCGCCGAAACCGATTCCCGATTGCTTCGTTGCCATACCGCTCTACCCGGAGAGATGGAAGTTGCCGGAGGTGCCGTAGATGGCCAGCGAGATCAGCAGTGTCACCGTGACCACCGCGACCAGCGAGGCCCGCACCGCATTGCCGACCGCGATCCCGACGCCGACCGGTCCGCCCGCGGCGTTGTAGCCGTAGTAGGTGTGAATCATCATGACCGCCAAGGCCATGAAGATCGCCTGGGCGAAGGACCAGAGGATGTCGCTGGGGATCAGGAAGGTGGAGAAGTAGTGGTCGTAGACGCCCGCCGACTGCCCGTAGATGACCACGGTGGCGAATCGGCTGGCGATGAACGAACAGATCACCGCGAGCGCGTACAGCGGCACGATCGCGATCATGCCCGCGAGCACCCGGGTGCCGACCAGATACGGCACCGGCCGGATCGCCATGGACTCCAGCGCGTCGATCTCCTCGGCCACCCGCATGGCGCCCAGCTGCGCGGTCGAACCCGCGCCGATGGTTGCCGCCAAACCGATTCCGGAGATCACCGGCGCCGCGATGCGCACATTGATGAATGCCGCGAAGAAGCCCGTCAGCGCCTCGACGCCGATATTGCCGAGCGAACTGTAACCCTGCACCGCGATGGTGCCACCGGTGAACAGCGTGAGAAATCCGACGATGACCACCGTGCCGCCGATAACCGCCAAAGCGCCTGTGCCCATACTGATTTCGGCGATCAAACGAATGGTCTCGGTGCGATAGTAGATCAGTGCGCGTGGGATGGAACGGATTGTCTGCGCATAGAACACCGCATGTTTACCCAGCGAATCGAGCGAGTTCGAAAAGCGACGCACTCGCCGCACGGTACGCGGGAAGCGGGATTGGATTACGAATGCCATCGCCTCACCGCGCCGCGAACTTGATACCGACGGCGGTGACCACGACATTCACCACGAACAGGGCCATAAAGGCGAAGACAACGGTCTGATTCACCGCATCACCGACACTCTTGGGACCACCTTTGACATTCAGGCCGAGATAACAGGCCACCAGTCCGGCGATCAGCCCGAACAAACCGGCCTTCACTTCGGAGATGACCAGCTCGGGCAGATGGGTGAGCAGCGTGATGCCATTGACGAAAGCACCCGGATTCACATCCTGCAGCAGTACCGAGAACAGGAAGCCGCCGACGATGCCGATGGTGCACACCAGGCCGTTCAACATCAATGCCACGAACATCGAGGCCAGCACCCGCGGCACCACCAGCCGCTGTACCGGGTCGATACCGAGTACCCGCATCGCATCGATCTCTTCGCGAATGGTCCGCGCCCCGAGATCCGCGCAGATCGCGGTTGCGCCCGCGCCCGCCACGATCAATACGGTGACAATCGGCCCGACCTGGGTGACCGCACCGAATGCCGCACCGGCGCCGCTGAGATCCGCGGCGCCGATTTCGCGCAGCAGAATGTTGAGCGTGAAGCTCACCAGCACGGTGAACGGAATCGCCACCAGCAGTGTCGGAATGATCGAAACGCGTGCGATGAACCAGGCCTGATCAATGAACTCGCGCCCTTGGAACGGACGTCGAATGCTGGCCCGTGCGACGTCGGCAACGAGTTCGAAGAATCCGCCGACTGCCCGCAATGGCACAGCAAGGACCTCGTTCATGCACGATCCTCCTTGCTCATCCTGCTGATTCTGCTCATCGCACGATGCCCCGCCCTGGCCACATCGCCGCAACGATTAGAACATGTTCACATTGCTGTAGGAAGCTTTTTGGCACATTTGAACTGCCATTTTTCTCAAATTCGGCCCATGAATTTGTAACAGGTGTCATTTGAGGGTGGCCTAACCCTTGTGAGGCGTCACACACCGCTGACTCCCATGTCTACCAAGCGCGGCATCGGTGATCAACAACTGGTCGAGTGATCAGCTGGTTTCCGATGGCACCTGCCATCACAGTGTCAGTTGTCCAGATCGATCAAAGAAGACGCTGAAAACGTACGCCCCGCGGGCCGTTGCGCGAAGTAACCGCCGAGCGTGGCGGCGAGATCATTTACCGACCAGTGGTCATCGGCGGCATCGAAGCGCTCTTCGACGACCGGCGCGGCCATCAAGGCGACCATCGGCCCGTACACCACGAACAGTTGCCCGTTGACCGCATCGGCGGCGGGCGAAGCGAGATACGCGACCAACCGCGCTACATGATCCGGCGAGAGCGGATCGATGCCGCCCTCCGGCGCCGCACTGAAGACCGCTTCGGTCATCGCGGTGCGCGCCCGCGGCGCAATGGCATTGGCGCGCACGCCGAATCGGGACAGACCGCGCGCTGCGGAGAGCGTCAGCGCGGTGATACCGGCCTTGGCCGCACCGTAGTTGGCCTGCCCCTCCGGGCCGAGCAAGCCGGCCTCGGAAGAGGTGTTGACGAGCCTGCCGTAGATCGGCGCGCCCGCCGCCTTCGACTTGGCCCGCCAGTAGGCGCCCGCATTGCGGGTCAACAGGAAGTGGCCGCGCAGATGCACCGCGACCACCGCGTCGAAGTCCTCGTCGGACATGTTGAACAGCATGCGGTCGCGGGTGATGCCCGCGTTGTTCACCACGATGTCGACGCTGCCGAACGCTTCCTCGGCGGTGCTGATGAGCGCGTCGGCGGTCGCGCGCTCGGCAATGCTGCCGGCGACGAACTCGGCCTTGGCGCCGAGGGCACGGATATCGGCGAGGGTTTCGGCCACCGCATCCGACTCCGTCAGGTCGTTGACCACCACCGACGCGCCCGCCCCCGCCAAGGCCAGTGCCTCGGCGCGCCCCAGTCCGGCGCCGCCACCGGTAACGATGGCCACCCGCCCCGCAACGCTCACATCCGTGTTGTCTACATCACTCACGGGGCCGACTCTAGAACGTGTTCCTATCTGACGGCAAGCACCGGCTACTGCAACTTCAGCGCCGCCTTCGGACACTGGGCCACCGCGTCCTCGACATCGGCGAGCCGATCCGCAGGTACGTCGGCTTCCACGATGTGCAGCACGTCGTCGTCGTCGAGTTCGAAGACGTCGGGGGCGATTCCGACACAGATTCCGTTGGCCTCGCACTGATCCAGATCGACCGTGACCTTCATGGGAACTCCTTAAATGCGACTCTGGTCGAAGCCTAACAACACCAGGTCATATCGGGTACCGCCATTGTGCGGATTCGGTAGCAATACTGGAACATGTTTCAGTTCATATGCAATGATCGGTTGACCGACACCGAACGAGGGCTCAGCTGATCCCACCCCGCCGACTGCGCAAGCTCCGTCGGCTGACCATCCCCCAAGAGGTATTGCCATGCGCATTGCGTACACGTCGCAGCAGGAAGAGCTCCGCGCGGAGCTGCGCGACTACTTCGCGCGGCTGATCACCCCGGAGCGCCGAGCCGCGCTGAGCGCGACCACCGGCGAGTACGGCCACGGCAACGTATACCGCGAGGTGGTCCAGGAAATGGGCCGCGACGGCTGGCTCACCCTGGCCTGGCCCAAGGAGTTCGGTGGCCAGGACCGCCCGACCATGGACCAGCTGATCTTCACCGATGAGGCGGCCATCGCGGGTGCGCCGGTGCCCTTCCTCACCATCAATTCGGTGGCGCCGACGATCATGCATTACGGCAGCGAGGAGCAGAAGAAGTTCTTCCTGCCCAAGATCGCCGCGGGCGAATTGCACTTCTCCATCGGCTATTCGGAACCGGGCGCGGGCACCGACCTGGCCAGCCTGCGCACCGCCGCTGTGCGCGACGGCGACGACTACGTGATCAACGGCCAGAAGATGTGGACCAGCCTGATCGCGTACGCCGATTATGTCTGGTTGGCGGTTCGCACCGATCCGACTGCCAAGAAGCACAAGGGCATCAGCATGCTCATCGTGCCGACCACCGCCGAGGGCTTCTCCTGGACCCCGGTGCACACCATGGCCGGACCGGATACCAGCGCCACCTACTACCAGGACGTCCGGGTGCCGACGAGTTCGCTGGTCGGCCAGGAGAACGGCGGCTGGGCGCTGATCACCAATCAGCTCAACCACGAGCGCGTCGCGCTGACCTCGGCCGGACCGCTCATGGTCGCGCTGAACCAGACTACCGAATGGGCACGCAACACCAAGGCGGGTGACGGTTCCCGGGTCATCGATCAGGAATGGGTGCGACTCAATCTGGCCAGGGTGCAGGCCAAGGTCGAATATCTGAAGCTGCTGAACTGGGAGATCGCCAGCCGGGCCGATGCGGGCGGGGATGCCGCACCGCGGCCGTGGGACGCCTCGACCTGCAAGGTCTACGGCACCGAACTGTCCACCGAGGCCTACCGGCTGCTGATGGAAATCCTCGGCCCGCAGGCTTATCTGCGTCAGGATTCGCCGGGCGCCGAGCTGCGCGGACGGTTGGAGCGGTTCCACCGCGCCGCGCTGATCCTCACCTTCGGTGGCGGCACCAACGAGGTCCAGCGCGACATCATCGCCATGACCGCACTGAAGCAACCCGCCGCGGCGCGCTGAGCTGTATTCAATCGCGGTGCTCCCGGGGACCTACGTGGTCACGCAAGCTACCGCCTCCGGGCCCGTCGCTCGCACCGCAGAAAGCAGGTAGACACCATGGATTTCACACCCACCGAAGCTCAGCTCGATCTGACCCGCCTGACCGCCGAGGTCTGCGCCAAATTGGTCACCGCCGACCGAATCCGCGAACTCGATGCCGAGGGCCGTTTCGACGAGCCGCTGTGGCAGTCCCTCGCCGAGACCGGCGTATTGGCCGCCGCACTGCCGGAGTCGGTGGGCGGCGGCGATTTCGGCGCGCTCGAGCAGAGCGCCGTGCTGCGTGAACTGGGCAAGCATGTCGCCGCGGTCCCGTATCTGTGGTCGATCGTGGTGGGCGCGGGTGCGCTTGCGCGCTTCGGCTCGGACGCTCAACACGATTGGGCGCGTCAGGCGGGTGAAGGCAGCGTCATCCTCACCGCCGGGCTCGCCGAAGAGCACAACTGGGAGCCGGCCAAACCGACCACCGTGGCGCACGAGGCCGATGGCGGCTGGCGACTCACCGGCGCGAAGACCACGGTGCCCTATGCCGACCGCGCGGCCCGAATCCTGGTCCCCGCCACGGTTTCCGGAGCACCCGCGCTGTTCCTGGTGGATCCCGCCGATGCGACGGTGAACCTGACCGCCCAGCGTGTGGTCGACTTCAGCGCCGAGTTCGGCGTCGAATTCCATGACACCCCCGCCGAATTGGTCGCGACGGTGGACGCCGGTGCGGAGATCCTGGACTGGATCCTGACCCGCGCCTGGCTCGGCCTGAGCGCACAGCAACTGGGCACCCTGGAGCGCGCACTCGAGCTGGTCGCCGAATATGCCCGCGAGCGTGAGCAATTCGGCAAGGCCGTCGGCAGCTTCCAGGCCGTCGCGCAGCGCCTCGCCGACGCCTACATCGACGTACAGGGGCTGCGCCTGGCGGTCACCCAGGCCGCCTGGCGGGTTTCCGAGGATCTGGCCAGCGCGGAAGCCGTACACACGGCCAAGTTCTGGGCCGCCGATGCCGGACATCGGGTGGCGCACACCGTGGTTCACGTGCACGGCGGCGTCGGCATCGACCGCGATCACATCGTGCACAACTACTTCACCGCCGCGAAGCACAATGAATTCGCACTGGGCGGGGCGAGTGACCACCTGCGGGCCATCGGCTCTCTGCTCGCGGAAACTCCTGCCTGACCCAGGTATCCGCACCCTCGAATCGGCCCGCCGGACCTGCCACCGGCGGGCCGATTGCTGGGCGACGCGGCAACACAGACCAGCGGTGGGTCGTTGTGCGGGTGATGCTGGCGATGTCCCGCCCTATAGCGGTTGTCCGGCCTCATTGTGCTCGAGCAACCCGACGAAAAGTTGTCGGGTCGGCTCGGGCAGCGTGGTGCGGAATCGTTGGACGTGGATTTCGAACGGCTTGCCGGTCTTGCGATTTCGGAGCCGGATGGCCGGGTCGCGACGGCCGATGTACACCCGGCCGGTATTCCACAGGCGGTGGAAGTCGGGCTGCGCGCCCAGCTCGCGTAGCAGCAGCTGGACATCGGCTCGTGCACCGGCACGGCCCGCGTAGCCGCGAAAACGCCCGACCATCAGATCGGCCTCCCGCTCCCATTCCTCGATCACCAGACGTGCCCGCGGATCGGTGAACATCCAGCGCAGCGCATGTCCGTTCGGTCGCAGACCGGGAAAAGCTTCGTCGAAGGCGTCGTTGCAGTCGATGACGCGCCAGCCGTCGTCGAGCGCTGCCGCGAGATGCGGGGTCAAGGCATCGAGCGTCTTGCGCACGGGCGGCAGCACCGGGCCGGGCCGGCGCGGACCGCCGCTGAATCGCTGCTGCGCAAGGTGATACAGGTGGATGCGCTCGTCCGGATCCAATGCGAAGACCTCGGCGAGCGCATCGAGAATCGATGGGCTCGGATTGAACGCACCGCCCTGCTCGATCTTGGCGAGATAGCCGACGCTGGAATGGATCGCCTCGGCGAGCTGCTGACGGCTCAGGCCGCCCGGATGCGCCGCGGTCGGTCGCTGCCGCCGCATCCGCACGAATTCGGCGAGAGTCGGCACCTGTAGTTCATCCATGTTCCTCCTTCGGGTCGCCGCCCATGGATGACGTTATGCCTTGCCGCTCAATCCTTCTGGACCAATTCGCCGCCTGCCACCTCGATGAGCGCACGGGCCGCGCGATTGATCCGTTCGGCGGCATCGTCGAGATCCGGCTGTCCGGCATCGAGCCAGGCGATCACCGCGTCCAGGATGAAGGTGGGGATGACCTGCGCGGCCCAGTCCTGCCACGGCCCCGCCGGCACGGCATCGGTGAGATACCGCTGCGCGATCATCGTCGAATAGCTGCGGACCATATCGATGACATCGCGGAATTCGGGCTCGCGGACCGCGTGGCGGAACAGCAGCCGGAAGGCGTCAGGATCCGCCGCGGCCGCCCGCAGCAGCGCGGAAATGCTGGTGCCGTCCAGCTTTTCGGTACCGACGGCGTCACCGAGCCTGGTGTAGGCCCGTTCCAGCACGGCCCGGTACAGATCGGCCTTCGAGGCGAAGTGCCGGTAGAGGATCACGTGCGTAATGCCGGCCTCGGCGGCGATATCGGGCAGGCCCGTCCCGGCGAATCCGTTGCGGGCCACCGCGCGCGTGGCGGCGGCGAGGATCTGCTCGCGCCGCTGGGCACGCGGCATGCGCCGGACGGGTTGCGCCGAAGTCTCGGCGGGCGTTGGGCTTTCGGGCACGACATCACCTCCTTGTTCAAGTGGAATAGTACAAGCAATTATGTTTAAGCTTGCTTGTACAAGAGCTTGTTAGCAAGGAGTGAGCCATGACCACCGACTCATCGGAACTCGCATGCCCGTTCACCGACGCCGCCCCCAGCTCGATCAGCCGCGTGCGCACCGCGACGGGCGACGAAGCCTGGAAGGTCTGCGGCTATCACAAGGTGAAAGAGCTGTTCACCGATGTGCGTCTGGGCCGTTCCCATCCGACACCGGAGACCGCGGCACGGTCGTCGGAGTCGGTGTTCTTCGGCCGCCCCTTCGGGAACTTCGAGACCGAACCCGCCGATAACGCGCGCATGCGCGGGCTGCTGAATCCGCTGTTCTCGGCCAAGCGGATGCGCGAACTCACGCCGCGGGTGGCCGCGTTCACCGCACAACTGCTCGACGATATGGCCGAAAAGGGCTCACCCGCAGACCTGCACAAGGCCTTCGCCGAACCGCTGCCGCTGCTGGTCATCAGCGAACTACTCGGTGTCCCCTACGAGGATCGCGCACAGTTCCGGATCTGGAGCGAGGCGCTTTTCGACACCAGCGACGGCGCGAAGTCGGGACAGGCCGGGGCCGAATGGTTCCTGTACTGCAAGTCGCTGGTCGAACGGCTGCGCCGGGAACCGGGCGAGGGCGTGATCGCCAAGCTGTGCGAGGTGCCGGACCTGGCCGACGATGCCATCGCGACGCTGGCCATGGGCTTGCTCTTGGCCGGGCATGAGACCACTGTCGTCGAAATCGGCCTGTGCACCGTGCAATTGCTGCGGAATCCGGCGCAGTGGCAGCAACTGGTCGACCGGCCGGAGCTGGTGCCCGCCGCGATCGAGGAACTGCTGCGCGTACACGATTCCACCGCCTTCGCCCGCTATGCGCGCACCGATATGGAGATCGACGGCGTCACCGTCCGAACGGGCGATCTGGTGCTGCTGGACGTCGATTCGGCCAACCACGATCCGGAGATCTTCACCAATGCGCGCCAACTCGACGTAACCCGCGCGGAGGGGCAGCATCTGGCCTTCGGCTACGGCCTGCACTATTGCACCGGTGCGCCGCTGGCTCGTATCGAATTGCAGGTCGCCTTCGGTCAGCTGATATCTCGCTTCCCGACACTGCATCTGACGGTCGACCCGGATGAGTTGCAGGTGCGCGAGAACGTTGTCACCAAGGGCCTGACCTCGTTGCCCGTCGCATGGTGAACGCGGTAGGGGTCGGCACCGCGATCGTCTGCGCGGTCGTCGGGGTAATTCCGGTTTCGGCTGCGGCCGAATCGGTTTCGTGCGCGACAGCCACCGCGACGATCGCGGCGGCAGCTGTCGTTCGGGATGAGGACTGGGCCGAAGGTCTGGCCTATGACACGCGCGGTGAGCTGTGGGTCTCGCGGGTGCGACGCAACGAAGTGGTTCGCTATGACCCGTCCGGCCGCGTTACCGCCAGGGTCGCTGTCGCGTATCCCGGTGCGGTGAAACTCGGCCCGGACCAACTGATCTACGTGACGTACGGGAACTTCCCGACCAATCTGGTACCCGGCTCGACCGGTGGCGGCGTTGTCCGCATTGATCCCACAGCCGAGACGCCGCGGGCCGAGATCTTCGCCTCCGGTCTGGGGATGGCCAATGGCGCCGCATTCGATACCGTGGGAAACCTTTTCGTCGCCGACACCTCGACCGGCGTTGTCCGGATCCGACCGGACGGCAGCGTCGACACCGAATGGTCCAACCGGGCAGAATATTTCGGCGCCGACGGCATTCTGGTCGACGGCGACGCGCTCTACGTCACGCTGTATCTCAGCCCGACCGGCCGCATCCTGCGCATCCCGCTCGACGATCCGTCGCACGCCACCGTCGTCGCGGATCTGGCCGCCGGACCCGGCGCGCCACCGCTTCCCGACGATCTCGCCATCGGCCCGGACGGCATGCTCTACGACGCCACGACCTCGGGCCGACTCGTCCGCATCAATCCGGCGGACCACTCGACATGCACCGTCCTGACGGGTGAGCCGATGACCGCGATCGTCGTATCACGAAGCGCCGAAAGGGAATTCGTGGTCGGCACCGCCAGCGGCAATCTGCTGCGGGTGCGTTTGCCCGAATGACTCCGACTCGAGAACTACGTAAGGAGTGACTGTGGACATGGGCTGCCCCGTCACGGGTGAAACCATCCAGCGGACGCGCACCGCGCTCGGCCATGAAGGCTGGTTGGCCACCAGCTACGCGCAGGTGCGGACGTTATTCGCCGATCCGCGCCTCGGCCGTGCCCATCCAACGCCGGAAACTGCTGCGCGGGCATCGGATTCGATGTTCTTCGGTGGCCCGCTCGGCAATTTCGAGACCGAACCCGCCGATCAGGCCCGACTGCGCGAGTTGGTGGTGCCGTTCTTCTCGCCGCGACGAATGCGCGACTTGCGGCCCAGGGTGGAAGAACTCACCACACGGTTGTTCGACGAGATGTCCGTGCAGGGCTCCCCCGCCGACCTGCACACCGCCGTGGCGCTCCCGCTGCCGCTATTGGTCATCTGCGAACTGCTCGGTGTGCCATACGCCGACCGCGATAAGTTCCGTGCCTGGACCGAGGCCCTCGGCGAGCAGCAGGACGCCGCGAAGGTGCAGCAGGGTGTCGCCGGATTGTTCGAGTACTTCATGGCATTGGTGCAGCGCAAACGGCACGACCAGGCCGATGATGTGCTGTCGCATCTGTGCGCCCGGGACGATCTGTCCGATCAGGGCATCGCGACGCTCGGCCTCGGTTTGTTGTTCGGCGGCCACGAGACCACGGTGGTCCAGATCGGGGTCGGCGCCAAACGGCTGCTGGAAAACCTCGACCAGTGGCAGGCCCTGGTCGACGAACCCGAACTGGTGCCGACCGCGGTCGAAGAACTGCTTCGAACCGCGGATGCCACTCAGATGCCCCGCTATGCGCGCACCGATATGGATATCGACGGAAACGAGGTACACACCGGCGATCTCGTCCTGCTGGATCTGACCGCGGCCAACCACGATCCGACGGTCTTCGCCGATCCCGACCGCGTCGACGTGACCCGAAAGGACGGCTCCCATGTGACCTTCGGCTACGGTGCCCGGCACTGCATCGGCGCACCGCTGGCCCGCATCGAATTGCACACCGTATTCACCCAATTGGTGACCCGGTTCCCGACCATGCGCCTGGCCGTCGACCCTGCTGCCGTGCCGATGCGCACCAGCAGCTTCACCGGCGGTGTCGAGGAGTTGCCCGTGATGTGGTGAAAACCGGTGGTATAACCGGTTCTTGTTAGGCTGCTCTCTTTCGGGGGACGCAGTCTGACAGGAGCACGGTTATGCCCTTCGTAACCTCCGCCGGCGCGAAAGTGCACTTCGTCGACAGCGGAGGATCCGGGCCCGCGGTGGTGCTCGGGCACGCCTTCTTCATGGATCACGAAATGTTCGCGAACCAGATTGCCACGCTCGCCCCGGAATACCGTGTGATCTCGATCGATGCGCGCGGCCACGGACTGACCGAACACGACGGCGGCGCATACAGTTTCTGGGATCTGGCCCGCGATGCCTGGTCGGTGGTCGACCAGCTCGGCATCGACCGGGTGGTCGTCGGCGGTGTCGGGCAGGGTGGGTTCACCGCGTTGCGCATGGCCTTGCTGTGCCCGCCGCGCGTGGATGGGCTGATCCTGCTCGGCTGTTCTGCGCAGGCCTACAGCGACGTGCAGCGGATCGGCTATCGCCAGGTCACCGATGCCTGGATCGGCACCGGGCCGCTGACCGTGATCGCGAAGATGGTGGCGGGCTTGATCATCGGTGGTGATCGGTCCGATCATCAACCGTGGCTGGCCAAATGGTTGAGCGGTGACCGGGAACGGGTCGCCGCGGCGGCCGACTGTCTGATCAACGTGGACGACATCTCCGATCTCATCGGCGATATCACCTGCCCCGCACTATTGGTCCGCGGCGCCTCCGATCCGGCCTTCGATCACGACGCCGTGGATTTACTGACAAAGGGACTCGGTGGTCCCGCGGAGTTCCACACCATCGAGGGCGCCGCGCACACACCGAATCTCACGCACGCGTGTGAAATCGACCAGCTGATGCTGCAATTCCTCGGGCGACTCGGCCGGTAGCACTATCGGCCAGGGGTACTACCGGCCAGGGGGTGGCCGATGCCTGGTCCGGGGAAACTCTTGCCCACAGGGGCGCCTGCTTGATGTATTCGATACGGCGGCGCCGCCAATTCCGTTCCGGTCGAACGTGATTCACATATACGCAGTGGGTGTCGCCATTGTGCGCCCCCGGCGTGGGTAGGACATGCAATGAGGGTTTCTTTTCTGTTCGGTGGACAGGTCAGTCTGACCGCCGAAGTCATCGATGAGTTCTGCGAGCGGTGTCCGTCCATCGCACTCGCCTACGAAGAAGCCGCCGCGGTGACCGGATTATCGGTGGACCGACTGCGCGCGCGGGAATCGGCCGCGGAAATGGCGAGCGAACCCGAGGATCGGCACAGCCTCGGCGCATTGCGTCAAGCCGCATTCGCACTCGGTCTCGCCGAGGACCTGGCCGCACGCGGTTTCGAACCGGAAGCCGCCGGTGGGCTGAGCCTGGGCGCGTTGATCAGCACCTGTGTGGCCGGAGCCGTGGAACGACACGAATTGTTCGGCATGCTGCATCACCGCCGACTCGTGCCGGAGTTGCCGGAAGGTGTTGCCGCACAAGGGATGGGCCTGATGTACACGCCGATCGGGGACGATCCGGCGAACTATTACGGTGCACGCCGCCCCGGTGTGCACCTGGCCGTCGACACCGGCCCGATCGATGAGGTGCACCGATCATTCGTGATCTCGGGTTATCTCACGGCGCTGCAAGAGATCCTGGCCGAAATCGAGGCGTCCGCGGATACCCGCCAAATGTTCGTACTGGACGCGTACAAGGGCGCGTTTCATTCGCCGCTGCAGCAGCATGCCGCGGATTTCATGCGCGGCTTCGTCGACGATATGACCTTCCGCGATCCGAAATTCCCGGTCTGCTCACCGGTGCGGCAGCGCAGTTTGACCACCGCCGACGATGTTCGAGATTTTGTGCTGCACAACAACTTGCAGCCTGCCCGCTACGAGCCGTTGATCCAGGAAATGGATCGCATCGGCATCCGCGGCGGCCTGATCCTCGGCCCCGGCCTGCCACAGCCCGCAGATCGGCCCTTTCCGGTCGAATTGGTCGCCGAGCCGATTGATCTCGACCGGCTGCCCGAGATAGCGCAGTTGCCGGCCGAGCGGGATGTACAGAGCGTATGAAACGTTTCACGCAACGCCGAGCGCTGGTGACGGGCGCGGGTTCCGGCATCGGCCGGGCCATCGTCTTGCGGCTGCTCGAGGAGGGAGCGGAGGTGGTCGGCGTGAGCAGGACCGGCGATGGCCTCGCCAAGACCGCCCAGCTCGCGATGGATCAGGGCTCGGGCGACCGGATCACCGTCGCGTCGGTCGATATCGCGGACGAGGCCGCTGTCGAGCAGATGGTGCCCGGACTGATAGCCGACGGCCTGGACGTGCTGGTGAATGCCGCGGGGATCGTGCGCATGTCGCATACCCACGAGACCACGACCGAGCTGTGGAATACGGTCCTCGGCACCAATCTGACCGGAACATTCCTGATGACCCGGACCGCCCTGCCCGCACTACTGGAGTCCGGGCGCGGGGTGGTGGTCAATATCAGCTCTAATGCCGCGTCCTATGCCGCGCCGTACCGCGCGGCGTACGCGGCGAGTAAGGGCGGACTGGAGGCCTTCACGCGAGTGCTGGCGCTGGAGTACAGCAAGCAGAATCTACGCGCAGTCTGCGTCTCGCCCGGCGGCATCGAGACGGCCATGACCTACAGCTTGCTCGATGTGCCACCGGATATCGATCCGGGCCTGATGAGCAAGATGGCTCCGGCCATCGGGCCGCTGCTCGGCTCACCCGAGATGGTCGCCGGTGTGGTCGCGATGGTCGCTTCCGAGGACGGCGAATTCATCACGGGCACAACGATTCACGTCGACGGTGGCGCGCACGTCTGAGCGCTGATCGGCACCGATGTCAGATAGCGCTGCAAGGTCGGTGCGATATCGGCGATGATCTGCTCGCGCGTCAGGCCGACCACCGGCGGCAGCTCGAGCACATAGCGGCACAGCGCGAGCCCGAGCAACTGGGTGACGATCAAGCCCCCGCGGCGCTGCGCGTCGGCCGGATCGCCGAAGCGCAGCACCGCGGGCAGCACCTGTTCGGCGAAGATCTGCCGAAAGCGTTGGCTCACACCTTCATCGGTGATGGACGAGCGCAGCAAGATCACCAGCACCTTGTTATCGGGCTGGTCCTCCCAGATCGCCAGGAATCGGCGAACCAGCAACTCCCCCAGGGCATCCGGATCGGCCGCGGCGAGATCCGGCAGGTCGAGGCGGACATCGACGGCCGCGGCGAAGAGTCCGTCCTTACTGCCGAAGTAGCGCATCACCATCGACGGATCGATCGCGGCATCGGCGGCAATGGCGCGAATGGTCGCCTTGCGAAACCCCTCGGCGGCGAAGCGGGTGCGCGCGGCCGCCAGGATGGCCGCGCGGGTGGCATCGGAGCGACGTGCAGGTGGTTGATCAGGCTCGACGTTCATGCCAACAAGTGTAGGCCAACAACTGTTGACTTCTATAGACCGAGGGCGCTACGGTTATGCCAACAAGCGTTGGCCTACAGATGTTGACCTAGGAGTTCCGATGAACACCACCCCGCCGCCGGAGACCACCTCCGTCGTCATCGTCGGGGCCGGTCCGGCCGGACTGACCACCGCGATCACGCTGGCCGACGCCGGCATCGACTTCGTTCTGCTGGACCGGCTCGCCGAGGGCGCGAACACCTCGCGCGCCGCGGTCGTTCACGCCAGGACCCTGGAGGTGCTGCAGGAACTGGGCATCGCCGAGGAACTCGTGGACCGCGGCATCGTGGTGCCGACCTTCCGGGTGCTGGACGGCAACCGCACACTGGCGACAGTGCCGTTCGGCGGGCTGCCCACCGAGTACCCGTACACGCTGATGGTTCCGCAGGACACCACCGAGGCCGTACTGCTCGCTCGACTGCGCAAGGCGGGCGGGGATGTGCACCGGCCGTATCGGATCACCGAGGTTGCTGATGAAAATGACGGCGTCACAGTCGAATACCTCGACGACGAGGGCACGACCGGCACGATCCGCGCGGACTATGTGGTCGGCGCGGACGGCATGCACAGCGTCGTCCGTGAGCAGGCGGGCATCGGCTTCACCGGCGACACCTACCCCGAATCCTTCGTACTCGCCGATGTCCGGATGGACTGGCCGATCGCGCGTGACGAAGTGGCACTGCACCTTTCACCGGAGGGCGTGACGGTGGTCGCGCCGCTGCCGGACGAGACCGATCCGAATCGGTACCGGGTCGTCGCGACCGTCGACGAGGCACCCGAGCACCCGCGCATCGAGGACATTCAGACCATCCTGGACACCCGCGGCCCCGGCGGCAGCGTGAAAGTCCGTGAGGTGCTGTGGAGCTCGCGCTTCCGGGTGCACCACCGCGTCGCGGATCACTACCGCGCGGGTCGTCTGCTGCTGGCCGGCGATGCCGCACATGTGCACAGCCCGGCGGGCGGGCAAGGTATGAACACCGGCATCCAGGATGCGGCTTTCCTCGGTCCGCTGCTGGCCCGGGTCGTCGACGGCGCGCCCGACAGCGTGCTCGACGCCTACGAAACCACCCGTCGCCCAGTGGCTCTCGGCGTCGTCGCCTTCACCGATCGGATGACGAAGATGGCCACCCTGCGGCCGCTTCCGGCACGTATCGTCCGGAATACCGTTATGACGGCGGCGACCCGCATTCCCGCGGTCCGCACCAAGCTGGCCTTCCGCCTCGCCGAACTCGCCAACCGCTGACCCACCGCCCCCGAATGCCTCCACCCTGGGTGGAGGCATTCGCCGTCGCACGCGGATTGCCCGGCACCCACCGGTTTGCGTGGTCGATCAGTGCGTGGCCTACTGAACGTAGACCCGCTGGCGCGGATCGCCATTGGCGAAGTCGACCTGCCGGTCCGCATTGGACAACGCCGTTACCACACACGTGCCGAACGATCCGGACCGATCGAACAATGTCGCGCTGCCGACGGCTATTCCGTCCGCGCTGATATGACTGTCCGCCTCCACCCCGATCTCCAAGCCGATGACGGGCCGGGCCAGCGCGAGCGTCAGATCGGCATTGATGAAACCGATTCCGGCCGTCCCCCAGTTGGTCATGAGGCTCGTCGACTCACCGATCATCGCGGCCGCGGCGAAGGCCGATGGTGGCTCACCCTCAACCACCGAAAGCGGTGCCTGCCACATGCGTTTGCGCCCGCTGTTCTGATGCTCACCGATCCGCGTCGACCAGCCATCGGCAGTACCGTCGCTGTTCCACATCGGCGCGGTCGGGCCGTCCGCTATCGGCACCGGCGGCGGCTGCGGGGATTCCGCGCGCGTCCACAGCTCACCCGGCGGCTGTTGCGACCGCTTCAGGAAGACCACGCTGGCGCGGGCCACATCCACGCCGTCCTGCATCAGTGCGGCATCGGCGACCCGGATCCGGCGCCCCTCGCGTACCAGCTCGGTCACCACCGTCACCGGCTTGGCCAAGGTAGGGCGGAACAGGTCGACCGTCAGCCGGGCCGGTGTGAATTCCGGTGCACAGTGCTGCTGTTCCAACGCCCTGGCCAGCAGGCCGCAGATCGCGGGCCCATTGACCATATTCGGTGACCAACTGCTGGCCGCGAACGGCAAAGGCTCGAAGCCGTCCTCCGTTGCGGCGAAAAACGCATAGGGCGTTGTCAATTCGATCTCCCATCGCAAGCGTTCGACTCGCCGAAGCCGCAAAAGGCAAGGTCTGCCGCAATATCGCGGCAGACCTCGCCGATATCGGTCGTACCTACCGTTTTACTTGCTGCTCGCCTCGGCGTGCTCGTCGGCCGGACGCTCCTCGGTTTGCGCCTTTGCCCAACGGTAATCGGGCTTGCCCGCCGGATTGCGCTTGATCTGATCTACGAACCACACACTGCGCGGCAGCTTGTAGGGCGCGATCTCCTGGGTGAGCACCGGACGCAGTTCGTCGAGGGTGGGGCGTTTGTCGCCGCGACACTGCACGACCGCAGCCACCCGCTGTCCCCACCGCTCGTCCGGAACGCCGACCACCAGCGCGTCGAAGATCTCGGGGTGGATCTTGAGCGCGCCCTCGACCTCCTCCGGATAGATCTTCTCGCCGCCGCTATTGATGCTCACCGAACCGCGGCCGAGCATGGTGACGGTGCCGTCCTCCTCGACCCGGGCGTAGTCGCCGGGAATGGAGTAGCGAATTCCGTTGAACTCCTTGAACGTTGCCTTGGTCTTGGCCTCGTCCTTGTAGTAGCCGACCGGAATGTGGCCGCTGCGCGCGAGGAACCCGACCTGTCCGGAGCCCGGTGCCACCGGATTGCCCTGGTCGTCGAGCACCTGGGTGGCGGCATCGATCTTCACCCGCGGACCGCCGGTGTGGTTGGCGCCCTTGGCGACAACGGAGAGACCGCCGAAGCCGGTCTCGGAGGACCCGATGGAATCGGTGATCATCCGGTTCGGCAGGCGTTCCAGGAACTGGTCCTTGAGCGTCGGCGAGAACAGCGCAGCGCTGCTGGCGATCAGATAGAGGCTCGAAAGATCGTACGGCTCACCGGTTTCCGGATTGCCCTCGGCCAGCGCATCCATCATCGGCCGGGCCATGGCGTCACCGGTGATGAAGATGAGGTTGATCTTGTGCCGATCGATGTGCTGCCATACGCCGTGCCCGGTGAACTCCGGAATCATCACGGCCTTACCGCCATCGAACAGGCTGTGGAACGTCGCGGTCTGCGAGCCGCCGTGGATCATCGGCGGAATCGGGAACCGGACCATCTGCGGATTGCCCGCACCGGTCTTGGCCTGATGCCATTCGTCCTCGACATATTCTCCGGTGAGGAAGTTGATGCCGCCGCCGAGCACGCGCCACCAGTCCTCGTGCCGCCACATGACGCCCTTGGGCAGGCCGGTGGTGCCGCCGGTGTAGAGCATGAAGATGTCATCGGCCGAGCGCTCGCCGAAGTCACGCTCACCGGAGGACTCGGCCAGCACCGTCTCGTATTCCACCGAATCCGCTGCGGTCGCAATGGTGCCGGTCGTATCGTCGTCCACGACGATGACCGTCTTCAACAGGGGCGTATTCGGGCGAACCCCGGCCACCCGGTCGCTGTAGCGGCGCTCGTGGATCAGCGCGACCATATCCGAATTGTCGAAAATGTACTGCAACTCGTTCTCGACGTAACGGAAGTTCACGTTGATCATCACGGCGCGCGCCTTGAAGACCGCGACCATGGCCTCGACGGCCTCGACCGTGTTCCGCGAATAGATGCCCACCTTGTCACCCGGTTGGACACCCTGTTGCAGCAGGTAGTTCGCGAGTTTGTTGGCCCGCTCCTCCAGCTGCGCGTAAGTCACCTCGCGGCCGTCGTCGGCCAGCGCTACGCGGTCGGGCATCAGATCGATGGCGTGTTCGACTAGGTCCGCTATGTTGTAGCTCACAGAGCTAAAAATAGAACGTGTTACTGTTTCTGACAAGGCCGAATTTGCCCACCCCGGCCGGCTCCGCCGACCTGCCGTACCCCTGGAAAGTCAGGAGAATCAGCAATGCCAGATTGCCTCGTCGAGAAGCGCGCTCACGTTCTCATCGTCACCATGAATCGGCCCGAGGCCCGCAATGCCCTTTCGGCCGAGATGATGGCGATCATGCGCGACGCCTGGGACCAGGTGGACAACGATCCCGATATCCGCGTCGCGATCCTGACCGGTGCGGGCGGTGCGTTCTGCGCGGGCATGGACCTCAAGGCGATGACCGCACAACACCCCGGCGACAACGCGGGCAGCTTCGATCCGACCAAATTGGAGGCGCTGCTCAAGGGCCGCCGACTCACCAAACCGCTGATCGCGGCGGTGGAGGGCCCGGCCATCGCCGGTGGCACCGAAATCCTGCAGGGCACCGATATCCGGGTGGCCGCCGAAAGCGCGAAATTCGGTGTATCCGAGGCGCGTTGGGGCCTGTTCCCGCTCGGCGGCTCGGCCGTGCGGCTGGTCCGCCAGATTCCCTACACCGTCGCCGCCGACATTTTGCTGACCGGCAGGCACATCACCGCCGGCGAGGCCAAGGAGATCGGGCTGATCGGGCATGTGGTCCCGGACGGCACCGCATTGGACAAGGCGCTCGAACTCGCCGCGCAGATCGCGGCCAACGGCCCCCTCGCGGTGCAGGCGATTCTGCGCACCATTCGGGAGACCGAGGCCATGCCGGAAGAGGACGCCTTCCAGATCGAGGCAAAACTCGGCATGTCGGTCTTCCGGTCGGCCGATGCCAAGGAGGGCCCGAAGGCCTTCGCCGAGAAGCGCAAGCCCACCTTCACCGGCAGCTGAATGTGTCGCGCCGACGGTAGTCGAATGGTGGTTCCGGGTAGGGGAAGCGACCATATGACTACCGTCGACAACGGGTGGCTCGCGGCGGGCGTGGTCAGTTGGTGCCGGGGTAGTCCATCCAGAAGGGCTCCCACTGATGGCCGTCCGGATCGATGAACGTGCGGCCGAACATGCCGACCTGGGCTTCCTGGGCGCGGCGATCCTCGTTGATTTCCTCGGTGGCACCTGCGGCCAGGGCGGCATTGGTGAGTGCGTCGACCTCTTGTGCGCTGGCCAGGGATAACGCGTACGCGCCGCCGCTGGTCGCGATCGTGTCGGCGATCGGGCGCTTGCTGAAGTTCGAATAGAAGTCCTTGGTCAGCAGCATGGCGCAGATGTTGTCGTCGATGACGATGCACGCGGCATTCTCATCGGTGAAGTCCTGATTCACCTTCCAGCCGATCGCCTCGTAGAAATCTCTGGACCGGCCCAGATCCGCGACGGGAAGGTTGATGAAGATCATCTTGCTGGGCATGCGGGATCCCTTACGTCGGCTTCGGCGGTCTCTATGTAGAGACGGATCGAGTGCGCGAAACTCATCGGTTCCAGGCACTGTGTGGCCGAACACATCTGTGGCGCCGGCGTGATGATCTTGAAACCGCAGGTAGGGGTGGTCTCGCCTTCGCTCGCGAAGCGCAAGGGGCGCATAACGGACGGCGCTCGATTGTGTGAATTCGGGTCTCGAATGTGTCGGTGGGCTGTGGCAGGGTGACACCCATGAACGACTCCGTCGGCCTCACCCCGGACGTCCTCGAATCCTTCGAAGGGCACCGTCGAGAACTGTGCGCCTACGCCTATCGCATGCTCGGCTCCTCCTTCGAAGCGGAGGACGCGGTGCAGGAGACCTTCACTCGCGCGTGGAAGTCCTACGACTCGTTCGAGGGTCGCGCCAGCCTGAGGTCCTGGCTGTACAAGATCACCACCAATGTCTGCCTCGATATGCTCGACGGACCGCAGCGCCGGGCCCGGCCGATGGATCTGTCCGGTCCGTCGCGGCCGGAGTCGCCGCTGCCGATGCCGCAGCCGGATTACGTGTGGATCGAACCGATCCCGAATGCACTGGCCTTCGGCTCGGATCCGGCCGAGCACGCCTCGGCCAAGGAGACATTGCGGCTGGCGTTCGTCGCTGCCTGTCAGCATCTGCCCGCGACCCAGCGCGCCATCCTGATCATGCGCGAAGTGCTGCGGTTCTCGGCCAGCGAGACGGCCGAGGCACTCACCATGTCCCCCGCCTCGGTGAACAGCGCACTACAGCGTGCCAGGGCCACCATGTCGAAGGTGCAGCCGACGGCCACCGACACCTATGACGAAACCGATAACGATCAGCGCAAACTCGTCGACGATTTCGTCAAGGCCTTCGAGGCCTACGATATGGACACCCTGACCACCCTGCTGAAAACTGATGTGGCGCTGTCCATGCCGCCGATCGAACTCTGGGTCTCGGGCCCCGAGAATGTGGCCGCGTTCATGCTCGGCCACGGCAAGGGTTGCCGCGATTCCCGCATGATCCGGTTGGAAGGCGCCAACGGGCTGCCCGCGTTCGGCCACTACAAGCCGAGCGAGACCGAGCCGGGCGTCTGGGTGCCGTGGTCCATCACGGTGCTGGAGTTGGACGGCGACTCGATCGCCGGGCTCAACTTCTTCCTCGACACCGAAAAGCTGTTCCCGCTCTTCGGTTTGGCGCCGGAGCTGCGCGAACCGGCTGGATGATGTGGGCCGCGCCCGGATGCTGTCGCACAGAAGTGAAGGTCGCACAGAGGCAATGACTATCGCGCAGAAGGTATAGCCCCTGCGCGACGTTCACTCGGTGTGCGACAACACTTTTTGCGACAGCAATTCCGCTGCGCCCGAGGGCGCTACGACGCCGGGATGTAGCGGTCGCGGAGTTTGCGTTTGTAGAGCTTGCCGTTGGGGTCGCGGGGCAGTTCATCGAGGTAGTCGATGGAGCGGGGCATTTTGTATTTCGCCAATTGGGTTGCGGCGAAGGCCAATAGCTCGGCAGTGAGTTCGTCGTTGCCCTCGACACCCGCGACCGGCTGGACGACGGCCTTGACCTCCTGGCCCCAATCCGGATGGGGCAGACCGAAGACCGCGACATCCTCGACCTTCGGGTGGGTGGTCAGCACGTTCTCGATCTCGGCCGGGTAGATGTTCACACCGCCGGACAGGATCAGATCGGAGCGGCGGTCGTGCAGGTAGAGGTAGCCGTCCTCGTCGAGGTGGCCGATATCGCCAACCGTGAAAAGGTCCCCGACCCTTGCCTCTTCGGTCTTCTCCTTGGCGTGGTGGTATTCGAAGCTGGACGCGCCCATGCGCATGTAGACCAGGCCGGTCTCGCCCGCGGGGACTTCGGAGCCGTCTTCCTCGCTCAGCACCTTGATCACCGACCAGGGCCAGGCCTTGCCGACCGAGCCGGGCTTCGTGAGCCATTCGGTCCCGTTGATCACCGTGCCGCCGCCCTCGGTGGCCGCGTAGTACTCGGTGACCGTCGGGCCCCACCACTCCAGCATCTGCCGCTTGGTCTCGGCCGGACACGGCGCCGCGCCGTGCACCATGCTGCGCAATGAAGAAACGTCGTACTTGGCGCGCACGTCGGCGGGCAGCGCGAGCAGGCGGTGGAACTGGGTCGGAACCATATGACTGTGGGTCACCCGGTGCTTGTCGATGAGTCGCAGCATTTCCTCCGCATCCCAGCGATCCATCAGAACGAGCTTGTGCCCCAACTGGATCGAGATGGTGGCGAAGTTCAGCACGGCGGTGTGGTACAGCGGCGAACCACAGATGTGCACGTGCTCGTCGTAGGGCTCGAGTCCGAACAGCCCGAAGAACGCGGTCGAATACACCGGAACGACATCCGGGTCGGTGCCGGTGAGCGGGCGCCGAACCCCCTTGGGACGCCCCGTGGTTCCCGAGGTGTAGAGCATCGGCGCGCCGGTGGTCCGGTTATCCGGCCGACCGGTATCGGCCGCACCGAGCCACGACACCGACTTGAAGCCCTCGATCTCGCCGACCGCGAAACGCGCGGCGGCGGGCAGCCCTGCCTCATCCGCGGCGGCGATCGCGGCGGCGGCGAACCGGTCACTGGCGATGAAGGCCTTGGCCTCGCTGTCGGCGAGGATATAGGCGACCTCCGGGCCGGTCAGATGCCAGTTCACCGCGACGATGTACAACCCGGCCTGATAGGCCGCGAAGTAGGCGGCGACCGCCTCGACGCAGTTGTGCACCATGGTGACCAGCACGTCGCCGGGCTGCAAGCCGAGTGCCCGTAGGCCGGTGCCGTAACGGTTTGCGAGGGTGGCCAATTCGCGATAGGTCACCTCGCGGCCGGATGGATCCACCACTGCGATCCGATCGGGTTCCGCGTTCGCGATGTTCCAGAGACCGAGAATTTCTACTGACTCCTGCGTCACGTCTACGAATCTAGAACGTGTTCTACATCTGTACAAGGGGGGCGAGCCGATGCAATTGCTCGATATCCGGAACCGACACCAGCATCTCGGTGACACCCGCGGCCTCCCAGACCCCGAGTTGCTTACGCACATGCTCCTCGTCACCGATGATCGATGTATCCAGAATCAGCTCATCCGGCACGATTGCGGCGGCCTCGGCCTTCTTCCCGGATTGGAACAGCCTGCCGATCTCGTCGACCTCGCGCTCATAGCCCATCCGCCGGTAGACCTGGGCATGGAAATTCAGTTCGGGTGCGCCCATGCCGCCGATGTAGAGCGCCATGATCCAGCGCATCCGCTCCAACTCGCTCTCGGGATCGTCGGTGATCACCACCTGACAGCTCGCGGCGATCTCGAAATCCGCCCGCGAACGCCGTGCGCCGGCCCTGGCGAAGCCCTCGTCGAGCCAGTCGTTGTACATCCCGGCCAGCCGGGGGGCGTAGTAGATCGCCAGCCAGCCATCGGCGATCTCGGCCGTCAGCGCCACATTCTTCGGCCCCTCCGCACCGAGCCAGATCGGCAAATCCGCTCGTAGTGGATGCACGATCGGCTTGAGCGGCTTACCGAGCCCGGTGGCGCCAGGGCCGGCGTAGGGCAGCGGGTACTGCGGTCCGTCATTGGTGACCGGCGCCTTCCGCTCCAGAATCCGGCGGATGATGCCGACGTACTCCCTGGTGCGCTGCAACGGCTTGGCGAACGGCTGCCCGTACCAGCCCTCGACCACCTGCGGCCCCGAAACGCCGAGCCCGAGGATGGCCCGGCCGCCGCTGAGATGGTCCAGCGTCAGCGCGTGCATGGCCGTCGCGGCGGGCGTGCGTGCCGACATCTGCACCACCGAGGTGCCCAGCCGCACCCGATTCGTCGACGAGCCCCACCACATCAGCGGTCCGAAGGCATCCGACCCCCAGGATTCGGCCGCGAAGACCGCGTCGAAGCCGGCCGCTTCGGCGGCGACCACCATCTCACCGGCATTCTGTGGCGGCTGCGCCATCCAGTATCCGAGTTGCAATCCGAACTTCATGGGAGGCCCTCTTTCTATCGCTAGCGACTGCGTGCAGGTCGCTCGAAAAGATCAGCAACTTCTTGCCACCAGAATAAGAACCTGTTCTACTCGATATCGTGACTCAGGGGAATACCGCATCCGGGACAATCACGGATGAGAGAGGGTCGGAATTGAACACTGCCGCGCCCGACGTACTCAGTGCACCCCTTCGGGTGCAATTCGACTACACGCGATCGGTCGGACCGATCATCGGCGCCTTCCTGGCCAAGCTGCGCGCCCGCCGGATCGTCGGTGTGCGCGGCTCGGACGGGCGGGTATTGGTGCCGCCGCCGGAATACGATCCGGTCACCTCCGCACCGCTGACCGAATTCGTCGACGTGGCCGATACCGGCACCGTCCAGTCGTGGACCTTTGTGCGCGAGCCGCTGCCCGGACAGCCGTTCGACCGCCCGTTCGCCTGGGCCCTGATCAAGCTCGACGGCGCGGACACCACGCTGCTGCACGCCGTCGATGTTTCCACACCCGAGGACATCCACACCGGACTGCGCGTGGTCGCACGCTGGGCCGACGAGACCATCGGCAGCATCAAGGACATCGCCTGCTTCGAACCGGGCGAGACCTCCACCGCACCGGCGGAATCCAGCGCGGACGGCGAGCCGATCGAGGTGCTCATCACACCGGTCGACCTGCAGTACATGCACAGCGCATCGCCGCAGGAGACCATCTACCTGCGCGGTCTGGCCGAGGGCAAGCTGCTCGGCGGGCGCACGGACGCCGCGGGCAAGGTGTACTTCCCGCCGCGCGGCGCCAATCCCACCGACGGCAGGCCGACCGACGAAATCGTCGAACTGCCCGACCGCGGCATCGTCACCACCTTCTGCATCGTGAATGTGCCGTTCATGGGCCAGCGGATCAAGCCGCCGTACGTGGCCGCGTATGTGCTGCTCGACGGCGCGGATATCCCGGTGCTGCACCTGGTGCTCGGATGCGACGCGAGCGAGGTGCGGATGGGCATGCGGGTGGAGGCGGTGTGGAAACCACGCGAGGAGTGGGGCTTCGGGCTCAGCAATGTGGACCACTTCCGACCCACCGGCGAGCCGGATGCCGACTACGAGACCTATAAGCACCATCTCTGAGAGGCCACGTTGACGAACAACGCTCTGCCTACCCACCCCGCCGTCTCCGCACGCTCCGACGGCTACCGTCCCCCTTGCGACATCGCGGTTGTGGGCTTCGCTCACGCACCGCATGTGCCGGAGACCTTCGGCACCACCAATGGTGTCGAGATGCTGGTGCCCATCTTCCAGCAGCTCTACGCCCGACTCGGCATCACCAAGTCCGATATCGACTTCTGGTGCTCCGGTTCCTCGGATTACCTTGCCGGCCGCGCCTTCTCGTTCATCTCGGCGGTCGACGCCATCGGCGCGGTGCCGCCGATCAACGAATCGCATGTCGAAATGGACGCCGCGTGGGCGCTCTACGAGGCATTCGTGAAACTCCGCTCCGGCCAGGCGCAGACGGCGCTGGTGTACGGGTTCGGCAAGTCCTCCGCGGGCACGCTGCGCCAGGTTCTGACCATGCAGCTCGATCCCTATCTGGTCACTCCGCTGTGGCCGGACGCACTGTCCATCGCGGGGCTGCAGGCGCAGGCCGGATTGGATGCGGGACGCTGGACCGAGCGCGATATGGCGGCGGTGGCCGCCGGTGATTCCGGCGATATCGAGACTCTGCTCGCCACACCGTATGTCGCCGATCCGCTGCGCGCGCACGATGTCGCACCGGTCACCGACGGAGCGGCCGCCATCGTGCTCGCGGTCGGCGACCGGGCGCGCGAACTGTGCGAGCGTCCGGCCTGGATCACCGGCATGGCGCATCGGGTGGACACCCCCAATCTCGGCGCCCGCGATCTGACCGTCTCTCCGTCGACTTCGGCTGCGGCACAGTCGGTTACCGGCGGCGATACCAGCGGCTTCGATATCGCCGAACTGCATGCGCAGTTCAGCCATCAGCAGCTGATTCTCGCCGAGGCCATCGGCCTGCGGCCCGAGACCAAGGTGAATCCGTCGGGCGGCGCACTCGCCGCCAATCCGATGTTCGCGGCGGGTCTGGAGCGCATCGGCTTCGCGGCCGAGGCGATTATCGCGGGCAGCGCGAATCGCGCATTGGCCCATGCCAGCAGCGGTCCCGCCCTGCAACAGAACTTGGTAGCCGTTTTGGATTCGGAGGCGAGCCGATGAGTTTCCCCGCTGCGGTGCTCGGCACCGGACAAACCCATCACGTGACGAAACGAACCGATGTGTCCATGGCGGGCATGTGCCGCGAGGCGATCGATCGTGCACTCGTCGACGCCGGACTCACCATCGCCGATATCGATGCGGTGGTGGTCGGTAAGGCGCCGGACTTCTTCGAGGGCGTCATGATGCCCGAGCTGTATCTGGCGGATGCGTTGGGCGCCACCGGAAAACCGCTGCTGCGCGTGCACACTGCCGGATCCGTCGGCGGCTCCACCGGTATCGTCGCGGCCAATCTGGTGCAGGCCGGGGTGCACAAGCGCGTGCTCGCCATCGCCTGGGAGAAGCAGTCGGAATCGAATGCCATGTGGGCGCTGTCGTTTCCGGTGCCCTTCACCATGCCGGTCGGCGCGGGTGCGGGCGGCTACTTCGCCCCGCACGTGCGTTCCTACATCCGCCGATCGAATGCGCCGAGCCATATCGGCGCGATGGTGGCGGTGAAGGATCGCCGCAACGGCGCGAAGAATCCGCTGGCACATCTGCACCAGCCGGATATCACGCTGGAGAAGGTGCTCTCCTCCCAAATGCTGTGGGATCCCATCCGATTCGACGAGACCTGCCCGTCCTCGGACGGTGCGTGCGCCGTGGTGATCGGTGACGAGGATGCCGCGAAGGCCGTCGAGGCCACCGGTAAGAAGGTCGCGTGGGTGCACGGCACCGCCATGCGCACCGAGCCGACCACCTTCGCCGGACGCGATCAGGTCAATCCACAGGCCGGACAGGACGCGGCCGCCGCATTGTGGCAGGCCGCCGGAATTACCGACCCGCTCAACGAAATCGACGTCGCCGAGATCTACGTGCCGTTTTCCTGGTTCGAGCCGATGTGGCTGGAGAACCTGGGCTTCGTCCCGCAGGGCGACGGTTGGAAGCTCACCGATAAGGGTGAGACCGAGATCGGCGGCACGCTGCCGGTCAATCCGTCCGGCGGCGTGCTTTCCTCGAATCCGATCGGCGCCTCCGGGCTCATCCGATTCGCCGAGGCCGCCAAACAGGTCATGGGCCGGGCAGGCGACTACCAGGTCGCGAATGCCAAGAAGGCGCTCGGACACGCGTATGGCGGTGGGTCGCAGTACTTCGCGATGTGGGTGGTCGGCTCGGAGCAGCCGAACTGATGACCCCGCTGAAGTTCACCGTCGGTATCGCGCTGAGTCCGCTGGAGCAGCTGCCGGAATTGGCGAAAACGGCTGAGGAGTGCGGGTTTTCGTCGATCGCCCTACCTGATTCGCTGTTCTACATGAAGTCGGCGGCGGCGAAGTATCCCTACACCGCCGACGGCAGTCGCTTCTGGGGCGCGGACACGCCATGGGTCGACCCGCTCATCGGTGCGACTGCCATGGCGGCGGTGACCAGCCGGATTCGCTTCTACACCAACGTGCTGAAACTCGGTTCGCGCAATCCGCTGCTGCTTGCGCGCCAGGTGGGCTCGGTCGCCAACCTGTCCGGTAACCGGTTCGGGTTCGGCGTCGGAATCGGCTGGGCACCTGAGGAATTCGAATGGTGCGGCGTACCCTATGCCGACCGTGGCGCGCGGGTCGATGAGATGATCGAGGTCCTCGAGTTGGTACTCGGCGGCGGCATGGTCGAGTATCACGGGAAGTTCTTCGATTTCGAGCCGCTGCAGATCAGCCCGGCGCCGAGCGAGCGGGTGCCGTTCTACATCGGCGGCCACACCGCGCCCGCGCTGCGCCGGGCGGCCAAGGTCGGCGACGGCTGGACCTCGGCGATGATGACCTACGACGAACTGTGCGTCACCATCGACAAGCTCGGCGCACTGCGCACCGAATTCGGCCGGGAGAGCGTACCTTTCGAAATCCAGGCGGTGTGCATCGACAAGTTCGGGCGCTCCGGATATCAGGATCTGGCCGATGCCGGGGTGACCGATGCGATCGTGGTCCCGTGGCTGGCTGACGGCATCGGCTTCGACGGTGAGCTGGCGGCCAAACAGGAGTCGCTGCGCCGCTTCGCCGCGAAGAATATCGAGGACCCCATCGTCGCGAAGGCACGCGTATGAGTACTTCCGAACATCCAGCAAGGACCGCCGGGCTTACATCGCAGGCCGCGGTGCGGGCCAGGGACAAGCAGGCTTGGGTCGATCTGTTTGCAACCGACGGCATTGTCGAAGATCCCATCGGCCCTTCGGGTTTCGATCCGGAAGGCAAGGGCCATCGCGGTAAGGAGGCCATCGCGGCCTTCTGGGATATGGCGATCGCGAAGACCGATTCGATCGAGTTCCTGTTCGAGGACTCTTTCGCCTGCGGTAACGAGATCGCCTTCACCGGTCTGATCCGTACCAAGATGGGCGGCCACCAGATCGATGCCGAGGGCGTATTCACCTACAAGGTCGACGAATCGGGCAAAATCGCTGCGCTGCGGGCCTTCTGGGAGGTCGACCGCGCCATGGCTACGGCCGAGCCGATTACCTGAGCGCGCTGCCTCTCCCCTCGGGGGCAGCACAACAAGGGCCCCGTACCGGCTTTGGGCAAACCGGTACGGGGCCCTTGTCTGTCACCGAAGGCCGGGGACCCAGGCTGCCGACACAAGCCTGGATCCCCCGCGCTTCAGTGCGCGACCGGGCAGCCCGAGGCCTTGTAGTCGACCTGGAATTCCTTGACCCCGTTAAGCCAGCCGGAACGCAGTCGCTTGGGGTCACCGAGCTTGGTGATATCGGGCATGGCGTCGGCAATGGCGTTGAAGATCAGATCGACCTCCATCCGCGCCAGATTCGCGCCGATGCAGAAGTGCGCGCCGGTACCGCCGAAGGACAAGTGCTGGTTGTCCTTTCGCATGATGTCGAACTTCTCCGGGTTCTCGAAGACCTCCTCGTCGAAGTTGGCCGAGCGGTAGAGCATGACCACCCGCTGGCCCTTCTTGATCTGCACGCCGCCGAGTTCGGTGTCCTCCAGCGCGGTTCGCTGGAACGAGGTGACCGGGGTGGCCCAGCGGATGATCTCGTCGGCGGCGGTGGCCGGACGCTCCTTCTTGAACAGCTCCCACTGGTCCGGATGCTCCAGGAAGGCCGCCATGCCGTGGGTGATCGCATTGCGGGTGGTCTCATTGCCCGCGACGGCCAGCATGATCACGAAGAAGCCGAACTCCTCCGGCGTCAGCTCATCGCCGTCGACATCCGCCTCGATCAGCTTGGTCACGATGTCGTCGGCCGGACATTCCTTACGCGCCGCGGCCATTTGGTACGCGTAGCCGAGCACCTCGGCGGAGGCGGCGACCGGATCGGCCGTGCTCTCCGGATCGTCGTAGCCGGTCATATCGTTCGACCAGGTGAAGACCTTCCTGCGGTCCTCCTGCGGGATGCCGATCAGCTCGGCGATGGCCTGCAGCGGAAGTTCGGAGGCGACCTGGGTGACGAAGTCGCCTGCGCCGTTCTCCCCCGCTTCCTTCACGATGGCCTCGGCCCTGGTCTTCAGTTCGGCACGCAGGCCATTGATCACGCGCGGGGTGAAGCCGCGGGAGATGATCTTGCGCAGTTTGGTGTGCTGGGGTGCGTCCATGTTCAACAGGACGAAGCGCTGCAGTTCGATCTGCTCGCGGGTGATGTCGTCGTTGAAGCGTGGGATCGCGGTGTTTTCGAAGGTGGAGAACACCTCGCTGCGGCGCGACACCTCCTTGACGTCCGCATGCTTGCTCACCACCCAGAAGCCGTCGTCGTGGAAGCCGCCGACCTCGGGGGGCTGTGGATTCCACCAGATCGGTGCGGTACGGCGCAGTTCGGCGTACTCCTCGACCGGAACACGCTCGGCATAAATGTCCGGGTCCGTGAAATCGAACCCATCCGGCAGATTTGGCCGGGCATTCCGCTGGTCTACCACCAGATGTCTCCTTCGACAAACTGAAACACGTTCTACAATCATTGAAGCATAGGCTGCATAATGAGGGAAGAACAGGACAGATTCCGCCGTCACGGGCGTAAACACACGTTTCAGTTTCTATCCCCAGAGGAAAGGTTGGACATGGGCACACCCGTCATCGTCGAGGCCGCTCGCACCCCCATCGGCAAGCGCGGCGGCTGGCTCGCCGGTCTGCACGCCGCCGAACTGCTCGGCCTCGCCCAGCGCGGACTGCTCGAGCAGGCGCACCTGGATCCCGCAGCGGTGGAGCAGGTTATCGGCGGCTGCGTCACCCAGGCCGGCGAACAGTCCAATAACGTGACCCGCGTCGCCTGGCTCCACGCCGGACTGCCGTGGCAGGTCGGCGCCACCACCATCGATGCACAGTGCGGATCGGCGCAGCAGGCCAACCATCTGATCGCCGGACTGATCGCGACCGGCGCCATCGATATCGGCATGGCCTGCGGCGTGGAGGCGATGAGCCGAGTTCCGTTGGGCGCCAACGTCGGCGAAAACGCGGGCCCGCGTCGCCCGGCCTCCTGGAACATCGATCTGCCGAATCAATTCGAGGCCGCCGAGCGTATTGCCAAGCGGCGCGGCTTCACTCGCGACGATCTCGATGAACTCGGCGTCCGCTCGCAGCGGCTGGCCGCCCAGGCCTGGGCCGAGGGACGCTTCGATCGCGAGGTGCTCACCGTGACGGCGCCCGCCGTCGATAAGGAAGGCAAGCTCACCGGCGAAAAGCTGGACGTGACAAGGGATCAGGGCCTGCGCGACACCTCACTCGAGGGACTGGCCAAGCTGAAGCCGGTACTCGAGGGCGGAATCCACACCGCGGGCACCTCCTCGCAGATCTCCGATGGCGCGGCCGCCGTACTACTGATGGACGAAAAGGCCGCGCAGCGAGCGGGTTTGCGCCCGCGCGCGCGGATCGTGACCCAGGTGCTCGTCGGCGCGGAGCCCGAGTTCCATCTCGACGGCCCGGTGCAGGCCTGCACCCGGCTGCTCGAACGCTCCGGAATGAATATCGGCGACATCGACCTTTTCGAGATCAATGAAGCCTTTGCGGCAGTGGCACTTTCATGGGCTTCTGTACACAAACCAGACATGGACCGGGTCAATGTAAACGGCGGCGCGATTGCCCTCGGACATCCCGTCGGTTCAACCGGATCTCGGCTCATCACAACGGCTTTGCACGAACTGGAGCGTTCCGGCGGCAGCACCGCGATGGTGCTCATGTGTGCAGGTGGTGCGTTGGCGACAGGCACCATCATCGAGCGGTTGTAGCAGTTTCAACCACTTCTGCCCCAAAGTTGAACGTTCATCCCAATGAGCCCAAAACGTGTCGTACGCCACACAAAGTCCAGCACAGGCACGTAGATGACCTATCAGCTATCTTTTCGCTATCATAGACCTATCGGGGAAGACCCTCGCGACGGGCCAGAACCGGTTCACACCACCCCTTCTCAAGAGCCGTTGGCGTGACCCGCAAACGCAACCGTCGCAGTGACTTCACCGGAGCGGCACCTAGAAGCTTCAAGGAAATCCTGAATCAGGCGTAGGTTTTCAGTTACTGAGCCGCTAATATCAATGATACGTATCCGAGATAACGACTGTTAGTACAGCGAAGGGAATTGGGCGGCTCACAATGGCTGATTTCGCGGCGCGGCTGAACAAGCTGTTCGAAACCGTGCATCCCCCGGGGCGCAAGCCGCACACCAACGCGGAGGTTGCGGCTGCGCTGACGGCCTCCGGGCATCCGATCTCGAAACCGTACCTCTCGCAGTTGCGGTCGGGACAGCGGACCAACCCGTCGGACGAAACGGTGGCTGCACTGGCCAAGTTCTTCAAGGTCAAGCCGGACTACTTCTTCAACGACATCTATGCCGCCAAGATCGATCACGATCTGGAGTTGCTGTCCCAGCTGCAGGGCTACGGGCTGCGACGGTTGTCGAGTAGGGCGTTCGATCTGTCCGAAGAATCACAGAACCTCCTCACCTCCATGGCGGAGAAATTGCGGGCAAGCGAAGGTCTGCCCGAAATTCCTCCGGACGGTACCGAATAGGTTCTCCCACAGCGCAGTACGGTGCGGCCCACAGGGTCGCACCGTACTGCGTCATGGGTATGGATGCTTCTCGACATGCGCCACCCATGAATTATGGGCTTGGCAACAAGTGCAGGGTTGCGATAAAAGCGCGCGCCCGGAGTGACGGCGTTGTGACGAAATCAGTTGTGCGGATACGTCGGTAGACACATGGAATCCGGCATGCCATCAGACCTTGCCGGATTCCTTGCTATGTCAACCTTATTGAATACCCGGAGCGAGTCCTTCGGAATGCTTCAGACTGATCGGTTTTGATTGCACACGATCAATTTCGGGCAGCGGCTCCAGTGCCCGCTTCGTAGGCCCGCGCGATTGCCTGGACCCAACCGCGGGGACTAATGCCCTCGGGCGGAGCAATCCACCGCGCGTCGACTACTACATCGCCCAATGGGTTTCGCGCCCACTGCGCAACTCGGTCCGCACGCACCGATACCAGCGGCGGTGGCGGACCCGCGGCGACCAATTCGACGCCGCCGCCGGATTGCAGATACAGCGCGTCCATGATCTGCGCGACCTGATCGGATGCCCTGAGCTGCGTCGAGGTACCGGTCTGCTCATGGGCGACCACCTCCGGAAACCGGCCGACCATGACGTGGTGCAGAACCTTGGTCTGCCGCAACAGGATTCGCGCACGCACCCACAACTCCACCACGATCCAGACCGCACCGAACGCGATGAGCAGCGCGGCCGCCGCCCAGATCGGCCAGGCCCAGTCCGGTTCGCCGGCCTGCGCGGGCTGCGCACCGGTGCGGGCCCGGCGGACCTGCAGCACGGCCAGTACCGCGACGACCGCGGTGCCCGCGGTGTAGATCGCGATACCGCGACCGAGGGCGGTCCAATCCAGATTGCGCACACCGGTGACGACGATGAATACACAACCGAGTGCGACGACTATCCAGCCGAAGGTGGTGGACCAGAACAGATTCACCGCCACCGCGAGCACACCGACGCCATAGATGACGAAGGCGATCTGGCGCAGATTGCTGCGGGAGACGACCGGCCACGCGGCCGAGGCGACCACCGAGGTCGCGGCCGCGAAGAGGATCCAGGCCGAGGCGACGATGCCGTCGGAGAGCATGCCCGAATGCAGGCCGCGCGGTAGCAGATTGTCCAGCGCCAGCGCGATCTCGGGAACCGCGACGGTGGCCGCGCCCGCGACCGCCGCGACCGCGACGACGATCGCCACCCGGGCTGTCGTGGCCGGCTTCACGAGCACGCGCCCCACACGCGCACCGGCGGCAACCCAGACCAGCATGGCCGTCAACCAGAGGGTCATCCCAGCGCCTCATCGAATCGAAGGACCGAGACGCCTGCGCCCCGGCTGTTGAATACGCGGAGTCGGGTCATCAACATGGCGGCGAAGGTTTCGGCCTCCCATTCGGCGAGTTCGTCCGTGCCGTCGGCGACGATCTGCTGATGCGCCCGCTGACTGAGCATGTAGGCGATCAGATCGTCGCTGGCCTCCAGTGTCACCTCCGGCGCGGGCGCACCCTCGTGATCGAAGACGATATGGCCCAATTCGTGTGCGAGCGTGTGGTCGCGGCTCGGCAGTGCCGTGGCGAGCACGATGACATCGCGGTCCGGATAGAACCGGCGCTGGCCGCAGACACCGGGACCCAGTTCGGCACTGGCGATTTCGATCTCACGGCGCCGCTCGCCGGCAATGGAGGCGACGACCTCCTCCAAGGTGGTCGCATCGGAATCCGCGGCGACCGCGCATACCGCGTCGACCGCCGCCGCGACCCGGCGGTAGGCCCGGAGTCCGTTTTGGGTCCTGCTGTCACTCATCGAACGCCCCCTTACGTCCTCGGTCCGAAGAATTCGGCACGAGCGGCATCGATGCGGGCCTGCGCGGCCGACGCGCTCTGGAAACTCACTGCACCGGAACCGGTTCCGGCCAGTGCGAGCGCGATCAGACCGCCGACGACACCCAACACGTTGGGCTGCGGCAGGCCGTCCTCGGCACTGGTGGGCCGGACGTCCGGATTCGGTTTGGCCGCGGGCGGTGCGGCAGGCTCGGCAAGCGGCGGTGCCTGCTCAGGAGCGGGGGCGGGCGGCGCAGCCACTGGGACCGGCGCGATCTGTGGCGCCGCGGGTGCGGGCGGTGCAGGCGGAATGATGATCGGCGCGGGCGGCACCGCGGGCGGCGTCGGCAGCGGGATCAGGAGCAGCAACAGTGGCGAGGCAGAGCCGACCGCCGCGGAACCGACTGCGGCCGAACCCACAGCGGCAGAACCAGTTCCGGCCGAACCCACGCCCGCGGAACCGACACCGGCCGAGCCGACCGCGGCCGAACCCGTGCCCGCCAGTGCCGATCCGGTGCCGATACCGGCGGAACCGACTGCGGCAGAACCGGTTCCGAGCAGAGCCGAACCGGTGCCGAGCGCGGCCGAGCCCGTACCGGCGGCCGCCGAGCCGACGGCGGCGGATCCGGTACCGAGAATGGTGGCAACACCGGTCGAGCCGGTGCCGATGATCGCGCCGGCGCCCGCGGAACCGGTGCCGATGATGGTGCCCACGCCTACCGAGCCACCGCCGAGGAGTGCGCCGAGCAGACCTGTCGCGCCTACCGCGGCTGAACCCGCGGCCGAGCCGGGACCGACGGCGGGGTTCACACCGGCTGCGACATCGGTCGGATCGACCGGCGAACGCACATTCGACTGGCCCGGAATCGTCAGCGGCATCCAGACATCACCGTTCGAATCCGGCGTCGGATTATTCGGGTCCGTGCACTGCGCACAGGCGCCGCCGGGCTGCGCTTCGGCCGAGACGCCCCCGAGTAGCGCGAAGCCGGCGACAGTCGCAAGTACTGCGACCACACGCGACGTGCGACCAACGGCCATGCGCCAGCCTTCCCCTCATCGAAATAGCGCAGATCTCTTGCCCGGTCGCAACACTTCAGTTCCGGGACTTTGACGGACGGGAGCCCATAGTAAACCTCAGCCCAAATCCGCGCAGTGGCTCGGGCCACGCCCGGCATTCGACACGCCCGACCGGCCGTGCGCCCGTTATCGATCGACCGCCCAGATCATCTCCTCGGAAGTCCGGCTGTAATCCCGAACATATTTCCGCGTTAATCCCCCTACACGCACTTGGGCCAAACGGGCAGACCAGTACGTATGTCGATGCCGCGCAGCGGCGAATTGGACGCGCCCGCAGTGGAACCCGTGCCGGTCCGTTCGCCCGGCGATGGACCCACCGCGGACCGCATCCGCGCATCCTTACGACCAGAACACGAATCCAGGGACGCGCCGTCGCGACCGAGCCGAGCCGGAGCGACAAATAGTACGGCCGTACCGATCCCTGTCGGGTGAAGCAACCGTCCAGCTTTTCGGCGCGGCCGGAACTATTCGGCGCTCAGGCGCCGTAGACCGCCTCCGGCGGGACAGACTTGGCGATCAGGTCGGCGACGACCGGGCCGAGTTCGGCGGGATTCCAGCGGGCGCCGCGATCCACCGCGGTGCCGTGCCGCCAGCCGTCGGCGAGTGCAACCTTGCCGCCTTCGACCTCGAACATCCGGCCGGTGACGGCCGCGGATTGCGCACTACCGAGCCAGACCACGATCGGCGAGACATTCTCGGGAGCCATGGCGTCGAAGCCGTCCTCCGGGGCGGCCATGGTCTCTGCGAAGACGGTTTCGGTCATGCGCGTGCGGGCGGAGGGGGCGATGGCATTGACGGTGACGCCATAGCGCGCGAATTCGGCCGAAGCGGTGAGGGTCAGGCCCGCGATACCCGCTTTGGCGGCACCGTAATTGCTCTGGCCGACACTGCCCTGCAGGCCCGCGCCGGAGCTGGTGTTGATGATGCGGGCATCGACCGGGCGACCCGCCTTGGACTCACCGCGCCAGTACTCGATCGCATGGCGCATGGTCGCGAAGTGGCCCTTGAGGTGGACCCGGATTACCGCATCCCACTCGTCCTCGCCCAGGTTCACCAACATGCGGTCGCGCACGAAACCGGCATTGTTGACCAGCACGTCCAGGCCGCCGAAGGCATCGACCGCCTGACGGATGAGATTGCGGGCGCCGTCCCAGTCCGCGACGTCGTCGCCATTGGCCACGGCCTCGCCGCCCAGTGCCTTGATCTCGGCGACGACCTGTTCGGCGGGCGTCTCGCTGGTCGCCGCGCCGTTCAGCGCGGACCCGAGATCATTGACGACCACGCGGGCTCCGGCGGCGGCGAAGGCGAGCGCGTGCGCCCGGCCGATACCGCGGCCGGCGCCGGTGACGATGACAATGCGCCCCGCGCAGATCTGCTCGGTGTCCATAACCTGTTGTGTCCTCTTCGTTTTCGGATTCGATTGTTCAGGCCTGAGCGGTCTGCTCGCCGAGATTCGCATTCGACGCCGCGAGGAATGCCGGACGCTCACCGCCGCCGTGCACCAGCAGCGACGCGCCGCTGACAAAGGCGGCCAGCGATGAGGTCAGGAATGCGGCGCAGCGGCCGATGTCCTCGGGGCGAGCCATCCGACCGAGCGGAATGGTCGCGCCGACGGCGTCGATACCGTCTTGATCGCCATAGTGCAGTTCGCTCAGTTCGGTGACGACCGGACCCACGACCAGCGAATTCACCCTGACCTTCGGCGCCCATTCGACGGCGAGCGAGGAGGTCAGGCTGTCGATGCCCGCCTTGGCCGCGCCATAGGCGGCGGTCCCCGGCGACGGTCGGTGCCCGCTGACGCTGGACACCATCACGATGGAGCCACCGCCCGGCTGCCGCTGCATCACCGCATTGGCTGCCTGCGAGACCAACAGGGGCGCAAGCAGGTTCAGCTCGACGATCTTGCTGTGGAAGTTCTTGCTGGCGTCGGCGGCGAGGGCGAACGGGGCGCCGCCGGCATTGTTGATCAGGTGATCGAGGCGGCCGTGCCGCGCGACGATCGTGTCGACCAAACCCTGCACGGCATCGGCATCGCGCACATCGCAGGGCAGGTATTCGATCTCCCGGCCCCCATACGCCACCGGCTCGTCACCGGGGCGTCGCGCGCAGGCCACGACAGTCGCGCCCGCGGCCAGGAAGACCCTGCTGACGCCCGCGCCCACCCCGCGCACACCGCCGGTGACCAGGACGACGTTGCCGGTGAGGTCTATTTCGAGTGCCACCGTGCTAACCTACCAAGCAACTGCTTGCTTCGCCAGTTCGTAGCGACTGCTTGCAGGTCGCTCGAAAGGGTCAGCAGCGACTGCTTGCAGGTCGCTCGAAAAGATCAGCGCCGAGGTTTCGGACCATCTCGGCACACACGATGGGACATGCGATGGGGATCAACCGTCACTCCGAATCAACCGGCATCACCGTGGTCACGGTCGACTACCCGCCGGTCAACGCCATACCGTCCGACGGCTGGTTCACGCTGGCGGATGAGATCCGCGCGGCCGGGCGCGACCCGGAAACCAAAGTGGTGGTGTTGCGCGCCGAGAACCGCGGCTTCAATGCCGGTGTCGATATCAAGGAGATGCAGCGCTCCCCCGGCCATCAGGCGCTGATCGACGCGAATCACGGCTGTTTCGAGGCGTTCGCGGCCGTCTACGACTGCCCGGTGCCGGTGATCGCGGCGGTGCAGGGCTTCTGCCTCGGCGGCGGCATCGGCCTGGTCGGCAATGCCGATGTCGTAATCGCCTCGGATGACGCGACTTTCGGCCTCCCCGAGGTCGACCGCGGTGCGCTCGGCGCGGCCACTCACCTGTCCCGGCTGGTGCCGCAGCATCTGATGCGCGCGCTCTTCTATACCGCGAGCACCATCACCGCACAGCAGTTGCAGCACTTCGGCTCGGTGTACCAGGTGGTACCGCGCGCCGAACTCGATGCCGCCGCACTGGAGGTCGCCAAGAACATCGCGGCCAAGGACGGCCGGGTCATCCGGGCGGCCAAGCGGGCGCTCAATGGCATCGATGTGCAGGACGTGCACCGCAGCTACCGCTATGAGCAGGGCTTCACCTTCGAACTGAATCTGGCCGGTGTCGCGGATGAGATCCGTGCGCGGTTCGACGACGATCTGGCCGCGCGCAAGGAAGAGAGCAAGGAAAACTGATGCGGGACAAGCGAATGTCGCTCGACGAGGTCGTGGGCGAGCTGCGCAGCGGTATGACCATCGGCATCGGCGGCTGGGGCTCGCGGCGCAAGCCGATGGCGCTGGTGCGGGCCATCCTGCGCTCGGATATCACCGATCTGACCGTGGTCAGTTACGGCGGACCCGATATCGGTCTGCTGTGTTCGGCGGGCAAGGTGCGCAAGGCGTACTACGGCTTCGTCTCGCTGGATTCGCCGCCGTTCTACGATCCGTGGTTCGCCAAGGCGCGCACCTCCGGCGCATTGGTCGCCCGGGAGATGGATGAGGGCATGTTGAAATGCGGGCTGGAGGCGGCGGCCGCACGACTGCCGTTCCTGCCGATCCGCGCCGGTCTCGGATCCGATGTCGTCAATTTCTGGGATGGCGAACTGAAGACCGTCGCGTCGCCGTATCCGGACGGCGATGGACGAACCGAGACGCTGATCGCGATGCCCGCGCTGAATCTCGATGCGGCGCTGGTGCATTTGAATATCGGCGATAAACACGGCAATGCCGCCTACACCGGTGTCGATCCGTACTTCGATGACCTGTACTGCCTGGCCGCCGAGCGTCGCTACGTGTCGGTGGAGCAGGTGGTGGAGACCGAGGAACTGGTGAAAGCCGTTCCACTGCAGTCGCTATTGCTCAACCGGATGCTGGTCGACGGCGTGGTCGAGGCGCCCGGCGGCGCGCACTTCACCCTGGGCGCCGATAGCTATGGCCGGGACGAGAAGTTCCAGAAGCACTATGTGGAGTCGGCCAAGACGCCGGAGTCCTGGCAGCAGTTCGTCGACAAGTATCTGGCGGTCTCCGAGGACGAATATCAGGCCGCCGTTCGCGAGTTCGCACAGGAGGCGCAGAAATGACAGCATCGCGAAGCGATTCCGTGAGGGGTGGTGCTCAGGTGACGGGCGGGCCCACAACTGAAACTGTCACCAGGGCCGAGATCTGCGCCATCGCGTGCGCCGAGATCTTCAGCGGCGCAGGCGAAATCATGGCCTCACCGATGTCACCGATGACGATCATCGGCGCGCGGCTGGCCAAGTTGACCACCGAACCGGATCTGCTGCTCTCCGATGGCGAGGCACTGTTCTTCGCCGACACTCCCCCGCTGGGCGGTAAAGCGCCGATCGAGGGGTGGATTCCGTTCCGCAAGGTGTTCGATGTGGTCGCCTCCGGCCGGCGCCATGTGGTGATGGGGGCCAATCAGCTCGATCGGTTCGGCAATCAGAATCTGTCGGCATTCGGTCCGTTGCAGCAGCCGACCCGGCAGATGTTCGGTTCGCGCGGTGCGCCGGGCAACACCATCAATCATCCGACCAGCTACTGGGTTTCGCGGCATACGCGTCGGGTGTTCGTCGATCAGGTCGATATCGTCTCCGGCGTCGGCTACGACAAGGTCGATCCGGCCGATCCGGCGTATCGGTTCCATCATCTGCACCGGGTGGTCACAAACCTCGGCGTCTTCGATTTCGAGGGACCCGACCACACGATGCGGGCGCGCAGTTTGCACCCGGGCGTCACCGCCGATGAGGTCGCCGAGAACACCTCGTTCGAGATCGCCGGACTGGCCGAGGCGGGCCAGACCCGGCTGCCGACCTCGGAAGAGCTGCGGTTGATCCGGGATGTGCTCGATCCCAGGAAGGTTCGGGAATCGGAGGTGCCGTCATGAGCTCGCTGCGGACACCGCTGACCGAGTTGGTCGGCATCGAACATCCGATCGTGCAGACCGGTATGGGTTGGGTGGCCGGGCCGAGCCTGGTGTCGGCGACGGCCGAGGCGGGTGGGCTCGGGATTCTGGCCTCGGCCACGATGACATTCGCCGAATTGGAAGCCGCGATCGCGAAGACCAAGGCGCATACCAAGAAGCCGTTCGGCGTGAATATCCGCGCCGACGCCACGGATGCGCCCGAGCGGATCGATCTGTTGATCCGGGAGAAGGTCGCCGTCGCGTCATTCGCGCTGGCACCGAAGCAGGAACTCATCGCCGAGCTGAAAGATGCCGGTGTGGTGGTGATTCCGTCGATCGGCGCCGCCAAGCATGCGGTGAAGGTCGCGTCCTGGGGCGCCGATGCGGTGATCGTGCAGGGCGGCGAGGGCGGTGGGCATACCGGTCCGGTGGCGACCACGCTGCTATTGCCGTCGGTGCTGGATGCGGTCGATATTCCGGTTGTCGCGGCGGGCGGATTCTTCGACGGACGCGGTCTGGCCGCCGCATTGGCCTACGGCGCCGCGGGTGTCGCGATGGGTACGCGCTTCCTGCTGACCAAGGAGAGCACCGTGCCCGACGCGGTCAAGCAGGAGTATCTGAAGCGACAGCTGCAGGACACCGTGGTCTCGGTCAAGGTCGACGGCATGCCGCACCGGGTGCTGAATACCGAACTCGTTGATCGCCTGGAACATTCGGGGCGCTGGCGGGGGTTGGCCGCCGCGGTCTCCAATGCGGCGAAGTTCAAGGGCATGACCGGCATGAAGTGGTCGACCATGGTCCGTGACGGTCTGGCCATGCGAAAGGCCAAGGACCTCAGCTGGTCTCAGGTCGTGATGGCCGCCAATACCCCGATGCTGCTGCGCGCCGGACTCGTCGAGGGCAATACCCATGCGGGCGTGCTCGCCGCAGGCCAGGTCACCGGCATCATCGATGACCTGCCCACCTGTAAGGAACTCATCGACCGCATCGTCGCCGATGCCCTCACGCGGATCGACACCATCGCCGCACTCGCCGCGGGCTGACACCATTCACCCTCCCCCGCACCGACATTCCGGGGTTCAGCTGTCACGGGATGGCTTGCCGTCCCGTGGTTACCCGGCCGTGCCGGGCACGTCGTGTGCCGTACCCGGCTTACCTCCCGCAGCCAGGTGGACGGGCCCACAACTTCCAGCCCGGTCCACCGGCTGCGGTTGCGTTCTCGAGCGTTCCTTTGCCGAGGGTAGTCAAATGGTCGTCGGGGCCGGGGTGTGCTGCGCCCCTTTGACTCCCCTGGATGTGAGGCGACCGCCGGGCGTGCCGGATGGGTGTCGAGGGTAGTCGAATGGTTGTTGCGGGCCGGGGTACCAGCCGCCATTCGACTACCCTCGATGGGGACCGGGCTAGCTGAGGCGTTCGATGATGGTGGCGTTGGCGGTGCCGCCGCCCTCACAGATGGTGAGCAGGCCGTAGCGGCCGTTGCGGCGTTCCAGCTCATTGAGCAGGGTGGCGAAAAGCTTTGCGCCAGTGGCACCGAGCGGATGGCCGAGGGCGATCGCGCCGCCGTTGACGTTCACCTTCTCCGGATCGGCGCCGGTCTCCCGCAGCCAGGCGAGCACGACCGGGGCGAAGGCTTCATTGATCTCGACGACATCGATATCCTCGATGGTCAGACCGGTCTTCTCCAGCGCCCACTTGGTGGCCGGAATCGGGCCGGTGAGCATCATGATCGGATCGGCGCCACGAGCGCTCACATGGTGGATGCGGGCGCGCGGCCGCAATCCGTATTCCGCGACAGCCCATTCGGAGGCGAGCAGGGTCGCGCTCGCGCCGTCGGAGATCTGGCTGGCGACCGCGGCGGTCAGCGTGCTGCCCTCGGCGAGCACGGGCAGCGACGCCATCTTCTCGAGCGAGGTCTCGCGCGGTCCCTGGTCGATCCAGAAATCACCGACGGGCACGATCTCACCGTCGAAGCGGCCGTTCTTGATGGCATCGCGGGCGCGCTCATGGCTGCGCATTGCCCAGCGCTCCATCTCTTCTCGGCTGATATTCCACTTGTCGGCGATCAGCTGCGCACCGTTGAACTGCGAAACCTCGGCGGTGCCATAGCGATGGTCCCAGCCCTGCGCACCGACGAAGGGTGCGTCGAAGCCATATTCCTTACCCGCCAACATGGCCGCCGAGATCGGGATGGCGCTCATGTTCTGCACGCCGCCCGCGACGATCACCTCGGCGGTGCCGCTCATGATGGCCTGCGCGCCGAAATTGATGGCCTGCTGGGAAGATCCGCACTGCCGGTCGACAGTGACCCCGGGAACTTCCTCCGGATAACCGGCGGCCAGCCACATGGTGCGGCCGATATTGCCCGCCTGCGGGCCGATATTGTCGACGCAGCCGACGATCACATCGTCGACCACCGCCGGATCGATCGGGTTGCGATCCAGCAGCCCGCGCAGTGCGGCCGCGCCGAGATCGGCCGGATGCACCGCGGCCAGCGCGCCATTGCGCTTGCCGACCGGGGTGCGCACCGCGTCGATCACATAGGCATCCCGCAGCGGGGCGTAGGGGCGACGAGCGGATGGTGCTGACATGGAGAACTCCTACTTGGTATTGCCCGGCGGGAGCGACGGGCCCGGAGGCGGTAGCTTGCGTAACCTTGGAGGGCCTCGCGACCGCCAAGATCAACTACGGCACGGTCAGGCCGTCCAGCACGATGGTCAGGTACTGCTTGGCGAGGTTCTCGACGGTGATCGAGCCGCCGGGCTCGTACCACCGCACCGCAACCCAAACCGTGTCCCGGAGGAACCGGTAGGCCAATTCGACGTCGAGTTCGGGCCGGAAGCTGCCATCCTCGACGCCATTGATCAACACCCGGTGCCACAGCTCGCGGAATTCGCGGTTGTATTCCGCGATATAGGTGAACCGCTCCGAATCGCGCAGGCGCTTGGCCTCGGCCTGGTAGATCGCCACTGCGGCGTGTGAGCGGTCGAAGGATTCGTAGGACGCGATCACCAAGGCTTCCAAGGTATCTCGCGAACTGAGCCCGGAGGCCACGATCTCCCGGTACCGGCCGAACAGATCGTCGAGGAAGCCGCGCAGAATCTCGTCGACCATCGACTCCTTGGAATCGAAGTGGTGATAGAGGCTCCCCGATAGAATCCCGGCCGCATCGGCGATATCCCGCACAGTGGTCGCACGCAGCCCACGCTCGGCGAACAGTTGGGCCGCGAGTGCGAGCAATTCGTTGCGCCGAGCTGATTTCGAGGCGTCTGGTGCGGTCACACGGCTCATAATACAACCAAGCATTTGCTTGGGCCAGCGGCGTAGCTCGATTGGTCAGCGCATCGAATAGCGCAGTGGTGACGACACCGACAGGTCCGCCAGCAGTCGGTCGCAGATCACGACCGGTGAGACGCCTGCGCGCGCCATCCGGG
This sequence comes from Nocardia sp. NPDC049526, assembly GCF_044465765.1. Lineage (NCBI taxonomy): Bacteria > Bacillati > Actinomycetota > Actinomycetes > Mycobacteriales > Nocardiaceae > Nocardia > Nocardia sp. NPDC049526. The sequence goes on along the minus strand of NZ_JBITMA010000021.1, from coordinate 30,055 downwards.
CGACCAGCGCGAGTCTGCGCTCACAGCTGTCCCATTCGACGGTCAGCGGACCGCGATCCGGGCCCGCGTCCACGGTCGCCATGACGCGCGGTGGACCGAATGGGACCGGCTCCTCGATGAGTTTGAGGATCATGCCGCGCTGCCAGGCTCGATAGGTATCCATATCCGCGCCGACCACCAGCTTGTCCGTGGCGGCGCACAGCCCTTGGGCGATCTCGTCGGCGAATGCCCCGCGATCGAAGCGGAATCTGCGGCATTTGCGAATGACGTCGAGCAGATCCGCTCGCACCTCACACAACAGTGCCGTCTGCCGCCGCCGTCTGCGGTCCTGTTCGGATCCGAGCGATGCGGCACTGAGCCCGATGCGGCAGGCACGTTCATAATCGCGTGCGATATCGGCACGCAACGCACCGCGCGGATCACGGGCGACCTCGGACTCGTCGATCGCATACTGCTCGAGAATCTGGGCGGCCCGGGTCGCGGTCGTGCGCTCGGACGTGTGGTCCATGAGTTCGGCACCGAGGGTGAGTGCCGCGAGCACCATGCTGTCCAGACGTCGCCTGGCCAGCACGACTTCGCGCACCAATTCGAGTTCCAGTTGTTCGCGGGCCTGTGGGCGATCCTGCCCCATAGCCATCGCCCCTTAGGGGAGTGCGGGATTCGACCACTCCCAGCATTGCACACCTGGATGCGCCGCGTCCCGGCCTTTTTACCTGATCAGGCAGTGTTTGATTTGCCGCGCCTTCGGCGCGGCGGGTTCGCGGCCCCCTGGTGTCTCGCGTCCGAGCCGTCGAGACTCGCGCCTGCGGCGCATGCGCTTCGACGACTCGGACGCGAGACGGACCGCGAACGGGTCGCTCGTAAGACTCGCTCCATCGGGGTCACCAATGGCGGATCGCTCGGCGCCTGATGGGTACGTACCGGGCGGGCGAGGCCCGCGTCTGTCGCGCATGCGCTCGGGACGACTCGGACGCGAGACGGGCCGCGAACGGGTCGCTCGTAAGACTCGCTCCATCGGGGTCACCGATAGCGGATCGCTCGGCGCCTGATGGGTACGTACCGGGCGGGCGAGGCCCGCGTCTGTCGCGCATGCGCTCGGGACGACTCGGACGCGAGACGGGCCGCGAACG
>NZ_JBITMA010000021.1:12765-28832 GCF_044465765.1 Nocardia sp. NPDC049526 | reverse complement strand
GCGAACGGGTCGCTCGTAAGACTCGCTCCATCGGGGTCACCGATAGCGGATCGCTCGGCCACCGATGCACACGCCACGGATGGTCGAGTCCCGCGACGTCGTCGCATGCGCTTCGACGACTCGGCTGTGTTCGATGGCCGCGCCTTCGGCGCGGACGCGAGACGGGCCGCGAACGTTGTTGCGTTGGTCAGGCGCGCTGACTGCTGATCGATACGACTTCGCCGGTGAGGTAGGTGGTGTAGTCACTGGCCAGCATGGCGATCGTGGCGGCGACTTCCCAGGGTTCAGCCGCGCGGCCGAAGGCTTCGCGTTCGGAGAGGCGGTCGAGGAGTTCGGTCGAGCTGACCTTGTCCAGGAAGGCATGCCTGGCGATGCTCGGGGCGACGGCATTGATGCGGACGCCTAGTTCGGCGGCCTCGACGGCGCTGCAGCGGGTCAGGGCCATGACGCCGGCCTTGGCGGCGGCGTAGTGGGCCTGGCCGTATTGCGCGCGCCAGCCGAGCACGCTGGCGTTATTGACGATGACACCGCCGTGGCCCGCATCGCGGAAGTAGCCGAGGGCGGCGCGGGTGCAGCGGAAGGTGCCGTTGAGGGTGATGTCCAGGACTCGGTCCCACTGCTCGTCGGTCATATCGACGACCGGTGTCTCGCCGCCGAGTCCGGCATTGTTGACCATGATGTCGATGCGGCCCAATGCCGTTGCGGCGCCGCGGATCAGCTCGTTGACCTGTTCGGTGCTCTGCACATCGCACACGATCGAGGCGACCCGGCGCTCCGGGAATTCGGCCTTCAGTTCGACCTCGGTTTCGGCGAGACGTCGCTCGTGCCAGTCGGATACGACGACATCGGCACCCTCCGCGAGCAGCCTGCGCGCGGTCGCGGAGCCGATGCCGGTGCCCGCCGCCGCGGTGATCACGGCATTGCGGCCGGTCAACAGACTGTGTCCCGGAATGGGCTGCGGCGCAATGGAAAGCGGTCCGTTCATGGGCGAGCCTCCCGCGGCAGGCCGAGCACGCGCTCGGAGATGATATTGCGCTGCACTTCGTTCGAACCTCCGTAGATCGTGTCGGCGCGGGTGAACAGATACAGCCGCTGCCATTCGTTGAGATCGTGCTCATCGGCCACCAGTCCGGCGGGGCCGAGCACGGCCATGGCCAATTCGCCGAGGCCGCGATGCCAGTTGGCCCACAACAGCTTCGAAACCGAGGCCTGGCCGCCGTCGTCGGCTGTGCTGTCCTGCATGGTCCGCAGCGCGTGAGCGCGCAGCACGCGCAGCCCGACCCATGCCCTATCGATGCGGTCGGCGATCAACGGGTCGTCAGCCGCGCCGGTGCGGCGGGCCAATGCCTCGATATCGGCCAATTCACGCGCGAATCGGATTTGCTGGCCGAGGGTGGAGATGCCGCGCTCGAAGGTGAGCGTGCCCATGGCGATGCGCCAACCGTCACCGGGTTCGCCGACGACCAGGTCCGCGGCGGTGCGGGCATCATCGAAGAAGACTTCGTTGAATTCCGAGGTGCCGGTCAGCTGGATGATCGGGCGGACCTCGATACCCGGCTGATGCATCGGAACCAGCAGGTAGGAAAGGCCCTTGTGCCGGGTCGAACCCTTTTCGGTGCGTGCGACGACGAAGCACCAGTCGGCCACATGGGCCAGCGAAGTCCAGATTTTCTGGCCGTTGATCGACCATTCATCACCGTCGAGCTGGGCGCTGGTGGTGATGGCCGCCAGGTCCGAGCCCGCGCCGGGTTCGGAGTAGCCCTGGCACCACAGCTCGGTCACATTCCGGACGCCCGGCAGGAATCGCTCCTTCTGGGCCTGGGTGCCGAAGGCCAATACCGTCGGACCGAGCAGTTCCTCACCGACGTGGGAAACCCGCGCGGGCGCATTCGCCTTGGCGTATTCCTCATGGAAGATCACCTGCTGGCTCAGCGAGGCCTCGCGCCCGCCCCACTCCTTGGGCCAGCCGAGGCAGGTCCAGCCGGCGGCGGCCAGATGCCGGTCCCAGGCGAGGCGTTCCTCGAAGGCCTCGTGTTCGCGGCCGGGCCCGCCGAGTCCGCGCAGCGCGCGGAACTCACCATCGAGGTTCTCGGCCAACCACTCGCGCACTTCTGCGGAAAACCGCGCGTCCTGTGCGGCAGTGTCGGAATCTGAGGTCTGGATAGCAACCACGCCGGTAGGATAACCTACCAAGCACTTGCTTTGTTAGAGCCTGACCGCTTTTATCGAGCAAAGGCAGCAAAAGACCCCGCCGACGGTGAGGACACCCGTGACAACCCCTGCACAAACGACACCCATGGCACTGCACGATGCCGCGCGCATCTTCGGCACCGCGCCCGCCCTCGGCGACGGCGACGTACGGCTGGACTGGGCGCAGTTGCTGGCGGCGGTGCAGGAGGTGGCGCGGGCGTTGATCGCCCGTGGCGTGCAGTCGGGCGATCGGGTCGCCATGTGGGCGCCGAATACCTACCACTGGGTGATCGCCGCCCTGGCCGCGCACTACGCGGGCGCGGCCTTGGTGCCGTTGAATACCCGCTACGTCGCGGACGAGGCCGCCGACGTGCTGGAGCGGGTCGAGGCCAAGGCGCTGTTCATTGCCGGGACCTTCCTCGGCAGGGATCGGTTGGCAGAATTGCGTGCCGCAGCACCGGAATTGCATATCGATACGGTGGTGGTCATTCCGGTCGAGTCGGATACCGACGATCCCACCGCGCTGAGCTGGTCGCAGCTGGCGAAAATAGCCGAATCCGTTCCGCCGGCCGATGCCGTGAAGCGTGCCGAAGATGTCGACCCCGAGGATATTTCCGACATCCTGTTCACCTCCGGCACCACCGGACGCAGCAAAGGCACGTTGGTCGCGCATCGGCAGGCGCTGTCGGTGGTGCGAGCCTGGGCCGAATGCACCACCCTCGACAGCTCCGATCGCTATCTGGTGGTGAGCCCGTTCTTCCACAACTTCGGTTACAAGGCAGGCATTCTCGCGTGCCTGGTGACCGGCGCGACGATCATTCCGCAGGCGACCTTCGACGTGCCGGTGACCATGCGATTGGTCGGCGAAGAGAAGGTCACGGTATTGCCCGGACCGCCGACCATCTACCAGACGATCCTGGATTTCCCGGACCGGGACAACTTCGACCTGAGCACCCTGCGGGTCGCCGTCACCGGCGCCGCGACCGTACCGGTGGTACTGGTCGAGCGCATGCGTTCGGAACTCGACTTCGATGTCGTCATCACCGGCTACGGGCTGTCCGAGGCCGCCGGATTCGGCACCATGTGCCGCGCGGACGACGATGCCGCGACCATCGCGGGCACCTGCGGCCGGCCGATCGCCGATTTCGAACTGCGGCTGAGTCCGCAGGGTGAGGTGCTGCTGCGCGGCCCGAATGTCATGCTCGGCTATCTCAACGATCCGGAGAGCACCGCGGAAACCATCGATACCGAGGGCTGGCTGCACACCGGCGATATCGGCACGATCGACGAGCGCGGCTATCTGAAGATCACCGATCGACTCAAGGATATGTACATCTCCGGCGGATTCAATGTCTATCCGGCGGAGGTGGAACAGGCGCTGGCCCGGCTCGATGGGGTGGCCGAATCCGCGGTCATCGGCGTGCCGGATACCCGAATGGGCGAGGTGGGCAAGGTATTTGTGGTGCGTAAGCCCGGCGCGGGGCTGACCGAGGAGCAGGTGCGCGCACATGCGAGCACGGTGCTGGCGAATTTCAAGGTGCCGCGATTCATCGAATTCCGGGACCAATTGCCCTATAGCGCGGCCGGGAAAGTGCTGAAACGTGAACTACGTGAGGAGAAGTCGTAATGTCCGAGATCCCCTATGAGCCGGACGTCGTCACGTACGAACGGCGCGGGCGGGTCGCCATCGTGACGCTCAACCGGCCCGACTACCGCAATGCGCAGAACTCGGTGATGACCTACGCCCTCGACGCGGCCTTCGAACGCGCGGTCGAGGATCCCGAGGTCGGCGTAATCGTCCTGGCGGGCAATGGGAAGCACTTCAGCGCCGGGCACGATATCGGCACTCCCGGCCGTGATCACCATGTGCGCTACCAGAACAAGGCCGCGCTCTGGTGGGATCACGTCGACAAGGTCGGCGGTGACCAGCGTTTCGCACGCGAGCTCGAGGTGTACCTCGGCATGTGCCGGCGCTGGCGGGAAATTCCGAAGCCGACCATCGCCATGGTGCAGGGCGCCTGCATCGCGGGCGGGCTCATGCTGGCCTGGGTCTGTGATCTGATCATCGCTTCCGATGACGCCTTCTTCTCCGATCCGGTTGTGCGCATGGGTATTCCGGGGGTGGAGTACTTCGCCCATCCGTGGGTGATGGGTCCGCGCGCGGCCAAGGAGTTCCTGTTCACCGGTGACCGATTCGATGCGGCGCAGGCCAAGGAATGGGGCATGGTCAACCGCGTCGTGCCGCGCGACCAGCTCGAGACCGAAACCCTCGAACTGGCCGAAAAGATCGCCACCATGCCGCAATTCGGGCTCGCGCTGACCAAGAAGGCGGTCAACCAGGCCGAGGATCTGATGGGCATGCGGGCGGGCATGGATTCGGTATTCGGCCTGCATCACTTCGCGCATGCGCACAATGCCGAGGTCGGCGCGGATTCGCTCGGCGGTATGAACGCCAAGTCGATGAAGACCACCGCGACGACCGCGGCCTCGACGTCCGAGCAGAACGGGACAACGTAGTGGATCTGGATCTCGATCAGGCGACGCAGGAATTCCAGCGGGAAGTCCGCGAATTCCTCGCCGCAACCAAGCCCGCGAAACCGCTGCCTTCGATGGATACCAAGGCCGGGTTCGAGGCACATCGCGAATGGGAGCGCACGCTCGCCGAGGCCCGGCTGTCGGTTGTCGCCTGGCCGCGGGAGTACGGCGGGCGCGATGCCTCGCTGCTGGAGTGGGTGCTCTTCGAGCAGGAGTACTACGCTGCCGGTGCGCCGGGGCGGGTCAGCCAGAATGGCATATTCCTGCTGGCACCGACGCTTTTCGAGCACGGCACGCCGGAGCAGCTGGAACGGATCATGCCGCGGATGGCACGCGGTGACGATATCTGGGCGCAGGCCTGGTCCGAGCCGGAGGCGGGCAGCGATCTGGCCGGTATCCGCTCGACCGCGCGACGCACCACCGGCGGCTGGTTATTGAGCGGTCAGAAGACGTGGAGTTCGCGAGCAACGTTCGCGGACTGGGCATTCGGACTGTTCCGCAGCGACCCCGATGCCGTGTCCGATATGGCGGATGCGGGGCCCTCCGTGGTTACGCAGGCTGCCGCCTCCGGGCCTGACCGCAGCAGCCGAGGGCGGCACCGCGGACTCACCTATGTGATGTTCCCGCTGTCCGCGGATGGTGTTTCGGTGCGGCCGATTCCGCAATTGGACGGGGAGCCCGGCTTCGCGGAGATCTTCCTCGACGATGTCTTCGTGCCCGATCGCGATGTGATCGGCGAGCCCGGCGAGGGCTGGCGGGTCGCGATGAGTACCTCGAGCAATGAGCGCGGACTTTCGCTGCGGTCCCCGGGCCGCTTCAGCGCCACCGCGCAGCGGCTCATCGATCTCTGGCTCGACACCGGCGACCGCACCAATACCGCGCAGCGGGATGCGGTGGTGGACGCCTGGATCGGCAGCGAGGCCTATCGGCTGCACACCTTCGGCACGGTCACCCGGTTGAACGAGGGCGGCAAGCTGGGCGCGGAATCCTCCATCACCAAGGTGTTCTGGTCCGAATTGGATATCGCCATGCACGAGACCGCGCTGGAGGTACTCGGCGGTGCGGCCGAGCGGTCCGGGTCGTGGACAGACGGCTATCTGTTCTCGCTGTCCGGCCCGATCTACGCCGGTACCAATGAGATTCAGCGCAATATCATCGCCGAGCGGCTGCTCGGACTACCGAGAGGGAGCAGCCGATGAGATTCGCGCTCAGCCCGGAACAACTCGACTTCGGCACCAGCCTGCGCAAGCTGCTCGACGCCGGACGGACACCAGCCGCCGTGCGCAATTGGGCCACGGGTGATCCCCGGCCCGGACGCGGGCTCATTCGGCAGCTGGCCGGTGCTGGTGCGCTCGGTCTTGCCGTCGAAGAGCAGCACGGCGGTGCCGGTGCGGAACCGATCGATCTCGTCGTCGCATTCCAGGAGATCGGCCGCGCCGCCGCGCCCGGACCGCTGGTCGAGACGGCCGCCGCGATACCCGCACTGCTGCAGTCCCTTCCGGATACCGCACCGGCCGCACGCTGGCTGCCCGAGTTCGCGGACGGTGCGGCGCTCGGCACGCTGGCATTCACGTCGGCCGAGCACGGCACGGTCGCGTTGGATGCGGATACCGCCGACGTGGTATTTGTCGCCGACGGTAATCAGCTCCGCACCGGACATCGCGCGGGTCTGGTGCGATCGGTCGATCCGGCGCGGCGACTGTTCGTCGTCGAATCCGATGCCGTTGTGGCCGAAGGTGAGCAGGTGCTCGAGGCGGTCGGGGCTGCCTTCGATTCCGGTGCGCTGGCCAATGCGGCGCAACTGCTCGGTGCGGGACGGGCACTGCTGGCCGCCGCCACCGAATATGCCAAGCAGCGCAAGCAGTTCGGTAAGCCGATCGGCGAATTCCAGGCCGTCAAGCAGAAGTTGGCCGATGTGCTGATCGGGCTGGACCTGGCCGAACCGCTGCTCTATCGGGCGGCATTGACGATGGGTGAAACCACGCGCGGGCGCGACGTTTCGGCTGCGGTGATCGCCTGCGGTGATGCGGCCTATCGGGCCGCGCGGGCGGCGCTGCAGGTGCACGGCGCGATCGGGTACACCGCCGAGTACGACCTGTCGCTGTGGTTGACCAGGGTGACCGCGCTGCGCTCGGCCTGGGGTACACCGGATCTGCATCGTTCCCGGATTTCCCGCGCACTGCGCGACGAGGCTGTTCGGGACCGGGCGCTGCGAGGTACGAAATGACTGCATCGCGTAGCGATTCGATGGGGGCCGGCGCTCGGGCGACGGGTGGGCCGAGCACCGAACATCAGGAATTCATCGCCTCGGTCCGGGCGCTGCTCACCAAGCACGCCGGATCCGCCGCCGTACGCGCGGCAATGGATACCGAACTCGGCTATGACGAGACGCTGTGGCGGCTGCTGTGCGAGCAAATCGGTGTCGCGGCGCTGGCGATTCCGGAGGAATATGGCGGGTTCGGTGCCAGTCTGGTCGAATCCCTGCTGGTGGTAACCGAATTGGGGCGCACACTGGCCGGGGTGCCGATGCTGGGTTCGGCCGTGCTCGGTGCGCAGGCGGTGCTGTTGTCCGGTGACAGTGCGGCGTGTGAGCGGCTGCTGCCCGAGGTCGCCGAAGGCGCCCGTACGATCGCGGTGTGCTGGGCGGGCACCGGCGGCTGGGCTGAGCCGGGTGTGCATTGCGAAGACGGAATACTTTCCGGCACAGCGCATTACGTGCTCGATGGGTTGCATGCCGACACGCTTGTCGTTGTAACTTCTGACGGACTGTTCGAGGTCGAGTCGGGTGCCGCAGGCGTCACCCGGCGCGCTGTCCCGACCATGGATCCGACTCGCAAGCTCGCCGAAATCACGTTTGCGGCGGTTCCGGCGCGGCGGCTCGCTTCGGCGGATCCGGCGCTCACCGCCCGGCTGCACGAAATCGCTTGGGCCGCAGTGGCTGCCGAGCAGGTTGGTGCCGCCGAACGGTGCCTGGAGATGACGGTCGAATACGCCAAGTCCCGGGTGCAGTTCGGACGGGCGATCGGTAGCTTCCAGGCGCTCAAGCACCGCATGGCGGATATGTATGTGCTGGTGGAGTCGGCCAAATCCGCGTCCTATGCGGCGACGGTCGCCGTGGCGGAGCAGAGCCCGTCCGCTGCGGAGGATGTCTGGGCGGCGCGGACGCACTGTTCGGAGACGTTCACGACGATCGTGGCCGAGATGGTGCAGTTACACGGCGGCATCGCCATCACCTGGGAACATGACGCGCATTTGTTCTTCAAGCGCGCACATGGTGATGCGGAGTTGTTCGGGCGGCCGCGCAGGCCACTCACCCAAACCGCCTGACGGTCACGCGCCCCGGCGGAGTCCCCGGGGCGCTATCGTTTGGACAGGTCGGGTAACGCCCTCGCCATATATAGTTAGCGTATGTAATAATATTCTATGCAGCAGGCTCAGGTGGCAACAGCAGATGACATCGTGGTCGACCTACTCGTCACCGCGGGCCGGCTGACCCGGCTGGCCGGGGTGATCAGCGGCGACGATCTGCCGCGAGCCGTGATGCGCGCACTGGCGGTGCTCGATGAACACGGCGCGGTGCGCGTCAGCGAATTCGCTCGTATCGATCGATGTTCACAGCCGGCGGCAACGGCGCTGATCGGCAAGCTCGTCGCGGATGGATACGCCTCCCGACGCAAGGATCCGGATGATTCCCGGGCCGTCGTCGTCGAGCTCACCCCGGCCGGACGCACCCGCTTGACGCGTGCCCGCGGCGCCTTCGGCGAGGCGATGGCGGCGGGGCTCACCGGTTTCGATATCGAACGGTTGGCCCGCATGGAAAGCGATATGAAGGAACTGCTGGACGCGCTCAAGAAGGCGATGCCGCAGCATCTGTCCAGGTCGCGCTAGCCGACTCGGCGGGTCGGACCGGAGTACGGTCGGAGAGTATGACCGATGAGAAGCGTGGCCGAGTCAAGGTAGCGACCAGCCAGAAGCGAGTCCGGGTCTACCTCGGCGGTCAGTTGGTCGCCGATACCGCCCGACCGGTCCTGGTCTGGGAGAGTCCGCACTACCCGACCTACTATCTGCCCGTCGCGGATCTGCACGCGAAACTCGAGCCGAACGGCACCAGCGCGAAATCCCCCAGCCGCGGCACCGCGACCGGATACGACGTGGTCGTCGACGGCACCACCGCGTCCGGAGCGGCGGTGCGCTATCACGACTCCCCGTTCACCGAACTGAACGAGCTGGTGCGCCTGGACTGGAACGCCATGGACGAATGGTTCGAAGAGGACGAGCCGGTCTATGTCCACCCGCGCGATCCGTACACCCGCGTCGACATACTCGCCAGCTCCCGCCATATCCGCGTCGAAATCGACGGCACCACCGTCGCCGACTCGCACTCCCCCCGCATCCTCTTCGAAACCGGCCTCCCCGCAAGGTATTACCTCCCCCTGACCGATGTCCGACAGGACCTGCTGAGGCCCTCGGCAACCCACACCAGTTGCCCCTACAAGGGCACCGCCGACTACTGGACCGTCCACATCGACGGCAAGGAATACCCGGACATCGTCTGGGGCTACCGCACCCCGCTCCCGGAAAGCCAGAAGATCGCGGGCCTGGCCTGCTTCTACAACGAGAAGGTCGATATCTACCTCGACGGCGAACTCCAGGACCGCCCGAATACCCCGTTCAGCTGACCGCTCACCGAAGCTCGGCTGATCAGACCGCGATCAGTGGGGGCTGGTCGTCTGCGCGACGGTATTGGCCTGGGGCCTGGCCGTATTCGCGTTTGAAGGCCTTGGCGAAGGCGAATTCGGAGGTGTAACCGACCTTTCGGGCGATGGCGCCGAGGGGGCTGTCGGTGTCGCGGAGCAGGCGGGCGGCGGTGAGCATGCGCCAGCGGGTGACGTAGGCCAGGGGTGGTTCACCGACGGTGGCGGTGAAGCGGCGGGCCAGGGTGGCTCGGGAGACGCCCGCGATATCGCTGAGGTCGGGGACGGTCCAGGTGCGGGCAGGTGCTTCGTGTACGGCGCGCAGTGCGGCGGCGACCGCCGGATCGGCGAAGGCCCCCGCCCAACCGGTGGCGGGTTCGTCGACGGCCTGTTCGTCGAACCAGGCGCGCAGCATGAACAGGAGCAGGGTTTCCAGAATGACGGGGACGGCGGCATCGCTGCCTTGTTTCGGTTCGGCGACCTCGGCGGCGAGCAGGTCGACGGCGGCGCGCAGGGATGGGTGGCGGCCGGGACGTGCCGGGAGATGGATGAATTCGGGGAGTTCGTCGAGCAGCGGATGGCTACGCTGCCTGCCGAGTTCGTATGCGCCGCACAGCAGGGCGGTGCGCGCACCCGGTCCGGTGATCTCGCGCAGCTCCCCCGGCTGCGCCTTCTCGGTGACCGCGCTGTCGAGGCGGTCGAGCAGATCGTGGTCGGCGCCGCGCGGCATGAACAGGACGTCGCCGACACCGAGAGCTATCGGTTCGCCTCCGGTCGGCACCGCCCAGCACGAACCCTGCAGCACCACATGGAAACCCGCGCCGGGGACGACCGGATAGGCACGGCCCCATGGTGCGTGCCGGATGAACAGGCCGGAGGTCGGGTTGCCGGTGCGGATGGCGGCGATGGTTTCGCTGAGAATGTCCACTCGTTCACCATACCTCCACCCAATGAGCGTTTCAGACATCAGACTGCGTATATCAGCCATTCATATGCTCAAAATCTGTCGATAGCGTCTTACTCATGACAACGACGAATATTGCCGTCTACGGTGCCACCGGCCACACCGGCGGCTACCTGCTCACCGAATTACATCGGCGCGGAATCACCCCGATCCTGGTGGGCCGCAGTGCATCTCGGATGCAGGCCGCAGCAGTGGCAGCCGGGGTGCCCGATGCCGAGATCCGGGTCGCGGCACTCACCGATCACGACGCACTGGTCGCCGCCTTCACCGACGCGGACGTCGTCATCAGCAGCCTGTCCGCGTATGTACACAATGGCGAGCCGGTGCTGGCGGCGGCCATCGCGGCCGGGGCGCACTACACGGATCTGTCCGGCGAACAGCTTTTCCTGAAGCGGGTTTTCGACGAGTACGGCGCGAAAGCCGAGGCCGCGGGCGTGACGGTGATCCCCGGCGTCACCGACAACAATGTGGCGGGCGATCTGCTCGCCCACCTGACCGCGCGCCGGCTGACCGGACCGGTCGAGATCGTGCTCAGCCATCTGAGCAAGAGCGGCGGCAACGGTTCCAAAGGCAGCGCGAAAACGGTCTTCGCCAGTCTCGACTGGTTCCGCAGCGGCGGCTGGCACTTCCAGGACGGCGAACTGTGCACCGGCACCACCGCACGTCACGCCGAGATGACATTTCCGGGCCACACCGCGACCACCTCCGTTGCAAAATTCCCACAGCCACCGGTGATCACGATCCCCAGGCACACCGATGTGTCATATGTGGAAGGGGTCCTGGACACCGCCATCCTCGACCTCCTCGGTTCCTTCACCGAGGAGATCATCGACTCACTCCCCGACGAGCCGAGCTCCGACCTCCGCTACGACGTGGTCGTGGATGCCTACGACACCAGCGGACATTCGGCCCGCGGCGTGGTAAGCGGCGGCGACTCCTACCGTGATTCAGCTCTGGAAGCAGCAGAAATCGCAGTCCGCCTGGCGAAAGGAACAACCAAGCCCGGAACATTGTCCATAGCCGAAGCCTTCGACGCCGAAGAACTCCTCGACGCCCTCGCCCTCTTCGACATCACCTGGCGCATCACCGAATAACGCCGCGCTCAGCCGGCCCCACCGGAGGACTCACCGCGCATCAGCGCCCCGAGCGACTCGCGGTCGGTCACGTCCATCTTGATGCAGGCTCGATAGAGGTGGCCCTCGACCGTGCGGACCGAAACCGTGAGGCGATCGGCGATCTGACGGTTGGACAGCCCTGCCGCAACGAGATTCGCGATTTCACGTTCGCGGGAGGTCAGCGGCAACGGCTGGGCCGCCTGGCGCAAAGCCGGCGTGCTGGCACCACCGCAGGCCGCGGCGAGACGGTTCGCGGTGGCCGCGGATTCGAGGAGGCGGCGGCGGTCACCGGCACGTTCGTGGGCGGATGCGGCTTGGGCGGCGGCATCGGCGGCGGAGAGCATGGCGCCGATGCGCTCGAATTCGGCTGCGGCCGCGTCCAGCCCGGGTCCGTCGTGAGCCGCGAGTGCCACCGCATGGCGCGCCTGGACCTGCACCAGTTCGCCGTCGACCCGGGCGGCCAGGTCGGCGAGCCGGCCCGCCACGGAATGGTCGCCGAAGCGAGCGGCCGTATGCAGTGCCATGGCCTCGATGGCATGCTGATGTGCGCGCGCCGCCGCGTCGGCGGCGCCCATGGCAAGTCGGATGGCGGGAGTGACGGTGCCTTCCGCGGCGGCCGCGCAGGCGCGCGCGATCTCCAACTGCGGGTCGTAGACCGCGCTGTGCCTGCCGCCGCGAGCGGCCGCCTCGGCAATGGATTCGGCTGCCTCCGGAGCCCGCCCGAGTGCCGAATATGCCTCGGCCAGACGGATTCTCGCCGGAATATGCCAAGCGGCGGCACCCTCGGCGGTGAGCGCGGCCAGCGCCTGTTCGAGATGTTCGATCCCGTCCAGGAAGCGGCCCTGCGCCACGTCGACGGTGCCCTGCAAGATCTTCGACATGCCCCACGCCAGGTACTGGCCCGGTGCCGAGTAGCCGAAATACCCCGAGGCGCGCCGGCGTGCGGCCTCGAGATCACCGGTGCAGATCAGCGCGAGCACCTCGGCATGGGTCGAGATGAACCGGTTGAGTCCGTCGATATGCGACTCCACCTGATGTCCGCGGGCCGCGTACTGTCGCGCCGCCTCGCCCTTACCCATCAGCGCCAGCGCCAGGCCACCGCCGAAGGCGGCCCACCAAACCGCCCACGGTGGTGCGCCTTCGGTCTCCATCACCGACTCGGCCCCGGAAAACGCGTCCTCGAGCAGATTTTCGTGGACCGCGCACGCCGCGGCCAAGCCATCGAAGGTGGCCATGATCTTCGGATGCTGCACCTTGCCGCGCAGCATCGCGAGCACCTCGTCGGCACGCTCGGCATCGCCCATGGCCCAGAACAGATTCGAGACCCGGGTGCTGCCCCAGCGGCCCAGCTGCACCTCGTTCATCCGATCCGGATCGAAGCTGGCGAGGGTGCGTTCGGCCTCGATGCGATGGCCCTGCCACAGCAGCGCCCGAGCCAGCAGATCCGCGGCCTCCACCCCGCCGCGACGTTCCACCGCGGCCCTGGCGAAACGCTCACCGAGTGGCAAATTGGCCAGCCCGATCGCATCGGCGGCGGCCGCCTCGAAGAGTTCGAGATCCGCGGACTTATCGCTGTCCAAGGCCAATTCGGCGAGCCGGATGCGGTCCGGCGCGGAATTGATCGCGCGTTCCCTGAGCGAGGAGTACAGCCGACCGCGCAGCCGCCGGGCCGAGGCGATGCCGAGCCTGCGCCGGATTACCTCGCCGAACAGTGGATGGTTGTAGCGCACGATCAACTGGTGGGTGTTCTCGACAACCCTGATGAGACCGCGGGTTTCGGCGGCCTCCACGGCTGCCTCGCCGGCCAGTTCGGAGAGCACGTCGAGATCGATGGGCTCGCAGAAGGTGAGCAGTTCGAGCACCCGCAGCACCGGTTCGGGCAGCTGCTCGACCCGATCCTCCAGTAGCGCAGCCAGTTCCGAGGTCACCGCAGCCCGGCCGCGCAGCTGCCAGACGCCGTTCACCTGCCGCAGCGAGCCCGCCTCCAGCGCACCCTCCACCAAATGCCGCAGAAACAGGGCGTTTCCGCCGGAGGACTCCCACATCAGGTTGGCGGTGAAGCCTTCCAACTGCCCGCCGAGCATCGACTCCACCAGATCGACGCTCTGCCGCTGCGTGAACGGAGTGAGGTCGATGCGCAGCAGATGGCCGTCTTTCCATAACGAGGTCACCGCATCGGGCACTTGCACCCCGCTGCGCACGGTCGCGACGATATGCGCGGCCTTATCGATGGCCAGCTGCAACAGCAGTGTGGCCGAAAGCTGATCGAGCAGGTGCGCGTCGTCGACACCGATGATCGCGTGCCCGTCGGCGAGCAGCGCCTCGCGCGCGGCGGACATGAATGTCACCGGATCATGTGCCGTATAAACGCCGACCATATGGGCGAATACGCCCAGCGGGATGCTACGGGCCGATTCCGTACCCGCCACCCACCGGACATTGCCGCCTACCGCAGCCGTCGCCTGTCTCGCCAGCGTCGTCTTCCCGACTCCGGCGTCGCCCGTCAATACCGCACCGACGTATTCAGTTCCGGTGAGTGCCGCGCGGATCGCTTCGAACTCGGTCTCGCGCTCGATCATCGGCCAGTTCCGAGCCATAGCTCTTACTGTAGTTCGTCACGGATCATGATCGACGACAACGAACCATGAACGGGCGCACCGGCTCCGCCGTTTCAGCTCCTAACCGAGCACGTCGTGGCGCACAATCGTCTGGTCACGCCCCGGTCCGACGCCGATACAGGAGATGCGGGCGCCGGACAACTCCTCCAGGCGCAAGACATAGGCCTGGGCGTTGGCAGGCAGTTCCTCGAACGTCTCGACATGTGAAATGTCTTCCCACCAACCAGGCATCTCTTCGTAAATCGGCTTGGCGTGGTGGAATTCGGTCTGTGTGGTCGGCATCTGCTCGACCCGCTTGCCATCGATTTCGTAGGCGACGCAGATCGGCACCCGCTCCAGACTCGACAGGACGTCCAGTTTGGTGAGGAAGAAGTCGGTGACGCCGTTGACCCGAGTCGCATAGCGCGCGATGACCGCGTCGAACCAGCCGCAGCGGCGGGCTCGTCCGGTGGTCACGCCGACCTCGCCGCCCTGCTTGGCCAGGAATTCACCGAAATTGTCGAATAGTTCGGTCGGGAACGGACCCGAGCCGACGCGGGTGGTGTAGCACTTCAGGATGCCGAGCACCGTCGTGATCTTGTTCGGTCCGACGCCCGCGCCGACCGCCGCACCACCCGAGGTCGGGTTGGACGAGGTCACATACGGATAGGTGCCGTGGTCCACATCGAGCAGAGTGCCCTGCGAACCCTCCAGCAGTACGGTCTCGCCGCGCTCGAGCGCCAGATTCAGTTCCAGGCGGGTGTCCGCGATGCGGTGCCTGAAGCTCTCCGCCTGTCCGAGTACCTCATCGACCACCTGCTGTGGGTCCAATGCGCGACGGTTGTAGATCTTCACCAGGACCTGGTTCTTGAATTCCAGGGCCGCCTCGACCTTCTGGGTCAGGATCTTCTCGTCGAGCACATCGGCGACGCGCACGCCGACGCGGGCGACCTTGTCCTGATAGCACGGCCCGATGCCGCGACCGGTGGTACCGATCTTCTTATTGCCGAGGAAGCGCTCCGTGACCTTATCGATGGCCACGTGGTACGGCATGATCAGATGCGCGTCGGCCGAGAGCAGCAGTCCGGAGGTATCGACGCCGCGCTCCTCCAGTCCGGCCAGCTCGGCGAGCAGGACGCCGGGATCGACCACGACACCATTGCCGATGACGTTCGTCACGCCCGGCGTGAGAATCCCGGACGGGATCAGATGCAGCGCGAACTTGTCGCCATTGGGCAGAACGACCGTGTGACCGGCGTTATTACCGCCTTGGTACCGCACCACCCACTGCAACCTGCCACCGAGCAGATCGGTTGCTTTGCCCTTACCCTCGTCGCCCCACTGGGCGCCGATCAGGACGATTGCCGGCATGGTCGTGTCTCCTACGGTTCGACGCGCAGTACCTCGTGTACTGCAGCTACCTGCCGTATCGAGGCGGTGGCCGGAAGCACAGTCTACCCAACGCGTTCGAGGCGGCATCGAACCGGATCGCAGGCAAGGCTCCCGACCTACGCACCCCCAACGGAGCGAGTCTTACGAGCGACCCATTCGCGGCCCGTCTCGCGTCCGAGCCGTCGAAGCGCATGCGCCGCAGGCGTCGGACTCGACCATCCCTCGCGCGTGCACCGATGGCCGAACCATCCGCCATCGGCGACCCCGACGAAGCGAGTCTTACGAGCAACCCGTTCGCGGCCCGTCTCACGTCCGAGCCGTCGAAGCGCATGCGCAACAGAGGCGGGACTCGACTATCCGTCGCGCGTGCACCGGTGGCCGAACCATCCGCCATCGGCGACCCCGACGGAGCGAGTCTTACGAGCAACCCGTTCGCGGCCCGTCTCGCGTCCGAGTCGTCGAAGCGCATGCGCAACAGAGGCGGGGGACTCGACTATCCGTCGCGCGTGCACCGGTGGCCGAACCATCCGCCATCGGCGACCCCGACGGAGCGAGTCTTACGAGCAACCCGTTCGCGGCC
>NZ_JBITMA010000021.1:0-12668 GCF_044465765.1 Nocardia sp. NPDC049526 | reverse complement strand
GCCCGTCTCGCGTCCGAGCCGTCGAAGCGCATGCGACGAAGTCGCGAGTCTCGACGGTTCGGACGCGAGACACCCAGGGGCCGCGAACACGCCGCGCCCGCGCGGCCAAAAACACAGCTATGGTTGCGAGGCACTGGCGGACCAGAGGTCCGCCGACAGGTGGCGAGGGTGACCGACGGGTTGTCGGCCGAACCGAGGAGGGTGTACGGCAGTTTGAGTACCCACGTTCTCCGTTGCGACGGCGCACCGGTACCCATCGCCCTCGCGTCGCTGCCGCTCTCGCAGACGACCGCCATCCCGGAAAACAGCGTCATCGATGAGCTATTGCCCGTCCTCGCCGCCGACAGCCTGCCCCGGCTGATCGTGCTCGGCGACGATGCCGCCCTGGCCTCCGTGCTGACCCATCTGATGCGGACCGAGCGACTGCATGTGGAGATCGGGTACGTGCCCGTCGAAAAGACCTACGGCTCGCGCGCCTACCAGACCGGCACCGGCAATGCCGCCGCCAAGCGGGCAGTAGGGGGTCGGCCCGTCGAAACCCCGCTGATTCGCGACGACACCGGAACCGTGCTGGTCGGGCGGGCCGAGATCACCGGGCCCGGTGGTGAGAAGCTCGAGGGCGAGGCCTATGTGGACGACGCCCAGTTGTTTTCCGGCAAGGTCGACGCGATGGTCGTCTCCCCCATGCTGGATATGCCCGGAGTGCGGGCGAGCGTGCAGAAGAACATCATCCGCAGGCGCCGCTGGCTGGAAGGGCGGGCCGCGCAGCTCGGTACACCGGGAGCCGTGGTGACCAGGGACGGCATCGCCAACGATCGGGTGCTGCCGCGGTCGTCGTTCTATCGGCATCACGAAGACTGGTTGCTGGTGCGTTGACGATGCGTTTCCCGAGAGACGGCCGCCCCGCATTGGGTGTTTCGCGGCGGCCGAGCCCGATATTCCTGCTGGTGATCGCGATCGCGGTGGCCGGTGGCGTGCTCGCATGGGACGCCGATGTGCAGTCGACACGGGCGAAGTTCGGAGTATTTCTGCTCGTCGTATTCGGCTGGATCGTCACGCTGTGCCTGCACGAATTCGCGCACGCGTACACGGCGTGGCGGGCGGGCGATCGCGAGGTGGAGTTGCGGGGCTATCTCACGCTGAATCCGCTGAAATACAGCCATCCGCTGCTGTCGATCGTGTTGCCGATGGTGTTCATCGCACTTGGCGGTATCGGCTTGCCCGGCGGTGCGGTTTACGTGCACACGCACAACGTCAGTGCGCGCATGCAGCGGATCATCAGCGGTGCCGGACCCGCGGTGAACGCGGTGTGCGCGGTGCTGTTGCTGGTGGTCGTGCGGTTTTTCGGCAGTGACACTTCGC
Source organism: Nocardia sp. NPDC049526 (assembly GCF_044465765.1). NCBI lineage: Bacteria > Bacillati > Actinomycetota > Actinomycetes > Mycobacteriales > Nocardiaceae > Nocardia > Nocardia sp. NPDC049526. The sequence goes on along the minus strand of NZ_JBITMA010000021.1, from coordinate 11,306 downwards.
ATCGCGCGTTCTGGTACGGCCTGAGCTTTCTGGCGTTTCTGCAGATCACCGCAACGCTTTTGAACATTCTGCCGGTGCCCGGATTGGACGGATATGGCGTGGTCGAGCCGTCGCTGAGTTATCAGACGCGGCGGGCGCTCGACCAGTTCAAGCCGTTCGGGATGCTGATCCTGTTCGCGCTGCTGTTCACGCCGTCGATCAACAAGGTGTTCTTCGATGCGGTGTACTCGCTGTACGAGTTGTCCGGGGTCGATGCGGACTGGTCGCGGTACGGCAGCTGGCTGACGCGGTTCTGGACCTAGCCGGTACCCCGGCCGCCCGGTCCGACCTCCCGGACCGGGCGACCTCTTCGCCCGACCGCTGCGCGCCCGTACCCGCCCGGCCACCACACCATATGGCCGGTAGGGCGGTTCGCCGCCGGGCGAAGCGTCCCAACCGCGCTACCCCTCGTAACCGCGGTTGCCTCTCGAGGCTATGACCGCGGGCAGCTGCGAACACGAGTAGCGGACTACGTGAAGATCATGATTCGGGTGCCGGGGCCGGGCATGCGGTTGCGCAGCGGCGGAAATATGTCCGAAATCCGCTGAGTAGTCGGCTCATTCCTCCGGCGGCACATGCGGATTCGGGACCGTCGGGGGCAGCAGGGCCATGGCCGAGATGCGCTGCATGCCGCAGACCTGCATGAGATCGACCAGCATCGAGCGCATCTGCGCGAAGACCACATGAGCCGAAAGCCCCGCGCCCTCAACGAGTTCCGGTCGCGCGGCCTTGGCTATGCCGCGCAGCACCCGGGCGGCCTCGGCCTGATCCGGCTGCTGGCCGGGATCGGCGAGCATCATCCGGCGCACCACCTCGACAGCTTGGGCCAGGCGCTCCAGTTCCTCGATCAGTCGCGGGTCGAGGATTTCGTCGTCCTGGACCAGGGTCAGCGAACGGCGCAGCAGCACCCTGGTATTGCGAACGGCATTGTCGAGCGGGTCGGCGGTGGCGCGGATGCGGTCGAGGCGCTGGCGGGAATTCCAATAGAGCGGAGAGATCCGGCTGATCTCGCGGCCGCCCTCCAGTGTGGAGCGCAATCCATCGATCTGGGGCTGGGTCGCGCGGGCCTTGGTCAGGGACGTGCGGATCTTCTCCGGATCCTGCTCGAGCAGACCGTCGGCGCAGTCGTGCAGCGACTTCGCCAGTACCGCAAGGACTTCCGCGGCTTGCTCGCGGGCCCGACGGACCGGATGCAGTGGTATCGATGCGACCACGACCACGCCGACCAACCCGCCGACGAGCGCGTCGATCATGCGCGAAAAGCCGCCGCCTGCCGACGGCGGCAGCAGCGTCGCGACCAGCACCGCCGAACCGGCGGCCTGCATGGTGATGATCGAACCGCCGTCCAGGAATACCGCCAGCGCCATGGCCACCGCGACGACGAGGGCGATCTGCCAGACGCCGGTCCCCGCTCGGGTGATGAACAGGTCGCCGATACCGATGCCGACCGCGACGCCGACCACCAATTCCACCGACCTGCGCAGCCGGGCGCCGAACGAAATACCGATCGAGACCACGGCCGCGGTCGGTGCGAAAAATGGCTGGGTGTGCCCGACTATTTTGTGCGCGATAAACCAGGCCAGCGCCGCGCCGACCGCGCACTGCAGAATCGGCAGCGCGGACAATCGCAGACGCGCCCACGAGCTGCGCAACTTTTCCACGCTGCTGTCGCGGGCGACGCCCACCGGGGAGTTCGGGTCGAGCCCACCCGTCGCCCGACCACCACCCCTCATCGAATCGCTCCGCGATGCTGCAATCACTTAGTCGAGGCCGAGCTCACCCGCGGCCCGCGGGTCGCAGTCTTCCAGCAAGTCGAGGCAGCGTGCATACTCTTCGGTCTCGCCGACCGCCCTGGCGGCCCTGGCCAGCGCGGCGACACTGCGTAGGAAACCGCGATTGGGTTCGTGGCTCCACGGCACCGGCCCGAAACCCTTCCAGCCATTGCGCCGCAGTAAGTCCAGGCCGCGGTGGTAGCCGGTGCGCGCGAACGCGTACGCGGCGACGATGTCGTGATTGACCACCTGCGTATCGCCCTCGGCCCCGCCACGCTCCAACGCGGCCTCGGCGAGATGGGCCCAGGCGATCGAAGCCGACGGATGCGCGGCCGCGACCTGCACCGGATCGGCCTTGTTCAGCAGCGCCTCCTCAGCATCGGAGTCTTCGGGCAGGAGTACCGGTTGCGGTCCGAGCAAGTCACCGAACGAGGTCATGCGGTTCATTGTGCACTGCTCGCGCGTGTTGCGCCGACACGGCGTTCCCCTGGCTGAGCAGTGCCCAGCCCACCTCTCCCGCCCGGCCGCCGCTGTCGAGCCGGACGAGGCGGAGTACGGCGCAGGGGAATCCTCACAGTCGACCGAATTGCTGGCTAGGCTGGCCGTCGAGTTCAAACTGTTCCGCCCGACCGAGGGGTTATAGGTGTCCGACCCGAACGACGAGAAGAGCCCGGCGCAAAATCCCGGCCGCCCCGCCGAAGCGGCAGCTGACCCGCGCCCAACCGCGCCCGCAGACCGGACACCCACATCGCCCAACCCCTCCGAGCGGGGTAAGTCTCCGGGATCAGGCGCGGCCTCGCGCCCCGGTCCCGCAGCAGGCTCCGGCGCCCCGTCGGGACCGGGCAGTTCCTCGGCAGCCGGGGCCGGCGCGAAGGATGGCGCAGCCGACGCGACCCGACCGTTCCCCTCATCGTCAGGGCCCAGCTCGTCGGGATCCAACGCTCCTACGCGCCCCGGTCCAACCGGAGGCTCCGGCACCCCCGCGAGCCCCGGCACCTCCTCACGACCCAGCACCTCCTCGGGACCTGACACCCCCGCGAGCCCCGGCACCTCCTCGGGACCCAGCACCTCCTCACGACCCGGCACCCCCGCGAGCCCCGGCACCTCCTCGGGACCTGGTGGCGTGGGAGGCAGCGCTGACTCGGCCACCGCGGCGACCCGACAGATCCCCACGCCCTCGAGACCCGGCACTCCCTCCCGGCCAGGCACCCCGTCGGGGCCTGGTGCTTCGGGAGGCAGCGCCGGCTCGGCCACTGCTCCGACTCGACCGGTCCCCGCCTCGTCGGGGCCGAGCGTATCGCTAGGATCCGGCGCGCCATCGGGAAGTGGTTCGGCTGCGAAAGAAGGTGCGGCCGGCGCACCGACGCGGCCTGTTCCTGCAGCTTCGTCGCGGAAGCAGCCGTCGCCCAGCGCCGGGCAGTCGGGCGGGTCGGGTGCGGCGACCGGGGATATCGCCGCGCTCGGGAAGCCGGCGGCACCCAGCCAGTCGGGCGGAGCAGCCAATGCGCCGTCATCAACATCCGCTCCGGGCGGCGCAGGCCAACCGGCCGGCGGCCCAACCCCATCCACTCAGACCACGGGCGGCGTCACAAGGCCGGGCAACGCGGGCCAGCGAGATACCGGCGCGGCCTCGCCTCCCGCGCCGGGCAATATAACCAGGCCGGACACCGCAACCGCAGCACGCGGCGCAGGCCAACGAGATAGCGGCAGCGCCTCGCCCGCCCCCGCACCGGGCAACACAGTCGAGCCGGGCGGCGGGGGCCAACAAGGTGGCGGCGCAGCACCATCCGTTCAAACGCCGAGTGACGCACCCAGGCCGGGCGGCGCAAGCCAACGAGATAGCGGCGCAGCCTCGTCTACTCCCGCGCCGGGCGGCGCAGCCAACCCGGGCGGCACGGCCCAGCGAGGTGGCGCCAGCCCACCTGCTTCCACGCCGGGTAACGCAACCAGGCCGGGCGGCGCAGGCCAACGAGATAGCGGTGCCTCATCCGTTCCCGCGCCGGGCGGCGCAGCCAACTCCGGCGGCGCAGGCCAACGAGGTGGCGGCACTGCCCCGTCTGCTCCAACACCGGGTAGCGCAACAAAGCCAGGCGGTGCAGGCCAGCCAGACAGCGGCACAGCCTCACCTGCTCCGGCGCCCGGCAGCGGAACCAAGCCGGGTGGCGCGGGCCAGCGGGATGGCGGCGCGGCCACGCGTGCGCCCGGTTCCGCGAAACCGGGCGCAGCTGCCGATTCCACACGTTCCGTTGGTGACGCGGCGAATTCCGAGGTGAAGACCACGGAGATCTCGCGTGGTGGCGTCGAGGGCAAGGCGGCTTCCACGAAGGCGCCGGGTGCGGCGGCTCCGGGTCAGGCGACGCCAGTTGCCGGTTCCGGCGGAGCAGCCGATACTGGCGCCGGGCCGAATACACCGACCGTCGTGATCAAACGGGGCGGTCCCGCCGCCCAGTCCGCTGCCGGTACGGCAAAGTCCGCTGCTGCTGCGGCAGGTGGAACTGCCGCTGCGGCCGCCGCAGGAACCGACGCTGACCCGGCCGAAGCGGTAGGCGACGAGTCCGCGGCACCCACCGCAGGGGCGACCGCATCAAGTGCCGCCAAATCGACCACTCCGACGGGAACTGAACCGCCGTCTGAAACCCCGTCACCAGGCGACACCCCCGTATCGGCAACCGGATCCGCTGCGGAAACCGCTGTAATACAGCGGGATTCGGCTGCGGCCAAGTCTGCGGCAGCAGCCGACGAGGTCGACGATGCCGCGGGTGCGGATGCGGCGACCATGGTTATGCGACGGGTCGATCCAAAGGCCGAGTCGACGAGCAAGGGAGCGACTGCTGCTCCGCCGCAGCCGGATGAGCCGGATTTGGCGGGCGCGGACGACAAGACCGTCGCCATGCCGGTGGTTTCGAAGCTGGATGCCGAGAAGACCGTCGCACTGCCGATTCAGAGGCCGGCCGATAAGCCGGTCGACAAGGACGCCACGCAGCGAATGCGGACCGATGCCGGGACCAAGCCCGGTACCGACCGCGTCGTCCCGCCTGCGGCACGACCCGCACCGATCACCAAGCCGCCGAGCACACCACGCCCGGCGGCCGGTCCGAAACAGGCTGGGGCACAAGGGACTTCGCAGAGTGGGCCGGGGGTCGAGGAGACCTCACCCTCGGCACCGCGCGGGCCGGGGCGGCCGCGGCAGGTCGCGTCGGCCCCGTCACCTGCGGATACCCAGCAGACTCGACCCGCGCAGCCGGTCACCGGATCACGGCCGATGGCCCAGCCGCAGCGAATCACGCCGCCCGGTCAGCAACCGGCGGCGGCCGAGGCACCGGCCGAGCGGTCGAGGCGCTGGTTGTTCATCGGCGCGGCCGCGGTGGCGCTCATCGCGGTGATCGGGCTCGCGGTCGCGCTCATCGGGGGCCGGGGCGACAACTCCCCGGAGGCCAAGGTGCGCGCCACCATCACCGATTACACCCAGGCGCTGAAATCCGGCGATCTCGCGGCGCTGCGCAACACCACCTGCGGACAGTTGCACGACTTCTATCAGGGCATTGCCGCGGACCAGTTCGCGGGCGTGCACCAGCTGTCGATGGATCGCAAGAACATTCCCGTGGTGGCGAGCGTCGATGCGATCAAGATCACAGATAAGACGGCGATCGCGCAGGCCACCGTGTACACGGACGCGGATCCGACGAAGCGCTCGGCGCGGACTTTCGATCTGGAGCAGACCGCCGACGGCTGGAAGGTCTGTGACCCGCCGACTGCCGGGACGCCCTAGCCGAACGGTGACGCCCAGTCCAGCAGGACATATCAAAAAGGTAAGCCCTCTAACCGGTAGCGAACGTCACACTTACCTGGTCATCGGACCGGTTCGCCAGTAGCATGGCCCGGATCATGGTCAGGGAGCAGACAATCGAAAAGCCGGAAGTCGAAGTGGTCGAGCAGACAGCCACGCTGGCGGGAAGCCGGTTCCGGGTGCGCGAACACTATTCGGTCGGCCGGGAGAAGGTCCGTGAGTTCGCCCGTGCGACGCAGAGTCGGCACGGTGCGCATTACTCCGAGCCCGATGCGCGCGAGCTCGGCTACGACGGCATCATCGCGCCGCCGACCTTCGCCTCGGTCATCGGCATCAATGCGACCCGAGCCCTGCTGGATTCGGTACTCACCGAATACGACCTGTCCCAGATCCTGCAGACCGACCAGGTCTTCGAGCTCACCCGACCGATCCTGGCGGGCGACCGGCTCAGCACCGAGATCGTGATCGACTCGATCCGCCAGTTCGGCGATAACGACTTCATCCTGGTGACGTTCTCGCTGACCAACCAGCACGGCGAGATCGTGCAATCGGGTTCGACCACCATCGTGGCGCGCCGCGGCGTCGAGGTGGATCCGAATATCGCGGCCGCCGTCGAGAACATCATGATGCACGCGCGCCCGGTCACCGTCGGTGATATCACGGCGCCGGCCGGCGGCCCGCTGGTCGCCTTGCCCGCGGATGCCCCGGCCCCCGGACAGCCTGCGGTGCGGAGCGCATCGGTGCGCTCGCTCCCGGACTTCGACCGGCTAGCCGTCGGCGATCAGCTCCCGGCCGAGACCGCGCAGGTGACGCGTGGTGATCTGGCCAACTATGCGGGGGTTTCCGGCGATCCCAACCCGATTCATTACAGCGAGCGCGCGGCCCAGTTGGCCGGACTGCCGACCGTGGTGGCGCACGGCATGCTGACGATGAGCCTGGCCGGTGATTATCTGACCTCCTGGCTCGGTGATCCGACGGCCATCGAAAAGTTCAGCGTGCGGTTCGCCGGATTCGTTCCGGTGACCGCCGCGGCGCCGAGCGCCGTCGAATTCAGCGGGAAGATCAAATCGCTCGATCCGCGTAGACGGACCGCGACCGTTGTGCTCGCGGGTAGTTCGGAGGGCCGCAAACTCTTCGGCCGGGCCATCGCCGAGGTTCGCTTCGCCTAGCGGCGCAACCTCATTCGATGGTCGCGTGCACGAGATAGACGTTGTAGTCGCTCCAGGTCGAAATATTGAAGTACAGGTCCGAACCCGAGGACCAGGGGTGGATGAATCCACCGTAGAGCTCCGGATATTCGCGCACCGTCACCGTCGGTGCGCCATCGGACCACACTCCTTGCGGTGAATTCGCTTCGCGGACGACCAGTGCCGCTTTCGCGGTATCCAAATAGCTCATCTGCCAGACGTTTCGGGAGGCGTCGAAGCGTACCGACAACTCACCGACGGGTGCGTCGACGATCGGGCTCGCGGAGCCGAATCCGCCTACCGGAGTCCAGTTTCCGTCCCGCCAGTACTGATATGCGGTGGTGTTGAGGAGCTGATCCTTCGGTACGCGTGCGAGGCCGACCGAGCCGAGCCGAGTATTGGGGGTGCCGAACATATACACATGGTCGCCCTGCGGAACCATCGCGCTGACTTGGAAATTCGCGAGTCCGAAGATGTTGTCCCAGCGCGCGTAGGGATCCTTGGTCCAGGTCTCACCGTGATCATCGGAATACGCGATCCCACCGTAATTTGTGAGGAACGTGCCCGGAATACTGTTCCAGGTGCGAATCGACATGTAGCTCAGGTACTGCCGCTCACCGAGTGCGAATCCGGAGGTCGGAATCGTGGTGACCTCGACATTGTCGAGTTTGCGGCTGGAAAGCACCTCGGCCGCGTGGCAGCGGTCGTCGGTCACCATCCGGTCGTAGGTCATGCCGTCGGCGAGATCGCGATCGGTGCTGAACGCGAGCACATTGCTGCGCCAATCCGATCCCATTCCGCCCGGCGGGTGAAAGCCGCGTCCAACGGTGTCACCGAAGGCGGTCGCGATCTCCCCCGGTGCGCTCTCCCACATGATGCCGAGATCGGTGCCATCAACCTGCCAGCGCTTATCGGTGCGATTGACCGAATTCGCGCCGGTCTGCTTGGCCACCTCGGTGACCGCGCCGACCCGCGGCGTCGGCCGAGCCGCAGTCGAAGGGGCGGGTTCGATCGACGGATCCACCCGCGGCGGAGGCGGCGGCACCTGACCGGGATCCGGTCCCGGTCCCGGAATCGCGAAGTGGAAAGGCTTGGGGCTCAACAGAATTTCCGGAATGCCGAGTTGGCCGGCCGGACTCGGTGGCAATGCCGGTAAGTCGGTCAGATCCGGGCACGGATTCGTGCAGGGATCCGACGGCAACTGCATCCGCGTCCGAACCGGCGCGGGTTCCGGCCGATCCGGCGGCAGCACGGTGATCACCGGATACGGAATCGGCACATCGAGCGTCTTGGGTACCAAGCCTTCATGCGTCGCAGGCGGATCCGTCACACACGGCCCGGCCACCGGCCCTGTCTCCTCCGGCGCGGCACCGGCTCGTGCCGCGCACGTCAACGCCCCGGCCGCACATACGACCGCACCGAACATCGCCACCCACCGCAGAGTCATCCGCAACCCCTCGATATCTCGCGCAAAATGGACACCCGTCAGGCCGCATCAATGCTCTCCGCGATGCTGTGCACCAGCGCCCGACCCTACCCGTTTTGTCCTCTTTACCCCGACCGACTTACCGACCGAATCGCCCATGTGCCGCACAGACATCCAGAATTAACAGGAAACTCCTACTTCATTTTCGGGACCGCAGCCCAACCGCCTGCTACCGTCCACGACACGACAACTCGAGTCGGGGTGAGTGGCCGTCCACCGGGGGAGCAAAGGGCCTCCGGTGGTTCTCATTCGACGGCCCTGACGCAGGCGCGGAAAGCGGAGCAGGATGGAGGATGTGAACGCTTCACTGATCTATCGCCGTGCTGTACCCGCGTTCGGCGCCGCCTGTCTGGTGGTCGGCGGTATGGCGATCGCGTCGCCGATCGCCGCCGCCGATTCCGTCCAATTCGTTGCCGGGCCCGATAGTTCGCTTCCGGTGCCGTCCTATCGGCCGGGGCCGAAAGGGGCGAATGTACCGCCGCCGGAGAAGTCGCAGGAGGAGGAGTCGCCGAGGTACTACACCGATTGCGATCAGGTTCGGGCCGAGGGGGAGTTGCCGCTCTATCGCGGGCAGCCCGGGTTTAACTCGTATCTGGATCCGGATGGGGACGGCATCGCCTGCGACTGAGCGATTACTGGACGGCCTGGAACACCAGAACCGTTGCGCCGATTCGGATATTGTCGCCGTCGGCGAGCAGCGCGCCGCTCTCGATCGCCTCGTCGTTGACGTACACGCCGTTGGCCGAATGCAGATCCTTGATCAGCAGTCCGGCCCGGCTCGGCATGATGTGCGCGTGGTAGCGACTGGCCTTCGGATCGTCGAGGACCAGATCGTTATCGGTCATCCGGCCGATTCGCATGCCGCCCTGCGCGATTGCCGTGACCCGGCCGTCCGGCATGCGAAGCTGACCGCTGCGGACCGCACGCGGCATCTCGGTGACCGTCTCGGTCATCGCCGCGGCCAGCCGCTCGGTGCGCTTGAGCTCCATCGTGCTCAGCGGTTCCTGCCGCAGCACCCGCTGTTCGAGATCGACCAGGACCGGGCCCGGATCGATACCGAGTTCGTCCGCGAGCACCGTGCGCACCCGACGGCACGCGTCCAGCGCATCGGCCTGTCGGCCGGATAGGTACAGCGCCGTGATCAGCTGACCCCACAGCGGTTCGCGCAGCGGATGCTCATTGGTCATCGACACCAACTCGCCGATTACCGATGACGCACGCCCACAGGCGATTTCGGCATCGATACGAGCCGAGGCGGCCTGCAATCGCTCCTCGTCCATCGCGGTGGCGAAACCGTCGGCGAACTGCAATCCGGCCAGATCTGCCAGTGCCCGACCACTCCACTCGCGCAACGCAGTTCCGAACAGCTGCGATGCGCCGACATGGTCGCCGACCTCGGCGGCGCGCGTGCCCGCATCCCTGGCCGCCTCGAAGCGGCCGAGATCGCAAGCATCCTCCGGGATCTCGAGTCGATAGCCGGATGATTCGGTGCGCAGCACCAGCGCCGGATCCACACCCGAATTACGCAGTGCCTTACGGATATTCGAGACGAATACCTGCAGGCTGGCGGCGTAGGAATCCGGCGGATCCTCGTTCCAGACCATATCGGCCAGCGCAGCCGAAGCCACCGCGCGCCGTCGATTGACGGTCAGCGCGGCCAGCAAGGCTCGCGGCTTGGGCCCGCCGACCGCCACCGGTTCACCACCGACGAGCAGTCGAACGGGCCCGAGCACGCGCACATCCAAAACCATGTGCTCAATGCCCCCCGAAGGGTAAATAGGGTCAGGCGCTGATCGAGCGACCCGCGGACTTCAGATCATTGCACGCCTCGACGACACGTGCCGCCATGGCCGATTCGGCCTTCTTCAGGTAGCTGCGCGGATCGTAGGCCTTCTTGTTGCCGACCTCGCCGTCGATCTTGAGCACACCGTCGTAGTTGCTGAACATGTGCCCGGCCACCGGCCGGGTGAATGCGTACTGGGTGTCGGTGTCGACGTTCATCTTCACCACACCGAAGCGCAGCGAATCCTCGATTTCCGACTTCAGCGAGCCCGAACCGCCGTGGAAGACGAAATCGAACGGCTGCGCGTCCGCCGCCAGACCCAGCTTGGCCGCCGCGACGCGCTGCCCCTCGGCCAGCACCTCGGGCTTGAGCACCACATTGCCCGGCTTGTACACGCCGTGCACATTGCCGAAGGTAGCGGCGAGCAGGTACTTGCCGTTCTCGCCCGAGCCGAGCGCGTCGATGGTCTTCTGGAAGTCCTCGGGGGAGGTGTAGAGCTTCTCGTTGATCTCGGCCTCGACACCGTCCTCTTCACCGCCGACGACGCCGATCTCGACCTCGAGGATGATGTTCGCGGCGTTGGTCGCCTTGAGCAGCTCCTTGGCGATCTCCAGGTTCTCGTCGATCGGGATCGCCGAGCCGTCCCACATATGCGACTGGAACAGCGGGTTCTTGCCCGCGTTCACCCGCTCCTGGGAGATGGCGATCAGCGGCCGCACGAAGGTGTCCAGCTTGTCCTTGGGGCAGTGGTCGGTGTGCAGCGCGATGGTCACGTCGTAGCGCGCGGCGATCACATGCGCGAATTCGGCCAGCGCGACCGCGCCGACGACCATATCCTTCACACCCAGGCCCGAACCGAACTCCGCGCCGCCGGTGGAGAACTGGATGATGCCATCGCTGCCCGCGTCGGCGAAGCCCTTGATGGCCGCGTTGACGGTTTCCGAGGAGGTGCAGTTGATGGCCGGGAAGGCAAAGGAGTTCGCTTTGGCCCGACCGAGCATCTCGGCGTAGACCTCCGGAGTCGCGATGGGCACTGTGAAGACCTCCGTGTTGTGCGGCAAAAGACCATTCTGTCAGCACTCAGAGTAAGCCAGCGCACTTTCGTGCCGCTCGATGGGCAGGAGGAGATGGTTCGTGCTCAGGCGGCCCACGACGGCGCGAGTCTTACGAGCGAGGAGTTCGCGGCCCGTCTCGCGTCCGAGTCGTCGAAGCGCATGCGACGAAGTCGCGAGTCTCGACGGCTCGGACGCGA
>NZ_JBITMA010000020.1:2143-137973 GCF_044465765.1 Nocardia sp. NPDC049526 | reverse complement strand
GCAGCCATACCCGCCCACTGCGCACCCTGACCCGAAAACACCACACCCGTCGAACCCGAAACCACACGACCCGACACCACACCCGGAACGGACTCCGCGCGACCCAGCGCTTGTGTGCCGGCCCGAAGGCCGTCGCGTTCGGGTGACAGCACCACGGCCCGGTGGTCGAACAACACTCTCGAAGTTGCGAGCGAGAAGCCGATGTCGATCGGGTCGTGGTCGTCGGCATGCGATGCCAGCCGCCCAGCCTGATCGGCAAGAGCCTGCTCACTGCGTGCCGAGACCACCCACGGCAGCAACCCACCAGCCCGGACGGTCTCGACCACCGGCACCGGTGCCGGGTCCGCTACCGGGGCTTGTTCGAGGATGAAGTGGGCGTTGGTGCCGCTTAGGCCGAACGAGGACACACCCGCACGACGCGGTCGCCCTGTCTCCGGCCACGGCACCGACTCGGTCAACAACCGGACGTGCCCCTCCGACCAATCCACCTTCGTAGACGGCTGATCAACATGCAGAGTTTGCGGCAGCAACCCGTGCCGCATCGCCATCACCATCTTGATCACACCACCCACACCCGCCGCAGCCTGAGCATGACCGATATTGGACTTCAACGACCCCAACCACAACGGACGATCCAGAGCACGGTCTTGTCCGTAGGTGGCCAACAGGGCTTGGGCTTCGATCGGATCACCCAGGGTCGTGCCGGTGCCATGGGCCTCCACCACATCCACCCCGGTCGGTGCAACCCCAGCATTGGCCAACGCCTGCCGAATCACCCGCCGCTGCGACGGACCATTCGGAGCAGTCAAACCATTCGACGCACCATCCTGATTCACCGCCGAACCAGCAACCACCGCAAGCACCTGATGACCATTGCGCCGCGCGTCGGACAGCCGCTCCAACACCAATACGCCAGCACCCTCGGACCAAGCAACACCATCGGCCGCATCGGCGAAAGACTTACAGCGACCATCCGGCGACAAACCCCGCTGCCTGCTGAACTCGAGGAACATGTCCGGTGTCGCCATCACAGCCACACCACCGGCCAATGCCAGATCACACTCCCCTGACCGCAGCGACTGCGCGGCCAAATGCAATGCCACCAACGACGACGAACACGCCGTATCGACGGTGACCGACGGCCCCTCCAGACCGAACGCATACGACACCCGACCCGAGACCAAACTGCCTGCGGCCCTGCCCTGCGCGTAGTCGTGGTACATCACACCGGTGAACACGCCGGTCGAACTGCCACGCAGCACCGCCGCGTCAACACCGGCGCGTTCCAGCGCCTCCCACGAAATCTCCAACAGCAACCGCTGCTGCGGATCCATCACCATGGCCTCATTCGGGCTGATCCCGAAGAAGTCCGCGTCGAAATCAGCTGCCGCATACAGGAACCCACCGCGACGGGTGTAGGTCTTACCCGCCTTACCGGGCTCGGGATCGTAGATGTCCGCGATGTCCCAGGCTCGATCCACCGGCAACTCACCGGTGGCATCGGCCCCCGAGACGACCAGATTCCACAGATCCTCCGGCGACGCGACACCACCTGGATAACGGCAGGCCATCGCCACCACCGCGATCGGCTCGTCGTCAGCTCGGACCCGGCCGATCGTGAGCTCATCAACGGCCCCGGTGCCGGTGAGTTGCGAATCGATGAAGTCGGCGACGATCTGTGGGTTGGGCTGATCGAAGATGAGAGTGGCAGGCAGCTGCAGACCGGTCGCGGCGTTGAGTTTGTTGCGGAACTCGATAGCGCTCAACGAGTCGAAGCCGAGCTGCTGGAAAGCCTGATCGGGTTCGACAGCATCGATGGAGGCGTGCCCGAGAACCTCGGCGGCCACCGATCGGACCAGGTCGAGCAGAACCCTCTTGCGTTCGGTATCGGAGAGACCGGCCAGCTTGTGCGCAAATGCCTGACCCGCCGGGGTTCTACCGTTGCGGCGCACAGGGATTGGTGCGATCGCGCGGATCAGGGCCGGGGTCTGCTCACCTCGGGTTCGAAGCACCGCCGGATCGACCCGCAGCGCCACCAGCTGGGCGGTATCGGTGGCGATCGCCGCATCGAACAGCGCCAGACCGTCGGCCTCGGTCAGCGGCGGGAAGCCCTGCCTGCGCATCCGATCGAAATCGTCCTCGGACAGCTCGGTACCGAGTCCACTGGATCTCGCCCACAAGCCGTAATCGAGAGAGGTCGCGGGCAGTCCCAGGTTGTGCCGATGCGCGGCGAGGGCATCGAGGAAGACATTCGCCGCGGCGTAGTTGGCTTGACCCGCCGCCAGCACCAACCCACCCGCTGAAGACACCAAAACGAACAGCGACAGCGAGTGATCGCGGGTGAGCTCGTGCAGATACCACGCCGCATCGACCTTGGGCCGGAAGACATGGTCGATCCGGTCCGGCGTGATCGACTCGATCACACCCTTGTCGGCGGTGCCGGCAGCATGCACCACGCCCACCAGGCGATGCTGATCGGAGATCGAATCCAGCAGTGCCGCCAGTGCGTCCCGATCGGACACATCGCACGCGGCAATGGTGACCTCGGCACCGAGCTCGGCCAACTCCGCCCGCAGTTCAACAGCTCCAGGAGCGTCCAGGCCACGCCGAGACGTCAGAACCAATTGGCGCACACCATGTTCGGACACCAGATGCCGAGCGATCACCGCACCCAGACCACCGGTGCCACCGGTCACCAGCACGGTTCCCGGCTCGGTCGATCGAGCGATCGTGCCGAATGCGTGCCGGCTCAAACGCGGCACGAACAGCGTCGTGCCGCGTAGCGCGGCCTCCGGTTCCGTCGCAGCAGCCGCTGCCACGGTCGCGACAGCGACCGAATCTTGGTCCAGGTCATCCTGATCCAGGTCGAGAAGCTGGAATCGCCCCGGGTGTTCGGCCTGCGCGGCACGCAGCAAACCCCACACCGGCGCCTGCCCCAGATCCACCTGGTCCGAATCGGCAACGGTCACCGCTTGTCTGGTGAGCACCACCAAACGGGAAGCGGCGAAACGGGTTTCGGCGAGCCAATACCGAACGGTGTCGAGAACACCGGCTACGATCTGCCGCGCGGCCTCCGGCGGCGCACCCTGGTAATCGGGGCACTCGAGCAGCACGATCTCGGGAACAACCGAGTCAGCAGTCGCATCCAGATCGGCGATCAACGCCGCGAGATCGCGATGCGCTCGCACCTCACCGGAACTCCGGCCCGAACCGAGTACCGCCACCCGGCCCGGCTCGACACTCACCGCCGACGACAACGCAACGGCGACCCAGTCCACGCCGAACAGTGCCTCCGACACCGGATTCGCACTCAGGCGTTCAGCCGACACGGGCCGAGAAATCAAGGCGCCCACCGACAGCACGGGTTGTCCCTGCTCGTCGGCCAGCTGCACAGCGAACCGGTCGCCCTGAACCACGATGCGCACCCGCACTACGGCAGCACCGGTCGAATGCAGCACCACCTTGTTCCAGGTGAACGGCAGCGCCGGGAACACACCACCACCGCCGCGAAGACCATGAACTATCGCGGCATGCAACGCCGAATCGAACAAGGCCGGATGGATCCCGAAGCCCTCGGCTTCCTGTGGATCCGGTAGCGCGACCTCAGCGAACAGCTCCTCACCGCGCTGCCATGCCGCCCGCAAGCCCTGGAAGTACGGGCCGTACCCGTACCCGATACCGAGCAGCTCGTCATAGACACCGTCGATGGGCAACGGCTGCGCACCAACCGGAGGCCACGAGGCGAGGTCGAAATCGGCCACCACCTCACCCGGCGCGAGCACACCCTCAGCGTGCAGCGACCACAGACCCTCGCCCGCCTGCCGGGAATGCACACTGAGCCGTCTACGACCGGCATCGTCGGCGGCGGCCACCACGACCTGCACCGCGACACTGCCCTCGGCCGGCAGGGTCAGCGGGATATGGAGGACGAGTTCATCGACCACCTCGCAGCCCACCAGACCGCCGACGTGACTGGCCAACTCGACGAATCCGGTCCCCGGCAGCAGCACGGTACCCAGCACGCTGTGGTCGGCCAACCACTCCACCGAGCCCACCGACCACCGGCCGGTGAAACTCACCCCACCTGAATCCGGATGCGGCACAACAGCACCCAGCAACGGATGATCCACCACATCCAGCCCGACAGCGGAGACCCCACCCAGTTCGGCTCCCAGCCACGACTGCGCCAGCACCTGCTTGGCATCGAGCCAGAAACGCTCGTGTTGGAAAGCGTAGGTGGGCAAGTCGATTCGCTGAGCTCCGGAACCGGCGTAGAAACCGGCCCAGTCCACCTCGGCACCGGCCACGAACAACCCGGCCACCCCGCCCAACACCGTGGACCGATCGGCATGGCCTCGACGCGCCAACGCCACCACCCCAGCAGCCCCGTCGTCGCGAGACTGGCCGATCATCGGGGTCAGCACCGCGTCCGGCCCGACCTCGGCGAACCTGGACACGCCCATATCCACCATCGCGGTGACCGCATCAGCGAACCGCACGGTCTCGCGGACCTGGCCCACCCAATACGACGGATTCGACATCTCATCGCCGATCCGAGCACCGGTCACCGTCGACACCAACGGAATTTTCGGGCGGGCGAACGCCAAACCCTCTATCTCCGAAGCGAATTCGGCCAGCATCGGCTCCATCAGTGCCGAGTGGAAAGCGTGCGAGACCCGCAACCTGTGCGTGCGCCAACCACGCTCGGTGCACGCCTCGACAACGGCCAGGACCGCGTCCTCGACACCGGACACCACCACCGACGACGGACCATTCACCGCCGCGATCGACACCCCACCAGGCAGCAGCGGCAGCAGGTCGGCCTCGGAGGCACCCACGGCAACCATCGCCCCACCACCGGGCAGTGCCTGCATCAACCGGCCACGAGCGGCCACGAGCACACACGCGTCCGCCAACGACAACACATCCGCGACATGCGCGGCGGCGATCTCGCCGATCGAGTGACCGGCTAGGACATCCGCGCGCACGCCCCATGATTCGAGCATGCGGAACAACGCCACCTCGAACGCGAACAACCCCGCCTGCGCGAACACCGTCGCATCGACCAGATCACTGTCCGACAACGCCGAATCCAGCGAAACCGACTGCCCCAGCAGCGGATCCAGTTCAGCGGCGATCGCGTCGAAAGCCTCGGCGAACACCGGGTAGGCCGTGCACAACTCGGTTGCCATACCGGCCCACTGCGCACCCTGACCGGAGAACACCACAGCCGTCGAACCCGGCACCACACGACCGGTCACCACATCGGGAGTGGTTTCGGTGCGACCCAGCGCCCGTACTCCCGCCAGCAGACCAGCACAGCCCTCGGCCACGACCACAGCACGATGCTCGAAAACGGCACGCGTAGACGCCAACGAGAAACCGATATCCATCGGATCCAGGTCGTGGTCGCCGACATGAGACGCCAGGCGGACAGCCTGACCGGCAAGAGCCTCACCACTACGCGCCGAAACCACCCACGGCAGCAACCCACCAGCTGGAACAGTCTTCGACACCGGCGCCGGAGCCTGCTCCACCACTGGCTCGGTGACCGGGGCCTGCTCCACGATGACGTGTGCGTTGGTGCCGCTGATGCCGAAGGAGGACACACCCGCACGCCGCGGCCGTTCCGCCTCCGGCCAGGGCACCGGCTCGGTCAACAAGCGCACCTGGCCTTCGGACCAGTCGACTTTCGTGGAGGGCTGATCAACGTGCAGCGTCTTCGGTAACACGCCATGCCGCATCGCCATAACCATCTTGATCACACCGCCCACACCGGCCGCGGCCTGAGCGTGACCGATGTTGGACTTCAACGACCCCAACCAGAGGGGACGATCCGCATCACGGTCCTGTCCATAGGTGGCCAGCAGCGCTTGGGCCTCGATCGGATCACCCAGGGTCGTGCCGGTGCCATGGGCTTCCACTACGTCGACCTCGGCCGGCGAGATCCCGGCATTCGTCAACGCCTGCCGGATCACCCGCCGCTGCGACGGGCCGTTGGGGGCGGTCAATCCGTTCGAGGCACCGTCCTGATTCACCGCCGAACCAGCGATCACGGCAAGAATCTGATGACCGTTGCGCTGGGCGTCGGACAAACGCTCCAACACCAGAACGCCAACACCTTCGGACCAGCCGACACCATCGGCCGCGTCGGCGAAGGATTTGCACCGTCCGTCCGGTGCCAGCCCGCGCTGACGGCTGAACTCCACGAAGGTCTCCGGGGAGGCCATCACCGCGACACCACCGGCCAACGCCAGATCACACTCACCCGACCGCAACGACGCGGCCGCCGAATGCATTGCCACCAGCGACGACGAACACGCCGTATCGACGGTGACGGACGGCCCTTCCAGACCGAACACATACGAGACGCGACCGGAAGCGATAGATCCCGAATTCGCATTGGCCGGATAGTCGTGATACATCATGCCGACCCACACACCGGTCCGGCTTCCTTTCAGCGAGCCGGGATCGACGCCGGCCCGCTCGAACGCCTCCCATGAGGTCTCCAGCAGCAGAAACTGCTGTGGATCCATCAGCGCGGCCTCATTGGGACTGATATTGAAGAACCCCGGATCGAACTCACCTGCGGAGTGCAGGAATCCGCCCTCGCGCGTGTACGTGCTGTTCGGTGTTTCGCCGGTGTGGTCGTAAAGACGTTCCGTATCCCAGCCCCGATTTTCGGGAAACCCCGACGTCGCGTCGGTCCCGTCCGAGACCAACCGCCAAAGATCCTCAGGGGAACTGACCCCACCCGGATACCGACACGCCATACCCACAATCGCAATGGGTTCGCGAAGGGCTGCGTCGAGCTTGCGGTTGCGGGCACGCAACCGCTCGGTCTCTTTGAGGGAGACGCGCAGCGCCTGAGCGAGCTTCTGAGTATTGTCGTCGGGCTTCGTCATTATTGTTCCAGCTCCGTCAGTCTTCTGATGAGTTGTCGTAAGCCATTTCGATCAGGTCGTCGATATCGAGCGCGTCGATCGATTCGTCCGTGATGCTCTGATCGATCTCGCCGTGGCTTTCCTGCCCCTGTGTGAGCTGCATGAGCGCATCCAGCAGCCCCGCATCGCGGAGCCGGGTGAGGGGGATTGTTTGGAGGGCTCTGCGAATATCGTTGTCCGACAGATCTGTCGACCGGTCAGGGTCGTGGTGCTCGGTGAATTCGTCGGCCAGATACTTCGCCAGCGCCTGCGGCGACGGGTAGTCGAACACCAGAGTCGCGGGCAACCGCAGACCCGTAACGGATTTCAGGGCGTTACGGAACTCGATGGCGGTGATCGAATCGAAGCCCAGTTCATTGAAGGCCCGGTCGGCTGCGATCGCATTCGCGTTCTGATGACCCAGAACCGCCGCGACCTGACCACGAACGATTTCGACGAGCACACCGAGGCGTTCGCTGTCCGGGGTGTTCGCCAAACGAGCACGTAGCGCCGCGGTGCCCGAGGCCGTCTTGCGGCGAGCAGGGACCAAGCCGGACAGCAGTGCCGCGGCGAACCCTGCGCTGCGCAGGCTCTCCAGATCGAGACGGGCGAGGACGGGAGCCGCCGCGTCGATCTCGGCGGCGGCGGCGAACAATGCCAGGCCCTGTTCCTCCGAAAGCGGCAGCATGCCCGAACGAGACATGCGGTGGCGGTCGACGTCGCTGAGCTCCGCGGCCATACCTCCGTTCATGCTCCAGAGACCCCACGCGAGCGACTGCCCGCAGCGTCCGGATGCCCTGCGGTGCACCGCCAAAGCGTCCAGGCAGGCGTTCGCCGCGGCATAGTTGCCCTGCCCGGGGCTGCCGAACGCACCGGCCGCCGAGCTGAACAGCACGAACGCCTTCAACGGCAGATCGGCGGTCAGTTCGTGCAGGTGCAGGGCGGCATCGACCTTGGGCCGCAACACCGTGTCCATCCGATCCGCGGTCAGCGAAGCGATGGCGCCATCGTCGAGCACACCAGCTGTATGGAACACACCGGTGAGTGGCCGACCCCCGGGAACGTCGGCCAGCACCTCGGCCAGCGCCCCACGATCGGCGACATCGCAGGCGGCGAACTCGACTTCGGCACCAAGACGTTGCAACTCCGCGCGCAGTTCGGCGGCGCCGGGAGCGGATTCGCCGCGCCTGCTCAGCAACAGCAGGTGACGGACACCGTGGGCGTTGACCAGATGCCGGGCGAACAACCCACCGAGGAAGCCGCTGGCACCGGTGATCAGAACTGTCTCGTCCGGACCGAAAGCGGAACTCGGAGCTGTAGCGGCCGCCGGACTCGAGACCGCTCGAGCGAGTCGCGCACTGAGTGCCTGCCCGCCGCGCACGGCCACCTGCGGTTCCTCTGAAGTCAGAATCCCGCCGAGCAACCCGTCGATGTCGGAATCAGTGTCTATCAACACGATCCGGCCAGGGCTCTCTGCCTGCGCGGAACGAACCAGACCATTCACCGCAGCGCCGGCCAGGTTCGTAATGTCTTCCCCGGCAACCGAGACCGCACCACTGGTCCGAACCACCAGCACCGACTCGCTGAACCGCTGATCGGCAATCCAGGACTGAAGCACCCGCAGCACGTCATGAGTCGCAGCACGAACGGCGGCGGGATCATTGGCCGTCGGACAGACCAACACGACCGCGGTGGGAACCTCGTCGCCGAGATCCGCCCACGACACTGCGCTGATCTCGGTGTCGGACACCGCGATCGGTGTCCAATCGACCTGGAACAACGCGTTATCGGCATTGGATGCGCCGGTAGAGAGCTGAGCGGGATCAATCGGCCGGGAAGCCAGCTGCCGCACCGTCGCCACCGCAGCGCCGGTCGGATCCGCGAGATCCACCGCCACCGCATGCTGACCGACTCGGGTCAGCCGGACTCGCAAGGCGTTGGCTCCCGCCGCGTGCACCGTGACACCGGACCACTCGAACGGCAATGCGAGCCCAGCCTCGTCCGCGGGCATGAAGTCGCCTATGAGCGAGGCATGCAGAGCAGCATCGAGCAGCGCCGGATGCAGCCCGAAACCGTTGGCTTCGGGTAGATCCGGTAGCACGACCTCGGCGAACAATTCCGCACCGCGTCGCCATACCGCCCGCAGCCCCTGGAAGTGGGGACCGTACCCGTACCCGGCATCGAGCAGTTCGTCGTAGACACCATCGACGTCCAGCGGCTGCGCACCAGCCGGAGGCCACGAGGCGAGGTCGACAGCAGTCGTCATGTCGTCCGGGGCGAGCGCGCCTTCGGCGTTCAGCGTCCACGACGGCGCCGAATCGATATCCCCATCGGGGCAGGAGAAGATCCGCACCGCGCGACGGCCCGTCTCGTCGTCGGCACCGACGACAATGCGTACCGCGACCCCACTGGAATCCGGCAGCACCAGTGGGGCCTGCAGGACCAAGTCCTCGAGAGTCGAACAACCCACCTGCTCCCCGGCATGCAGGGCGAGTTCGACCAAACCGGCACCGGGGAACAACACGGTGCCCTTCACCTGGTGATCGGCCAGCCAAGGATGCGTCTGCACCGACAGTCGGCCGGTCAGGATCACCGCACCGGAGTCCGGTTGTGACACCACCGCCGAAACCAAAGGGTGTCCGGTGGTCGCCAGACCCATCGACCGCGCGTCACCACTGCCGGCGGACCCTTCGCGCATCCAATAACGCCGACGTTGGAAAGCATACGTGGGCAAGTCGATTCGCCGAGCCCCGGCGGAATACATACCGGCCCAGTCGAAGTCGGCGCCGAAAACGAACAACCCGGCCACACCGGCCAACACAGCGGAGACATCGGCATGGCCTCGACGCGCCAGAGCAACCACCGTGGGAGCCACAGCCGCGTCCATTTCATCGACGATCTGGTTGACCATCGGGAAGAGCACCGCATCGGGTCCGACCTCAGCGAACCGAGACACACCCATAGCCGCCATTTGGGCGACCGCATCAGCAAAACGCACGGTCTCCCGAACCTGACCCACCCAATACGACGAATCGCTCATCTCATCCACGACCCGAGCACCGGACACCGTCGACACCAACCCAATACACGGCCGAGCAAACACCAAACCCTCAACCACCGAAGCGAATTCAGCCAGCATCGGCTCCATCAACGCCGAATGAAAAGCATGCGACACCCGCAAACGATGCGTCCGCCAACCACGCTCATTACACGTGTCGACAACAGCGGAAACCGCCTCCTCAACACCAGAGAGCACCACCGACGACGGACCATTCACCGCCGCGATCGACACCCCACCGGACAGTTCACCAACCAGCAGCGCCGCAACATCAGCCTCCGAAGCACCGACCGCGACCATCGCCCCACCCACAGGCAGTGCCTGCATCAACCGACCACGCGCAGCCACCAACACACACGCATCCGCCAACGACAACACACCCGCCACATGCGCAGCAGCGACCTCACCAATCGAATGACCCGCCACCACATCCGCGCGCACACCCCACGACTCCAGCAACCGGAACAACGCCACCTCGAACGCGAACAACCCCGCCTGCGCAAACACCGTCGCATCGACCAAATCACTGTCCGACAACGCCGAATCCAACGAAACCGACTGCCCCAGCAACGGATCCAACTCAGCAACAATCGCATCGAAAACCTCAGCGAACACCGGGAACACGCGCAACTCAGCAGCCATACCCGCCCACTGCGCACCCTGACCCGAAAACACCACACCCGTCGAACCCGAAACCACACGACCCGACACCACACCCGGAACGGACTCCGCGCGACCCAGCGCCCGCACTCCCGCGACCAGATCATCACGGTTATCGGCCAACACAACAGCGCGATGGTCGAACACCGCACGCGTGGACGCCAACGAGAAACCGACATCAATCGGATCCTGTTCGCCCACATGCGATGTCAAACGAGCAGCCTGACCGACAAGAGCCTCAACACTACGCGCCGAAACCACCCACGGCAGCAACCCACCAGCCGCAACGGTCTCGACCACCGGCACCGGAGCCTGCTCCACCACCGGCTCGGCGACCGGAGCCTGCTCGATGATGAGATGCGCATTCGTCCCACTGATACCGAACGAGGACACACCCGCACGACGCGGCCGACCCGTCTCCGGCCACGGCACCGACTCGGTCAGCAACCGGATGTGGCCTTCGGTCCAGTCGACCTTGGTGCTGGGCTGATCAACATGCAAGGTTTGCGGCAGCAACCCATGCCGCATCGCCATCACCATCTTGATCACACCACCCACACCCGCCGCGGCCTGAGCGTGACCAATATTGGACTTCAATGACCCCAACCAGAGAGGACGATCCGCATCCCGATCCTGCCCATAAGTCGCCAACAGGGCTTGGGCCTCGATCGGATCACCCAACGTCGTCCCCGTACCATGAGCCTCCACC
The DNA here is from genome assembly GCF_044465765.1 of Nocardia sp. NPDC049526. NCBI lineage: Bacteria > Bacillati > Actinomycetota > Actinomycetes > Mycobacteriales > Nocardiaceae > Nocardia > Nocardia sp. NPDC049526. The sequence continues at coordinate 126,623 of NZ_JBITMA010000020.1, read as the reverse complement.
ACATCCACCCCGGTCGATGCAACCCCAGCATTCGCCAGGGCCTGCCGAATCACCCGCCGCTGCGACGGACCATTCGGAGCAGTCAAACCATTCGACGCACCATCCTGATTCACCGCCGAACCAGCAACCACCGCAAGCACCTGACGACCATTGCGCCGCGCGTCGGACAGCCGCTCCAACACCAATACGCCAGCACCCTCGGACCAAGCAACACCATCGGCCGCATCGGCGAAAGACTTACAGCGACCATCCGGCGACAAACCCCGCTGCCTGCTGAACTCGAGGAACATGTCCGGTGTCGCCATCACAGCCACACCACCGGCCAATGCCAGATCACACTCCCCTGACCGCAGCGACTGCGCGGCCAAATGCAATGCCACCAACGACGACGAACACGCCGTATCGACGGTGACCGACGGCCCCTCCAGACCGAACGCATACGACACCCGACCCGAGACCAAACTGCCTGCGGCGCCGCTACCGGTCCCGGTTGCTTGGGCGTAGTCGTGATACATCAGACCGGTGAACACCCCGGTCGAACTGCCACGCAGCACCGCCGGATCCACACCGGCGCGTTCAAACGCCTCCCACGAAACCTCCAACAGCAACCGCTGCTGCGGATCCATCACCATGGCCTCATTCGGGCTGATCCCGAAGAAGTCCGCGTCGAAATCAGCTGCGGAGTACAAGAATCCACCACGACGGGTGTAGGTCTTACCCGCCTTACCGGGCTCGGGATCGTAGATGCCCTCGATGTCCCAGCCTCGATCCACCGGCATCTCCCCGGTGGTGTCAACGCCCGAGACGACCAGATTCCACAGATCCTCCGGCGATGCGACACCACCGGGGTAGCGGCAGGCCATCGCCACCACCGCGATCGGTTCGTCGTCAGCTCGGACCCGGCTGACCGTGAGCTCATCAACGGCCCCGGTACCGGTGAGCTGCGAACCGATGAACTCCGCGACGATCTGTGGGTTGGGCTGATCGAAGATCAGAGTGGCAGGCAGTTGCAGACCGGTCGCGGCGTTGAGTTTGTTGCGGAACTCGATAGCGCTCAACGAGTCGAAGCCGAGCTGCTGGAAAGCCTGCTGGGGTTCGACGGCATCGATGGAGGCGTGTCCGAGGATGCCGGCGGCCACCGATCGGACCAGGTCGAGCAGCGCACTATTGCGATCAGCATCCGACAGGCCCGCCAGCTTCTGCCCGAAGGCCTGACCCGCCGGGGTCCGGCTGTTGCGGCGCACCGGGGTCGGCACGATCGCGCGGACGAGAGCCGGGAGCTGCTCGCCCCGGGTTCGAAGCACCGCCGGATCGACTCGCAGCGCCACCAATTGGGCGGTATCGGTGGCGATCGCCGCATCGAACAATGCCAGACCGTCGGCCTCGGTCAGCGGCGGGAAGCCCTGCCTGCGCATCCGATCGAAATCGCCCTCGGACAACTCGGTACCGAGCCCGCTCGACCTTGCCCACATACCGTAATCGAGAGAGGTCGCAGGCAGTCCCAGGTTGTGACGATGCGCCGCGAGGGCATCCAAGAAGACATTCGCCGCGGCGTAATTGGCCTGACCGGCGGCCAGCACCAACCCACCCGCCGACGACAACAGCACGAACAGCGACAACGGGTGCTCGCGAGTGAGCTCGTGCAGATACCACGCGGCATCGACCTTGGGCCGGAACACATAATCGATCCGGTCGGCCGAAATCGATTCGATCACACCGTTATCGGCAGTTCCTGCCGCATGCACGACACCCACCAACGGATGCTCATCGGAGATGCCGTCCAGCAACGCGGCCAGCGCGCCCCGATCGGACACATCACACGCGGCGACGGTGACCGCAGCGCCGAGCCGGACCAACTCCTCACCCAACTCGGCGGCGCCGGGAGCGTCCAGGCCGCGCCGAGATGTCAGAAGCAGATGGCGCACACCGTGTTCGGTCACCAAATGACGCGCGATCACCGCACCCAGACCACCGGTACCACCGGTCACCAGGACGGTCCCCGGCTCGGTCAGCCGAGCGATCACGCCCGGTGCGTGACGGGTCAAACGCGGCACGAGCACGGTCGTGCCGCGTAGCGCGGCCTCGGGTTCCTCGGCAGCAGCTGCCGCCGCGGTCGCGACAGCGAACAAGTCACCGTCCTGATCCACATCGACAAGCTGGAACCGACCCGGGTGCTCCGCCTGCGCGGCACGCAGCAAACCCCACACCGGCGCCTGATCCAGGCGCACCTGCTCGGAATCGGCAACGGTCACTGCGCATTTCGTGAGTACCACCAAACGCGAAGCGGCGAAACGGGTTTCGGCCAGCCAACCCTGGACGGTGTCCAGCACGCCGGTCATGACCTGCCGCGCCGCCGCTGTCGGCGGACCGTCGTGGAGTGCGCACTCGAGCATCACGATGTCAGGAACAACCGGCTCCTGCGCCGCATCGAGATCGGTGACCAAAGCCGCCAGATCGCGATAGCGCCGCACCTCACCAGAACTCTGGCCGGAACCGAGTACCGCTACCCGGCCCGGCTCCACCATCCTTGCCGAAAGCGGCTGAGCGGTAACCCATTCCAGGCCCCACAGGGCATCCGACACCCGGTCCGCGCCCAGGCGCTCGGCCGATACCGGCCGAGACACCAGAGCGCCCACCGACAGCACCGGCCGACCCTGCTCATCAGCTATCTGCACGGCGAAGTTGTCGCCTTCGGGGACGCTCCGTACCCGCACGGCGGTAGCGCCGGCCGAGTGCAGAACCACCCGGTTCCAGGCGAACGGCAGCACCGCGGCACCACCGCTGCGCCCATGAATGATTCCGGCATGCAGGGCCGAGTCGAACAGCGCGGGGTGGATTCCGAAACCCGTGGCCTGCTGCGGGTCCGGCAGAGCGACCTCGGCGAACACCTCATCGCCACGCCGCCATGCCGCCCGCAAACCCTGGAAGAACGGACCATACCCATATCCGAGTTCGAGCAACTCGTCATAGGCACTGTCGACAGGCATCGGCTCCGCCCCAGCCGGAGGCCACGAAGTCAGTTCGAAATCGGCAACCGCTTCGCCTCGGGCGAGCACACCCTCGGCATGCAGCGACCACGGACCCTCGCCCGCCTGTCGCGAGTGCACACTCAACCGCCGCCGACCAGCCTCATCAGCGGCGGCCACCACGACCTGCACCGCGACACTGCCCTCGGGCGACAGGGTCAACGGGGTATGCAGGACAAGCTCATCCACTACATCGCAGCCCAAAAGACCGCCGACGTGACTGGCAAGTTCGACGAACCCGGTCCCCGGCAGCAACACGACCCCGTGCACGCTGTGATCGGCCAACCATCCCACCGAGTCCAGCGACCACCGGCCGGTGAAGCTCACCCCACCCGACTCCGGGTGCGGCACAACAGCACCGAGCAAGGGATGGTCCACCGCCTCGAGACCGACAGAAGTCACTCCGCCGAGTTCGGCACCGAGCCACGACTGCGCCAGCACCTGCTTGGCATCGAGCCAGAAACGCTCGTGTTGGAAAGCGTAGGTGGGCAAGTCGATTCGCTGAGCTCCGGAACCGGCGTAGAAACCGGCCCAGTCCACCTCGGCACCGGCCACGAACAACCCGGCCACACCGGCCAACACAGCGGAGACATCGGCATGGCCTCGACGCCCCAGCGCCACCACCGCAGCACTCGCGGCCGCCGCCCTGTCGTCGAGGGTCTGGGCGACCATCGGAGTCAGCACCGCATCGGGTCCGATCTCGGCGAACCGGGACACACCCGAACCCACCATCACGGCGACCGCATCGGCAAAACGCACGGTCTCCCGGACCTGACCCACCCAATACGACGGATCGCTCATCTCGTCCACGACCCGGGCACCGGTCACCGTCGACACCAACGCAATACGCGGCCGAGCAAACACCAAACCCTCAACCACCGAAGCGAATTCAGCCAGCATCGGCTCCATCAACGCCGAATGAAAAGCATGCGACACCCGCAAACGATGCGTCCGCCAACCACGCTCAACACACGCCTCGACGATCGCGACGACATCACTCTCGACACCAGACAGCACCACCGACGACGGACCATTCACCGCCGCGATCGACACCCCACCGGACAGCAGCATCCGCACATCGGCCTCCGACGCACCTACCGCGACCATCGCCCCACCCACAGGCAACACCTGCATCAACCGGCCACGCGCAGCCACCAACACACACGCATCCGCCAGCGACATCACCCCAGCCACATGCGCAGCAGCGACCTCACCAATCGAATGACCCGCCACCACATCCGCGCGCACACCCCACGACTCCAGCAGGCGGAACAACGCCACCTCGAACGCGAACAACCCCGCCTGCGCAAACACCGTCGCATCGACCAAATCACTGTCCGACAACGCCGAATCCAGCGAAACCGACTGCCCCAATAAGGGATTCAGGCGGGCTACAATCGCGTCGAAAACTTCGGCGAACACCGGGAACGCCGCGCACAGCTCGGCAGCCATACCCGCCCACTGCGCACCCTGACCCGAAAACATCAGACCCGTCGAACCCGGCACGATGCGGCCGGACACCACACCCGGTCCCTGCACACCCTCGGCCAGCGTCCGCACTCCCGACAGCAGACCATCACGGTTATCGGCCAACACAACCGCGCGATGCTCGAACACAGCACGGGTGGACGCCAACGAGAAACCGACATCCACCGGATCCAGTTCATGATCGGTCACAGACGAGGCCAGCCGCCCGGCCTGACCGGCAAGAGCCTCACGATTACGTGCCGAAACAACCCACGGCAGCAACCCACCAGCCGCAACGGTCTCAGCCGTCGGCACCGGAGCCTGCTCCACCACCGGCTCGGCGACCGGAGCCTGCTCGATGATGAGATGCGCATTCGTCCCACTGATACCGAACGAGGACACACCCGCACGACGCGGCCGACCCGTCTCCGGCCACGGCACCGACTCGGTCAACAACCGGACGTGCCCCTCCGACCAATCCACCTTCGTAGACGGCTGATCAACATGCAGAGTTTGCGGCAACAACCCATACCGCATCGCCATCACCATCTTGATCACACCACCCACACCCGCCGCAGCCTGAGCATGACCGATATTCGACTTCAACGACCCCAACCAGAGAGGACGATCCGCATCCCGATCCTGCCCATAAGTCGCCAACAGGGCTTGGGCCTCGATCGGATCACCCAACGTCGTCCCCGTACCATGAGCCTCCACCACATCCACCCCGGTCGATGCAACCCCAGCATTCGCCAGGGCCTGCCGAATCACCCGCCGCTGCGACGGACCATTCGGAGCAGTCAAACCATTCGACGCACCATCCTGATTCACCGCCGAACCAGCAACCACCGCAAGCACCTGACGACCATTGCGCCGCGCATCGGACAAACGCTCCAACACCAACACACCAGCACCCTCAGACCAACCAACACCATCGGCCGCATCGGCGAAAGACTTACACCGACCATCCGGCGACAAACCCCGCTGCCTGCTGAACTCCACAAACGTCTCCGGTGTCGCCATCACCGCCACACCACCGGCCAATGCCAGATCGGATTCACCCGACCGCAGCGACTGCGCAGCCAAATGCATCGCCACCAACGACGACGAACACGCCGTATCCACGGTGACCGACGGCCCTTCCAGACCGAACACATACGAAACACGGCCCGAGGCAATAGATCCCGAGTTCGCGTTCGCCGGGTAGTCGTGATACATCATGCCCGCGAAAACCCCGGTCGAACTGCCACGCAGCACCGCCGGATCCACGCCGGCCCGCTCCAATGCCTCCCACGAAGTCTCCAGCAGCAGGAACTGCTGCGGATCCATCATGGCGGCTTCATTGGGACTGATCCCGAAGAACGCGGGATCGAATTCGCCTGCGGAATGCAGGAATCCACCCTCACGCGTGTAGGTGGTGTGCGGAGTTTCGCCAGTGGGATCGTAGAGGCGTTCGGTATCCCAGCCTCGATTGACGGGGAATTCCGACGTCGCGTCGGTCCCGTCCACGATCAGATTCCACAGGCCCTCAGGCGAATCGACACCACCCGGATACCGGCATGCCATACCGACGATCGCGATGGGTTCGTGGTCGACGGCCTCGGCGGCGGTGACCGCGGTGTCCTGCCCGGTGCCGGTGAGCTCGTCGGCCAGGTGGGCGGCCAGTGCCTGTGGTGTCGGGTAGTCGAAAACCACTGCGGCCGAGAGTGATAGACCGGTAACGGTTTTGAGTCGGTTGCGTAGCTCGACCCCGCTCAGGGAATCGAAGCCGAGGTCCTGGAACGCGCGATCGGGATCGATCTCGGACGCACTGTCGTGGCCGAGCACGGCCGCGATGTGGGTGCGTACGGTATCGAGTACCGCCTGCCGCTGCCGATCGGCGTCCAGACCCGAAAGCCGTTGCCGAAGACCGGATACCGCCGCCGAGGGCGCCGCCGGGCGCCGAGTCGCTGTCGGTGCCAGTTCCCGCAGCAGCGGTGGCAGGAGTCCGGCATCGGATCGGGCGCGGATCGCGACGGTGTCCAGCGCGGCGATCACCGCGTAGGCCGTGCTCCGTTCGAGCACCACATCCAAGCCCGCCAAAGCCAGTTCATCGGAGATCGTCGTGAATCCGCCGCGACTCATCCGAGCCACATCGGCCGCATCCAGGTGTCCGGTCATGCCGCTCGAGCGTGCCCACGGACCCCACGCCAGCGACTGGCCGGCCAGCCCGCGTGCTCGCCGGTGCGCCACCAGCGCGTCGAGGAAGGTGTTCGCGGCCGCGTAGTTGCCTTGCCCTGGTCCGCCGACTGCGCCCGACACCGACGAGAACACCACGAACGCAGCCAGATTCAGATCCGCGGTCGCTTCGTGCAGATGCCAAGCAGCATCCGCCTTCGGCGCCAGGACCGCGTCCATCCGCTGCGCGGTCAGCGACGCGATGACCCCGTCGTCCAGCACACCTGCGGTATGGATCACTCCCGTCAACGGCAGCTGCGCGGGTACTTCGGCCGGCAATCCGGCCACCGCACCGGCATCGGTGACATCACAGGCCACCACTTTCACCTGTGCGCCCAACTGCTCCAGTTCGGCGCACAGCTCCGCCACACCCGCGGCCCGCGGACCGCTGCGGCTCACCAGCAGCAACGACCGCACACCGTGCTCGGCCACCACGTGCCTGGCCACTACCGTGCCCAAACCGCCTGTGCCGCCGGTGATCAGCACCGTCCCAGCACCGAAGGCGGAAAGTTCATCGCCCGTCCCGGAAGACACCACGGTTGCGGAAGCGTCATCGCCCGCCGGGGAAGACACCGTGGTCACGGGTCGAGTGAGCCGAGCGGTATGGGTGACGCCGCCACGCACGACCACCTGGGGTTCGTCCACGGCCATGATCGTGGCCGCAAGCTGCTCGTCGATGTCGGTGTCCGTGTCGGCCAAGACAATCCGGCCCGGATCTTCCGACTGCGCCGCACGAACCAGGCCCCATACCGCGGCACCGGCGAGGTCGGCGAGGTCTTCACCGGGCAGCGCGACGGCGCTGCGCGTGGCGATCAGCAGGGTGCTCGCGGCGAACCGGTCCTGGTCCAGCCAAGCCTGCACCACCTCGAGTATCCGCGCGACCTCGGTATGGGTGGTGGTCACCACGTCCGCGTCGCTGTGATCGTTCCAGCCGGATCCGGCCTCGATCACCACCAGCGCGGGTACCGGGTACTCCGGATCCAACCGGTCCCACCGACCCATACCCGTGTCCATCGCCGCGGACTCGGATGCGGCCGGTGACCACACCAGTTCCAGTACCGGAGCGACCGAGCCGCCGGCACCCGCGGTGGCCACGGCGAGCTGTTCGAGCGGCATCGATCTGGTTGTCAGCGATCCCGACAACACCGGTTGTCCCTGCTCATCGGCCGCCGACACCGATACCGACGATCCGGTCGTGGTCAGACGCACACGCAGCACCGACGCTTCAGCCGCGTACAGCGACACCGACTCCCACGAGAACGGCAGCACCACCTGCCCCGCAGCGATCGTGAACGGTGAATCCGACTGTCCCGCACCGTCTTCGAGCACACCGGCCAGCAGACCCGCGTGCATGGCCGCATCCAGGAGTGCCGGGTGGATCCCGAACCCTTCGGCTCGCACCCCGGTGTCCGCATCAACGGCGATCTCGGCGAACACCTCCGCGCCGCGCCGCCACAACGCCCGCACACCCTGGAACGCCGGACCGTAGTCGTAACCACGCGCCAGCAGGTCCATGTACGCGGCGGCGACATCGATACCACTCGCCGCGTCCGGCGGCCACTGCCCGAGGTCGGGTTCGGTCGTCTCGTCACGGGGTGTCAGCAGGCCCCGCGCGTTCAATACCCACTCGTCGCCGTCGTATTCACCGCGGGAGTAGATCGATACCGGCCGCTGTGCGACATCGTGTCCGGGCCCGCCGACGACGACCTGGATCTGTATGCCGCCCGCCGCGGGCAGTACCAGCGGTGCCTGCAGCGTCAATTCCTCGATCATCGGGCATCCGGCCACCGCACCGGCACGCAACGCCAATTCCACGAACCCGGTCCCCGGCAACAACACCGACCCGGCAACCGCGTGGTCGGCCAGCCAGGGTTGGGTCGCTACCGACAACCGGCCGGTCAGCAGCACGTCACCGGATTCCGGTACCGACAGCACCGCACCCAGCAACGGATGCTCCACCGCACCCAATCCCACGGATTCGACGCCTGCGGTGCCGACCGAGGTCTCGAGCCAGTAGCGACGGCGCTGGAAAGCATAGGTGGGCAACGACACTCGCGATACCGAGCGGTCGGCGAAGAACGCGCTCCAGTCGACCTCGACACCGACCGTGTGCGCGTGCGCCAGGCAGTTCACGAGCTGCTCGACCTCGGCACGCCCGCGACGTGCTCCGGCCACCACCAGCGACTGCGATTCGATATCTTCCGGCAGACTTTGCCGGGTCATGGCCGTCAGCACGGCATCCGGACCGATTTCCAGAAATCGGCGCACGCCCGAGGCCGCCAGAGTGTCTATGCCCCGAGCGAACTGAACGGCCGCCCGCACCTGTCGGACCCAGTAGGCGGGTTCCAGCACTTCGTCACCGGCCATCCGGCCGGATAGATTCGAGACGAGTGGAATCTGTGGGCGATGGTAGGTGACATCCCGTGCGACAGCTTCGAACTCGGCCAGCATCGGGTCCATCCGGTGGGAATGGAACGCATGCGACACCCGCAACCGCGATGTCTTGCGCCCGCGGTCGGCGAACCACTGCTCGAGCGCGGTCACCGCGTCCTCGTCACCGGAAACAACCACGGCCACAGGCGAATTCACCGCAGCGATGGACACTCCGTCGACGAGCGCCTCGGACACCTCGCGCTCGCTCGCCGCGACAGCCAGCATCGCACCGCCTTCCGGCAGCTGCCCCATGAGGCGACCACGCGCCGCGACCAGTCGGCACGCGTCCGGTAGCGACCACACACCAGCGATGTGCGCGGCGGCCAGCTCACCGATCGAATGCCCGATCAGGACATCCGGTGTCACGCCGAACGAGTCCAAGAGCCGGCTCAGCGCGACTTCGTATGCGAACAGCGCGGGTTGAGTGAACTCTGTCCGATTCAGCACACTGACATCAGCAGGGTCACCATCGGCCGGCTGACCAGTGAACATCACCTGTTTGAGCGAACCGTGCAGTAGGGGATCGAACTGCTCGCAGATCTCGTCCAACGCGGAAGCGAACACCGGGAATGCCTCGTACAGTTCACTTCCCATGCCGACCCGCTGCGCGCCCTGCCCGGTGCACAGGAAGGCTGCCTTACGCGTGACCGCCCGCCCCGTCGCCACGCCATTGGCGGAGCTCGCCGATCCGTGTTCGGCGAGTACTGCCAGTCCGGCGAGCATCGTGTCCCGGTCGTCGGCCACTACCGTGCCCCGCCAATCCAGCCGGGCACGGGTAGTCGACAGTGAATAGCCGATGTCATCGATTGTCAGGTCGGGGTTTTCGGTCACCCACGTCAGCAGTTTGGCCGCCTGCGCACGCAAGCCGTCCTCGGTTTTCGCCGACAGCGGCCACGGGGAGACACCGGACCCCACTGCCTGCGCGCCGCGGTCGACAGCATCGTCCGCCCGCTCGGCAGGGACCTCCGCCAGCGCGGCGGCCTCCTCCAGAATCACGTGCGCGTTGGTGCCGCTGGCACCGAAGGAGGACACGCCCGCGCGACGCACCCGCTCCCCCGCGGGCCACGGTTCCGCCGTGGTGAGCAGCCGCACCGTTCCCGCCGACCAGTCCACATGCGGGGTCGGAGCATCGACATGCAGTGTCGCGGGCAGCATTTCGTGGCGCAGCGCCTGCACCATCTTGATCACACCGCCGACACCGGCTGCGGCGGAGGTGTGTCCGATGTTCGACTTGAGCGAGCCGATACGCAGCGGATCTCCGGCGCGATCGCGACCATAGGCGGCGATCAGCGCCTGCGCCTCGATCGGATCTCCGAGGCTGGTGCCGGTGCCGTGCGCTTCGACCGCATCGACGTCGGCGGGCGTCAGACCGGCACTGGCGAGAGCCTGCGCGATCACCTTTTCCTGCGAAGGACCGTTCGGCGCGGTCAGCCGGTTGCTGGCGCCGTCCTGGTTGACCGCACTGCCGCGGATAACCGCGAGGACCCGGTGGCCGTGACGGCGTGCATCCGACAATCGCTCGACCGCGAGCATGCCGAGGCCCTCGGAGAATCCGGTCCCGTTCGCCGCCGCCGCGAAGGCCTTGCATCGGGCGTCGGGGGACAGCGCCCGCTGCCGGCCGAAGGCGATCAGCAGGGTGGGGTCGGACATCACGGTGACCCCACCGACCAGGGCGAGCGAGGTTTCGCCCTGACGCAGGGCCTGACACGCGAGGTGCAGCGCGACCAGCGACGACGAGCACGCGGTGTCCACCGAGATCGCCGGACCTTTGAAACCGAAGGTGAAGGCGACGCGCCCGGACAGGACGCTGGCCGAAACACCCGAGTAGGCATGGCCCTCCGATTCGGCGGTCAGGCCCGGCGAACCCACACGGGGGCCGTAGTCCTGATGGATCACGCCGGCGAACACACCGGTGTCGCCGCCGCGCAGCGACGCCGGATCGATGCCGGCGTCCTCCAATGCCTCCCATGCCGCTTCCAGGAACAGACGCTGCTGCGGATCCATCGCCGCGGCCTCGCGCGGACCTATTCCGAAGAATCCCGGATCGAAATCGCCCGCCGCATCCAGGAATCCACCTTCCCGGGTGTAGATGGTGCCCGGCGTTTCGGGGTCGGTGTCGAACAGACGCTCGAGGTCCCAGCCTCGATCGGCCGGGAAAGGACCGACGGCGTCGGTGCCGGAAGCGACCAACTCCCACAGCCGAGCCGGAGTGTCGACGCCGCCTGGATATCGACAGCTCATGCCGACGATCGCGATCGGTTCCCCGGCACGTTCTTCCAGGTGCTGGATGTGCTTCTTGGCGGCGCGGAGATCTCCGGTGAGCTTGCGCAGATACCGGCTGAGCCGTTCCTCGTTGCTGGTCTCGGGGTTGCTCATGCTGGGCCAAACTCCTCGTCGATCAGGTCGAAAAGCTCACTGTCGGAATGGAATTCGAGGTCGTCGTAGTCACCTTCCGGCGACTTGCCGGTCAGGTAGGTGCGCAGGCGCTCGTTGACGCCCCGCAATCCGGCGACGATCTCGTCGTTGTCGCTGCCGCCCGCGATAATCCGCTCGAGCATCGCCTCGAGCCGCGCGATGTCGTCGGACACCGTCGATGTCGGTTGCGTGGGTTGCGCAGGTGCCGTCACCACGGTCTGCGCCAGCAAGAACTCGGCGATATCTCCCGCGGTGGGGTAGTCGAACACCAGGGTCGAGGGCAGCGAGAGCCCCGTCACCTTCGAAAGCCGGTTGCGGAACTCCACTCCACCAAGGGAATCGAAGCCGAGTTCGTCGAAGCCGCGATCGGGTCCGATATCGTCGACCGACCCGTAACCCAGCACCGCCGCCACGTGTTCGCGCACCAGGTCCAGGACGACCCCGCGTCGCTTCGCCTCCGCCACACCGTGCAGACGCTCCCCGAGCGACGGTCCGTCACTCGATGTCGTGGCCGACCGGCCACGTGCGCGAACGAACCCGCGCAACGCTGCCGGGACCGCATCGGTATGCGCTTCCAGGCGCAGTTTGTCGGTATCCAAGTGCAATAGCGCTGACACCGGTTCCACGGCGGTCAGCGATTCGTCGAACAACCGCAGGCCGTCGGTGCGGTCCAGCGGGGCCAGGCCCAGTCGCTCCAACCGGCCCATGGCGGTGCGATCCAAAGCGCCGGTCATGCCGATGTCCTGCTGCCACGGACCCCAGGCGAGCGCGAGTCCCGGTAGCCCTTCGGCGCGGCGTCGCACCGCGAGGGCGTCCAGGAAGCTGTTCGCGGCGGCGTAATTCGCCTGCCCCGCCGAACCGATCATTCCGGCGATCGAGGAGAACAGCACGAACGCCGACAGATTCATGTCCCGGGTGAGCTCGTGCAGATGCCACGCCGCATCGGCCTTGGGCGCGAACACCCGATCGACCTGGTCAGCGGTGAGGGTGTGGAACGTGCCGTCGTCGAGCACGCCCGCGGCGTGCACGACGCCGGTGAGCGGGTGCTCCGCCAGCAGATCTGCAAGCGCGTCGCGGTCGGTGACATCGCAGGCGGCGATCCGCACCTCGGCGCCGTATCCGGACAGTTCCGTCGCGAGTTCCGCCGCGCCGTCCGCTCGCTCGCCACGGCGAGATACCAGCAGTAGCCGTCGCACGCCGTGCGCGGTGACCAGGTGCCGGGCCAGCAGCGCGCCCAATCCCCCGGTCCCGCCGGTGATCAGCACCGTCCCGGACCCGAACGAAACCTGTCCGGCCGCAACGGATGTCGCCGCCTCCAGCCGCGGTGCCAGGACACAGTCGCCCCGCAATGCCAGCTGCGGCTCTCCGGTCGCGATCGCGGCTCGGATCGAGTCGGCCGAAATATGCTGCGCGCCACCGGATTCGGCTGTGTCGAGCAGCACGATCCGCTCCGGATATTCGGTCTGAGCGCTACGTATCAGCCCCCATACCGCGGCCGATGCGGTATCCGGCACCTCATCGGGCAGGGCCGCCGCCCGTCCGGTCACCACAACCAGCTGCGACCGCGCGAACCGCTCGTCGGTCAGCCAACCGCGCACCAGGTGCTGGGCTGCCTTCACCCGATCGCTCGCGGACGGCTGCGAATCACCGTGCAGTGCAGCGGATTCGGACCAGACAACGACATCCGGGACAGTCGCGGCCGAAGCGAGCCCCGCCAGATCCGGATACCGCTCGTCGATTCCGGGCACCTGCGCGGTTCCGAGCACGGCTGCGCTCCCGATCGGGGCGATCCCGTCAGGCGTCCCGACCGCTGACCAGCGCAACGCGTACCGGGCCGCACGTCCACCCGACAGTGTGGCGCGGAACTGCTGCACGTCGTAGGAGCGCATGACCACTTCGTCGACGGAAACCACCGGATTTCCGTGTTGGTCGATCGCTACGACGGTGATCGCCTCACCGCTGCGCTGGATAGCCATCACCCGCAACGTCGTGACCTTGGATGTGGTGTGGAATTGCGTCGCGCCCCAGCGGAACAAGAGTTTGCCCTCGGCGGGATTGCCCTTGTCGTCCGACCAGATCAAACCGACAAGTCCGGCATGGAGTGCCATGTCGAACAGCGCCGGATGCAGCTGGAACCGTTCGGCCGAGACTTCCTGATTCAGGGTGACCTCGGAGAACATCGTGTCGCCACTGCGCCATGCGGCGTCGATGCCGATGAAGGAGGCACCGTATTCCAGTCCGGCGACACGCGCCACCTGGGCCGGAATCCAGTCGGCGGCCACCGGTTCGGCGTCGATCGGCGGCCACGGGCCGTTGCGCAACATGTCCATGAGTCCGATGTCGAGCAGCTGTTGACCGCTCAGCACGCCGCTGGCATTGCGCATCCACTCGCCGTCGGCGGCGTCGGTCAGGCGGTAGTGGAACGTGAACGATCGACGTCCCGTTGGATCCGGTTCCCGCACCAGTACCTGGAGTTCGACATCGCCGTCTGCCGGCGGGAGGATCGGCGCCTCGAGGGTGAGCTCTTCGACGGCGCCGCAACCGATTCGCCGACCTGCGACCAGCAGCATCTCCATGAGCGCGGCGCTCGGGACGAGCACCACACCGTAGGTGGTGTGATCGGCGATCCACGGATGGGTGCGCAGCGAGAGCCGTCCCGTGAACAGCCACTCGTCACGCTCGGCCACCCGCACCACGTCGGTGAGCAGCGAATGTTCCGACGCATTCCGGGGCTCCGCGAGGCCGGGTTCGAGCCAGTACCGCCGATGTTCGAAGGCATAGGTGGGCAAGGCGATTCGGGATACCCGGAGGGTGGTGAACAATCCGTCCCAGTCGACGGCGACCCCTGCGGTATGCGCCTGGCCGAGCATCGTGAGGAACTGCTCGACCTCGTCGTGATCCCGGCGGGCCGCCGCGGCCACCACAGATCGAGCCTCGACGTCCTCGGCAAGCGTGTGCCGCGTCATCGCCGCCAGCACCGCGTCGGGTCCGACCTCGAGGAACCGGCGCACACCCGAGTCCACCAGCGTCTCGACACCGGGCGCGAAACGCACCGCGGCGAGCACCTGCGCCACCCAGTACCCCGGATCCAGGATCTCGGCGCCCGCGATCCGGCCGGAAATGTTGGACACCAACGGAATACGTGGGGCGTTGCAGGTTACTCCCGCAACCAGGGTGGCGAACTCGGCCAGCATCGGCTCCATCCGATGGGAATGGAACGCATGCGACACCCGCAACCGGCTCGTCTTGCGACCCCGTTCGGCGAACTGCCGATCGATGTCGTCGACGGCGTCCTCGTCACCCGAGAGCACCACGGCCGCAGGCGCATTCACCGCTGCAATCGACACCCGGTCGCCGAATCCGGCGATCGCCGCGCCCGCTTCGGCCTCGGACGCGGCGACCGCGAGCATCGCGCCGCCCTCCGGCAGCGCCTCCATCAGCCGCCCTCGCGCCGCGACCAGTGCGCAGGCGTCTTCCAATGACCACACACCAGCCACATACGCCGCGGCCAGTTCACCGATCGAGTGCCCGATCAACAGATCCGGGACGACTCCGAACGACTCCAACAGCCGATACAGCGCCACTTCGAAAGCGAACAGCGCGGGCTGGGTCAGTCGTGTCCGATCCAGCATCCCGGTATCCTCGGCCACGCCCTGATCGTCGATCAGGTGTCCGGTGAACATCGCTTGCTTCAGGGAACATCCGAGCAGCGGATCGAACTGGGCACACACCTCGTCCAGTGCCGCGGCGAATACCGGGAAGGCCTCGGCGAGACCCGCGCCCATACCGACCCGCTGCGCGCCTTGACCGGTGAACAGGAAGGCGGTCTTCCCGGAGCCCACCGTGCCGGAAACCACTCCGGCAGAGGAGGATCCGGCGGCCAACTGCGCCAGCCGCGCCAGCAGTTCGTCGCGGTCACCGCCCAGGACCGCCGCCCGCGACTCGTGCTGCGCACGTGTCGTCGCGAGCGAATACGCCACATCCACCGGATCGGCGTCGGGGTGATCGATCAGCCACTTCCGCAGTTTCGCCGCCTGTCCCCGGAGGGCGGTCTCATTCTTGGCCGACACCAGCCAGGGCACCGTGCGTGGACGGTCGTTAGCCGGTGGCGCGACGACCGACGCTGGGGCGGGCGCTTCCTCGAGGATCGCGTGTGCGTTGGTGCCGCTGACACCGAACGACGACACGCCCGCTCGACGGACCCGGCCGCCGACCGGCCACGGCTGGGCCTCGGTCAACAGCTGGACATCGCCCGCGGACCAGTCCACATGCGGGCTCGGCTCGTCCGCATGCAGTGTCTTCGGCAGGGTTTCGTGGCGCAGCGCCTGCACCATCTTGATCACGCCACCGACACCCGCCGCAGCCACGGTGTGGCCGATATTCGACTTGATCGATCCGATCCGCAGCGGTTGTCCAGCACGATCCTGCCCATACGCCGCGATCAGCGCTTGGGCTTCGATCGGATCACCCAACGCCGTGCCGGTACCGTGCGCCTCCACGGCGTCGATGTCCGAGGGCTCGAGCCCGGCATTCGCCAACGCCGCCGCGATCACCCGCTCCTGTGACGGACCGTTCGGCGCGGTCAAGCCGTTGCTCGCGCCGTCCTGGTTCACCGCCGTCCCGCGCACGAGGGCGAGGACGTTGTGACCCAGGCGGCGGGCGTCGGAGAGACGCTCGAGCACCAGCACACCGACGCCCTCGGAGAAGGCGACACCGTCGGCCCCCGCGGAGAACGCCTTGCAACGACCATCGGGCGAGAGACCGCGCTGCCGCGCGAAATCGACGTAGAGGTAAGGACTGGCCGCGACCGTCACGCCGCTCGCCAGCGCCAGCGAACTCTCCCCCTGGCGCAGTGCTTGGCAGGCCAGATGCAGCGAGACCAGCGACGACGAGCAGGCGGTGTCCACGGTGACCGCCGGGCCTTCGAGACCGAGGACGTATGCCACCCGTCCCGACATCACGCTGCTCGTGGTGCCGGTGAGCCGGTAGCCCTCCAGGTCACCGGCCACCCGATCGACATAGCCCGAGTAGCCCGCTCCGACATACACGCCGGTGTCGCTGCCCCGCAACGACGTCGGATCGATGCCCGCGTCCTCCAGAGCTTCCCAGGACACCTCCAGCAGCAGACGTTGCTGCGGGTCCATCGCGGATGCCTCCCGTGGACCGATCCCGAAGAATCCCGGGTCGAAATCACCTGCGTTGTAGAGGAATCCGCCGCGTCGGGTGTAGACGGTACCGGGCTTGTCCGGATTCGCATCGAACAGCCGCTCCAGATCCCAGCCCCGATCCGACGGGAAATCGCCGGTCGCGTCGGTTCCGGAAGCAACGAGATCCCACAACTGGTCCGGTGATCCGATGCCGCCGGGGAACTGGCAGGCCATGCCCACAATCGCGATCGGCTCGTCCGCCCGGACTCGGCGGACGGCCTTCCTGAGGGGTTCGCCCACCGTCGGCTCGACGCGGGATTGCACCAGCTTCGCCACCGCCGCCGGGGTCGGATGATCGAACACCAGCGTCGACGGCAACTGCAGGCCGGTGGCCTTGCCGAGCCTGTTCCGGAACTCCACGCCACCCAGCGAATCGAAACCGATCTCGTCGAAGCGCTGGTCGGGCCGGATGTCGGCGGCCGAATCATGCCCCAGCACCGCCGCCGCCTGGGTGAGCACGACCTCCAGTACCACCTCGCCACGCCGCGCTTGCGGCACATCCGCCAACCGGGCGGCCAGCGAGCCCGCCGCCGCGGCGACCGCCGCCTGTTGCGTCGGGCGCGTCGAACGCCGCGCGAATCCGTGCAGCACCGCCGGAACCGCGTCGACATCGGACTCGCGACGCAAGACACTCGCGTCGAAGCGGATCGGAGCCAGACGCGCCTCCGAGTGCGCGAGCGCCGCGTCGAAAAGTCGCTTCCCTTCGGCATTTTCGAGCGGGCTCAGACCCAAGCGATCCCACCGCGCGAGGGCGGCGCGGTTCAAGCCACCGGTCATACCGCCGGCCTGGTTCCACGGTCCCCACGCCAGCGCCGTGGCGGCCGGCCCCGCGGCCCGCCGCCGCTGTGCCAACGCGTCCAGGAAACCGTTCGCCGCGGCGTAGTTGCCCTGCCCCGACGAACCCAGCACCGTCGCGATCGACGAGAACACCACGAACGCGGACAGATTCAGACCACGGGTCAGCTCGTCCAGATGCCATGCCCCGTCGACCTTCGGTGCCAGCACCCGGTCCACCTGATCAGCGGTCAGCGACTCGACGGTGCCGTCGTCCAGAATTCCCGCGGTGTGCACGACTGCGGTCAGTCCGGCGATCGAATCCAGCAGGTTCCGCACCGCGTCGCGGTCGGCGACATCGCAAGCGACTACCCGAACCTCGGCCCCAGCCTGCGCCAACTCGGCGGCCAACTCGGCGGCACCGGGCGCGTCGGATCCCCGGCGTGAGGTCAACACCAGACTGCGCACACCGTGCTCGGAAACGAGATGACGGGCGAACAACGCACCCAGTCCACCCGTGCCGCCGGTGATCAGCACGGTCCCATCCCCGAACGACGATCGCATCCCAGGGTCCGTGGCAGCGGACGCGCGCACCATCCGGGGAACCAGAATCTCCGTACCACGGACTGCGGTCTGCGGCTCGCCCGAAATCAATACCGCCGCAATGTGTTCCGCATCGAGCGGCCGGACCGGATCCGCGTCGACGAGAACGAACCGTCCCGGATGCTCCGACTGCGCACTGCGCACCAATCCCCACACCGCCGCGGCGGCCGGATCCGGAGCCTCGTCGGCCAACCCCACGGCGCCTGTCGTCACCACAACCAGCCGGACCTCGGACAGACGTTCCTCGGCGAGCAAGGACTGCACCGTCGCCAGCGCGCCATGCACGCTTGCCCGCACCGATTCCGGACCACCGACGGCCGAACCTGCCACGATCGGCTCGGTTGCCCGCCACACCACCACACCGGGAATACCTTCGGCCGCAACGACATCGGCGACCGACGCATATTCCGTGTCGATCCCCGCCACCGTCGTGTCCCCGAGTACCGCCAGGGATGGCCGACCGACTCCGGCAACCGACTCCGCGGTGGGCTCCCAACGCACCTGGTACAGGCCCGCCTCGTCACCGGCGAGGCTGCTCCGGAATTCCTTCACGTCGTACGGACGCATAACCACGGCGTCGACCGACACGATCGGATTGCCGTCCGGATCGACCGTCGCGACCGAAACGGTCTCGGGTCCGGTCGCGACCGCAATGACCCGAAGCGACGTCACCTCGGCCGGCCACTGTCCGCCATCCGTTGCCGACCTGTGGAAACGCGCACCACCCCACCGGAACAGCAACCTGCCGGTATCGGGGTCGGAATCCGCATCGCGCCACAGCAACCCGGAGAACCCCGCGTGCATGACCATATCCAGCAGGGCGGGGTGCAGGTCGTGGCGTCCCAGCTCCGGTGCTGCCTCGGTGTCCAGCACAATCTCGGAGAACACGGTGTCGTCGCGTTGCCACGCGGCACGCACACCGACGAACGCCGGGCCGTACTCGAGCCCTGCGAGCTTCGCGATCCGCTCCGGCAGCCCCGCAGTGTCCACGGCCTCGGCATCGACCGGCGGCCATTGCTCCTCCCGCAGCCGAGACAACAACGCCGAATCACCATCCCGCTGAGCCCCGAACGCACCGGTGGCGTTATGAATCCATTCGGCATCGGAGGACTTGCGGAAATAGAACTCGAACTGACGCCGCCCGGACTCGTCCGCGGCCTGCACCAGCACCTGCAACTCGACCTCGTCGTCCGCGGTCGGCAGAATCGGCGCCTGCAACGTGAGCTCCTCGACCACCCCGCAACCGATCCGACGGCCCGCGACGAGGAGGAACTCGATGAACGTCGCGCTCGGCACGACCACTACGCCGTAGGTCATGTGATCGGCGATCCACGGATGCGTACGCAACGAGAACCGGCCGGTCAACAACCACTCGTCGGTACCCGCCAACCCGACCACACCCGTCAGGATCGGATGATCCGTCGACGACGACGACGCATCGACAGCACCCGGCAACCAGAATCGGCGGCGTTGGAAGGCATAGGTGGGCAACGGAATCCGACGCGCCGCACCCCCCACGAACAACGAACGCCAGTCCACCCGCGCACCCGCGACATGAACCTGCGCCAGGACAGTGACGAACTGCTCCACCTCATCGACCGACCGCCGAGCGGCCGCCGCCACCGAAGACGCCGACTCGACGTCCGGGTGCTCGGCCAGACAGTCACGCGTCATTGCCGCCAGCACCGCATCAGGTCCGATCTCCACGAACCGCCGCACACCTGCCTCGACCAGAACGTCGATCCCCGGAGCGAACCGGACGCACCCCCGCACCTGCTCGACCCAGTACTCCGGATCGGTCAGCTCCGCAGCGACCACGACCGCCGAAACATTCGACACGATCGGCAGCGACGGCTCCCGATACGTCAATCCTGCGGCGACAGAACGGAACTCGGCCAACATCGGATCCATCCGCGCCGAGTGGAACGCATGACTGACCCGCAACCGATTCGTTTTCACACCCTCGGCGGACAGCAGCCGCTCGATATCACCGATGGCATCGACGTCCCCGGACAACACCGTCGACGACGGATCGTTCACCGCCGCGATCGACACCCGGTCGGCGAAATCGGCGACGATATCGACAGCTCGTCCTTCGCCGATCGCCACCGCGAGCATTGCCCCGCCCCCCGGCAAGGCACCCATCAACCGGCCCCGGGCCGCCACCAGCGCGCAAGCATCCGAGAGCGACCACACCCCCGCCACATACGCCGCCACCAACTCGCCGATCGAATGCCCGATCAGCACATCCGGTGTCACACCGAACAATTCGATCAACCGGAACAACGCCACCTCGAACGCGAACAACGCCGGCTGAGTGAATTCCGTCCGATCCAGCACACCCCCGGCATCAGCGAACATCAACTCTCTCAGCGAACACCCCAACAACGGATCGAACTCCGCACACACCTCGTCCAACGCCGCCGCGAACACCGGAAACGCCCCGTACAGGCCCGCACCCATCCCCACCCGCTGCGCACCCTGCCCCGTGAACAAGAACGCGGTCCTATCGGAACCGGCATTCCCTTCGATCGTGCCGTGCGAACCCGCGGCCAGATCGGCCAGACCGGCGAGCAGTTCGTCCCGGTCGCGCCCCACGACCGCACCGCGCCGGTCCAACTGTGCCCGCGAGGTCGCCAGGGAATACGCCATATCCCGCACATCAACGTCGGGATCGTCGATCAACCACTGCCGCAGTCGATCCGCCTGGGCACGGAGGGCTTCCTCGGACTTGGCCGATATCAACAGCGGAACGACATCGGCCACGATGGGTTTCGTGGCCGGTTCCAGCTCGGATTCGTCCGCCGACGCTACGGTGACCGGATGGGTGGGTGCTTCCTCGAGGATGAGATGTGCGTTGGTGCCGCTGGCTCCGAACGACGACACCCCGGCTCGCCGGATCCGGTCCCCCACCGGCCACGGCTCGTTGTCCTGCAGTAGCCGCACCGTGCCCGCGGACCAATCCACGTGCGGGGTGGGCGCATCCACGTGCAACGTCTTCGGTAGCACGCCGTGCCGCATGGCCTGAACCATTTTGATCACGCCGCCCACCCCCGCGGCAGCCGAGGTGTGACCGATATTCGACTTCAACGACCCCAGACGCAACGGCGCGCTCTCGCGCCGCGCGCCGTACGCGCTGATCAGTGCCCGCGCCTCGATCGGATCCCCGAGCATCGTGCCGGTGCCGTGCGCCTCTACCGCGTCGATATCCGACGGGGCCAGGCCCGCGTTCGCCAACGCGGCCGCGATCACTCGTTCCTGCGACGGACCGTTCGGCGCGGTCAAGCCGTTGCTCGCACCATCCTGATTGACAGCACTGCCACGCACCACCGCCAGCACGGTGTGACCGAGCCGCTGTGCGTCCGAAAGACGCTCCAGCACAAGCACTCCGAGACCCTCGGAGAATCCGGTTCCGTCAGCAGCCGCCGCGAATGCCTTACAGCGCGCATCGGGCGACAACGCACGCTGACGCGCGAACGCGATCAGCAAAGCCGGATCCGACATGACGGTCACCCCGCCCGCCAATGCCAGCGACGTATCGCCCTGCCGCAGTGCCTGGCACGCCAGATGCAACGCCACCAGCGACGACGAGCAGGCGGTGTCGACCGATATGGCCGGGCCTTTGAAGCCGAACGTGTACGCGATCCGACCGGACAGCACAGCGTTCGAAACACCCAGGTAGGCGTGGCCTTCGGTCTCGGCGGTGATATTCGGCGAGCCGATACGGGGACCGTAGTTCTGATGGATGACTCCGGCGAAGACGCCGGTGTCGCTGCCGCGCAACGACACCGGGTCGATACCCGCATCCTCCAACGCTTCCCAGGATGCCTCCAACGTCAGGCGCTGCTGCGGATCCATCGCCGCGGCCTCACGCGGGCCGATCCCGAAGAAAGCCGCGTCGAACTCGCCGATGGAGTCGAGGAACCCACCGTCGCGGGTGTAAATGCCGTTCGGCACATCGGGATCCGGGTTGAACAGCCGTTCCAGGTCCCACCCTCGATCGGCCGGGTAGTCCCCGATGGCATCCACACCGTCCGCCGTCATGTGCCACAGGTCTTCGGCGGAGCGCACACCGCCGGGATACCGGCAAGCCATACCGACGATCGCGATCGGTTCCCGCGACCGATCGGTGAGCGCGCGCAGTTGCTGTTTGGTCTCGTAGAGCTCCTTCGCGGTCTTCTTCAGATACCGGCGCAGCTCGTCGTTGTCGGCCATCGGTGGAACTCCAGATCGTGTTTGCTCAGCTCAGGTGGTTGCGGAACTTGCTTCAACTGATTTGGTCGATGAATTCGAATAGCTCGCGGTCGTCCGCGGATTCGAGGCTGTCGGCGCCGCCGCCCGGGCCGAATTCGCCGGTGTCCTTGTCTTCGAGCTCACGCAACAGCGCGGTCAACCTGCTCGCGATATCCGACCGGTCCACCGCCGACAGCTCGGCCGTGGCACAACTGCGCGCCAGCGACTCGAGCTCGGCCGCAATACGTTCCGCGGGGTCGTCGACCGGAACGATCTCCTGCCGGAGGTAATCGGCCAGCGCCTCCGGAGTCGGATAGTCGAACATCGCGGTCGCGGACAACTGCACACCGACAGCCGATTTCAGCCGGTTGCGGAATTCCATCACGCCGAGCGAGTCGAATCCGATATCGCTGAACGGCTTGTCCGGCGGGGTCGAGTTCGCACTCGTGTGTCCCAGCACGGCCGCGGCCTGGGCCCGGATCACGTCGAGGATGACGCGTTCCTGTTCGGCGGTCGAGCGGCCGAGCAGTCGCGTCAACAAAGACGCGGAGCCATTCGACGCTGCCGACGGCGCGCTCGTCGTATCGACCACCCGGCGGTTCGATGGCCGCGACAAGCCGCGCATGACCGCGCGCACATCGTCGGGATGCGCCTCGCCGAGAGCGGTCCGGTCGATCCGGACCGCCACGAACGCCGACCGGCCGCCCGCCAGTGCGGCGTCGAACAGCTCCATGCCGTCCGCGTCGCCCAGCGGAAGGAGACCTTCGCGCCGCAAACGGGCTAGGTCGGCCGCGCCGAGCGTGCTGGTCATACCGCCGCTCTGCTCCCACGGTCCCCATATCACCGACGTCGCGGGCAGACCGGTCACGTGCCGGTGTTGCGCCAGCGCATCGAGGAAGACATTGGCGGCCGCATAGTTCGCCTGGCCAGGATTGCCGATCACGCCCGCGATCGAGGAGTACAGCACGAACGCCGACAGATCCAAGTCCTTGGTCGCCTCGTGCAAATTCCAGGCCGCATCCACCTTGGGCCGCAATACCGTCGCGATCTGCTCGGGCGTCATGGTGGCGAGCAGACCGTCTGCCAGCACACCCGCCGCATGCACGACAGCGGTCAATGGATGCTGCGACGGTATTGCCGCCAACACCGCGTCCAGTGCGGCTCGATCGGCCGCGTCGCACGCGACCACGTCCACCTGCGCACCGAGCGCGGTCAGCTCGGCGGCGAGTTCGGCCGCGCCGGAGGCTTGCGGACCACGCCTACCCGCCAACACCAGCCTGCGCACACCATGGACGGTGATCAGGTGTCGTGCGGCCACCGCGCCCAGTCCACCGGTGCCGCCGGTAATGAGAACAGTGCCCTCGGGCCGCAACGGCACCGGCACGGTCAGCACGTTCTTGCCGATATGCCGGGCCTGGCTCAGGTACCGGTAGGCGTCCGGCGCCTGCCGCAGGTCCCACGCGATGGTCGGGAACGGCGCCAAAGCACCGGCATCGAAAAGATCGACCAGCGCGGTCAGAATCTCGTGCAGCCGATCCGGCCCCGCCTCCATCAGCATGAAGCTGTGGTAGTCCACCCCCGGATGTTCGGCGGCCACCTCGACCGGATCACGCCGGTCGATCATGCCCATTTCGACGAACCGGCCACCGCGCGGCAGCAGACGCAGCGACGCGTCCACGAATTCGCCTGCCAGCGAATCCAATACGATGTCGACGCCACGACCGTCGGTGGCGTCGAGGAACTTCTGCTCGAAATCCAATGTGCGCGAGTTCCCGATCTCAGCGTCGTCGAATCCCGAATCGCGCAACACATTCCATTTCGCCTCACTGGCGGTGACCAACATCCGCAGGCCCAGGTGTCGCGCGAGTTGCACGGCCGCCAGGCCGACGCCACCGGTCGCCGCATGCAGCAGCAGCGTCTCGCCGGGCTGCGCATCGGCCAGGTCGACAAGGCTGTAGTAGGCGGTCGCGTAGACGATCGGAATCGCCGCGGCCTGGGTGAACGACCAGCCGCGCGGCATCGGCGCAAGCAGTCGGCGATCGACCACCGCCACCGATCCGACACCCGGGATCAACCCGAAAACCCGGTCGCCGGGCGCGAATTCGGTCACATCCGGTGCGACCTCCAGGACGACCCCGGCTCCCTCACCACCAGGCCGACCAGCCTTGTCGGGGTAGGTGCCGAGCGCCATCAGCACATCCCGGAAGTTGAGGCCGACCGACCGCATACTCACCCGGACCTGCCCTGGTGCAAGCGGTTGCAACGCGGTTGGATGGTCGCTGAAGGTGAAATTGTCCGCGGTCAACGTGCCCTTGTCGCGCAGAGTCAGCGCCCATGCCGGGGCATTTCGCGACGCGACGTCGAGAGCGTTCGAACCACCGCGGTTCAGGCGCGGCGCATATGCCTTCCCGCGCCGCAGGGCCAGCTGGGGTTCGTCGACCGTAGCCGAAGCCAGGGTCACAGCGGGCCGATAGTCCGCCCAGTCTTCGACATCGATGAGGACAATCCGGTCCGGGTTCTCACTCTGTGCGGTACGCAGCAGACCCCACACCGCTGCAGTGGCCAGGTCCACCGGCTCGTGGGGACCTACCGCGACCCCCTGCCGGGTCACCACGACGATGAGCCGGTCCTGTATCAGCAGCCGCTGCACCTGCGCCGCGAGGTCGCTGATCAGATTCCGTACTGCCACAGGGAGATTGCCGTCGACGGCGGGAGAGTCGGTGCGCGACAGCTCATTCCATCGCGGAGCGTCGAGCCGCAACACCGTCGCGTCCCGCCCCGCGATCGTTATGGTTGCACCGTCATCGGCGGGGCTCCAGGCGTCGGCCGCGGTGAGCGCACCCGCAGGCTCGGGTAGCGCGACCCAGTCCAGCTCGTAGCCGACACCGTCGGTGCGACGGTGCACCGAGCCGAGCGCATCAGCGGACAAGGTCCGCAGCGTCAGTGCCTCCACGTCGGCCACGGCCATGCCCGCCGGATCGGCGAGGGTTACGGCGATCCGCTCACCCCCCGGCCCGGAGCCGGTCACAGCAGCACGGACCCGCACCGTGGTCGCGCCCGTCGCATACAGGGCGATGTTCTCCCATGAGAACGGGACCGCGATCGCACCGGCCCGGGTGTCGGGAACCAACCCACCGAGCAGGACCGCGTGCAGCGCGGCATCCAACAATGCCGGATGCACACCGAATGTCGAGCCGTCCGATCGTGCGGACTCCGGCAGTACGACCTCGGCGAACACCTCACCGTCGCGCCCCCACAGAGCGGTCAATCCGCGGAACGCCGGTCCGTACTCATAGCCCCGCTCGGCCAGGTCCGCGTACGCGTGATCGATCGCTATCGCCGTCGCACCCGCGGGCGGCCAGCTCACCGGGCCGGGGTTGATCGGGGGCATGTCCGACCCGGCGGTGACCGTCGCGACCGCGTGGCGAATCCATTGTCCCGCTTCGTCGTTGGGCAAGTCCGAATCATCGCTGTTCGACCGCGAGTACACCGACACCGTCCGCGCGCCGCTGCCATCCGGTCCGCCCGCCACGACCCGCAGGTCGACGGCCCCGGCGTCCGGTATCGGGAGGGGTGCCTCGATCACCAGCTCCGCCAGTCGCGGGCAGTCCACCACCGTTCCCACATGCAGGGCCAGCTCTACGAGCGCGGCTCCGGGCAGCAACACCACCCCGGTGACGGCATGATCGGCCAGCCAAGGATGAGCGGCTCGCGACAGTCTCCCGGTGAACACCACATCCTGGGAGTCCGGCAACCGCAGCATCGCGCCCAACAGCGGATGTCCCGCATCGTCCAGGCCCGACTGCCACAGGTCCGCCGCGTCGACCGGCCGCGCCCAGTAGCGTCGATGCTGGAACGCGTAGGTGGGCAACGTCATCCGATGCGTGGAGCGGCCCGCATACAGCGGCGTCCAGTCCACCCCTACGCCGACGACAGCGGTCTGTGCCAGCGCGGACACGAACTGCGTCGGCTCGTCGAGCGAGCGCCGGGCGGTCGCGACCACCGTCGACTTGGCCTCGACGGCCGGAGTCTCGACCAGACATTGCCGAGTCATCGCGGCCAGCACCGCATCCGGTCCGATCTCCACGAACCGCCGCACACCTGCCTCGACCAGGGTGTCGATTCCTGGCGCGAACCGGACGCACGCCCGCACCTGCTCGACCCAGTACTCGGGACCGGTCAGCTCGGCAGCGACCACGACCGCCGAAACGTTCGACACGATCGGCAGCAGCGGCTCCCGATACGTCAATCCTGCCGCGACAGAACGGAACTCGTCGAGCATGGGCTCCATCAACTCCGAGTGGAACGCATGACTGACACGTAGCCGGGAGATCTTCACTCCCTCCCCGACGAACCGATCACCGATCTCGTCCAGCTCCGACGCTGCCCCGGACAGCACCACCGACGACGGACCGTTCACCGCCGCCAACGACACCCGCTCGCCGTACGCGGCGAGCACCGCCACCACCTCGGCCTCCGGCAGCGCGACCGCGAGCATTGCCCCGCCCCCCGGCAAGGCACCCATCAACCGGCCCCGGGCCGCCACCAGCGCGCAAGCATCCGAGAGCGACCACACCCCCGCCACATACGCCGCCACCAACTCGCCGATCGAATGCCCGATCAGCACATCCGGTGTCACACCGAACAATTCGATCAACCGGAACAACGCCACCTCGAACGCGAACAACGCCGGCTGAGTGAATTCCGTCCGATCCAGCACACCCTCGCCGTCGGCGAACATCAACTCTCTCAGCGAACGCCCCAACAACGGATCGAACTCCGCACACACCTCGTCCAACGCCGCCGCGAACACCGGAAACGCCCCGTACAGGCCCGCACCCATCCCCACCCGCTGCGCACCCTGCCCCGTGAACAAGAACGCGGTCTTCCCCGAACCCGCCGCCCCCTCGATCGTGCCCGGCGCGCCTGCCGCCAAATCGGCCAAACCCGCCAGCAATTCGTCCCGATCCCGGCCGACGACGACACCCCGACGGTCCAGCAATGCCCGCGAGTCGACCAATGACCGTGCCGCCGACCAGATGTCGACCTCCGAACGATCGGCCAACCACGCCCGCAACCGCTGCGCCTGCGCCCGCAGGCCCTCCTCCGACTCGGCCGACAGCGTCCATGGCACCGCGGCGATATCGACGTCCGGTCCGGCCGCACCGCGCTCAGGCACCGAAACCGCCTGGGCCGGAGCCTCTTCGATGATCACGTGCGCATTGGTGCCGCTGATCCCGAACGACGACACCCCGGCCCGGCGCACCCTGTCGCCGACCGGCCACGCCTGCGCCTCGGTCAACAGCTGGACATCACCCGCAGCCCAGTCCACGTGTGGGCTCGGCTCGTCCGCATGCAGTGTCGTCGGCAGAGTTTGGTGCCGCAACGCCTGCACCATCTTGATCACACCGCCGACACCCGCCGCCGCCTGCGCGTGACCGATATTCGACTTGAGCGAACCAAGACGCAGCGGTTCTCCCGCACGGTCCTGCCCGTAGGTGGCAAGCAACGCCTGCGCTTCGATCGGGTCGCCCAGCGCCGTTCCCGTTCCGTGCGCCTCGACCGCATCCACATCCCGCGGATTCAACCCGGCATTAGCCAACGCCGCCGCGATCACCCGCTGCTGCGACGGACCATTCGGCGCCGTCAAACCATTGCTCGCACCGTCCTGATTGATCGCACTGCCACGCACCACCGCCAATACGTCGTGGCCCAGACGACGTGCCTCCGACAGGCGCTCCACGATAAGTACCGCTGCGCCCTCGGACCACGCGACACCGTCGGCCGCGGCCGAAAACGACTTACACCGGCCGTCTCGAGCCAGACCACGCTGTCGCGAAAATTCCTGGAACACCATCGGTGTCGCCATTACTGTCGCGCCACCGACCAACGCCAGCGAACTCTCCCCCTGACGCAGCGCCTGGCAGGCCAGATGCAGCGCCACCAGCGACGACGAGCAGGCGGTATCCACCGTCATCGCCGGTCCTTCCAGCCCCAGGGCATAGGCCACCCGTCCGGAAGCCACACTCCCCAAGCCGCCGGTGAGGACATACCCCTCGACCTCGGGACCGGCCTTACCCGTCACAGCCTCGTAGTCCTGGTACATCACGCCCGTGTAGACACCGGTGTCGCTGCCGCGCAACGACGTCGGGTCGATCCCCGCGTGCTCCAGCGCTTCCCAGGACACCTCCAGCAGCAACCGCTGCTGGGGATCCATCGCCGTCGCCTCGCGCGGGCCGATCCCGAAAAAGCCCGGATCGAAATCACCTGCGTCATAAAGGAATCCACCGCGACGGGTGTAGACCGTCCCCGGCTTGTCCGGATCCGGGTCGAACAGCCGCTCCAGATCCCAGCCACGATCCGACGGGAACTCGCCGGTCGCATCCCTGCCGGAAGCAACCAGATCCCACAGCGCATCCGGCGATTCGACGCCGCCGGGGAACCGGCAGGCCATGCCCACGATCGCGATGGGTTCGTCCACGCGGACGCGGCGCGACACCCGTGCCGTCCTGGCACCGGAATCCGTTCCCGCGATCGTGGAGTGCACAAGGGTGGCGACGGCCGCGGCGGTGGGGTGGTCGAAGACCAGGGTGGACGGCAACTGGACACCGGTGGCCTTCGCCAGCCGGTTGCGGAATTCGACGCCGCCCAGCGAGTCGAATCCCAGTGCGTCGAATCGCTCGACGGGACCGATGTCCTCGGCGGAACCGTGCCCCAGCACCGCCGCCGCGTGCTCGCGGACCAGGTCGAGCACCACCTCGGCGCGTTGCGCCTCCGGCACCCGGCTCAGTCGTATGGCCAGTGAACTCGACGCGGCCGCGGTCCGTTCCGTGGTGCGGGGCAGGAAACCGCGCAGCACCGTCGGCACCGCACCGTTGCTCGCTTCGCGCCGCAGCTCGGCCGGGTCGAACCGAATCGCCGCCAAGTGCGCGGCGGCGCGACCGGTAGCCGCATCGAACAGCCGCAGACCTTCGTCGTTCCCGATTGCGTGGAGACCGAGCCTTTCCCAGCGGGCGACGGCACTGCGGTCCAAACCACCGGTCATGCCGCCGGCGGAGTTCCAAGGCCCCCAGCCCAGTGAGATCGCGGGCAATCCGTCGGCACGGCGACTGTGTGCCAGCGCGTCGAGGAAGGCATTGGCTGCCGCGTAGTTGCTCTGTCCCGCCGATCCGATCGTTGCCGCGATAGACGAGAACAGCACGAAGGCCGACAGGGCGCGGTCGCGAGTGAGCTCGTGCAGGTGCCATGCGGCCGCGGCCTTCGAGCTGAACACACGCCGCAGTTGCGCAGTGGTCAGGCCCGCGAGGGTGCCATCGTCGACGACACCGGCCGCATGGACCACGCCGGTCAGCGGATGATCGGCCGCTATCGAATCGAGCAGGGAACGGAGGGCTTCTCGATCGCCCACGTCGCAGGCCGCCACTGCGACAGCAGCGCCGGATTCCGACAGCTCGGACACCAGTTCTCTTACGCCGTCGGCAGTTTCGCCACGCCTGGACACCAACAGCAGGTGGCGGACTCCGTGCGCGGTGACCAGATGTCGAGCCACCAGTGCGCCGAGGCCACCGGTGCCGCCGGTGATCAGGACCGTGCCGGCACCGAACGGCAGCGCCGCGTCGCGACTCGATGAGGTGTTGCGGTCGGGCGACGGCTGGGCCGGTCCCGGGTCGGCCTCGTGCTCCGCTCGCGCTCGCACCAGTCTGGGCACGAGCAATGCTCCGGCGCGCACCGCGGCCTGTGGTTCGCCCGCCGCGAGCGCCGCACCGACGAGTGTCGAGTCATCCATTGGCGCAACGGCCGACGGATCGGTGTCGACGAGAATGAACCGCCCAGGATATTCGGACTGGGCGCTGCGCATCAGGCCCCAGACGGCGGCCGCGGCGAGATCCGGTGCCTCGCCCGGCAGCGCGGCACCGTTCGCGGTCACCACGACCAGCCGGGTGTCGGCCAGACGACCCTCGGCCAGCCAGGCCTGCACCGTCGCCAACACCATTTCCAGGTGACCGCGAACGACCGCCGGATCGTCGGCCGCGGCGCTGTGCTCGGGATGCCAGCTCACGACATCCGGGATCTCTTGTGCCGCAGCGATTTCCGAGGGGCTCGGATAGCACGCGCCGATTCCGGCAACCGGCTCCGAACCGAGTACGGCCATCCGGTCCGCGGTGACACTCGCTGTCGCTGTCGGCGCGGGCGTCCACTGGACCTCGTAGAGGTCGGCGGCATCCCCGGCCAGGGTGCCGCGCAGCTGTTTCACGTCATAGGGCCGCATGACGACCGCGTCGACGGAGACCGCGGGCCGTCCCGAATCGTCTATGGCCGCAATGGAAATCGTCTCCGGTCCGCGCGCCGTGGCAATGACCCGCAGCGTCGTCGCCTGGACCAGCGGCCGGTGCAGTCGCGCTCCGCCCCAGCGGAACAGCAACCGGCCGGTGTCCGGATCGCCGTCCTGATCGCGCCAGAGGAGCCCGGCCAGCCCGGCGTGCATCACCAGGTCGAGCAGAGCCGGATGCAGCTCGAACCGCTCCGGTTCGGGCGCGGCCGCCGTATCGAGGGTGACCTCGGAGAAGACGGTCTCCCCCCGCTGCCATGCGGCACTGACACCGAGCAACGCCGGACCGTATTCGAGTCCGGATACGGTGGCGATCCGCTCGGGAATCCATGCCGGGTCGAGAATTTCGGCGTCGATCGGCGGCCAGGCCTCGTCCCGCAACAGGTCCAGCAGCGCGTCATCGCCGTCTCTGGTGGGGGCCAATACACCGCTGGCGTTGCGCACCCATTCGCCCGCTCGACGACCCCCCTGACGGAAGTAGAAGCTGAACTGCCGTCGCCCGGCTGGGTCCGGCTCCTGCACCGACACCTGGAGTTCGACCTCGTCGTCTTCCGACGGCGGTATCGGAGCCTCCAGGGTCAGCTCCTCGACGACGCCGCAATCTATGCTGCTGCCCGCAACGAGCAGAAACTCGACGAGGGCCGCGCTCGGCAGCACCACAGTGCCGTAGGTCATATGGTCGGCGACCCACGGGTGGGTCGCCAGCGAGAACCGGCCGGTGAAAACGAACTCGTCCTTACCGGCCACCGGCACCACACCAGTGAGCAACGGGTGGGCAAGGGCGTCGCCCGTGGCTTCGGGGCGCGGCGGCAACCAGAAGCGCTGGTGTTGGAAGGCGTACGTGGGCAGGGGAACTCGTCGTATCGCCCGGCGACGCAGCAGTGGCGTCCAATCCACCCGCACACCGAATGTGTGGGCGTGCGCCAGCATCGTCGAGAACTGTTGAGGCTCATCGTGATCCCGGCGCGCGGCCGCGGCCACCACCGAGGTCGACTCCGCGTCCACCGGAAGGGTCTGCCGGGTCATCGCCGCCAGCACCGCGTCGGGCCCCACTTCCAGGAATCGACGCACACCCGAGGCGAGCAACGTCTCGATGCCCGGCGCGAATCGCACCGCGGCCCGCACCTGACGAACCCAGTAGGCGGGTTCGGTCACTTCGTCCCCGGCAAGCTGACCGGACACATTCGACACCATCGGCAGGCGTAGCCGGTTGTAGGTCAAACCCTTTGCGACGGACTCGAATTCGGCCAGCATCGGCTCCATCCGATGCGAGTGGAAGGCATGGCTGACGCGCAGCCGCGACGTCTTCGCGTCACGCTCGGCGAATCGGCCTTCGATCTCGCCGACCGCGTCCTCGTCACCCGAGATCACCAGAGCCGCCGGCGCGTTCACCGCGGCGACCGACACTCGGCCGGGATACCGGGCGACAACATCATTCACTTCGGTTTCGGACGCTCCGATGGCCAGCATCGCTCCGCCCTCGGGCAACGCACCCATGAGACGTCCGCGCGCCGCCACCAACCGGCACGCGTCCGCGAGCGACCACAGGCCCGCGATGTAGGCGGCCGCGAGTTCTCCGATCGAATGGCCGATCAACACACTCGGGGTGACGCCGAACGACTCCAGCAAGCGATACAGCGCCACCTCGAAGGCGAACAACGCGGGCTGGGTGAACTCCGTCCGATCCAGCACCGTGACACCGGTATGGCCACCAGCGACGCCGCTGAACATGACCCCTTTGAGCGAGCACTCCAACACCGGATCGAACTGGGCGCACACCGAATCCAGCGCGTCCGCGAATACCGGGAACGCCTCATACAGGCCGGCGCCCATACCGATCCGCTGTGCACCCTGACCGGTGAACAAGAATGCCGTCTGCCCCGAACCGACGACGCCGCCGATCACACCGGTACCGGTCCCCGATTCGGCGAGATCCGCCAACCGCTCGAGCAACTCGTCCCGATCGCGACCGAGGACCACACTCCGCGAATCCAGCTGCGCCCGCGACGTCGCCAGCGCATAGGCCGCATCCGCGATGTCGACCTCCGGCCGCTCCGCCAGCCAGGCCCGCAGCCGGGCGGCCTGCGCACGCAAACCCGCCTCGCCCTTACCCGACACCAGCAACGGGGTGACCGGCACGGTAACTTCGGTGTCTTCCCCGGCGGCCGCTACCGGTGCGGCAGGTGCTTCTTCGAGGATCACATGCGCGTTGGTGCCGCTGATCCCGAACGACGACACACCCGCCCGGCGCACCCGATCTCCGGCGATCCACGGTTCGGCTTCGGTCAGCAGGCGCACGGCGCCCGCGGCCCAATCCACGTGCGGCGTCGGCGTTTCGGCGTGCAGCGTCCGCGGCAACCGCTCGTGCCGCATGGCCTGCACCATTTTGATCACACCGGCCACACCGGCGGCGGCCACGGTATGGCCGATATTCGATTTCAAGGAACCGATCCGCACCGGTTCCCGATCGCCACGATCCTGTCCGTAGGCGGCGATCAAGGCCTGTGCTTCGATCGGATCACCCAGACTCGTGCCGGTCCCGTGCGCCTCCACGGCGTCCACATCGACCGCCGAGATCCCCGCATTGGCGAGGGCCTGCGCGATCAACCGCTCCTGCGACGGACCGTTCGGCGCGGTCAGACCGTTGCTCGCGCCGTCCTGGTTCACCGCACTACCGCGAATAACGGCCAGGATGTCGTGCCCGAGCCGCTGCGCATCCGAAAGCCGCTCCAGCACAAGGACGCCCGAACCCTCCGACCACACCACACCGTCGGCGGCAGCCGAGAACGCCTTGCAGCGGCCATCCGGTGCCAGGCCGCGCTGGCGGGCGAAGTCCACGAACAGATACGGGCTGGCCGCGACGGTCACGCCACCGGCGAGAGCCAGCGAGCTGTCGCCCTGGCGCAGCGCCTGGCACGCCAGGTGCAATGCCACCAGCGACGACGAGCACGCCGTATCGACCGTCACCGCCGGGCCTTCCAGGCCGAACACGTACGCGACGCGCCCCGAGATGACGCTGTGCGACGTGCCGGTCAGCCGGAAACCCTCCAGGTCGCCGGTCACCCGTCGCGAGTAACCCGACGAGCAGGCACCGGCGAATACGCCGGTATCGCTGCCCCGCAACGACATCGGGTCGATACCCGCGTCCTCCAGCGCTTCCCACGAGGTCTCGAGCAGCAGCCGCTGCTGCGGATCCATCGCCGACGCTTCGCGTGGGCTGATGCCGAAGAAGCCGGGGTCGAAATCACCTGCGCTGCTGAGGAATCCGCCGTGGCGGGTGTAGACCGTGCCCGGTTTGTCGGGGTCCGGGTCGAACAGCCGGTCCAGGTCCCAACCCCGATCGGTGGGGAATTCGCCGATCACGTCCCGACCCGCGGTCATCAGGTCCCACAGGTCCTCGGCGGACCGCACACCACCGGGGAATCGGGCGCCCATGCCGACGATCGCGATCGGTTCGTCCGTGGTCGTGCGCCGCGATACCCGGTGCTTACCCCGGTCGTTTCCGGTGACCCGGGCTCGCAACAGCGTCGCGACCGCACTCGCGGTCGGATGGTCGAAGATGAGCGACGCGGGCAGCGGCACACCGGTTGCCCGTGTCAGCCGGTCCCGCAGCTGCACCCCACTGACCGAATCAATGCCGAACTCGGTGAACGGCAGGTCGGGGTCGATTGATCGGCCCGAATCGTGGCCTAGTACGGCGGCGGCATGCTCACCGACGATATCGAGAACTACTGTGTCACGCTGATATTCGGGGGCAGCCAGCAGTTTGCGGGCCAGCGGGCTGTCGTCCCACGCATCGCTGCGCTCCCGGTCTTCGGGAATTCGGACGTCGGAAATTTCGGGGAAGCCACCGGAAGTGACCAGCGCACCGGACCAGAAGTTACGGCGCTGGAACGCGTATGGCGGCAGGTCGACCCGCGCACCACCGGAGACCAGCGCGCGCGGTTGCACCGGCACACCGGCGCAGTAGGCCTGTGCCAGCGACGCGATGAACCGTTCCGGGCCGCCAGCACCGCGCCGCAACGACCCGACAACGAATACGCCCTCGGCCGCACCGGCCGCCTCGGCGGTCAGGGCGATCCCCATCGTCAGCACCGGATGCGGGCCGACCTCGATGAATCCGGTGATACCGGCGCCGATCAGCGCCGTAACGGCATCGGCGAATCGAATCGGTTCCCGCTCCGACCGATACCAATATTCGGCGTCCAGTTCAGCCGTGTCCAACCGGTCGGTGAATACCGTGGAAAAGAACGGCACCGACCCGGATCGTGGTCGGATCGGCTCCAGTTCGGTGCGCAGCCGATCGCGGATCCGCTCGATCGCCTTCGAATGCGACGCGTAATCGATCGGAACCCGACGGGCCCACACACCGTCGCGGGCGCAGTCGGCGAGGAATTCCTCCACCGCCGAAACGTCACCGGAAATCACACTTTGCGCCGGTCCGTTCACCGCCCCCAACGACAGCCGATCCCCATACGCCGAAAGACGTTCGCGGACCGCATCCGCGTCGAGTCCGATCGAGGCCATACCGCCCTGCCCGGCCAGCTCATCACCGAGCGCCCGGGACCGGAGCGCCACCACACGCGCCGCATCGGACAGCGATAGTCCACCGGCAACATGTGCGGCGGCGACCTCGCCGTGGGAATGGCCGATCACCACGTCCGGCTCCACACCGGCCGCTCGCCACATCCGGGCCAGTGAGACCATCACCGCGAACAGCGTCGGCTGCACCACATCCACGCGATCCAGCGCGGGCGCGTCACCTTCGCGACGCAGCACCGCCGTCAGCGACCAGTCCACGTACGGTGCAAGCGCCGCTTCACATTCCGCGATCGACTCCGCGAAAGCACCACCGGAATCCAGCAGGCCCAGCGCCATACCCTCCCACTGGCTGCCATTCCCCGGGAAGACGAACGCGACCCGCCGCTGCTCGGCCCGCCCGGTTGTCGGCTCGATCGCCATAGCGGGCGCGGTCGGGTCGGCCAGGGCCGCCAAACCCGCCAGCAGCTCCGCCCGATCTCGCCCGACAACGCTTCCGCGCCACTCCATTTGGGCTCGCGCGACCAGCAGCGAATGCGCCACATCGACCACATCCAGCTCCGGATGGCGCAGTAGCCACTGCCGCAGCCGGGCCGCCTGTGCACGCACACCGCCCTCGCTGCGGGCCGAGACCACCCACGGCACCGCAGCGGGCTTGCTGTCCACCGTGGAAGCGGCGGATCCGACGGCGGGCGCCTCCTCCACGATCACGTGGGCATTCGATCCCCTCGTACCGAACGACGACACACCTGCCCTGCGCACCTCAGCCACGGGCCAGTTCTCGGTGCCCGTCACGACCCGTAAACCCAAGTCCGCGAGCGGAATTCGCGGATTCTGCGTCTCGAAGTTCAGGCTCGCCACCAGTTCGCGGCGGCTCAGACAGAGCACTGTCTTGATGAGGCCCGCGATACCGGAAGCACCTTCCAGATGCCCGATATTCGTCTTGACCGATCCGACGGCCAGCGGCGCATCCTGCGCCCGGCGCACGCCGTAGGTTTCGCCGAGCGCCGCGGCCTCCACCGGATCGCCGGCGGGTGTTCCGGTTCCGTGCAATTCGACGTACTGCACCGACGGTGCCTCGACACCTGCCGCGGTCAGCGCGGAGCGGATCGCCGCCGCCTGCGCATCGCGACTCGGGGCGCTCAGCCCGCGGCGCTCGTTGTCGGCGTCGACCGCACTGCCGCGGATCACGGCATGAATCCGGTCGCCGTCGGCGACCGCCTGCGCCAAGGGTTTCAGCACCACAATGCCGCCGCCCTCGCCGCGCACGAACCCGTCGGCCCGCGCATCGAAGGTGTAGCAGGCGCCGAGCGCCGACGGCGCGCCCAACTGCTCGATGCGCTCACCGCTGCTCGGCGACAGGATCAGGTTCAGTCCACCGGCCAGGGCCATGTCGCTCTCGCCGCGACGCAGGCTCTCACAGGCCAGATGCACCGCGACCAGCGAGGATGCCTGGGCGCTGTCGACCAGGATGCTCGGACCGCTGAAACCGAAGTAGTTCGAGATGCGGTTCGCGATTTCGGCGAAATCGCTTCCGGTGCAGCCGAGGAAAACACCACCCCGCCGGGCATCGCGCGCCGTGGCTGCCAGGCCGGCGTCCTCGAGCGCCTCCCAGCTCAACTCCAGTGCCAGCAACTGCTGCGGATCGATTGCCCGCGCCTCATTCGGCGAGACCCCGAAGAAGTCCGCGTCGAACTCGCCTACGGTGTCGACGAATCCGGCCCGCTCGGTGACGCTCTGCCGCCCCGCTGGAGCTGTGCCGATCGCGGCACGCCCCTCGCTGAGCAGCTGCCAGTAACTGTCGAGATCGGCCGCGCCAGGCAGTCTGCAGGACATGCCGACAATAGCGACCTCGAACGCCGATCCGGTCACCTCTGAACATCCTTCCCAAGGCAGGCTGGGACCCGCCGTAAAGCCTCTGACGAGTGTGTATGTCGTCTGCGGCAAAGGAATCAGACGATTCCTATTTCGGACATAACGGATTTCGACGCGATCGAGGCTCAGCGAGGAGCCTTGAAGGATACGGAGCGTCTTCCGCAAGCGACCTGGGGCCCCGAGGAGACGGCGCGGGCTAGGCCCAAACTGGAAACGGTGTGCCGTCGGGCTCAGTGAAGAAAATAATCAGCAAACTACGCTGACGACTGAAGCGCTACGTGGGCACGCCAGAATGTCTAGGCGCACGTAAGAGGGGGCGGTGCCCGAAACATCTGCCGCGAGGTGCACACATAGCACCTATGCGACAGCGATGTGGATCAGCACAATGATCCTTCAGATTTTCGAACAGTAGAACACGATTCATCGTGCTGAACAGTAATTTGACGATCTTGACCTTGTCAACCGGCCAGTAGCTTCCCGTTGGTTACCGCGATCGAGGACGAGCAACAGGCTCGATCGAGGCGGTGATCACCAGCCGGCTCCGGTGCGATTGTGCGGTGTAAAGCATTGGTCTCCTCATGGCGTCGCTACACCAGAAATAGCAGACCTCGTCCGAGTGACCTTTCCAGATATGGGAAGGCGAACCGGTCCGCGTTCTGATCGTTTGCTACGACCGGGACATCCACCGAAGATGCTGTTCGCCGGGTCGAAGAACAAATCCAAGATTGAAGAAGCCCAGGGTTTGCGGCCACCACTGTCCCCATGGATATGCGCTGCTCGGGACGGGCCGCGACGCAGCGGTCAGCGGCGCGAATTGTCTACTGCGTGATTTCGAGTCGAACCCACTGCCGAGCAATAACGAAAAATGGCCCGGAACAATGTGTTCCGGGCCATTTCCCTTGTAGCGGGGACAGGATTTGAACCTGCGACCTCTGGGTTATGAGCCCAGCGAGCTACCGAGCTGCTCCACCCCGCGTCGGTAGGGATAACGCTACAGCATGGGTCGGCACTTACCTAAACGGCAGGTGGGAGGGGTTGACCAGCGGGTAATCGAGGTTGGGTGCGAGCATGCAGGTATGCCGATTGCCACTAGTGCCATTGCCCATGTGCGACTGACGGTTTGCGATATCGATCGGTCGCGAGCGTTCTACGAGAAGGTGTTCGGATGGCCCGTCGCGCTGGAGGTGCCTGCCGATGCGGACGAGGCGACGCGGGAGCAGCTCGGGTTTCTGTTCGGCGGGGTGATCTATCGGATGGAGCACGGGATGATCGGGTTGCGGCCGGTCGGCACCGACAGCTTCGACGAGAACCGGGTCGGGCTCGATCATCTCGCGTTCCCGCTGCACTCACTGGCCGAATTGGAGGCTGCCGCAGCGCATCTCGATGCCTGCGGCGTCGCGCACGAAGACATCAAGGACATCGGGTTCAGCCATATCCTCGAATTCCGGGATCCGGACAATATCGCGTTGGAACTGATCGTCCGCAAGTAGGCTAGGCCGCCTTCACCACCTTCTGCACCGCGGCGACGAAGAACTGATCGAAGGCCGCCTGGTCGAGCGAATCATCCAGCGCGGCAACGCGAACCGCGACCGTGATGCCCCGGACCTCGGCGTAACCCAGGTACGCATTCTGTGTCAGCGGAGTACCGCTGGCATCCGTCGTCGCGGTGCTGGTCGCGTGGTAGGCGATTGCGTTCGCGCCGTTCAGTTCCTGGGGCACAGGCCGGCTCGTGACGCGCTCCGATGCGGTGACCTGATGACCATCGTAGGTCGCGACCACCTCGACCGAACCGCAGCGCTTATTTCCGTCGGCGATCCGTTGCAGATCTCCGGTCCGCCCGGAGACGAATTCGACAAAGATCTGGCCCGACTTACCGGTCGCCGC
This sequence comes from Nocardia sp. NPDC049526, assembly GCF_044465765.1. NCBI lineage: Bacteria > Bacillati > Actinomycetota > Actinomycetes > Mycobacteriales > Nocardiaceae > Nocardia > Nocardia sp. NPDC049526. Next base: position 87,621 of record NZ_JBITMA010000020.1, on the reverse strand, counting down.
GGAGATGGACGACTGCGCGAGCAGTTCCTTGGTCGCCGCCCCGAGATCCTGCTGTGTGGAGCCGCATTCCGCCGGTGTGAAGGTGGCGTTCTGCTGGGTTGCGGTGAGATCGCCGACCGTCGACTGCAGCTGCTCCGGCGGCAGATCGAGTTTCTTTGTGCCCGCGGGGAATTCCTCCGGGGTCAGCACCAACTGTTCGCGAGGCGTGGTCGGCGCCGAGGAATTCCGGTGATCCGCCGAGTCGTCCTTGCTGCTGCAGCCCGCGACGAGTACCGCTCCCGCCGCAATTGCCACTGCCCACCGTGCGTTACGCAATTCGATCATGGGGTGATCATGTCAGCTGTCGCCATGAGCACCCCCTTGCGGAAGGTATTTCAGAGCTTTGTGATCCGGGTGCGGTGGCGCTGCTGCAGCTCACGCGAGCGACGCAGATAGTCGAGGACGAGGCGCAGTTCCGCTGCGCTGTAGCGCGAGACCTCGCCAGCACCCTCCTCGGCGATCGGCCCGTAGATCCGCATGACCTTGGCCATCGCGGCGTCGGTCATGCGGATGACGACCTTGCGGCGGTCCCCCGGTTCGGGATGACGGACGAGGTAGTCGAGTTTGGCGAGACGGTCCAGCATTGTGGTCACGCTGCCGCTGGTCAGGCCCAGTTCGGCGGCGAGAGCGCCGGGGGTGGATTCGCCGTGCCACAGGATTTCCAGACAGCGCAGGTCGGTGCGGTTGACGCCGAGATTGGTCGCGGCGGCCTGGTCGACGGCGTCGACCGCGGCCTGTAGCGCCTGCGCTTCGCGGCCGAGCTCGGCACGCAGTTCTGCCAGCTCCAACTTTTCTCTTGACATTCAAGCCTCTTGATCGTCAAACTACCGATGCCTTGATAATCAAGATACAGCAGAGCCAAGAGAGATTTCGGGAGGCACACCATGAAGAAGGCGCTGATCATCGGGGGCGGGATCGCCGGGCCGGTCACCGCGATGGCATTGCAGCGGGCCGGACTGGAGCCGATTGTGTACGAGGCATACGCGGAGGCGGCGGCCGAGCAGATCGGCGCGTATCTGACAGTGGCGGTGAACGGACTGTCGGCGCTGGCGCTGTTGGACGCGCATCACGTGGTCACCGAGATCGGGCACCCGACCGCCACACTGTCGTTCGCGACCAGCGGCGGCAAGCACATCACCGATATGCCGATCGGCGGCACACTGCCCGACGGCACCGTCACGCACAGCATCAAGCGGCGCGATATGTATCGAGCGCTGAATGCCGAAGCGGTGCGGCGCGGCGTGCGGTTCGAGTACAACAAGCGGCTGGTGGATGCGACGTCGACCGAGGACGGCGTGCGTGCGACCTTCGCCGACGGAACCACGATGGACGCCGATGTACTGATCGGCGCCGATGGAATACGTTCCCGAACAAGGGAAATAATCGATGCGTCCGCCCCGAAGGCGCACTTCCTCGGCATCTACGGGCTCGGCGGATTCGTCACCGATCGAGGGCTGCACAGCGAACTCGGGTTGCGGCCCGGTGTGTACAACATGATCTTCGGTAAGAAGGCGTTCTTCGGGTACTTCGTCGCACCGGACGGCGAGATCTGGTGGTTCGCCAATATGCCCCGGATACAGGAACTTTCACCGACGGATTCGGTGGACTGGCGAACGCAACTCGTCGAAATGCTGTCGGCGGATCGCGGCCCGGCCGCCCGGATCGTCGCCGCCACAACGGATGACACCTTCGTCCCCGCCTTCAACCAGTACGACATGCCGACGGTCACCAAGTGGCACAACGACAATATGGTCATCGTCGGCGATGCCGCACACGCCGTAGCATCCTCCTCCGGCCAGGGCGTGTCCATGGCGGTGGAAGATGCCCTGACACTGGCGATCTGCCTGCGCGATATCCCGGATACCGCCGCGGCCCTGGCCGCCTTCGAAGACCGGCGCCGCGAGCGGGTCGAGAAGGTGGTCGCCTATGGCGCGGAGACCAGTAGCGATAAGGCGTCGAACGGACTCGCCCGCCTACTGGTCCGCCTGCTCACGCCCTACTTCCTGAAGAAGGCAGCCAAAGCCGGTGTCACCCCGCTGAACTGGATATTCGACCACCGGATCGACTGGACGCCCCAGCCGCTCACCCGCGAGATCACCACTGGATATGCGAAAGGTCAGCGGGTAACCGAGAGGTCGGCGTGACGGATGGCCGCGCGTGGCGTGGGTAAAAGCGTCTTGTGCAAACTGGTGCGCATGGTCGTGGCCGAGTCGAGCAGATAGTTCTGCCGCACCTTCCACGGATGCCGGTCACCCTGACGTGGGAAGTCGCCGATCGAGCGCTGAATATAGCCGGAGGCCAGATCGAGCAGCGGGCGCTCGCCGAGCAAGCCTTCCGGCTTCGGCATTACGGCCGCATAGTCATTGCGGTCCAGGTGTTTGATGACCTTGCAGACCAACCGCGAGGTCAGGTCGGCGCGCAACGTCCATGAGGCATTCGTGTACCCGATGCAGACCGCGAAATTCGGTACGCCGGTGAGCATCGCACCCTGCCAGACGAATTGCTCCGAGAGGTTCACCGCCTCTCCGTCGACCTGCGGCGCAATGCCGCCGAAGGCCAGCAATTGCAGCCCGGTCGCGGTGACCACGATGTCCGCCTCCAGGATTCGACCGGACTTCAGCCGAATTCCCTCGGGCACAAAGGATTCGATGTGGTCGGTGACGACCTGCGCCTTCCCCTTCTTCATCGCCTTGAAGAAATCGGCATCCGGTACGGCACACAGCCGCTGATCCCACGGGTCGTACTGCGGCGTGAAGTGTTCGGCAACAGCCTTCTCATCCTCGAGGATTCGCGCCGTCAGACCGGTGAGCAGTTTGCGCGCGGCCTCCGGACGGCGACGGCAGTACTGATAGAAACCAATGCTGAACAGGATTTTCTTGATGCGGACCACGCGGTGCGCGAGCTGCGGCGGCAGCAGCTCGCGGATCTTGTCGGCCTGCTTGTCCCGGCCGGGAACGGCGCTGATCCAGGTCGGCGAGCGCTGCAGCATCGTCACCGATTCGGCCTGGTCGGCCATCGCGGGCACCAGCGTGACCGCCGTCGCACCACTGCCGATGACCACGACGCGCTTGCCCGCGTAGTCGAGATCCTCGGGCCAGAACTGTGGATGCACGACCTGCCCGGCAAAGGAGTCGATGCCCGGAAAATCCGGGGAGTGACCCTGGTCGTAGTTGTAGTACCCGGCGCAGGCGTAGAGGAAATTACAGGTCAGCGTGCGCTGCGTGGTGCCGCCTGCAGCATCGCGCTGCTCGAGGGTGAGCGTCCAGCGCGCCGATGCGGTGGACCAGTCGGCCCCGACCACCTTGGTGCCGTAGCGGATGTGCCGGTCGATGCCGAATTCCGCGGCCGTCTCCTCGACGTAGCGCAGAATGGACGGACCGTCGGCGATCGACTTCGCATCCCGCCAGGGCTTGAACGGATAGCCGAGGGTGAACATATCCGAATCCGATCGAATTCCGGGATAGCGGAACAGATCCCACGTCCCACCCAGCGATTCGCGCGCCTCCAGCACAGCATAGGTTTTGCCCGGGCATTCGGTCTGCACCCGATACGCTGCGCCGATGCCGGATAACCCGGCGCCGACGATCACGACGTCGAGGTGGTCCGGAACTACGGCGGTCTCGGGCCCACCCGTAACCCGACCACCGCCCCTCATCGAATCGCTGCGCGATGCTGGCCTCATAGTTCCAGTCTGGGAGCACAGTGGACCGATTTCTTGACTTTCCGCGACAAGTATTTGATTCTGAGCGACATGTCGGTGATTCGGTCCGCGGGGTTGCGCGGATTTCGCGCGACGGTGGCCGAGCTGGGCGGGAACGCCGAGGAGTTCGCCACCGCTGTCGGACTGCCGATCGCCGCTCTGGATGCCGATGATCTGCTGGTACCGGATCAGGCGGTCGCTGCGGCGCTGGAGTTGGCCGCGCAGCGACTCGACTGTCCCGACCTCGGACTGCGCATTTCGCATCGACAGGATCTGGATATGCTCGGCGCGCTGGCCTTGGCCATCCGGAATTCGCCGACGCTTGCCGATGCCCTCGAATGCTGTTCGCGCTATCTGTTCCTGCACGCGCGGGCGCTCGACCTGACGCTCGAACCCGACCCGTATGGCGACCGCAGCGTGACCGCCTTGCGCTATGGCGTCCAGCCCGGCCGGCCGACACCGGTCCAAGGCACCGATCTCGGACTCGCCTTCGTGCACCGCACCTTTCAACGGCTGGTGGACGAGCGCTACGGGCTGCGCTCGGTCGAACTGCCGTACCGGCCGGCCGCGCCGATCCGTATCTATGAGGAGTTCTTCGGCGCACCGGTGCGAGTCGAGCGTCCCGCGGCGGCATTGCGAGTGCCGATCAGCCTGGCGACCCGGCCACTGAGCGGCGGCGACGAGAATCTGCATCGCTTGGCCTTGGCCTTCCTGGCCGAACAGTCCGGCGGCGCGGATGCCGCCATCGCACCGAAGGTCCGCGCCGCCGTGCAACAACTACTGGGTACTTCCCCGCCGGAAATCAATACTGTGGCAAGGCTTTTGACGGTCCACCCGCGCACACTGCAACGTCGCCTCGCCGCCGAGGAGACCTCCTTCGCCGGCATCCTCGATACGGTCCGCCGCGACGAAGCCCGCCGCTACCTGACCACCACCGATATGCCGATGAGTCAGGTCGCCTCGCTGATCGGACTGTCCGAACAGGCCACCTTCACCCGATGCTCCCGAAGATGGTGGGGCACAACGCCTACCGTGGTTCGGCGCGAGGGCGCGCAGCACCGGCTACCGCAGTAGACCGACCGCCTCTTCGGCCGCCTCCGCGACCAATGCATTGTCCGCCTGGGCAGCTGGACTGGAATGGGTGGTCAGCACCGCGATCACGATCGGTGCGGCGCTTCCGGCGGGCCATGTGACGGCGATATCGTTGGCGGAGCCGTAGTCGCCGGTTCCGGTCTTGTCGCCGGTCTTCCAATCATTGGGCAGGCCGGCGCGAATACGAGTGCCGCCGGTGGTGGTGGCTATCAGCCAGGCCGTCAACTGCTCGCGCTCAGGTGCGGCGAGTGCATCGCCGACCGTCAGTGCCCGATAGTCGGCCGCGATTGCCGCGGGCGTGGTGGTGTCGCGCTCGTCGCCGGGGATGGCGGTATTGAGCGTGGGCTCCGTACGGTCCAGTCGCGAGACCTGATCGCCGATGGACCGCAGGAACTGCGTCAGCGCCTGTGGGCCACCGAGCAGTTTCAGCAGCTCATTGCCCGCGGCATTATCGCTGCGGGTAATCGCCGCATCGCACAGTTCCGACACCGACATACCGCTATCGATCCGAGTGCCGGTGACCGCCGAACCGCCCGCGGCCGCCGCATCCGCCGCGGTGAAATGGATGATTTGATCGAAATACCCTGTGGCAAGCGGATGTTCGTGCAATAGCGCGGCACATGCGAGCGTCTTGAATGTCGACATCATCGCGAACCGCTCGTCCTGACGGAAGCCGACGGTCCTTCCCGAACCGGTATCGACGGCGAAGACCCCGAGCCTGGCCTGATGCTGCTGCTCGATACCGGCCAACTGGCCCACCGGAGTCGGCGTTGGGTCCGGATCTTTCGACTCGGTCCCACATGCACCGAGTAGCACCGTCATCACCAGGGCGAGCCCGATGCGAGCCGAGCCCCGCCCGCGTCTACCGATCTTTGTCATGGCCACACGACAACACAGTGCCGATCGCTCTGTCCAAGACCGACGTGGCCGAAAGCCGATATCGAAATCGATATCGTCCCAGCGTAAAGACCCGACAGAGGTCTCGGAGGACCGAAAATCAGGCAGCGGTCACGCGCAGCACCGCCTTACCGCGCAGGGTCCGTTCGGCCAGCGCTCGGAACGCATCGGCGGTCTGCTCCCAGTCGAGCGTCAGACCGATCAATGGGGTGAGCCGACCATCGGCGACCAGATCCACGAGGATTCCGAGATCCTCGCCCTTGGTCTCATCGGGAACCGGGCTGATGAAGCCGACGATATGCGCGTTCCAGCCCTGGGCATAGAAGTCGGCGAGGGTCAATTCGGCTGCGCCGCCGATATTTCCGTACCAGGCGAGATGTCCGCCGGGCGCAATGCGGCGAACAGCCTGGGCCGTGATCGGTCCGCCGATGCCGTCGAGTACCAGATGGAACGGGCCCAAACCTTCTTCGGCAAGGGAGGTTACGACATGCCGCGCACCGAGGGCACGCGCTTCTGCCTCGCGTTCTGGACTGCTGACGAGCGCCGTCACCCGAGCACCCGCCGCAACCGCGAGTTGCACCGCGTACTGGCCGACGCCGCCGGTGGCACCGGTAATCAATACCTGCCTGCCGAGCACGGCACCGCCGACGCGCAGTGCGCGCAATGCGGTCAGCCCAGCAATGGGCAGGGCCGCAGCCATTTCGAAGGACACGCGATCGTCGAGCACCGCCGTGCAGTGCACCGGCACCGCAACGCGCTCGGCCCAGCCTTCCCAGTCCAGGTAGCAGACCACCCGGTCACCGACGGCCGGGCCTTTGCCATTCGCAGCTGCCCGCACGACCACACCCGCGACGTCCTGACCAGGTCGCCAACCATCGGAGCGGCGGGCGATCAAATTGACCTCATCGTGATTGACGGCATAGGCACGCACCGCAACGACGACTTCATCGGCCGCCGGATCCGGCTCCGGCAGATCGCCGGCCAACCGTAATCCGCCACGTGCCGCCGGATCTGTGATGAAACCTCGCATGTTCGGCCACCCTATCGGCCGGCGGTCGAGGTGCAATCGCCGTAGCAAGGATCGATGAACATCGAATAGTCAAGGAATGAACAAGCCGTTCGCCGGATGCGCGCGTAAGCTCCCTGGTCCGGGAGGTCGGGTCAGTGCAGTTTTCAGTATTGGGTGAGGTCTGCGGGTGGCGTGGGGAGACCCCGCTCGAATTGGGACCTCCGCAACGTCGCGCGGTACTGGCCGCGCTATTGCTGCGTGCCGGAAAGTCGGTCACCGCAGCGGAATTGGTGGAGGGCATCTGGGGCGAGGATCCGGTGCCGCGCGCCATTGCCGCGCTGCGCACCCATGTCGCGCAATTGCGCCGGGTGCTGGAACCGGATCGGATTTCGCGCGCCCCCTCGACGGTGCTGGTCTCGGTCGGTGACGGTTACGCATTGCGGATCCCGCCGGGCTCGACCGATATCGAGGAGGTCGAGGCACTGGTGGCCACGGCCGGACGGGTGCGCGGCGAAACGCCGGACGCGGCACGCGAAGCATTGATCGACGCACTCGCCCACTGGCGTGGTCCCGCGCTCAGCGGATTGGCCGGACCTTTCGCCGAACGACACCGCACCCGCCTCGAGCAGTGGCACTTGGCGATCCTCGAAGACCGCCTCGCCCTCGATATCGAGGTCGGCCACGCGCCCGACGCTGTCGCCGAATTGGGTCCGCTGATCGATGAGCATCCGTTGCGCGAACGGTTCCGCGCACTGCTCATGGCCGCGTTGTATCACTGCGGCCGCCAAGCCGAGGCGCTCGAGGTGTTCGCACGGGCGCGCCGCGATCTGGTCGACGGGATCGGCGTCGAGCCCGGCCCGGAGCTGACCGCGATGCACGAACGCATCCTGCGCGCCGAAATGCCGGCACCGCGATCGAACGGCTACGGTCCGGAGCCGGTCGTGCCCGCGCAACTGCCGCCGGATATAGCCGATTTCACCGGCCGCGAGCAACTGGTCGAGCACATTGCCGAGCAGTTGACCGGCGGCGGCAGCGCGGTCGCCATCTCCGCGGTCGGCGGCATGGGCGGGGTCGGTAAGACCACCCTGGCCCTGCATGTGGCCCATCACGTGCGTGATCGCTTCCCGGACGGACAGCTGTATGTGAACCTGCGCGGCGTCGATCCGGTGCCGACCTCACCCGGTGACGCGCTCGGCGGATTCCTGCGTGCGCTCGGCATCGCGGAGGGCGAGATTCCGGGCGCCGTCGACGATCGCGCGGCCGAACTGCGCACCCGCCTCTCCGGTAAGCGCATGCTGATCGTCCTCGACAATGCCCGTGGCAGTGCGCAATTGACGCCGCTGCTCGCCGGAACACCCGGCACCGCCGTGCTGATCACCAGTCGTTCGGCGCTCACCGAGATGCCTGCCGTGCGCCGGACTCGCCTCGATGTACTGGAGCGCGACGAAGCCATCGCATTGCTGATCCGCATCCTCGGCCCGGAACGCGTTGCGGCCGAGGAAGGCGCGGCACGGCAGGTCGTCACGCTGTGCGGCTGCCTACCGTTGGCGGTGCGCATTGTCGGCGCGCGACTTGCGGTGCGGCCGCAATGGACGATCGGATCGTTCGCCGCGCGCCTGGCCGACGAGAAGGGTCGGCTCGCGGTGCTGGAGACCGGTGAACTCGGTGTCGAGGCGGCGTTCCGGCTCGGCTACGGGCAGCTGAACGAGCAGCAGGCCAAGGCTTTTCGCACGCTCGCGCTCGTCGACTTCCCGGATCTGCCGGTCGACGGCGTGGCCGCGGTGCTCGGCATCGCGGAGTCCGAGGCCGAGCGGATATGCGAATCGCTGGTCGACCTGAGCCTGCTCGAGACGACGGTGCCCGGCCGCTACCGATTCCACGATCTGCTGCGCCTTTTCGCCCAGAGCGTCGCCGACGAGGACGAGTCGGCGGTGCTGGTCCGGCTGCTGGACTACTACCTCGCGGGTGCGAAGAACCTGTTGAGCGCCATCGACTACAGCAACACCACGCGCCTGTTGATCCCGACCACGGTGCCCGGGCGACCGTTCGCCGGCGGCGCCGAGGGGCAGGTCTGGAACGACGTCGAGCGACCGGTGGTGATCGCGCTGCACCGGCAGGCCGCCAGGGTCGGTGGCCGCGCACTCCAGGTGGCGGCCGATCTGGCCTGGGTGATGGCCGAACTGATGGACGCGGGCACCCGCGCCAGGGAACTGGCCGAGGCGCTGACGGCCTTGCTGGACACCGCAATTCGCGAGTCGCACGCGAGCGAACGCCGCATCCGGGTCGCGCTCGGCGCGCTGCTGCAGGTCGGGCTCGGCGAGGTCGAGGCGAGTCTGAAATATCTCGACGCGGCGGCCGGACCACCCACCGACGACGCCGATCGCCGGATCGCGGTGCTTTCGGAGGTACTGCTCGGCATTGCCGATCGGCGACTCGGCGATGTCGAAACATCGCGTCGGCATTTCGAGAATGCGATGCGCTTCGCGCGTGAACTCGATGACCGGTCGATGCAGGCCTGGTGTCTGGCCTTGGTCACCCGAACCTATTGCGAGGCAGGGCGATACGACGAGGCGGTCGATATCGCGGGCCGGGCCATCGCGCTGGCGCAGGCGTCCTCGAATCCGGTCGCACTCGGTTGGGCCACCCACGAATTGGCCGCCACGCTTTCGATGCGCGACGAGCACGAACGCGCACTCGAACTCGGCCACGACGCCGTGCGGATCGCGCAGCGCAATGGTGTGCGACTCTGGGAGGGTTGGGCGCGAACGAGATTGGCGCAGATCCAGCTGCGCGCCGACAAGGTGGCGGATGCGGAAAGCCAAGCCGCGGAAGCGGTTCGGCAGCTCACCAAGGCCGCCGATCCGATCGATCGGGCGCGTGCCCTGGCTCTGCACGCGAGCGCGTTGGCCGCACAGGGACGCACCGGTCCGGCCGCGGCGGAGTTCGGCGAGGCCGCCGAGATTTTCCGGCGCGCGGGGCTGGCGCCGCCCACCATCGATCGGCTGTTCAGTGCCGCGCCGACCGCTGACGTCGCGGATTAGGCGGCGTTTATTCAACGTTTATCGGACGCTGATGGTTGCCTGGAATTCTCTGGGTCGATGCGATCGCCGTCGTGAGTGTCATCGTGCGGGCGCGCTATGTATCGACTTGTGTGCGAGGGGTACGCAAGGCGTATCGACATGTCCAACCGCGGTTTCCGATCGACAGGTTCACCCGATCGGGGGGGCGTCGCATCGACAGCGGCTGCGGGCCCGCCGGGTCCGGTCCACGCAGTCCGCGCACGCCGTGGTCGCCCCGGCAGCACCGGTTGCCGGTGCGCCCGGTCCGTCACCTTTCCGAAAGAACCTCGAGTCGCAATCTGACGAGTCCGTGACATGCCGGGCGAACTCCTTGTCGCGCCCCCCGGACCAGCACACACTGCGGAGATGACAACCTTCGACGACCTCCGGGCGCTGTTCGTCAACTGCACGCTCGAGCGCTCCCCCGAGCCGAGCAATACACAGGGTCTGATCGATGTCAGTGCCCACATCATGGCGAAGAACGGCGTCCAGGTTTCCCATATCCGCGCCGTCGATCACGACATCGCCACCGGCGTCTGGCCGGATATGACCGAACACGGCTGGGCCACCGACGAATGGCCTGCGCTGCAGCGCCAGGTGATGGACGCCGACATCCTGGTGCTGGCCGGACCGATCTGGCTCGGCGACAACAGTTCGGTCACCAAACGGGTGATCGAGCGACTGTACGGCAATTCGTCGATCCTGAACGAGCGCGGTCAGTACGCCTATTACGGCCGGGTCGGCGGCTGTCTGATCACCGGTAACGAGGACGGCGTCAAACACTGCGCGATGAATATCCTCTTAGCCTCCAACACCTCGGCTACACGATTCCGCCGCAGGCCGACGCCGGTTGGATCGGCGAGGCCGGCCCCGGGCCGTCGTATCTGGATCCCGGCTCCGGCGGGCCGGAGAACGATTTCACCAATCGCAATACGACCTTCATGACCTGGAACCTGCTCCATCTGGCCCGGATGCTGAAGGACAACAGCGGCATTCCCGCCCACGGCAATCAGCGCTCCGAATGGGATGCGGGCTGCCGATTCGATTTCGAGAATCCCGACTATCGATAGGGCTCAGCAGGTTCGGGCATGATCGCCGGAAACCCGCATGCGGTCACCAGATTCGCGCCGCCGAAGACGGCGATGCGGGTGATCGCACGGTCGGTGATGGTGCCGAGCAGTTCGACCACCTCGGCAGCCGGAAAATCGAGGATGTCGCGCAGCAGCAGAACCGCGCGCTGTTTGCCGGGGAGCTGTTACAGGCAGTCGATCAGGGCGAGTCGCAGGCTATCGCGGCTGGCGACGACGCTGGCTGGATCGTCGGTCGTACTGTGCCACACCGGGGTTCGGGTGTGAACTGCACCGATGTCAGATTCGTGTGTATTTGAGTATCGTCGGAACGGTGTCCGGCCTACGACGAGCTGGTTTGTTTTTCGGTGCGCTGCTCGCCCTGGTCGGCGTCTTCGGTGTGGCGGGTCTGCCGGTGTATGTGCATCCGCAGACCGACCCGTTGCGCCGCGCCGATGCGATCGTGGTGTTGGGCGGCACCGCCTATGAACGTTTCGATGTCGGCCTCGATCTCGCCGAACGCGGATACGCACCGCAACTGCTGATCTCCCGATCGACCGGCGAGGACGATTCGGTGATGGATCGGTACTGCGCGCCCCGATTCGAGTTCACCGTCAGCTGTTTCGTACCGGATCCGTGGACGACCGATGGTGAGGCACGCGAGATCGCGCGGCGGGCAAGCCTTTACGGCTGGCGCCACATCATCGTGGTGACCTATACCCCGCATGTGTCGCGGGCCAGGTACATCGTCGGCAAATGCTTCCACGGCGAGTTGACCATGGTGGCCAGTCCAAGTGACAGCGGCCTGAAGTTCTGGACCTGGATGTACATCCGGCAATCCGCGGGTTATGTGCGGGCATTCTTCAACCGAGGTTGTTGAACCGCGAACGTACCGATGTCGGTTCTCCTACGCTGGATACGGTTGTCGGGGAGAGGACCACCGTTGCGAATCGATGAGCTGCGAACGGTCGGTGACGACGAGCTGACCGCCGATATCGTCATTATCGGATCCGGGCCCGCCGGACTGACCGTCGCGACCGAACTGGCCGGCACACCATTACGCGTCCTGGTGCTGGAAAGCGGCGGGCTGACCGCGACCGAAGAGGTCGACGCACTAGCCGATATCGAGAATGTGGGCGCGCGCCGGGCGCAGTCGGATCGGGTCGCGGGCGATCGAATCCTCGGCGGCGCATCCCATACCTGGAGCGGTCGCTGCGGTCTGCTCGATGATCTCGATTTCAGTTGCCGCCCTTGGATTTCCGGCTCGGGCTGGCCGATCGGCGCGGCCGACCTCGAGCCGTATCTGGTGCGCGCGGCCGAACATATCGGCATCGGCTACGGCAGTGGCTTCACCGATGACGCGTTCTGGCAGTTGGCCGGACGATCCCGACCCGAGCACGCCCTCGATCCAGCGCGCTTGCGTCCGTACTTCTGGCAGATCAGCCGGGATCCGGCGGATCCGTTCGATTGCAAACGCTTCGGTGCGCACGTGAAAGATCTTGTCGCACCGAATGTCCGGGTGCTCATCGCTGCGACGGTCACCCATATCGACACCGATCCCGAAGGCACCCGGGTGGTATCGGTCCAGGTCGCCGGTGCGGATCCGCAGCCGCGGTCTGTGCGCGCACAGGCCTTCGTCCTGGCCACCGGCGGCATCGGAAATCCGCGGCTGCTGTTGGCATCTCGGCGAACCGTGCCCGGCGGCATCGGCAACCGGCACGACATGGTCGGACGCTATCTGATGGATCACCGCTGCGGTGCGGTCGGTGCATTGGATCCGGCCGTGGCCGGCGACTCGCTGGCACGTTTCGGCAAGTACGTGGTGAAGACGCCACACGGTAAGCACACCTTCCTGCACGGCGTCGCGCTCTCGCCGAAGATCCAGGAGGCCGAGGGCCTGCTCAACTGTGCACTGTGGCTGCAGGAGGTGCCCGCCGACGACGATCCATGGGAGTCGGTGAAGCAATTGCTGCGCGGACGCGGCGATCGACACGATGCGCGGGTCGCGATGAGCCACGCGGGATTACTGCTGGCGGGCGCGCGGGCCCGGCTCATCGAACACGCCGGACTGCCGCACAAACTCGATCGAATCGAATTGCGCTGCATGGTCGAACAGCTGCCGAACGCGGACAGCCGCGTCACCCTGACCGACCGCACCGATCGGCTCGGTGTACCGCTGTCCCGGGTCGACTGGCGGGTGAATCCGCAGGAAGACACAACTGTGCGCCGGGCGGCGGCGTTGACGGTCGAGGAGTTCGCGCGACTGGGATTCCCGGCCCCAACGCTGCACGACTGGGCGCGGGTGGACAGCAAGCTGCCGCTGGTGCTCACCGATTGGGCACATCCGACCGGGACCACCCGGATGTCCACGGACCCGCGCGACGGCGTGGTCGACACCGACTGCCGAGTGCACGGAACGGCGAATCTGTTCGTCGCGGGCAGTTCGGTTTTCCCGACCACCGGCCATGCGAATCCGACCCTGACGATCGTTGCGCTGGCGGTTCGGCTGGCTGATTCTTTGCGGACTTTCGCATAGTCTGCGGCTTATGGACAAGACGCCCGGTTCGCAGCACCCACATGAACCGCATCGGGAGGGTCTGGCCTCTCGGCTGAACTGGTTGCGGGCGGGCGTACTCGGGGCCAACGACGGTATTGTTTCGACCGCAGGTCTGGTTGTCGGTGTCGCCGCGGCGACGACCAGCGCCTCGGCCATTTTCACCGCGGGCATTGCCGGACTCACCGCGGGTGCCATCTCCATGGCCGTCGGCGAATACGTTTCGGTGAGCGCACAGCGGGATTCCGAGCGGGCGCTACTCGCCAAGGAACGCACGGAACTCAAGGAAGAACCGGACTTCGAGCTGGCCGAACTGGCCGATATCTATCAGTCGAAGGGTCTGACACCGGAGACGGCGCGCAAAGTGGCCGAGGAGCTGACCGCGCACGACGCCTTCCTGGCCCACGCCGAGGCCGAACTCGGTCTGGATCCGCACGAGTTGACCAATCCGTGGGCCGCGGCCGTCTCCTCGGCGGTCGCGTTCACCGTGGGTGCGCTGCTGCCGCTGCTGGCGATCATCCTGCCGCCGACCACGGCGCGCATTCCGGTCACATTCGCAGCGGTGCTGATCGCGCTGGCCATCACCGGGTCGGTCAGCGCGCGGCTCGGCGGTAGTAATCGCGGGCGTGCGGTGTTGCGAGTGGTGATCGGTGGTGCGCTGGCGATGGCGGTCACCTATGGCATCGGTCAATTGGCGGATGTCGCCGGGGTATGAGAACGGGCCGAAGGAACCCCTCGGCCCGTCCTGTGTTCAGCGGGTCGGCGTCAGTAGTAGTGCCGCCGACCGCCGACCGGGTGCCGACCCACCGACCCGACGAGGGCGAGTACAGCACCGATGATCAGCAATATGATTCCGGCCGTGGTGAGCAGACCGATGCCGAGTAGATACCCGACAATGAGGAGTATCAAGCCGAGGATGATCATCGTTCTTTCCTTTACTTGGTCGTCTTGACCGTTGTGCGGCCGGATGTTTCGACCGGTGCCGACCCGCCGGGCTGGCGCATGAACCGATTCCAGCTCCATACCGGCTTACCGCCCTTCGGCGGGGTGACCTGCGCGGCGGGTTTGGTCGCGGCGGGCGGCGGTGCCGCCGCCGGTGGCGTGCTTCGACGCTGCTCGGCGGCCTTTGCCGTGGCCTTCTCCTGGGCCGCCAACTCCCGGCGCGACTGCCGCAGATCGCGCCGCGCGGCGCTGCTGCGGCGGGAACTACGCCAGACACCCGCGAGTAGCAGGCTCAGGCCGAGCATCCCGATCGCTCCGATCGCGATCCCGTAGAGGAAAAGTTCCCCCGCGGAAGCGGTGAAGTGATAGTCGAATACCCCGAAATCGCTGGATGACGTACGAACTTCGCCCGTATTGGCCGCCACTCCGGCAACGCCGATAATTACCGCGCCGATGAGAACGACGAGCCCGATGATAATGATCATGACAATCCCGTTGCGCTGGTTGATATTACCTTCTGGCTATGCCCGGTAATTCCGAAATCAAACACCGGACCCGCGTGGCGTTTGGAAACTGCCGATTCGGTTATCTGCCCAACCGAAGGACAGCCACCTACAAGGAGGTCGCGATGACCTATACCTTCGATATGACCGATTACTCCGACGAACGCGCCGTAGTCGCCGAACGCGCGCTCTACAACCTCGGCGGCGTGCAATCGGTCGACGTCGACCGCACCTCGGAAACCATCACCGTAAATTCCACCCTTTCCTACGGTGAAGTACTCGACGCGATCCGCTCCGCGGGCGTCGGCGCGAAGTAGGCGGACCTGGTGTATTGGCTCGGGCTCGTCCCGCGCACGCGTTTGAATGCCGTGCTGAATCCGAAGGCATTCGCGTAGCCGACCCGGCGCGCCACCGCACGCACGGTGGCGCCGGGCTCGGTCAGCAGGTCCGCGGCGATCGTCATCCGCCAATCCGTCAGATAGACCGGCGGCGGTTCGCCCCCGACCGGTCTAACGCCGCCCGAGGTCGAGGCGGCGAGTCACCCGGTCGACCAGGTCCGGGGGCATGCCGGGTTCGCGGCGGGCGGCCATGGCTTCGCGGCGGCCCGCTTCCACCACATCGCTCTGGATGTCGCGAATCTTCATCATCAGCTTCAGGTCTCGGGCCGCGTGGGCCTTGGCGTCCTCGTCAGCGGCCTCCGGATCGGCTCGGGCCAGGCGTTGGCGGAGTTGGTTGCGCAGGCGTTCGTAGACGTCGTCGGGGAGGCCTTCGGTTTCGGCGATCTGCTCGAGGCAGCCGAGTTCCGCGCGGACGACACGTTCCCAAAGGCTCCGTTCCAGCAGCCGTTCCTTCTGGGAGTCGGCCTGAACACCGGTGAGCCGCACGACAAGTGGCAATGTCGGGCCCTGTAGCAGCAGGGTGAACAGGACGACGACGAAGGCCGTGAAGAGAATCTGGGTGCGGCCCGGAAACGGTTCGCGGGCATCGGTGAGCAGCGGCATGGCCAGTGCCAGTGCGATGGTCGCGACACCACGCATGCCCGCCCACCAGGTGACGATCGTTTCCTTCCAGGTGTAGGGCTCGTCGGCGTCCTCGTCGCGCCACCACCTGCGCAGGGAAAGGGTGGTCAGCAGCCACACCAGCCGCAGTCCGACCACCACGGCGACGACGACGCTCGCGAAGCCGAGCAGTCGCGGCCAGCCGTCGCCCGTATCGTCTAGTACGACACCGAGTTCCAGGCCGATCAATCCGAAAGCGAAACCGCTGATCAGCATTTCGGTGATCTCCCAAAAGGCATCGCCGACCAGACGGTAATCGCGATCGCCGAAATTGGTGCCCGCATCGGTCAGATACAGCGCGCACACCAGTACCGCCAGCACCGCCGACCCCGAAAACGCCTCGGCCACACCGTAAGCGGCGAACGGCAACAGCAGGCTCAGTGCCACCTGCCAGGACGCCTCCTCCAGCTTGCTGGTCAACTTGCTGCCCGCGTAGCCGAGCGCCATCCCGACCACGATCGCGACCACCGCCGAGATCACGAACTCACCGACCGCATGCCATGCCGAGAACTTGCCGGTGAGCACGGCCTGCACCGCGACGGAGTAGATGACGATCGCGGTCACATCGTTGAACAGACCCTCGCCACCTAGCGTCACCACCAGGCGGCGCGGCAGGCCCAGCTTGGCCGCCATGGCCGTCGCGGCCACCGGATCGGGCGGAGCGACAACAGCACCGAGCGCCAGGCAAGCCGCCAACGGCAGCGCCGGATACCAGGCGTGGAAGACCGCCGTCACCGCGGCGGCCGTCGCGAAAACCAACCCGACCGCGCGCAATGCGATCGGACCCCAATTCTCCGCGAACTGCCGCCATGAGGTCCGCCGTGCCGCGGCGTACAACAGCGGCGGCAGCACCAGCGGCAAAATCAGGTCGGGCGGCACATCTACCCGGGGAACCACGGGTATCAGCGCGAGCACACACCCGAATACCGTCATCAGGACCGCCGACGCGATACCGAGCCGCCGAGCGAGCGGTTCGGCCAGGATCGTGGCGAATAGCAAGACGAACATCAGCACCAACTGGTCCATGACGCCCCAGTCTGCGGTGGGTTGCTGAGTTTTCCCTAGCGCCCGCGCCCATACGGCACTGTGAGTTTCCGGCGTTCCTGTCGCGTCAGACGGTTGGGCACCAACTGCCACCAGGTCACACACCGCCACACCCATTCCAGCGGGCCGTAGCGGAACCAGCGCAACCAGTAATAACTCCACAGCGCCTGCACCGCAATAATGGCCGCAGCCAAGGCGAGCAGTGCGCCGTAGCGATTCGAATCGGATAGGCCGAGCCACGGATCAGCGGCCAGAACGAGTCCGGTTGCCGAGACGTAATTGGTCAGCGCCATCCGCCCCATCGGCTCGAGCACCTCCGCAAAAACCTCGCCGGTCTCGGTGCGCCGGAATAGCAGGAATCCGGTGAGATAGGCGAGCGCGCCGAGCAGGCCGGCCACCGGAGCCGCACTGCCGGTCCACAGCGCGATATACGGCGTGCGGTACTCCCACACCCCCGCGGCCACCGCTGCGGGCACGGCCAGCACGAACACCACCGCGATCCGCCAACCGCGATCGCGCAGGCTATCCGCGAGGCCGAAGCGGTCGGCGGCCAGACCGAGCAGGAACAGACCGGGCACCAGGCCGAGCCCACCGCCGATCGTGACCGGAACCCCGATCGTCGCGACCAACCCGCCGAGCAATATCCCCCAGCGCGGTAGCCCTGCGGCGGGCAGCAAAACCACCAGCCCGACGATCGCATACGGCAGCAACGCCTCACCCGGCTGGAACACATGGTGGATCAGACCGAACACACCGAGCGCGACGAGCCGCCGCGCAAGTACCAGCCGCGGACGGTCGCTTCGCTCGGCCGCGTGATCCAGGAACAGCGAAAAGCTGAGCCCGAACAGGAATGAGAAGATCGGAAAGAACCGTCCCTCGAACAGCACGGACAACACGTGCCGCATCGGATCCACAGTTCCGGCCCCGACCATCGCGCGCATATCGGTGAGCTGCCAGATATTCACCACCAGAATCCCGCACAGCGCGAAACCACGCGCGGCATCGAGCTCGTGGATGCGCGGGCGCGCACCGGCGGGATCCATATATCCACGCTAACGAGAACCCGATCCAGATCCGGTGAAGACAGCGCCGCTCAGTCCGGGTTGCGACGACCAGCGCGCGGCGAAAGCATCCTTCACCTGCCGCATCCGGTCCGTTTACGCATGCCGGTGAGCTCGAGCACTAATACTTCGTGCATTAACTATTCATGCGCTAAGGTTGATGGCGACCCAGGAGGTGCCATGGAGATCGACGATCCGTTGCGGCTGGATCGGCAGGTGTGTTTTGCGCTGGCCGTGGCCAATCGGGCAGTGCTCGGGGTGTATCGGCCGCTGCTGGAACCGCTCGGGCTCACGCATCCGCAGTATCTGGTGATGTTGGCGCTGTGGGGTGAGGCGCCGATGTCGGTGAAGGCGATTGCCGAGGCGATTCAGTTGGATTCGCCGACACTGTCGCCGCTGCTCAAACGGCTGGAGTCGGCCGGGTTGATTACGCGAGGCCGCGATAGCCGTGACGAGCGCAACCTCGTGGTGGATCTGACGCGGGCCGGACGGGCGCTGCGCAAACAGGCCGAGCAGATTCCGCCCGCCGTGGTGGAACAGCTCGGCGTGACATTGGCGGATCTGGAGGAGCTGCGCGAAGTACTGACCCGGGTCAACGAGGCCGCGCGTCGCGCGGGTGACCCTGCCACCTCACGAGGAGTGCACGCATGACCCGACCCAATCCCATCCAGTGGATCGGCTACGCCTTCGGGCGGCGCCTGCCGGATTCGTTGCGCGAGTGGGTGCGCAATGACCTCACCGGTAAGTACGCGACGCCACGTCATATCGTGCGCGGGCTGGTGCCGTTCGTGCCACTGTTCGCCGTATTCCTCTTGTTCCCGGGCGAGTTGTGGTTGCGCGGGTCCATGGTGTTGTTGGCATTACTGCTCGCACTGTTCTATACAACGGCCTTCATGCCGATGAATCGGGCGCATCGCCTGGCCGAACACGGCCTGCCTGCGGATTTGGAGAATCCGGAGCGGGCGCGACGACGGGCGCTGGAGCGCGCGACCTACGCGGCGCAGCATCCGCATTGAGACCGCGGCCCTGACTCGTGCCGAGCACCGCGAGCCGAACACGGTTGGTGGCACCGGTTTTCGTCATCGAGTTGCCGATATGCGTATCGACCGTGGACGCCGAGGTGCAGACGTTCGGCGATCTCGGCATCGGACAGGCTTGGTTCGACCGAGGTGAGCACGTCGGCTTCGCGTCAGGTAAGTCCCTGTGGCGCAGTAGCATCTGCCCGGAGGCCATAGTTCCGAAGCCCCCGAGGTGTCAGTGGACGGTGAGGTCCAGACGACAGTGGCGGCGCACGAAAATACTCGGAACCCATTGGGCTGCATCGGGATTCGACGACAATTCGAATAACGTGCTGCGGGTCAGGAGAGTTTGCAGAGCAACGCGGGCCTCCAACCGGGCCAAAGCCGCGCCGACGCAGAAGTGGATGCCCTTGCCGAAGGCAAGGTGATTACGTCGAGCCGGGCGGTCGAGGCGGATTTCGTTGGGGGCGGGGAAGAGTGCGGGATCGCGATTGGCGGCGGACCACAGTAGGAGGAGATGGCTGCCCGCGGGGAGTTCGGTGTCGCCGAGGGCGGTGTCGCGGACGACGTGGCGGTGGTGGGCGCGGAACGGAGACTCCAGCCGCAGGGCCTCTTCGAGGAATGTGCCGAGCAGATCGGGTTCGGCGCGGAGACGGGTCTGGAGGGTGGGATCGTCGGCGAGAATGCGGGTCGCATTGCCGATGAGGCCCGCGGTGGATTCGCCGCCCGCGCCGACGAGTTGGACGAGGATCAGGACGGCGACGTCCAGGGTGAGTTCACCTGCGGCACAGGCTTTTGCCAGGTCACCGAGGAGGTTCTCGCCCGGATGGTCGCAGGCTCGGACGAGTTGACGGCGCAGATAGCCGGCGAGTTCGGTTGCGGCGGTTACGACGACAACCAGCCGGTCGGTGGTGACTACGCCGTCGAGCAGTTCATTACTCGTATAGCCCCAGGCCAGCAACTGGGGAATGTCCGCGTCGGGCAGGCCGATCAGCTCGGCCACCAAGGTCATCGGCAACCGGTCGCCCATGGCCGACATCCACTCGATGTGTCCGTCACGGAAACCCTCCTCCCACAGTCGATCCGCCGCAGCGGTAATGGTGGGTTCCAGTGCGCGAATGCGCTTGGCAACAAGCGCAGGCAGCACCAGTTTGCGGTGCGCCTGGTGGGTCGGGTCGTCGCCGGTGGCCAGGACGTGGACGGCCTGTCCCCCGCCATCCAAATCGAAGACCGCCGCCGAACCATCGGGTCGGCGCACCAGGGCGGCGGTGAGGTTGGAGGAGAAGTCGGCGGGGCGCGTGGTCGCCGCCATGACCAGATCCCAGCGGATGACCAAGTAGAAATCGGTGTCGGCGATTCGGTGCACCGGCGATTCGGTGCGCAGCCGGTCGTAGAGCGGATACGGATCGTCGAGTGCCCCGGGGTCGAATAGGTCGATTTCAACTTGGGTCATTCGCTCGCCTCTCCGGCACGGTTTCGGTTTCCGCACACCAGATTTCGCGGTGTCGCCCGCCCTCGTCAATAGCCTCGGAAAACTGAGATTCCGGTACCGAATCCGCAGGTAGCACCATGTCTCGGAGCGTGCCGTCCACCTGCTCACGCACTGCGAATCCGCGCCTAGAATGTCTCATCCTGAGACAGATTTTTCGAACCGTATCTGGAGGTCGCGATGACCGGACACCCCGACTGGCTCGCCGGCGGCCACCGCCGCGATCTCGCGATCGAACGCATCCACGCCGCAGCGGCGGACCTCATCGCCCGCAAGGGCATGGCCGGACTGAATATCGACCACGTCGCCGCCGCGGCCGGATGCTCGCGCGCCACGGTCTACCGCTACGTCGGTGGGAAGTCGGCATTGCGCGATGCCGTACTGACCGGGGCCATCGCGCGCATCGCCGGGAGGATCCGGCGCGCCGTCGCCGCCCACACCGGGCCCGACCGCATCACCCACGCGATCCTCGCCGCACTCGCAGCGGTCCGCGCCGACCCGGTCGCCACAGCCTTCCTGACGACGACCAGCCCGAACGAGGTCGACACCTATCTCGCGGGCAATCCCCGATTGGCCGATGCCGCAACCGAACTCACCGGAACCGGTGGTGACCCGCCCGCGGGACAGTGGATCGTCCGCGTGGTCCTCTCGCTATTGTTCTGGCCCGCAACCGATCCCAGCGCCGAGCGAGCTCTCGTCGAACGCTACGTCCTGCCGGCCTTCACGATTCACCAGTAGCGACGACGCGCGGAGCGGCGGGCGGTGAAGTTGGGCGGCCTGGTCTCGGTCGACCTGGCGCGCCGACGGTTTCGCCAGGGGGCGTCCGCGGGGCGGGTGGCGTGGAGTCGTTTCTTTCGCATAGCGGGAGCGTCAGCGCAGGGCCCACGGGGCAATGGCCTGGACGGCGGGCCAGCCGAAGTCTTCGGTGTCCTCGTCTTCGACGAACCACAGCCAGTTCTGCACGGCGCGGACCAGCGTCCAGGCGCGAGCACGATCCGGATCGAGTCCGGCGATATCGACGACGGCGGCAAAGCGATCGTCGAGGGCGGATTCGGAGCGCCGGTTCCACAGCAGCGACAGCGTGGTGAATTCGAGATCGCCCACCAGGGGCTGCGGATCGATGACCAGCCATGGTTCACGGGTGCCGCCGAGGACGTTCTCGTAGTGCAGATCCTCGTTCACCAGCAGTCGGTCCGCGCTCGGACCGAGCTGAGCGCAGACGTCGACGGCCGCGTCGAGCAGCTTGCGCGGGAAGGGTCCGCCGAGGCGCTGCCAGTTCTTCGGCAGTTCCTCGACCAGGCGCTCGGCCTCGGTGCGCAGGTCGCGAGAGATTCCGGGTGGAGCGGGGATGGCAAGCCGACGCAGCAGGACGGAGATGATCCGAACCGCATCACCGATGGGCTCGAAGTCCAATGACCGGGTGGGATCGAGTCGTTCCAGCAGGAGTGCGCCGTGCTCGGCGTCGTTGTCGAGCAACCGCACGGCGCCATTGCCCGCCCAAGCGGTCAATGCGACCGGTTCGTCGCGAGTCTCGGGAGTGAGATGGCCGAGTTTGAGCACAAGCCGACTGCCATCCGCGCGCACGGCGGGCAGCACCAAGCCGCCGTAGCCATACATGGGTGCGCCCTCGAGCCGAAGCTCCCAGCGCTCGGCGAACCGAGCCGCGAGTTCGGGCAGACCATCGAGCCATGCCCGAGCCGCGGGCTCCAGCTTGGCGAGACGATCGGCGAAGAATTCGGGCACAACGATCACCAATCGAGCATCTCAGCCATGTCGAACGAATTTCGTTGTCGATCGGCTACGGCAGTCCGGGCAGCGGGGGCAGCGGGGGCAGGCCCGGGATGATGATCGGATTCTGCGGGACCGGGTTGGGGTTCGGGTTCTGCGGGACCGGGTTGGGGTTCGGGTTCTCCGGCACTGGGTTGGGGTTCGGGTTCTCCGGGACCGGGTTGGGGTTCGGGTTCTGCGGCACCGGGTTCTGCGGCGCCGGATTCTGCGGCACCGGATTCTGCGGCGCCGGATTCTGCGGCGCCGGATTCTGCGGCGCCGGCTGTTGCGGCACCGGTGGCGGTTCCGCGACACCCTGACCTTGCGGTATGCAGATCCAGCCGCCATCCGGCGACAGGCCCCATTGCGCGACGATCCCGTCGTGCGAGCAATCGTCGCCGACCTGGTGCTGATTGCGCGCCTGTTCCTGGGGTGCACAGACCCACAGGCCATTGCGCATATCCCATCGGGCGACGATCCCTTCGTGCGAGCAATCATCGCCGCGCTTGCGTGCCGGTTGTGCCGGCGAGGCCGTCGGGCGATTCGACGGAGGCACGAGCGGGGGCGCGGAGGCAGGGCGGCCGGTGCTTGATTTGGCGATCGACGTGTTCGATGTCGGTGCGTCGTGGTTCGAATCCTGATTCGCGCGCAGTAGCAGCGCGAACGCGACGACCAGTGCGAGCGAAGCGGCGATTACGGCCGCGATGGTCATAACGCGCCCATTATCGGGTCCGCGATCGTCGGGTTCCACCATCGCACCGCCTTCGTGCCGAGTAGGGACTACCTTCACGAAAAGCTCTGCTGGCAGGCTACCGAAGATCGCAGTGCGAAAGATCAACTTTGGCGACCTGTGTTTGCGCAGGTAGTGCCTTATTTGATGCCGACGCGCACCTCGACGGCGTCATCGCCGGTTTCGTGCAGCGCCTGACTGATCAGACTGCTGAGATCGATGCGCGGCGCACTGGCGGTGACCGCGTCGGCCAGCGGCTGCAGCCCCGGGATGAGCGATTTCAGCTCTGGCCCGACCTTGTCCATCCATTCGGTCACCCGCTGCAGGAACGGCACCAGGCCATCGCCTTCCAGATACATCTCCGGACCGTTCCCGGCCGTGACCAGCCGACCGACGGCCTCGACGAGATCGTCCAGCGACTGACCGAACCGCACCAGATCGGGCGCACCGATCGAGGTGGCCGGTCCGGCCCATTCGATATCGCCGGCGGCCAGCTGAAAGCTATTGAGCAGTTCGGCGATTTTCGGGGCCCTGGTCATGATGGTGGCGGCGAGCAGATCGCCCGAGCGTGCCAGTTCCGGCATAACCGCGGACGTGCCGGAGATCGACTTGCCGAGCGTATCCACGATCGAGCCGACCACATCGGGATCCAGCTGGTTCATGGTCTTGGTGACCAGCCGCGCCACCTCCGGAATCGATAGCGGTGTGCGAATGTCCTTGGTATCGAGCCGCTGTCCGTCCTTCAGATACGGTCCACCGTCGGTATTCGGCACGAACTGCACATAGGGCTCGCCGAGCGCGGAGAGCTGTTCGATGGTGACGGTGCTGTCGGTCGGCACCTGCTGGCCCTTGTCGACGCGGAAGCCGACCTCGACGCCCGCCGCCGTATTCTCCACCGAGGTCACCTTGCCGACCGGAATGCCGGTGAGCAGAATCGGCGAACCGACTCCCAGACTCCCCGAATTCCGCAGCACCATGGACGCGTCGGTGTAATCGGCGAGTGGATCGAACCGCACCACACCGAAGGTCAGATAGCCCGCGCCGAGGATCAGGATGGCGGCGATACCGCCGAGCGAGACCAGCGAACCTGCCTTCATCGGACCGCTCCGATCATGCGCAACGTTTGGATGATCCGATCGACCTGCTCAGGTTCGGATACCGCAGCGCCATCGGTCCTGATATTCAGCTTCGGCCCGCGCTCCACGAATGGAATGATCTTGTCGCGCAATAACGCGACGAGCATGGCCAGATTCGAGGGCGACCGCAGGTCCAGCGGCCCGCCGGTCAGCATCGGCACGAAGGCCTGCAGCATCGCGTCATCGGCCTGCACCACCGGCGCCAGCCAGGTCATCGAGCGACCGACCGGGCCGAGTACGCCGAAGATATTCGCCACTCCGGCGAACGAATTCGTCGCCGCATTCACCTGCTGTACCGACTCCGCACTGAGGATATTGTCCAGTTCGGGCCGAATATTGTGCAGCACTTCGGAATTGGTGAGCAGGCCGTACAGCAGCGAATCCACCCGGTCGAGATTCGCCGCCAGATCCGCGGCATCGCCGCCCATCACCTTCGAGATGCGCGCGGTCTCCCGCGGATCCTGCGGCAGTACGGAATTGAACCGATTGATGATGTCCTGCAGTTGGCCGATCGCTCCGCCCTGAACGAAGAAGGCCATGGCGGCCATGGTGTCCTCGAGCTGCACCGGCGGCTTGGTCCGCTCGATCGGAATCGTGTCGTCGGGTCCGAGCAGCGAACCGAAACCATCGGGCGGCGTGGTCAATGCGATGTGGATATCGCCGAGCACGGTGTTCTGCCGCAGCTCCGCAATGGTCGTGGCCGGCAGTTGCACCGACTTCGCGATATCGGCGTCGACAACAACGAATCCACCGCGGCCCGCGGGCGCATCGGCCGCCGGGACCACGGTCACCTTGTCGACCGTGCCGATCTGCGCACCATTGGCGATCACCTTGGCCTTGGCGGGCAGGTTCAAGACATTCGCGAATTCGATCTTCACGCGATAGGTGGCTCCGGATACCGATGTGCCGGGGACCGGCACCGATGACGGATCGAAAGCACAGCCGCCCAAGGCGAATCCGGCCGCAAGCACCGCCGCCACCAGACACTTTCTCATCGTCCACCTGCCAATCCCAGTACCAGCGGGACGAGTTGCATATCGACCATGCCGTTCGCGACACCCATGCATTTGCCCGGCGCGACGGCATTGACCGCGGCACAGACCTCTTCGGCGTTCTGCTGCGGAATGGCCACCTTCGGCGGCGCGTAGCTGATTCCCGGCGCACCATCGGAAACCACCGTGCGGAATGCCGAGGTGAGCGCGGGCGTCATGAGCACGACATCGCGCAGCGAACCGACACTGGCGCGCAAGAGCTTGATCAGCGGCACACTGGCGTCGAGCGCGCGCATGATCGGATCACCGAACATGGTGGTGATGTCATTGAGCATGGGCAGGATCTGGCGCAGGCCGTCGAAGAGTTGCACTGCCGGGCCGAGCAATTCGGTACTCGCCTGATCCAGTGCGGGGCCGATGCGAACCAGCATGGATTGCAGGTCGCCCCAATACTGGTTCACCTTCTGCGATACCGAGGCGAACGCATCGAAAATGCCTGCCAGATGGCCGATATCGGCATCGGGGGATTTCAGCGCGGAGCCGAGTTTGCGAATCAGTTCGTTGACCTGCGGACCGGTGCCCGCGGTCGCCGCATCGATCGAGGCGAGCCCCTCGGCCAGCGAATTCTGATCGGATCCGTTGAGCTGATCGGAAAGCGAGGACAGCGCGGTCAACGTTTCGGTGAGGCTCTTCGGGGTGAGGGTTTTGGTGATGCACTGACCGCTGTCCCAGCGCTGCATGTTCTTGCCGCTGGTCAGCACGGCCAGATTGCGATCGGCGACCACGGTGTCGGAAACGGTGGTGGCCGAGGCATCGGCGTACACCGGATGGTCGGCATCGACATCGAATTCGACCCGCACGCTCTTGCCCTGGTTCCGCACCGAGGTCACCGTGCCGACCGTGATGCCGCGCATCGTCACCTGGTTGCCCGGATACAGTCCGATGCTGTCGGGCATTATGGCGCAATAGGATTCGGTCTTCTGCAACGGATCGCAGGCGATGAAATACCCGCCGACAGCAAGCGCGGCGACAACAACAGCACCGGCGATCGACATGAACGCCTGCGAGCCGAGCACCCGATTCAGCATCAGCACGCCTTCCCGGGGAGCGGCACGCACACCGCACCGGACCGGTCCACCACGATCCCGCCCTCAGGAATCACCAGGCCTTGCAACTTCTGACTCAGATCGTGTGCGGAGGAGATGATCGGCTCCAACCGACCGCCCATCTGTTCCAGCCGCGGCAGGGCATCGGCCAACTGCTGCGCCTTGGGCTTCAGCGTGGAATCCCAAGAAGGCGCGAGTGCGGCGACCCGCTGAACCACGCTGTTGAGCAAGGCAATCGATTCGCGCAGCTCGGCGCGCTTATCGAGGAGTACGGTCTCGAGCAGATCGGCATTCTCCATCAACCTGCGCAGATCACTCTTCGCGCCGTCGTACATGGTCACGTATTCGTCCGCCACCGCAATGGCATTCGACACCTGGGTGCGCTGGCGGTCGATGGCATCGATATAGCTGCCGACGGTATCCAGCGTGGTGCGCAAGGTATCCGGCGCACCCGCCACCGACTTGTCCAGTGCGGCCAGATTGCGCCGCACGGTATCACCGTCGATCTTGCCGATCGGTGCGGTCGCATCCTGGAAGGTCTGAATCAGACTGTAGGGCAGGCGAACTCGATCGGCGGGAATCGGCTTGTCGCCGAGCGGCTCGGTGCCCGCCGGGAACAACGCGATGTAATGGCCGCCGACCACGGTGAGCATGCGCACGTCCAGCGAGGTCTGGTCGCCGATGAAAACATCGGAATCGACGGTGAACCGCATGACGACCTTGTCCGGTTTCAGCTCCAGCGATTTCACAGTGCCGACCGAGATGCCCGCCAATCGGATATCGTCGCCGGACTTCACCGACTGCGCCTCGGACAGCTCCGCGGTATAGGTCGTCTTGCCGAACGGAATCACGTAAAGCGCTGCGGCAGCGCCCATTGCGATGACCACGAGCACCGCGCCGATAATGCCGAGTCGCACCTCTTTGCGCAGCCGGGCCGGTTCGTCGAGGATCGGCGTATTTCCGCCGAACCACAGTCTCACCCGTTGCATACGGCCACCTGCTGTCCGCCGATCAGCACCTGCACCGGATTCGGCAGCTCCGCATTCCCTTTGCTGCACTCCGGTTTCCAGTCCGCGATGGTGCGCGGCACGGCGTTGTCGATCGAAGCGAGCAGCCCCGGTAGCTTGCCGAAAACATCGACGGCTTCCTGCGGGTCGGGGAAGAGTCTGCGGATGAGCCCGTCGATATCCGCGCCGCTGTCGGCGGTCAGGCCGACGGTGCCGAGCAGCCGGTCGAGCGGTCCGAGCACCGAAGGCGCGTTCATCGCGAATTCGGCGAGGCCGCCGATATTCGCCTGCAGCGCTTGGAAAATATCGGTCAGCCGGGCCAGTAGCGGAACCAGATAGTGCACCCGGCCACCGACCCGGTCGGCGAGTTCGGACATATTGCGCACCAGCGTCGCGACCACCGTCTGCCGATCGCCGACGTATTTGCTCAGCTTGCCGATGGCATCCATGGCCGGACCCAAACCCGAACCGTCGCCCTCGATCACCGCGAGCATGCTCTCGGTGAACTGGTTGACCGCCTCCGGAGACATGGTGGCGAGCACCGGTTTCAGGCCGTTGAACAGGCTGGTCACATCGAAGGACGGAAGCGTCATCTCGGTATCGACAACCGCGTTCGCGGGCAGTCGGACACCGGGATTCGGCTGCTGCTGCAGGTCGATATACCGCTGGCCGGTGAGGTTCTGATAGCGAATGGCCAGGGTGCTGTTGTCGTAGATCGGCGTCGAGGTCTGCACGGTGAGCCGGACCTTTGCCTTGATGCCGTCGAGCGATAGGCCCTCGACCTTGCCGACCTGCACGCCGTACATGCGCACGTCATCACCGACCTTCAGGCCATTGGCATCGGTGAACAGCGCGTCGTGCGCCTCGGTATCCCCGGCCACCGGCCGCTTGATGGCCGTCAGCACGAGCGAGAGCACCACGATCATCACCGCGGCGAAAACACCTAGCCGCCAAGCCGCGCCACGCACCGTCATCGCACACCCGCCTGACCGAGCAGCGGCACCGCGATGCCGGGCACGCCCCGCAGATCAACGTCGAGATTCAGCACCGGACCGTCGGGGGTATCCGGCATGGCGGCCCGCAGCCGCTCGAGCAGGGCGCGCAGTTCGGCCGCGGACTGCTGGGGCCGGGGGACCATCTGCGCCAACACATTCAGTATCGGCGCGAGCATGTCGGCACCCTCGGCGAAATGGCCGCCCGCGGTGGTCAGTGTGGTCCCGAGCGCGGGCAGGATGCTGCCGGTCAGCGCGGCGACACCGCGGTCGTAGTGCTCGCGATCGGTCTGCAGGATCTTGATATCGCGGATCTGATCGAGGACCTGGATGGTCGCGCCCGCGAATTTGCCGCCGCCGTCGAAGGCCGGGCCGAGTCTGCCGACGAGTTCGGAGGTCGGCATGGTCTGGTTGTCGGCAATGGTGCGCGCCACCGTGATCAGCGCCTGCATCAGCGGGGTGAATGCCTGGAAATCAGCGGAGACCTGGGCGATGACACTGGCCAGCTGCGGTGTGAATATGGTCGCGCCGACCTGGGACAGGCTGCGCAGAATGCTGCCCATCGTCGCGTCGTAGACATCCGCCGCGCGTCCGCCGGTCAGATCGATGGCCGCATCCGGTCGCAACGGCGAACCGCCCGGGCCGCGGCGCAATTCGAGTTCGCTGATACCGAACAGGTTTGCGGGCGCGTAGTCGACGCGCAGGCTGTCATCGATGCCGAAGAGCCGGGACTGGTCCAGCTGCAAGGTGATTCGCTGGGTGCCGCGCTCATCCGGCACGATCCGCGCCACCGTGCCGACCAGCACACCGTCGAGACGCACCTGCGTGCCAGCGCTGACACCGTCACCGATTTCCCGGGTGTGCAAGGCGATCCGCAAGCCCTCGTCCGCGCGCAGGTGCCGATAGAGCGTGGTCGCAAGAGCGACAACGGCGAGCAGCGCGATAATCGCTGATCCGACCGTCCGCGAACGCTTCTTATCCGCGGCAACGCCGGGCATTCCATACTTCGGCATCTGCTACCCCGTAAAACTGATCGCCGCGTTGAAGCCCCACAGCACAATGCTGAGCACCATGTCGATCGCGATAATGGCCACGAAACTCGTGCGCACCGCGCGACCCGACGCGATACCGACGCCCTCGGGCCCGCCCGTGGCGAAGAATCCGTAATAGCTGTGCACCAGGATCACCACCGTCCCGAAGATGGCGACCTTGATCACCGCGGCGATCACGTCGAAGCTGGAGACGAACTGGAAGAAGTAGTGGTCGTAGACACCCGCGGATTGGCCGTGTACGAGCGTGATGATGCCCCGGCAGGCCGCGTAGCTGAGGATCAACGCGATCAGGAAGGTCGGCACGATGGCCAACGCACCCGCGAGCACCCGGGTGGTGACCACGAACGGCACCGAGCGCAGACCGAGCGCCTCGATAGCGTCGATCTCCTCGGAGATGCGCATCGAACCGATCTCCGCGGTGATCCGGCAACCCGCCTGCGCGGCGAAACCGACCGCGGCCGCGATCGGCGCCAACTCACGAGTGGTGGCATAGGCCGAGACGATGCCGGTAACCGGCCCCATCCCGAGCATGCTCAGCGTCGCGAACGATTCGACCGCGACGGACGCGCCCATCACCAGACCGAGCACGATCATCATCGGCACCGTCCCGCCGCCGACCACGACCGAGCCCCGACCCCAGGTCATATCGGTGATGGCACGCATGGTCTCACCGCGATACCGCTTCAGCGTCAACGGAATCGCCGCGAGCACCTGCCAGACGAATACGGCGACGAAGCCGAATCCGTCGACCGCGCCGAGCACCCGGCTGCCGCGACGGAAATACCGCGTGACCCAGCCGAACCCCTTGGGGGCGTAGGACGAAATCGCCATCACGCCAGCCTCGTCGGCAGGAACATGGCGGTGACCTGCGTGAGCACCAGATTCACCACGGTGATCGAGACAACCGAGAGCACCACGGCGGCATTCACCGCATCGGCGACACCGCGCGGTCCGCCCTTGGCCTCGAGCCCGCGCTGACACGCGATGACTACCACGAGAAAGCCGAATATCAGCGCCTTCACCAGCGAGACCCACACATCTGCGGTGGTGGTGAACGAGCCGAAGGTGGCCCAGTAGCTACCCGGCGTGACGCCCTGGCCGCCGATGGCGACCGCGTACCCGGCCATGATGCCGACGAAGATGATCAGAATATTCAGCAGCGGTGCGACCACCAGCATCGCCGCCATTCGCGGGATCACCAGGCGGTGGATCGGGCTGATGCCCATGGTGTTCAGCGCGTCGATCTCTTCGCGAATGGTGCGTGCGCCGAGGTCCGCCGCAATGGCCGCCGCGCCTGCGCCGCCGAGCAGGAAGCCGGTCGCCATCGGGGCACCCTGCTTGATGACACCGAGTCCACCGGTCGCGCCGAGCAGCGAATCGGCGCCGAGGGTGTGAATGAGATTGCCGACCTGGATCGAGACGATCACGCCGAACGGTATCGCCATCAAGATCGCAGGGATGGTCGTGACGGTGATCAGCCGCCAAGCCTGGAGTAGGGCCTCGCGCCACTGGAATTGGCCGCGGGCGATATCACCGACCGCGCCGAAGACCGACTCCTGCGCGACGCCGAACGCCCGGCCGAAGGTGCGCAGCGACGAGACGACCGTATCCGAAAAGTTCTTCCGGACAACCGAACTCGCGGATTCGCGGATATGCAGGTCCGGCGTCACAGTCGGTGTCCCGGTGTCGCGCCTGCGGCACGGGCTGTGTCGAATTTCATGCCGCACTCTCCGGATTCGGCGTCGATGCCAACATCCAGCAAGCTAATCGTTACGGCGAGTCACAACAAAATCGACAAGCTGTGATGCTCGCCACTTATTCGCCGTTCGCCCCGCTCAGCGCGGTCATTCGTGGATCTGGTCACACTGGCTACGGACTGGCGGCGAGGAACACAAAAGCCGAGAACAGAGCCACATGGACACCGCCATGCAGCAGCGTCGCCCGACCTGGCACCACCGTCAGCACGCCGACGACGACCGTCAAAGCGAGCAGCACCATCTGCGTCGCACCGAGCCCGAGGACCAGCGGACCATCTAGCCAGATAGTTGCTACGGCGATCGCCGGAATGGTCAGGCCGATGCTCGCCATGGCGGAACCGAGCGCGAGATTGAGGCTGATCTGCACCTGATCGCGGCGTGCGGCACGCACGGCCGCAAGAGTTTCCGGCAGCAGCACGAGCAGTGCGATGACCACGCCGACCGCGGACTGTGGCAGGCCCGCCGACGCGACGGCCGATTCGATGGACGGCGACACCACCTTGGCCAGACCGACGATCGCGACCAAGGCGACCATCAACATGGCAAGGCTGAGCAGCGTCGCGCGCACCGTGGGCCGATCGCCGCGCTCGTAGGTGCCATCGAATTCCTCGACGGGCAGGAAGTCATCGCGATGCCGGACGGTCTGCACCATTACGAAGAGGGCATACAGCAGCAGCGAGGCCGCCGCGGCGAAGGCCAACTGCGCGGGAGAGAATTCCGGCCCAGGCTTACTGGTGGTGAAGGTCGGCAGGACCAGGCTGAGCGTGGACAGCGTCGCCACGGTGCCGAGTGCCGCGCCGGTGCCTTCGGCATTGAATACCGCCACCCGCCGCCGAACCGCACCGACCAGCAGGGCCAGACCGAAAATGCCGTTGCAGGTGATCATGACCGCCGCGAACACGGTGTCGCGGGCCAGCGCCGCGGACTTCTCCCCACTGGTCACCATCATCGTGACGATCAGCCCGACCTCGATCACCGTCACCGCCACCGCGAGCACCAGAGACCCGAACGGCTCACCGACCCGATGCGCGATGACCTCGGCGTGCTGCACCGCCGCCAGCACCGCACCGACCAGCGCGGCGACCACCACGACCACGCCGATTCCGGGCAGCGATCGCCCCCAGGTGGCGGCCAGGGTGATCGCGGCTAGGAGCGGGATGGATACGGTCCAGCGGGAAGTCAACGCACGGAGCATGACTTCCATCGTGTCAGCGAATCGTCCGCATCCGATCGCGTGTGATCAGGGGCATGCGGATCGGCGCGCGTCAGCGCTTTATCGCCGGAGCCCTGCGAACGAGGCGGGGCCGTGGCAGGCGATCCGCTATTTCAGTCGTCGAGATCGATGCGGACGGTCAGCAAGTCGGTGCCGACCAGGCGAACGGCCGCGCTATTGGCCTTGGGCAGCGCTCGCAGCCGGGCGCGCGGATCATCGTCCGGCAGCACGTGTGCGGTACCGGTATGCCAATGCCCATGCAGCCGCACTCGAACCCGGTTGTCGGCCTTGATATTTCGAATGTACTGCGACTTGTCACCGAATTCGGAGACGAGCCAGAACTCCTTGCCGACCAGTCGACCCCCGATCGGCGTAATCCGCGGCTGCCCACTCACGCGCCCGACGGTCTCCAGCAACTGCTGCGTCGGCAATCTGCGCAGAATCGGATTCCCCAACCGCCGCTGAAATGTTGTCACGACTCGGTGTTGAACATCACGCAAGTTCGCCATCTCCCGACGCTAGCACCGGCCGATCGCATTCTCCCGAAGCCGCGGCGGCCGGGTCTCGATCAGACGATCGAGACCGGGTCGACGCCATTGTCGAACGGCAGGTAGCCATCGATGATCGCATTGACCCATACGCTGTTCACGAAGACCTCTCCGCCGTGGTTGTCCATGAACGCGATATCGGAAGCGTCTCTGCCGGTGGCGATTCGGACCAGCGAGGATCGCGGGGCGAGGCCGGTGGCGTCGAATGCGCGCCACACGCCGTCGATATATGCCTCGGCAACCGAGTGGAAGTCCATCGGATACAGACCGGGCGCGTACACGGCGGCCAGTCGCGCGGGCACCTTGACCGCGCGCAGCAGTGCCACCACGAGGTGGCTGAAATCGCGGCAGACGCCCGCTCCGGACAGCAATGTCTCCACCGCGCCGTCGATCGGGTCGCTGCTGCCCGCGACGTAGCGCAGGCGGCGGCGCACCCATGCGGTCACCTCGGCGGCGAGTTCCGCGGGTGCGGCATTGCCGTCGAATTCGGTTGCGGCGAAGCCGAACATCTTGTCACTCTCGGCGAAACGGCTCGGGCGCAGGTAGACCGCGATGTCGTAGTCGGATGCCGGTTCGAGGGTCGCCGTGCCCACAACGGTGGCGCTGTAGTGCACCCGCAGATTGCCGGTGCCGGTGGCGAATTTGTGGATGCGGGTGCCGTGCGGCCCGGGAATCTCCTGCGGCCGGATCGTGCGGCCGTCCTGTTCGAATACCAGCGACTCATCGAGCTCGAGCCCGGGCAGCCTGGCGACGGCGAGTTGGAATTCGAGGGTGGTCGGCGCGGCTATACCGATATCGAGATGGGCCGAGACATCGCGCTTCACCTCACAATCCTGCCAGCCGAGCACCCACATATTCCGGCCATTGCGACGATCGACTCGAGATTTGTGTACTGGATAGCGTGGCGATAAGCGACAATGTGCGGAGTGCGGACCCAGTTCACTCGCGAGCTCGTCGCGTTGACCAATGATTTGACGCTCATGTGTCGGCTCGCCCACGATGCCGCCGAGCGTGCCACGGCCGCGCTCGGCGACGCCGATCTCGCCGCCACCTATGAGGCCTTCGCGATCGACGAGCAGCTACAGAAGATGTACTCCGCTTGTGAGGCCAGGACCGTGGTGCTGCTGGCACTGCAGGCGCCGGTCGCGCGCGACCTGCGGCATGTGGTCACCGCCATCCAGATCGCCGGTGAACTGTCCCGGATCGGCTCACTGATCAGCCGCGTCGCCGATCAGGTCTACAGCTACCATCCGGAACCCATTGCGCCCCAACCCCTTATGGATATCCTCACCGCCATGGGTCGGCTGGCCGCACACCACACCGCCCTCGCGGGCGAATCGGTCGCCACCGGCCGCCAACCCGTCACTCCCGAATCCGGGACCCCCGCGATGGAGCAACTCCATCGACAACTCCACTCGGCTCTGACCGAACGAACCGCCACCGAAGCCGCCATCGATATCGCCCTGGTGGGCAATAACCTCGAACGCTGTATCGACCACACCACCCGCATCGATCGCCTGATCCGCTTCCTGGACACCGGAATTCCGCCGACGGCCCAAACCTCCGACGCCGGCTAGGAAGTGCGGCGGGCGATGGCGTAGAGGTCGCGGGCGGGTCCGGTGAGGCGGTGACCCGCGGGCCAGACCGCGCGCAGGGTTCGGGTCAGATCCAGGCCGGTGACGGTCGGGGAAACAAGAGTGCCCGCGGCGATTTCGGCGGCGACAGCCAGGGAGCTGAGGACGGCGGGACCGACGCCGGAGGCAACCGCGGTTTTGATCGCGGTGGTGGAGGACAGTTCCAGCGCGACCGTGGGTTCCCAGCCCGCAATGGCCCGCGCGACAGCATTTTCGAACCAGGTCCTGGTACCCGATCCGGGTTCGCGTTGGATCAGCGCGGTTCGAGCGAGTTCAGCCAGGTCGACCAAGCCCTGCCTGGCCCAGCGGTGCTGCGGGGCAACCACGACGACCAGCTGATCGCGGGCGACGATATGACTCTCCAGCCCACGGAAATTCCGCGGGCTCTCGATGAAGCCGATGGCGTCCTTGCCGTCGAGCACCGCCTGCGCGACCTCGACGGAATTGCCGGACTGCAGCGCGATCGCGGTATCGGGTGCGGTGGTGCGCAGGGTCATGAGCCAGCCGGGGAACAGGTATTCGGCAACGGTTTGACTTGCCGCGACCCGCAGGTGCGAATCACGCTCGGAGCGCAAGCTGTCGATGCCCGCGTCCAATTGCTCCGCTGCATCGACGACCCCGCGGGCCCATTCGGCGATCAACGCCCCGGCGGGAGTCGGCCGGGAACCGAGGGTGGTGCGCTCCAGCACCGGCGTGCCGACCAGCTTCTCCAGATAGCGGATGCGGGAGGACGCCGAGGGCTGGCTGATGCCGTGCGCTTGCGCCGCGCGTCCGAGACTGCCTAGTTCGATGACCGAAAGCAGCAGGTCGAGCGCGGCCAGATCGGGGACACGCGGCGACAGGGGCATAGAACGAGTCTATGCATCCATAGGAATCCGGTGGCTACTCGACACCGCCGAACCCGACGAACCTGGAATTATGACCGCCATAGCAACCTTGCGCCCCGCACCCCCGCGGCATCTGCTCGGCGAGCTCGAACACGGTGCGACCCAGCGCGGCGCATCCCGCTCGCTGCGGTACCTCGGACCCAACTGGTTCGCCGCCGTAATGGGCACCGGAATTGTCGCCAATGCCGCCGCCACGCTGCCGCTGCAGCTCCCCGGACTGCGCGGCGCGGCGACGGTCGTCTGGGCGCTGGCCGCATTGCTGCTGGTGGCATTGAGCGCCGCCTGGGTCGTGCACTGGGTGCGCTATCCAGAGCAGGCCCGCAGCCACAAGGATCACCCGGTCATGGCGCATTTCTATGGCGCACCGCCGATGGCACTGGTGACCGTCGGCGGGGGCACCCTGCTGCTCGGGCGCGAGGTGATCGGCCTGGATGCCGCACTCACCATCGATTGGGTGTTGTGGTCGCTCGGCACCGCGCTCGGCTTGCTCACCGCCGTCGCCATCCCGTACCGGATGTTCACCTACCACCACATCGAGCCCGATGCCGCCTTCGGTGGCTGGCTGATGCCCGTGGTGCCACCGATGGTGTCGGCCGCCTTGGGCGCACTGCTGGTTCCCTATCTGCCCGAAGGCCAGTCGCGGCTCACCATGATCCTGCTGTGCCTGGCCATGTTCGGCCTGAGCCTGCTCGCCGCGCTGGTCATCACCACCATGATCTGGTCACGCCTGGTGCACCACGGCATCCCACAGTCGGGCATGGTGCCCACCCTCTGGCTCGTACTCGGCCCGCTCGGCCAATCCGTCACCGCCGCGGGCCTGCTCGCCGATGCGGGTCCCTCGGCACTGCCCGACCTCTATGCCAAGGGGCTGACCGTCTTCTCGGTGATCTTCGGCGTGGCCACCTGGGGATTCGCAATGCTGTGGGTGGCGCTGGCCACCGCCGTCACCGTAAAGACCGCTCGCGCAGGCGAATTGCGGTTCAACCTGACCTGGTGGGGCTTCACCTTCCCGCTGGGCACCTGCATCACCGGCAGCACCGTGCTCTACGGCCACACCGGCGCCGATCTCTTCGCCGTCGCCGCGGTCGTGCTGTATGCCGGACTTGTCAGCGCCTGGGCCATCGTCGCCGCCAAAACCATTCGCGGTGTGCTCACCGGGCCGCTGCTCCGGGCGGCCTGATCCGTCAGGCCTTGAAGTACACCAGCTGATGACTCGTCGCGAGCAACCCACCGTCGTGCGCCCAGAGTTCGGCCGACTGATCGAAGAAACCCTTGCCGAAATGCTGGGAGCGCGCGGTGGCCAGCAGCGGATGATCGGCTTGGGCGGCGAGGCGGTCGGTATCGGCGTGGAAATACACGGTCAGCGTGACGGTTCCGGCGGGTACGACGCGGCCGAGTCGCAGCATCACCCGCGGGAAGAACACATCGCTCAGTGCGGTGAGGGCCGGATAGTCCAGCGGGCGTGCGGGCCGGTCGCGGACCCAGAGCGTCGTGGTGGAAGTCGGTTGTGCCGCAGCGCCGTCGAGTTGGGTGATACCGCCCTCGATGAAGCGCATCTCGTAATTGCCCACCCAGGCAATGAATTCGGGCAGTGCGTCCGGCTCGACGGTGTCCGGCGGCGGGGCGGCGGGCGCGGTGGCTTCGGTAGCGGTCCAGGTCTCGCGGCGGGTGCCGAAAACCGCCGTGGCCGTGGTGGTCACGATGCCGTCCTGGCTCATCGACAGCGTCCAGTGCTGGGTGTTGCGGTTGGTGCGTACCGGTTGCGCCGCAATGGTGAAGGGGCCCTCGGCGATCGGACCCGCGAAGTTGACGGTGAGCGAGATCGGCTCACCGAGGCATTGCGGATGTTGTTGTACCGCACGCAATATGGTTGCCGCGGTGATGCCGCCGAACGGGCCGACCATATTGCCGTACTCGGGAGTCGTCCGACCGCTGAAGTTTCCGGCGCCGTCGGATGTCAGCGCGACCGCGCTGTCGAAGGCATGCCGTGCGGCAATGGTCGAAGTCATCTGTCTCCTCGCGTAGGTAGGCGCGCTGGTCAATCGCGGGGGCGCAGACCATAGGTCAGCTGGGTAATCGTTTCGGCCAGTGCCGCGTCCACGTGCTCAGCCTCGATGAACCCGGACCCGGCAAAGGTCGCCAATCCCTGCAGTGCCGCAATAGCGGCAATCCCGACCCGCATCGGATCGCCGGCAACGACTTCGCCACGCGCCTGCCCCTCGGCTACCAAGGCGAGGGGCACGGTGAACGCACGCCCGACCGCCGCCGCCATCTCCGCGCCCGAGGTCGGACTGTGCTTGCGCGCGAACATCAGCGCGAGCAAGGCCGGATTGTCGATCGCGAAATTCAGATAGGCGCGCGCGACGGCATGCAGCCGTTCGGAAAGGGATCCGGTCGGGTCGACCTGACTGTAGACCGCGGCGAGCCGATCGAAACCGACGAGCGCGAGCGCGTCGAGCAGCGCCTGCTTATCCCGGAAGTGCCTGCTCGGCGCGGCATGACTGACCCCGAGGTCGCGGGCGAGCTGACGCAATGAAAGTCCGTCCACACCGGACTCGCGCAGCGTGCTCTCGGCGCGCTGGAGCAGCTCGGCGCGCAGGTCACCGTGGTGATAGGAGCGGGAGCGGACAAAAGTCATAGTTGCTGCAGAATATCCGATACCCGTTGTTGGCATTGACTACTTTGTTGTCACTGCCTACATTGGCGCTATGACGAACCACAAGTGGACATCCGCAGATCTGCCCCGATTCGACGGCCGCACCGTCGTCATCACCGGCGCCAACAGCGGGATCGGCCTGGTGACGGCCCGTGAACTGGCCCGCGTCGGCGCCCGCGTTGTGCTCGCGGTGCGCGATATCGCGCGCGGCGAACAGGCGGCGCAGAGCATGTCGGGCCGCACCGAGGTGCGCGAACTCGACCTCGCCGACCTGGCCTCGATTCGCCGCTTCGCCGCGGACTGGTCCGGCGATATCGATGTGCTGGTGAACAATGCGGGCATCATGTTGGTCCCCGCCGGACGCACGAAGGACGGTTTCGAACGCCAATTCGGCACCAACCACCTCGGCCATTTCGCGCTGACCAATCTCCTGCTGCCCCATATCACCGACCGCGTGGTAACCGTCTCCTCGCAGGCCCACCGCCGC
The DNA here is from genome assembly GCF_044465765.1 of Nocardia sp. NPDC049526. NCBI lineage: Bacteria > Bacillati > Actinomycetota > Actinomycetes > Mycobacteriales > Nocardiaceae > Nocardia > Nocardia sp. NPDC049526. The sequence continues at coordinate 49,124 of NZ_JBITMA010000020.1, read as the reverse complement.
GGCAGCATCGACCTCGACGACCTCAACTGGGAAACCCGGACCTACAACTCCGTGGCCGCCTACGGGCAGTCCAAACTCGCCAATCTGCTGTTCACCCTCGAACTACAGCGGCGTTTCACCGAATCCGGATCCCGACTCGCGTTGAGCGCCCATCCCGGTTGGGCCGCAACGAATCTGCAGGGCCATTCCGGCAACCGAATCCTGCACGAGGCCATGCGGGTGGGCAATAAACTGCTCGCCCAGGATGCGAGTTCCGGCGCGCTGCCCACGCTGTTCGCCGCCAGCCAGGAGCTGCCGCCGGGAAGCTACGTCGGCCCGGACGGCCGGGGCGAAATGCGCGGTCACCCAAAGGTCGTCGGCCGCAGCACAGACGCCGGGAATGCCGACCTCGCAGCGGCATTGTGGACCAAATCCGAAGAACTGACCGATGTGCGATTTCCGGCCACCGCGTAATCGTTCAGTCGAGCATCGGGAATCTGCCCGAAGTCAGTAGTCCGGCGATCGCATCCATTTTCGCCTGCGGCGCAGCGTAATCGGGGTGCAGCCGGATTACCGCGGCGGCGTCGTGCAATCGGATCATCTGCTGTTCGGCCTCGGTGACACTGCGACCGCCCGTACTCACCGCATGCCGGGCGAATACCGGCCGCTTCGGATCGACGCGCCCCAGCGCCAATGCCTTGTCCACCCGACGGGAGCAGCGACAGAACGCCTCGGGATCGGCCACCCCGCAGGTCGCATTCAGGAATGTGCCGATGCGTTTCTTGGCTCGTTCCAACCGCTTTCGGAAGGCGGGTGCGGTGATGCCCAGAATCCAGGCCGCATCGGCGGAACCGAGTTCGAAAACGTCACCGAGTACGAAGGCGACCCGCTCGTCGCGGGCCAGGCACTGGAGCATGGCCTGACTGCAGTTCAACCGCACCTCATGGGTGAGCAGTTCGGCCTCGGGGCCGCGATAGTCCTCGGCAGCGAGCCCGTCCGCCAAACCGTCGCGGTAGGCGTCGAGGCTGACCTGTGCCGCCTCCTGGGGCGTCTGGCGCTTCAGGTTCAGCAGATAGTTGACGCCGATCCGGTAGGCCCAGGTCAGCAGTTTGGCCTCACCCCGCCACGTCGCGAGATTGCCGACCACTCGCAGCAGGATTTCCTGTGTCGCATCCTCGGCCTCGGCGGGTCGCCACACCATGCGCAGCGCCAGCCGGTACAGCGGATCCTGCAGCCGCCGCACCACATCCGAGATGGCGGCCGCGTCACCGGCAATCGCACGATCGACCAGTTCCCGCTCCCGAGCGATGTCATCGGTATTTTCTGCCGCAGGCGAGTCGGGATGCGATAGCTCGGGTTCCACCGCACAATCCTTCGGCGGTATCCGGCGTTACGCAAGTCCTATATGCGCCGCGCGGGTGACTCGCACCCGCGCGGCGCACCCGGCTCATGCACTCGCGGTCGCCGCCGTCAACGAGTGGGCGCGCAACCATGTCGCGACCGCGGTCCCGATGGCATCGGGCTGATCCTCCGGAGCGTGATGTCCCGCCTCGCCGACCGATACGACCTCGGCACTGGCGAACGTCTCGGCAGCCCAGCCGATCACCTCAGGCGAACCGAGGCCGACGCCATTGTCGAGCGCCATGATGAGCTTCGGCACCTCCGGCGAGTCCGCAGCCCAGCGGTCGTAGTTCTCCACCAGCGCGACCACATCGGCGGGTTCGCCTTCCAGCGGAAATTCGCGCGACCAGGCCAACATCGGCTTACGCGATTCCGGCGTCGGGAAGGGTGCCCGATAAACATCGTGATCTTCCTGCTTCAGATCGACAACGCCCTTCGGCAGGTTGAACTCGATGAACATATTCTCCGCCAGCACCATTCGCTCCCCGTCGGCCGTCCGGAATTTCCGGAACAGTTCGGCGCCGAGCGGCGGGAGTTCCTCCCAGCGCATCGGCCGCAGGAACGTCTCGATCAGTGCGATGCCCCGGATGCGCTCGGGATGCCGTGCCGCCCAATGCATACCGAGCGCGCCACCCCAGTCGTGGCCGACGATGACGACTTGGTCGAGGCCGAGTGCGTCGAACCAGGCATCCAGATAGCGGGCATGATCGGCAAGACGGTAGGCGCTGTCCGGCTTCCCGGACGCACCCATCCCGATCAGATCCGGTGCGAGCACCCGGGTTTGATCGGCGACGTGCGGGATCACATTGCGCCACAGGTGCGATGAGGTCGGGTTGCCGTGCAGGAACACCACCGGTACCGAACCGGTACCGAGGTCGGTGTAGTTGATGAACGTGTCGAGAACGTCGACGGTAGCCATGATGTGGGTCCTTCCTGGATCCGGCTTTTGTGCCTGCATCCGGTTTCGACACACGTTTCGGCCCCACTGTGACCGCCACCGAATGTGATGCTCATCACCACCCCGGAAGGCGTATGCGCGGCCGATCTCGACGCAACCGCAGGTAAACCTAACTTCCGTATGTGAGCCGTACATGTTTCAACCGGCCAACGCGCCATTCAGGAGATTCCCAGACTTAAGTAAAGCGATTGCAAAGGAATCTGGAATGATCTACTGTCTCTCTACGTAAGAACAATGAAGTTCACACAGACCGTCACGAGGAGTTATCCGCAGTACGACGGCACGACGAGACTTCCCTCATCAGCCTCGTGGCGCCGCGAGAACGGATCATCCGGCCTGGACAACCGGCCCGTTCATTCGGCCGCGCACGAGCTCATTCGTGACACGACCACCCCTGGAACGGCGCCGGCACGCCGAGTCAGGGGTGGTTTCACGTCTAGCGTCGAGTCCCCTTGCCACACCGCGCGTTCTTCGACTAGCTGTGCCGAACGTCATACGCGACAATCACATACGGGACGAGCCGCCGCAGGTAGCTTGACGCCCGACAAATTCATCGGTGCGAGGCTAGGAAGTTCGATCTTTGTGAAGTGGTTGTCGTCCCGCACCGCGCGTCGCGTACTCGCTGTTTGTGCACCCATCGTATTGGCTGTCGTTGTCGCCGTTGGCTGTTCGGCTGTCGACAAGTCCGGCACAGGATCCGGACCGGCGAATGCCGCGACGGTTTCCGGCAAGGACATCACCGACTTGCTCGGCCAGCTCGTCGATGCGCCCGAAGAGTCGATGGAGGGCTACAGCCGGGAGAAGTTCCCACACTGGGATACCAATAAGCCCGAGCACGGCTTCGGCGCCGATTTCACGCAGTACAGCAAATGCACCAGCCGTGACGTGATGATGCTCAGGGATGCGAAGGGCTCGGTCAAACTCGACCCGAAGACCTGTGAGCTGACGGTCGGTCGCGGCGGCGGCTGGCAAGACCAGTACGGCGTTCTGGATTCGAAGACCGGAAAACTCAAGCCGTACAAGTTCATTACCGACCCGGCCGGTGTCGATGCCGAACACATCGTGCCGCTGGCCGAGGCCTGGCGTTCGGGTGCGAATAAGCGCGATGAAGATACCCGCCGCCGGATCGCCAACGACGCCGTCAATCTGATCGCCTCCGATCCTTCGGCCAACAGGTCCAAGGGCGACCAGGACGCCGCGAACTATCTGCCGCCCGGAAATTTCCGGTGTGGCTATCTCGAGCATTACGTCAAGATCAAAGTAAAGTATGCGCTGAACGTTGATCCCGCCGAACACACCGCACTGCGCAACGCAGTCGCCGACTGCGTCAGTCGAGGAGAGTTCAAATAAGCGACATCATCGAGATTTCCGCCAAGGCCGCCGTCATGACCGAAGAGGAAGGCACGGTCTCCGGCGAGCTCGATGTGACCGTCGATGCGACGGGTAGAGGTCTGGTTCGCTATCGCAAGACCGAGACCTGGTACACCATCGGCAATCTCGAGGCGGAGCCACCGCGCACCTGGACCACCGTCACCGAGCTGGCGGCCGCCATCGAAGCCGCCGCCGGAACCCGCGATGCGGCCGGCAATACCGTGCCCTTCGAGGCCTGATCAGGGCTACGGCATGGTGATGACGACCTTGCCGAACGGATTGTCCTCGCGGAAGTAGCGGTACGCCTGCACCGCCTGGTCGAGCGGAAATGTTCGATCGATGACCGGGCGCATGCGGTGTGCGGTGATGGTGCGGTTCATCGCCTCGAAATCGTCGCGGCTGCCGACCGCGATCCGGCGGATGGCGAGATACGGTCCGACGAACGGATTCTCGAATGCCTCGCCTTCCGGCAGCTGTGTGGCGCCGATCATGGTGATCATCGCGTTGTAGCCCGCGGAGCGCACCGATTTCGACAGGGTGGGCAGTCCGACGGCCTCCACCACATGTTCGACGCCGTGGCCGTCGGTGAGTTCGAGCACCTTCTCGTTCCAGTCGGGCGTCGCGTTGCGGTCGATGGTCTCGTCCGCGCCGAGCTTGTGCAGCCGCTCCGCCTTGTCCGGGCCGGAGGTGATCGAAATGACCCGTGCGCCGAGCATTTTCGCATGCTGCACGGCGAACAACGCGACGGTACCGCTGCCGACAGTCAGTACCGTCTGGCCCGCGGACACCGGTACCGGTGTGGTCAGCGCGGCCCACGCGACGACTCCCGCGCAGGTCAGCGTGGCCGCCTCGACATCGGTGAGATGTTCGGGGACATGCACCACCGAATCCTCTTCGATCACCGCGTAGGTGGCGAGCATCCCGTTGTAGTTGGCGCCGTACTGTTCGGCGACCTGCGCCAGCCGCTGCGGGCCATTGATGAAGCGCACGAAGTACGACGCGGTTACGCGATCGCCGAGCGCGGCGCGAGTCACGTTGTCGCCCACCGCGATGACCTCACCGACACCGTCGGACAGCGGGATGATGCCGGGAGTGGCGGGCAGCGGGTAGACGCCGTCCATCAGCATGAGGTCTCGCCGGTTCAGCGAGGCCGCCCGAACCCTGATGACCACCTGATTCGGTCCCGGCTGCGGCAGCTCCTGGTCTCGGGCGGTCAAACCGGCGAGGCCCTGTAGTGGATCGAGGTGGTAGGCAATGGCTTTCATGATCTGCTTCCTCTAGTAGGCACGAACAGCGCCTCGAAGGGCGCTTCTCCGATACCGGTGGTGATGTGGCCGTGGCCGTCGGTGTCCTCGACATGGACTAGGTCGCCGGGCCCGAATCTGCGCTGAGCACCGTCGCTCGTCGTCACTTCGATCACGCCACGCAGCATCACGACCCATTGCTGTGCCGGAGCGGGGTGCGGTTCGCTGTCGAATTGCGCACTGCGCAGGTAGGTTACGGATGCCGCCGCCGACATTCCGGCGACGGCCATCGCGGGTACGCCCGCGGCGAGGGTTCGTCCGGTCAGTGCGAGTTCCGCGTCGACGAATCGGGAGCCGCCGTCCTCGGTGCGCACTATCCGGCTGAACCGCAAGGTCGCGCCGTCGGTCACCGCACACCTTCGATGAATTGGTGGTCGAAGGTGATGCGGCCGTCGGGGTCGAGGCCGATCACCTCGTAACCGCCGCCCGCGACGGAACCGTCGGCGAGCGAAATCATCGACCAGGGCAGGCCGATCAGACCGGCGGGCAGCCTGGTGGCGGCGCCTACCTCGAAGATGTACTCGCCGGGTGCCACGAACATCTCGTAAGCCCGGGACACCCGGGCTTGCATCGCGTCGTGGCCCCGCACTTCCAGGGCGGGGACCGCGAAATTCAGGTTCGCCGCCGCCTCGCGGATCTCCACCGGCGGATCGACCAGGGTCTGTGCACCGGCGGGTGCCCAGATCTCCTCGATCATCTTGCGGCGGATCTCCGGATCGGATTCGTTCCATTGGGCCATGTAGCGCTCTGCGAAGCGGGCCAGGTTGTTGTCGTCTTGGTTGCTCATGGCATCGAGTTTTGCGAGCGCGGCGCTGCGGCGCGATTCCCTCCAGGGAATGAAGCCGATGCGGGTCAGGTGATTCCCTCCAGGGAATGGCGCGCACACCGCGGGTCGGATATCACTGGATTCATGACGACAGTGATGGAGCCGAATCCATTCGCTCAGCAGTTGCGGCACTGGCGCACGCAGCGACATGTGAGCCAGCTCGACCTGGCCATTCGCGCGGACACCAGCCAGCGCTATCTGAGCTTCCTGGAGCAAGGCCGCTCGCGTCCGGGACGCACCATGGTGGTGCGGCTGGCCGAATCGCTGGAGTTGTCGCTGCGCGAGCGCAATGCACTGCTGCTCGCCGCTGGTTATGCCCCGATCTTTCCCGAATCCGACCTGGACACACCGGAATTGGGCCCGGTGCGGGTCGCATTGGAACGCATCCTCGAGGGGCACATGCCCTATCCCGCGGTCGTCACCCGTCCATACGGCCGACTGGTCGCGGCCAATGCCGCCTTCGATGTCCTCACCGAGGGTTGCGCTGCGGAACTGAGCACGCCGCCGATCAATGTCCTCCGCCTCGCCCTACACCCCGACGGCCTGGCACGACGCGTGCTGAATCTGCTCGAATGGGGCCGCCACGTCACCGAAAGCCTGCGCGGCAAGGCCCTGCGCAGCCCCGACCCCCACCTCGACGACTTCATCGCCGAACTCGAAAGCTACCTCCCCGCCGCCGCCCCCGGCCCCGACCACCTCGGCTTCGCCGTCCCCCTACGCCTGACCAGCCCCGACGGCGAACTCCGCCTCATCACCACCATTACCAGCTTCGCCACCGCCGTAGACATAACCCTCTCCGAACTCCACCTGGAAGCCTTCCTCCCCGCCGACGACCGAACCGCCGAATTCCTCCGCCGCCGCTCCGAACAGCGCCGAGCACACGCCGACCAGCATTTTGTCGCGCCGATGTGAACTCAGTGCGAACGCAGCACCCGTCATCGGTTCGACAGCCGTCGGCACCCGGTTGCTCCGCGACCCAGCACTGGGGCAACACCGGAGCAGCAGACCTTGGCTCACAACCGGTGCCCGCGTCGGCGTCAGTACCCGGCGACTCGTACCGGCCGCAGTCAGGGCCCGATGCGCGGACGGGTCGCGACGCGTCGGCGGCGGCGCGAAGCCTGCGCACGTACCTGAGCGGCGATTCACCAACTGCACGCGGTGACTCGCAAACCGTCTGCGAACCTGTCCGACGGACTGACAGGTCGCAGTGGTGCGAAACCCACGTATCCACCTCGGCGGCGGCAGTTCACCAAGTGCGCCCGGCGGCTCGTCGACCGGTCGCGGACCGGACCGCCACGTCCAACATGTCGCGGTGTGTTGGCAGCGACGGCTACCGACGTCCATGTCGCCAGTGGTTCACCACGTTCGGGCGGCGGCTCGTAGGTGGTTGTGGACCAGATCTAGGTGGGGGCGGGCGGTGGTGCCGGGGCGACGGACCAGGAAGCCGGTGTTGATGGGCGGGTCGTCGGGTTCGAGTAGGGGGACCAGGGTGCCTGCGGCGAGTTCGGGGGCGCAGAGGTAGCGCGGGAGGACGCTGATGCCTGCCCCTGCGGCGACGGTTGCCGTGATGGCGCGTAGGTCGGCGACGACCACAGCGGCTTCGGCGGCAAGGCGGACGCCGAAGACGTGTCGCCAATAGCGGCGGAGAATGGGCAGGTCGGCCGAGTAGCTGACCAAGGGTAGACCGGTGAGGACAGCGGGTCCGTCGGTGCGCAACCGCGCGGTATCGACGCGGGCGGCCAGTTGGGGGGCGGCGACCAGGACGAATTCCTCGTCGGCGAGCGGTTCGGCGACCAAGGCGCGGCCGCGGGGGCGCAGGGTGGACACGATGAGGTCGTAGTGTCCGGCGCGGAGTCCGGCCAGCAAATCCTCGGAAAGACCCGCGGTGACCGTCAGCCGGACACCGCGCTCGATCAACGGCGCGAGTGCCGGAAGTGCCTGCACCGCAAGCAATTCGGCGGGTCCGGCCAAGCGCACCGGCGGCTGTGGGACCGGTTCGGCCGGCACGGCCCGCACCGTAACCCCGTCGAGCGCATCCAACGGTCCGGCGACCCGCGCCGCCAACTCCACGGCAGCGGTGGTCGACGCCACCCCGCGCGACAACCGCTCGAACAGCCGATACCCCAGCCGCTTCTCCAGCGCCTGCAACTGCGTCGTCACCGTCGGCTGCGACAACCCCACCAACCGTGCCCCCGCCGTAATGGATCCGGCGCGATGCACCGCCAGGAACGTCCGCAGCTGATTCAGATCGAGACTGCCATCGGAATCCCTATCGCCCACCCAACAAGTGTATTTCTCTCCCAATACCCGCCCAGCCGATCGCCGATCCCATGCGCATTCACCTCTCGCTCGAGTCCCCGCGATGAGCACTGGACCATTCGATTCGCAGCCGGACGTGACCGGTGGTCCAGCGACTCGTATATCGAGAACTGGAACCCCAACGCCGACCAGCATCAACGCGGCTGCACAGCAGCAGAACCTCCGCGCCGCGCCCAGACGGTCGCGCCCCGGCAAGGCGGGGCGCCGAAGCCTGCACCCGTAATACCGATCGCGTTCCTGACTGGGATCAACGCGGCTGCACAGCAGCAAGGACCTCCGGTCCACGGGCGAACAACCGCTCTTCGGCGAGACGTGCACCGACCACTGCTCCGATGATCCCGATCGCGATCCCGACCGGCAGGGCCAGCCACAGCACGGCGGTCAGGTCAAGGACCAGGCCGATGATCAGCACGATCAGGACCGGGATCACCGCGACCAGTTGGCCAAGGCTGGTGGCGACCTGCACCAAAGCCTTTGCGCAGCCTGGATTTCCGGAGGACGCGAAGGGGTTTCCGGTACGCGGCGGCAGCGGGTAGGGCGCGGTCACCGACAGGAAGACGGCCGAACCCGCGCCGACGCCGAGCACAGCGAACAGCAGCGACAGCGTCCACGGGTACATTGACCAGCGGCCGAGCGCACCCGGCAAAACCACGGCCAGCAGTACCGACGGCAAGCCGATCACCAGTAGCAAGGCCAGCAGTCGCCCCCGCACGTCAGCGCGCACCGCGCCGGGCGTCACCAACGTCTGCCAGAGCGCGGTCCCGTCGTAGCCGTAGAGATTATTGGCGGCCAGGCCCGCGAACCACGCGGCACTCACACCCGCGAACACCGCACCGCCCGAGCCGTTGCCCTGTATTGCCGGAAAGACCGGCAGCAGAGCCCCCACCAGCAGCACGGGCAATAGCGCCGCCCGGCGTCGACTGTCGCGAGACCACGTTCGCAACTCCTTGACCACCACCGCGCCCACCGGCCCGGACGTCCGCACCCGGCCGAGCAGCATCCCACGCCCGCCCGTGCCGGATACCGAATCCAGCGGCGCGGTCAACCGCCGCCGCAACAACACCGACCATGCCTGCCACAGCACTGCCGTCAAGGCCAGCAATCCGACCAACGCGCCGAGCGCCACCAGCCAATCACCGCGCGCAGCTGCCCCCACCGCCACAGGTGCCCACCCGGATGGCAACGCGCGCAACACATTCGCCAACCACGGTGCCGATTCCCGCACCGAATCCACATGATTCAGCAGGAAGCTCATCGGGTAATAGGCCAACCCGGCAAGACCGGCGAGCAGCACCCCGAGATCGCGCCCCCTGCGCGAACGCATCGCGGCACCGATCCACGCCAGCACCACCCGCGAGAGCACCACCACGAATATCAACTGCAGCACCACACCGACCACCGCCACTGCGGCCGCACCCCAACTCAGCTGCGCTGCGAGCACAATCAGTCCGGAGAAGGCGAGCAGATTGATCACCGGCGCGGGCCCGACGAAGGCCGCCGCCAATAACCCGGCGGCCAACTGCCGATGACTCAGCGGCAGCAGCCGCAGATGTTCGGGCTGCACGGTCTCATCGCTGCTGCCCATCAATACCGGACCGCACAGCCAGCCGAGCGTCCATATCCCGAACCACGCGGCGGCCACCGTGATACCACCGGCCACGTCACCGTCGCGGGCCCCGAATCCAACGAGACCCGCTGTGCCGAGCGCGAATACGAGACCGATGATCACACCGCTGACGAACGTGACACCTTGCCAGCCATTGCTCAGAGCACGCTTGGTCAGCAACAACCGCATCCGAATCAGGACGCCAACCACGACAGCCCGTCCTCCCCGCCGACCCGGCCGCCGACCAGATGTACGAACGCCGTCTCCAAGGTGCTGTCTCCGCGCACCTCGTCGAGCGTTCCCGCGGCCACCACCCGCCCGGCGGTGATCACCGCGACCCGATCGCACAGGTTCTCCACCAGCGCCATCACATGGCTCGACAGCACTACCGCGCCGCCCGCCGCGACGAACCGCTGCAGAATGGTGCGAATCGTGCTCGCCGATACCGGATCCACGGCCTCGAACGGTTCGTCGAGCACCAGCAGTTTCGGCGCGTGCAGCAGTGCCGTCGCCAACCCGATCTTCTTGCGCATGCCCGCGGAGTAATCGACGACGAGAGTCCGTTCGGCACCGGTCAATTCGAAAACTCCGAGCAATTCCTCGGCACGTTCGGCCACCGTATTCGCGGGCAGTCCACGCAGTAAACCGGTGTAGGTCAACAGTTCCCGGCCCGTCAGGCGCTCCGGCAGCGCGAGTCCATCCGGCAATACGCCCGCCAAGGTCTTCGCCGCGATCGGATCGGCCCACACATCGACGCCGAAGATCCGCGCCTGTCCGGCGTCCGGCCGTAACAGGCCGCAGGCCATCGACAAGGTGGTCGTCTTGCCCGCGCCATTCGGGCCGACCAGCCCGAAGAACGAGCCCGGCGGCACCGTGAGGCCGACATCGTCGACCACCCACGGACCGCCGAATCGCTTATAAAGCCCGGTGAGCTGCAGCGCAGGATCGGTATGCACCATCTATCCCCCCTGGTGTTCGGTTCCCATCTCCTACGTTACGGACGAACCGGCCATCGGGTTCGAAATAATGCTGCCTGCCCCTGGAAGGGGCAGGCAGCACCAGCCCTACGCCCGCACAGTCGCCAACTCCTGCTGCACCGGCGCATCCCAATCGATCCGATACCGCTGCTCGACCCCCATGGTCTTCTCCGGGTTCATCCCTTTGATCAGCAGCGGCATCAGCATGGACATCATCCGGCGGGCCACCGGCCCCGGCGTCTTGCTGTGGTTGATCTTGCGTGCCCGCGCCGCGACACCTTCCACCCGCGGCCGCCGCACCCCTTCATAGGCAGCGAAGGCCGAGGTGTGGTCCGGCAGGTCCCGCAGACACCGTGCCAGCTGCACCGCACTCTCGATGGCCAGTGACGCACCCTGACCCGAGCTGTTGGACGGCGCATGAACCGAATCCCCGACCAGCACCATGCGTCCGCGATACCAGGTCGGCACCGGCGGCATAATATGCAGTGCCCCAGTCGTTTCCAGGTTTTCGGCGGTGGTCCTACGGGCGAATTCGCCGCCCGGGGTGTCCTCGGCGTAGGTCTCCCGCAGGATGGCCAACCAGTGCTCGGCCGGAATCGCGCGCGCCTCGGTCAGTGACAGATACTCCTTGTGCGGCAGATTGGCGCCCCACATGACCTTATCGCCGTCGACGGTTCCGTAGAGGTAGTACGCCTTCTTCCCGAATGCGAAAACCATTGTCTCCGACGGAATTCCGAAATCACCGTCGAGAATCGCGCCGAATCCGATCATCCCGGTGTACTCCGGTCCCGGATTATTCGGGTCGATGAGACCGCGCACCGTGGATCGAATACCGTCCGCGCCGATCAGCACATCGGCGGTCGCACTACTGCCATCGGCGAAATACGCGGTGACACCGTTCGCGTCCTCCTCGACACGCACGAGTCGCTTGTTGTACTCGAAAGGAACGCCGGCCGCGACCGCGTGATCGTGCAGCGTCCGGTGCAATTCATTGCGGTCGACCATCTTCAACGACGGAACGTCTGGCATTTCCGGCATCCGCAGCACTTTGCCGCCGACCGACAGCTGGGTATGCGATATCGGACTCGCTATCTCACGAACGAGGTCGCCGGCACCGACGATGTCGAGGGCGGCAACACCATTCGGTGCCAATGCCAGCCCGCTGCCGATGCCGTAGGTAGGACCCGGATAGGCCTCGTAGACGCGAGCGGCAATGCCCGCCTTGTGCAATGCGGTGGCGGTGACTGGTCCGGCGATACCACCGCCGATAACGATGGCCGTTTCTGTTTTGGACATGGGTGTACTCCAGTTACGTGCGATACGGATTTCTTCGAAAGCCCGAACCCACCGCCCCATCGCATACCCAGTTATCCTGTGGTTGCCAGCCTTGTAGCCGGGTGCGCGCATGCGGACGCGGTTCGAGACGGTTACATCGGGCTCGGCGGCGGTGTTGCCGCACCCCGCCGGGCCCGGTCTCTATTCCGTCATCCCCCTTTCCACCAGCTCCGCGACCTCGGCGGGCGACATGCCGACGGCATGCATATGCCGCCAGAGATCGACGCCGGGGAAAGCGCCGGCGGCGATCTCGTCACGCAGCGACGCGGCCCACGCCACCTCGGCCTCCAGCATCGCCACACCGTATTCGGCTTCGACGACGAACAGCCGGGGCAGATTGGCGGCCGCGAGTTGATCGAGTTCTCGGCGCGCAGCCTCGATGACGCGCCCCAGCGCGTCGATGCGCCGACCGAGCAACTCGACGACTTCATCCGGCGGCAGTGCCGCCACGACAGAGAGCCCGGCCGTGAACCGGTGATGTTCCGGCGTCGGCTCGGCAATCAATTCCCTTGTCCAGTCGGCCATTTCGGCGCGACCGGCATCGGTTATCGCATAGATCGTACGTTCCGGCCGAGCACCGTCGCGCTCATTGCCGACGACCTCGAGAAAGCCCGCCTTCTCCATGTTCTGCACGACTGTGTACAGCGAGCCCCATTTGATGTCCATATCGCGGTCCTTGCCGCGCTCACGCATCTGCGAGGCGATTTCGTAGCGGTGCATCGGCCGTTCGATGACGGTCGCGAGCACCGCCAGCGCCAGCAGATTGTTCACCTTGCGCTTCGCGGCCATGGACACCTCCTTACTCGTCTACGAATATACGTCTACGAGCATTCGTGCACAAGTACTAGGCGCGGACAGGCTCACGCTCTCTGGTCTCTTCGTCGAGCAGCTTGGCTGCAATGTTCTCCAGGGCCCGATCGAGCAACGCGCGGTCGGCCGGATCTGCGCAGTCCCAATCGTCGAGCCTGGTGTCGAGCCACTGCCGCCACGACGCCTGGATCCGATCGACCTCGGCCTGTCCGGCATCGGTAAGTCGCAGTCCCGCACCATCTTCGGCGAGATAGCCGCGGCCGATCACCCGGTCGTAGATAGGTTCGATGACCTCGTCCGGCACCTTGTGCCGCTGCGCGATCGCATCCAGCGTCGCCATCCCCCGGATACGGATGTGCATATAGACCTGCCCCAACGCCCAGGCTTCGCCGCGAGTCAGCCCGCTGCCCGAATCCGCGAGAATGCGCGGACCGATCGGCCCCTCCTCATGCGCGTTGCGCATGGTGTCGGCGACGGCGCGCTCCAGCAGCACCACACGATCCGGGGACTCCGGCATCGAAAAGCCCTCGCCCACATCGGTCGCACCCGCCCGGGAACTGTCGCGCAGTGGCACCTCCTGCAAGAACCAGGCGACCACGAAACCGGCCAGCGCGACCGGCACCACCCACAGGAAGACGTGGTCGATGGATTCGGCATAGGCATCGATGATCGGCGCGGACACCTCAGACGGCAGCGCACGCAACGACTTCGCATCCGCCGCGACCTCCGGCGAAACGACCCGGACCTGCATGAGCGCATCGGCCAGGTTCGGTCCGATCCGATTGGTGTACAGCGTGCCGAATATCGCTGTGCCGAAGGCGCTTCCGAGCGTGCGGAAGAAGGTGACACCCGAGGTCGCGGTGCCGAGTTGCGCGTACGGCACAGTGTTCTGCACGACGATGGTCAACACCTGCATACTCAGCCCGAGCCCGAGGCCGAGCACCAGCATGTACAGCGATTCCAACAAAACGCCGGTGTTGCGGCCCATGGTGGACATCAGGTACAGCCCCAGCGCCATCACCAATGTGCCGACGATCGGAAAGTACTTGTAGCGACCGGTCTTTCCCACCACCTGCCCGGACAGTATCGAAGTGATGAACAACCCGACCACCAGCGGCAGCGTGCGAATGCCGGACGCGGTGGCCGAAACCCCGTTCACATACTGCAGATACGCGGGCAGATACGTCATCGAGCCGAGCATCGCGAATCCGACGATGAAGCTGAGGATCGAGCACACGGTGAACACCCGGCTGCGGAACAGGCTCATCGGCAGCATCGGCTCCCTGGCCCGCAATTCGACCGCGACGAAAGCGGCCAGCAGCAGCACCGCCGCCACGAACAGGCCGATGATCATCGCGGAGCCCCACGCGTACTCCTGCCCGCCCCACTCCAGTCCGAGAATCAGGCAGGACACACCCGCCGCGACGAGTCCGATGCCCGCATAGTCGATGATCGGCTTGACCACCGAGCGCACCCGCGGGATGGTGCGCGCGGCCATGGCGATCATGATCACCGCGACGGGCACGTTGACGTAGAAGCACCACCGCCAGCTCGCGTGGTCGGTGAACAGTCCGCCGAGCGTCGGACCGATCACCGTGGTGACACCGAATACGGCACCGAGCGCGCCCTGATATTTACCGCGCTGTCGCAGCGGAATGGTGTCGGCGATCAGCGCCATCGCGGTGACCATCAAACCGCCCGCGCCGAAACCCTGGATGCCACGGGCGACGATCAGCAGCGTCATCCCATTGGCCAGACCGGCGATCATCGAGCCGATGATGAAGATCAGCGCACTGAGCTGGAAGATCAGCTTGCGGCCGAAGAGATCGCCGAGCTTACCCGCCAGCGCGGTCGCCACCGCCTCCGCCAGCAAATAGGCCGTGACCACCCACGCCATCTGCCCGGCCTCGCCCAGATCCGCGACGATCGTCGGCAACGCGGTCGACACGATCGTCTGATCCAGCGCCGCCAACAACATCCCGAGCACAATCGTGGCAAACACCACGTTTGTCTTGCCCCGACTCAACGGCTCGGCCGCCTTCTCAGCGACAGCAACAGCAGCGCCCATCCCCCAAGTATCACAATCCACAACCATCCACCTCCACCAGCGACACGACAGCAATCATCGAGAATGCGCTGGTGGCGGCTCCCTCTCGACATTTTGCTTCCACGAGCACATGGTGATCAAGGGTTCGTATTGCGTGTCGCCCTTCCCTCGGAACTTACTCCGAAGTAAGGTCGGCTCATGGCGTGGAACCCGAAAGATATCCCCAACCAGAGTGGGCGCACATTCATCGTCACCGGAGCCAACGGCGGCCTCGGCGTCGAGACCACCACGGCGCTGGCGAGCAAGGGCGGCACCGTGATCATGGCCTGCCGCAATGTCGCGAAGGCGCAGCCGATCGCCGACCGGATCGACGGCGACGTCCGGGTCGAGCAATTGGATCTGGCGGATCTGGCATCGGTGCGCGAATTCGCCGACAAGACCGGCGAATTCGATGTGCTCATCAATAATGCCGGTCTGATGAACATTCCGTTCTCCCGCACCAAGGACGGGTTCGAGACCCAGTTCGGCGTCAACCACCTCGGACATTTCGCGCTGACCGGACTACTGCTGGATCGGCTCCGGGACCGGGTGGTGAGCCTGGCGAGCATCGCGCACAAGCAGACTCCGAAGCTGTGGATCGACGACCTCAACTACGAGAACCGCCGCTACCAGCGCAATCTCGCCTACGCCCAGTCCAAGCTGGCCAACCTGATGTTCGCCCGCGAACTGCAGCGGCGACTGACCGAAGCAGGCTCCGACAAGCGCTCCTACGCGGTGCACCCGGGCGTCTCGGCGACCGATCTGTTCGCCAGGACCGAAACCCCACTGGACCGGATCAGCAAACCCTTCATCCGCATCATCGGCCATCCCCCGGCCAAGGCCGCTCACTCCACGCTTTTCGCGGCCACCATGCCCGATGCCGACCCAACCACCTACTGGGGTCCGAACCGGTTGTTCCAGAGCCAGGGCCCGGTCGAGCCCTCGCCGTCGAGCAAGCTGTCGAACAATCCGGAACTGCTGCGCCGCCTGTGGGAGGAATCCGAGCGCATGACCGGGATCACCTACAAGTTCTGAGGCCCCACCTGCTCCTACGTACCGTGTAGTAGACGGGTACCGTGGTATGCGTGTCCGCTCCACCTCGCCGCTCGGCACACAATCGCCCGGCCCTCATCGTGCTGGTGGTCGTGGCCGCCCTCGCCTGCCTGGCATTGGGATGGTGGCAGTGGGAGCGGTTCGAATCCGCGAGCGGCACCGGTCAGAATCTCGGCTACGCATTGCAGTGGCCGCTGTTCGCCGGGTTCGCGGTCTTCGCGTACTTCCGGTTCGTGCGGCTGGAATCCGAAGCGGATAAGGAGCCGGAAGCCGAACCGGCTCCCGCGAAGGCGCGCCGACCCGCGAAAGTCGATGCGCCGCGCGAGATTCCGGCCGGACTGCTGCCCGAGCGGCCCAGGGCCGCCCGCGACGATGATCCGGTGCTCGCCGAATACAACAAGTATCTGGCCGAGCTGCACGCACAAGATATCGACCAACACGTCCGGGACGCGGGCCTCGCCCACGACACACACAGGAGCGCCGGTTGACCACCAGCGAGAACTCGACCGAATCCGCCGCGACGCTCACCCCCGAGCCGACGGCCACGAATGTCGCGAAGATCAAGCCCGCATTGCTGCGCTACCGCGTGCTCGCCTGGACGACGGGTCTGTGGCTGCTGCTGCTCACCGGCGAAATGATCGCCAAGTACGGCTTCGACGTGCACACCCCGAACTGGATCGCGGTCGTGCACGGCTGGGTCTATTTCGTCTACCTGCTGGTCACCGCCGACCTCGCGGTCAAGGTGCGCTGGCCGATCCCGCGCACCGTCGGCACCCTGATCGCAGGCACCGTCCCGCTGCTGTCCTTCTTCGTCGAACACGTCAACGCGAACAAGGTCAAACAAGACTTCAACCTCTGACCCACCCCTGACGCCGCACCCGTCGCGGCTTCCGCACCCGTCGCGGCCTCCGCACCCGTCGCGGCCTCCGCGCCCGTTGCCGGGATCAGCACCGTCGCACTGCCGCTGCAAATTCCAAGTCCGGGCACGGCACCTGGGCCAGCACCGTTATGCAGGGATCACTACCCAATGCACGGCCCGCACCCGTTGCGCCGCCCCCGTTGTGGCACCTGCACCCTCCCGCCAGGCTCCGTACCCGTTGCGAAGCCTGCAACCTTCCGGCGGAATCAGCCCGTCGCGCAACCCGCGCCCTCCCACAGGAATCAGCACCCGTCGCGCGGCGCACATCCGTCGCCGGGATCCGCGGCGGTTGCGGGCCCTCGAGCGTGCGGCTGACTCAGGCCTCAGCGAGGGCCGCGAGCGCCGGGAGAAGCTGAGTCAGCGCGCGACCGCGATGGGACACGGCATCCTTCTCGGCGGGGGTCAGCTGAGCAGCGGTGATATCGCCGCCTGCCGGAATGAACAGCGGGTCGTAGCCGAAACCGCCGTCGCCCACCGGTTTCCGGCCGATCGCACCGGGCCATTCACCGCGGACCACGATCTCGGTGCCGCCGGGCACCACCAGCGCGCAAGTGGAAACGAACTGTGCGCCGCGCCGCTCGTCCGGCACGTCACCGAGTTGGGCGAGCAGCAGCGCGTTATTGGCCGCATCGTCGCCGTGCCCCCCGGACCAGCGCGCGGACAGCACACCGGGCATCCCGTTCAACGCGTCCACCGCGATCCCGGAATCATCTGCGACACAAGGTAATCCGGTGGCGGCGGCACCATCGCGCGCCTTCGCCAGCGCATTCTCCTCGAAGGTCGCGCCGGTCTCGGGCGCCTCGTCGTAGGCAGGCACATCGCCGAGTCCGACGATCTCGATGCCCGCGATACCCGCGTCGGCGAGGATCCGACGCAGTTCGTTCAACTTCTTGGCATTGCGACTGGCGACCAGGACGCGGCGCGACATCACTTCTTCTTCGACTCGGCAGGCTGCGGCAGCACACCCGGATACGGCAGTGCGAGCGCCTCTTTCTGGATGGCGAACAGCCGGTCGCATCCCGCAAGTGCGGAATCGAGCAGCTTGTCCAGGGTGGAGCGTGGGAAGGTGGCGCCTTCACCGGTGCCCTGGATCTCCACCAGGGTCCCGGTATCGGTGGCGACCACATTCATATCGACCTCGGCGCGCGAATCCTCTTCGTACGGCAGGTCCAACCGCACCCGGCCGTCGACGACGCCGACGCTCACCGCGGCGATCGCACACGAGATCGGCTGGGGGTCGGCCAATCCGCCTGCCGCGCCGAGGTAGGTGACCGCATCCGAGAGCGCGACGTACGCGCCGGTGATGGCCGCGGTCCGAGTGCCACCGTCGGCCTGCAGCACGTCGCAGTCGATGGCAATGGTGTTCTCGCCGATGGCCGCGAGGTCGATGCATGCGCGCAGTGACCGGCCGACCAGCCGGCTGATCTCCTGGGTGCGCCCGCCGACCTTGCCCTTCACCGATTCCCGTCCGCTACGGGTATGCGTGGCCGCGGGCAGCATCGCGTATTCGGCGGTGAGCCAGCCGAGCCCGGAATCGCGACGCCACGGGGGCACGCCCTCGGTGACGCTCGCGGTGCACATCACCCGGGTCTGCCCGAACTCCACCAGCACCGAACCGGCTGGATGCGTGGTGAAGCCACGGGTGATACGTACCTCGCGGAGCTCATCGTCCGCCCTGCCATCGGCTCGTCTCGACACGCGCCAAGCCTAGTCACATGGCCAACCGCGCGCGGCAACCGGTCAGATGTCGAAGGTCTCGCCCGGTGCGACGGCGTGCACCGGTCCGGAGAACTGCGCCTTCGCCTCGGCGATCACGTCCTCGCGGGAGGTCCACGGCGGAATGTGGGTGAGCAGCAACTCTTTCACGCCCGCACGCGCGGCGATAATGCCTGCATCGGTACCGGAGAGATGAATACCGGGGGGCCTGTTGGCCGGATCGTGCGTCCACGACGCCTCCGACATGAGAAGGTCGGCGCCCTGCGCGAGTTCGAGAACCGCATCGCACATCGCGGTATCGCCGGTGTAGACGAAGGTCCGCCCGGACGCGGTCGCGATGCGCAGCCCGTACGACTCCGGCGGGTGATACATCCGACGCGCGAGCACCGTATGGCCCGGACCGAATTCGATCGCCTCGCCCTCGACCCACGTCTGGTGATCGATGACGTCGGACCAGTCGTCGCATTCACCGCCGATCTCGGCGGAGGCATTGCCGATGCGCACCGCGCTATCGGACGGGCCGCGCACGATCGCCCGCCCCACCGGTGGTGTCGGGTGGTAACGCCGCCAGACCAGCAGTCCGGGCAGATCCAGGCAGTGATCGGCATGCAGATGTGTGAGGAAGATATCGACCTCACCGGGATCGGCGTAGCGCTGCAATGCCCCGAGCACGCCGGGCCCGAAATCGATGACCACCGGCGACATATCCGGTCCGGTCAATAGGTACCCCGACGCTGGGGAGTCCGGGCCGGACACACTGCCCGAGCACCCGAGGACGGTAAGGCGCATTCCCCCATGCTGCCACGACGATTTCTCACTCAAGAACCGATCCCCCACATTCCGCTACGAGTCGCGCAACGACCACGACTACGCATTGACTCCGGCTCGATCCCCGCGGCGGTTTCGGCGTGCATCACCAGAGAGTACCCAGCCGGCCAGCACTCCACCCATTGCCCCGAAAAGATGCCCCTGCCAAGAGATTCCGGGCTGTCCTGGCAGCACACCCCACAGCACCGACCCGTAAATCGCCAGCACAACCAGGCCGACGCCGATCTGCACGAGGTTGCGGGCGAACCAGCCGCGCGAGATCAGGAAGGTCAGCCAGCCGAAGATCAGCGACGACGCGCCGAGGTGCACCGAACCGGTGGCGCCGGTGAGCCAGACGCCGACTCCGGCCACGATCCAGATGATCGCGGTCGCGGCGAGTCCGCGCCCGATGCCCGCGAGCAGGGTGATGAAGCCGAGGACGATAACCGGAAGCGTATTGGCGAACAGGTGATCCCAGCCGTGGTGCAGGACCGGGGCCCAGAGAATGCCCCACAGGCCGTCCGCCTCGCGCGGTTCGATGCCGTTGTAATCGAGTTGGTTGTGGTCGAGTTCGTCGACACCTTCGATGCCGTAGAGCAGGGCGACGAATGCGGTGATGATGACGCCCGCGCGCAGCCAGAGCTGTCTGATCGGCGCGAGGCTATTCGGTTCGGCGGGCGTACCGGGAGTCGACACGCTCGGTTGCCCCAGTTGGGCGCGCAGTGCGGCGATCCGCTCCGGATCGAACGACGAACCGATTCCCGAACCGCCGGTCATCGCAACCTCCTCGTGGAGCGAGTCCTCGGCGCGCAAGGGCCCGCTCTTTCGAGAGTACCGGGCCATATCGCGACCCAGCGGCCGACGAACTCAGGCCCAGAGCTGGCCGTCGAGGCGTTCCTCGGCCTCTTCGAGAGTCCCGTCGTACGCGCCGGTCGACAGATACTTCCACCCGCCGTCGGCAACCACAAAGGCGATATCCGCCCGCGTGCCCGCCCGCAAGCATTTGCGCGCGACACCGAGCGCCGCATGCAGAATGGCGCCGGTCGAAATGCCCGCGAAAATGCCCTCTTCCAGCACCAATTCGCGGGTGCGCTTCACCGCATCAAAGGGACCGACCGAAAAACGAGTGGTCAGCACGGACTCGTCGTAAAGCTCAGGAATGAAGCCCTCATCGATATTGCGCAGTCCGTACACGAGTTCGCCGTAGCGCGGTTCCGCCGCGACGATTTCGATGCCGGGCACCTTCTCGCGCAGGAAGCGGCCGGTCCCCATGAGCGTGCCGGTGGTGCCCAGACCCGCGACGAAATGCGTGATCTCGGGCAGGTCGGCGAGAATCTCCGGGCCGGTGGTCTCATAGTGCGCCAAGGCATTGGCCGGATTGCCGTACTGGTACAGCATCACCCAGTCCGGATTCTCCGCCGCGATCTGCTTGGCCAGCGCGACCGCCTGATTCGAACCGCCCGCGGCCGGGGAATCGATGATCTCCGCACCGAACATGGTCAGCAGCTGACGCCGCTCGACCGAGGTGTTCTCCGGCATCACGCAGACCAGCCGGTAGCCCTTGAGTTTGGCCGCCATGGCCAGCGATATGCCGGTATTTCCGCTGGTCGGCTCCAGGATCGTGCGGCCGGGCGTCAGCAGGCCGTCGGCCTCGGCCTGTTCGATCATCCGCAGGGCCGGCCGGTCCTTGATGGAACCGGTCGGGTTGCGGTCCTCGAGTTTGGCCCACAGCCGCACCGGGTGATCACCGTCCCACTGCGGGGACAGGTTGCGCAGCCCGACGAGCGGAGTGTTGCCGAGGGTCGCGATCAGCGATTCGTAGCGCGCCACGGGGTGGATCAGCCTCCGGCGACGGCGGGCAGGATGGTGACGCTCGCACCCTCGGGCACCTCCGCGTCGAGGCCGCCCGCGAAGCGCACATCTTCGTCGTCGACGTAGATGTTGACGTAGCGGTTCAGCTTTCCGTCCTTGAGCAGCCGCTCCGCGAGGCCCGGATGGTTGGCGTCGAGATTGTCGATCAGCGCGGACAGGGTCGAGCCCTGCGCGTCGACACGCTTCTCGCCTCCGGTAAGGCCACGCATGATGGTCGGGATGGACACGGTTACCGGCATGGGAACTCCTCGAATTCGACGAACATAGGGGTACTAAACGGTCTCGTACGCATCGACGATCCGGACCGGCTCCTCGGTGACCTCACCGTCCACGATCCGGTAGCTGCGCAGCTCGTGCTGCTCGGGATCGCGGGTGGAGATCAACACGTAATGCGCGAACGGCTCGGACGCATAGGAGATATCGGTGCGGCTCGGATAGGCCTCGGTGGCGGTGTGCGAGTGGTAGATCACAACCGGGGTCTCGTCGGCATCGTCCATCGCCCGCCACACCTTCAGCTGTTCACCGGAATCGAACCGGTAGAAGGTCGGTGAGCGCTCGGCATTGACCATGGCGATAAACCGCTCCGGCCGATCCGAACCCTCCGGACCGGCGATGACGCCGCAGGCCTCGTCCGGGTGATCGGCGCGCGCATGCGCCACCATCGCCTCCACCAGGTCGGTCCTGATCACCAGCACGAGTCAAACCCTTCCGCATTCGGCATATCCGCTGCCGACACATCGCACCCGACAACGACCCAGAATATTCGGCTATTCCCACCCGCCTGTCGGCCGGTACCCTCCCCGGCGCTGTTGCCAACGCTCCCGCACACTTTCGCGGATTCCACCCGGCATCTCGGTATGGGAGCCCGCTAGGAGCGTGGGAAGAGGTCCGAGTAGGCAGGGATGCCTGCCACGGAGTGGGCGGAAAGGATGGCGTCGACGATGGCGCGCTCGACGCAGACGGCCGCCGCGGTGCAGACCTCGTCCAGCACCAGCAGGTCGGACGGGAAGGCGGGCGGCATCGGGGCGGCGGTGATTTCGGCGGTGCCGGTGGACAGCGCGAAAAGGGTGTCACCGTCGAGGGGTGAGTGGGCAGGGCGTATGGCGCGGGCGAGCCCGTCATGGGCGGTGGTGGCCATGCGCCGGCAACCGGCGGGGTCGAGGGGTGCATCGGTGGCGACCACGCCGATGGTCGTGTTGAGAACGGTGCCCTTGACCGGGAGGGCGTTGGCCACGGCCAGTTGGTCGGGCGTGGCGGGATCCAGGCCGAATACGTCGCGGCCCTCGGTGCCGACACCCCAAGGCAAGCCGGTGCGCGGATCGAAGACCGAGCCGACCGGATTGGCGACGACCAGCGCCGCCACCGTGACGCCCGCGGCAGCACCCGCGCCGAGCACAACGCTCGCGGTCCCCACGCCGCCCTTGATCGAACCGGCCCGCGCACCGACGCCCGCGCCGACGCACCCGCGCTCGAACTCCTCCGCCGCGGCCTCGGCCGCCAGGAAACCGAAATCGGCGGTCGGTCGAATTCGCCAGTCCCCCACCGGAAGATCGAAGATCACCGCGGCGGGAACGATGGGTACCACCCGGCTCGGATCGGCCGGATCCATCGGTATGCCCTCGTGATGTTCCTCCAGCCAACGCATTACGCCGTCCGCGGCCGCGAGTCCGTAGGCGCTACCGCCGGTGAGCAGGATCGAATTCACTTGGCGCACAGTGTTGCCCGGGTCGAGCAGATCGGTTTCCCTGGTCCCCGGTCCGCCGCCGCGCACATCGACCGCGGCGACCGCCCCGCCGGGGACGCGCACGACGGTGCAGCCGGTCGCCGCGCCGGAACCCAGCGTCGCATCCGGATCGAGCACATGATGGTGCCCGACTAGCAGGCTGGGGACATCGGTGAGCGAATTCCGCTGTCCCGCTTGCACATTCTCCTGGCTGCTCATCACGATCAACCCGGACCGTCAGGGCGCGAGGGCCTGCAGCAGGGAATCCTGCATCCAAGTCAGCCAGTGATAAACATCCAGATGCGGCCCACGCGGATCATCGGGCTCGAGGTGATCCGGTGTCTCGGCATCGATTCCGAGCACCGTGCCCAATGCCAGCCGCACATCGGTCAGCGCGGTCAACCAGGCGTCGGCCTGCTCCGGCGTCAGCACGATCTTCCCGCCGTCGGTCGGCACCGTTTTCAGCACCACCGATCCGGCCGCCAATTTGGCATCGATGATCTCCGGCTCGTGCAAGCCGCGCAGCGCACTGTTGAGATCGGCGCGATCGGCATCAGGAGAACCCGGTTCACTCCGGTGGAAATCCGGCAGCAGCCGGTGCAGCCGGGGATCGTCGGGCGGGGTCGTATTGCCGCTACGCAGCCCGGTGAGCTCGGCGAGCTCATCATCGGGTGCAGAATCGGCCCGCTCGGTCAGCAGGCCGGAAACGGCGCCGACCAGGGACCGCAGTACGCTCGCCTCACGCGCGTCCATTTCGGATCGCAATTTGAGGCCGCTCAGCGAGTTCTTCCGGCTCCACTTACGCACTGACGTCAGGGTAGTCGTACCGGTCAGTCGTCCCGCTGCATGGTCGCCCAGAGTCCCGCGGCATGCAGCCGACGCACGTCCTGTTCCATCTTGTCCCGCGAACCCGACGACACCACTGCCTTGCCCTCGTTGTGCACCTTGAGCATCAATTCGGTCGCCTTCGCTTTGCTGTAGCCG
Source organism: Nocardia sp. NPDC049526 (assembly GCF_044465765.1). Classification (NCBI taxonomy): domain Bacteria; kingdom Bacillati; phylum Actinomycetota; class Actinomycetes; order Mycobacteriales; family Nocardiaceae; genus Nocardia; species Nocardia sp. NPDC049526. The sequence continues at coordinate 25,078 of NZ_JBITMA010000020.1, read as the reverse complement.
AACAGCTTCTGAAAGATGTAGGCGACGTAGTGCATGAGGTTGACCGGATCATCCCAGACGACCGTCACCCACGGACGGTCCTCGGCCTCCAGGATCTCGGTGTATTCGACCGCCTCCGGAGTCGCCTGTGCCGCCGACAGTGTCGCGTTCACTTCGCACAAGGCCATAACACTCAGGGTACGACTCGACTCCGGATACACAACACCCGCGCACCAGGAATCGACAGACACCCCGGCCACACCGGCCTATCATGCCCGCCGCGGCTGTCTACAGTGGCTTTCGTGGACATGCGCAGCACCGCACTGCTGACCGATCAGTACGAACTGACCATGCTCGCGGCCGCCCTGGGCGACGGCTCGGCGCACCGTCGCTGCACCTTCGAGGTGTTTGCAAGGCGGTTGCCGAATGGTCGCCGCTACGGCGTTGTCGCGGGTACCGGCCGACTGGTCGACGCGCTGGCGCATTTCCGTTTCGAGGAATCGGAGCTCGCGGTCGCGGCCGGTTTCCTGGACTCGAAAACCATCGATTGGCTGCGCGACTACCGCTTCACCGGCGATATCGACGGCTATCCGGAGGGCGAGCTGTATTTCCCGGGCTCCCCGATTCTTTCGGTGCGCGGCAGCTTCGCCGAATGCGTCCTGTTGGAGACCCTCGCCTTGTCGATCCTCAATCACGACAGCGCGATCGCCTCGGCCGCCGCCCGCATGGTGAGCGCGGCCGCGAGTCGTCGAATGATCGAAATGGGTTCGCGCCGCGCTCACGAACTCGCCGCGCCGTCCTGCTCGCGCGCCGCATATCTGGCCGGTTTCGACGCCACCTCCAATCTGGAGGCCGTGCGCCGCTTCGGCGTGCCCGGCGCCGGCACCAGCGCGCATGCGTTCACCCTGCTGCACAGCGCCGCGGACGGTGCGCACGAGGCGGCCGCGTTCCGCAGTCAGATCGAGGCGCTCGGCATCGGCACCACACTGCTGGTCGACACCTTCGACATCACCCAGGGGGTGGCGACCGCAATCGAGATCGCCGGACCCGAATTGGGCGGTGTGCGTATCGATTCCGGTGATCTCGGCGTACTGGCCAGGCAGGTGCGCGACCAACTCGACGGACTCGGCGCGACCAAGACCCGCATCGTGGTCTCCGGCGATCTGGACGAGTACGCGATCGCCGCACTGCGGGCCGAACCGGTGGACGCCTATGGGGTCGGGACGTCGCTGGTCACCGGGTCCGGGGCGCCCACCGCCGGAATGGTCTACAAGCTGGTCGAGGTGGACGGGCTGCCGGTCGCGAAGCGCAGCAGCCACAAGGAGTCGCGCGGCGGCACCAAGAAGGCGATTCGACTGTCCCGCAGGACCGGCACCCTGGTCGAGGAGATCGTGTACCCGGCCGCCGGAAACCAGCCCGCCGCAAACGGATTCGAGGTTCGCGAGCTGATGGCACCACTGGTGCGCGGTGGCGAACCGGTCGATGGGCTGCCCACCCTCGCGGACAGTCGCAAGTTGGTGGCGCGCGGGTTGGTCAGCCTGCCGTGGGAGGGCCTGAAACTGTCGGCTGGGGAGCCCGCGATTCCGACGACGTTTGTGAATTGACCCGAGCTGCGGCGTTGCGTCGGTTCGCCCATTCCACGATGGAGACGGCTACCAGCACGATCAGGACGCCCCGGAGCAGCAGCCGTACCCAGTCGACGACCTCGTCGGGCCGGTTGCCGAGCAGAAAGCCGACGGCGAGATAGGCCGTATAGCCGATGAAGAGTGCGATCGGAATTCTGACGGCGCTGCTCACGTGGACCTCCAGTGTTCGTAGCCCGCCCGATCGATCAGGCGGCACAATGTAATCCACAGACAGGTGCCGAGTGTTTACACCCTCGGTTCTCAGATCGTGGGAAAGTGAGGTCGACATGAACCGAGCGTTGATCATCGTCGACGTGCAGAACGATTTCTGCGAGGGCGGATCGCTGGCCGTCACCGGCGGGGCCACGGTCGCCCGGCGCATCACCGGCTACCTGAACTCCGCGCATTACAGTGCGGTCGTCGCCACCCGCGACTACCACATCGATCCCGGCGGTCATTTCTCCGAACATCCCGATTATGTGGACACCTGGCCACCGCACTGCCGAGTCGGCACCTCCGGTGCGGATTTCCACCCCGCCCTGAATACCGAGCAGATCCAGGAGATCTTCTCCAAGGGCCAATACTCCGCCGCCTATTCGGGTTTCGAAGGCGCAACCGAGGACGGCACCGGCCTCGCGGACTGGCTGCGCGAGCGCGCCATCGACGAACTCGACATCGTCGGCATCGCCACCGACCACTGCGTCCGCGCGACCGCACTGGACGCCCGCATCGAAGGTTTCGACACCAGGGTGCTGCTGGACTTCACCGCGGGCGTCGCCCCCGACACGACCACCGCAGCACTCGATCGCATGCGCGCGGCCGGAGTGGATATCGAGGGTTCGGTCGTTCACTGACGCAGACCGCCTGCCCCGACCTGCGCAGGACACGCCGAGTTCGCGTATGGAAGGTGTGCGAAGCAGGCCGAGGATCCGATCGGGCGGTGATCGGTGTCGGTCCCAAGCAGTAGGCTCGTCGCGTGCCCGAACTGCCGCCCGTTCCCGAGCTTTTGGCCACCGCTGTGCGCGCACTCGGCGGGAAGGAGCGCGTCGGGCAGGTGACGATGGCGGCGGCGGTGGATCACGCCATCGATACCAAGGAGCACCTCGCGGTGCAGGCGGGCACCGGTACCGGAAAGTCGCTGGCGTACCTGGTGCCGAGCCTGCGTCATGCGGTGCGCACCGGCCGGACCGTGGTGGTGTCGACCGCGACCATCGCGCTGCAGCGCCAACTCGTCGACCGAGATCTGCCGCGACTGGCCGAGGCGCTGAGCAAGCCGCTCGGCCGGGAGGCTAAATTCGCGATCCTCAAGGGGCGCAATAACTATCTGTGCCTGAACAAGATCAATAGCGTGATTCCGGACGAGCCCGCGGAGGCCGAACTCTTCGACGCATTCGCCATCTCGCGATTGGGCCGGGAGGTGCAGCGGCTCAACGAATGGGCCTCGAACACCGAAACCGGTGACCGGGACGAGCTCGCTCCCGGTGTCACCGATCGGGCCTGGCGGCAGGTCAGCGTGTCGTCGCGGGAATGCCTCGGCAAGTCGCGCTGCCAGTTCGGCCAGGACTGCTTCGCCGAACTGGCAAGGGCGGAATCGGCGCAGGCCGATGTGGTGGTGACCAATCACGCCCTGCTCGCCATCGATGCGATCAGCGGCATCCAGGTACTGCCCGAACACGATGTGGTCGTGATCGATGAGGCGCACGAATTGGTCGATCGGGTCACCGGCGTCGCCACCGCCGAACTGGCCGCATCGGCGATCAGCGCGGCAGCTCGGCGCTGCGCCAAACTCATCGACCAACAGGAAGTCGACCGGCTCGAGGAGGCCGCCGAGGCCTGGCACACGGTGCTCGACGAACTGCCCGCCGCCCGCTGGGACGCACTGCCCGACGGGATCGCGCCGGTACTCGCACTGGTCCGCGATGCCGCCTGGAATGCCCGCACCGCGCTCGCGCCGCAGGGCGGCGCCACCGCACAGGGTGATCCGGAAAGCGCCGCCGCCCGCACCCAGGCGCTGGCCGCCATCGATGAGGTGCACGACAGCGCGGTGCGCGCCTTGACCACCTTCGACGAATCCGATCCGGCCAAGCGTCACGATGTCATCTGGCTCGCCGCCGACGAGATCCGCGGCGTCACCCGGCGCACGCTGCGGATGGCGCCGCTGTCGGTGGGCGGGCTACTGCGCAGCAGACTTTTCGGCACCGCTACCGTCGTGCTGACATCGGCCACCCTGCAGATAGGCGGCTCTTTCGACGGACTCGCTATCACCTGGGGTCTCCCTGCACAATCGGGCAACCGCAGCGATACCGCAACCGCCAACGGCGCGCAGGCGCCCTCGGACGCGGAGACTGTGCGCTGGAGTTCGCTCGACGTCGGCTCGCCGTTCGACCATGCCAAATCCGGCATTCTGTATGTCGCGAAACATCTGCCCGCGCCCGGCCGAGACGGTCTGGCACCGGTCTACCTCGACGAAATCGAGCGGCTGATCGGCGCTGCGGGCGGGCGCACGCTCGGGCTGTTCTCCTCGATGCGCGCCGCACGCGCGGCCACCGACGCACTCCGCGAGCGGCTGAATACGCCTGTTTTATGTCAAGGGGACGACGCAACCGGCGCGCTGGTGCGCAAGTTCGCCGACGACCCCGAGACGTCCCTGTTCGGCACGCTGTCGCTGTGGCAGGGCGTCGATGTGCCGGGGCCGTCGCTGAGTCTGGTGATCCTGGATCGGATCCCGTTCCCGCGGCCCGACGATCCGCTGCTGACCGCGCGACAACGGGCCGTCGAGTCGCGCGGCGGCAATGGCTTCATGACCGTCGCCGCCAATCACGCCGCGCTGCTGCTGGCCCAGGGCACCGGCAGGCTCTTGCGCAGCGTCGATGACCGGGGGGTCGTGGCGATCCTGGATTCCCGTTTGGCGACCGCGCGCTACGGCGGTTATCTTCGTGCCTCACTGCCGCCGTACTGGGAGACCTCGGATCCCGAAGTCGTCACCAAAGCGCTGCGTCGACTGACCGCCGCAACCGCCTGATCTGGTGAAGCTGTGAGACCACTCACAAAGCATTCCAATATTTCCAGACAGAAGTAAATTCAGAATCGATACTTCGGTGGAACCCCAATTCCCACGCCGGATGTATCGGCGAGTCCCCGCGCCAAGCCCTGCACGCGGCGCGGGGACACCACAAATCCCCTGTCAGCGCTGGTCCGCCCATGAGACCGTTTCCCAATGACGCACCAGCCAGATATCGACACCCTCGGCGAATTCTTGATCAGCGCAAGATCTTTGGCCGAATACCGGGCGATCTTCGCACTCACCGAAACCGACCTCAGCGGACGCATGCTCGACTGTCCAGGCGGCGCAGCAAGTTTCACCGCGGAGGCGAGTGAACTCGGGGCCACGGTCATCGCGGCGGATCCGATCTACGCCCAACCCGCGGAGCAACTGCGCACCCTCGCCATCTCCGAAACCGATCGCGGAAACATTTGGGCGACAGCGCATCTGGACCGATATCGGTGGGACTTCTACGGCGATCCGCAGCAGCACCGAGCGATACGCCTGGCCGCGGCGGCCCGCTTCGGCGCCGACCTCATCGCGCATCGCGATCGATACGTCGCGGCGCTGCTGCCGTCGCTTCCCTTTGCCGACAACAGTTTCGATCTGGTCCTCAGCTCACATCTGCTCTTCACCTACGCCGACCGCCTCGATCCGGATTTCCACCTGGCGGCCCTGCTCGAACTCTCCCGAGTGTCCGTAGGCGAGACTCGCCTCTACCCACTGGTCGATCACACCGGCGCACGCCAAGACGATCTGGTCGCACATCTGCGAAAAGAACTACACGACAAGGGAATACGCTCGTCGCTCCGGGAGAGCGCCTACGAGTTCCATCACGGCGCGACCACGGTTCTGGTCCTGCACTCGAACCGTGACGAAACGTGAAAACGATTGCCACCCAGATGAAAGCGCGGCGCGGCGACCATCCTAGGTCACCGCGCCGCAATCTGTTACGAGATCAGAGCGTCCACTTGAGAATCAACGTGACGACAGCCGCGATCACGGCCACCGTGATCGCCGCCACGCCCCAGACAATGCCCTGACGCTGCCACGGACGGCCGTGATCGAGGGAAAACTTGCCGGGACCGGTGAACGCGACGACAGCGCCGACGGCGGCGAACAGCAAGGGCATTTCGTAGCCCTTACCGGACAGCAGGCCGCCACCCCAGGTGGCATTGATCGCATTGATCATGGTGCCGAGCACGATGGCCGAGGCCAGTGGCGTCAGCAGGCCGAGCAGCAGCAGGATGCCGCCGGTGAATTCGCTGAGCCCAGCGAGGGTGCCGAACAGTTTTCCGGGGTTGTAGCCCATGGAATCGAAGGCGGCGGCGTTGCCGCTCCAACCTATGCCGCTGAACCAGCCGAACAGTTTCTGAGCGCCGTGCGCCGCGAGCAGGCCGCCGAAGACGACGCGCAGTACCAAGAGGCCGATATCGGCGGCGGAGTTGTCGAGAGTCGCGCCACTCGGATGAGCGGGGCGTTCGAGTGTGCCGTTGGAAGACATGCTGGTCCTCATCCGTGCATCGGTTATGAACAATGGCTCTTTAGCCTCGGCAATGAATCGGACTGCGGTCCGATTATCGCACAGTTCAGCCCAACCGCGCGATAGGCGAGGCTTATTTCGCGAGGAAGAAGAAGTATCCGAGGAACATCACCATCAGCGCCCACATCGCCGGATGCACGTCTTTGACGCGCCCCTTCGCGACCATGACGATCGGATAGAACAGCATCCCCATCGCCAGTCCATTCGCGATCGAGTAGGTCAGCGGCATCATGACGACGGTGATGAACGCCGGAATCGAGTACTCCAGCCGATTCCAATCGATCTCGCCGAGCGCGCGGGCCATCAGCACGCCGACCACGATCAGCGCAGGTGCGGTGATGGCCGCCGAACCGGCGACGACCGCGAAGATCGGATAGCAGAACATGGCGATCAGGAACCAGCCCGCCGTGGTCACGGCGGTCATACCGGTCCGTCCGCCCGCTGAGACACCCGCGGTCGATTCGACGTAGGCGGTGGTGGTCGAGGTCCCGATGACCGCGCCCGCCATGGTGCCCACCGAGTCCGCGGCCAGTGCACTGGCCGCGCGCGGCAGTTTGCCGTCCTTGTCGAGCAGTCCGGCCTGGTTGGCGACGCCGATCAGGGTGCCGGAGCAGTCGAAGAAGTCGACGAAGAGCATGGTGAGAACGACGACGGCCATCTGCCCGGTGAACGCATCGGGCAGATGGATGATGGCCTGACCGAAGGTGTGCTCGAGGCCCTGCGGCATTGCGACGACACCGTTGGGCAGCTCGACCAGACCGCTGATGACGCCCACAATGGCCGTGAGCACGATGCCATAGAGCACCGCGCCGTGCCAGCCGATGACCAGGAATACCACGGTCATCACGAGGCCGAACAGTGCCAGCAGCGTGGTGCCCTTGGTGAAGTCGCCGAGGGTGACGAGAGTGGCGTCGCTATTGACGACGATGCCCGCGTTCTTCAGACCGAGGAATGCAACGAACATCCCGATGCCCGCGCCGACGGCTAGCTTCATCTGCATCGGAATCGCATTGAGGATGCGTTCGCGCACCTTGGTGATCGCGAGCACGAAGAAGATCACCCCGGACAGGAGAGTCCCCGACAGCGCCACCTGCCACGGGATCCCCATCCCGAGCACCACCGAATAGGCGAAGAAGGCATTCAGGCCCATGCCTGGCGCGAGTGCGATCGGATATCTGGCCCACACCCCCATGACCAGCGTGCCGAAGACCGCGGCGACCGCCGTCGCGGTGAAGACCGCCTGCATGGGAATGCCCTTGGCTCCGAGCGGACCCTCGTCACCGAGCACCGACGGATTCACGGCGAGCACATACGACATGGCGAGGAAGGTGATGGTTCCGGCCATCAGCTCACGCTTCATGGTCGAACCGTTCGAACTGATGCCGAAGTACGCGTCGAGGCGTCCTCGGGTTCGCGTCAGAACGTCGGTGACCATGAGCTCTCCAGTCGAAAAACGAGTACGGGGGTGCCAGGGCACGGTAACCGACAATTCACTGAGCTCGAGAACCCGCCCCCATCAGCAGGTATAGGTGTTCGTGAGCAGCGTCACGGTAGCCGTCTCAGACAGATCGATCTACCACCATCGACGTCCCCGCAGGCAGATTCGACGCCTGGCAGGTCAAGGCCAAACCCAGCTTCGCCCACATCGACGGCCTGCTCGACAAGGTGATCCACGGCATCTTGCCCGCCTTCAACCTGCAATTCGACGGCGCGTCGCCGCACCGCATGCTCCGCTTCAGCTTCCCGATCGGACCGTTGCCCTGGGACCCGAAGGGCCTGGTCCAACTGAGCTGCGAGTAGGTCCCGGATTCGACATCAGCTGTTGGGGGCGATTACCAAGCCCAGTTCGGCGTCGCTGGCGAGTAGTTCGTTGTGGGGTAGGACCCGGACCGTGTAACCGACGGCGCCGGACAGGGGGACCGGGGTTTCGACGGTGAAAAGGTCTACGCCGGAGTCGGATCCGGTGTGGGTCATGGGGAAGGTAGTGGTGTCGGAGAGGTCGTCGGTCGGTGAGACTCGGCCGAGTACCGCCTGCACGGTGACATCGGCGGGGGTGAGGCCGGCGAGGTCGATGCGGGCGGCGAGCGAGAGTTCGGCGCCGATGATCGGGGTGTCGGGCAGCCCCGCGCTGTCGACCTGGATGATCTTGACCGAGGGCCAGGCGGCGTCGACTCGGCGGCGGTACTCCGAAACCGCTCGGGCACCGGCGAATTCGTCGGCGCTCGCGCGTTTACCGGCGGATGCGGCGGGGGCGTAGTACTCGACGGCATAGTCGCGAACCATGCGGGAGGCCAGCACCTTCGGACCGAGCGTTTGCAGGGTGTGGCGCACCATCTCGACCCAGCGCACCGGCATATCGGAGCCGTCGCGGTCATAGAAGCGCGGTGCGACGGTGCGTTCGAAAAGGTCGTAGAGGGCGGCGGCCTCGAGGTCGTCGCGGCGGTGTTCATCGGAGACGCCGTCGGCGGTCGGTATGGCCCAACCGTTTTCGCCGTCGTACATCTCATCCCACCAGCCGTCGCGGATGGAGAGGTTGAGGCCGCCGTTGAGCGCGGACTTCATACCGGAGGTGCCGCAGGCCTCCAGCGGACGCAGCGGATTGTTCAGCCAGACATCGCAACCCCAGTACAGGTAGCGGGCCATCGACATGTCGTAATCGGGCAGGAAGGCGATCCGATGACGCACTTCCGGATCGTCGGCGAACCGAACGACCTGCTGAATCAGCGCCTTGCCGCCATCGTCGGCGGGATGACTCTTACCCGCGACGACCAGTTGCATCGGCCTATCGGGATTCAGCAGCAGCGCACGCAAGCGCTGCGGATCGCGCAGCATCAGGGTCAGCCGCTTATAGGTCGGCACCCGGCGCGCGAAACCGACGGTCAACACATTCGGATCGAAAACGCTGTCGACCCATCCCAATTCAGCCGAAGCGGCACCACGTTCCAACCAGGACGCGCGAACCCGGCGGCGCACCTCGGCAACGAGGACGGCGCGCAGAGCATTCCGGGTCGACCACAATTCACCCAAGTCGAAATCGCGCAGCTTCTCCCAGCCGCGCGCCTCCTCGACCAGCTCGGGACCGATGTGTTCGCGTGCCTTGTCGAACCATTCGCGCGCGGCCCAGGTCGGGGCATGCACACCATTGGTGACCGAACCGATCGGCACCTCGGTCGCGTCGAAGCCCGACCACAGCGGCGCGAACATGGCGCGGCTCACCTCGCCGTGCAGTTTGGAAACACCGTTGGCGCGCTGGGCAAGTCGCAGACCCATATGCGCCATATTGAACACCGACGGATCGGCTTCGCGGCCGAGCGCGACGATCCGGTCGACGGAAAGCCCTGGCAGCATGGCGGATTCGGATTCCCCGTGGCCACCGCCGAAATACCTGCGCACCAACGGCATCGGGAACCGGTCGATACCGGCGGGCACCGGCGTGTGCGTGGTGAACACGGTAGCGGCCCGCACCGCAGTCAGGGCGGTGTCGAAATCCAGTCCGGCCGAGACGAATTCACGGATCCGCTCGACACCGAGGAATCCGGCGTGACCCTCGTTCATATGGAAGACATCGGGATCCGGCACACCCGCGGCGCGCGTATAGGCGCGCACCGCCCGCACGCCACCGATACCGGCCAGGATCTCCTGCTTGATCCGATGGTCCTGATCACCGCCGTAGAGCCGGTCGGTGACCGCGCGCAGTTCCGGATCGTTCTCGGCGATATCGGAATCCAGCAGCAGCAATGGCACCCGCCCGACCTGCGCGATCCACACCCGCGCCCGCAGCACCCGCTGATCGGGCATGGCCACATGGATCAAAACCGGCGAACCTTCGGTGCTCAGCAGCCGCAGCGGCAGCCCCTGCGGATCCAGCGCCGGATAGTGCTCGGACTGCCAACCGTCCGCGGTCAGCGACTGCCGGAAGTAGCCGGAGCGGTAAAGCAATCCGACGCCGATCAGCGGCAGTCCCAGATCCGATGCGGACTTCAGATGATCACCGGCGAGAATCCCGAGGCCGCCCGAATAGTTCGGCAGGACCTCGGTGACGCCGAACTCCATCGAGAAATAGGCGATGCCGCGTACCGGCTCATCGGTCTGCCGCTGGAACCAGCCCGGCCGCGTCAGATAGTCGCGCAGATCCGCGGCGGCGGCATCCACTCGCCCGACATAGTCCGTATCCGCGGCGAGCTCGTCCAGCCGCGCCGCGGGCACCTCGCCCAGCATCCGCACCGGATCGTGGCCGAGCTCGCGCCACAGCTCCGGATCGAGCTCCGCGAACAGATCCTGGGTAGCCCAATGCCACGACCAGCGCAGATTCGTGGAAAGTTCGCCCAGGGCCGCCAAACGCTCGGGCAGATGGGCACGGACGGTGAAACGACGGAGTGCCTTCACCAACCGAACCCTACCCAATGCCGCAGCACCAGGTTGCCCCAGCGGGCACAGGTCACTGGACCGTACGCACCAACCGGCACGATCGCGGCTCCGAGCCGGCCGGCGGGCCTGGGTCGGACACGACGAACTACCCGGCGCCGCTGCTCACCGCACCGGAATATCGCTGGCGACGAACCGGCGTGAATGAGAGCATCGGCTGATGCCGCACTGGATCGATGTGCTCCCCCAGTTCCTGCTGGCCTGCCTCATTCTGGCCGCGCTACCCGGGCCTGCGACGGCGCTGTTCCTCCAGCGCGCGGTGCGCGACGGTCGCGCGGCCGGGCTTGCGGCGGTGGCCGGGAACGAGATCGGCGTGTTCGGCTGGACGCTCGCCGGTGGCGCGGGTCTGTCGGTGCTGCTGGTCGCGAACCGGTTCATGAATACGGCGGTGCACGTCATCGGTGCGATGGTGTTGATCTGGCTCGGTGTGCAGGCCTGGCGCGGTGCTCGCGGTGCGGACGAATTCGGCAGCACGGCGCTTACCCGCCCCGCCGGCAGCGGTCCCCGGGCGACCAAGCTGCTACCCGCCGGCCGCACCCCCGGTTCGGCGTTCCGCGCCTCGCTGATCTCGATCGCGGCGAATCCGAAGGCGGCCGTCTTCGGCCTGACGATCCTGCCGCAGTTCCTGCCGTCGAGCGGTCCGGTGCTGCCGACCGTGCTGATCCTGGCGGGTATCCAGCTGGTCATCGATACCGCCTGGTGCATCGGCATCGTGCTGGCGGCGGACCGCGCCGGGGCCTGGTTGCGGCGAGCCGGAATCCGGCAGCGGTTGGAGCGCGCGCTCGGCGCGATCTTGGTCGCACTCGGTCTCGGTCTGGCGGCCGACGCACGCTGATCCCGTCCGACCGCCCCGCACCCGGTAGGTTGGTCGACGTGACCGGCCGCATCGCAATCGATGACACCGCCCCTGCGATACCCGGCGGCCGCTCGGCCAAGGCCGTGGTCGGCGAGGTCTTTCCGGTGCGCACCGTGGTCTGGCGCGAGGGGCACGACGCCGTATCCGCCACGCTGGCGGTGCGTGGCCCCGGCTCATCGCGGATCACCCGCATTCGCATGACGCCGGACTACGAACCGGATGTCTTCAATGCCACCTTCGTACCGAACCTGCCCGGTGCGTGGACCTACCGCATCGAGGGCTGGAGCGATCCGATAGCAACCTGGCGGGCGGCGGTAGAGGCCAAGCTCGCCGTCGGACAAAGCGCAGCGGACCTCGCCAACGACCTCGAGCTCGGCGCCCGGCTGTTCGAACGGGCCGCGCAGGCGGTGCCCAAGAAGCAGTTCGAGCGCTTGCGCGCGGCCGCGACGGCATTGCGCGCCGACGAACAGCTGCCCGCCCGGGTCGCCCCCGCCTTCAGCGCGGAGGTCGCCGAGATCCTGCGCGATACACCGTTGCGGGACATGGTCACTCGCGGCCCGCAGCACTCGGTACTGGCGGAACGTCAACGCGCACTGTACGGCTCGTGGTACGAATTCTTCCCGCGCTCGACCGGCGGCCGTGATGCCGCAGGCAACCCGATCCACGGCAATTTCGCTACTGCCGCAAAGGAATTGCCGCGCATCGCGGGCATGGGCTTCGATGTCGTCTATCTACCTCCGATCCACCCGGTCGGCGAGATCAACCGCAAGGGCCGCAATAACGCGCTCGCCGCCGAACCCGGCGACGTCGGCTCCCCGTGGGCGATCGGGTCGAAGGACGGCGGGCACGACGCGATCCATCCCGCACTCGGCACCACCGCCGACTTCGCCGAATTCGTCACCACCGCAACCAAACTCGGCCTCGAAGTCGCGCTCGACCTGGCGCTGCAGTGCGCACCGGATCATCCGTGGGTCGCCGCGCACCCGGAGTGGTTCACCACCCTCCCGGACGGCACCATCGCCTACGCCGAGAATCCACCGAAGAAGTATCAGGACATCTACCCGGTCAACTTCGACAACGATCCCGACGGGCTGTACGCGGAGGTACTGCGCGTCGTCCGGCACTGGATCGGCTTGGGCGTCAAGATCTTCCGCGTCGACAACCCGCACACCAAGCCCGCCGATTTCTGGGAATGGCTGATCGCGACCGTGCGGCGCACCGATCCGGACGTGATCTTCCTCTCCGAGGCCTTCACCCGACCGGCCCGGCTCTACGGTCTGGCCCGCCGCGGATTCAGCCAGTCCTATACCTATTTCACTTGGCGCGTCGCGAAATGGGAGCTGACCGAATTCGGCAACGAACTGGCCGCCAAGGCCGACGAGGCCAGACCGAACCTGTTCGTCAACACCCCTGACATCCTGCACGAAAGCCTGCAGCACGGCGGGCCCGGCATGTTCGCCATCCGCGCGGTGCTGGCCGCGACCATGGCCCCGACCTGGGGTGTCTACTCCGGATTCGAACTCTTCGAGCATCAGGCGGTGCGTCCGGGCAGCGAGGAATACCTGGATTCGGAGAAGTACGAGCTGCGCCCGCGCCCGTTCGCCGAGGCGCTCGCGCGCGGAGAATCATTGGAGCCGTGGATCACTCGCCTCAACGAGATCCGTCGCGCGCATCCGGCACTGCAGCAGTTGCGCTGCATCCACTTCCATCACGTCGACAACGACGCGCTACTCGCGTATTCAAAGGTCGATCCGGCCGGCGGTGACGCCGTGCTGGTCGTGGTGAATCTGAATCCCTATGGGGCCGAATGGGGCATGATCTCGCTCGACCTGCCCGCCATCGGCCGCGAATGGCACGACCATCCGGTGGTTTTCGACGAGGTCAGCGGCGAGGAATACCACTGGGCGCAGACCAACTACGTGCGGCTGGATCCGGCCCACGCGGTCGCCCACATTCTCACGCTGCCCGCGGTATCGCAGCAGGCGCGCGCGGAACTGGCGTTCCGGAAGACATTTCGATGAAGCGCCGCGATCTGATGTTGCTCGCGGCGGGCACCCACACCGATCCGCATACCGTGCTCGGCGCGCATCCGCATCCAGACGGCACGATCGTTCGGGTGCTGCGCCCGCATGCCGATACGGTGTTGGCCCGGGTCGGCGGCGTCGACCATCCGCTGAAGTCGTTGGGACACGGCATTTTCGCCGGTATCGTACCGCATCCGGACCTGATGGATTACCGCATCGTCACCAATTACCAAGGCGGACAGACGATCATCAGCGCGGACGGCTACCACTTCCTGCCCACCGTCGGCGAGCTGGACCTGCATCTCATCGGCGAGGGCCGCCACGAACACCTTTGGGATGTGCTCGGCGCGCACCCGCGTCACTACACCACCCTCGACGGCGAGGTGGCTGGAACCTCGTTCGCGGTCTGGGCACCGAATGCCCGGGGTGTCACCGTGATCGGGGACTTCGACGGGTGGAGCGGGACTACCGCACCGATGCGTTCGCTCGGATCCTCCGGGGTATGGGAGGTCTTCGTACCGGGTGTCGGTGTCGGCACCAAATACAAGTTCCGGGTGCACGGCGCGGATGGACGCACCGTGGATCATGCGGATCCGCTGGCCTTCGCGACGGAGCTGCCACCGGCGACGGCATCGGTGGTCACCGAAAGCAATTATGTGTGGTCCGACGGTGATTGGGTCTCGACCCGCGAACGCACCGACCCGACCCGCGCCCCGATGAGCGTCTACGAAGTGCACCTGGGCTCCTGGCGCCCCGGCCTCGGCTACCGCGAATTGGCCGATCAGCTCGCCGATTACGTGCGCGCGGCCGGATTCACCCATATCGAGCTGCTGCCGATCGCCGAGCACCCGTTCGGCGGCTCCTGGGGCTACCAGGTCACGTCGTACTACGCGCCTACCGCCCGCTTCGGCTCCCCCGACGATTTCCGAGCCTTCGTCGACCGCATGCACGCCGCAGGCATCGGCGTACTGCTCGACTGGGTGCCCGCGCACTTCCCCCGGGACGAATGGGCGCTCGCGCGCTTCGACGGGACCGCGCTCTACGAGCACGCCGACCCGCGCCGCGGCGAGCAACTCGACTGGGGCACCTACATTTTCGACTTCGGCCGCAATGAGGTGCGCAACTTCCTGGTCGCCAATGCGCGGTACTGGATCGAGGAATTCCATATCGACGGACTGCGCGTCGACGCGGTCGCCTCCATGCTGTACCTGGATTACTCACGCGCCGAAGGCGAATGGGAACCCAATGTGCACGGCGGCCGGGAAAACCTGGAGGCCGTCGACTTCCTGCAGGACCTGAACGAAACCGTGCACCGCCACCATCCCGGCGTCGTCACCATCGCCGAGGAATCCACCACCTGGCCCGGTGTCACCCGCGGCGCCGATGTCGGCGGCCTCGGCTTCACCATGAAATGGAATATGGGCTGGATGCACGACACCCTGGGCTATTTGGGGCGCGATCCGATCCACCGCTCCTGGCACCACAACGAGATCACCTTCTCGCTGGTGTACGCGTGGAGCGAGAACTATGTGCTGCCCATCAGCCACGACGAGGTCGTGCACGGCAAGGGCACCCTCTGGACCAGGATGCCCGGCGACGATTTCGCCAGGGCGGCGGGCGTGCGCGCACTGCTGGCCTACATGTGGTCGCATCCCGGTAAGCAATTGCTGTTCATGGGCCAGGATTTCGGCCAGTTCCGGGAATGGTCACACGACCGCGGCCTGGACTGGCATGAACTGGAAAACCCACTGCACCAGGGCATTACAGCCGCCGTCCGGGATCTGAACGCGGTCTACCGCGCCCATCCCGCGCTGTGGAGTCAGGACACCAGCCCCGGCGGCTACTCCTGGGTCCAGGCCGACGATCGCGAAAACAATGTGATCGCCTTCCTCCGCTACGGCTCCGACGGTTCGGTGATCGCCTGCGTTTTCAATTTCTCCGGCTCGATACACGGCGAATACCGCGTCGGCCTGCCGAGCGCAGGCACCTGGCGCGAAATCCTCAATACCGACGCCGCCGAATACGGCGGCTCCGGCATCGGAAATCTGGGCGGTGTCAAGGCGACCGATGAGCCGTGGCACGGTCGACCGGCTTCGGCGACCGTGGCACTGGCCCCGAATACCGCGATCTGGCTCGCTCCAGCGTCGTAGCCACCACAGGGGTGAGTCCAGCACGCGCCACCCCCCGCAGCGCTCAGCCGGCTTCGGCCACAGTCGCGCAGGCCCGAACACCGCAATCTGGCTCGCACCAGGGTCATAAACCACCACACGGGAGAGTCCAACAGGCGCCACCCCGCAGCGCTCAGCCCGGCTACGGCCACAGTCGCGCCGACCCGAACACCGCAATCTGGCTCGCACCAGGGTCATAAACCACCACACGGGAGAGTCCAACAGGCGCCACCCCGCAGCGCTCAGCCCGGCTTCGACCACAGTCGCGCCGACCCGAACACCGCAATCTGGCCTCGCACCAGGGTCATAAACCACCACACGGGAGAGTCCAACAGGCGCCACCCCGCAGCGCTCAGCCCGGCTACGACCACAGTCGCGCAGGCCCGAACACCGCAATCTGGCTCGCACCGGAGACAGAAGCCGTCACGCGGGTAGATCGAGCGGGCCGAGCCGCCGCCCCCGGCGGCGTCCAGCTACGCCGGTGCGGGCGGACGTCGTGCGATCCCAAGGGGCTCTGCACCGGCGTTGTCGACCAGGACATCCAGACTGCCGTCGGCCTCGCTGCCGATCACCGTGCTCAGCGATCGACCGCATCGCCGCGATCGGCGGAAGAGCCATCCGCCGATGCCAAACATGGCCGCCGAACGGACAGCGAGCGGCGCTACGAGCGGCTCGGTCAGTACAACGCGGCGGCCAGCTTGCGGCGAGCAGCAACCACGAAAGGCTCTGCCGGGTCGAACAATTCGAAGAGTTCGAGCAGCCGGGTGCGCGCCTTGGTGCGATCATCGCCGGCCGTCTTCTTGATCACGGCGATCAACCGGTCGAACGAGGCCTCCGGCTGCTGGCTCATCATCTCCACATCGGCGGCATCCAGAGCCGCGTCGACATTGGCCGGATCGGCGTCGGCAGTGGCGATCGCCGAGTCCGAAATGGTCTGGGCACGGGACAGGAAGCGCACCTGACGCAGCGCGTTCTTTGCCTCCTCATTGCCCGGCTCCGCGGCGATGATGGCCTCATAGGCCGCTTCGGCACCGGCCATGTCGCCGCGCTCGAGCGCGGCCTCTGCGGCGGTGAAACGCGGGTCCTCTACGGCCGGGGGCTGCTCACCGCCCTCGAGCTGCCCGCCGACCGCCTCGACGACCGCGCTCAACCACTGCCGGACCTGCGGCTCCGGCTGGGCGCCCTCGAAATCCGCGAGCGGGCGGCCACCGGCCACCGCGATCACGGTCGGAATGCCCTTCACACCGAACGCCTGCGCGATCCGCATATTGGCCTCGGCCTCGACCGTCGCCAGATCCCATGCGCCCGCGCCCTCCTGAACGAGCCGCTCCAGGGTCTGGACCAGCTCGACGCTACCCGGGCTGCGCTGCGAATACAGCGCGACGACCACCGGCACCTGGGTGGACCGACGCAGCACCTTCGTTTCGAAATCCGCCTCGGAGACGGCGTAGTCGCCGCCGCCTCCCGCACCCGACGCACCGGCCGGGGGCTGCTTCAGGCTGGACAGATCCACCGCACCGGACATGGCGGCGGCGACGGCTGGCGAAGGGCGGCGGGCAGCAGGTCGAGTCACGGCTTCCAGTTTGTCACGGCGTGACCGACGCCGGGGCTCCGGAGTCGACGGAAGTCACGTCGCTCAGCTCACCGAGCTTGCCCGCACGCACCGCCCACACCTCGAAGAGGACCGTGAAAAACGGCGGAATGCTCGACAGCAGCGCGAGGACCGTCGTCTTGGTGTTCCACGCCAGCTCACGCGCCGCGAGGATCGCGGTGATGACGAACAGGACGAAGATGATGCCGTGCGTCATCCCGAACACCTTGACCGGCCACAGCACCGGTTCGGGGAGGCGCTTGAACACCATGCCGACGATCAGGAAGACCCAGGAGATCGCCTCCAGCACGGCGATGAAGCGGAACCGCTTGGCCACGGTGCTCAAGTCGAAGAAATTGCCCATGGCCACCATTGTGCCGGACTGCTACGACGGGTCGTAGTTGAACCGGTCACACCTGAACTCCGCCGAACCGGTATATCCGGGCCGACGGAGCCGAGAATTACACCTTGATGATCAGCGCGTCACCCTGACCGCCGCCACCGCACAGCGCGGCCGCGCCGACGCCGCCACCGCGCCGCTTCAGCTCCAGCGCCAGATGCAGCAGGATGCGCGCACCGGACATGCCGAGTGGGTGACCGATGGCGATCGCGCCACCGTTGACGTTCACCTTCTCCGGATCGATGCCCAGCTTGCGGGTGGACGCGATGCCGACCGCCGCGAACGCCTCGTTGATCTCCACCAGATCCAGCTCGGCGGGCGAAATGCCTTCGCGCGCACAGGCCTTGGCGATCGCATTGGCGGGCTGATCCTGCAGCGTCGAATCCGGACCGGCCACCACGCCTGCGGCGCCGATCTCGGCGATCCAGCTCAGCCCGAGCGACTGCGCCTTTTCCTTGCTCATCACGACCACCGCGGCCGCGCCGTCGGAGATCTGCGAGGCGGTGCCCGCGGTGATGCTGCCGTCCTTGCGGAAGGCCGGGCGCAGCTTGGCCAGCGATTCGACGGTGGTGTCCGCGCGAATCCCCTCGTCCGTGCTCACCACGATCGGATCGCCCTTGCGCTGCGGCACCGACACCGGGACCACCTCGTCATCGAAAACGCCGTTCTTCCACGCCGCCGCTGCACGCTGATGCGACGCCGCCGCGAACGCGTCCTGATCCTCCCGGCTGACCGGCTCGGCGTCGTTGCGCTGTTCGGTCAGCGCACCCATCGGCTGGTCGGTGAAGATGTCGTGCAGACCGTCGTAGGCCATGCTGTCGCGCAGCGTCACATCACCGTATTTGTAACCCTCCCTGCTCTTTTCGAGCAGATGCGGGGCCTGGCTCATGGATTCCTGACCACCGGCGACGACGATCTCGTACTCGCCGGCGCGGATCAGCTGATCCGCGAGCGCGATCGCGTTGATACCGGACAGGCACACCTTGTTCACCGTCAGCGCGGGCACATCCATCGGGATGCCCGCGGCGACCGCCGCCTGCCGCGCCGGGATCTGCCCCGCACCCGCGGTGAGCACCTGGCCCATGATCACGTAGTCGACCTGCTCCGGCGCGACGCCGCCCTTCTCCAGCGCCGCCTTGATTGCGAAACCGCCCAGGTCGGAACCGGTGAAGTCCTTCAGACCCCCGAGCAGCCGACCGACCGGGGTACGCGCACCGGAGACGATCACGGTTGTGGTCACGACGAGCCTCGCATTCATTGATCGAACAGCGTCGCGCACCGAGCACCCGCGACGTCAACCTCTGAACTCAACGGTAGCTTGCCCAACTCGAATGCCCCCTACCAGGTACGCGGTGCCCTCGCCTACGCTCGGCCAAGCGCAAGGGACTATGACGGCCTCCGGCCGACTGTGTCGGATCAGACGCTACGTTCGAGGGGTGAGCAATGTTATCGACCCGTCGAATTTCATCCCCGGCGACTACATCATCGCCGTCGACCACGTGGGCATCGCGGTACCCGACCTGGATGCCGCAATTGCCTGGTATGCCGACAATCTCGGCATGATCGAGACCCACCGGGAGGTGAACGAGGCCCAAGGTGTGCACGAGGCGATGCTGTCTTTGCCCGGCGCACCGGACGGCGCGACTGCCCTGCAGTTGCTGGCGCCGCTCAACGCCGACTCCACCATCGCCAAGTTCATCGATCGCAGCGGACCGGGCCTGCAGCAACTCGCCTATCGAGTTACCGACATCGAAGCAGTTTCCACGTATATTCGTGATCGAGGTCTGCGTTTGCTGTACGACGCCCCGCGTCACGGAACCGCGGATTCTCGCATCAATTTCATTCACCCGAAGGATGCTGGCGGTGTGCTGATCGAGTTGGTCGAGCCGAACGCGAATGTTACGCACTAGTATCAAGATCGGGCCTGAAAAACTCGTCCGGATCACATTCGCGGTCGAGTCACCATGAGGTGCAAGTAGGCTGTAGTTTGTGTGCCATGTCGTCACCTGAGTCCGATCGCAATCGCTTCGTTGCACTGCCCTTCACCGTTGTGCGCAAGGGTTATGCGCAAGACGAGGTACGCAACTACTTCGACCGTTTCGATGCCGAGTTAAGGGTCACCGCCACAGATCGGGATGCCGCTGCGGCGCAAGCCCGTAACCTCGCCAGCCAGCTGGAGGACGCGCGGGACGAGATCGACGAGCTCCGTAAGGAAGTCGATCGCCTTTCGGTTCCGCCGACCACTGCGGAAGGCATGTCCGACCGCATCTCTCGGATGCTGCGCCTGGCTTCCGACGAGGCGTCCGAGGTCCGCGCGCTCGCGCAGGCCGAGGCGGCGGAAATGGTGTCGATCGCCGAGCAGCAGGCCACCGAAATGCGTGGTAAGTACGAATCGCTGCTCGCCGAGACCAAGGAGAAGCGCGAGGCGCTCGAAATCGAATTCGAGCAGACCCTGGCGAATGCGCGTACCGAGTCCGCCAAGATCATCGAGGCCGCTCAGGCCGAGGCCGATCGCCTCGGCAAGGAAGCCGATGCCAAGCGCAAGGCGACCCAGCAGGACTTCGAGGCCACCATGGCTGAGCGTCGCACCAAGCTCACCCGCGCCATGGAGGAGCTCGAGGCCACCAGCCGCGCCGAGGCCGCTCAGCGGATCAAGGACGCGACCGACGAGTCGAACCGCCTCATCACCTCCGCCACGCAGACCTCCGAGCGCAAGATCGCGCACGCCAAGGAGCTCGCCGAGGAGATGCGCGTGCTGCGTGGCCGGGTGCTCGCCCAGCTGCTCGGCATCCGCGGCCAGCTCGACTCGGTGCCCGCCATGCTCGCGGCCGTCAACCGGGAAAGCGAACTGCTGGACGGGGTTCCGGATCAGCGCAAGTCCATCGGTGGTGGCACCAAGTCGGTCACCAGCGGTTCGCGCACCAAGGCCATTCCCGAGGTCTCGGCCGAGGAAGACGACATCGACGCCGACGAGCGCGAGAACGCCGAAATCACCAACTGACGACGGCGGGCTGAGCGGCGACAAACGCAACACCCCAACCGAATTCACACCAAGGCCGCCCCACACCGGGGCGGCCTTCCTAATCCGAGTAACCGGACACCGCCCCGCTACGGCGACATACGCCGCCACAACGACGTTCCGGCCCGCCGAGACACCCATCGCCCCTGGCACATTCGGCCTTGCGGCCCCTTGCCTACCCCAGAAATCCTCAGCCCCAAGGTAATCCACAGACCCGCCGGAATCTCTCCGGCCGCCTGACGACCGGGTTCCGCGTCCGGGCTTCCGATGTGGCCCCACGTCCACCAGCAATGCCCGGCACGGCACGACGACTCCGCTGTTCCAGAGATGCTCAGCCCCAAGAGAATCCACAGAATCGTGCAATTCCTCACAGGCGCACGCTTCAACCGCAGGCCCGACTTCTTGGTCCCGTAGAGGCCCCGAGCGGCCGCAAGCGGAGCCTTCACCGGACAGGCCCGTGCCGCCCACGCAATGCTGCGCACTGCCCGCAGCAGAGTCCTGTCGGTAGGCGTGCCCCGTTAGTCCGCAGACTCACCTCCTGCCCATAGACACCACACCCCCTTGTCCACACTCTCCACCTCGGCTGCCCTCTCCGTGCGATGGTGTGCCCGCGCACTCAGGCGCGCCCGTCATCCGTGACGTCCTCCGCACAGGTGCGCCTCCTGCCCCACAACCGCCCCTCTCTGCCCGCCATCTCTACTGGGGGCGCGTCTCCTGTCCCAGGCAGGTGTGGCGCTCATTGACCGCAGGCGGGCCCCACGACGTCCTCCGCACAGGTGCGCCCTGTCCCACAGCGCCCCCTCTGCCCGCACTCTCTACCTGGGGCGCGTCTCCTGCCCCCGGCAGGTGTGGCGCTCATTGACCGCAGGCGGGCCCCACGACGTCCTCCGCACAGGTGCGCCCTGTCCCACAGCGCCCCCTCTGCCCGCACTCTCTACCTGGGGCGCGTCTCCTGCCCCCGGCAGGTGCGGCGCTCATTGACCGCAGGCGGGCTCCACTTGTCCGCAAGAAGGGTTCACGTGCAGTCGCTGCCCGCAGTCTCGTCCATACGCCGCAGGTGCGCCTCTGTCTGCGCGCACCCCCAGCACCTTCTGACTGTAAACACGCACCGTTCGTCGTAGCCGCATACCGTCTGCGCGGGGTATGCGGCGGCGACGCGGCGTGCGCAGTGGGTTGCTCTGGGGCGCAGGGGGATTCAGGACCAGCGGCGGGTTATTCGGCGGGTCCGGCGGCCGTTCCAGCAGCCGCGGTGCCAGTGTCTGCGGTCGTCTTCGCCGCCGTCGATCGCCCAGGCGACGATATGGGCTACACCGGGCGGGATTTCGTGATCGCAGCCGGGGCAGCGATAGGTTTTGATGGCCCGGCTACCTGGGATGGTTCGCACGATGTACATGTCGTCGCTGTCCGGTCCGGCCTCCCGCCTACCGAAGACATCGCCGATCGGCGGGTTGCCCTCCTGCGAGCGGCCCACCTGGCGTTCCGTCCACGGTTTCCGTCGGGGCATCCCATTAGCCTAGGTCGTGGCCTAGTTCACACAGCGCCCGCAGTCCACCCCTTCCCACGCACCACCCCGCATGCCGCGCACGTCAATACCCGACGAATCCCTGCGCACCCACGCACCGAAGAGCAGTCCGCAAATCCATGCCCAGCCCACGTCCCCACCCCCGCGCACGAACCTTGACCAGCCCCAGAGTCATACGCGGCAGTCAAAACAGTGCACATCCGCGGCGCACGAACTCATCCGCCACGGCAAAGCCATGCGGGGCGCACGAACCCGTGCGCGACCGACGAACCCGTGCGCGGGTCGTGAACGCATGCGCGGTCGTGAACGCATGCGCGGCGGGCAAAGCCGTGCACGGTCGCCAACACATGCACGGCAACCGAACATAAGCACCGCGGGCGGACCTCAGGTACCAGCAACGCACTCCGCCCCTCTTGTGCAACACCTGCCGCGCCGCGCACGTTTACCCGGCGAATCCATACGCGGCGCACGAACTCCTGCGCCGCGGGCAAACCGATACGCACGAACAAAGCCGTGCACGGCCACCAACACATGCACGGCGGCCAAACATAAGCACCGCCGACGACTTCACGCACCGCCGAGGACCTCAGGTACCGGCAACGCACTCCGCCCCTCCTGTGCAACACCTGCCGCGCCGCGCACGCTTACCCGGCGAATCCATACGCGGCGCACGAACTCCTGCGCCGCGGGCAAACCGATACGCACGAACAAAGCCGTGCACGGCCACCAACACATGCACG
>NZ_JBITMA010000020.1:0-2044 GCF_044465765.1 Nocardia sp. NPDC049526 | reverse complement strand
GGCAACCGAACATAAGCACCGCGGGCGGACCTCACGCACCGCCAACGACCTCACGTACCGGGAGCGCAGTCGGTCCCTTCCCGCGCCATCACGTTTGCCCGGCGAACCCCAATCGCAGCGCGCCAAACCATATGCAGCGCGCGAACTCACACATGGCGCACGAACCCAAGCGCAGCGCACGAACTCACGCTCAGCGGGCAAACTCATACGCAGCGCGCGAACCCACGCGTAGCAGCGGGAGCAAACCAGTGCGCGGCGAGGAATTCATGCACAGCAGACGAATACACGTGCCACGGCTCAGGGGGTTTTGCTAGAAGAGGCGGAATTCGTTGCTCTCGGTGCCGCGTAGAGCGTCGTAATCGAGGGTCAGGCAGCGGATGCCGCGGTCCTCGGCGAGCGTGCGGGCTTGGGGCTTGATCTGTTGGGCGGCGAAGACGCCGGCGACCGGGGCGAGGAGTGGGTCCCGGTTCAGGAGCTCCAGGTAGCGGGTGAGCTGTTCGACGCCGTCGATTTCACCACGACGCTTGATCTCGACGGCCACGGTTGAACCGTCGGCGTCGCGGCAGAGCAGGTCGACCGGGCCGATGGCGGTCATGTACTCACGGCGGATCAGTGTGTAGCCGGGGCCGAGGGTCTGCACGTGTTCGGCGAGAAGCTCCTGAAGATGGGCCTCCACACCGTCTTTCACCAGACCGGGGTCCACACCGAGCTCGTGCGCGGAGTCGTGCTCGATCTCTTCGATGGTGATGCGCAGTTCCTCACCCGCCTTATTGGTAACCACCCAGAAGGCCTTTGCCCCCTCGGGCACCGCGTCACCGTCGCGCTCCTCCAACCAGCACGGCGGACTCATCCAGTTCAGCGGCTTATACGAACCGCCATCGGAATGCACGAGGACCGATCCGTCGGCTTTGATCAGCAACAATCGGCGGGCCATCGCGAGATGGGCGGTGAGTCGCCCTACGTAGTCGACCTGACAGCGAGCAATCACTAGGCGCACCCAAGCACTGTAGGTGAGCGCCCGGCCCGGCCCGGCGTCACCCCTGCCGAGTCGGCTGTCAGCCCATGAGCAGAATTGCCGCGAGGAATGCGCTCACGGCTAGCAGACCGGATTCGATCCGGGTGAGTCGGCGGGTAGATGCCGCCTGCGCGCGCAACATGCCGAAGCCGACCCCGGTTCCGATACAGAAGGCCAGCAGGTGACCGACATTGGTGAAGGTCTGTTCGATCAGCACGCCCTCGGCCGCGACGATAAACCACACCGTGGCCCAGGCGATTCGCCAGCGATGCGGAATAGCGACCACGATCGCCCCGACCAGCGCCATAGCGCCGTAGCTGACGCCGACATCCTGCGCCCAGCGAATGCTCGCGGGCAACCAGTCGACCTCGATCGCGATCCACAGGCCGGCCGCAACGAGGAGCGTGGCGCCGATATGTCCGGCCAGGAACACGCGCATCATATGCACCGCACCGAAGCGCAGCTCGGCAAGTGCCAGCAGACAACCGAGCAACGGAATCAGCACCCAGGCGGAACTGACATCGCCGATCACCAGTGCGCTCGAAAGCATGGTGCCCACTCGGCCGTTCAGCAGATTGTGC
Organism: Nocardia sp. NPDC049526; assembly: GCF_044465765.1. Lineage (NCBI taxonomy): Bacteria > Bacillati > Actinomycetota > Actinomycetes > Mycobacteriales > Nocardiaceae > Nocardia > Nocardia sp. NPDC049526. The sequence continues at coordinate 448 of NZ_JBITMA010000020.1, read as the reverse complement.
AGATTCGTGCTCGCATGCAGCACCACCCGCGCCTGCGCCGATTCACTCAGCGCCGAGAAGACCGAAGTGACAGCGACAAGAGCCGCCAGGTATCCGAACGTCGCCGGGAGCCTCAGCTGCCGCCAGCGTGAGCGAAGCGGGCTGAGGGGATCGACCGGCGCGCGGTCGACGGTTGTCGTCGCTGCGACCATCAACACCTCCATGCGCGTCGACCGCTCCTGACAAGCAGGCCGACGCTGACTACTACTTTCTGTCATTCTCCATGATGAACGTCAGAGCGCCGCATAGGGTGACTATTCCCTGTGAGATTGCTACGAAACCTCATGCCGCACAGCATACAAAGAGAATATGAAGCAAAAAGGCCCCCAACTGGTGTTGGGGGCCTTTCGCAAGGATGTTCCGGCGGTGTCCTACTCTCCCACACCCTGTCGAGTGCAGTACCATCGGC
>NZ_JBITMA010000019.1:0-142733 GCF_044465765.1 Nocardia sp. NPDC049526 | reverse complement strand
GCGAGTCTTACGAGCGAGGAGTTCGCGGCCCGTCTCGCGTCCGAGTCGTCGAAGCGCATGCGACGAAGTCGCGAGTCTCGACGGCTCGGACGCGAGACACCAGGGGGCCGCGAACCCGCCGCGCCGAAGGCGCGGCCATTGGACACAGCAATCAAACACCGCCGTGGCGCATCCGGAAGATGGCCTTGGCCGTGCGCAGATGCCGTGGATGCCGGTCGAAGGTGGACAGATTCACCGCCGCGCGATACCGCTTGCGCGCGATCGCCAGCGTCCGGCTGAACTCGCGCAGTCCCTGATCGCCGTGATGGTGCCCCTGCCCGTATTCGCCGACCCCGCCGAACGGCAGCGCCGGAATCCCGGCGTAGGTGGTCGAAGAATTGATGGTCACAACGCCGACCCGCAGCTGCTCGGCGAAGGATTCGATACCGTGCACATCCCGGGTGAACACCGACACCGCGACACCATTGCCGACCGCATTGATCCGCTGCGCCGCCTCGTCCATATTCGCGACCCTGTTGACGATCAGCAGCGGCCCGATGCCCTCGCCGGTGATCGCGACACTCTCCTCCGGCACCTCGGTCAAGACGATCGGTTCGATGTAGGGATCGCGAATCGAATCCAGTCCGCCGACCACCGCGCGCCCGCCTCTGGCCACTGCGTCGCGCACCTGTCTGCGCACCACGTCGACCTGCGATTCCAGAATCATCGGACCGTAGGACGCGCGCTTGTCCGCGCCGGGCCGTAGCCGCCGCGCCTGCTCGATCACCAGTTCCAGAAATCGGTCGTAGACGGAGTTGGCGACATAGGCCCGCTGGATGCCGGTGGAGTTCTGGCCCGCATTGGCCATCGCGCCGAATACCGCGGCCTCGGCGGCCTCGTCGAGTTTGGCGTCGACGTGAACCACCATGGTGCCCTTGCCGTTTCGCTCGACCACCACCGGAGTCAAGGTCTGTGCGCACAGCGTGATCACCTCGCGCGCGCCCGCATCCGAACCGGCATAGGCGATTTTGTCCACCTTGGCGCGACACAGCGCCGCGGTGGTGGCGTGATCGCCGGTAACGACCTGCAGCACAGGTTGATTCGGCGCGAGCTTGTTCCAGCTGTCGGCCAGCCAGACGCCGACGCCGGTGGTGAGTTCATCGGGTTTGAACACCACGGCATTGCCCGCGGCCATCGCGTAGGCGATCGAGCCCATCGGGGTGAAGACCGGGTTGTTCCACGGCCCGAGCACCCCGACCACGCCGAGCGGCAGATAGCCGACGGAGGCGTGCTGGTTGCGCGTCAGCCAGGTGGAGCCGAGCTTGCGCCGATCCAGCACGCGCGCGGCATTGCGGGCCGCCCAATCCAGGTTCTCGACGGCGAGCATCACCTCGATTGCCGCGTCCGCCTGTGGTTTTCCGGTTTCCTCACACAGGATTTCCACCAATTCGCCTGCGCGCCTGGTGATACTGCGTTTCCAGTCCAGTAGCCAGCGTTTGCGGGCGTTGAATCCCAGTTCCGCCCACCATTTTTCGGCGGAGCGTGCGGCGCGCACGGTGCGGTTGATTTCGCCCGCGCCCATCACGGCATAGTTGCCGACGATTTCGCCGGTGCGCGGGTCATAGGACGTCAGCACGTTCGGTCGGCCCGATCCTCCCGTATGCGCTGCCAGCCTCGGCTGCGCGGTCTCGGCCATGGTCACCTCTCGCAGGGTCGATCCGCCGCAGCCGCTGAACGCTTGGTGAAGCAGCGCTGCCGCAAACGAGTGAGTGCGTTTTTCCCCCGTCTAGCAGACTATGGTCGCCGCGACGGCCCGACAAGGTGTCGCCACCGCCCCTACGCTGCCCCTCCAGGGCCGCCACCAGCGACGTTCTCAGGTCGGGTGGATCGGCGGAAATAAATGTGAGTAAGGACACAGTTAGGTCGCGGGCCGCTGGGTATGGCGCGGTCTGCCCTGTGGGGATGCCGCTGCCGGTAACATCACGCTTGGCGGCAGGGATCACCAACCGGGAAGTATTCATGCCCACACTCTTGGCGACCCGCGGTCGCCGCCCAGGCCCCGCGAACACCGCCGATCAGACACAGTGGAGAGTTGATGCCGAGCTTGAACCAAGCGGATTCGCATACCAGCGAGCCACCACCAATCGACGGTGGTGATGTCGCGGTCGCGGTTGCGGATGTCCGGAAGTCATTCGGCGATGTGCACGCGCTGCAGGGCATCAGCTTCACCGCCGCGCGGGCGAGCGTGCTGGGCATCCTCGGGCCCAACGGTGCGGGCAAGACCACCATGGTCAAAGTGCTGTCGACCTTGCTGCGCCCGGACTCCGGCACGGCTGTGGTCGCGGGCCACGATGTGCTGAAGGATCCGGCGGGTGTCCGCCGCTCGATCATGATGACCGGCCAGTACGCCGCGCTCGACGAGAACCTCTCCGGCCGGGAGAACCTGGAATTGTTCGGCCGACTGATGGGCCTGGGTAAATCGGCCGCCCGCAAGCGCGCGGACACCCTGCTCGAGGAATTCGACCTTGTGCACGCGGGCCGTCGTGCGGTGCGCCACTATTCCGGCGGTATGCGTCGTCGGGTCGATATCGCATGTGGGTTGGTGGTACGCCCCGAGGTGGTATTCCTCGACGAGCCGACCACCGGTCTGGATCCGCGCAGCAGGCAGGGCGTGTGGGATCTGGTGACCGCGCTGAAGAATCAGGGCATCACGGTGCTGCTCACCACGCAGTACCTCGAAGAAGCCGATGTGCTCAGCGACAACATCATCGTCATCGATAAGGGCACGGTGATCGCCGAGGGCACCGCCGACGAACTCAAGGAGAAGACCGGCGGCAGCTACTGCGAGGTAGTGCCGCTCGTTCCGGCCCAGCTCGGCAAGGCCACCACCGCACTCGGTGATCTGGTGCCCGCGGCCGTCCTCGCCGACATCAACGGCGGCGACCGGATCTCGATTCCCGCCCCCGACGGCGCGGCCACGCTGTCCGAGGCATTGCGCAGGCTCGACGCCGCCGGGATCCAATTGGCCGATATCGCGCTGCGCAGGCCCTCGCTCGACGATGTCTTCCTCTCCATCACCGGCCATTCGGGCGGCCACTAGTGAGTTCCACAACCGTCGAGCAGGCCGATTCGGCACTGCTCTTCGCCGAGCTGCCCGTGGCCAGGCTCTCTTACTTCGCGCAGTGGCGGGCGCTGGCCGGACGCATCGTGCGGACCATGGCCGTCAAGGGCGAACTGATCGTCGCGATGATCACTCCGCTGGTGTTCACGCTCGGCTTCTATCTGCCGCTGCGGTATGTCATGAAGTTCCAGGGCATCGATTACGCCCAGTTCGTCATGCCGATCATCGTGCTGCAGACCATGGCGTTCACGATGATGTCGAATGCGCAACTGTCCGCATATGAGGCGCTGACCGGTCTGAGCACGCGACTACAGACGATGCCGATCGGCATGCTGGTGCCGTTGAGCGCGCGGATCGGCGCGGGGCTGGTTCGTTCGCTGACCGCGCTGACCGCGGCGATCATCTTCGGCTACATGATCGGCTTCCGGTTCGTCGCCGGACTCGGTCAGGCCGTGCTGTTCTGCGTGTTCTCGATCGCGGTCGGCACCGTGCTCGCACTCGGCGCGGATGCGCTCGGCAGCCTGACCAAGAGTCCGGAATCGCTGAGTCAGGCATTGACGTTGCCCACCTTGATCTTCGGGATGCTGTCCTGCGGATTCGTCCCGGAACGCAGTTTTCCGATGTGGATCCGGCCGTTCGTGCGCAATCAGCCGATTTCCCAGTTCTCCTTCGCGCTGCGCGATATGGCCCACAACGGGGTGGCCTGGGATGTGCTGTGGGTGCCGCTGACCTGGCTCGGCGGTATGGCGATCGTCTTTACTCCGTTGGCGATCTGGGCGAGTGTGAGGCGGTCATGAGTTCTGTCGAGACCTTGGAGCGCATCGAGGTGGACGGATTCGACCCGCTGCCGCGGGTGGCCACGCCATCCGAACGCGCGCTGTCGACCTGGATCACGCACAGCCTGATCCAGTGCAAGCGGCTGCTGCTGGTGTGGGCGCGCGATCCCGCGACCACCATCCAGACGTTGATCTATCCGGCACTGACGCTTTTCATGTTCCGCGTCGTGCTCGGCAATTCGATCACCGCGGCCACCGGTAAGCCGAGTATCTATGGACAGGTCGCGCTGATCACTTTGGTCGCGGCGATGTCCGGTGCCGTGGTCAGCGCACTCGGCTTCAAGGGTGAGAAGTTCACCGGACTGCTCGGGCGGTTCTGGACCATGCCGGTGCATCGGGCGGCCGGACTGACCGGCAGGCTGTTCGCCGAGGCGGTCCGGGTGCTGGTCACCACGCTGTTCGTGATCGCGGTGGGCTTCACCCTCGGCTTCCGCTTCGGGCAGGGGCCGCTGGCGGCCGTCGCGTTGGTCGGCATTCCGGTGCTGTTCGGTGTCGGCTTCGCGGTGCTGGTCACGGCGCTGGCGACCATTACCGAGGGCGTCATGCTGGTCAGCATCATCGGCATCGTCAATACCCTGCTGATGTTCTTCAATTCCGGGTTCGTGCCGGTGATCGCCTATCCGGTCTGGTTGCAGGGCGTGGTCGCGAATCAGCCGATGAGCTGCGCCATCGATGCGATGAAGGGGCTGTCCTACGGCGGTGCCGTCGCCGAACCCCTGTTGAAGACCGTCGCCTGGGTTCTCGGGCTCATCGTGCTGTTCGCGTATCCCGCGATTCGCGGCTATCAGCGCGCCGCCGAAACCGGAGCCTGATCTTCGTCAGCCGATCCGTCCCTCTTCGCGGTCGGCTGCGGCGAAATCGAAATCGACCCAGCGGTTTCGATTCGTCCAGCCGACCAGGTCGTATCGCCAGCGGAAGGGCCAGGTGCGAGCGACGGTGTTGAAGAGGACTGCGCCGAGGACGGTGTAGTCGTCATGGGCGGAGAGCAGGGCGCGCTGCCCGCGGGGTGAGGCGCTGAAGAAGGCGTCGAACATGGAAATGGACTGTTCGGTGTTCAGGCGGCCCATGCCCCAGAGGCCGCGCATGCGCATCCAGTAGACCAGGCGGGCCCGCCACGGCCAGAGTTCGGCAACGGGGTCGCGGCCTTGCCGGAGAGCGGCGACGGCGGTGTCGACCAGGGCCAGCGAATCGGCGACGCTGTAGCCGGTGCAGGGATGCATCATGCCGCCGCGGGAGCCGAACGGAATCGCTTGGGCTGTCCCCTTTTTCGGCGGTGGCTGGTCCAGTGGGTAGTGCGCGGCCTCGGTCGGCTCGCCGCCGGTGAGCCGAATGCCGTGTGCGGCAAGGCGGCTCAGGGTCCGTCTGCGCAACTCGTGCTGCGGCATGCCGCCGCGCAGGCCGAGGCTGGTCTCCTCGAAGATCACCGTGTCGTCACCGAGCGGGACGGCATAGAGGAACGACGGCGGCTCATCTGGCCCCGCACCGTTCTCCGGACGCCAATCGAGCAGCAGTCCCTCGCCCTCGGTCACCATGGGCGCGGCGGTCTCGGCGTCGACGAAGATGCCGTGTGCACTTGCCGCGCGGCGCTGTCCGAGCGTCGGCAGCCCGCGGGTGTCGAAAACCGTTGCGGCCCTGAGGGGCGTGCCGTCCGCGAGTTCCACCTCGTGGGTCTCGACACGAGTTGCCCGCCCGGCGACAACGGTGGCATCGTCGAGCGGCAGCGCATCGCGCAGTCCGGTCTTCGACAGCACGCAGTAGGGGCGGTCGATCCGATGCTCGGCCTTCGTCCAGACCGTCGGCTTCGGAATACGCGCAGCAATCGCGCTCGACGGCAACCACTCCGGCAGTTCATCGATCCAGCAGGAGAACGTCGGCGGCCAGAGCCGCTCCGGACGCGGATCGACGGCGGCGACGCGGAACCCGGCGCGCACGGCCCGATGCGCCAGCGCTCGGCCGGTCGGTCCGAGCCCGACCACGCAGAGGTCGAATTCCCGGACCGCACTGTCACCCATATGCCGCATTCAATCCGCTCCGCCCGTGTGCCCGCAACACCGCTCCCCGCCGATGCGGCCAACCGCACACCCCGCGCGTGTGACCTGTACACCTGCCATAGACGGTGTAAAGGTCGGTACGTCGCTGCACGCAGGGCATCGCTTGCCTCGGGACTCTGCCGAACTCACGGCGCTGCCTACTTGGGGGTGATCCAAGTGGTGATGTCGGCGTGCACGACCTCGAGGTCGTGCTTGTCGTAGATGGACACCGGAACGGTCAACTCCTGCCCCTCGGTGATCCGGGTGAAGTCGGGCACCTCGGCCAGCTTCGCCACCGCGCGCAGACCGGTCTCGGCCTTGGCGAGGTACTGCACATTCATGGCCTTGGGGATCCAGCGATGGGTGTCGGGCACCGTGGCCTCGCTCAGCATGCCCATTGCCACCTCGGCCAGGTTGCACGCCGCGATCGCGTGGAAGGTGCCCAGGTGGTTGTGGATGCCGAACCACTTCGGCGAGGTCACCTCGCACAGTCCGGGCTCCAGTCGCACGACGCTCGGCAGCACCGTCCCGAAGTAGGGCACCCGGGCCACCATCCCGAGCGAGAACAGGGTGTGCCCCAGCCGGTTGTCCGGCAGCTTGTTCCAGATCCGATGAGTCGCGGTCGGTTTCGTCATGGCTCTATCTTACTCAGAAGTAAGTTTGCCAGCGGTGGGGACATGGCATGGTTCTGCGCCAGATGGCGCTCCGCAGCCCGCGCCGTATGGGCCACAGGGAACCCCCGCCGTGGCAGCCATCTGTTGGTGGCCATCCGCCTGCTGGTCGATACCCGCCGCCCGGCGCGTACCGCCCCTGATCGACCAGCTGGCTTGGGCGCGCCCGGGATTCACGCCCTGACCTGCTGAGGAGTCGTTGGTGGGGGGCGGATTTGAAGTCGCCAACGTGGTCGGGCATACTGTTCGGGTTGCCTTGCACCGGGTCATGCCGTTCGGCGGTTGTGGCGGGTGGTGAGGCGAGCAACACCCAATCGTGTACCTCGCTGGATATCCAGCGTAGGTGCGTCCGGGACAAAGGTTCCAGGCCAGGTGAAGTTTCGAACCGGGGCCGAGGAATGAGCGGATGGGCGACACGCCCGACCGCGTGGACCGGAGAACCATGACAGATGAACAGCGGCGAGGATCGGGCACGTCCCGGTCGCGGTCTCACTGTGTTGGATCTTGTCCGAGCGGGGGCCCTGCGTGATTACGCAGGCTGCCTCCTCCGGGCCAGAACCTCTCGGGCTGGGACGTCTTCGTGTGTTCGGGCTGTGCAATTGAAGGTGGTACGGAAGCCGGCTTCCGGATCACGAACGATAAGCGGAGAAAAGGACACTTAGCGTGGCGGGACAGAAGATCCGCATCAGGCTCAAGGCCTATGACCACGAAGCGATCGACGCGTCCGCGCGCAAGATCGTGGAGACGGTGACCCGCACCGGGGCCCGTGTGGTCGGGCCGGTGCCGTTGCCGACCGAAAAGAACGTGTACTGCGTCATCCGTTCGCCGCACAAGTACAAGGACTCGCGCGAGCACTTCGAGATGCGGACGCACAAGCGGCTGATCGACATCCTCGACCCGACGCCGAAGACGGTTGATGCCCTCATGCGCATCGACCTGCCGGCCAGCGTCGACGTCAACATTCAGTGACGGGGACTCGAGATATGACTGACAACAAGAACAGGCCGGCGGCCGGCATCCTGGGCACCAAGCTCGGTATGACCCAGGTGTTCGACGACAAGAACCGCGTCGTCCCCGTGACCGTCATCAAGGCCGGACCTAACGTCGTTACCCAGATCCGCACCGTGGAGCGCGACGGCTACAGCGCCGTCCAGGTCGCTTTCGGCGCCATCGACCCGCGCAAGGTGAACAAGCCGGTTTCCGGCCAGTTCGCCAAGGCCGGCGTCACCCCGCGCCGCCACGTCGCCGAGATCCGGGTCGCGGATGCCTCCACCTTCGAGGTCGGCCAGGAGATCAACGCCGATGTCTTCGAAGAGGGCGCCTACGTCGACGTCACCGGCACCAGCAAGGGCAAGGGCTTCGCAGGCACCATGAAGCGCCACGGCTTCCGTGGTCAGGGCGCTTCGCACGGTGCCCAGGCGGTGCACCGTCGCCCGGGTTCCATCGGTGGCTGCGCCACCCCCGGCCGCGTGTTCAAGGGCATGCGCATGTCGGGCCGCATGGGTAACGACCGCGTCACCACGCAGAACCTGTCGGTGCACAAGGTCGACGCCGAGAACGGCCTGCTGCTGATCAAGGGTGCGATCCCGGGTCGCAAGGGCAGCGTCGTGACCGTCAAGAGCGCAGTGAAGGGTGGTGCGCACGCATGACCAGCGTCGAGAAGAAGACCAACCTGACCCTCCCGGTCAAGGAACTCGGCGGCAAGACCAACGGCACCGTCGAGCTCCCCGCGGAGATCTTCGATACCACCGCGAACGTCTCGCTGATGCACCAGGTCGTTGTCGCGCAGCTCGCTGCCGCACGCCAGGGCACGCACGCGACGAAGACGCGCGGCGAGGTCTCCGGTGGTGGCAAGAAGCCGTACCGCCAGAAGGGCACCGGTCGCGCCCGTCAGGGCTCGACCCGCGCGCCGCAGTTCACCGGTGGTGGCACCGTGCACGGTCCGCAGCCGCGTGACTACAGCCAGCGCACCCCCAAGAAGATGATCCGCGCCGCGCTGCGTGGCGCCCTCTCGGATCGTGCGCGCAACGAGCGCATCCACGTGATCACCGAACTGGTCTCGGGTCAGACCCCGTCGACCAAGACCGCGAAGTTGTTCCTGTCCGAGCTGTCGGACCGGAAGAAGTTCCTGCTCGTCCTCGGACGTGAGGACATCGCGGGCTGGAAGAGCGTGCAGAACCTGGAGTTCGTGCACCCGATCGCGCCGGATCAGCTCAACACCTACGACGTGCTGGAAAGCGACGAAGTGGTGTTCAGCGTCGAGGCCTTGAACGCCTTCGTGCACGGCCCCGCCGAATCCGCACAGGAGGAGAGCAAGTGACCACGATCGCCGACCCCCGCGACATTCTGCTGGCGCCGGTCATCTCGGAGAAGTCCTACGGACTGATCGAGGAAGGTACCTACACCTTCATCGTGCACCCGGATTCCAACAAGACGCAGATCAAGATCGCCGTCGAGAAGGTCTTCGGTGTGAAGGTGACCAGCGTCAACACCGCCAACCGTCAGGGCAAGCGCAAGCGGACCCGCTTCGGTTACGGCAAGCGCAAGGACACCAAGCGCGCGCTCGTGACCATCTCGGCCGACAGCAAGCCCATCGAGATCTTCGGAGGCCCGGTCGCGTAAGCGCCTGGGAATCCAGAAAGCAGAGAAGAACTCATGGCAATCCGTAAGTACAAGCCGACTACGCCGGGCCGTCGTGGCTCCAGCGTCTCGGACTTCGCTGAGATCACTCGGTCGACCCCTGAGAAGTCGCTGATCCGCCCGCTGCACAGCAAGGGTGGCCGCAACGCTCACGGTCGTATCACCACCCGTCACCGCGGTGGCGGCCACAAGCGTGCCTACCGTCTGATCGACTTCCGTCGCCTGGACAAGGACGGCATCCCGGCCAAGGTCGCGCACATCGAGTACGACCCGAACCGCACCGCCAACATCGCGCTGCTGCACTACCGGGACGGCGAGAAGCGCTACATCATCGCCCCCAAGGGCGTGGTGCAGGGCACCCCGATCGAGTCCGGCCCGACCGCCGACATCAAGCCGGGTAACAACCTGCCGCTGCGCAACATCCCGACCGGTACCACGATCCACAACGTGGAGCTGCGTCCGGGCGGTGGCGCCAAGCTGGCCCGTGCCGCCGGCATGAGCATCCAGCTGCTCGGTAAGGAAGGCCCCTACGCCACGCTGCGTATGCCCTCCGGTGAGATCCGTCGCGTCGACGTGCGCTGCCGCGCCACCGTCGGCGAGGTCGGCAACGCCGAACAGTCGAACATCAACTGGGGTAAGGCCGGCCGTATGCGCTGGAAGGGTCGCCGCCCCACGGTCCGTGGTGTCGTCATGAACCCGGTCGACCACCCGCATGGTGGTGGTGAAGGCAAGACCTCCGGTGGTCGCCACCCGGTCTCGCCGTGGGGTCAGCCGGAAGGCCGTACCCGCAAGCCCAACCGTCCGAGCGACAAGCTCATCGTCCGCCGTCGCAAGACCGGCAAGAAGCGCTGAAGGAGGAGGTAAGAAATGCCACGCAGCCTCAAGAAGGGCCCGTTCGTCGACGACCACCTCCTCGCGAAGGTGGACGTTCAGAACGAAAAGGGCAGCAAGCAGGTCATCAAGACCTGGTCCCGTCGTTCGACCATCATCCCCGATTTCATCGGCCACACTTTCGCCGTCCACGACGGCCGCAAGCATGTGCCGGTGTTCGTCTCGGAGTCCATGGTCGGCCACAAGCTGGGTGAGTTCGCGCCCACCAGGACGTTCAAGAGCCACGTCAAGGAAGACCGGAAGAGCAAGCGGCGATGAGCGAATCAAACACAGCGACGGTTCAGAACCCGACTGCCCGGGCGACGGCGAAGCACGTTCGCGTCACCCCGATGAAGGCTCGCCGTGTCGTGGACCTGGTCCGCGGCAAGCGGGTCGAGGACGCCCTCGCGATCCTGAAGTTCGCGCCGCAGGCCGCGAGCGAGCCGGTCGCCAAGGTCGTGGCCAGCGCCGCGGCGAACGCCGAGAACAACCTCGGCCTGAACCCGTCGACCCTGGTGATCTCGACTGCCTACGTCGACGAGGGCGCGACCATGAAGCGTTTCCAGCCGCGGGCCCAGGGGCGCGCGTTCCGGATCCGCAAGCGCACCAGCCACATCACCATCGAGGTCGAGAGCGTGCCCACCGCCGGTGGATCCACTCGTAACCGCCGGAAGGGAGGGGCAAAGTAAATGGGACAGAAAATCAACCCCCATGGCTTCCGCCTCGGTATCACCACCGACTGGAAGTCGCGTTGGTACGCGGACAAGCAGTACGCGGACTACGTGAAGGAAGACGTCGCCATCCGCAAGCTCCTCGCCACCGGCATGGAGCGGGCGGGCATCTCCAAGGTGGAGATCGAGCGCACCCGTGACCGGGTTCGCGTCGACATCCACACCGCGCGCCCCGGCATCGTCATCGGTCGCCGCGGCGCCGAGGCCGATCGCATTCGCGCCGAGCTGGAGAAGCTCACCAAGAAGCAGGTGCAGCTGAACATCCTCGAGGTCAAGAACCCCGAGTCGGATGCGCAGCTCGTTGCCCAGGGTGTCGCCGAGCAGCTGTCCAACCGTGTGGCGTTCCGTCGCGCGATGCGCAAGGCCATCCAGTCGGCCATGCGTTCGCCGAACGTCAAGGGCATCCGCGTGCAGTGCTCGGGCCGCCTCGGTGGCGCCGAAATGTCGCGCTCGGAGTTCTACCGTGAGGGTCGCGTCCCGCTGCACACGCTGCGCGCGGACATCGACTACGGCCTCTACGAGGCCAAGACCACCTTCGGTCGCATCGGCGTGAAGGTCTGGATCTACAAGGGCGACATCGTCGGTGGCAAGCGTGAGGTCACGGCCGCGGCCGCGCCCGCCGCTGGTGACCGCCGCGAGCGCCGGGAGCGGCCGAGCCGCCCGCGTCGGTCCGGTTCCGCAGGCACCACCGCGACCAGCACCGAGGCCGGGCGTGCAGGCGCTGCTACCGCGGTTGCCGACGCCCCGGCAGAAACACAGGAGGGCTGACGCATGTTGATGCCACGGAAGGTCAAGCACCGGAAGCAGCATCACCCGAGCCGCAGCGGCATGGCCAAGGGCGGCACTTCGGTCGCGTTCGGTGAATTCGGCATCCAGGCTCTCGAGCCCGCCTACGTCACCAACCGGCAGATCGAGTCCGCGCGTATCGCGATGACCCGCCACATCAAGCGTGGCGGCAAGATCTGGATCAACATCTACCCGGATCGCCCGCTCACCAAGAAGCCGGCCGAAACCCGCATGGGTTCCGGTAAGGGCTCGCCGGAGTGGTGGATCGCGAACGTCAAGCCCGGACGCGTGATGTTCGAAATGAGTTACCCCAACGAGGAGATCGCTCGTGAGGCCCTGCGCCGCGCGATGCACAAGCTCCCCATGAAGTGCAGGATCGTGACCAGGGAGGAGCAGTTCTGATGGCTACCGGTACACCGGCCGCAGAGCTCCGCGAGCTCAACGAAGAGGAGCTCGTCGCCCGCCTGCGCGAGTCGAAGGAAGAGCTGTTCAATCTGCGCTTCCAGATGGCGACGGGTCAGCTGGACAACAACCGTCGCCTGCGCGTCGTGCGTCACGAGATCGCGCGCATCTACACGGTCATGCGTGAGCGCGAGCTCGGCCTGGCCTCGGCACCCGCTGGTAAGGGAGATGCGGCATGAGTGAAGAGAAAGTGACCCCCGAGGTCAAGCGCGGCACCCGCAAGGTCCGCATCGGCTACGTGGTCTCGGACAAGATGAACAAGACCATCGTCGTCGAGCTGGAAGACCGCACGCGGCACAAGCTCTACGGCAAGATCATTCGCTCCACCACCAAGGTGAAGGCGCATGACGAGGACGAGATCGCCGGTGTCGGCGACCGCGTCCAGCTGATGGAGACCCGCCCGCTGTCCGCCACCAAGCACTGGCGGTTGGTCGAGGTCCTGGAGAAGGCCAAGTAACCGTCGCGACTGCTTGCAGGTCGCTCGAAACGGTGAGCCTTTTCCGGCGGTAAAGCAAAGGCCCGCTTCCCATTTGGGAAGCGGGCCTTTTTCATATTTGCTCAGCGGTTCGGATTATTCACCCGGTCCGCGGTGGAGCCGGTCTATCGCTTCGATCGAATATCGATGCCATCGTTGTGCTGATGACGTTCGACAGCATCGGCAGCAATTGATCGCGGCACGGTGGATAGATCCAGTGCGCCCCTTCGCGAGTCCAGCGCCCGAGGCCTGTCGGTATCATCAGCGCGCTGCCGATGACGGGCACACAAATGTTTTTGCGTGCCAGCAGTTCCAGGACTTGATTACCCGGGGAGTAGTCCACGGCCGCGACGAAGGTCCAGCGGATCTGCCGTGCCAGCACTGGACCGGGAGTTCCCTGCTGTACCAAGGAATTTCGGACTTTTTCGGCCAATAGCTTGGGCATGTGGATAATGCCTAGATGGTTCGTCACCGGCAGCATGACGTAACCGCCGCGTTCCTCGGCGGGGAGATGAAACTGTTGGCGGTAGTAGTCCGCCCAATCGACGACGCTCTCGAGTTCCTCGGTGTCCACGGTGGCCTTTGTCCCGTTCAGCACTGCTGTCGTTTGGTTTGCAAGTAGCCTGAGGCCGGATCAGATGTATGCCCGGAATATCTTTCCGGGATTGTTGCCCAGCCGAGTCGGAAGATTGTGTTGTGCGCGGAATGACCCAGAACCTCACCATCGGTGAGCGGGTGTCTTGGTACCGACGGCGTCGCGGTATGTCCCAAGACGTGCTAGCCGGTCTTGTCGGGCGAACAGACGATTGGATGAGCAAGGTCGAGAACAATCGGATTCCGCTGGATCGCTTGTCGGTGATCCGCCTACTCGCGGACGCACTGGATGTTTCGCTGGGAGACCTGATCGGTGATCCGAGTCTGTTGGAATGGACCACCGACAGCGGGACGGCGACGATCCCCGCGCTCCGGGCCGCGTTGATGGACTACAGCCATTTGATGCCTGCGCCGGTGCCGCCCACTCGTGACCCGGACTCGTATCAACTCCCCGCACTCGAACGGGAGCTGTCTGGTGTTTTCGATGCCTATCAGGGGGCCAGGTTCGGATTTGTGGCGGGTCGATTGCCCGGCCTGTTGTCTGCCGCGCTGGCGGTCGCCCAGCGAGCGGAGGACGAATCCGGGTACCGGCTGTTGGCGCTGTGCTATCAGGTGGCGGCCTCGGTGTTGACCAAGCTCGGCGAAACCGATTTGGCTTGGAACGCCGCAGAACGAGGTCTCGCGGCGGCTCAGCGAACCGATGATCTCGCGATTGTCGGTTCCCTGATGCGATCGGTCGCCTTCACGGTGATGTCTACGGGCCGTGTGCAACCCGCTGTCGATCTGGTCGAAGCCGGAGCGGCGTACTTGCAGCCGTACCTGCACGAGGGCAGGGACGACATGTTGTCGGTGTACGGAACGTTGCTGCTCGTCGGTTCGATGGCAGCCGCGCGGAGCAATCGTCGCGACACTGTGCAGGAGTTTCTGGCCGAGGCGGATGTTGCGGCCCGGAAGCTGGGTGGTGATCGGAACTGCCTGTGGACCGCGTTCGGGCCCACCAATGTTGCAATCCATCGGGTCAACACCGCGATGGAACTCGGTGATGTGCAGATCGCGCTTCGGTTGGGTCCCGGGCTGGATACCTCCGCCCTCCCGGTGGAGCGCCGGATTCGGCACCAACTCGAGCTCGCTCGCGCGTTCAATCTGGCGGGCCGCCAGCAGGATTCGGTATCGGCTCTGCTCGACGCCGAGCAGGCGGCTCCGGAACAGGTTCGCCACCATTACCTCAGCCGACAACTCGTACTCACCTGGATGCGCAACGCGCACGGCAGTCCTTCGTTCGTCTTGCAAGCCTTGGCCCAACGAATGCACGTCGTGAGGTGAACCAATGACCGATGCGGACAATCGGTTTGCGCGCGCACGCCTGGCGGCGGGAGCGCTCTTCGTGCGCGGCGATGAGGTGCTGTTGGTGCACAAGACTTACGGCAGCGGTTGGGATATTCCCGGCGGGTATGTCGAGCCCGGGGAGTCGCCAGGTGCGGCTTGCCGTCGTGAGGTTCGCGAAGAGCTCGGAATCGACCGTGTCCCAAGGTATTTGCTGGTTCACGATTGGGCGCCGAGCGAGGGGGAAGGCGACAAGATTCTCTATGTTTTCGATTGTGGCGATATCGGATCCGATGAGCGGGCCATCAGCCTCCAGGAGACCGAACTCGACCGCTGGGCGTGGGTTGCGTTGTCGAACCTCGATGACTACCTGATCCCGCGGCTCGCCCGCCGACTGCGCCAAGCCCATATCGCGCGTTCCATGAGCCATACCGTCTACCTCGAACATGGTGAGCCCGCGCCGATGTGATCCGGGCTCGACCGTTTGCGCGCCGTCGGATCGAATCATGGGATTAATCGGTGGCGTGCGGGTGGGCGGGCATGGGACGCTCGGTCGAGTGCGGGCCTACAGGGAGGTGCTGGCTGACTCGGCGGTGCGCGATGTGCTGCTGCTGGGTGTGATGGTTCGCATTCCGTTCTTCGCCGGGTCGGTATTGCTCGCCTTGCATGTGGTGCAGACGCTGCACGGGTCGTATGGGCAGGCCGGGGCGCTGAGTTCGGTTGTCACGCTGTGTGTTGCGGCGAGTGGGCCGTGGCGCGGGCGGATGCTGGATCGGTTCGGGCTGCGACGGACGATTCTGCCGTCGATCGTGGTCGGGGCGGTGTGCTGGTCGATCGCGCCGTTCGTCGGGTATGGGGCGCTGTTGGTGCTGGCGGCGGTCGCCGGGCTTTTCGACATCCCGATCTTCACCGTCGTTCGGCAGGCTGTGATCGCGACGACCACGGAGCAGAGCCGTCAACCGGCGCTGGCACTGGAATCGGTGTCGGTGGAGATGGCGTTCATGGTCGGGCCGGTGCTCGGTGTCGCCGCCGCGACGGCTTGGTCGACGACGCTCACGCTCTTCGGGATGCAGATGGCGCTGGTGTTGGCGGGAGTCTTTGTGTGGGTCCGCAATCCGCCGCTGCGCTGCGATGACAAGGGCGGTGATGACAAGGCCGAGGACGCGGCGGTGCCGCGGCGCGAATGGTTCCGGCTCGAGTTCGTCGCGCTGTGCGTCGGCGCGTGTGTGGCGATCGCGGTGCTCGCGGGTTCGGAATTGACATTCGTATCCGCGATTCGCGAGTTCGGCGCGCAGCGGTGGCTCGGCGTGGTCATGGCGGTGTGGGGTTTCGGTTCGCTGGTCGGTGGGCTCGTCTACGGCGCGTTGCACCGATCCATTTCGACGTATGTGCTGCTCGCCGGGCTCGGCGCCGTCACCATTCCGATGTGCTTCGCCGTCGGTCCGCTATCGCTGGGCGTGACCGGGCTCATCGCCGGAGCGCTTTGTGCGCCAACACTTGTCGCATCCGTCGATCAGTTGAGTCGGATCGTCCCGGAGGGCGGGCGCGGCGAGGCGATCGGCTGGCACGGCGCCGCGATGACGCTCGGCAATGGCATCGGCAGTTCGCTCTGCGGGGTTGCGATCGATGCGGGCGGATTCCCAGCGGGTTTCGCGGCGGCCGCGGTACTCGGGCTCGGACTCAGTATCGGGCTGTTGCTGCTGGTCAAGGTGGTGCGTCGGGTCGACCGGGAGGAACTGCCCGCCGGGGCGCGCTGAAGTCGCTCGACACAGGTCTTGCGTTATACGTATACATCTACTTATAGTGATTCCCGACGGACGCCGACGAGCAGGCTCGAGGCGACCGGAAAGCAGTAGATCGACTCACCGCAGCGGACCGAATCGGGTCCGCTGGCGTCGATCCCATGCTTTTTTGCATATCTATTTATGAGATGGGGAATCATGACAGCGGATTCGAACCCACCGACCGACACTGCTTCGGAGGTGGCCACGATCAATATCGAGAAGAACGCATCGGATATGCGAGATGTGCTGCTCGAGGTCGGTCCCGGCGGCCTGCGCAGGCAGCGCTTCGTCGGGCGAAAGCTCGGTGAGACAAGGGAATTCACCAAATCTGGAATCGAGGTGATCCGGGTCTACCTGAGCCGCAAGGGCAAATATGTAGTGCATCGGCAGCGGGCCGACTGGATGGACTTCGCGCTGACGAACTGGACCAAGGATCTGAAGAACTGGCGCGAGATCTTCGACGTCGGCGACCAGACCTGGGGCGACTACACGGTGGACATCGTCGACTCGGTCGAGGAACTCGCCGGGCGGATTCCGGCACGCATCTACCGCGAACTCGTCGGCACCGCGACGAGTCCGAAGATCGACGAACTCGACATCTGAGACCGGTCCGCTCGTTCGGACCTCGAAAGGACTTCTCCCACATGTTCGCTCGACTGGGTGCGATCGTTGTGCACAACCCGTGGAAGGTGATCGGTCTCTGGCTGTTCATCGTGATCGCGGTGGTGGCCACGGCGCCGCAATTGAAATCGACCACCGACCAATCCGAATTCCTGCCGTCGCATTACGAGTCGATTCAGGCAATGCAACTGCAGCAGAAGGCTTTTCCGCAGCAGCAGGCGCCCGCAGCGCTGCTCGTCTTCGTCCGCGCGGACGGCGCACCGCTGTCCGAGGCCGATTCGGCGAGCGTGACGGCGATCGCGTCGAAGCTCGATGACCAGAGAATAAAGGATGTCATCGGCATCCAGGCCGTTCCGGCCTCGGAGAACCGGTTGGTGCAGATCGCAGCCGTGCAGATGACGAAGGTGACCAATGCCGGCGATACGACGCAGAGCGATGCGGTCAAGAAACTGCGGGACGCGTTGCGCGATCAGGTGCAGGGTTCGGATCTGAAGGCGGGCGTCACCGGTCAGGCGGCGCAGATGCTCGACCAGACCGAGTCCGGTGAAAAGGGTATGGCCATTATCGGTATCGCGACGGTGGTGCTGATTCTGGTGCTGCTGTTGATCATCTTCCGCAGTCCGGTGATCGCGCTGCTGCCGATTGTCGTGATCGGCGCGGTCTCCGGCACGGTCGGCGGTCTGATCGCGATGGTGAGCAAGGCCTTCGATCTGAAGGTCGACAGTTCGGTGAATTCCATTCTGCTGGTGGTGCTTTTCGGTGTCGGCACCGACTACATCCTGTTCCTGATGTTCCGGTACCGGGAGCGACTGCGGGCCGGCGAGGATCCGAAGACCGCGATGGTGAGTGCGGTCACCAAGGTCGGCGAGGCGATCACCTCGGCGGCGGGTGCGGTGATCATCGCATTCATGGCGCTGACCCTGTCGACGCTCGGTATGTTCCGGGCGCTCGGTCCCGCGCTGGCGATCGCCGTCGCGGTGGCGCTGCTGGCCGGTCTGACGCTGGTGCCCGCCGTGGTTTCGCTGTTGGGCACCAAGGTGTTCTGGCCGTCGAAGGCGTGGCAGCAGGAGCCGAAGGGCGCGCGCTTCGGTGCGATCGGCGCGGCGATGGGGCGGCGCCCCGGTGCGTTCGCGGCCGTGTCCGGTGGGCTGCTGGTGGCCCTGGGCGTGCTGGCGTTCGGCTTCCATCCGACGTTCGATCTGAGCTCGGGCTCGACCTCGGATTCCTCCGAATCGACGGTCTACAACAAGGAATTGCTCAAGGGGATGCCCGCCGGGTCGACCCAACCGTCCGAGGTGCTGTTGCATTCGGACACCGGCGCACCGCTCGACGATGACCAGCTCACCGCCTACCGTGCCGTACTCGCCGCGGTGCCGGGCGTGAGCCAGGTCGGGGCGCCGACGGTATCGAGTGACCGACTGGCCGCCGACTTCCAGGTGACCCTCGATGGTGCGCCCGAATCGGATGCCGCGCTCGATACGGTGCGTGATCCGCTGCGCGACGCCGCGCACTCGGCGGCACCCGCGGGCACTACCGCTGTGGTGGGTGGCATCTCGTCGGTGTACGTCGACTTCCAGGACGCGATGGTCCACGACTACAAGATCGTGTTCCCGGTGGCGGCGATTCTGATCATGATCGTGCTCGGGCTGCTGCTGCGCAGTCTGGTGGCGCCGTGGTACCTGATGGCCTCGGTCTTCCTCGGCTTCGCCGCGACGCTCGGATCGGCGGTACTGGTTTTCCAGCACTTCCAGGGCAATTCCGGACTGATCTTCACTCTGCCGGTGATCATGTACCTGTTCGTGGTGGCACTCGGCACCGACTACAACATTCTGATGGTCGCCCGCTTGCGTGAGGAGGCGCGGGCTGGAAACGAGCCGAAACAGGCTGCGGCCCTGGCGGTTCGGCACACCGGTCCGACCGTCGCCGCAGCCGGTGTGATCCTGGCGGGCACCTTCGCCTCGATGATGTTGGCGGGCAATAACGTGCTGTCGCAGATGGGCTTTGCGATCTCGGTGGGCATCGCGATCGCCGCATTCGTCATGGCGATGTTCTTCACCCCGGCGGTGACGGCGCTGATCGGGCACCGAGCCTGGTGGCCGGGGCATGGGGACCGGGATTCGAAGGGTGCATCCGAGGGGAACTCGCAGGATGTGCGCTCGGATCAGTACGCGTACTCGGATATGTACAACAACTAGGGCAGCGTCTTCCGGGGAACGCCGGTAGTTCAGCCGCTCAGTGGACAGGGCCTTCCGACTTGGGATATCCAAGTCGGAAGGCCTTTCTCATCGTCCTCAATGCTCGTTGCCGCATACCCAGTGACTACCTCGCATACGGTGCAGAGCTTGTTGCCGAACGGGTGCGGATTTCAGCCGCACCACAGATCAACTGCCTGGATGGACTGCTACCACGTGATCATGCTCGCCGGCAGGCGATTTGGTCCCCGCCGTGACGTCACGATCGCCTGGTGGGCGCCCGTTGGGCGTATTCGGCGACAGGCTCTGCAACCTATGTGAGGTGGTCAAGGGACCGCCGAACGCCGCGCTGCTGCTGCTGCCGCGCTGCTGCTGCTGCCGCGCTGCTGCTGCTGCTGCCGCGCTGCTGCTGCTGCCGCCGCGCTGCTGCTATGGCGCTGCTGACGGTTGCAGAGGCGAGGTATAGCTAGCTGCTGATTGCGTAGGGGCGGCGAACTCGTCTGGCGAACTCCAGGACCTGGGCGATGGCGGTGCGGGAGAGGCCGACTTCTGCGCCGATGCTGGTCGGGGTCCAGGATTGATCGGCGAGCATGAGGATTTCGGCGAGTTGTTCCACGGGGATGACCGAGAGGCCGCGGCCTGCGATTGCGCGGGCGACCGACCACACCTCGACATCATCGCTCTCGGAGCCGAGGTTCTCGGTCAGCAGGTCCTCAGCTGAAAGTGATTGCACGACTTCGCTGATCACCTCGCTGGTGGTGCGGCGAGGTGTCGTCTCATCCGAAACGAGTTGCCTGACCTCGGCCTCGGATGCTGCGGTCTGCTCCTCCTGATCGGCTGCGGCGTTCTCGGCCCTCGACGTGCGGTGACTCTCCACCGCTCGGGTGATTCGCTCGGCCGGGGTCGGTGTGGCGGAACCTCGGGTAGCACGCTGGGGTTCGGTGGATGTGCTTGTGCGTGTCGGGGTTTCGGTGCGAGTGCTGGACTTCGCAGGGCGGGGAGCGTCAGCTGGCGTGCCCGTGCCCGTGCCCGTGCCCGTGCCCGCAGCGGTGCGGGACACCGTGGCGCGATCGGAGTCGGCCGGTGCGTGATACCCAGTGTCCGCACTGGTCTGCGCGACGGATTCGACGGTCCCCGTATCGAAGATGCTCAGCTGCGACTGTGCTGCGGGGCGTGCCGCGGCCCTCTGTGGTTCCGCTTCTCCGACAACAGAAGTCGCGCTCGCATTGCGATTGGAATGTTCGTCGCGACCGGACGCCCTGGTCGTGGCATCGGGCTCAAAGCCTGCAGCCCCGGAGGCCGTGCGCTCGTCCGGAGTGCTGGCCTCGGACGCCATTGCAGTCCGGAGGTTGATATCTCTAGCAGGAACAGCTGCGTCGTCTGCGGAAGGAAAAGCCGCGCGATCGGCGGCCGCAGGCGCCATCCGGGCATCGGCGCCGCTCGTCTCGGCAGCCGTGAGCTCGTCGCTACCGGAGACGGTAGTCGCGGATGCGGTACGGGGATTGATGCCGGCGGCAGCAGTCGTGCGCTGATCGGGAGCAGTCGCCGCGGTCCGGGGATCGAGACCGGTTGCGGCAATAGTTGTGCGCTCGTCGCCGGTGCCGACCGCATTCGGCACAGCTGTCCGGGGCTCGAAACCTGCGGCAGCGAGGGTCGTGTGCTCATCGGCAGCGGTCTGGGGGGCGAATCCGGTGGCGGCAACGGCCGTGTGCTCGGAGCGGATGTTGGCCGCATTCGCCGCTGCTGTCCGTGGCGCGGAGCCGGTGCCGGCGAGAGTCGTGTGCTCATCGGCAGCGGTCCCTGACGCGGCCTGAGGCGTGAACCCGGCGGCAGTAGTCGTGTCACGAGCATTCATTGGTGCCGTCGCGGAATTGCCGCGCGCGCTGGCATGACCTGCGCTCACAGCGGTATCTGGTGTAATGCGCTGATCGAGTTCGGAGGCATGAAATGCGTTCTTGCCGAGCTGGTTTGCGTCGGTTGCCGACGTATGGGCTGGCAATGTTGCGTTGGCGTCGGTGAAGGGTCGCGCGGTGTCGTGGATCGGTTCCGTCGCACGCACCGCGTGACCAGGGCGGTAGTCGTCGCTCGGGATCTGCTGGGTGAAACGGCCGTTCGTCGAGCGGGTGCTCTGCGCGTGGTACACGAGGGTTTCCGTGCAATCGAGGCGCGAGACGGGAACCGCGTCGGGTTGGGCGGCACGCATCGCTGCTTCGGCGACGTGGGGATCCATATCGACCGGGAAGCGGACGCCGGCTTGGTCGAGCAGGGGATCGAAACCCTTGGCGGCGAGCAGTTCTCGACGGTCGGTGGGTTCGTCGCGGAAGGTGTCGACGGGTGCGCCGCGTTCGGTGGTGACCCGGTGCCGGGGCGGCAGGCCGGGTTCGTCCTCGACCATCGGGACACCGTCGATGAGCAGGGCGTATCGCGCGGAAACCCAGGCGTGCAACCAGATAACGACGCCGACCATGACCGGTGCGATCGCGTATTCGGCGGCCTGGCCGAAGGATCCGGCGGCCAGGTGCGGGCCCGCGTTGAGCGCGACGGTCGTTCCTAGCAAGGCGGTCTCGAAGAAGGCGACCTTGCCGCGGTCGAGTTCGCGGCCCCAGCGGGCGGCCGTTGTCGCGGCCACCATGATGGTGATGATCGGGATCGAGATCATCGCCTCGATCCCATAGCTCAACCAGTACAGGGGATCTGCCATATTCCCGCTGGGCACCAGGTTGTGCTGCACATTCACCCCGGCCCACACCATGCCGAGCACCACGACGGCGATCAATGCACGCGAGGACCATTCGGCCCGCCGGTACAACTGGGCAAGGCGCGCATCCTGATTCGAGACCCGCCGCCGGGCCGCCAGTGCGCGCCGATGCCAGCGGGCGTCCGCGTCATCGGCGCGCTCGATGGCGGACATGGTCCGCCGGTTGCGCTTCTCCGCCGCGAGTTCGTCCTGGACGGCCCGTTTCCGCTGCCCCCGACGTTGTGCCCGAACCCATTGCGCGAGTTCGCGTTCCGCATCGATCTCGGCATCCGACAACGCCTGCACCAGTGCCGCGTCGTCCTGCAACGGCAGCCGACCCCGCGCGTTCGCGACCCGCTCGGCCAATGCGGCGATCTCGGACCTACCGGTCGACTGTTTGTCGCGCATCGCGAGCCTTCCCAGGAGCAGGTGTCATACCGACGCAGACCTACATGCTCGAACATATGTGTGATCGCACCGAGGTTAAACCGCTACCCGCCCGAGGTCAATGCGCGCACCCCGAAAACTCGAACAAATGGCCGAATCGGACGCCCTGTAGTGCAACGGCCTCAGGCGTTCTTGTGGCAGACCGCCTCCAGCATTATGCCGTCGGGGCCGGTCCAGAAGGTGGCGTAGTACGGTGGCGGATACTGGGGGAATTCTTGTGGGGCGTGGATGATTTCGTCGCCTCGGGTGGTGGCCCACGCGTGTACGCGGTCGACAGCAGTGCGGGTACGGACCATGAAGGCGAGGTGTTGCAGGCCGGGAGCGGTGCGCACGTAGCCGGGGACGTCGGCGGGGTAGAAGAAGATATACGTGCCGGGCTTGTTGTCGGCGGGCAAGTAGGCGAATTGGTCGGCCGTACTGAGCAGCGGCGCGTAGTCGAGCAGAGGCATCAGCTCGTCGTAATAGGACTGGGCCGCGCTGAGGTCGGTGACGTTGATGCCGAGGTGTCCGAGGGGCATGCTCGGAATTTACGCTCGATCCGGGGTCAGGTGAGGGTGGTGTGCCAGACGATGGCGGCGGCTAATGCGCCCGCGCCGTTTATCGACCAGTGCAGGGCGATGGGGGCCAGGAGGCTGCCGCTGCGGCGGCGCAGCCAGGTGAAGACGACGCCCGCGGCGGCGGTGGCGAGGACGGCGAGCAGGATGCCGATGATCTGACCGGCCGGGCCGCCGCCGATGAAGCCGGTCAGGCCGCGGTTGCTCGTGGTCAGGCCGAGGGAGGAGGCGATATGCCAGAGGCCGAACAGCAGTGAGCCCGCCGCGAAGACGCCGCGGGCGCCGTAGACGCGGTCGAGCGTGCCGTGCAGGACGCCGCGGAAGGCCAGCTCCTCCGGAATCGCGGTCTGCAGCGGGATGACGATCATCGATGCGATGAGTGCACCGGAGATGGTGGCGTAGCGGTCGGCGAGGAAGAACGGCCGGGTGATCGGCAGCAGCGCCCCGATCGCGACCACAGCGAGCACCAAGCCGACCGCACCGAGCGCCCAGAGCGTGCTGCGTCGCCAGTGCCGCGGTGCGAGTCCGAGTTCGGACCAGCCGAGTCCGCGTCGCCGCATGAGCGCGAGCAGCGCGACGGCGGCGATCGGAACGGTGAGGATGCTCGCCCACGCGGTGGTGAAATGGGCGATCAGATTCGTGCCGGCCAGGACGATCACCACAACGGCCACGTCCAGATAGGCGTGCAGTTTGTGGCGGGGCGGTGCCGCTTCGTCGAGGTCCTGTTGAAGCACCCGGCCCAGTCTACGGATGCCCGCAACTGGCGCGACGGGTTCGGCTTCGGGGGTTTGCGTCATCAACATGGTCGTACTCTGTTTCGCGCTACGCGCCGTCGGCGTTAATGCCGACCCCGCCAGCCCTGCGGATCCGCCCATGCCTGCAGCGTCCGAGCGCTGTCGAACCGGCGCGGCTCGCCGCTGACCGGGTCGGTGAATTCGAGTGATGTGGCCAGCAATTGCAGGGGCCGAGTGAAGTCGTGCACAGATTTGTCGGTGAGTATCGGATAGAAGTCGTCGCCGAGGATCGGAATGCCGAGTCCGTTCATATGTAGCCGCAGCTGATGGGTTCGCCCGGTCAGCGGCCGCAGTCGATAACGGCCTAGGCCCTCGCGCTGCTCGAGCAATTCGATCCAGGTCTCCGCGTTCGGCTCCCCCGCCACCTCCTGCGCCGCGAGCACCTGCTTCTCCTTGATGATCCGGCTGCGCACCGTGCGCGGCAGCGTCAACTGCGGATCGAAGGGGGCGATGGCCTCGTACTCCTTGCGCACCGTGCGCTTGTGGAACATCGTCTGGTAGGCCCCGCGTCGGGCCGGATTGATCACGAAGAGCACCAGCCCCGCGGTGACGCGATCGAGCCGGTGCGCCGGAATGAGATCGGGTAGGTCGAGTTCGCGACGAAGGCGTACCAACGCCGTCTGCAGGATGTGCTGGCCGCGCGGAATCGTCGCCAGGAAATGTGGCTTGTCCACCACGAGCAGATCGTCGTCGCGGTAGACGATCGGGATATCGAACGGAACTTCGGTCTCATCGGGTAGGTCGCGATGGAACCAGACCGCGCCGCCCGGCACATACGGCGCGTCCGGTGCGATCGGACCGGATAGATCGACGATCTCGCCCGCATCCAGCAGTTCATCGATGCGCGCGGCGGGAACACGAGGCAGCCGATCCACCAGATGGTCGCGAATGGTCGCCCAATCGCCCTGCTCCGGTAGGCGGAGCCGGGCCGGATCCAGGCCGTGCCGCTTGGGCAACGGCGGCTGCTGCCTCCTTCTCATCACCGACGACCTTAGTCGGCGACGAATCCCCAGCTCACGGCCGGGTCGGGCTCAGAATCCGCGCAGCCGATCCGGGGTGATGCGCACCGTGACCGAGTACTCGGCGTGGAACTGTTCCTCGGTCATCGAAAGCGAGGCGAGTCCCTCGGTGTATTTCTCGGTGAACGCGGCGACTTCCGCCGGTGTCGGCCCGGCTTCGTCGATTCGCGCGGCGCCGGTGAGAATCACCACGTCGCCGCCGGTCGCGGTGCTGTTGAGATGTAACGACACCCGAGAATTGCGGGCGATATTGCGCAACTTCGACTTATCGGCCTGGCTGAAGATCAGGAATTCACCGTCGCGCCATTGGAACCACACCGGATTCGGCTGTGGTGTTCCGCTGCGGCCGACGGTGGTCAGCCAGATGACATTTTCGCGTTCCAGGCGGGCGGCGACCCTGGCACCGAATGCGGTGCCGGTGTCGACGACGGGCGTGGCGGAGCGATCGGATTCTGTGGTCGTCATGGCTGTGCCAACGCCGACAGCGTGCCGTCGATTCCGGCGCGGCGCAGTTACGCCATGGACGACTACGGCTCGGCGCGTTCGTCCAGTACCATTCGCCGGGACTCGACCAGCGTCTGTCTGGCGCGGCGGCGGACCCTACAGCTGTCGACACTGCAATTCAGGTGCACCTGCATCGCCCGGTGCGCCTGCTGCTCGGTCAAGGTGCCGGGATCACGGCGGCAATCGCCGATATTCGAAATAATTGTCGTGACAAACATTTTCACAACTCCAACCGCAGTCGTAATCTGTGTAGCTGGATAAGCTAGTAATCCTGGTTGGTGAAAGTTGCTGGGATGGTGCGTCGTTCACGCAAGCTTCCCCAGCACGTCGAAGATGTGTTGCCAAGTGTAGTGAGAGAACCGATCATTCGGCGTCATTCGGTATTGAGCAGGGGGCGGTTCCCGGCAGCACCCGATCGGTCGCTTCGGAACGTCTCACCACCGCGCGTGCCTCGGCGAGAAAACCGGTGCCGGAGGAGAGATCCCACTGTGCGAGTTTCACATCGAGCCCCTCGGCGAGTGTCCTATCCTGTGCGGGATTTCGGCCGGGTGAGCAGCAACGACCAGTACGCGGCGACACATCACCTTGTTGGCGGATCTTGTGAAGTTGTCCAGATGGGATGCTTCGTCGTCTGTGTATCGACAGCCGGGATTTCGGTAACACCGGGATGGACTCGGCGCTAACGTGATCCGCAAATCGGTTCCCGACGGGCAGCGGGATCGATGACAAGAGGTAACAGCGGTGTTTCCTCGAATTGTGTGTCAGTAGTCGGACGAACCATTCCTAGCGGTTGGTTCGGAAAGTAGATCGCCGCGCGCTCTGCGGCGAAGATCATTGTGCGAGGGGATGTTCCAATGCCAACAGGGGTGGCGCCGTCGAGCGCACCAGAGTATGCCTCCGATAGATTCACGAAAGGGCTTGCGGTATTCGAAGAATGGCAACTGCACCGCTACAACCGGAAGAGCTATCTCGGGCATCCGTTGCGCACAGCACAGCTGGGAATTCGCTATCTGACGCTGCCGCATTATTTCGGCAGAGTGCCACCGATCCGGCTGTGGTTGCGGCGGTTCGGTGGGCCGCGCGTGCTGCCGGATTTCGCCTGCGTCGGCGCGCTGAAGTGTGGCACCACCGACCTGGCCAGCTACCTCATGCAGCATCCGAGCATCCTGGCGCCGCTCACCAAGGAGATCGGGCACGGCTGTCCGCACATGTGGGGTCCGTTCTTCCCGACGGAGCGGCAGCGGGCCGAGGTGATGCGATGTACCGGCCAGGCGCTCGCGGGCCATTTCGATCCTCTGCTGCACGATCTTCCGTTGATCGACAACTACAGTGCGGCCCGACCCGACGCCAAGATCGTGATGATGTTGCGTGATCCGGTGGATCGCGCCTACTCGCATTACAAATGGGATCTGTTCCTCAGTAACAAGGACGGCCTGCGCGCCGTGCCGTACGGCCAGACCTTCGCCGACTACATCGGGTACGCGCTGGAGATGTTTCCCGCGCCCCCGCCACCGACCACGCTGCCCTCCATGCCGGTGCTCGGCACCGGTGTCTACGTCAACGCGGTGGCCCGCTGGCTCGAGGCGTTCGACAAGGACAACGTCTACATCGTCACCGCCGAGGACTTCTTCGCCGATATCTCGAAGACGGTGTGCGGCATCCATGAATTCCTCGGATTGCCCGCCGTCGAGCCGGTCCGTCATCACGTCTTGAACCGCAATCCGCTCGAATTCCCGGAGCCCGACGAGGGTTCGGTGGCGCGGCTGCGCGAGTTCTATCGTCCGTGGAACGAGAAGTTGTTCGAGGTGATCGGGCGCGACCTCGGCTGGAACGATCACTAGCCCCGAAAGATAACTTAGCCTAACCTACCTTCGTGGCTCTTCTTGTGTGAAGATGGTGCCGATTCCGGCGAAGAGGCTCCGCGAAGGGGCGAGAGGGTGAGGCAGATGACGGTGGAGCTCGCACCGCAGGCGACTGCTCGCGGGTCGCATACGACACAACCGGTGGCGGAGACCGGAAACCGGCCGCCCAAGACGGTGCGGAAGGCGAGCAAGCGGCAGGAAGCCTTGGCGCGCAAGGAAATCCTTGCGCCCGTGGGCCGGACCTTGACACTCGCGAGCATGGTCGTGGCTATCGCCTCGGTCGGCGTCGTCGTGCCGTTCGTGCTGATTGTCGCGGCCTGCCGGGAACTGCTCGCCGACCGGGTGGATACCGACCGGGTGTGGCGACTGCTGCTGATCGCGGTGGTGGTGCTCGTCGCGCGCGGCCTGCTGCAAGCGGCAGCGCTGACCTGGTCGCATCTGGTCGACGCCGACTACCAGCTGACCTTGCGGCGGCTGCTGGCGAGCAAGCTGACCCGGGTGCCGCTGGGCTGGTTCGGTGAGCGCACCTCGGGCGATGTCAAGCGGTATCTGCGCGACGATGTCGAAGCGCTGCACTACCTGGTGGCGCACGCACGGCTGGAATTCGTCGGTGCGCTCGTCGTTCCGCTGGTGACGCTCGGCTACCTCGGCACGGTCGACTGGCGGCTGACGCTGGTGCTGCTGATTCCGCTGGTCGCCTACGCGGGGCTGTTCAGCAGGATGGTCGATCAGGACGGCCGCGACCGGATCGCGGTCTACAACAACTGGGAGCGGCGCGCTCAGGAGACCGCCATCGAGTTCGTCGACGGTATCCAGGTGGTGCGGGCCTTCGGTCAGGCGGGCAAGGCGCACAACACCTTCCAGGAAGCGGTGGACGGATTGGCGCGCGCCGTACATCGGATGAAGATGCCGATCCTGCGGGTGCAGTCGGCCTCCGAGATCGTGCTGGCCCCGGTATTCGTCATGGTGGTAGTCGTCGTGGCCGGGCTGACCGCGGTCGGCCTCGACTGGCTTGCGCCGTTGGATGTTCTGCCCTTCCTGCTGGTCGGGCTCGGCATCGGTAGTTCGCTACTCGGTCTGTCCTACAGTGGTCAGGCGCTGCGGGCCGCGGGTGCCGCGGCGTTGCGGCTGTACGAACTGCAGGCGACCCCCGAACTGGCTACGTGTGCACTGGATTCCGGAGCCGTGGCCGAGGCGGGGGATCGGGGCGCGGTCCGCTTCGAAGGCGTTTCATTCGGCTACCGGACCGGTCACGATGTGCTGCGGGAGATCGATCTCGAACTGACGCCGGGCACCATTACGGCGCTGGTCGGCCCGAGCGGATCCGGCAAGTCGACGCTGGCCAAACTGCTGCCCCGGTTCTATGACGTCAACGCGGGCCGGATCACCATCGCGGCTCGCGATATCCGTGACTACTCGACCGAAGAGCTATACCGCACAGTCGGATTCGTATTTCAGGATGTGCGCCTGATCCGCGGCTCCATCCGGGACAACCTGTTGCTTGCCCGCTCCGGCGCCGACGATGCCGAACTGGAACGAGCGGCGCGCGCGGCCCAGATCCACGAACGGATCATGGCGTTGCCGCGTGCCTACGACTCCGAGATCGGTATCGACGCCACACTCTCCGGCGGTGAGGCACAACGACTTTCGATCGCCCGCGCACTGCTGGCCGACACTCCGGTGCTCGTCCTCGACGAAGCGACCGCCTATGCGGACCCGGAGTCCGAAGCCGCTGTGCAGGACGCGCTCGCGAAACTGGTAGCCGGCCGTACGGTGCTGGTGATCGCGCATCGATTGCACACCATCACCGGCGTCGACCGAATCCTGGTGCTGGAGAACGGCACCCTGGTCGAACAGGGTGACCACGCGAGCCTGCGCAATGCGGGCGGTACCTATCAACGACTGTTCGAGATCAACGAGGCCGCGCTCGATGTGCTCGCGTCCGTCGGAAGTTCGGAGGTTGCCCAATGATTCGCAAGGTACTCGGGCTCGTTCCCGACGAGTTCGGCCATCTCACCCCTCGGCTGCTGTTCGCGATCGTCGCGCAGGCGCTGGCGCAGGTCGTGGCCTATCTGCTGCTGGTGCCGGTGCTCGAGGCATTGTTCGCCGATGACCTCGGACGCGCCTGGACCTGGACAATGTGGATGCTGGTCGCCGTCGCGGTGCTGATCGTCTTCGGCTATCGGCAGGCCGTGCTCGGATTGCGGATCGGTGTCGGTATGCAGCGCGGACTGCAGACCCGCCTGGGGGACCACTTGAACGCATTGCCGCTCGGCTGGTTCGAATCGCATGAAGCCGGGCCGATTTCGCGAATCGTCGTAGAGAACGTCCGTGAGTTGCAAGGTCTGGTCGCCTATCTGCTGACCAAGGTATTGACCAGCATCATCGTGCCGCTCGGTGTCGCTGTCGGCATGTTGTTCATCGACTGGCGGATCTCGCTGGCCATGCTGCTCGCCGCGCCGGTGCTGTTCGCGGTCAACGGTCTGGGCGGCCGCGCGTACACGCGCTCGGACGAGCGGATGCACCAAGCTGCGGCCGAAGCCGATTCGCGGGTGGTCGAATTCGCGCAGGCACAGCCGGTGCTGCGGGCCTTCGGTGCGGTCGGCGCGGGCAACCGGGCGCTGGACGGCGCACTGGCCCGGCAGCGTTCTGCCATCACCAAGATGATGTTCGGCTCGGTACCTGGCCTGATCGTGTTCTCGCTGTTCGTGCAGGCCGTCTTCCTGGTGCTGGTTTACGTGGTGGTGGGGCGGGTGACCGACGGGGCCGTCTCCGCCGCGGCCGCCATTGCACTGATCGCGGTGAGCTCGCGCTTCATCGAACCGCTGAACCAGGCGGCGCAGTTGGGCAATGCGCTGCGCTCGGCCGCGGCCGCCGCCGATCGGATCACCGGCTTGTTGGCCGAGCCCACACTGCCGGAGGCGGATATGCCGGTCGCACCGGGCGCGGCGGCGGTCGTCTTCGACAAGGTGTCCTTCGGCTATCAAATCGATGCGCCGGTGCTTTCCGACCTTTCGTTCACCGTTGCGGCAGGTACCACGACGGCAATCGTCGGGCCGAGTGGGGCGGGCAAGTCGACACTGTTGCGGCTGGCGGCGCGGTTCCACGACGTGGATTCGGGCCGCGTCGAGGTCGGCGGGCACGATGTGCGCGAGCAGCCCTCGGAGACGTTGCTGAACCAGCTGTCACTGGTCTTCCAGAATGTCTACCTGTTCAATCGCTCTGTCGCGGACAACATTCGGCTCGGCAGGCCGGACGCCACCGACGCCGAGGTACAGCGCGTCGCCGAGGCGGCAAGGGTGGACGAGATCATCGAGCGGCTGCCCGACGGTTACGGCACGTTGGTGGGCGAGGGCGGTACGGCACTGTCCGGCGGTGAGCGGCAACGGGTTTCGATCGCTCGCGCCTTGCTCAAGGACGCGCCGATCGTGTTGTTGGACGAGGCGACCAGCGCGCTGGACCCGCACAGCGAAGCCGTCGTTGTCCGCGGCGTGCACCAATTGACCAGGAATAAGACGGTCATCGTTGTTGCACACCGGTTGACCACCATCGCGCACGCCGATCAGATTCTGTTCATCGACGGCGGCCGCATAGTCGAACGTGGTACGCACCAGGAGCTGTTGGCGGTCGGCGGTCGCTATGCCGACTTCTGGAATGAACGTTCGCGCGCCAGCGGCTGGCGTTTGGAACCGGCGGCCGTTTAACGGGCTTACCGCCTGCCGCGGATTCCGAGCCGCGGCAGGCGAATCGCCGAATCTACTTCCAGTAGGCCTGGTACTTGATGGCCGTTTTGGGCAGATCGTGCGTCAGTTTGAGGGTCTTGACGATCGAGCGGGTGGTGGGGCCGTCGCAGGCGACCCACCCGAATGTGCCGGGAGCACAGGTGATTTCCTGGGCCGTTTCGCGCAGCAGCCGCCCGTCGTCGACCCGTTGCAGCCAGGTCACCTGATGGTGCGGCTTATTGCGCAGCGGTAGAGTCCGATCGGATTCGTACTGCCATTCCAGCCATACCCGGGCCGGCGTATCGCCGATGGCGTCGAGCAGCGAGTTGATCGCGGGCAGTGAAGCCGTGTCCCCGAACATTACGTACTCGCTCGGCGCGGGCTGTGGCAGCTCGAATTTGGAGCCGAGCACCGAAGCATCGAGTACGTCACCGACGGCGGCGTTCTTCGCCCACCGGGTTCCCGGCCCTTCGTGTAGCGCGAATTCGATCGTGCAGCGGTCGCCCGCCGGATCCTGGTCGATCAGGGTGTAGGCCCTATGGTGCAGCTTGTCGCTGTCCGGTTCGGGAATCCACACTCGAATGAACTGTGTGGGATGCATCGGGTGATCCGCGAAGAGCCCGCCGGCGGTGAAGCCCAGCCGCACGTAATTGTCGGTAATGAAGTCGGTCGATGTCACCGTGAGTCGGTAGTCCTGCCCGCCCCACGCCTTGACGATGACGCCGTTGAATCCTCTGCCCATGCGAATTAGGTTAGCCTAAGAATACTTGAGCGTCACGCGTAATCCGCCGTCGCTCAGCCGATGGCCCCCGTCGTCGGCGGGGGCCATCGCGGATAATCCGGTTGCGAATCAGCAGCCTGCGCCGACGAAATTCCCGATGGTGCAGACGGATTCCTGGGTCAGCTTCCAGCTGCCGCCGATCAGTTTCCAGGACAGGTCGAAGGTCCACGGCTCGTAACCATCGGTCGAGGTGAACAGCTTGGCGTTGAGCAGATCGCCGTCCACGCTCACCGGACCGACGATGTCCCAGCGCCAGCTCGGCGGAGCGATCGCGATCAAGGTGGCGGCCCGGTCGAACGCGGGCAGTCCGGCCTCGCCGGTCTCGAGTTCGGCGGCGCGCGCGGATCGCGATGCGCCCGTGTTGAACAGCACTGCCACCTTCGTGCGCAGCTCGCCGGTGCTAGGGGTGGCGACCTGGCGCGGCGCGATGGACGGTGCGGCGTTGGCAACGGGCGCGGTGGTGACGGCGCCGAAGGTGCCGACCAAGGTGGCGGCCGCAATAGCCAGAGCGCTCACCGTCTTTCGGGCGGTTCCGATCATGAGTTCATCCAATCGTTCGTATGCGCGTGCCGACCGATAGCTGTTCCGGCACGTTCGAACATTGTAAGGTAAGCCTATGCAAAGTTAGGGTAGGCACTACTTTGTGCCCACGATAGCGGATACGGCGCAGGCCAGAGAGTTGGAGAACCGGTGGAGACACTTGCAGTGGTCGGCGCGGGGCCCAAGGCGTTGGCCGTGGCGGCCAAAGCACACGTATTGCGCTCGCTGAATCTGCCCGCGCCGCGCGTGGTAGTGATGGAATCCCATGCGGTAGGCGGAAATTGGTTGCCGAGTGGCGGCTGGACCGACGGGCAGCACCGGCTCGGCACCAGTCCGGAGAAGGACATCGGCTTCCCGTATCACTCGACTTTGGTGCGTGGCCGCAATCAGGCCATCAACAAGGCGATGATGGCTTATAGCTGGACCTCGTTCCTGGTCGAGCACGGTACCTACGCCGAGTGGATCGACCGCGGTCGCCCGAGTCCGCAACATCACGTCTGGGCCAAGTACCTGCAGTGGGTATCGGCCAAGATCGAACTCGAATTGGTCTACGGCACTGTGCGATCGATCGCGGCGGCCGCCGACGGATGGTTGGTGACCGCGAGCGATGCGGATGGCACGCCGACCGAGATCGACGCCGACGGGCTGATGATCACCGGACCGGGACGCAGCGGCAAGGCGCTGGCCAGACATCCGAAAGTGCTCAGCATTGCGGAATTCTGGAACCTCGCCGGGAGACGAGAGTTGCCGGTCTCTTCCCGGGTGGCGGTCATCGGCGGCGGCGAGACGGCGGGCTCGGCGCTGGATGAACTCGTCCAGCACGGGATGCTATCGATCTCGGTGATCTCGCCGATGGCGACGATCTACACCCGCGGCGAAAGTTACTTCGAGAATTCGCTTTTCAGCGATCCGATCAAGTGGGCCGCGCTGAGTGCCGCGGAGCGCAGGGATGTCATTCGGCGTACCGATCGCGGCGTCTTCTCGGTGCGGGTACAGGAGAGCCTGCTCGGCGACAATCGCGTGCATCACATGCAGGGCCGTGTGGTGCGCGTGACGGACCAGGGGGACGGTGTCGCGCTAACGCTGCGCAACGAGCTGCGACCTGACCAGGTGCACACCTTCGATCTGGTGATCGATGCCACCGGCGGGCAGCCGCTGTGGTTCCTCGAACTGTTCGATGCGAACGCCGCGGACCTGGTGGAACTCGCGGTCGGCGGCGAGCTCACCCAGGCTCGGATCGAGGCATCGATCGGTTACGACCTCGCGGTATCCGGTTTGGACGCGAAGCTCTACCTGCCCAATTCGGCAGCGCTCGCGCAGGGGCCGGGCTTTCCGAATCTCAGTTGCCTCGGCGAACTCTCGGACCGCGTGCTGCGCTCGGGCCTCTCGTCGTCGGCAGGTGGCGTAGCGGTAACCCAGGGCGTAGTTCCCGCCGGAGCAACAGTTAGGCTAGGCTAGCCTAATTAGAGTTCGGAATGAGGTTCGTTTCATGCGCATTGTGTCGTTCGGCTTTCAGACCTGGGGTCGCAAAACCCTGCAAGCCCTGATCGATTCGGAGCATGAGGTCGTGCTCGCGGTGACCCATCCGGCGAGCGAACAGTCGTACAAGGCGATTTGGTCGGATTCGGTCGAGGAGCTCGCGCGTGCGCACGGTATTCCGCTACATCTGACCGAGCGGGCCGACGCCGAAACCATCGATCTGGTCAAGCGCGCCGAGCCGGACGTCATCGTGGTGAACAGCTGGTACACCTGGATGCCCGCCGAGCTGTACAACCTGCCCCCGCACGGGACGCTGAACCTGCACGATTCGCTGCTGCCCGCGTTCACCGGATTCTCCCCGGTGCTGTGGGCGCTGATCAGCGGCGCGACAGAAACCGGCCTGACCGTGCACCGGATGGACGAAGGCCTGGACACCGGCGACATTCTCGTGCAGCGCTCGATTCCCATCGGCCCCAACGACACCGGCACCGAGCTGGTGCTGCGCGGTATGGAGCTGATCCCGGCCGCGATCAACGAGGCGTTGGCCGCGCTGGAATCCGGTACCGCGGTGTGGCGGCCGCAGAACAGAGCTGAACGCACCTACTTCCACAAGCGTGCCGAGCGCGACAGCCGGATCGACTGGACCTGGTCCGCGGTCGACCTCGAGCGCTTCGTCCGCGCGCTGTCCGAGCCGTACCCGCGCGCGTTCACCCACTACCGGGGTGAGCGCGTAGAAGTGCTGTCCGCACACGTGTCGGAGGCTCGCTACGGCGGCACGCCTGGGCGCGTCATCGTGCAGGAGGGCGGCGGTGCCGTGGTGACCGGCCCGGATGCCATGCGCGGCAACAATCACGGGCTAGTGATCACCCGCGTGCGCACGCCGGACGGCCGCGAGCGCGACGGCGCGGAATTCTTCGTCCGCGGCGGCTACCTCGGCGATCTGTGAGCCGATCCGAACCGCTTGCCCGATTGACGATTTCGAAGGATTGACATGGCAGACGACATTCTGGAGCGCCGCAAGCAGCTGCTGCAAAGACGGATGCGCGAGCAAGGCGTGCAGGCGACGGTCCAGCAGCCCGCCGCGCAGGCCCGCGGCGCCGGCGAACCTGCCCCGCTGTCGGCGGCACAGCAGCGAATGTGGTTCCTACAGAGGCTCGATCCGAGTGACACCACGCTCAACATCTGTGTGGCGTACCGGCTCGACGGACCTCTCGATGCGGAGCGGTTGCGGCATGCGGTCGGCGTCGTCATCGCTCGCCACGAGGTCCTCCGCACCACTTACCACCCGGGCGACAGCGGTGAGCCATATCAGGTATCCCGCGCTGACGCCGAGATTTCCTGGCAGCAGCACGATCTCACCGATCTGGCGGCGGCTGTCCAGGAGCGGCGGGTGGAAGTGCTGGCGCGGCGCGAATTTGCCCGGCCCTTCGATCTGACGGCCGATCTTCCGTTGCGGGCAACCTTGATTCGCACCGGCGCCGAGTCACACGTGCTCGTCCTGGTGATTCATCACATCGGCTGGGATGACGATTCGTGGCCGGTATTCTTCGCCGAGCTCAACGCCGCCTACCGCGGTGCAGGCGAATTGCCCGAGGTCCGAGCACAGTACGTCGACGTCGAGGTACTCGGCGAAACCGGCCGTGATGACAGTGCGGCACTGGAGTTCTGGCGTTCCGCGCTGACCCCGCTGCCGGAGCGCCTGGAACTGCCGAGCCGGCGAACGGGCGGCGCGATGTCCAACAGCGCGGCCCGGTCCGTCCATGCGCTGCCGCAGGAACTCATGGACCTGGTCGCGGCGGTCGGGCGGGAGCAGTCGGCGACACCGTTCATTGTGCTGCTCGCCGGTTTCCAGGCGCTGGTCCAGCGCTACACGGCTGCAACGGATTTCCTGGTCTCGGTGCCGGTGACCGAGCGCCGCGGCGCGAGCGCGGCGGCGTTGATCGGCTACTTCGGCAACACATTGCTGATCCGCGCGACCGGTGACGGCGATGGCACCTTCGCCGAACTTCTCGACCGGACAAAGCAAGCCTGTGTCGGGGCGTTCATGCACCAGCACGTCGGCGTCGATCGGGTGATCCAGGCGGTGAGCCCGGAGCGGGTGGCGGGCAGTGATGCGATGGCGCAGCTGGTCCAGCTCAGCTTCAGTGTGCGCCGCGTGGCGAATGGTTTCGACCTACCCGGGATCACGGCGCACGAACTGTTGCTCGGCAGCGCGGTCGCGCAGGAACCGCTCGGCCTGATGGTCGTGCTCGACGAGGCGGGCGCGCGAGTCGAAGCGACCTATCTTGTCGACCAGTTCGAGCAGGCACTGGTCGCCCAGCTCCTGGACCACTACGTGCAGTTGCTCGGCAGCGCGCTACAGAATCCGCACCTGCGGGTCCGTGAGCTCGATCTGCTCGGTGACGCCGACCGGAAGCACCTGCTCGCCCTATCGCATGGCGCGCTCGTCGATGAGGAGCCGACCACCATGGTCGCCCTGTTCGAGCGACAGGTCACCGTCGCGCCCGAACACATCGCGCTGGCCTCCGATGCGGTCGAGCTGACATACCTGGGGTTGAACGAACGCGCGAACCGGTTGGCGCACTGGCTGATTCGGCGCGGTGCCGGTCCCGAGGAGCTGGTTGCGCTCCGCATGGCCACCTCGGTCGGATTCGTCGTCGCCACCCTGGCCGTGCTGAAGGCGGGCGCCGCGTACCTGCCTATTGATCCCGCCTACCCTGCCGACCGGATCGAATATCTGCTCGGCGATGCCCGCCCGAAGCTGGTTCTGGACGACACGGCGCTGGCCGCGGCCGAGCGGGAAGCGGCGGCTCTGCCGGCGGCGAACCCGGTCGACGCCGATCGCATCGCGCTGCTGCGTCCGTCGAATACCGCGTACGTCATCTACACGTCAGGATCCACCGGCAAGCCGAAAGGCGTTCCGGTGCCGCATTGTGCGATCGCCGAGCACCTGTCGGGTTTCGTCGCGGAATGGGCGGTTACGCCGCAGGACCGAGTGCTGCAATCGACCTCGGTGAGCTTCGACGCCTCCCTGCTCGACATCTACGTGACACTGACCGCCGGTGCGCGCGTGGTGATCCCGAAGCCGAATGCCTACCGCGACATTCCTTATGTCGCGGATCTGGTCACCCGCCAAGGCATCACAGTGCTGCACATGGTGCCGTCCATGCTGGCGACCTTCCTGGTGCTGCCCGAGGTGAACGACTGGCGCACACTGCGGCACGTCCCGGTCGGCGGCGAGGCGCTGCCGGGCGAGGTGGCCGACCGGTTCGCCACCCAATTCGACGCGGAACTGCGCAACCACTACGGTCCCACCGAGGCGGTGGTGAGCTCGACCCACATGCGGGTCGACGGTCCCCAGGGCACCGGAATCGTGCCGATCGGCCTGCCGAACCGCAATGTGCACCTCTACTTGCTCGACGATGCCCTGCAACTGGTGCCGTCGGGTGTGGTCGGCGAGATCTACCTCGGCGGCCGCCAGCTGGCCCGTGGCTACCTACACCGGCCCGGTCTCACGGCGGAGCGCTTCGTCGCCGATCCGTTCCTGCCCGGCGGGCGGCTGTACCGCACCGGTGACCTGGCCCGCCGCAACGCCGCCGGCGCGATCGAATTCATCGGCCGCGCAGACGAACAGGTCAAGGTGCGCGGCCACCGGATCGAGCTGGGCGAGGTCGAGGCCACTCTCACCGATCATCCCGCGGTCGCGCACAGCGTGGTGATCGTCGCCGAGCACGAGACCCTTGGGCCGATCTTGGCGGCCTACGTCGTTGCGGTCCACGGCGCGGAGGTCGACCTCGACCATCTCCGCGACCATGTCGCCGCAGCGCTGCCCGAATACATGGTGCCCGCCACCTTTGTCGTCATCGACGAGATACCGCTCACCGCGCACGGCAAGCTGGACAAGCGGGCCCTGCCCGCACCGGTGCTCGCCGAAGCGCGTGACTACCGGGAACCCCAGACCCCCACCGAGATCCGGATCGCCGGGCTGTTCGGCACGCTGTTCGACCGCGACCGGGTCGGCGCCGACGATTCGTTCTTCGAGCTCGGCGGGCATTCACTGCTCGCGGCGCGGTTGCTCACCATGATCCGGGCCGAATTCGGCGTCGAGATCGAGATGCGGGTGCCGTTCGACAAGCCGACGGTCACCGAACTCGCCGCCCATCTGGTCGCGGCTTTCCGCGATGAGTTCGACATCGACCTCGACGAGATCGACTCGCCTGAGCCGACCGACGAGCAGGCCGATGCGAAGATCGAGGCTGCACCGGTCACCGAAACTCGCGCCACCAAGCCGGATCTGGTACGTAGGCCACGGCCGCAGCGCATTCCGCTGTCCTACTCGCAGCGCGTCTACTGGCTGCAGCGGCGGCTGGAGGGCCCCATCGAGGGCGAGAACGTCAGCTACCCGGTGCGTTTCGACGGCCCTCTCGATATCGCCGCGCTGCGCGCCGCTATCGACGATGTGGTCGCCCGTCACGAATCACTGCGTACCACCTTCCCCGAGCACGAGGACACGCCGTACCAGCTGGTGCACCCGCCCGCGCCGGTGCCGCTGCCGATCGTGCGGCTCACCGGGGACGTCGAGACCGGAGTCGCCGAAGCGCTTGCGGCGGACTGGGATTACGTATTCGACCTGCGGTCCGAACCTATGGTCCGGCTGCGGCTGCTCGAACTCGGCCCGGATACGCATGTGCTTTCGGTGCTGATGCACCACATCATCGCCGATATGCGGTCCTGCCAGATCTTCGTCGACGATCTGCGGGTGGCCTACCAGGCCAGATCGGCAGGCGCCGCGCCGGGGTGGTCCGAATTCGATATCCAGTTCGCCGATTTCGCGATGTGGCAGCGCGACATCTTCGATCGCGGCGCGAACCGCGAAGTCAGCGCCTATGGCCAGGCGCAGCTGGATTACTGGCGCGACGCACTAGCCGGACTGCCCGACGAGATCGCTGTCGCACACGACCATCCCCGTCCGCGGGTGCTCGGCCGCAACGGCCACAGCGCGACGCGGGTGCTGCCCGCCGCGACGTGGAATGCGTTGCGAGCCAGGGCCGAAGCGGTCGGCGCGACCGAATTCACGCTCTGCCAGGCAGTCAGCGCAGTGGTGGTCAACGCACTCGGCGGCGGCGACGACTTCGCTATCGGCGCCGCGGTCGCCAACCGCATCGGTCAGACCACCGATGAACTCATCGGCCTGTTCGCCAATGTGGTGGTGATGCGACATGACGTATCGGGCGATCCGACGCCGCGCACGATGCTCAACCGGGTGCGGGAGACGGCGCTGGACGCGATCAGCCACCAGGGCGTGCCGTTCGAGCGGCTGGTCGAGGCGATCAATCCGGCCCGCACACTGTCCCGAAACCCGTTGTTCCAGGTGATGATGCACTTCCGGCATCGTCCGAAGCCGGAGCTGTTCACCGCGGATGGTGCGACGACGATCAGCGGTATCGCGGGGTACTACGACGTCTCGTTCATGGACTTCCATCTCGACTACTCGGTGGAGACCAACGGTGATCTGATCGCGCGCGTCGTGGTCAACCCTGATCTGTACGAGGCCGCGACCGGTCAGGTGTTCGCCGATGTGCTTGTTGCCGTGCTGCAAGCGTTCGCCGACGAGCCGGATCGTTCCGTCGGCGAGCTCGACGTGCTGCCCGCGGGCTGGGACAAGAGCCGTTCGGTGGTCCGGCAGGCCGCACCTGTACCCGTACCGGCCGAATTCGAAAGCGGCGCACCGCGGACCGATACCGAACGCACGCTGGCGGCGATCCTCGAGGAACTGCTGGAGATCACCGATATCGACCGCGAGGACGGGTTCTTCGGGCTCGGCGGCGACAGCGTCATCGCGATCAAATGGGCGACCAGGGCCGCGGAGGCGGGCCTGCCGCTGACTCCGCAACTGATCTTCGAGTACTTCACCATCGCCGAATTGGCTGCCGCGGTGGACGAGGCCATCGCGAATCCGGCCGCGGCGTCCGGCGAGCACTGGGGGATGGCCGGAGGCGAAGCGGACGGGGCGGGTAAAAACGAGCACGCGCCGATGTCGGTCTCCGGGCTGGACGCGGATGCGCTTGCCGCGCTCCAGAGTTCGTGGGCGCAACGCTGATGAGTGGCGTTCCGGAGATCGACGATGTGCTCGCGCTCAGCCCATTACAAGAGGGGCTGTTTTCGCTGGCGCAACTGGCCGGTGCTGGCGAAGACGTCTACACGGTTCCGTTCGTGGTGGATATCGTTGGGCCACTGGACGTGTCACTGCTGCGGCGCTGCCTGGAGAGTTTGCTGGTACGCCATCCGAATCTGCGTGCCGTGTTCTGGGATCGCGACGTGCCCAAGCCCGTGCAGATCGTGCCGCGACAGGTCGAGTTGCCGTGGACCGAACGTGCGGCGCGCCCCGATGAACTCGACGCCATCGAGGCCGAGGACCGCATTCGCCCGTTCGACCTGAGCCGGGGTCCGGCGCTGCGGGCCACGCTGGTTACGCTGCCACCGGAAGCCGACGGAACCGCGCGGTCGCGGTTGATCCTGATGATCCACCACATCCTCGTGGACGGGTGGTCGCTCGGTGTGCTGTTCGGTGAGCTGCGCGCGTTGTACCGGGCGGGCGGCGCGGTCGATGCGCTGCCGCCGGTTCGGCCCTATCGCGACTACATCGGCTGGCTCGGCGCGAAAGATATGTCGGCGGCGCGGAATTGGTGGGCCGCGCAGTTGGCCGGGCTGAGCGGGCCGTTGATGGTCGCCGACGGCGTGAGCATGGGCATCGCCCGGAGCGGATCGGCGACGGCCGAGGTCATCCGCTTTGTACTGCCCGCCGAGGACACCGCCCGGTTGCGCGCGTGGGCGCGCGAGCACGGACTGACGCTCAACTCGGCGGTGCAGTTCGCCTGGACGATCCTGCTATCCCGGCTGACCGACCGCCGCGACGTCGTGTACGGCACAATCGTCACCGGGCGGCCGGAGCAGATCTCGGGCGTGGAACGCATGATCGGCCTGTTCCTGAACACCATCCCGGTGTTCTTCGAGGTGGACCCTGCGGCCTCCGTCGCGGCCGAATGCGCCCGTCTGCAACGCGAATCGGCGGCCATGCGGGAAAACGGCTATCTGAGCCTCTCATCGGTGCAGCGCGCGGCCGGGTACAGCTCCCTGTTCGACACGATGTTCGTCTTCCAGAACGCTCCGATGGAGGACGCACTCGCGACGAACACCGTCGGTGACGTCACGTTCCGGGCCCTGATGGCCAAGAACCTCACGCACTATCCGCTCACCGTGGTATCGCACGTTCTCGGTGACGAACTGGCCGTGGTGGTGGAGGCGGTGCGTGCGACGGTGCCGTTCATACCGGAGGATATCGGCGCCTGCATGCTCGCCGTACTACGCCGAATGCCGGACAGCGCGCTGACGCACACCGACGACCTCGCGGTTCTCCCGGAACAGGAACTCGCTGAACAGGTCCCGTCCGCCACACCGGGACGTCCCGGATGGGATTCGCAGGCAACGATCTTCGAGCTGTTCGAGCGCCAGGTGGCCGCTACCCCCGACGCGGTTGCGCTCACCACCGACAACTCGAGCCTGAACTATCGCGAATTGCACGATGCGGTGGTACGGCTGGCCGGTGTGCTCATCGCGCACGATGTCGGCCCGGAAGATGTTGTGGCCCTCTATCTTCCGCGCAGTTCGCGGGCGATCATCGCCGTCTTGGCGACGTTCGCCGCCGGCGCGGCCTATGTGCCTGTCGACGTGTCCTTGCCGAGGGCGCGCATCGAGTTGATCCTGCGGCAGTCGCGGCCGAAGCTGGTATTGACCGCGGACGGCTATGGCGCAGGCATCGATTCGGCGATCGACCTCGATGATCCGGCGCTCGCCGCCGCCGGGTCCGCCGCGGTACTGCCGCAGATCGTGCGGCACCCCGCGCACAGCGCCTACATCATCTTCACCTCTGGCTCGACCGGCGAACCGAAGGGTGTCGTCAATTGCCACGCGGCCCTTGTCGGTTACTTCGCCGATCACCGCGAACGGGTCTACCGCCCCGTCACGGCGCGGCTCGGCCGCAAACTGCGGATCGCACATGCCTGGTCGTTGAGCTTCGACGCCTCCTGGCAGCCGTTGGTCGGGCTGCTCGACGGCCACCGCATCCATCTGTTCGACGACGCGGCCATGCGCGACGCACACCGGCTCGTCGACGGCCTCGGCAGGCACAGCATCGACATGATCGATACCACGCCATCGATGTTTCGGCAGCTGGCTGCGGCGGGCCTGCTCGACCAGGGGCTGTCCGTCTTGGCGCTCGGTGGCGAGGCCATCGATACCCAGCTGTGGAACCGCTTGCGCGCCATGGACATCGCGGTGCACAACTGCTACGGCCCGACGGAGACGACCGTCGAGGCGGTGGTGGCCGACGTGACCGCGCCAGGGGCTGTCGGCCAGGACGTGCCGACGATCGGCAGGCCGACCGTCGGAATGTCGGCCTACGTCCTGGATTCCAGGTTGCGGCCGGTGCCGACCGGTGTGCTCGGGGAGCTGTACCTCGCGGGTCCGCAGCTCGCCCGGGGCTACGCCGATCGCCCAGGAATCACGGCGGACCGTTTCGTCGCCGACCCTTTCCACGGCGGCAGGCGGATGTACCGCACCGGCGATCTGGTCCGCAGGCTGCCCGGCGGCGGGCTCGCCTACCTCGGCCGCGCCGACGATCAGGTGAAGATCCGCGGCTACCGCATCGAAATCGGTGAGGTGGAAACGGCTTTGCGAGCGCTGCCTGGTATCACCGCGGCGGCGGCGACGGTGGTGCGCCGCGGTGACTCGGTGAGCCTGATCGGTTTCGTGGTATGCGTGCCTGGCCGGGACGCCGATCCGGTCGGCTTGCGGTCCGCGCTCGCAAATCACCTGCCCTCCTACATGATTCCGGCGCGGCTGGTGAAGTTGCCGCGACTCCCGGTGAACGCCAACGGCAAGCTCGACATACGCGAACTCACGGAGCTCGCGGAGCAGGCACTCAACGGTGCGACTCCGGACGCCGCCGGGCCGAGCACGGCGACCGAGCACACCCTCGCCGCGGTGCTCACCGAGGTCTTCGACGGTCGCACGCCCGGCGTCGCCGAGGATTTCTTCGCCATGGGTATGGACAGCATCGTTGCGATCTCGCTGGTGAACAAGGCACGGCGGCAGGAACTACCGATCGACGTTCGAATGGTCTTGGCCGCACCCACGATTCGCGATCTTGCCGCGCTGATCGACAGCCGTGGGGCAGCCGGATCTGCCCCAACCGCCGGCGACTACGGACCGGTGCCGCCCCTGCCGATCGTGTCGTGGATGTACCGGCAACCGCACTTTCGCCGGATGGCCCAGCACATGCTGCTCACCCTGCCCGACGGCATCGCCGCCGCCGATCTTGCCGCGGCGTTGCAGACGATGCTCGATGGGCACGACACTTTGCGCTCTCGGTTGGTCGACACTGCCGACGGTCCGCGCCTGGTCACCCATGAACCCGGCTCTGTGCGCGCCGACGACATCCTCACGCAGCTCGAATTCGACAGCACCGCAGGCGGGTTCGAGAAGTGGCTGAGCTCTGCCTGCCGCGCCGCGATCGACGGGCTGGATCCGATGGCCGGAAATCTGGTGCGCGCTGCGTGGTTGCGGGATACACCGAACGGCGACCTGCTCTTGCTGGCCATTCATCACCTGGCTGTGGAT
Source organism: Nocardia sp. NPDC049526 (assembly GCF_044465765.1). NCBI lineage: Bacteria > Bacillati > Actinomycetota > Actinomycetes > Mycobacteriales > Nocardiaceae > Nocardia > Nocardia sp. NPDC049526. The sequence continues at coordinate 99,501 of NZ_JBITMA010000019.1, read as the reverse complement.
GTGGTGTCGTGGAACATGCTGCTGTCCGATCTGGCCGAGGCATGGGAGCAGATCGTCGCCGGCGCGGTGCCGAAGGTCGTCGCGGAAACCATCTCGTATCGCCGATGGTGCCAGCTCATGTGGCAGCGAGCCGAAACACCCGAGGTGCTGACACAGCTCGACTACTGGGCCGCGCAGGTGCACGGCCCGGATCCCGCCGTTGGCAGTCGCAAGCCCCGCCCGACCGATACCTGGTCGACGCTGCGACTCACCCCGGCCGTCGTGCCGGTCGACACGACCGCGCGAATCCTCGGCCCGCTGTCCAAGACGGATGGAGTTCGTGAATTCCTGTTGACGGCGTTGACGATGACGTTGGTGTCCTGGCGGCGCGAGCGCGGCCAGGAGCACACCGGCGGTGCGCTCATCGGATTGGAAAGTCATGGCCGCGCTGATGCGGTGATAGGCGCGGATACTTCCGGCACTGTCGGCTGGTTCTCGACCACCTATCCGGCGCGGCTCGGCGCGGGCACATACGCGATCGACGTGGAGCGAGCCGAGGCGGACCCGCACTCGGTGCGTGTCCTGTTCGATTCCGTTGTCGCGCATATGGCTTCGGTGCCCGAACAGGGCCTCGACTTCGGACTGTTGCAGTCGGTGCGTGCGGTTCCCGAGCTCACCGATGCTCCCGAACCCCAGGTCGAATTCAACTATCTGGGCCGTATCGATCTCGGCGGATCCAGCGACCGGGCGTGGTCGATGATCACCGATCCGGCCCTGACCGAAGCCATGCCGATCGCGCCGGAACCCGATCTGCCACTGCGCTATTCGCTCGGCCTCATCGCCGCGGTGCACACCACGGCGGCGGGTCCGCAGTTGATGGCCACCTGGCGATGGAGCGCGGCGCTGTTCGCCCCATCCGAGGTGGACCGGCTGGTCGAACTCTGGGATCGCAGTATCGCGGCGCTCGCGGCCGCACTGGATCAGTGATCCGGACATGGATTTCAAGCAAGTGAAAGTGAGATGCAGATGCAGATGCAGCACGGATGGATCAGAAAGTTCCACAAGCCGGATTCGCCTGACCGACTGCCGCTGTTGATCTTTCCGCACGCGGGCGCCGGAGCTTCGGCCTACCGCACCCTCTCCAAGGCGTTCAGTGAAAATTTCGATGTAGTCGTCTTCCAGTACCCCGGCCGCCAGGACCGCGCGAAGGAACCGGCATTGACTTCACTGCCGGACATCGCGGCGGGCGCGTTCACCGAATTCCGGCTCTCCGAATACAACCGCGGCGTGCCGATCATCGCGTTCGGGCACAGTATGGGCGCACTGGTCAGCTTCGAGTTCGTCCGGCTCGCCGCCGCGGCGGGAATCGATGTGCGGCAGTTGACGGTTTCGGCGGCGGTCGCCCCGTCCAGGGCCGCGTATCGGAAGCCGACGCCGGAGGACGATGATGAGCTGCTCGACCACCTCATCAAGCTCGAGGGCATCAATTCCGATGTGCTCGCCAGCCGCGAAATCATGCGGATGTCGTTGCCCGCCATCAAAGCCGACCACAAGGCCGCCGAAGCCTACCGGTGCCCGGAAACGGTTCGGATCGGTACCCGGATCCACGCGATCGGCGGTGACCGGGATCCGATCGTCACCATGGGGGATCTGCACGGCTGGCGGCAGCACAGCGACGATGTCGAGGTCACGATGTTCGACGGCGGACATTTCTATCTGCACAGTCACGTCGATGGCATCGCGGAATTGCTTGCGAAGCAGGCGCAGCCGTGACCGCGGCGATGGCACGGGATGTCGACCACATCGTCATCTCCGGGATGGCCGTCGAGGCGCCGGGCGGTATCGACAGCCCCGGCTCGTTCTGGTCCGCCCTCGCGGCAGCGGCGGAATTGGTCGGGCCGTTTCCACGGGATCGCGGCTGGCCGGTCGACGACCTGCTGTCGTTGTCCCGGCTGGAGGGCTGGCCAGAGGTTCGCGATGCCGGCGGATTCCTTACCGACGCGGCCGAATTCGATCCGGCCTTCTTCGGTATCGGGCAGCGCGAGGCACTGGCGACGGATCCACAGCAGCGGGTGATCCTGCGTGTGGCCTGGAAGGCGCTGGAAAACGCCGGCATCAACCCGGGGGAACTCGGTGGGGAGGACGGCGGCTGCTTCATCGGGGCGTCACCGATGGAATACGGTCCGCGCGGCGACGAGGTGAACGAGTACACCGGGCTCAGGATCATCGGCTACGGCACGCTGAGCGTGGCCGGACGGGTATCGCACAGCCTCGGCTTGACCGGCCCGTCGACGACCATCGACGCGGCCTGTGCCTCCTCGTTGACGGCTTTGCACCTGGCCGCGGCGGCGGTGCGCGACGGCGACTGCGAATGGGCGCTGGCCGGTGCGGTGTGTGTGATGGGCTCGCCGATCGCCTTCTATGAATTCGCTAAACACAACGCCCTTTCGGCAGACGGGCATTGCCGGTCCTACGCCGACGACGCCAGCGGCACGCTGTGGGGTGAAGGCGCCGGAATCGTTCTGGTGGAACGCGAGTCGCGCGCACGACGGCTCGGGCACCGGATCTACGGTCACGTCCTCGGCTCCAGCTACAACCACAACGGCAAGGGCAAACCGATCCTGGTGCCCCGCACCGATGCGCAGGAACGGTTGATCCGCAAGACTATCGCGAAGGCCGGAATCGATCCGGCCCTGATCGGCATGATCGAGGGCCACGGAACGGCCACCCGCGCAGGTGATCCGGTCGAACTCACCGCATTGCAGAACACCTACGGCGCCGTGGGTGCCGACGCACTGCTCGGCTCGGTGAAATCGAATGTCGGCCACGCGCAGGCCGCCGCGGGCATGCTCGGCCTGGTCAAACTGCTGCTGGCGGGCAGGCACGGCCGGATTCCGGCCACGCTGTTCGCCGAGAATCCCACCAAACGAGTGGATTGGGAGCGGTCGAGTCTACGACTGGCCACGACAGCGCAACCATGGGAGCCAACGAACGGCGTCCGCTACGGAGCCGTTTCCTCGTTCGGTGCCGGGGGATCCAATGCACACGCGATCATCGCGATGCCCGCTCCTGAGGAGAACGACGATTACTAGCCATCTACTACCCGATGGATCGATTCCGGTTCTGTTGTCGGCGGAAACCCCGGGCCTGCTGCGTGCCGAAGCCGCGGCGATTCTTTCCTATGTCTCGCAGCATCCCGCGGTGCCGCCGGATCGCGTGGCCGACATGCTGTTTCGGACCCGCGTCGCGCGGCGGCATCGCGCACTCGCGATGGTCACCGACCGAGACGAGCTCGTAGCCGCGCTGCGCTCGGTGGCGAACGACCATGAGCACCCGTCGGTGATCCGCACGAACGCGCCCGCGGCGGCGCGCAAGCTCGCCTATGTCCTGCCCGGCCAGGGCAGCCAGCGTCCCGGTATGGGCAAGCTGTTCTATGACCTTTCGCCCGCGTTCCGTGCCGAAGTGGACCGCTGCGATGCGATCTTCCGCGAGCAGTTCGATGCTTCGCCGCTGCCGTATCTGCTCGATGCCGACGCCGATGCGGACGACCGGGCCGAGATCGTGCAACCCGCGTTGTTCACGCAGATGGCCGGGCTCGGAGCGCTGTGGCGCTCGGTCGGCATCACGCCGGGCGCCGTAGTCGGGCACAGCCAGGGCGAGATCGCCGCGGCGTACCTCGCGGGCGCGATGACCCTGGCCGACGCGATCGTCGTCGTCGGAACGAGGGCTCGCGCGGTCGACAAGATCTCATCCGATCGGTATGCGATGGCCGTCGTCGCCGCCGACCGCGACGAGTGCGAGGAATTGCTGGCGCGCCAGTCCGGTTGGGCCGAGGTGTCGGTAGTGAATTCGCCGCGGATGGTCGGTATCTCCGGCGATCGCGAAACCGTACAGGCCATCGTGGACGGGCTCGCTCGACGGGATCGGTTCGCGCGCGTGATCCGGGTTCGCTACCCCGCGCACACCAGCCTGCTCAACGAGTTCCGCGATGTGATTCGCGATGCGGCACACAGCAGGCTGGCGAACTCACATTTCCTCGACACCGACATCGATTGCCTCGGTGGCACTCTCGGCACCGCGGCCGATTCGACCCCGCCGCTGGAGGAGTACTGGTTCTGGAATCTGCGCAATACCGTCCGCTTCGACAAGGCGATCGCCGCGGCGCTCGCGCGCGAGGTCGACACCTTCGTCGAGCTCGCCGAGCATCCGACACTGCAGCTGGCGGTCGAGCAGAGTGTCGCCGAATTCGCCCCGGAGCAGGCCATTTCGGTATCCGGCACAACTAGCCGGACGGCGACCGATCTGGCCGAATTCACCAGGTACCTCGCGGTCCTCGCGGTCAATGATCTCAACTACCGATGGGATCGGCTGCGTAGTGCATCCGATGCTCCGCCTCGGCTGCCGCTGTCGGACTTCCCGAATGTCCGGATGAACGAGACGAGGCTGTGGCTGTCGCACGAATCCTCGCGAACCCGGTCCGTCACCGTCGACCCGATCCAGCAGCCGACGCCGCCCGCGAACACGACCCCGCAACTGGTGGTCGAGAACTGGGCGCGATTGGTACAGCGCTCGATGACGCCGGCACGCGCCATCGGCATCGTCGACTACACCGGGGACTGCGCGGATTTCGCCGCCGCCTTGTGCGAGCACGCGACAAGTCAGGGGCTCACCGTACGAACCGTCGATATCGAAGCGGACGGTGACGGCGAGGTCGAGACCTACGTGGTGCTGATGCCCGCCCTACCGGAGATGGCGGGATCCGACGCCGTCGCCGCGGCGGCCGAGTTTTTCGGCGCCCGGCGCTGGTGGGTGAAACCCGGTGCCGCGGTGGCCGAGTACTGGCTGGTGACGGTCGGCGGGGAGACGGTAGTGCCCGAGGACCCCGCGCCGCATCCGGTGCATGCTGCGGCCGCCGCGGGATTCCGGTCGGCGGGCACCGAGTATCCGGGCATCGCCTTCCGGCACCTGGATCTGTCACCGGGCCAACCGGATTCGGACGACGTGCCCGCGATCATCGCGGCGTTGCATACGGCCGAGGAACCGGAATTGGCGTTGCGTGAGGGCAATCTGTACGCCAAACGGCTGGTCGAAGCCGACCGGTCCGCCCTCGCCGGCCCGATCGCACCGGAGCATGCCCTCATCACCGGGGGCACCGGCAACCTCGGCCTGGAATTCTGCGAGCACCTGGTCCGGCAGGGCGCACGGCGGGTCACGCTGGTCAGCCGGTCGGGCGAGAGCGCGGCGGTCGCCGATCGACTGCGGTGGATTCGCACGTTGGGCGTCGCCGAGATCCGGGTCGTGTCATGCGATATCGCCGATGACACGGCCGTTCGGCGACTCGCGGCGGAGTTCGAGAACCGGCCGACGCAGCTCATCATTCATGCCGCGGCCGACAATTCGGCCATCGGCAATGTCGAACTGGCAGAAATCACGCCGGACCTGATCGACAACGCACTGCGCGGAAAGATCGTCGGCCTCGAGCATGTGCTGAATTCGGTTGCCAGGACCGATGATTGCCGTGTGGTCGTGTGTTCTTCGCTGGCGGCGACGCTCGGCGGACGCGGCACGATCGTGTACACAGCGGCCAACCGTATGCTCGACGCCTTCGCGCACCACCGTCGTGCCGAAGGACTGCACTGCGTTTCGGTGCAATGGGGGCAATGGGGGGTCCATCGGAGCCGGAGCGGTGCCGCCGATATCGCGAAACTGGCCGAGGTGGGCTACCTGCCGATGAGTTCCGTGGATGCCATCGCGCTCGGGCTCGGCGGATTGCGGCAGAACGCGATGGTCGCGGCGTTCGACTGGGCGCGTGGGCGTTCGGTCCTCGGCGCCTTCGGCTACGGTCCGCTGCTGTCGGATCTGGTAGTGCCGACCGCACTCGATGCCGCGCCTGCTCCGGGTACGGATGCCGGAACAGAGGTACCGCGGCGGATGGTGCGGTTGCTCGCCGAGGTCATCGGTGCCGATGATCTCGACGCGGTTGACAGCGGGCGGCCGCTGGTGGCGATCGGCCTGGATTCCCTACAGGCGCTGGAACTGCGTCGGCGGGTCAAGAGCGAGTTCAGGTACGACGTGCCTGTCGCGGATCTCATCGGGGGCGCATCACTCGACGATGTGATCCGGTTGATCGGCGATCGCTCGCCTACCTCGGCGGGATCGGCGGTCACCGCGCCGGTGCGGTCGGCGCCCACTGTCGAATCGCTGGTCGCGTCGGCGGTGCCGGAGCGGGCCGATCTCACCGAACGGGCACGGCTGGCCGCCGAGCGTGCCGTTCCCGGTGATTTCGATGTCGATCGGTTCCGTTCCGCGCGAAGTGATATGGACGTATTCGGCTTGCGTGCCATGTCGGCGGCACTGGCACCGGCGTTGTCCGGCGACGAACCCCGCTCCGTGGCCGAAATCGCGACGCGACTGGACTTCGCACCGCGGCACCAGTGGCTGCTGCGGCAGTGGCTACAGGAACTTACCCGGCACGGTTGCCTCGCTCATGATCCGGAGCGCGGCTACCGGCATCTGCGCCCCGTGCCGTCGCCGGTGCGGGCTGATCTGTACCAGGTGTGTACCGACCTCGGTTACGCACCGGCTCTCGCCACCTTCCTCACCGCTGCCGACGAACACCTGATCGAACTCGCTCAGGACCGAATTCGCGTGCAGGAGTTGCTATTTCCCGATGGCGACATGCTGACCGCCGAGGCCGCCTATCGCGAAAACCTGATGAGTCGATACCTGAACATCGCCGCGGGGCAGGCGGTCGCCGATATCGTGCGGCGGTTGCGCGACGACCGATCGCCGGTTCGCATCCTGGAACTGGGCGCAGGCATCGGTGGCACCACCGATAATGTCGCTGCCGCAGTGTCCGGACTGCCGGTCGACTACCACTTCACCGACGTCTCCACCTTCTTCCTCGACGCCGCCCAGCAGCGCTTCGCCGAATATCCATGGATGCGATACGGCATCGTGGATATGAATGCGGACCTGCGACAGCAGCCGCGCTACGACATTGTGATCGCCGCCAACGTGCTGCACAACGCGCACGACATCGGTGACACGCTGCGTCAATTGCACGACCTGCTCAATCCGGGTGGGGCGGTGGTCATCATCGAAACCTGCCACGCGCACGCTCAGCTGTTGACCTCGGTGCACTTCCTCATGTCGCCGCGTCCGGGTGAACCGCATGCCGGTCTTACCGACGTGCGGGCGGGATCCGACCGGATCTTCCTCACCGAGCGCGAATGGCAGGACCAGCTCGTGGCCTCAGGGCTGACGCCGGAACTCACGCTGCCCGCTGCTGATCATCCACTGCTGGCACTCGACCAGCGCGTCTTCATCGGAGTACGTGACCTGGAACCCTGATCCGAGCGATTCGCCGCCGACCGGCCGACCCGTTATTGTCGGCGGCGATGAACTCCCTTGGGGTGGTTGACCGATGACCGGCCCGGTGTCGATGTGGTTCGCGGTGCCGGTAATCGTGTTGCTGTGCCTGGTCGCTGTCGCGCGCTGGTTCCTCGTCGATGAAACCGCCGCCGACCGGCTCATCAATTGGGCGTTGAGTTGGTCCGCGATCGGCGTCCTCGCCGAGGTCGGCGGTGCGGACTCCGAATTCGCCTGGCTGACCCACGGCATCTTCATCGTCAGCGGCCCACTGACATTGGCCGCCGTCTACGGTCTTGCTCGGTTGTTCGACGGTGCCGATCCGCGCACGGCGGGCGAACGGCAGCGGGTCTACAACGCCGTGGCGGGCAGTGGTGCGGTGCTGATCGTGCTCACCGATGAGGGGCCCGGTGGATGGTGGCACACGGCGTGCTGGTTGCTGATCCTCAACCTGCCGATGACGCTGGCCGGGCTGCATACCGTGCGCGCCGCTGGGCGGGAACTGCGCGGTGCCGCCCTGTCCGCCCGGGCGCGGCTCGCGAACACCGGTCTACTACTCGTCGCGGCCTACTGGTGCTTTGCCGCCGTCGCCGGAGCGGTTTCGGCCGCCGCGGGAGGTGCGGACGGTATCGGCGCAGGCCGATGGACCGTGGCATCCTGCGGGGTCTGTCTCGTCGTCACGGCGTTGGCCGCGATTCCCCTGATCACGGTGTTGGTCGCGCGCGGCGGGCTGGACCGCACCGGACGCGACCTGCGCCGACTCCGCCCGCTGTGGCGTGATCTCACCACGGTGGTGCCGGAAATCGTATTGCGCCAAGGCGATCCCGGTGGTGATGCCGACTCCAGGCTGTACCGGATGGTTGTCGAGACCAGGGATGCGCTACAGCATCTGCGCAGATACGTGCCCCCTGGTGAATCTCGTGAGAACAGCATAGAAAGCTATGCGCGGCAGCTGGCGCGGGCCGCGCATGCCAAGGCGTCGGGCAGTACGCCTCCCGCTGGGACAGCCGATGGGTACCTGCACGATGCCCGTGATGTGATGGCTGAACTCGGCCACCTGCTCGACCTCGCGCGGGTATGGCCGATGGCTCGCGCCGCGCTCAATGAGCCGCGGGCGAGCCGACGATAATGCTGCCGACATTGCACTCCTGCAGTTCGTCGACGCCGGCAGCTTCGACGAATGCCGAGGTATCACTGAATCCCTGGGCACAGACGCCCAGCCCCATTGCGGCTCCGGCCAGATACACGTTCTGCATGAGCACGCCGACGTGTTTGAGAATGCTGGCGTAGGCGACCTGTTCGTAGGTCCACATCACCCGCCCGACGCGCGCGGCCATGACGATCACCACCTGGGGTTCGGCGCCGTTGGCCAGCGTCGCCGAGGTCGAGCGCACAAGGCGTTGCACCGCAGCGGAATCCGCGTCGGCGACCGGACGCAGCACGTGGTCGAACGAGTCGTAGTGATACATACCGGGTGCCAGTCCGTCGACATGCCGCACGATCGGGTAGAGCTCCAACTCGTAGACGCTGCCGCCCGAAGGATAGGGACGCGAGGCCAGCTCTTCGCCCTCGCCCGCCGATCGCACGCCGCGGGTACGGGCGGTGCGAAACAGTAGTTCGGCCAGTTGGTCGCGGGTGATCGGATGCGTGTCGTCGAAGGCTCGGCACGAGTACCGGTCTTCGATCACTGTGCTGAGACTCGGATCGTTGGCGCGCAGGGCCGCCAGATCAGGAACCCGCAGTGGCACCGGTTCGCCCGGGTAGTCCGGCCTGCGCGCGGGCGGCTGCTGGAACGAGCCCTTCGCCCATTTCGTGGGGCCGAAGTGCTCCCAGGTGATGGTGCGCGCGCCCAGCGTGCTGCGACGGTGGAACCACAGATCTGGTGCGCTCCAACTGCGCCCGGTGAACTCCCGTTCCTCGTCGAACGGATCCGCGACGAGGAAACCGCACCAATGTAGGTCCGCGGCCAGCTGTGTCTTGATCCCGATCGGCAGTGCGACATCGCCCGCGCCCAGACCGTCGAGCAGTGCGAGCAGCCGTGGATCGTGAATCCGCACATCGCACCAGGACATCGGGTGTTCGAGCACGAAGCCATCCGAATCCCGGTGCAGCACGGCGAATTTCGACAAGGTGGCGGACCAGGGCAGCGGGCTGGCCGGCCGGCCGGGTGGCTTCGTGAACGGCCGGATGCTGTATAGATTGCGGCCGCCGTCGCGGACGGTGACCGCGAGCCAACCTTCGTCGGTCAACCGATCGAGCAGCTCACCGACCTCGGCGCCGTCCTGCGGCGTCATCTCGCCCAAGGTGGACGGGCCTCGGTTGAGCGTCTTCAGCGCATGCAACTGTGCGGCGCCGAGTCCGGTCAGTTTTTCCTTGTGCGGTGGATTCAACAGGACCGCACCCGTGGGCACGGTAAGACAGGTGACGCCCTCGCGCAGCGAGAACCGGGTCTGGTCGGGATAGGTACGGACGGACAACCTGGAACTCCTATTTTGCGGCGTTGGCCAGGACCGGCGTCAGCTTGTCCAGCAGGTAGGGGATCGACAGCGCGGTCGGCTGGTTCACCGCAGTGATCTCCTGGGTGTTCAGCGCAACCACCGCGTTCTTCCGCACCGCGGGTAGATCGGCGTATCCGGGCAGGTGCCGGTACTTTTCGTCCATTCCGGACCCGGCGCCCGCGAGCAACAGATCGGCCGTCAGCTCATCGAGCCGTTCCGGCGACAGCGCCACCCGGCCCTGGTTGGCGGGTAGCGCGGCGAGGTTCTTCGGGATCCCGAGGCCGAGCTGTGCGAAGAGCTTGGCGGATCCGTCGTTCGCGTCGGTGAGCACCATCAGCTGGGTATTGCTGAACAGGAACGTGCTGGCGAATGTTTTGCCCTGCAGGCCGGGATTGGCCTGGGTGATCGCGGTGACCCTGTCGTTCACACCGCCGATGATCTTCTCGGCCTGGTCCGTTCTGTGCAGCACCTTGCCGAGCGTCGTCACCAAATCCTGCCAGGGAGTGACGATTTCCTTGCTGAGGCCGGGCAACGTCGGGGCCACCTTGCTGAAATCGTCGTAGTTCTTCTGGTCGGCGATGAAGGCGTCGACCAGGATCAGGTCGGGTTCGAGCGCTGCCACCTGCTCGGCCAGATTGCCGGTGGTGTTCAACGGCTTCGCGGCCTCGGGCATCTTCGGCTGCCAGGGCGGCGCGTCCTTGGACAGCACGGCGACATTGTCGACATAGCCGACCGGTGTCACGCCGAACGCGAGTGCCGTGTCCAGCCACTGGTTGCCCAGCGCGACGATCTTTTTCGGGGTACCGGTGATCGTGGTCTCGCCCCGGGCGTGTGCGATCGTGACGGACTCGCTTCCGGAAGTCCCGTCGTCGTCAGACGATCCGCATGCGGCCGTCCCCAGCGTGAGCGCACCGGCGAGCACGGCGATCGCCGCCCGCGCCCAGATGCGTGAGGTCCGGACAGACTTCATCGTTGCACCCTCTTTCATCGAGGTCTTCTCGATCGGCTCGTCCGAGCCGCACTCGACAGATCAGCTAAGGCTAACCTATGTCAGCCCAAATCCGATCGAGCGAGAGTGGAACCGGCTTGATAGTTACATCGGCTAACTATATAGTTTCCTGAGGTAACAATCAGCAAGGGGCTACCGTGACGATTCCATCTGCCGATCTCGATCTGGGTGATGTCCAGACCATTCGCCGCCGCCTGCGCTACGACCGGGATCACCCGCACTACAAATGGATTGTCCTGACCAACACCACCATTGGTGTGCTGCTCAGTGCGGTCAATGCCTCGATCGTGCTGATCTCGCTGCCCGCGATCTTCCGCGGTATCGGGCTGAATCCACTGGAAGCGGGCAATGTCGGCTATCTGCTGTGGATGTTGATGGGCTATCTGCTCGTCACCGCGGTGCTCGTGGTGATGTTCGGGCGGCTCGGCGATATCTTCGGCCGCGTCCGGATCTACAACCTCGGCTTCGCGGTCTTCGCGGTGACCTCGGTCGCGCTGTCTTTCGATCCGTTCCAGGGTGGTTCGGGCGCGATGTGGATCATCGTCTGGCGCGTGCTGCAGGGCATCGGCGGCGCCATGCTGACGGCCAATTCGACGGCCATCCTCACCGATGCCTTCCCGGCCAAACAGCGTGGTACCGCACTCGGCATCAATATGGTCGCCGCGGTCGCGGGCTCCTTCCTCGGACTGATCATCGGCGGCGTGCTCTCGGAATGGGATTGGCGCGCGGTGTTCTGGGTCAGCGTGCCGATCGCCGTGATCGGTTCGATCTGGTCCTACCGCTCACTACACGAGGTGGGCGTGCGCACCAAGGGCAAGGTCGACTGGGCGGGCACCATCACCTTCGGCCTGGGCCTGACCGCACTGCTCACCGGCATCACCTACGGCATCCAGCCGCATGGCGGACATCCCACCGGCTGGTCCAACCCATGGGTGCTCGGTGCGGTGTTCGGCGGCATCGCGCTGCTCGCGGCGTTCTGCGTGGTGGAGACCAAGGTCGCCGAGCCGATGTTCCATCTGTCGCTGTTCCGCAACCGTGCGTTCGGCCTCGGCAATTTCGCCAATCTGATGGTCTCGATCGGCCGCGGCGGCATGCAGTTCATGCTGATCATCTGGCTGCAGGGCATCTGGTTGCCGCTGCACGGCTACGACTACGAATCGACGCCGCTGTGGGCCGGTATCTATCTGTTGCCGCTGACCGTGGGATTCCTTGCCGCCGGACCGGTTTCGGGTTGGCTGTCGGACCGCTACGGATCGCGCCGGTTCACCACCGGCGGCGCGACACTGGCCGGGCTCACCTTCCTGCTGCTGCTCGTCATCCCGGTCGACTTCAACTACTGGGTATTCGCCACGGTCGTGCTGCTCAACGGCATCGGCTGCGGACTGTTCTTCTCCCCGAACACCGCCGCCATCATGTCGAGCGTGCCCGCGTCCCAGCGCGGCGCGGCCTCCGGCATGCGCGGCACCCTGTTCAACGGCGGCAATGCGCTGTCGATGGGAATCTTCTTCTCGCTCATGGTCGTCGGCCTCGCCGCGAGCCTGCCCTCGGCACTCGACAGTGGTCTGCGCGCCCAGGGCGTATCCGCGGGCGCCGCGTCCCAACTCGCCGATCTGCCGCCCGTCGCGAGCATGTTCGCCGCCTTCCTCGGGTACAACCCGATCCAGGAATTGCTCGGCCCCAGCGGCGAATTGGCCAAGCCGGGCGTCAATGCGGACACCCTCACCGGTCAGGAGTTCTTCCCGCATCTGCTCACCGGACCGTTCCACTCGGGTCTGATCGTGGTGTTCGTCTCGGCCGCGCTGATGATGTTCCTGGCCGCCGCGGCCTCGTACTTCGCGGGCGATAAGTACGTCGAGGAGGAACTGGCCGAACTCGCCGAGGCCGACGAACTCGTCGCCGTGCGCTGAGTCACGGTTGGTGCGTGCCGCGCTCGGACTCTACTGTCTGGAGCCATGAACTCGGTGCCGGTCGCGCCCGTCGTGGTGATCGTCGGATTCGTCGCGGCGATCACCATCGGCCGGTGGTTCCTGGTCGACGAGACCCTCAGCGACCGGCTCATCAATCGTGCACTGGCCTGGGATCTGGTCGGTCTGCTCGTCTTCATCTGCGTCGGCCGGCTCGGCCGGGCTCATCTCGCGCTCGATCTGTTCACGATCTTCGGTGCGCTGGCGGTGGCGAATGTCTTCGGATTCGCACGATTGCTCGATGGCACAGACGCGCGGACCGCGGCGCGGCGGCAGCGCACCTATGACGGGATCGCCGCAGCGGCCGGATGTGTTGTGCTGGTCGGCATGTTGGCAGGCCGCGAGGATTGGGGGCCGACGGTCTGGTCGCTGACCGCGGTGCCGACCGCTTGGTCCGGCCTCCTGATGACGCGGGCCTGCGTGCGGGAATTACGCACCGCCGAGACCCCCGTGAAGGAACGCTTGACCTACGGTGCACTGTTATTCGTCGCCGTGTATGCCGTGGTTTCGACGGTGGTCTCGCTCGTGCGGACGGCCAACGGCACCCGACCCGATGAGCCAGGGTTGATCTGGGCGATCGGAACATACGCGACATTGGTCCTGCTCACCGCGCTGATCGCGATCCCGCTCTGGAATGCGTTGCTGGCTCGGGCGGAATTGGATCGGGCCGGGCACTGCTGTCGCCGACTGCGTCCGCTGTGGCAGGCGCTGACGGATGCCGTACCGGAGGTGGTGCTGGCCCCGCCGAGTAGCGGCTCCGCGTCGCTGCTTTATCGGATGACGGTCGAAATCCGCGACGCCCTGGTGCAATTGCGGCCGTACGCACCGGATGTCGAGGCGCACACCGATATACGCGAATACGCGCGGTGTATCGCATGGGCAGTGCAGGCCAAAGCTGCTGGTGGGCCTCCCGTGCGGGCCTCCGGCCGCGCCACTGCGTTCGCCCTGCGTGACCGGGCCGATGAACTCAGGCACCTGCTGGACCTGGCTGCGGAATGGCCGAGGGCCCGCGCGCTGGCGCATGCGAGCCTCGAAGCTCCAGCGCGTTGAAACCTATTTCGCCGCGTTGGCGGAGGCGGGCTCTCCGGGTTGTGCAGCAGCGTTGAGTTCCTCGCCACCCCAGCCCGCTGGTTGCTGTCATGTCATCTATTGCGAACCTATTGAACGTGCCGCTATCTAGCGGTACGTTAAATGACGTCAATAATGATCCTCTCGTCCGGGAGGCATCGACGTCGAACCCGTGAGCACGCGGGTCTTCGCACGACTGACGCATACCGAATTGAGGTTAGTTCCGATGAATCAAAAGAGTTCCGCCGGACGCGTCCGCCCCATGGTCGCCCGCATCGCCATCACCTCCGCCCTGGCGTTGGCCCCGATCGCCGCGGTCGCGGGCCCTGCGCTCGCCGATACGACCGACACCCAGGGTCCGGCGATCGTGCAGGTGGATCAGGTCGAAGACATCCACGGCCACCATGGCCATGGCGGTTTCGGCGGCTGGGGTGGCTTCGGCGGCTGGGGCAACGGTGGCTGGGGCCACCGCAGCTACCCCGGCTACCCGAGCTACCCCGGCTACCCGAGCTACCCCGGCTGGCCCGGCTTCTTCCCCCGCCCCTCCACCGGCAGTGCCTTCTGACCCGAGTCGACGCGGCGGCGAAAGCCCATAAGCGGTTCCCTATGGATAAGCCCGGCACTGCAGCCGGGCTTATCGCACACCCATCTATCGAGGTTTCCTCGGCATCCGCCGCCGCTGTGGATCTGCTCGACAAGAAGGCGCAATACGCCCGCGCAGGCATCCCGCTCTATCTTGTCGTCGCACTCGATACCAAGTACGACATCGAAGAGGTCCATGAGTTCCGGCTAGACGCCCACGCCGCCGAATACCGCCTGCACCGGTTGCATCGCGACGGAATCGTACGACGGGAGCACGTGGTGCTGGGCGATATCAGCTTCGCGGACTTGGTCCGATAACGAAGAAGGTCGGCCTCCGGCTCAGAGGGTGATGCGCTGGTTTTCGGGGAGGAAGAGCTTGTCGCCTTCCTTGACGGTGAAGGTGTTGTAGAACTGGGCGATATTGCGGACGATCTGGTTGCAGCGGAATTCGTTTGGGGCGTGGACGTCCTGGAGCAGGCTGATGGTCGATTCCTCGGTCTGCTTTTCGCGCCAGCTGCGGGCGTAAGAGAAGAACATCTGCTGGTAGTCGGGGTCGATGCCGTCGCGCTTGGCGGCGATGCGGTAGGCCTCGACGGCGATTTGCAGGCCGCGCAGATCGGCGAGGTTTTCGCCGACCGTGAGTGCGCCGTCGACGTGGTATTTGGGATCGAGGCCCTCGGGGACCAGCACGTCGAATTGATCGATCAGCTGTTTGGTCTTGGCCTCGAATGCGGCCAGGTCCTCGGGTGTCCACCAGTCGCTGCGGTTACCGCTGGCGTCGTATTTACGGCCCTGATCGTCGAAGCCGTGGCCGATCTCGTGACCGATGGTCGCGCCGACCGCACCGTAATTGACCGCGGTCGTCGCGTCCTTGTCGAAGAACGGCGGCTGCAGATACGCGGCG
Organism: Nocardia sp. NPDC049526; assembly: GCF_044465765.1. Classification (NCBI taxonomy): domain Bacteria; kingdom Bacillati; phylum Actinomycetota; class Actinomycetes; order Mycobacteriales; family Nocardiaceae; genus Nocardia; species Nocardia sp. NPDC049526. Next base: position 84,126 of record NZ_JBITMA010000019.1, on the reverse strand, counting down.
GGGAAGGTGATCTGGTTGCTGGTGGGTGAGTAGTAGGCATTGACGGTCTGCGGCGACATACCCCATTCGGACTTGTCCACCGGAGTGCCGAGCCGGTTGAACGCCTTCTTGGACTCGAAAGCATTGACGGCGCGCAGGGATTCGATCAGCTTGCCCCGGGTGATCTTCAGCGCGGAGTAGTCGTCCCACTTATCCGGGTATCCGATCCTGGCCTCGATCTTGTCCAGTTTGCCGATCGAGGCATCCCTGGTCGGCTTGGACATCCAGGTCGAATTGGTGAAGTTCTCCCGATAGGCGGCCATGAGGTCGGCCACCATCTCCTTGGCCCGATCCTTGGCGGCCGGCGGAAAGTGCTTGTCCACATACAGTTTGCCGAGTTGGTCACCGAGATTGTCGTCGACGACGCCGACGCCGGACTTCCAGGTCTCCGGCCGCTCCTCGAGTCCGCTGAGCACCTTGCCGACGAAATCGAACCGCGCGTCGCGGATCGCCTTGGGCAGGAATCGGGCGAACTCCGCGACCACATTGGCCCGCAGATACTCTCGCCACAGCGCGATATCGGTATCGGCCCACAGTTGCGCGGCCGCGGTCACGAACGACGGCTGCGCCACCACGATCTTGTCGAACAGCGAGCGCGGCCGGTCGGTATTGCCCGCCATCCACGGATCCCAATCGAATTGCGGTCCGAGCGCGACCAGATCGTGCCAGCCCATCACGTTGTAGGTGGCATCGGTGTTGCGATTGCGCACGCTGTCCCAATGCGCCGCCGCGATCTTGGTCTCCAGATCGACGATGCGCTGCGCGATCCCCGCCGGATCGGCGAACCCGGCGCCCGCGGACATCTGCTCGAGGTAGGTCTTGTAGCCCGCGAGCTGCTTGGCGTATTCCGGCTTGCGGTAGTACTGCTCGCTCAGCGTGATACCCGACTGGCTGATGGTGGGGATATAGGCATTGGAGTCCTTGCGATCGATGCCGACTCCGATACCGATCAGCCCGGCGATCGGCAGCTCCGCCATCACCTTGGCCAGATCCGGTTTGGTCGCCGCGCCATCGATCTTGGCGAAGAGATCGGTCAGCGGTGTCAGGCCGAGCGTTTCGAAGGCGGCCTCATCGAGGCGCGCATCGTAGAGATCGCGAATCTGCTGCGCCTCCGAACCCGGCTTCGGATCCTTGATGCCCTCGATGATCTCGCGCAGCTGATCCAGCGTCCGATCGCTCGCATCGCTGATCGCGCCGACCGCGGCCTTATCTGGCGGCAGCTGGTACTCCCGCAGCCACCTGCCGTTGACATGCCGGTACAGATCGTCCTGCGGCCGGATCACCTCGTCCGCGCCGCCCATATCGACCCCGGTCAGCCGCACCTGATGCTCATCCTTCGAGCAGGAGACCAGGGCGACGGCCGCGGGCACCACCCCGAGCGCGATCAGGAAGGCACGACGGTCCAGCTGACCGAGACGACCGGTTGATGTCACGAGGATTTCCTCTCCCGATGCGGTCCCGGCCGCATCCTCGTCAGGCGCGATAGTGCTGGTCCGAGGCTACCTGTCTCCGGCGTTGCCAGCCCGTCGGATCAGAGCGAGACGCGCTGGTCCACGGCCAGGTACAACTTGTCGCTCGGCTCGACGGCGAAGGTGGTGTAGAACTCGTCGATATTGCGGACCACCTGGTTGCAACGGAACTCGTTGGGCGCGTGCGGATCCATGGCCAGTCGCAGTTCCATGTGCTGCTTCGTCGATTTCTCCCGCCAGATCCGGGCCCAGGACAGGAACAGCGTGCGGTTGTCCGGATCGCCCTTGCCGTCACGTTTATCGGCGATGCCGAGGGCGGCCACGGCGATACCGAGACCACGCAGATCCGCGAGATTCTCCCCGACCGTGAGCGCGCCGTCGACGTGCTTGCTCGGGTCGAGACCGGCCGGGACCAGCGCGTTGTACTGGTCGATGAGCTGCTTGGTCTTGGCCTCGAATGCGGTCCGGTCATCGGGCGTCCACCAGTCGCGCAGATTGCCGTCACCGTCGTAGCGCGAACCCTGATCGTCGAAGCCATGTCCGATCTCATGACCGATAACGGCTCCGATCGCGCCGTAATTGACCGCGGTCGCGGCATCGGAGTCGAAGAACGGCGGCTGCAGAATGGCGGCCGGAAACGAGATCGAATTGGCATTCGGGTTGTACTGGGCATTCACCAGCTGCGGCGGCATATGCCATTCGGACTTGTCGACCGGGGTACCGAGCCGCGCGAAACCGCGCTTGGTCTCGAAACGCTGTGCGGCGCGGACGGATTCGATCAACTTGCCGCGGGTGATCGTCAATCCCGAGTAGTCGATCCAGTTGTCCGGATAGCCGATCTTGGTGACGATCTTGTCGAGCTTCGCGATGGCGGCCTGTCTGGTCGGCGGCGACATCCAGGTCGAATCGGTGAAGTCGGCCCGGTAGGCGGATATGAGATCGGCGACCATCGCCAAGGCGCGCTCTTTGGCCGCGGGCGGAAAGTGTTCGTCCACATAGAGTTTCCCGAGCGGCTGGCTCAGGTTCGCATTGACGGTCGCGATGCCGTCCTTCCACAGCTCCGGACGCTCCTGCGACCCTTGCAGTACCTTGCCGACGAAATCGAATTCGGCGTCGGCAATGGCCTTGGGTAGCAGCGAGGCGAACTGTTTGACAACGGCCAGGCGCAGATACTCCCGCCAGGCCGCGATATCGACCTCGGCCCAGAGCTTTCCGGCGGTCGTCACGAACGACGGCTGACCGACCACCACGCGATCGAGCAGTGCGCGCGGTCGGTCGGTATTGCCCGCCAGCCACGGCTCCCAATCGAATTGCGGTGCGAGCGCGGTCAATTGGGCCCAGCTCATCGGGTTGTAGGCGGCATCGGGATCGCGCAGTCGAACGTCGTCCCAGAAATCGGCGGCGATCTTGGTCTCCAGGTCGAACACTCGCTGGGCGGTGCCCGCCGGATCGGGAAAGCCCGCGCCCGCGGCGATGCGTTGCAGATAGGTCTGATAGGCGGCGCGCTGCTCTGCGTATTCGGGCTTGCGGTAATACTGCTCGCCCATATTCGGGTCGATACCGGACTGGGAGATGTTCGCGACGTATTCGGCCGAATTCTTCTGATCGACCCCGACGGACAAACCGATGAGCCCGCCGATCGGCAGCCCGCCCATCACCTTGGCCAGATCCGGTTTGGTCGTCGCGCCGTCGATTGCCGCGAACAGATCCGCCAGCGGGGTCACGCCGAGCCGCTCGATTTCGGCCAGATCGACCCGGGCGTCGTAGAGATCGCGGATCTGCTGCTCTGCCGTTCCGGCCTTCGGGTCGTGGATGCCCTCGATGATCTCCCGAAGCTGCTGTTCCACCCGGTCGCCGACCTCGTCGAAGGTGGTGTGAGACGGCTTGTCCGGCGGCAGCTGATAATCCCGCAGCCAGCCGCCATTGACGTAGCGGAACAGATCGTCCTGCGGACGAATCGCCGGGTCCTCGCCCCGCATATCGACCCCGGTGAGCCGCACCGACTGCTCCCGCGAGCAGGAGACCAGCGCGGTGGTGGCCGGAATCACACCGAGTGCGATCAGAAAGGTGCGACGACCGAGCCGGGTGGAACGCGCAGACGAACTCAACGAAACCCCCTATTCAGCGATGATATGGAATGTGCACAGTTCATCCGGTGATCTTGCTTGTTTCGAGGGTAGTAACGGGACGGCCCGAGAGCACTGATCCACGCGGGTTTCACAGCGGAAGTTCAGCCTGTGCCTGCGGGACCCGATTTGGGACCGACCTGGGGATTCCCCTACACTGAACCGGTTGCCTGCGGGAGCTGTGCCCGCAATCCAGCCGCGAACCCCCGGTGGTTGATCGATCTGATCGAGAAAACCGCTGGCAGGCGCGCGTTTCGGGTGGTGACACGACCATGCCCGTCGGGTCGGCAATCCGGCGTGCGTATACATCCAGGTCAAGGAGGCTGAAGTGATTCAGCAGGAGTCGCGACTGCGCGTCGCCGACAACACGGGTGCGAAGGAAATCCTCTGCATCCGAGTTCTCGGTGGTTCGTCGCGTCGCTATGCCGGCATCGGCGACATCATCGTCGCCACCGTCAAGGACGCTGTCCCCGGCGGCAACGTCAAGAAGGGCGAGGTCGTCAAGGCCGTCGTCGTGCGCACCGTCAAGGAGCGTCGTCGCCCGGACGGTTCGTACATCAAGTTCGACGAGAACGCGGCCGTGCTGATCAAGCCGGACAACGACCCGCGTGGCACCCGTATCTTCGGCCCGGTCGGCCGCGAGCTGCGCGAGAAGAAGTTCATGAAGATCGTTTCGCTGGCTCCGGAGGTGCTCTGACATGAAGGTGCACAAGGGCGACACGGTGCTCGTCATCTCGGGTAAGGACAAGGGCGCCAAGGGCAAGGTCATCCAGGCCTACCCGCAGGAGAACCGGGTCCTGGTCGAGGGCGTGAACCGGATCAAGAAGCACGTTGCCAACTCCACCAACCAGCGTGGTGCCTCCTCGGGCGGCATCGTGACCCAGGAAGCTCCGATCCACGTGTCCAACGTGATGGTCGTCGACTCCGACGGCAAGCCGACCCGCGTCGGCTACCGGACGGACGAGGAGAGCGGCAAGCGGGTCCGGATCTCCCGTAAGAACGGGAAGGACATCTGATATGACCACCTCTGAGCAGACTCAGCCGCGTCTGAAGGCGCGCTACCGTGCCGAGATCAAGGACGCGCTGAACAGCGAGTTCGACTACGCCAACGTGATGCAGATCCCGGGCGTGGTCAAGGTTGTCGTGAACATGGGTGTCGGTGACGCCGCGCGCGACGCCAAGCTCATCAACGGCGCGGTCCGTGATCTGGAACTGATCACCGGTCAGAAGCCCGAGATCCGCAAGGCCACCAAGTCGATCGCGCAGTTCAAGCTGCGTGAGGGCATGCCGATCGGCGCGAAGGTCACCCTGCGCGGCGACCGCATGTGGGAGTTCCTGGACCGCCTGGTCTCCATCGCGCTGCCCCGTATCCGCGACTTCCGCGGTCTGTCGCCGAAGCAGTTCGACGGCAACGGCAACTACACGTTCGGCCTGAGCGAGCAGTCGATGTTCCACGAGATCGATGTGGACTCCATCGACCGCCCGCGCGGTATGGACATCACCGTGGTGACCACGGCGACCAACAACGAAGAAGGCCGTGCCCTGCTCAAGCACCTCGGCTTCCCGTTCAAGGAGAACTGAGCACATGGCTAAGAAAGCACTGGTCAACAAGGCCAACAGCAAGCCGAAGTTCGCCGTTCGCGCCTACACCCGCTGCCAGCGCTGCGGCCGCCCGCACGCGGTGTACCGCAAGTTCGGCCTGTGCCGCGTGTGCCTGCGCGAAATGGCGCACCGCGGTGAGCTCCCGGGCGTGCACAAGAGCTCCTGGTGAGCCCGCGCTCCCTGTGAGCGCACAACACTGAATACTGGCCGAAGGCACGGACTCATCCGAGTCCGTGCCTTCGGCGCGCTCACCGCGCGTAGTCAAATTGCGGGGCGATCTCTATCGCCACGGAAACGACCGGACCCAGTTGATGCTGTCGACTAGGTGCTCGGGCCATTCCTCGTCGAATTGCCGGAGCCGCGTTCCGCCAAGGAATTCGAGGCCCGAGTTCGACTCCCGCCGCTCAATCGATAGCGCATCCGGTTGCGAGGCTGTCGATTCCCGTGCTGCGGTTCAGAATTCGAGTTCAGACCAGGGGATGTGTATGGGGAACGGGAAGTCCGTGGTGATCGCGTCGGAGTCCTTCGGCGTCCACGAGCCGGTCAGCAGGTAGTTGGCAGGGTAGAGCGGGCGTACGCCAGCGGGGAGCTCACCATGTGTGGTTTCCAGCGCATAGGCGTGAACGACCGAGATCGCGCTCTTCTCACGCTCCAAAGTGACCCGCGTCAACCTCGCAGAGCTTGTGAGCCATGCGGGATGCGCATCGGCTCTGCGAGAACCTCGAAAGGGTTGGGCACGATGACGCCGGAGTCAGTGGGGTCGGGGCATGGCGGTGGGGATTTCGCGGCGGGAGTGGAGGTCCAGTTTGGCCAGGATGTTCGAGACGTGGGATTGAATTGTCCTGCGGGACAAGAACATTTGGGCGGCGATATCCGCATTGGACAGGCCTTCGGCGACTTGGGTGGCGACCTTGCGTTCGGTGTCGGTCAGTGCCGCCCAGCCGGTTTTGGGGCGGTTGCGAGGGCCGCGGACGCCGCGGCGGATTCCGTATCGCCGCACGCGCGCCACCGCGCGGGCGGAATCCCAGGATGCGCCGAGGCCGGAATACAGTTCGACGGCGGCGTCCAATGCGGTGCGGGATTCGGCGCCTCGACCCGCGGCGGCCAATAGGACGGCGGCGCTTTCGTGCGCCTGGGCCTCGAACAGGGGGCGGCCCGATTGCTGGAAGGCGTGCGCTGCGGCGACGAGGCCGTCGGGATCGGAGTCGGCGAGGCCACGGCACAGCAGGGCCGTTCCGGTGCGCGATGCGGTCGGCTGTCGGGTCAGCAGCAGATCCGCGCTGGCCGCTACCGACCGGGCCGCGTGCGCGTCGCCGATTTCCGCGGCCAACCGCGCGATATCCGGGAAGATGTAATGCAGTGTGGCGGAGGCCAATCCATCGGCGAGTCGGTTTTGTGCTTCGACGAGTAGTTCCAGTGCCAGGTCGGGGCGGCCGCGCGCCTCGGCAGTCAGCGCCTTGACCCATGGATGGAAATGCGCGTAGCCGATATTGCCCGGGCGATTGTCCGGCGCGGGCAGGCCGTCCGGGTCCGGCAGGAAGGTGCCGCGGCGAATTCCGATGAGCGTCGCGACGGTGTGCGCGACCGTCGGATAACCGAGCACATCGGGGGTCTGCATACTCGCCGCGCATTCGGCCAGCGCATCGTCCCAGCGCCCACCCACCAGGTACATCCGCGCCTTTGCGACCAGGTTGGAGGACAGATAGACGCCGCGGAATCGCCGATTGCGCCCGATTGCCGTTTTCAAAACCTCCTCGGCGTCGTCCAGCCGATCGAGTTCGATCAAGCAGTGGGCATAGAGCGCGTATGGATCGAATTGGTCGGGGCCGGTCCCGTCTTCGAAGAGGGCCGGGATACGAGCGCTCAGGTCCAGCGCCTCATCGAGATGGCCCTGGGTGTAGCGGACCGCGCCCACCGCTGTGAGTCCGTACCCGGTGGCCAGCGGATTTCCGGCGGTTTCGCCGAGTAGAACGGCCCGCTGACCGGCCCGCTCGGCCGCCGCGAACCGCTCGAGGAAGAAATTGCCGAGTCCGGACATGCCGAGAAAGCGGGCGGCGTCCTCAGCGACGAGCTCCCTCGTGGACAGCACCTCCTCGGCCACAGCGACGGCATCGGCCAACCGCGCCTGGGCTTGATAGATCTGGGCGAGCAGCCAGCGCAATTCGAGGTTGTCCCCCGGTTGGGTGAGCAGCGCCTCACGCACCACGGATTCGGCCTCGGCGGTATTCCCATCCCAGAGCAGGGCGTGAATTCTCAGTCGGATCAGTACCGAACGCATTGCCACGTCGAGATCAGGCGCAGTGGCGACGCGGTGCAATAGTCGTTTCGCCAATTCGGGTGCGCGAACGATCAGCTTCTCGGCAACACCGATCAGCCAATCGAGGCTGGCCCGGTCCAATTCACGGTCGGCGACAGATAGGTAGTAGGCAACCCGCTCGATCGGCGCATCGGTCGACTGGAGCGCCCGTCCGGCTTGCTGGAGCAGATCCGACCGCAATGATGCAGGCAGCCGATCGGCCAGTGCGTGCCGGATCAGATCGTGCCGAAATACCAACTCGGATTCCACGCGGATGAGCAGCCCGCCGTCCAGCGCCTCCGTGACTGCGCTCCAAGCATCAAGAATTGGGATCTTCAACACCACTGCCAGGTCCGCGACATCAATGGTCGGACCGAGGGCCGCGGCCATCGGCAGCACATCGCGCGTCGGACGGGACAGGAAGTCCAGCCGCTGCGTAATCGCCTCCGCCAACGACGCGGACGGGTTCGTCACAGGATCGGCAGTGTCGGCGATCACCCTGATCGCCCCGTCACGCACCAAGGCGGCCACCAACTCCGTGACATGCAGCGGATTCCCACCGGCCTCGGCCACCTTTTCCAACAACCGAGGTCCCGGTTCGGCACCGACCAGATGACGCACGAGCTCCGCGGCATCCGCGTCGAGCAGAGCGCCGAGCCGCAGCACCGGAGCCTGCCGTGCCACCAGTTCGGCCGACAGTGCGGCGAAGTCCGGATCGCGCGGCAGTGGTCGGGCCGCGAGCACCAGCAGCAACGGCAGTTCGCCGACGAGTTTGCAGAGCCGGTGCAGCAGCGCCAGGCTCGAACGATCCGCCCAGTGCACATCGTCCATGACCAGTGCAATCGGGCCCGCCGCGCACCAGGTATCGATCTGATCGAGAATCGCCTCGGCGATGGCGAGTTCATGGGTTGCCGCCACATCGCCCACGCGGTCTCCGCTGCGCAGCGCGTCGATCGGGGAGGTCGTACCCGCGTCGTTCAGCCAGGAGCGCACCCCGGCGAACGGCACACCCTGCCGCAACTCCGCGGCTGCGCCGACACGGATGTGAAGGCCCGCTGCCGCCAATGGAATTCGCGCCGCTTCCAGCAGCGCCGATTTGCCGATCCCCGCAGCGCCCTCGATCAAAACGACGCACCCACGACCAGCGGCCGTACGCTGACCGAGTGCCGCCAGACTCGCTAGTTCGGCATCGCGGCCCACGAATGCGGTCGCGAGACAATCCTGCACGCGGGTGAGTGTAAGGGGCCGGACCCGGATTTTGTCCTGGTAGCGACCTTGCCTACACTAGAGCGGTTGCTCGGGCACCTCTGTGTCCGCATGTTCTTGATGCGATGTTGCATCGACGTGTGGACGGCCCTCGCACCGAGAGCTCATATGAGAACTCAATCCGGTCGGCAAATGTCGGCCGGACCGCCGAATTGCTATAGGCCCACGGCTGGCGTGCCGATGCGTACGCCGGTGTTGCATGGGAACCGTAGCGAGAAAGGTGTCAAGGTCGAACCATGACCATGACTGATCCGATCGCAGACTTCCTGACACGTCTGCGCAACGCCAACTCGGCGTACCACGATCAGGTGAAGGCTCCGCACTCGAAGCTCAAGGCGAATATCGCCGAGATCCTCAAGCGCGAGGGCTACATCGCCGACTACCGGACCGAGGACGCGACCGTGGGCAAGACCCTCGTCGTCGACCTCAAGTACGGCCCCAGCCGTGAGCGCAGCCTGCAGGGCCTGCGCCGCGTGTCGAAGCCGGGTCTGCGTGTGTACGCGAAGTCCACCAACCTGCCCAAGGTCCTGGGCGGCCTCGGCGTGGCGATCATCTCCACGTCGACCGGTCTGCTCACCGATCGTCAGGCGGCCAAGCAGGGCGTGGGCGGCGAAGTCCTCGCCTACGTCTGGTAAGGGAGGTAGGACAAATGTCGCGTATTGGTAAGAAGCCCATCGCCATTCCTGCCGGTGTCGAGGTCGCCATCGACGGCCAGAGCGTGTCGGTGAAGGGTCCCAAGGGCACCCTGACCCACGTCGTCGCCGAGCCGATCATCGTCACCAAGGGTGAGGACGGCCAGCTCGAGGTTGCCCGCCCGGACGACCAGCGCCAGAACCGCTCGCTGCACGGCCTGACCCGCACCCTGGTCTCGAACATGATCGAGGGTGTGACCAAGGGCTACGAGAAGAAGATGGAAATCTTCGGCGTCGGTTACCGTGTCGCGGCCAAGGGCTCGAACCTGGAGTTCGCCCTCGGCTACTCGCACCCGGTGCCGATCGAGGCCCCGGAGGGCATCACCTTCGCGGTGGAATCGCCCACCAAGTTCTCCGTGTCCGGAATCGACAAGCAGAAGGTCGGCCAGATCTCCGCTGTCATCCACGGACTGCGTAAGCCCGATCCCTACAAGGGCAAGGGCATCCGCTACGCCGGCGAGGTCGTTCGCCGCAAGGTCGGAAAGACGGGTAAGTGATCATGGCGCAAACCGAAAATCAGAAGGTCAAGCGCATTCCGCGTGGCAAGGACGTGTCGACGACGCGTCGTCTGTCGAAGACCCGCCGCCACTTCCGTCTGCGCAAGAAGGTCGTCGGCACCACCGAGCGTCCGCGCCTGGTGGTCAACCGCTCCTCGCGTCACCTGCACGCACAGCTCATCGACGACTCGCTCGGCAAGACCATTGCCGCCGCGTCCTCGATCGAGGCCGATGTGCGCGCGGTGGACGGCGACAAGTCGGCCAAGGGCAAGAAGGTCGGTCAGCTGATCGCCGAGCGTGCCAAGGCCGCGGGCATCGAGGCTGTCGTATTCGACCGTGGTGGCCACGACTACCACGGCCGCATCGCGGCGCTCGCCGATGCCGCTCGCGAAGGTGGGTTGAAGTTCTGATGACTGCAAACATTTACGGAAGGAACGTCTGATGCCGGGACGTCAGAGGCGTGACGGCGGCAACGGACCCGCCGGACAGCAGAATGGTGCCGCCGGTGGCGGTGACAGCCGGGACGGCCGCGGCGGTGGCCGCGATCGCCGCGGCGGTGGTGACCGTCGTGACCAGCAGGCCGACAAGAACCAGCTCGAGCGCGTCGTCGCGATCAACCGCGTCTCCAAGGTCGTGAAGGGTGGTCGTCGCTTCAGCTTCACCGCCCTGGTGATCGTCGGTGACGGCAACGGTCTGGTCGGCGTCGGCTACGGCAAGGCCAAGGAAGTTCCTGCGGCCATCCAAAAGGGTGTCGAGGAGGCTCGCAAGGGCTTCTTCCGCGTCCCGATGATCGGCTCGACCATCACCCACCCGGTGCAGGGTGAGGCGGCGGCCGGTGTGGTCATGCTGCGTCCGGCCTCGCCCGGTACCGGTGTGATCGCCGGTGGTGCGGCGCGCGCGGTGCTGGAATGCGCTGGTATCCATGACATTCTGGCGAAGTCGCTTGGTAGCGACAACGCCATCAACGTCGTGCACGCGACGGTTGCGGCACTCAAGATGCTGCAGCGTCCGGAAGAGGTCGCGGCCCGTCGTGGTCTGCCCCTCGAGGATGTTGCCCCTGCGGGCATGCTGCGCGCACGCGCTCAGGCAGCGGGAGGTCGGTAGTAATGGCAGATCTCAAGGTGACCCAGATCAAGTCGTCGATCGGCGCCAAGGCGAACCAGCGGGAGAGCCTTCGTACGCTCGGCCTGCGCAAGATCCGCCAGACCGTGGTTCGTGAGGACAATTCTCAGAACCGTGGGCTGATCAACGTCGTGCGCCACCTCGTAACAGTTGAGGAGGTCTGACATGACCATCAAGTTGCATCACCTGCGTCCGGCCCCCGGCGCCAAGACCGAGAAGACCCGTGTGGGTCGCGGTGAGGGCTCCAAGGGCAAGACCGCGGGCCGCGGTACCAAGGGCACCAAGGCTCGCAAGAACGTCCCCGCCGCCTTCGAGGGTGGGCAGATGCCGATTCACATGCGGCTGCCCAAGCTCAAGGGCTTCACGAACCGGTTCCGCACGGAATACCAGGTCGTGAATGTCGGCGCGATCGCCAAGCTGTTCCCCGAGGGCGGCGCGATCGGCAAGGCGGAGCTGGTGGCCGCCGGCGCGGTTCGCAAGAACCAGCTGGTCAAGGTTCTCGGCGATGGCGAGATCGGCGTTGCGGTCCAGGTGACCGTCGACAAGGTGACCGGCGCCGCCAAGGAGAAGATCACCGCGGCCGGTGGCACTGTCACCGAGCTGGGCTGACGGTACTCTGCAGATAGTGGCACCGGACGAGTGAAGAGCTCGTCCGGTGCCACTGTTAGAGTTCAATTGTTGTCTGCCAAGCCTCGTCATGGGTTTTCTATATCCGTGGCATGACCATGTCGTTCGCCAGGAGGATCTGTGCTTTCCGCCTTCGTATCGGCCTTCCGGACTCCGGACTTACGGCGGAAGATTCTCTTCACGCTGGGGTTGATTGCGCTGTACCGCTTGGGTGCGTCGCTGCCGTCCCCCGGTGTCGATTACAAGAGCGTTCAGGAATGTATCGACCTGGTCTCCGGCGGTGACTCCGCCGGCATCTATCAGCTGATCAACCTGTTCTCCGGTGGTGCGCTGCTACAGCTGTCGGTTTTCGCGATCGGCATCATGCCCTACATCACCGCGAGCATCATTATCCAGCTGCTCACCGTCGTCATCCCGCGCTTCGAAGAACTGCGCAAAGAAGGCCAATCGGGCCAGAACAAGATGACGCAGTACACCCGGTATCTCTCGATTGCGTTGGCGATCCTGCAGGCCACCGGTCTGGTCGCGCTCGCCGCCCGCGGTCAGCTGCTACAGGGCTGCCAGAAGGACATCCTGGCCGATACCAGCATCTTCGGCATGATCATCATCGTGCTCGTGATGACCGCCGGTGCCGCACTGGTCATGTGGTTCGGCGAGCAGATCACCGAGCGCGGCATCGGCAACGGCATGTCGCTGCTGATCTTCGCCGGTATCGCCGCACGTATCCCGAACGAGGGCAACAACATCCTGCAGAACCGCGGCGGACTGGTCTTCGGTCTGGTCTGTGTCGCCGCGTTTGCCATCGTCAGCGGGGTCATCTTCGTCGAGCAGGGCCAGCGCCGGATCCCGGTGCAGTACGCCAAGCGCGTGGTCGGCCGCAAGATGTACGGCGGTTCCTCGACCTATCTGCCGCTCAAGGTCAACCAAGCGGGCGTCATCCCCGTGATCTTCGCCTCATCGCTGCTGTACCTGCCGAACTTGGTCGCGCAGCTGACATCCTCGAAGGGTGCCACCGACCAGAGTTGGTGGCAGGAGGCCATCCAGAAATACTTGGTGAACCCCGGCAACCCGGCGTACATCGCGATCTACTTCGGTTTGATCGTTTTCTTCACCTACTTCTATGTCGCGATCACCTTCAATCCGGAGGAGCGCGCCGACGAGATGAAGAAGTTCGGTGGTTTCATCCCGGGGTATCGCCCCGGTAAGCCGACCGCCGATTACCTCAATTTCGTATTGAGCCGCATCACTCTCCCCGGCTCGATCTACCTCGGTCTCGTGGCCGTCCTGCCGAATCTGTTCCTCGATATCGGCGCCTCCGGTGGCACCCAGAACCTTCCGTTCGGTGGCACCTCGGTGCTGATCATGGTGAGCGTCGGCTTGGACACCGTGAAGCAGATCGAAAGCCAGCTGATGAATCGAAATTACGAAGGGTTCCTCAAGTGAGACTTGTACTGCTCGGACCGCCGGGAGCCGGCAAGGGCACCCAGGCCGACCTACTGTCGGACAAACTGGGCGTCCCGCACATCTCCACCGGGGACCTGTTCCGCACCAATATCACCGCCCAGACGCCGCTGGGCCGGGAGGCGCAGAAGTACATCGACGCAGGCGATCTGGTACCGAGCGATGTGACGAACCGCATGGTCGAGGCTCGGGTCGCCGAGCCGGATGCCGCGAATGGCTTTGTGTTGGACGGCTACCCGCGCACGGTCGATCAGGCCGACGCGCTGGAGAAGATCCTCGCGGATATGGACAAGAAGCTCGACGCGGTGCTCTGTTTCGTCGTGCCCGAGGAGACCGTGGTCGCCCGGATGATGGCGCGCGGTCGCAACGACGACAACGAGGACGTGATCCGCAACCGGCTCCGGGTATACCGCGAGGAGACCGAGCCGCTGCTGGAGCATTACGACGGTCTGGTCGTCTCGGTCGACGGTGTCGGTGAGATCGACGAGGTCAACGCACGCGCGCTGCGCGCCCTGGGACACTGAGGCCGGATGGTCTTCAACCGCAAGAAGAAGGTCGTGCCGTTCCGGACGGCAGGCGAACTGGATGCGATGGCGGCGGCCGGTGCGATTGTCGGCCGCGCACTCGTCGCGGCGCGCGCGGCGGCCAAACCCGGTGTTTCCACCCTGGAGCTGGACGAGATAGCCGAGCAGGTGATCCGCGATGCGGGTGCAGTGCCGTCGTTCAAGGGGTACCACGGCTTTCCGGGTTCGATCTGCGCATCGGTGAACGACCGTGTGGTGCACGGGATTCCGACCTCGTCCGAGATCCTGACCGAAGGTGATCTGGTCTCGATCGACTGTGGCGCGATTCTCGATGGCTGGCACGGTGATTCGGCCTGGACCTTCGGCGTGGGCACGATCATCGAGGCCGATCAGCTGCTCAGCGATGCCACCAAGATGTCGATGGAGGCGGGTATCGCGGCCATGCTCCCCGGTAACCGGCTGACCGACATCTCGCATGCCATCGAAATGGGTACGCGCGCGGCCGAAAAGGAGCACGGCCGGTCCTACGGAATCGTCGACGGTTACGGTGGGCATGCCATCGGCCGGGAGATGCATATGGATCCGTTCCTGGCCAACGAGGGTGCGCCGGGTAAAGGGCCGAAACTCGTGGTCGGATCGGTGCTCGCGATCGAGCCGATGTTGACGTTGGGCACTACGCAGACGAAGGTGCTCGACGATGACTGGACCGTGGTGACGTTGGACGGAAGTCGGGCGGCGCACTGGGAGCATTCGGTCGCGGTTACCGAGGATGGGCCGCGGATTCTTACGGTTCGTCCGGAGTAGACACCGGACGCTGGTCGGTACCGGCCATTCTCGGTACCGAACATTGCTGGGTACCTGACCTTGGCTGGTGCAGTACATTTCTCGGCACCATGGGTGCCGTACTTTTGGCGGCACCATACGTCGGGGGTGCCGTACGTTATCGGTCTCGAATTCATAGCGCCGCACATTTCGGCACCACAGTTCGAGCGCGCCGTACACTTCCGGCGCTGTGCTTCGCCACTTGTACGACACCGTACTTTGTCGGCGTCGTCCGTGGCATCGGCACCGTAGTTTGTCGGCACCGAATAGCCGTCCGCGCGAACGAATTTCGCATCGCCGGAGTATCGGGCCCGGCGGACATTACCTCGAATGTGTCGTGGATCGGCGACTCTGTCCGCCTCCGAGTTCGGTGACTTCGCGCGGCGAGGAGCCGAGCCGCACCGACGCCCGCAGGACGTAAATGTCTGGTACGCAACGGCTTCGGACACAATGCGTCCGCTACCTGCCCTGACGTTACCCAGCTCACGCTGGATCGGTGTCGTCGTTCCTTGCACCCGCGCTCATGCGTCTTACCGCAACTCGGGGGTCATCCAGGGGATCGACCGCAACCACAATGGCGATGATTTCTCCTCCGATTCGTGCTGAACTTCAACGATGGGAGAAGCGTATGGCCGGGGGAGAGGTGCTCACCCGAGTAGATAGCTACTCGAATTCCCTTGCGGGATTGCGTAATTCTGCGGCGAACGGTGATCGTTCGATGGGCGCTTCAGGAGCGGCGATTCGGGTCTCCGTACAGCTCAGGGGTGGTGCTGCGGGGTGCGTGGCGCACTGAGTAGGTAGCGACTTCCGCTAGACCGCCGCGCGGCTCAATTCGGCTGCGGTGTTCGGGTATCGACCGGGCGGCGTACGGCGCGGATGACGTCGGTGCGGATGGGGAAGTCGAATTCGCCGGCCGCTGTCTCGGGCCTGCCGCGCAGGTAGTCGGAGATTCGTTCGAGCAGCTCGTTGCGTGCCTGTGTGGGGATAACCAGGGTGTGCGAATGCGTTCCGATTGTCGCGGTGAGGGATTCGGCGGTGCGGCGCTGGCGGTGGGGAAAGTCGGCCCGCTCGAAGTTCTCGAACGATGGATGTGCGGGCAGTTGCGCGGGCAGCAGTTCCTGTGACGGTAAGGATGCGGCGGTCCGAGTTACCTTGTGCAACTCCGCAACCCATTCGATGTCGAGGTCATCCTCATTCCACAGCGCGGCGAAGACTCCGCCCTCACGCAGTACCCGCGCGATCTCCGGAAATGCCCGCTCCTTGTCGAACCAGTGGAATGCCTGCCCGGCGAGTACCGCGTCCACCGAGCCGTCGGCCAATGGAATCGCCTCTGCCGCACCGGCCGACGCGTTCACCTCGGGGAAGCGGCGGGCCAGTTCGGCGCGCATCGCGGCATCGGGTTCGACGGCGATCACTTCCGCGCCGACGGCAAGGAGCCCCTCGGTGAGTTTGCCGGTGCCTGCGCCCAGATCGAGGACGACCGGTGTCTTGGTACCAACGGGCTCCAGCGCCCAGCGAATGCTCTCGATGGGATAGCCGGGGCGATGCTCGGCATATGCCGCGGCATGTGCGCCGAATGAGGAGGCGCGCACGGCTCGGAGTTGGGCCCGATCCGTTGTTTCGTCAGCAGATTGCGCGAAATCCGACACACGACGACGGTACCGCGCCCGCCCGCGCCGACGCAGGCCATTTACTGCGCGGATGCTGGAAAAACCGTTGAGGGCCAACGGATGAGCCGTAAAGCAGCTCGCGGCCAAGTTCAACTTGCTCGCGGTGCGGGCACACTTCGCGGAAGAACCGGCCCGACCAGGCCACCTTTGTTTGCACGTCGTGCGGTTTCGCTGAACACGCTGACGTGAACGCAGTCCGCAACATCGCCGCACGCGCTGTTGCGGGCTGGGCAGTGAGTCACGCTGCCGAGGACGCGGCCGAGCCCACGCCAGCCAGGCGCGGGTGAGAGCTGCAAGCTCGGTCCTTCAAGGCCGGGAAGTTGACTGATAAGAACAGCCGGGCCAACAGCACACTGCTGCTGCCCTTCTCGTTCACCAGTCGGACGCGATGGCACGACGACTATTGAGAGCGAGAAGTTCGACACCTGAGAGCGACTGCGGGCCACCGCTGACGGATCCATCCGCGATGTACTCGAAACCTACGCGCGCCGGAGTTCGTCGTGGTCGAGTCACAGCGCGCCGGTAGTAGTCGACGAGACCCGCTGCCGGATGGGCGTTTTCGCGGTCTATAACCACGGGACATGCCCGTTAGCGGACGAGCGCACGATTGCCGGCCAGTCGTCGCAACGCCGTGCGCAACCCGCGGCGTCCCGGCGTCCGGTCGGCGTCGACGGCCGTGCACGAATCGATTCCCTTGAACTTATGTTCGGATGCGGTTTCGGGTGCGTCGTCGGAGGTGGCGATCAGGAGGCTGTCGGGCAGCGCCAGTTTGTGGATGGTGCGCAGCGTCAGCAGATATTGGCGCAGTAGTGGACCGGTGGTGTACGGCAGGTCGTATTTGTCGCACAGTGCCCGCACGCGCAGGGCGATCTCGGCGTAGCGGTTGCTCGGCAGGTCGGGGAAGAGGTGGTGTTCGATCTGGTAGCAGAGGTTGCCGCTGAGGAAGGCCAGTATCGGGCCCGCGTCGAAATTCGCGGTGCCGAGCATCTGGCGCAGATACCACTCCGGTTTGGTCTCGTGTTCCAGGACGGTCGGCGCGAATTTCTCTGCGCCGTCCGGGAAATGCCCGCAGAAGATCACCAGATAGGCCCATAGGTTGCGCAGGACATTGGCGCTGGTGTTCGCGGCCAAGGTGCGCCGCCAGCGCCGCCCGCTGAACGCGGGGAACAGCAGATAGTCCTTGCCGGTTTGCCGGGCGATCTTGCCGAGGAGCGCTCTGGTCTGCATCGCCTTCTGGGCCGGGGTCACCGCTCGGAGGTGTTCGGAGTCGAGGCCGTGCAGCGCGATACCCCACTCGAAGGTGGCCGCCAGCAATAGATTCAGCAACGGCTGCAGCAGATTCCCCGGGTGCCAACGGTCGTCGCGGGTCACGCGTATGACACCGAATCCGATGTCCTCGTCCATGCCGAGCACGTTCGTGAAGACGTGATGGCGATAGTTGTGCGAATACCGCCACTGCGACGACAGACCCGCCATATCCCATTGCCAAGTGCTGGAATGGATTTCCGGGTCGTTCATCCAATCCCATTGGCCGTGGCCGACGTTGTGGCCGATCTCCATATTCTCGATGCACTTCGCCATCGCCAACCCGGTGGTTCCCAAGATCCAACCGGTCCGCTTGCGACTGAGACCGATCATCAGCCGTGACGCGGCATCCAGTGTCCGTTGGAAGGCGATCGTGCGGCGGATGTATGCCGCATCCCGCGCACCGCGCTGATCAGTGATGTCGCGGCGAATCGCATCGAGCTCGTCACCGAGTGCCTCGATATCGGCCGCTGTCAGATGCGCGTAGACCGCGACCTGTGTGATTGCCATTCCTCATGCCCCCGATCGGGTCAGCGTTTGAATGCGTCCCGCAGCGATTTCGAGATGCGTTCGACCACGTCGTTGGGGCGCTTGCCGCCGATGTCGGTCCGACGCCGACTGTCTTCGTCCGGCTTGGCGAGCAGCTTCTGCAAGCTTGTGCGGACTGCCCGAACCTGCTGCGTGACCTTTTCTTCGATCGTCATCGGAATATTCCTGTCTCCGGATAGCGCGGTATCGGTCGCGGACAGCCCAAACCGGCTGACCGGCCCCTGCGGAATCCGATATATCCACAGCTTATGCCCTATCTACGCGCCATGTCTACGGCGTAGGCTAACACCGTTGACAGTTGCGCTGTTTCCATCGAGAGGCGCTGAATCAGATGAACCGAATCAGGGAAGGCCCCATCAGTTCCCCCAAGAATCCGTCAGGTCGTACGCACGGGAACTCGCCATTGACCCGGGCCGCGATGCTGGCGGCCGCGCTCGAGATCATCGACCGCGACAGCGTCGACCGGCTATCGATGCGACGCCTCGGCGCGGCCCTCGGCCGGGACCCCATGGTGCTCTACCGGCATGCCGCGAATAAGGCGGCACTGCTCGACGGTGTCGCCGAGATCGTGTTCGAGCAGCTGACCGTCGACACCACCGACCTCGACTGGCGCCACCAACTGCGCAGCATCGCGCGGAACTTCCGCCGTCTCGCGGTCGAGCACCCGAATGTCGTTCCGCTGCTGGTCACCCACCCGCTGGCCACCCCGCTCGGGCTCCGGCCGGCAGGCACGCTGCGTCCACTGGAGGAGATCCTCCTGCTACTGACCCGCGCCGAATTCAGCGGCACCGATGCGCTGCACATTTATCGTGCGCTGTTCGGGTTTCTCTATGGCCACATCCTCAACGAGCGACAGGAGCTCGTCGAACGCCCTGAAGAGACAACCGACCTGCTGCGCCTGGGCTTGCACCGCCTTCCGATCGGCGAATTCCCGCTGCTGCGCAGCCTCGCCACCGACCTGGCCGCCTACGACGGTGTCGCCGAACTCGAACAGGGCCTGGACATCCTGCTCACCGGCCTCACCGCCACTATGACCCGGCCGCCACGTGGTCGAGAGAGGGGTTTCGATCACGTGGCGGCCGATGCCGAAATGATTGCGGCACAGCAACGCTGGGACTTCGAAGGCGGAGCGGGTGCCTGAGCGGCAAAAGATCATCGCCCCGGGCCGGACAGTGTCTCCGCGAGTCCGGTGAGCAGGATGTCCAGGCCTCGTTCGAGTTCGGTCGCGCCGTCGTAGGCGGCCAGCACCGGAGCGAGCACGCGCAGCAATGGGAACTCCGCGAGGGGCAGCCGATGCAGCCCTAGGCGCAGCACCTCGTCGGTTTCCTCGGGACGCTCCACGATCTCCTGCAATTCGTTGAGCACGTGACCGTAGAGAAAGCCGAACAGCGCACGGTAGATGTGCAGGGCATCCGCACCGGAAAATCCGGCACCGGTGAGCAGCGCGAGGATGTCCTCGAGCGGACGGACCACTGCCTGGGGGCGCAGCCCCAACGGAGTCGCCAACGGTCGGGTCACCAGCAGCGGTACCGCCTTCGGGTGGGCCAGTGCCAAGCGCCGGAAATCGCGTGCGACCACTCGCAATTGAGCGGCCCAGTCCGCTGCGGAGGCATCGACCGACAACTGTGCGAAGACGACCTCGGCGACGCCGTCGAGCACCGCGGCTTTGTTGGCCACATGCCGGTAGACGACCATCGGATCCCGGCCCACCGCGTCGGCCAGCCGCCGCATCGAGAGTCCGTCGACCCCGTCTCGATCGATGATCTCGAGTGCCGCGTGCAGCACCGTCGCCCTGGTCACCGGACCGTCGCCGCGACCGGCGGTGGCCGGGTCGGACCGTCCGGACCGGGCGTTCCTGTGATCGGTCATATCGGAAGAATTCTCCATCTCAAGGCGTCTCTGTGGGTGTTATTAGCGTAGACCTACAACGTTGACATAGCGGCATAATCGGCGTCTACTGGAAGTACCAACAGATCTGAGGATCGTCGTCGTCATCGGATCGGTGCTCATGCTCGCAGGCACCGACGGTCGCCCATCCGCGGCGCCGCCACTTTCTACTGACCGTCCAGACGGCACGCGACACCATCGCGCATCCCCACGACGCCCGTCGATCGGCGGGCGCCACAGCCGAAACAGGAGCACCGTCATGTCACCGAAAAAGATCCGCTCACCGGCCGCTCGACATCGCGTCCCGCCGGAGTACACGCCTCGATTGAGACTGAAGCCGAAGGCCGAACGCGACGGATATATCGATGGCGCCTGGTGGCCCCGATCCGGCGATCTGACCGCCGAACTGCCAGATCTGCTGGCGGTCCTATCGGTGGGGCTCGGTCCGGTCTGGCGCGTTGTCTATGACCCCGCGTGCTGGTCACGCGCACCCCAGCAAATGACCGTCGACAACCGCGCGGTCCGGCTCGATCCCTATCGCTTCGAGCGGTGGAACACGATGTTCGTCTTCGGCCGTGACAGCGGCTTGATCGTGCTCCGGGTAATCCCGTCGGCCACCGCCGAGGACACCGCGCATACGGCCCTGATGGCCGCCGTCAACCCCGAACCGGCGACCCTGGCCGCCAGTGGAATCGAGACCAGATCATGACTCACATCAAGGCGCACCGCCCGATAACCAATCACCGGGACATGACCGGGAACATCGGCCCGCCCCTACGCAACCTGCAACCGTTCCGGTCACCTACCCGCACGCCACGCCTGCTACTGCGCGCAAGCGGCTCCCGCTCGGGGCAGGTCGACGGTGCATGGTGGCCGTGGACGGCCAATCTCACCGCCGAACTGCACGATCTGATCAGCGTCCTCACCCCACGCCTCGGCTCGACCGTGCGAATCGGCTTCGGCTGGAACGCGGTCAGCCTCGCGCAACGCCGCATCGACCACGACGACGGCATCCGACTGCACGGACCAGGCGCTGCCCAACCAGACGATGTCATGCATCTGGTGGGCGCCGGCGGCACTCATCTGGCCCTGCTGGTCATCCCCGCCGACACCCCGCCCGATCAAGCGAACAGTCGGATGCAGTGGGTGTCACGAACCGGAACACCGCACCAAGGCGGCACCCGGTCCGGGACCCGATAGCGCTGAGGCGCTGTCGATTACAGTCCGGCGTGCGAGAACAGTCCGGGCGAGCCGATGGCCTGTTGCGGTACCGGCTCGGCCGCTTCGGTGCGATGTCCGGAATCTCGTACGACCCGCTCGAATAGCGCTAGGTAGGCATCGATCATGCGATCAGCGTTGAACCGTTCGAAGACATCGTCCCGGCAGGCGGCACGGTCGAGTCGCCCGAGGTCCGATACCGCCGCGACCGCACCCGCGACATCGGCGACGAGGAATCCGGTGCGACCGTGGCGGATGATCTCCGGCATCGAACCCAATGGTGTTGCGATGACCGGTGTCCCGGTGGCCATGGCTTCGACGACCGACAGGCCGAACGGCTCGGCGAAACCGATCAAATGCAGTAGTGCACGAGCACCCCCGAGTAGCGCGTCCCGCTCTGCCGGTCCGACCGGACCGAGATAGGTCACATCGGTGCCGGTGAGGTGCGGTTCGATCGCCGAGCGGAAGTATTCCTGGTCTTGGATCACGCCCGCGATGATCAACGGCAGTCCGGCCTGACGCGCCACCTCGATCGCCAGGTGCGTCCCTTTATCCGGATGAATTCTGCCCAGAAAGAGCAGATATTCGCCGTGCTCCGGCCGAAATGTGAACTGGGCGAGATCGATACCGTGATGAATCGTCGCGGAATAGCGCAGATCCGGGTCGCGATCGGCATCGGTGACCGCCACATAGTGGGCGATGTCACTGAATTCCCGATAAACCGGAACGATTTTCGGTGAAGAGAAGCCGTGAATCGTCGTCACCATCGGTGTGGACACCAGACTGCTGTAGGTCAGCGGCATGAAGTCGAAATGGTTGGCGAGTATGTCGAATTCCCCGGCCCGCGCGAATGCCATCGAATTATGCAGTGCTTCATAGACTTTCGCATCCGCATCGGCCGTCTCCTCGTATCCCGACGGAACGGCGGAGACCAGCCGTGCCGAGGTCTCGGAGTCCGCCGTTGCGAACAGTGTGACATCGTGCCCACGCGTGACGAACCCCTCGGCCAGCGTCGAAGCGATTTGCTCCCACGGGCCATAGTCTTTCGGAGGTGTACGGTGTGCGACCGACGCGATAACGCCGATTCTCATAAAGTCCTCGATTACTGGCGGCAATACCGCCGAGAGCCGCCCCAGATGTGGGCGAACATGATGCGGCGATCATATCACACTAATTTTCGCCGATCCGAGTGTTATGATCGGGACCTGGTTGCCGATCCCTTCGTGTCTTTTTCCCGGAGCGGATTCTCAAGCGCTTCAGCGCAACACGATCAGCCAATTGAGTGGCTGCAGACAGCGGCACCGTCGGCGCTGCCTCGAAGCAGAAAGGCTGGCGTAGTGTCGGCTCGGTCCTATGGCGTTCTGAGTACCTATTCACCGACCCAGTGCGGGCTGGCGACCTTCACCGGCGCACTCGTCGATGCGTTGACCGCGCCCGGCGAAATCGATTACGTACCGGTCGATTTCGGGCGCCGCCCGACCGTCGGCGTCGTTGCCGTGGTCGACGGTCCGGATCCGACACCGCCCCCCGAGGTGGCACATCAGTGGGAGCGCAGCGACCACCGCGGTGCCGCCGCCGCGGCCATCGCGCTCAACCGCTTCGATATTGCGATCATCCAGCACGAATATGGCATCTATAGTGGGCGCGACGGCGTCGATATTCTCGAAATCGTTCGGGCCCTTCGGGTTCCGGCCATCGTCGTGCTGCATACGGTGCTGGTCACCCCGACACCGCAGCAGCGGATGATCCTCGAGCAGCTCGCTTGCAATTGCGCGGCCGTCGTCACCATGACGAACACGGCTCGCCGACGACTCATCGACCACTACGCCGTCGATCCGGCCAAGGTCCGGGTGATTCCGCACGGTGCCGCCGACAATCGCTCCGGACAGTCCGGCGACCAACACCAGCCGATCTCCCGGACGCCGGTAATCCTGACCTGGGGACTGCTCGGCGAGGGGAAAGGCATCGAATGGGGCATCGACGCGATGGCCCACATTGCCGACTTGCGCCCGGCAGCACAGTACCGCGTGGTGGGACAGACGCATCCGAGAGTGCATGCGCGCCACGGTGAGTCCTATCGCACCGGCCTCGTCGAGCGCGCGCAGCGCCGCGGCGTTGCCAACGCCGTGCACTTCGACGCCCGCTACCTGTCCAATGTCGAGCTGTACCGGCTCATCAGGCAGGCCGATGTCGTTCTGCTGCCCTACGATTCGCGTGAGCAGGTGACATCCGGCGTGCTGATCGAGGCGGTCGCGGCGGGCAAACCGGTGATATCGACCGCCTTTCCGCATGCCGAAGAACTGCTATCGAGCGGCGCGGGCCTGCTGGTCGATCGAGAATCACCGACCGATATCGCCGCCGCGCTGCGCCGCGTGATCACCGAACCGGGCCTCGCGGCGAGAATGGGCGCCGAAGCGAAACGCATCGCCCCCGAACTGCTTTGGACTTCGGTAGGCCGAAAGTACCGTGACCTGGCCGCGGAAACGCTGCGAACCGATATGAGGCTGGCTACAGCATGAATACCATCAGCATCTCCTACGCGCACCTCTACCGACTCAGCGACGAGTGCGGCATCTTCGAACACGCGAAGTTCACCACGCCCCGCATCGAAAATGGTTACTGCGTCGACGATGTCGCGCGCGCACTCGTGGTGGCCGTCCGTGAGCCGGAGCCGACCGAACAACTACTCGACAATACCGGCGTATATCTGGACTTCATCGTCGCGGCGCTGAACGAAGACGGAAGCTGCCACAATCGTCGGGGCACGGACCGGAGTTGGCAGGACGAACCGAGCCTCGAAGATCACTGGGGCCGCGCCCTGTGGGCACTCGGCTCCGTCGTCGCGCGCCAACCCGAGCTGGCGCAGGTCGCGTTGGCGCACTTCACCATCGGAGCGCACCGGCGGTCCCCATTTCCCCGGGCAATGGCCTTCGCCGCACTCGGCGCCGCCGAGGTGCTGCGTGTCCAGCCGGGAAACACGCAAGCGCGTGAACTGCTGGCGGCCGCCGCCGCCCGGATCGGCCCGCCGACCCGCCGTCTCGACTGGCGCTGGCCCGAGCCGCGATTGCACTACGCCAACGCGGTGCTGGCCGAAGCGCTGCTCGCGGTCGGCACGCTGCTGCCCGGACAGGGCCGCGTCTATGCCGATGGACTCGCGATGCTGCGCTGGCTACTCGAGATCGAGACCTCGGGTGACCATTTATCGGTCACCCCGGTCGACGGCTGGGCGACCGGCGAAACCCGGCCCGGCTTCGACCAGCAGCCCATCGAGGTCGCGACGCTGGCGGACGCCTGCGCCCGCGCCTACGACGACACCCGCGACCAGCACTGGAAGGAAGCGGTATTGCTGTGTGAGGCGTGGTTCCGCGGCACGAACGACGTCGACACTCCCCTCATCGATCCGGTCAGCGGCGGCTGCTGCGACGGACTCGAGCACACCGGCCGAAACGAGAACCAGGGCGCCGAGTCGACGCTCGCGCTGATCTCCACGCAGCAACAGGCGCGCCGACTCACGCTTGCCGGGTAGTGGCCAACTCCGCCGGTCCCGCCGATCTCGTCCGGCGCAGTACCGTGGTGCTGCTGCCGGATGCCCGCAGAGTCTCGGCCAGGCTATTTCTGCCCGGCCAAGAGATTCTCGGACAGGGGACTTCACGCGCCGAGGCCATCATCGACCGGGTGCTCGCACTAACCGATGCGGATATGCTGGTCGGCCTGGCTGCCGTGCGCCGTCGGTTCGGCGACCGCCACCGCGATATCGACGCGACGTTCGCCACGCACGCGGCGCTCGTCGAGCATCTGCTGCCACGGCGGGGGACACTTACGCCCGCGCGCAGACAGCTCATCGGCGCGTACTTCACCCAGGAGTACGCGGTCGAAGCCGCGGCGCTGTTCAATCCGTCGATCGTCGCGCACCCGGACCAATCCGGCCTGGCGGCGGGCGAACTGCGGTTCGTCATGAGCGTGCGCGCACTCGGCGAGGGGCACCTTTCGAGCATCGAATTCCGGACCGGCACAGTCGCACAACACGATTCGGTCCGCCTCGACAAGCCGTCGCCCTTCCTGGACACCGGCCGGGTCGCTGCCTCGGCGGCAGGCAACTACACCGTGAACTTCCCCGCTGATCGTCCGCTATCGGGGCGGGTGTTATTTCCCGAGAGCCCCGACGAGAGCCGCGGCATCGAGGACGTGAGGCTGACCCGGTTCGCCGAGTCGGATGGGACGGTCGCCTACTACGGCACCTACACCGCCTTCGACGGCGCCCACATCGTGCCACGGCTGTTGCGCACCGACGATTTCGGCACGTTCGTCAGCACTCGGCTGGCCGGGTCCGGCGCCGAAGACAAAGGGATGGCACTGTTTCCGCGACGCGTCGGCGACCGCTACCTGATGCTCTCGCGGTGGGACCGGGAAAACATCAGTGTGGTCGGTTCGTCCGACACCCGTGTGTGGCGTGCGCCGGTCACCATCTATCGACCGACCCAACCCTGGGAGCTGATCCAACTCGGCAACTGCGGTCCACCGATCGAGACACCGGACGGCTGGCTGGTGTTGACCCACGGCGTCGGTCCGATGCGCACGTACGGCATCGGCGCGATCCTGCTCGATCTCGACGACCCGACTCGACTCATCGGCGCACTCCGCGAGCCGCTGCTGACCCCGAACGAAGACGAACGCGACGGCTACGTTCCCAACGTCGTGTACTCGTGCGGCGCGCTCGTCCACCGGAACACCCTGGTGCTGCCCTACGGCTGCGGTGACTCCGCTATCAGGTTCGCATTCGTCGACCTGTCCGCCCTACGCCGACAGCTCATCGCTTAGATCTGTCGGCGCCGGGATCTGGGGTGGCCCATCTCGATATGCACAAGGAGCCCGGGTAGTTCGTCAGCCCGCGCTCGACTTGCGGAAGAACAGGACGTTGTCGCCGTAGTCCGCGAGCGGAATGGCCAGTGCCGCTTGCCGGATGCCGCTGGCGGGCAGATGGGTGAGTTTCGCGAACATATCGGTGTTGCCGAAGGCGGCACGGACCTGGGTTTCGGACGCGTAGTCCGCGCCGTAGTCGGCCAGGGCCGCGAAGTCCAGGGGTGCCAATGGGGTATCGAGCGGGGCCTGTCCGCTCGGGCGGCCGAGTGCGGCGTATTGGGTGGCCACACCGTCCTCGTATCGGCACAGCTCGTAGGACATCTTCTCGTTCGCGGTAACGCTGATCACCGGCCAGCGCGCGGAAAGATGCTGTGCCAGTGGGTGTCTGCCGACCGGCGCTATTTCCCAGTTCAGGCTCATGACGACAACCGAACCACCGTATGGCTGTTCGATCAGCACTACGTCATCGCCGAGAGACTCGGTCGAGTTCAGTTCGGGATCGAAGGTATGCCAGTGGGTTTCGTGTGCGCCGCGCACGGCTGAACGATCCACCTGGCGCGCGTTGTCGGCGGCGTAGGCCGCGATGATCGCGGCACGAACCTGGGCGACGGCGTCGCGTGCGCTGCATCGGACACTCAACGCGCCGAAGGTGGCACCGATTTCCACCGGCCGGGACGGGGGATCGGGTAGGGCGCCCGCGGCCAGCGGCTTCAGGCCGACCAGCGCGAGCTTCCAGTTGATCTCCTCGATCGTGGCGAGATCGCCGGAGGTTTGGTACAGAATCTGCTGCTGCGTCAGATGTCCCGCGCGCTGCAAGGTCCGGGCTTCGAGTTTGGTGAGCGCGGTGAAGGTCTTGTTGGTGAGATCGATGTCCTCGATCCGGGTTTCGCGCAGCCGTGCCGTCATCTCCGGTGACGTCAGTGCCGCGTACCGCTCGCGGTACATCGCCACGGCCTGTTTGCGTTGGCGGCCGACCATCATCGTGCGCAGCAGCATATTCAGGCTGGCGAGATATTTTCCGGACTGATCCGGATTCGCCGCGAACAGCGCGCTGCGGATGCGCACGGCGTCCTCGCTGGCGGCGACGGCGGCCTTCGGGTCGAGTCGGCACAACCAGACGCCGCATTTCGACAGCCCGTCCGCGCAGACGGCGGCCACCTGCGGATGGGTCCGCGACACTTGGCGATAGGTATGGCAGGCATTGCGGATGGTGCTCGCCGCGAGCTCCCGATGGCCGATGTGCCGGGTCGCCTGCTCGAAGACACGTAGCGCATCCTGGACTTCGCCCGCGAACTCGGCGGTCACGCGACCGGCGGCGAGCCAGTGCAGCCGGATGCCGACAGACTCCTGCGATGGTGCCAGCGCCTCGGCCGTCCGGTCCCTGCCGGGGCCGTTCTTGGTCGCGACCAGGCCCTTTGCGAGGTCGCACAGCGACGTGGCCAGACGCAATTCGTTCTCGACCGTCCGGTCGATGGCTGCCCGGCGATCCTCGGCTACCCGACGCTCGAGTGCACTCAGATCCATCGCGACCTCAACTCCCGCTTACCCTTCCGCGTCACGGTCGTCGAGCGGCCGCATTCTGCTCGACCGAGTTTGCCATAGAAATGGCCGGAATGAGCAGGCAATCAACCGGCGACCGGTGCCGCCGCGATCGACCTGTTGACAGCTATGGCAACCGCGCTCGCGGACGCCGTGGCTGTTCCGCGTGGTTCGTGGGTGTGGCCGAGCAAACCAGCGGTGCGCGACGTTGTCAGGGGTGGTTGCGCTCGGGCGTTTGTGTTCAGCCCTCCAGCAGCAGTGTCACGGGACCGTCATTGACGAGTTCGACATGCATATGCGCGCCGAACCGCCCGGTGGCGACGGTTGCGCCCAACTCGCGCAGTGCTTGCGCGAAGGTCTCGACCAGCGGTTCGGCGACGCGGCCGGGCGCGGCGGCGGACCAGGACGGCCGCCGCCCCTTGGCGGTATCCGCGTAGAGGGTGAACTGGCTGACCACGAGAATGGGCGCATCCAGATCCGCGGCCGCGCGTTCGCCCTCCAGGATTCGCAACCGCCACACCTTGTCCGCCAATGCCTTCGCGGTGGATTCGGTGTCCTCATGCGTCACTCCGACCAGGGTGACCAGGCCCTGCGGGTTCGGTTCGATCCGGCCCACGGTCTGTCCGTCGACGGTCACTTGCGCGGCGGATACGCGCTGCACCAGTACTCGCATGCGTCGATCCTCGCACCTGGTCGATTGCGGAACCTGGGCGCACCGGACTGCCCTCAGGTCTCGTCCGGGTCGTCGGTCGTCTCGGTTTCGGTGATCGGGCGTGCCTCTTCGGTGTGTGATGACGCCAGGTCGCGCAAGATCGCCGGGTCGATCGCAAGGTCATCCCGCGGAGCCGGATCCATCGACGGGATCGGCGTATCACGCACTGCCAGAAAGGTATCGAGGAGGGCGAGTGCGTCGGGTGTGAGGCCGGGACCGGCGGACGACAGTTCGTCCTGCAGGATTTCCAGTCCGGATGCCGCCTCGATACCGGGTGATGTCGGATCGACCCGCCGCCAGTGCACCGCGACCGTCCACGACGGGTCGTGACAGGCCCACGCCCAGATGACATCGCGAACGACCTTGTGCCGCAGGGTGTATACGCGAAAGTGTTCCGAAGCGGATCCGGCCCGGTGCTCGATTTCGTAGACCCACTCGTGGCGGCGCGTTTGGATGTAGGTCTCGTCCGCGCGTGCGACGACCAGGAACGGGGCATCCGGGTCGGCGGCGGCGACCACGAAGTCCTCGAGCAGTGCGGGGGTGAGGTAGGGCAGTGACCGGCCGTCACCGACGGTCACGCGGACATCGATGTGGCCGCGGGGGTCGTAGAGGTGACCCGTCTCGACGTCTAGCACGGCGAGGTCGCGGTCCTTGGTCAGTTTCAGTACGGCGAGCAGGTGCCTGCCCCGGTTCGGTCCCCAGGTGCGCAGTACGGCGCCGCGCGAATCCGCGACGGCCGCAACAAATCCGACCGCGCCGCCGTTGCGGTCGATCTCGGCGACGAGTTCGTCGATGGCGGGTGGGGCCGCACTGTCGGCCGGTGCGGTGCACATCTGCTGGTACTGCTCCATCGCATCGAGCGCGGTATCGACCGCGTCGGCGGGCACCACCGCGAACTCGCAGGTCACCGCCAGGCTGGTCAGTAACGCCTCGAATTCCGGGGTCGGGCGCACCTCGACGTTGTGATCGGGATCGATCTCGGTGATGGCGGCCAGGCCGATCTCCCCGTCCCGCCACCAGTAGACCGCCGGACTGATCGGCTGCGGTTCGCTGCGATAGGTGTTGGCGGCCACCTTGCCCAGCAGAATCATCGCCGTCAGCGCATTCGGCCCGACAATCGGATGCGCGTAGACATTGCCCTCGTGCGAGATGACGAAAAGTGCTCCGTACGTGCCGATTACCGGATAGTCGCCGAGCCATTTCGAGTGGACACTCGCGGAGTCCGACCCGCTCAGAATGGCGAAATGCGCATCGTTGTAGTTCCGCCATTCGATCACCAGGCGGTCGGCGGCACGAGTGTTCGCCTCGGCCAGTTCGAAGAGTTCGGTGGTGTCGATCTGCCAGTGGGCGAGCTGGGCGGAAGTGACGGCCTCGGCGGTGCGGAGTTGCTCGATCACCACCACCTGAATGATGCCCGGCGCGACGTAGTGTCCGACAATGTCGACCCCCGCAATGGTGTCCGACGACGCGAATCGCGTCCTGAAAAGTCCACGCACTGTTGTGAATTCGTCGGTGTCGGGCGGATCGGTGTAATCGCGATCCACTTGCGCCAGGAACGTTTCCACATGATCCGCGATGAGCGCGGGCCAGTGATCGAATGGCTCCTCGCTCAGCCTGCGCCGCAGGTTGTCAAGCCACAGGAAATGCGGTCCTTCCCCACGCGGGCCCACCAACTGCACCTCGTCGGGTTCAGTTACCCGGCACGAATACCCCATATGTTCAGCCGCCACGGTCACCAGCGAAATCAATGGGTCCGAAGGCAAGTCGGCCACGACATCTCCTGAAATCGGCGTCCCCCGACCCTAGGCGAGCGCCCTGCCCCCCGTTGTCGCCGTCTGTGGGAGGTCCAACTGCTCGGGCCGTGAGTTGCGTCCCATCTTCCCAGCAGTGGGCACGGGCCGGGCGGTAGACTCGAGGTTGTCGATAGGGTCGGGATCACGGCGCGGTGGGGGTTGCTTCGAGCAACCGAAAGTCAAGGCAGTGCACCAATTCTCTTAGAAGACATGGGGATATGACTAAGGGTTACGATGAGAGGCCGGTCACGCTGGCTCCTATTTTCCTAGCCAGTTTCGTACTGTGGGCCGGTCGGAGTGTTCGCGATGTACTGAATCGGTCGACGGGTGGGCAGCAAGGGCTGGTCGTACCTGATCGGGATTTCCAACTCGAGGCAGTCTTCGATAAACAGACTCCGGTCGTATTCCGCGGTGTCGCAACAACTTGGCCGGTATTCGAGGATTTTCAGCCGGAAGCGCTGCGTGAGAAATACGGCGACCAGAAGGTCGCCGCGCTGACCAGTGCGACCAACGTCTTCACACAGGAGACGTCGCCGGTCGAGGTGCTCGAATACCGCGATGTCATGGCAGCGGTTTTCGACGAGCCGAAGCCGGGCAAGAACTACTACTCGCGTGCCGCCGCCGACCCGCAGCCGCTCGCCGATCAGCTGCCCTCGCGCGTCGGCACCCGGCAGCAGAGCCCGGCGGCGAGCAGTGTGTGGATCGGCCAGCAGGGCAATCTGACACCGCTGCACAATGATCCGTGGCACGGCCTGCTGATTCAGCTGCACGGCCGCAAGCGGGTCCGGCTGTTTCCGCCGAATGAGTACCGCAATGTGTACGGCCGGATTCCGCTGAAGGTTTCGGACCCCTACACCGGACTCCCCGACGAGTTCGACCCGGATGTGAGCAGCTTCGAGAAGCTGCAGGACGCGTCCTGCTACGACGTGGTCCTCGAGACCGGCGACATCCTCTACATCCCGATGTTCTGGTGGCACCAGGTCGAATCCGTGGATCCGGCGATCTCGTATGTCGCGCGCTACAACCCGAGCTACTTCGAGTTCATGAAGGCCGCCTTCTTCCCGATGGCGGTGCGCGGTGTGCTGCGCATCGTCGACGGCATCGTGGGTAGGTTCCGCAAGCCGAAGTGACCGCGAACCGAGGTCGGCGGGCGCTGTAACTGGCGCGGCACTTGCCGTTCATGTTCGAGCTACTGGCGAGTTGCCAAGCGCTGTCATCGTCGAATCAGAGGGATCCGATGGTGATGGTGCGGGGAACCGCTGGAGCTCGAGGAGTGCGCGATGTCGGACAAGTTGAGGCACGACGCGGATCTGTTCGAGCAGGCCGCGGAGCGGACCAGCGCCGTTCGGGATCGGGTCAACGGCGTGCTGAGCACGTTGGATGCCGCGCTTGCCGGCCGGGGTGCGCCGTGGGGGAACGACAAACTCGGGCGTCAGTTCGCCGAGGGCCCCGACGGATACAAGGTCGCGCGCGAGCAGATGACCGGGAATATCAAGACCACGGCGACGAATTTCGACAACTTCTACACCGGTCAGACCAAGACCGCCAAGGAACTGCGGCGGATGGACCAGTCCAACGGCGACGGCTTCCGGTGAGTTGTAGCCCATGACGAACGAATTCGCCAAGGCCGAGATGGCCGCCGTGCTCGATGAAGTCCAGCAACAGTTTCGGGCGATCGCACAGGTGCAGCAACAGCGCGCCGAACTGACCGCGAGCGCTACCGTGCGCAAGCGGATCACGGTCACCGTGAATGCCGACGGCACCATTATCGAAACCAAATTCGGTTCCGGCATCGACGAATTGAGCTACGGCGAGATCGCGAAGGCGGTGACCGAAGCGGCGCAGAAGGCGACCGCCGAGGTGATGCGCAAGGCGCGGGAGCTGATGACGCCCCTGCACGACCGTCGTGCGCGACTGCCCAAACTGTCGGATCTGATCGAGGGCATGCCCGATCTGAGCGCCGAAATGCCGAAGGCGCCGAAGATTTCGCCTGCACCGCCGAATTCCGAAGAGCGCCAGTCGGTTTCCGGTGACGACGGCGCGCCCATGGAATTCAGCAATGTCGAGGTCGTCTCGCGTCGATCGGCCACGGACCGCGGAGTCACCGATTCCAGCTGGTGACCGAGGGTGAGCGCAGATGGCTGAGCTGCCGGGTTATCTCAAATGGCTGGAATGGGTCGCCGGATCCGACTGGCCTGCGGGCGATCCCGATGGCATGTGGGGGTTGGCCGACGACTGGCGCGCAGCGGCCGCCGGACTGCGCGACATTCTGCCCGATATCCGTTATGCGAAAACGGCGTCGCTGAAGGCATATCAGGACGGCGACGGCATCGAGGCGATCATCGCCAACTTCGACAGCTATCTCGAAGGTCCGCAATCGCTCGAGATGCTGGCCCGCGATTTCGAGAAGCTGGCCGATTCGGCGACCAGCGTCGGCACCGAAATCGAATACGGCCAGCTCATGCTGATCACCTCCCTCGCGCTGCTTGCGGCCGAGATCGCGATCGCATGGATCTTTCCGCCGACCGCGCCCGCGGAGGAGGCGCTGGCGATTGCCGGAACGCGGGTGGCCATCCGGATAATCGCCAAGCGGATCATGGACAAGATCGTCGAGATCGTGGCCAAATTCCTCGGGCGTCGACTGGCGAATTTCCTGGTCCGTCACATTGCCATCGACACGGCCCTCGGTACCGTCCAGGACTGGGGAATTCAGCAGTACCAGGTGAATTCGGGGCATCGCAAGGAAGTCAACTGGGAGCAGGTCGGCATCACCGCGATCAGTTCGGCGGTCGGCGCCGGTTTCGCGAGCCCGATCGGTGAACGGCTCGGCAATAAGCTCGCCGAGACGGAGATGAAGGCCTGGCTGCGCGGACTACTCACCGGCGCGACGGCGGGCACGGTGGGCGCCATCGCCGGATTCGGCGGAAGTGTTGGCGCACAGTTCGCGTTCACCTGGGCAAAGTCCGGGCCGGAAGGGGGCTTGGACAAGGCCGTCGAAGGTCTGAAGAACACCGAATTCGACCTGCGCATGTTGACGGCGGGGGCCTCGAACGGCGCGATGTCCGGTGCGAATCGTGCGGCGGCCGAGAAGTTCTATCAGAATCGGCATCCGGATTGGTATCGGCCGAACGGTTCGCCGGTAAATCCGGATGACTTGTCCCGCATCGGTTTTCGCCCTGATGTTGATCCGGTTGGCGCCGATGCCGGTGGGCGCGCGGGTGCTGGTTCGGGAACCGGGCAGACCGGCGAAGGTGCGCCGCGTGCGGGGCATACGGGCGAGCCTGTTGCCGGTGGCGCTGGGGACGGTACGGCGGATGGTTCGACAGCGCATGCGGTGGACGATGGTTCGGCGGCTGGAGCTGACAGTTCTACGAACAGTCATGGCGCGGGCGCTGACTCGGCGCAGGCGCATGATGCTGATGACGGTATGTCGAAGGCGGGGGTCGCCGATGATGGTTCTACTGCGCGTGCTGGTGCTGACGGCGCGGCGGCGCATGCGGGTGATGATGGTGCGACCGGCCATGCTGGTGATGACGGTGCGGTTGCCCACGCGGGTGATGATGGTGCGGCGGCGCATGCGGGTGACGATGGTGCGGTTGCCCACGCGGGTGATGATGGTGCGGCGCATGCGGGTGATGATGGTGCGGCGGCTCACGCGGGTGATGTTGGTGCGGCGGCTCACGCGGGTGATGACGGTGCGGCTGCCCACGCGGGTGATGACGGTGCGACTGCGCGTGCTGGTGAGGATGGGACGACTGCTCGTGCGGAGGGTGACAGTTCCTCGACCGCGCGGGCCGACACGGATGCTTCCGCGAACACGCAGCGCGTCGGCGATGGAACTGCGGATGGTGGAGTCGACCAGTCGAGCACGCGGAATTCGGAGGCGGGAACCGGATCGGAAGGTGCCGTCCGACCCGCAGGAGAATCCACGACTCATTCGGATCCTTCTGCGGTACAGACGAATTCGCATGCCGACTCCAACGGTGCCGGCGACCGCACGGGGTCGGCCGACCACACGGGATCGTCGGCGCGTGAGGGACAGAGCCGGATCGATGCCGGTACCCGAGCCGACCTGACCCCCGCAGGCGCGGAACACACTTCGAACACGACTGCCGATGGTTCGCGCGTCTCCGGCGACAACACGGCCGCGCAAACCGGCGCCGCAGCATCGCCCCCACTCCAAACCGGGACTGCCCCTACACATCCCGGAACCGCGCCAACACACGCCGCACCCGACGCGCGCACCGGCGCAACACCATCCACACCGCGCACGACCTCGACCGCCGACATGCGCCCAGGCGCAACTTCCGACACCGAAACCTCACGCGGTGAACAGACCCGCCCGCAACCGACTGCCGAACCCCGCACCACAGACCCACGTGCCACAACCCCACCCACCGCGGACACCCGAACCACCGATGGCCGCCCCGGCCCGGACCGACTCCGCCCCGGCACCGGCGACACGCACAACGAAGCTGAATACCGCCGCGCTGCACCCGAAAACCGCGCGGGCGCAGCCCAATCCACACCTCGCCACCCCACCGCCGAACCCGTGGCAGGCCCACAGGCAGAACCAGCCCCTATCCGCGCCGAGACCCACACCGACGGCAATGCCACCGTCCGTCCCAACAGCGACCGCGCCGCACACCCAGACAGTGCCGGTGCCGTGCGGCCCAATGGGGATACCGCCG
The DNA here is from genome assembly GCF_044465765.1 of Nocardia sp. NPDC049526. Lineage (NCBI taxonomy): Bacteria > Bacillati > Actinomycetota > Actinomycetes > Mycobacteriales > Nocardiaceae > Nocardia > Nocardia sp. NPDC049526. The sequence goes on along the minus strand of NZ_JBITMA010000019.1, from coordinate 49,359 downwards.
GGCGCTCCAATAGTGACGGTGCCGTGCCTCCTGTCAGCGACAGTGCTGTGCACCCCGACAATGACAGCGCGGCGCGTCCGCACAGCGACAGCGTGGTGCGCCCCGACAGCACCAGTGCGCTGCGGCCCGAGGGCGAGAGCCCGGTGCTGCCCGACAGCGACGGCGGTGTGCGCTCGGCGGGCGACGGTGCCACGCGGCCTGAGGGTGACGGTGCCACGCGGTCCGACGGTGACGGTCCCGCCCGTCCCGAGGGGGATGGCCCCGGACCCGACCGTGCCGTGCGTCCCCAGGCTGACGCCGCGGTGCGGCCTGATGATGCTGTGCGCGACAGCGACGGTGCCGTAGAGCCCGAGGGTGCCGGTGCCGTGCGGCCTGACGGCGGCGATGTTGCGCGACCTCAGGGTGATGGTGCTGTGCGGTCCGACGGCGACCGCGCCACGCCGCGCGATGGTGATACCGCCCCGCAGCACGAAGCCGACGATGTGGTTCGCCCCAACGGCGATGGTGCTGTGCGTCGCGAGGGCGACAGCGTTGTGCGGCCTGAGGGTGATGGTGCTGTGCGGTCCGATGGCGACCGCGCGGCGCTGCGCGATGGTGATATCGCCGCGCAGCGTGAAGGCGATGACGTGGTTCGCCCCAACGGCGATGGTGCTGTGCGTCGCGAGGGCGACAGCGTTGTGCGGCCTGAGGGTGCCGGTGCTGCGCGGCACGAGAGCGATGGTGCGGTGCGCCCGGATGGCGACCGTGCCGTTCGGCCTGAGGGTGACGGGATCGCGCGCGCCGAGGGGGACAGTGCGGTACGTCCCGAGAACGAAGGCGTCGTACGTCCTGACGGGGAGGATTCGGTTCGTCCACGCGATGAGGGGGCAGTACGCGCCGAGGGGGACGGCGTGGTGCGGGCAGAGGGTGACACCGTTGCGCGGCCGGACGATGCTGCGGGGCGCGACGGCGAGCGTGTCGCACGCGCCACCGACGACACTCCAGTCCGCTCCGAACCTTCCGAACCCCGGCATGCGACGGACCCGACGACGCGGGCGGACGGGGCGCATCGGGGTGTGGATGTCGAGCCGGCCAAGTCGTATCGTGCCGATGATTCGGCGCGGCGGGAGGAGCTCGAGTCGCGGCGGGAGGCGGCGCGGCAGCGGGCTGATTCTCTCGACCCTGCAGCGGCTTTCGTGCCACAGCCGGTGGCCGAACCGCATACGCATCGGAGCACGGGGGATGCGCCTGCGGACAGGTTACGCGACGGGGCGGATGTTCAGCAGCGGCAAGGGGGCGATGAGCCTCGGATTCCGGGGCGGAATCGTGGTCGGTGCGCGGAGTTGTCGCTGCGGTTGATCAAGGTGCTCACCGGGAATTCGGCGATCAGGTTGCCGGAGCGGGTGATCGGGCTGGACGGGATGACGGCGGCGGAGGTGCAGACGGCCGCGGGTGGGCAGTTGCGTTCGTATGAGGGTCATGCCGAGATCGCGCGGCTGTTGCTTTCCATGCCGGAGGGGTCTTCGGCGCTGGTTGTCGATGAATACAGCGGGCCGGTCGACAGATACAACGTCGGCGCGCACGCGTATGTGCTGGTGCACGAGAACGGCGGGATCGTGGTGCGCGACCCGGGTGCGGGCCGGGTGGAGGGCTTCCCGCCGACGGTGCCGCGCGAGCTCCGCGGCACCTATGCGATTGCCTTCGATCCGGCCGGAAATCCGCTGCACCCCATCGGTTCCGAGCATCCGCTCGCGACCGATCCCGGAGCACGCATCGGCCGTTCGCTGGATGCGCAGCCCGATCAGGTCCGTGAACTGTTGCGCCAGACCGAGACCGGGCGACGGATCGCGGCGAGCTTCGACAACAGTCCCCTACGCGACGGATTCGAGCCGTCCGCAGGTGACGGCCGAGCCGGTGAATTCCGGCGACGCGAGCTGACTGCGGTCGCCTTCACCTCGGGTGCCGACCATGTCCAGCAGGCACTCACCCTGGCCCATGAATCCGTGCACGCCGAACGGTACGTCCAGGGCCGAACCGGTGACGTCCGGGGGATGGCACGCGACGAATTCGTGCGCACGATGATCGACGAGGAGGCCGCGGCAACGGGCCGACGCTTCCAACTGGCCCAGGAATTCCGGGATCTCGGCCACGACATCGCCGTGCACCCGCTCGAAGAGACCTACACCGCCGCCTATGATCGTGCCGCCGCCGATCTGTCGGCGAGCGATTCGTCGCTGACCCCGGCCGAGATTCGCCAGGCCGCGCACGATGTCGCCGTCGATGCGCTACGCCAGGAAATCGCCACCCACGAGTGGCGAAACGGCAAGAACTACACCGATTACTACGGCGACGCCTGGGATCGCGTGCATGCCGCCGGCGCCGAACTCCCGTCGGGCGCGCGCATGCACGACACCACCGCGGATATCGCGGAAAACATGCGGACCGGGGCGCTGGACCGCGAGTCGGCCTTGCGCGACCTGCGCGACACCTCGGAAGAACTCGCAAGGCGCGCGGCCGCCCTCGGTCTCGATCCCACCCTCGCCCGACAGCCCCTGCAACGCCAGATCACCGACCGCCTGCAGCGCATCACGAATGAGCTTGCCGGACCGGATATTCCGCCCGAGCGGCAGGCCGAACTGCGTACCGAAGAACACGATCTGCGCACCCTCGCCGACCTGGCCGACCAGCGTCAGCATGCCCAGGCGACCTACGACCACCGCGCCGACCAGGTGGCAAATGCGGCGATCAAAGAGGTTCTCACCCAACACGTACGTGCGAACCCGGATGCGCGAATGCTCAACGAACACATCGTGCATATCCCCGGCGAACCCGACCGGCTGGTCATCGCGGCAGGCACCGATGACCACCAGCGCGTCCTACGCGATGCCCAGCAGCACCCGGAGATCCGCGAACTGCTCGACCGGCCCGAGGTCGTGCGCGAGCACCTGAACGTCGACGCCGACCAGGTCGGCCGCATCAGAGTCGAGCCCATCGACGAGCCGTCACCCGACCAGTTCGATCGCGCCACCGATCTCACTCCACTGGACCGGGCGGGTCAGGCGGCCCAGGAACGCATCGCCCGGATTCGAGAACAGCTGCGGGAGACCGAAATCGGCCGCTGGGCCGATGAGGTGCTCACCCGCCACGACGTCGATATCGTGCACGAGTCCGGCGCCGAGGACCGCTACTACCCGAGCCGCCGCACCCTCGCCCTGGATGTCGGTGCCTCCGATGCGGCGCAGATGGCCGCCCTGGTACATGGCGCCATCCACGTCGAATTGGCGCATATCCGTGAGACTCCCGGCGGTGCGCAGGAGCGCATGCGCCTGCCGCGCGAGGAATACATCGCGGGCATGCTCGATGAGGAAACCCGTGCCCATGCGCTGGAAATCGTCGCGGCGAAGCAACTCAGGGCCGCCGGACACGATCTCGCGGAAACTCCGCTGGAGCGCGCCTACACCGCGGCTTACGACGAAGCCCGAGCCCGAGCGCACCACGAGAATTCGGAAGCGTCCGCATCGGAACTGGACCGAATCGCCAATGATGCGGGCCTCGACGCCATCCGCCCCGACGTGGCTCAGCATCGCCCCGAGCATTCGACCGAAACCCATGCCGAGTTCTACGGCCACGCTTGGGATGACGCGCACGGCATCCGCTCGTTCGACGATATCGTCCGCTCCGCCATCGCATCCGGCGAACGTTCGGTCACGGTGCTCAGCGAGGGTTCCTCGGTGCATGCCGCGAGGAAGGTAGAGCTGGTCACCTTCAACGATGGCACCGAACTGATCCGCAAGACCGTCATGAACCCGCGTCACGCCGTCGCCGAGCGGCTGGCGTCGCTGCTCGGCCGCACCATCGGCGCGAATGTGCCCGAGGTGTTCCACGCCAAATCCAATGTCTTGTACCTGGAGAAGTTGGCGGGACGTGTTGCGGCCGAACGGCATCCGCAGTTCATCGATGTGCACGAGCTCGGTTACGCCGACACCGTCGCGGGTCGTGCGCTCGGTCTGCTGGACGCGCTGATCCGGATTCCGGACCGCGACGCACAGGGCTGGATGATCGGCCCGCAGCGCGAGGTGCTCGGTATCGACCACAGTCGTGGTTTCGAGGAAAGCGATGCCGCGCGAAACGCGTTGAGCCCGTTCGCCGAACACTTCTTGCGTCGCAACGGCGACAGCATCGAGGTCATCGACCACCATTTGCCGCGCGCGGTGGTCGACGCGATCACCGAACGCGTCGCCGCGCTGCGACCGGAGTTCGACAAGCACGGTCGCGGCCAGTGGCACGACACGGTGATGGCGCGCCTGGCCGAAATCCGCGCGCACGCCTCCGATCTGCCGTCCGGACACGGCGACATCGCAGTGCGGCCGGAGGACTCGAGCAGGCACGACGAGGATTTCGACGACCGCCCGAACGCCTACACCAACCGGTACGGCGGGGACAATCAGCACGGCATCCACGGTCGGGTCGATGCGGACGGCGTGCTGCGCGCGACGGTGCGTGTCGGTGACGGCACACCGACCGGGCGCGAAATGTTCCGGGACATGATGCGTGAGCTCGGACATCAGGTGACCGAGATCCGTGCCGAGTGGAATGCCGACGACCGGGTCCGGGACAACCTCGACACCTTCAATGCCGGTGTGCAGGAGCTGTACCTGACTCCGGAAGAAGCGGCGCGCAACACCTTCACCGGGAAACTGGCCGTCGAACTCGGCTTCACCGAGGTGAGCTTCGATCACGATGCGATGCGCGGTCGGCCGGGCGAATACGAGAAGGTCGTCGCGCATTTCAGCAGGCCGGAGACCTCGGTCCGCCCCGGAGCGCCGGGCGACGGGGCGGATTCGCCCGAGTTCCGGCCGGCCGACGACGGTCCCGAGCCGGACGCCGGGGCCTGGCAGGTCCGGCCGCGGGATATGACCGGTGCTCCGGTGTGGGAACTGCTGGGGCGCAGCGAAACCGGACGCGAAGCGGCCGACGCGCTGCGGGCCGCCGGTGTCGCGGTGCGCTTCGAAGATGGCCGGCGGGATTCGTTCAACGGCCGGACCATGGACGTGTCCGTCGACACCCATGACCGCAGCCAGCCCGCCCAGGCGGAGGCGCTGGTACGTGCGGCGGTACTCGCCGATGCCGTGTTGTCCGGTCGGGTCGAGGTGGATCCGGCCCGTATCCGCGCCATCGATCGCGCGGATTACGTTGACGCACAGCTACGTACGGAAGCGGAGGTGCTCGGCAGACAGGCCGAACTCCGCCGTGAGCTGGGTGCGGCCGGATATCCGGAGCCGGCCCCGACCACGCACGATATTGCGGATTCGGCCTACACCCGTGCCTTGCACGAGCAGTATCTGACCGCCCGCGACGCGGCCGTCGCCGCTGCGGATCCGGGCCTGGGCGAGCAGGAACTGCGCCGAATCGGTCGCGAGGCGGGCATCGAGGCGCTGCTGTCCGGCGATATGTTCGACTCGCCGCTGTACCCGAGCGAGGGCGCGAGTCTGCGAGATATCCACGGCGGCACCTGGGACGCCCATCAGCATCCCGACGGAATGCATGAGCCGACCTCCGCGGAGTCGGCACGGGAACTGCAGCGTCTGGTCCGCGAACATGCCGCGCTCACCCGGGAACTGCGTGCGGTCGAAGGTGATTGGGATCGTGCGGTCCGGCGGCTCGGGGCCTTCGATCCCGAAACTCACCGCGGCGACCGGGATCTCTTCGAGCACGGCCGACAGGCCGTGGCGGACAACAGGATCCGGCGAGCCATTAGTGCCGGAATGAATTCCGAGCGCACCGCGCAGGTGCGTGTGCTGGCCGAGGTGACCCGTCGGCACGGTGAGGTCGAGGCGCAGCGCAACCGCCTGCTCGATGAGATCGCGGCACGGGTCGGACGCGAAGTGCTCGGCCCGGAAGTCCTCGACGGGCATTGGGTCGACGACCGCGTTGCGGTACTGCCTGGTGAACCAGTGCGAGTGATCGTGGTCGATGCTCGAGGTGATCATGCCGCGATATCGCGCGCGGCGCCGGATCGAGGCAGCGATCTGCATCGCGCCATCCGCTACGGCGATGCCGTCGCAGAACGGGTCCGCGTCGGCGTCGACGGTTCCGGGGCCGTCCAGGTGCGCCGGGAGCCGGTGGATCTGCGCGCCGCCTGGGTCGACGCTGCCGCAGCGGATGTGCGTGCGGAGGTAGACCACCTGGTGGCACCGCGACCGCCGGACGAACCCGCCGCGGCATTGCCGGACCAGTCGATGGTCGACACCGCGCAGGTGGCGGCGGACCGGCTGCAGCGCATTCTCAGGGGCAACGAACTCGGACGGTGGGCGACCGAGGTACTGGCCAGACACGGGGTAGAGATCCGCTTCGGACTCGACGTGGATTCCAGCCGCTACGACGGCAGGCAGCAGCGCGGCGTCGATGCCGGTTACGACCCGGCCTCGAATACCGTGCTGCTCGGCCTGACCGATACACCGTCCCAGCATGCGGCGGAGGCGATTCGGGCGGCATATCTGGCCGAACAGCCCGGCGACGGTCCGCTCGAGCGATTCACGCTCGGCCGCGACGAATACGTCGATCTGATGCTCGATCGGGAGGCGGTGGCGCAGGCCAGAGCCTTCGAATTCGACAGGTGGCGGCAGTTCGGGACGGAAGCATCACCGGCTCCGGAAACGTCGTTGTCCAAGGCATATAAGGATGCCTTCAAACAGGCGGAGCAGCAGGCCTTGCGGGCCTACCGCGACAACCGTGAGGTCGCGGACAGCATGATCGATGCGGCCGCACATCATGCCGGTGCCCGTGAAGTGCGAAATCGGTTGGTGGAGTTGGGCCCGCGCGTCGACGGCGGTGACCTCGCCGCGTTCTACCGGGCGCAGTGGGACAGCGCGCACGGAATAACCCGTGCGCCCGGCGAGGGACCGCCTACCCACCGCACCGACACCCCGGCAATTCGGGATCAGCGCAGTCGTCAATACGCGGCGGAAATCGAATCTCTTCGGCTACTGCGTGATTCGGGCCGTTTCGTGCCGGTCGGTCCTGCCGAACGCGCCTATGTCGACGCCTACGACCGCGCCTATCAGCGCGCGGAGCGGGCCGCGGCTCGCTCGAATGATCCGGCGATCCGGCCGGAGCGGGCGGGTTACGAGGCCGGGCGCGAAGCGCTGCGCAAGTACATCGACAAGGTCGGTCTGGAACCCGCCGAGGTCGCCTTCGATGTCGCGCGGCACGCCGACGACAACGTCGACGACTATCGCCCGTGGTCGGATACGACCGAGCCCGAAACCGGGCGTCCGGCCGATCAGGACGCATCGCCGCGCCCGATGAGTTCGCAGGAAGCCGCGGACCGTGTACGTCGCGCTCTCGACGATGAACTGGCGCGGGATCCGGGTGGGACCCGGCTCACCGACCGGGTCGCCCAGTTTCCGGGTCACCAGCCGGTGGGACGCGGACGTCTGGTGGTGGCGGCACCCGAGGGCCGGCACATGGACGCGCTGCGGGAACTGGCCGCGACGCATCCGGAATACACCAGTGTGCTGTGGGACGGCACGCAACGGATCGAATACCTGCAAGTGGGGCCGGGTTCCGACGGTCTGCACGATGCCCGGTTCATCGACGCCGACATTGCCGAGGGGCCCTACCGTCGCCCGACCGAAGACGAGGCGGCCACCGAACTACTCGCGCACTACCTGCGCTACCGCGCCGCCGGACAGACCGATCTCGGGTTCGATGCCTGGGTGCGCCAGCTCGGCCCGGATGCCTTCAATACCAGGGAGAATGCGTCCCCGAACCTCGCGGGCAGACTGCGTCTGGACTTCATGGCCCGCGGTTACGAACTGGCCGAGGCGGATCCGTCCATCGGCGAACCGCATCCGGCGGAGGTGGCTCGTCGTCTGCTGACGCGACAGCTGGCCATGCCGGAATCCGCTGATGCGGCAGGGCGGGAACGTCGTTGGCCGCAGTTCAGTCGAACCGAGGTGCAGACCGGGGCGTGGGACTTCCCGGTCATACTGCAGTCCGACGGCAATGGCGGCTGGCGGGTGGCGCCGCCCACCGGAGATGGCAGTGCGGGCGATGTGCTGGCCAGGCAGTTCCAGGGCATGTCCGATGCCGATACCGGGCGGCTCGGGGAACGGATAACCCGAATCCTGCTCGACGGTTCGGCCGATCTGCACGAGCGCAGTGCAACGAAGGGCCTGCTGCGCAGGATCACCGACCGACTGTCGTTCGGAAACCGATCGGAACAGGGCGATTCAGCGCCGCGACCGATCGATCGGCCACGGCCCGGCGATGATTCGTTCGACGCACCGGAGTTCCCACCGGCACATCCCGACGATGGCGCACAGGAGCGACAGGCCCAGCAGCAGCGACAAGACGTGCTGGATCGGTTGGCGGCCGAGAATGCGGCGGCGGTGCGCGAGCGCGAAGACGCAAGGGCAGGAGGCGATCCGGAGCGCATCGCGCGGGCCGAGGAGCGGGTCGCACGGCTCGACGAGGCGATGGCGGTCGCACTGCAGCGCGATGCGTTGTTGCGGGCCGGCGCGATTCCGGTGACCGATCGGGTCGGTGTGGTGCCGGGTGAGCCGGCGCGCGTGTTCGTGGTCGGCTGGGGCGACGGTGATCCGGTTCGCGTGCTGGACGATGCGGCCGCCCGACATCCGCAGCTCGCGGCATTGCGCGCCGAACCCGGCACGGTCGTACGCGAGTTGCACATCGGCGCGCAGGGCGAGACGCGCGTGCTGCGCATCGATGATCCGGCGGCGCGGCAGGAGGTCGAACGGCCGACCGAGGCTGGTGGCGGTGGTAAGAAGCCGCCGTCCGAGCCTCCCGTCCCCGCCGGAATGCCCGACGATCCGGAGCCCTCGCGAAATGAGAACTCCGGCAACGGATCCGAGGAGTCGTCGGCAGGACGGCCGTACGCTCCGGCGAATCCGGACGAGCCGCGCCGCGTCGTCATCGATGCGAACGGCGAAGAGGTGCCGCTACAGGTGCGGCCCGACGACGAGGGGCACTGGCGGGTCGAAGCTCCCGAAGAGTCCGGAACACCCGCTCGCCCAGCAGATTCCGATCCGCCCGAGAAGAAGTCGCCACTGCGCCGAGCGTGGGAGCGGATTCGGGAGAAGATGCGCGTGCGTGGTTACGTGGGCGACTACCCGAAGTACCCGTCGGGTTCGGGTGAGGATCGCCGCGGCCAGAACGCGCTGAAGGATGGCGTCGAGCATGCGCCGGACCTCTTCGAATCGCATCCGCACGCGCCCCATCCGCAGCAGGCGACGCCCGGGCACGAGACCGTCGCTCGACCGGCCCCGGAGAGTGGAGGCGAGGGCCTCAATATGGCCCGAATCGCCAAGGAGGGCTGGACCGCGTGGCGCAACCGGGAGCATCTGCCGATCCTGAACAGGTTCTCCGGTCGGACCCAGGATGTGGCAGGCGATTTCGTGGTGCCACGCACACCCGATGGCGAGGAATACCGGTTCTGGGTCAGCGATGCCGATCCGGATCTGGTGCGCCAGACCGTCACCGAACTGCTCGAGGTCGAGGCCATCGCGCCGGAAGAGGCGCGGGCAGTGCTGGAAGAGGCACTGGCCGTTGCCGATCCGGAACAGCGGCAGCGGATCATCGATGACCTGGAGAACTTCGGTCTGATCTCCGACGAGGAGGCCAGGGCACTCGAGCACGAGCCGACGCATCCGGAGCCGACCACCGAACTCGACGGTCCGCCACCGGAAGACGAATCGCTCACCGATAAGGCACACCGACTCGGTTTCGACCTGCCCGACGAAAGTCCGGAGACCATTCGCCGGGTACTCGACGAGCAGGAATACCGGACGATGCGTGAGGCGGCCGCGATCGCGGGCCTCGCGGAGGCGGCCGATCGCTTCAACGAGGAGGTCACGCGTCCGTACGTCAATGCCGACCTGCTGGGCGACTCGGCTCGCGAACTGCACGGTCGAGAGCCGGTGGCGGGCGAAATCGAGGATCCCGATGCCCGGCGGGTCGACGAGGACGAGGACTACTACGACGAGGGCGAGCCGACCCGCGAGTCCGGCCCCGAATTGGGCGCGCCCGACGCCACGGGCCGTCCGGTGCCGCTGGCCGACCAGCTCAGCATCTTCGACGACAATCCGATGGGTCGCTTCCTCGAGGAGCTGATCAGCGCCTTCGACGGCCATCCGGGTCTGCAGAACTTCCGGCCGGTCGGCAACGGCGCCGACCCGCTGCGCGAATGGGGCGATATTGGGGACGGCCAGGAATTGGGCCGCGACCAGGGGCCCAGGGTGTTCTTCGAACATGCCCTGCGCCGCGACCAACTTCGCGACGAGGCGTCCACGTGGGCGCAGATGTTCGGCTTGGACCTCAATGATGTGAACCCGCGGAATCTCGATGCCACGCTGCGCGGGTTGTGGGCCGAGAACGATGCGCGCGCCGCCAGGGTCGCCGAATTCGCCGACGCCGCCGAACCGCATCTGCGTGCCGGAGAGCAGGAGCCGGTCGGAGAGATCCACGGCGATCAGGTCGCCCGGGTGCCCGTCGGGGAGGGCGCGCCGGACCGGCTGGTGGTGATCAATGGGCCGCTGGACCGGGCGGATGCGCTGGCCAGGGCGCTCGCCGCCGATCCGTCCTTGGCCGATGCGCTCGATCGTGGTGAGGTCGAACTCGATTACCGGAACGCGCGCACAGATCGCGCGGGGCAGATTCATCTGGATCCGGTCGAAACACCCGAGGTGTACCACCATCGGGAGACGATCGATGGCCGCGAGCTGGTCGTCACGATGGTGCGCGACAACGACGGTCAGTGGCGCGCAGTGCAGGCACCCGTCGAGGAGCCGACGAGCCATTCGCCCGGCCACGAGAGCGATGCGCCGCCGCGCACTCGGGCCGAGATGGTCGCCGAAATCGTCGATCTGGCCGACGAACTCGGACTCGGGCCAGCGGCGCTGCACCCGGATCGGCTGGCACAGACCATCGCGGAACTGAAGCTGGCCAATGCCCTGCGCGCCGGTCAGGTCGAGGCGCTGGCCGACTTCGCGCGCACGATGAACGAGATCGAGAACTTCAACGATATCGGCGATGCGCGTGGTCAACTCGCGCACCGGCTCGATATTCCGGAGTCGGAGCTCACGCCTCGGCGCGTCGCCGAGGCGCTGGCCGATCCACAATGGCGCAGCGCGCGGCGCGAACAGCAGTTCAAGGATCTGGCCGATTACGCCGAGCAGTTGCGCGATATCGATCTGGGCGCGGTCAATGCCGCCCGAGATCGCCTGGCCGCACGGCTCGGCCTGAATAGCTCGGAATCGTTGCAGCCGCCCAAGATCCGGATCGCCGATGACGGTGAGATCCTGCGCGGACTGGATGCGAACGGACTCGATCCGGCAAAGCTGCGCAAGGTGATCGCGGGCCTCGAAGGTGACGGTAAGCACGATCAGGTGGTCGACGCGCTCACCGAATATATGCGTGCGCTGATCGATGTCGATCCGTACTCCGATGTGCCTCGGGGGGATCTGTCCGCCGATCCGCGGGCCGCGGGCGAACCGCCTGTCCATGAACTGGCTTGCGTGCAGGCATTGCGTGAACTCCTCACTGAGGCAATGCAATCCGGTGATCCGCTCGATCTCGGAAGTGTGCTTGCGGACCATCCGGGCCGCGCCGACGACGCATCCGGCGAGGGGCGTGGACGGCCCGAACCGAATCGCGACTGGGCCCGGCTCGTCGGTGTCGATATCGCGGGTGCCGACGATGCGACCTTCCGCAAGGTGTACGAGGCCTACCGCGATGGAAAGATCGAGAAGCACGAGGGGCTCAGTCCGAGCGAGCTGACCGCGGAGCTCGGTCGGATACGCGCGGCGATCCGAACGCGTGCCGAGCAGATCAGGAACCTCGCGGCTCTGCTCGACGAGTTCTACACCGCCCCTGGTGAATTGACCGCGCCCGGATCTGGTACCGATCAGGCGCCGAGGGTGAGTGGGCCGGACGATGGCGGGCCCGATCCGGTTCGGCTCGATGACCCGGGATCGGGCGGTGGGGACGATCCACCGATCCGGCCCGGCTCCGAGCCGGACTCCCGCTCGGACTGGAAGCGGCAGATGGATGCTGAACAGGACGAGTGGAACGCGCGCATGCACGCGGAACTCGACGAGTGGGTCGCGCGGATGCGCGCGGAAGAGGATGCACCGCAGGGCAATTCCGATGATCCGAGGGCGCGGATCGACGAAGCGTTCCAGCGTGAGTCGGCGGCGGTGGAAGAGGATTTCCGGCGTCATGAGGAGGCTTCCGAGGCCGCGCATCAAGCGCTGATGGATCACCTCGATGAATTGGCGCGCCGGCTCGATGAGCGTTTCGGAGCTGTTGACGATTCACAAGAGCCTGTGCCGGAACCGGATTCGGCTGATTCCGAGTCGTCTGTCGATGAGGCGTCGACCCATGATTCGGGGGATGGCGAGGAGTCGGTCCATCATCAGGATGACGACGCCGAGTATCGAGCGTTGATAGACCAGCTCGATGAGATCGTGCGGCGCCTCGAAGGGGGTTCCGAGGAACCGCCGTGGTCGGATGAGGATGGTCCTGAGCCGACGGCATCGCCGTCCGGACCGCCACACGATCCGCCGGACAGTCCGGCTTCCGGTGCGAAACCGATCCCGGAGTCGTCCGAGCCGACGCGCGCCGAGGAGCCTGTTCTGGTCCGTTTCGACGACGATTCGGATGGCGTGGAGCCCGTTCGTCCAGAAGAGGCGGGTCCGGCCACCGAACCGGTCGCCGAAGCCGGTGGCGGGTCGAAGAAGCCACCCGCCGACCCGCCGACGTCCGACCCGGAGGAACCGTCGGGTGGGAACCAAGGTGGGGAAGAGCGCGGTGCGGATAACCGGCGGGATGACCCGCCCGCCCCGCCGACGTCCGAGCCGGAGGAACCGTCGGGTGGGAACCAAGGTGGGGAAGAGCGCGGCGCGGATAACCGGCGGGATGACACGGAAGCAGCCGGTAGCTCGGAGCCGGCGGCGGAAGCCCGGACCGGACCGGAGCATGAGGAGGCGGTGCGGGCGCATGCGGATGCAGTCGCGCGGCGGGATGCGCTGGCGGCCCGGATCGCGGAGCTGGCCGACCGACTTCCGGCGCAGGAGGATGCGGACGCGTGGACGCCGCGCCGAATTCGGTCGACCGTTGCCGAATTCGCCGGGCGGCGACTGCTCTCGGATGCTGATCGTGCCGTCGTTGCCGAATTGGAGCGGCTCGCACCGGAATTCGCACGGGTGGATGCCGAGGTGGGCGAGCTCGCGGCCCGCGTCGGACTGGTCGACGAGTACGACCGGCTGCTGCGGGAGCGACGTGATCTGGTGCGCGAGCGCGAGTTCGTCCGCGCCAAGGCCAATGAGCGCGCGGCCAATTTGGGGCTGGACGATTCGACCGAATGGGTGCGCCGGGACCCGGATGCGCGCGACGAGGCGATTCAAGCACTGCACGCCCACGCCCGGACCGATGTCGTCGACGTCCTCGGTGGCCTCGAGGAGGCGAACCGGCAGGTGCGCAGCCCGGTCGAGCCCGGCGAGCAGGGACGGCGCGAAGAGGTGCTGCGCAAACTCATCGCGGCGACCGAGGACTTCGAATCTCTCGACGATCAGGTCCGACGGGTGGATCAGCGGCTGTCCGAGCTGGAAGACCAGGGCGTCGCGCGGCACCGCCCGCCGTCGGAGGAGGGCGCCGCCGAGATCGATCGGATGGCGCGGGAGCGGGCTGAAGAGCTTCGGCAGATCAAGCCGCGGCGGACCATGCGTGATGATCTGGCTGTCCGGCTGGGTGTCGTCGATGAGGCGGGCAACCCGGATGAAACTGCGCTGCGACATGATCGGCTGCGGCGCACCATCACCGACCTGCGATTCCAGATAGATGACGACGCGCGCGATGGCACCCTGTCCCCGGATGAGGTAGAGGCTCGCCATCGTGAGATCGACGGTCTCTTCACCGCCGCCGACGATGTGAACCAGGCGCACAATCGGATCGGCCGACTCCAGGACGAAATGGCCGGAGCCGCGGGCGTATGGCGGCAGCAGGTCGAAGCCGAAGGCGGCCGTATGGTCACCGACCGGGTCGGCATCGTGGAGGGCGAGCGCCCCCGCATCATCGTGTACGGGCCGCGGCCCGATCCTGCGTCACCGCGCGCGGATCACGATCGGGCCCTCGCCGATGCGCTGCGCCGCGATCCCGCGGTCGCCCAGGCGATGGTGCGTCCGGAAACCCGCGTCGAATACCGCCAGGTGCTCGCGGATCGCGAGGGCAATACCCGGACGTTGCGAATGCCGCCACCCGAGATCCGACGACTGAGCACCGGCTGGCACAACGGCAGAGGTATGGATATGACGTCGTGGGTCGATGCCGAAGGCACTGTGCACCATGTCGATCCGACTCGCCCGGATTGGGTGGGCAACCGCGATGCCGGGACCGTGCCGAAGAAGTTCACGCCCAAGGATCCGCCGGACGGTGTCAGCGGCTGGGCCATGGAGGATGTCGTCAACGACATCACCCTGCCGACCGATCACGTTCCGCCGGGCGAGATCGCGGAGAGCACGCTGCCGGTCAATATGCCGCAGGCACCGTCACGCTACGACACGTCGTCCGTGCCGCCCGGCACTCCCATCTTCGAACAGCATTGGGGCGGTGACGCTTACAACATCACCCGGCTGATTCTGATGGCCGCGCAGACGCCGAAGCATCCGGCGGTGAAGGCCTGGATCCAGGCGCATCCGGAGATCGGTGAGTGGGTGCAGGCCCGGCCGTGGCTGCAGAAGATTCCGCCGTTCGGCACCGTCTTCCGCAACTATGAGTGGTTCGCGGGACCGGAGCGCAATATTCAGCCCATGCATCGGCCGTGGGATCCGGCCGAACACGGCACCCCCGCGGATCGGGTAGATATTTCCGAAGGGCTGCAACGGGAATGGGATCGCGACGTCGCGAACTGGCGTCGCGTGCAGGACTGGGCCGATGCCGAGTACGAGCGGTTCCTCACCGATGACAGCGATATCGATCGGATCATGGACGGGCTCGACGCGCACCGCCGTGCCCAGCAGGTGGCGGCGGCACGGGATGTGGTCGGGACAGTGCAGGACAGGCTGGTGACCGCGGATCGAGGTATCGATCCGACCCGCGATGTCGATGCACAGTTGCTGCGGATGCAAGACGAAAACGATCGTGTCGCAGACGATTTGGCTGATCGCTTCCAGATCGACGATCGGGATGCGGTGCGCGACACCATCGCCGATATTCGTGAACTCCTGCGCGCTGGCGCGGATCCGGACGCCATTGCCGAGATCTTGGCCCAGCACATGCGCCACGATGTACCGGATTTCACGCGCGCCGAGATCGAACAGATCAAGAACCACCTGATGGTCGATGAGCATCTGGTGCGCGATTACAGCGATCCCAACGGCGCGTATGTCCGTCGCCCGATGGATCGGCTCGCCGATGTCGCCGAGGCTTGGAACCGGTTGATGGCGGGCGAACCGCTGCCCCAGGACCTGGTCCTGTTGCAGGATGCGCGCGCCGAATCCGACTTCCTGCGCGCCAATCCCGGTGCCACCTGGCGTGCCGCCAACACCCACGCCATCGGCCTAGGCTTCCATTGGGACGCCGACCGTCCGCCGCTCACCGACTGGCGTGCGGGCATTCCCTACGCCGTCGACATCCTCGCGCCGGACGCGTCCTGGTCGCCACCCGACCAGCACTCCGGCCCCGAACTGGCACCGCCGCCGGATACGCCGCAGTTGGGTGCCACCCCGCCGGATACGCCGAACTCCGGTGGGAGTGCGCGACCCGGTGCGGAGCCGGAATCCGTGCCGGAGGTTCGACCGGAAGGCGCTGGGCCCGGGCGTGATCCCGACGCGGCCGCTCGACAGGCCGAAATCGAGCGCATCGCGGACGAATGGGCAGCCGCGTTCGTCGCCCGCGAAGACGCGCGCGCCGCCCTCGACGAGGCTATGGCCGACCCGAGACCGGAACGCGCGGAGGAACAACAGGCCGCCACCCACCGATTGGACGAGGCCGATGCCGAACTGACGCGGCTGAACGAGGAACTGAGCCGTGCGGTTGCCAACGATGTCGCGGAAACCGGAGCGAATCAACATGATTCGGGACATCGTCATTCGGACGCGTCTGCACGGCAGGATGATTCGGGCACCGATACCTCGCCCGATGCGACCGGCGACGGTGGCTCCGGGCGGCCGCCCCAAGATCCTGCGACCCCGGCATCTCCGGACGAACCCACTGACCCGGTGCGGCGAATCGAGCATGCCCGCCAGCGTGCCGAGGCGGGGTTCGATGAATTGCAGCACCGCATCGAGGCCTGGCACGAGGAAGCGCTGCGGGAGAATGAGCAGCGCCATGCGGAAGCACTCCGGTCACTCATGGATTCCGCTCCGCCGCCATTGCCGGACCCGCCGCTGGACGGCGCTGAGCCGACATCGGACCATGCTGTCGGACCGGATGATTCGCCGAGCCGACACACTGATGGCGAAACCCTGGACCCGGTGCAGCGAATCGAGCAGGCGCTCCAACGGGCCCAGGCCGGTTTCGATGAGTTGCAACGTCGTATCGATGCCTGGCATGCGGATGCGTTGCGGGAAAACGAGCGCCGCTATGCGGAGGCCATCAACTCGCTGAGCGAGCCGAAGCCGCCGGTGTGGCGCGACGATTCATCGACTCCGGTGCGGGAAGCGGCGCTTTCGGACGGTGTCGAGCAACTTGATTCAGCCACCCCGCAACATCCGGATGAGGTCAGCTCTGATCCGGTGCGGCGGATCGAGCAAACGTGGCAGCGTGCCGAGGCAGGATTCGACGAGCTACAGCGCCGGATCGATGCATGGCATGCGGAGGCGTTGGCAGAGAACGGGCGTCGCTTCGATGAGGCGATGCGTGCCTTGGCCGAGTCGCGACCGCCGAGTTCTGGTGCGCAGAGCGCGGACCCTGTGGCGCGGCAGAGTGATCCGGTGCGCGAGATCGAAGAGATCCGGCAGCGCACCGCGGCCGGATTCGATGAGTTGCAGCGGCGGATCGATGCGTGGCATGCGGAGGCGCTGGCGGCCAACCAGCGGCGGCATGAAGAAGCCCTCCGGGCACTGGCTGAGCGGCCGCGACCGGACGATGGCGCCGAGCAGAGCGATCTGCTGAGCAGGATCGACGAGCTTCGTCGGCGCGCCCAGGCCGGGCTGGATGAGTTGCAGCAGCGGATCGATGCCTGGCACGAAGAGGCATTGGCGGCGAATCAACACAGGTTCGACGAGTTCAACCGATGGTTGAACGCGACGGTGCCGGAGGGGGACAACTCCGACGCGAGTCGTCGTGCGCCGGAGCCCGGCCAGGCCGATTCGAGTCCGGCGGAGGCCCGGGAACCGCTCGGGGGGCGGCCGGGTGATTCGGCGTTGCCGGTGGACGGCGATTCGTCGCCCGGTTCGGTGCTGCGCTCCCATATCCCGCATCCGCCGAGGCTGAACCACGAGTACGAGATGCCCGATTCGCCGAGCAGGGCACCGTTCGATCCGACGTGGCCGCTGCCGAAGCACCCGCCGGAACCTCCGAAGCCACCACACCCACCAACGCCGCCGCAGCCTCCGGTGCCGCCGCATCAGCCGCATCAGCCGCAGCCTCCGCTACCGCCGAAACCGCCTGTGCCGCCGCATGAGCCGAAGCCGCCCAAACCGCCGGTCCCCCCGAAGCCCCCGATTCCACCTACACCACCAGTTCCACCTACTCCTCCGGTTCCGCCGCCGGTGCCACCGACCACGCCGGTGCCGCCGCTGCCGCCTTTCCCGCCGACGCCACCGGAGCCTCCGGTGCCACCGACCACGCCGACGCCACCGGTGCCGCCGACCACGCCGGTGCCGCCTTTCCCGCCGACGCCACCGGAGCCTCCGGTGCCACCGACCACGCCGACGCCACCGGTGCCGCCGACCACGCCGGTGCCGCCTTTCCCACCAACGCCACCGGAGCCTCCGGTGCCACCGACCACACCGACCACACCGACGCCACCGGAACCTCCGGTGCCACCTACGACGCCGCTGCCCCCGTTCCCCCCGACCACGCCGGAACCCCCAACGTTCCCACCCCACGACCCGACGACACCCCCGCACGACCGGGTACACCCACCGTCATCAGGCCACCCGTCGGAACCCCCGAACCGTCCGGGTACACCCGTGCCTTCGGACCCACCCGACCGGCACCACTCCGGTGCCCCACTGTCTCCCGGCCGGCCCGACGCATCCCACCACCAGATCAACCCCGTTGCACCGCAACAAGACCCGGCAACTCAATCAACTCCGCCGCCGATGTCACCCCCGCCCATCGGCGCACCACCACCCACCCGAAACCGCCCGGGTTCCAACGGCCACCGAAACCGCCCATCCCAGAACGGCAACAGCG
Source organism: Nocardia sp. NPDC049526 (assembly GCF_044465765.1). NCBI lineage: Bacteria > Bacillati > Actinomycetota > Actinomycetes > Mycobacteriales > Nocardiaceae > Nocardia > Nocardia sp. NPDC049526. Next base: position 30,999 of record NZ_JBITMA010000019.1, on the reverse strand, counting down.
CAACCCTTTTCGTCCAACCCTTCTCCGGCTTCGGCGTGCCCGCACACTTCGACCCGGAAACCGGCGCACTCCAAGCCGTCGGCGGCGGAATCGGCCCGCAACTCGGCGTATACGGCGATCTCGGTGACACACCGGTCGTCTTCTACCGCGATCCCGCCGGCCTCGCCCTACGCATCGGCGACAACACCGTCAACCTCGACACCCCCCTCGTCGCAATCGAATGGGAACCCGTAGAGAACCGCCAAACCCGCTTCGCCGTCACCGCCTCCGGCACCGTGGTCTGCCAACTCCTGTACCGCTCGCTCCCACCCGAACTCGACCTGGGCCGCCTGATCCACGACGTCTGCGCCACCCCGACCCGCCGCACCCAAATCTTCACCCGCTGACCCATGGCACAACGCATCCCACAACCGCGAAAGTCTCGGGAACTGCTCGCGCATCTGAACCAGGTCGGGCGCAAACGCCGCTGGTGAGTGCCCAGCTGCTCGACCAGGTATCCGCGTCGGTCCGCCAGCTAATTCGCCTGCCATACCACACAATTGGGTACAGATGAAGTTCTGCCGAAGGAAGTCATGAATACGCGCAAGCTCCTGCTGGTGTCATTGATGTCCGTTCCGCTGTTGACAGCCGGTTGCTCACACCAGAATTCGAAACCGATATCCCAGGCCGTGCCGCATCCGCCCGCCGCGCACGAGGCCGCACGGGTGCCGGTCGGTCCGGGCCCGTCGGGGACCTATACGGTTCAGCCGCAACCGGCCGAGGGCAGCTGCCATTTCGGCAAGTCCGTCAGCGGTCAGCCGCTACCGGATCCGGCGTGCACCCCGGGCGCGACCAACCCCAAGGTCACCGCCGACACCTTGGGCAGCACCATTTGCGCCAGCGGCTACACGTCCTCGATCCGCCCGCCGGCCAACATCACCAACCGGGAAAAGGACGCCAACGCCAAGTCCTACGGGTACACCGGCTCTCTGCACGACGCCGAATACGACCACCTGGTCTCGCTGGAACTCGGCGGCGACCCCAACGATCCGCGCAACCTGTGGGTGGAGCCACCTTCCCCAGACCACAAGCCCGGTGCCGGACCCAACAACCCGAAGGACACCGTCGAGAACCAGCTGCATTCGCTGGTGTGCTCGGGCAAGGTGGCACTGACCGACGCCCAGGACGCCATCGTCGCCGACTGGACCACCGCCCTTGCCACCGTCGGCCATCCCGACGGAAAGTAATGGCGCGCGGCCAGCAGCGAGTCGCACGCCGATGGAACTCTTCCTTCACGGGCGGTTGAGCGGTGGGCTTTCGTGAATCGCGTATCTCGGCGCTGTGCCAGGATAGGCACGGTAATAAGCTCGGGCACTGTGCGTGCGTTCCCATGCGCGGTGCGCAGATGAGGGAGATTGCGGCGACGTGACCACACCTGACGGCGAAGCACCCGGCGACAAGTCGAATGACGGGCCGACCCCGAATCACGAGCAGCGCACGGCCGTACCGGATGGCGATGCGGAGTTCATGGCCGAGTTCATGAAGGCCTTCGAGGCGGCCGACGACAGCCCGATCGAGGACGAGGAAGACGACGAGGACGCCCCCGATATCGGCTTCACCCTCGACGAACCGGTAGACGTCGCCGAGCAGGCCGAACAGCTCGTGCACCGGATCGCCCGCGCGCTTGCCGCCGGTGGCCCACCGGGCTGGCAGCGCCTGGAGGCCGTCTTCGCGATGACTACGAGCACCGAAATCGGGTTGGTGACCTTCGCCGATGACGAGCAGCGCGAAGCGCGGGTGCAGCCTGCCGATGAGGTGGTCGAACTGGTCCGCGAACAGCGGCATCTTTCGGCCCAATTGAGCGATGGCCCTTGGTGGCGGCTGTTGATCGAGTTGGCGAGCACCGGCGAGATCGAGGTCGATTACGACTACGGTGACGAGCCCTTCCCAGACGATCACCTATTCCTTCCCGAGGTCTATCTCGCGGATTTGCAGGCGTACCCGCGCGACCGACTGCCGGTTTGGCTCGCGGCCTACATCGGCCATAGTGACCGGCAATCGCGCCCGGCGGCCGCGGCGGCCGCGCAGGCCAGGGCGGACCGGGAGACCGGCGCGCGTCCGGTGCCGTCCGAGCGCGACTTTCCGGCCTTCCCGGTGATGTCGGCCCGCTGGGCGATTATCGCGGCTGCCTTCGTGGCCGCCGGATCACAGTGGGGGCCAAGGGTTTTGCCCGCTCTCGGCTGGTTCGAAGGTTCGAAGCGCAGCGGGTCGACCCTGTATGCCCTGCCGGGTGGTCGCGCGGTGCTGTCCGGTGGCGTGTGGAATGCGCCCGAACTCGATGCCGTCTACAACGGCGCGGCGCCGATGCCCGCACTGTATGCAGGCGCTCCGGAGTGGGTCGCGAATCCGGTGCTGAATCCGCGTGCGGCCAGCGGACTGTTGTCGTTCTGCTATTGGTGGGACGGTGGTCGGTGGTATCGCGGCGAGTCGCCGACCGCCGACCGGCTCAGCGAAGCGGTGCCCGGCATCTGGACCTCCGATACGGTGGCCGGCGTGGTCGCGGGATTGGTCGCGGAGCAGCCGAGCGATGGGCAGCGCGCTGCGGTGGCGAATCTGGTGTCGGCGGCGGAAATCGGTGTGGTGACCCGGGATACGCTCGTCGAGGTCTTCGGCGACGACGGCACCTTCGATATCGACAGCGCTCTCTTTCAGCTGACGCTGGCCGGTGTGACGATCACCTTGCCGGAGCCGATCTCGCGGGACGCCGCGATGGCCCAGGTCCGCCAGTTCATCCTGGATCAGAATATGGACACCACCGGCTATCCGCTGGAAGATCTGCGCGCAGACCGGATCAGCGTCGGCTGGATGGTGTACGTGCCGACCGAACCCGGTGATATCTCGATCGGGCGCGCGATCTTCTATGTCGCCGATGACGGTGTGCTGGAACAATCTTCGTCATCGGTGGCGCCGTCGGTCTATGCCGCGGAGTTCGAGCAGCGCTTCCAGCAGCGGCACGGTTCGGTGCAGACCTAGGATCCGTCGCTGCGCCAGCAATAGCCGAAGCCGCGGATGGTGGTGATCAAACCGGGCCGGTCGAGTTTCGCGCGCAATCCCGCCATATGCACATCCAGTGCCCGCGATACCGAGGCCGATGAGTCGCCCCAGATGCGGTCCATCAGCTCTTGCCTGCTGACGGCGGTATCGGGTCGCTCCGCCAGGATCCGGACCAGCTGGAACTCCTTGTGGGTCAGCATGATCGGCACCCCGTCCACTTCGACCTGCCGAGCAATCAGATCCACCCGGACATCTTGGGAGACAACCGCTTCCACGGGCGAGGTGTGGATCACGACGCGACGGGTGACCGTCTCGAGCCGCGCGACCAGCTCCCCGATTCGCGGCGGTTTCACCAGGTAGTCGTCCGCGCCGGAGCGCAGCGCGAGCACCACGGTGCGCTCACCGGCCCGTGCGGTGAGGATCAGCACGGGGACCGTGCTGACCTCACGCAGCCGCCGCAACACCTCCAACCCGTCCATATCCGGCAGTCCGAGATCGAGGATCACCGCGTCGTAGTCGCGGTGGGTACGTAGTAGGTCTGCGCCGCGCCGCTTGCGGTCGACGAGGTAGCCGCGAGCGGTGAGCGCGGCCTGCAGCGCTTCCCCGACTCCGTCATCGTCTTCCACCAGCACAAGCCGCACGCGCCGATCCTTGCAAAGCGAAGGTTCGACGCGCAGCCGTTTGCGGATAGCCATGCTCGACGAAAAGTGAGCAGCGTGCGTCGGCCGATGCGGTCGGACAGCGCCCCTGCCGGCGGCTGCAGCACACGAATGCCAACTCGGCGCGACCAGCGTGACGTACTGGCGGCTGGAGCAGAACCCGCGCTTACCCGGCGATGTGTCGTAGTCATTGTGAATTTCCTTCTGGCGCCGCACTTACCCGCCGTAAAGGCAACTGTGAGTGCAGTCACAACATATTGCCAGGGGTCCGCCGATGTTCTGACGGTCCCTCTGGAAAAAAAGTCCCAGCCGAATTCAGCGCCCGATAATTCGGCCATCGATGTGGCAGATGCCCTGGTAGGAGGCGGGATCGAATTCTTAACAGTCTCTTTAGCTAGTCACCATCGGTAACGGGATACGAGTGGCGATCTGCGTGCCACTATCGGAAAAGACACCGATGGCGACTATGTGGCCTGCACTCGAAACAACAGCACGCGGTCGGTGAATCGGTTGTGTTGGAACAGGAACGAGAGCAATGACTCGAGCATCGCGTAGTGATTCCGTGAGGGGTGGTGGTCCGGCGACGGGTGGGCCCGACGGACAGATCGGTACGAGTACCGTCGTCGCCGACCACGGCCGATCCGCCGACACGCTGGTTTCGCGCATCGCGAGCGAGTTGGGGGAACTCGGCCCACTCGGTTGGCAACGTCTGAACGCGGTGTTCGCATTGACCGTGACCGTCGAGTCGGCGCGCGTCGAGTTCACCGGCGAGCATCGGCCGGTGCGCCTGGAAGTGCCGGAGTCGGTGGTGGCGCTGGTGCGGCAGTATCGTGCCGAGATCGCCGCGTCCGGCACCGAGCCGTGGTGGCGACTGTTGTTGTGGGCCAACGCATATGGTGATCTCGAGGTCGATTACGACTACGGCGACGAGCCGTTCCCTGCCGATCAACTCTTCCGCCCGGAGGCGTATCGCGCCGATGTGGCGGCGTATCCGCGGCCGCGACTGCCGGTGTGGTTGGCGGCCTACATGAGTCACCGTGACCGGCAGTGTCGCCGCCCGCGCCGCGCCGTGGCCGCCGCGCTCGTCGATCGGGCGCACGGGGTGACCGGGCGGCCGGTGGACCCGGAACTTCCGTCGTTTCCGCAGTTGTGGGCCCGCTGGGCGGTGATTTCGGCCGCGCACGTTGCCGTTTCATCCGACCGGGGACCACGGGTCGTGCCGTCGAACGGCTGGTTCGAAAGCGGCGGGAACGGCAGCAGCGGCTGCACGCTGTACGCCGTGCCGGGCGGCCGAGCCGTGCTCTCGGGCGGCGTATGGGACGCACCGGCGTTGAACGCGGCCTATAACGGCGGCGTCGATCTGCCGAATCTCTATGCGGGAGCGCCGGATTGGGTGACCAACGCGGTGCTGAGCCCGCGCGCGGCCGTCGGCTTGCTCTCGTTCTGCTTCTGGTGGGACGGTGAGCGGTGGTACTGCGGGGAATCGCCTTCGGTGCAGCAGTGCGGTGTGGCGATGCCGGAAATCTGGCAGTCGCACACCGTGATCGAGACGGTGGCCCGGTTACTGTCGGGGGATCCGGGCACCCGGACACGAACCGCGGTGGCGCGCTTGCTGACTGCCGCAGAGCGCGGGGAGGTCACCCGAGAGCTATTGGTGGACGCCTTCGGTCGCGACGGCGACCTCGAAGCCGCGACGCGTCAGCTGTCGGCGGCCGAGTTGCTCGCGCCGCGGCCGAATCGAGTCCACACGATGGGAGTTCACCTTTTGGACGCCAGACGTCCATGCGATGATCGAATTGTGCTATAGCCCGAGGTCCGAGGCGGGTTCGAGATGAGTGAGAGCATCTGACGCGACCGACGTCGAAGTCCGAGCCGGGTGTAGGGGTACCGGGGTCCCTTTGTCGACACCCCGGTGGCGTAGCTCGAAGGTGCGATGGTGGCGGAGCCATTCGACACCCAGTCCGAGCGGTGGCGAGATGCGCTGTGGCACAGCGAAATCGAGGTCCGCCACCCGCCGACCCGGCGCCGTCGTCCGGTTTGTTCACCAAATGCTTTCAGTCAATTGTCTGCTCGGGCTCGCGAGACACTCCGACAGGCGTACGTGCGGGAGGCTCCCAGCGAATCCGGTCGGCCGTCGGTCGAACCGCTCGGCGCATGATTCACGGTGAGGTCACCGACCGTTCATGCAGCTCATGGGATGATCGGTGTCATATGTACGCGGATGAGGGGCGACGCGAGGGGGCGCACACCGCGCGTCGAGGCAGCGCCGAGCAGGACAGGAGTTGACCAATGGCGCCGACAGATGACAAGCCCAATCCATGGCAGCTCTCCGGGGACGATATCGGCAAGGATTCGCAGAATCTGACGGTCAAGCAGAAGAGTCTGCAAACCCTGGCCAAATACGCGATCGACCTGTACGACGTCTTCGACACCATCGAGGGTTGGACACACTTCGTCGAGAAGGTCGATGGATTCGGGAATCTCCCCTCCGGCATTGCGTTACAGGGCAAGTTCCAGCGTGCGGGCCGCGACTTGAACGATCGAGCCAAGAGCCACAAGACCATCCTCCAGGATCTGGCACAGCAGTTCATTACCGCGGGCAAGCTGTACACCGCCGCCGAGGAGGCCAATACCTCCGGATTCGATCGGCTCAGGAATGCCCGCTCCGCCGAACGCCACGGAAGTTGGAGTCTGCCCGCCGACGGCACCACCAAGATCCCGGATTGGGGCGGGAAGACCGGCCGAACCGATAAATACGGAGGACCACCGGCCGACCTGAAGCAATATGCCAACGAGAAGGACGGACGCGATACCGAACCGGTTCGTCCGGAGCCATCGAGTGTCCTGGACTACCCGACCGCCTACTCCTGGCACCAATCGTTGATCAACGGGATGGGGCACACCTCCGACGCCTCCGGCATCTGGAGCGATATGGCCGAACACGTGACGGGGCCGGCCGCGAATCTGGGCAACCAGATGACTGCGATGCAGACCTCGGATGACTGGAACAGCGACGCCGCCGTGAAGGCGGGCGGCGCGGTTCAGGCCTATGTGTCCGGTGTGCAGAACATGGTCGACGGCATGCGCATGGTCGCGAGCAACCTGCTGAACACCTCGGGCTGGCTATGGGCGGTGCAGGCGAATACCCCCAATATCCCGCCGGATACGGTCGGGACCCAGTATGCGCGTGATGAAGTCGACAAGGCCAAGCGGATCTTCAACGACTGGTACGTACCCGGACTCGCGGCATCCAGCAATGCGATTCCGCTCATGGTTCAGCCGGTGAGTCCGGTGGTGCAGCCGACGTCGCCGTCGCCCACGCAGACCCAGCAGACCGGACCCGGTGGCGGCACCAGCGGGACCGGCAGCGGAAAAGGTGGGACCTCGGCCGCCCAATCGCAGGCAGCTCAGCAGGCGCTCGCCGATCAGCGCAGGGCGACTCAGCAGGCCGAGAAGACCGCGACCGAGCAACGGCAGCAGGCCGAACAGCAGCGTCAGCAGGCCGAGCGGGAAGCCGCGCAGCGCGCGGCCGCGCAGCAGCAGGCCGCGCAGCAGCAGGCCGCACAGCAGCAATCGGCCCAACAGGCCGCGCAGCAAGCCGCCCAACAAGCCAGTCAGGCCGCGCAACAGGGCATGGATGGCGTGAAGCAGGCAATGGACCAGGCCGCACAGGCGGCGGCGCAGCAAGCGCAGGCCGCGGCGGCCAAGGATATGCAGTCGGCAGGCCTCGCCGGTCTGCCTTCCACGCTGTCGGCGTTGGGCAAGGACGCGCTCGAGGCAGGCGGCGGTAGTGGCGCAGGCAAGGGCGGCGGCGCGGCCGGCAGCGCGGGTAGCGGTGCCGGAGCCAATCTTTCACCCAATAGCCTGCAGAATTCGAAGCTGTTCCCGCGGGCGGCGGCTGCCGAGATGGCCGGGGCCGCGACGGCGAGCCGCGCGGGCATCGCGAGCACCGGCCAGCCGGGTTCGCCCGGCGGTATGGGCCCCGCGGGCCACGGTGCCGGTGGCCAGAACAAGGAACACAAGCGGGCCGCGTACCTGGATTCGGTCGAGCACATCGGAGAGGCGCTCGGCGACGCGCCGGTTGTCGTCAAACCCGTTGTCGAGCAATGAATCGCACCTGGAAGTTCACCGACCTGGAATTCATCGTCCAGTGGGAGGCGTTGAAGCAGGACTACCTGCCGGAACCATTCGTGTACACCTGTCGCACCTGGGTGAACGAGGATTATGTCCGGGAACAACAGGATGCGCTGGCCCGGCTGCGGCACTCTGGTGATCGGTCGTTCGACGATGTGCTGGACGTGCTGGCTTTCCCGGATCTGCGCATCGTCGCGGAAGGCTACGACCCGGCGGAACCCTGGAAGCCGGACGTGCCGGTGCGGCTGCACGGTGTCCGCCGAGGTGACCGCGGCTATGTTCTCGCCGAACTGTCCGGCGAAACATACTGGCATTCCGGTGGTTTCACGATCACCGAATGCGATGCGGTCGATCTTGCCGGTGCGATCGTGCGAGCGCTGCCGCAGGTCGAGCCGGGACGCCGCGCCACCGTGGTGCTGTCCACCCAGGACGACGGCGACGGACTGGATTACTCGCTCGGCCGATCGGTGGTGCACGATTCCTTCGACGATACGATCGCCGATCGCTCCGCGGAATTCTTGGCACTACCGACATCCTGTTCCGGGACGATCGATGTGATCCAGGGGCGGTCGCGTTTCGGCCCGCGCGGGATCACTCGACATCAGCTGCAGTGGCGCGATATTCGCGACGACGGCCGCTATGCGATCGATGACCAGAATCCTCCGGTGGCGCGTGCCATCGATGCGAAACACCTCACCGCGATGATCAATACGCGAGTCGCCGCGGTAGTCCGTGCGATCAAGGACGAGTGAGTCTGAAAGGTGGCCGCCATGGACGAAACACAACCGGGTATTCCCGAATGGACCGCGACCTCGCGTAGCGGCACGATCTCGGTGCGCACCACCGAACAGGGTCTGCCACTTGGTATTTCGGTCGAACCGGCCGAGTTGAAGCGCGATCCGCAAGCATTGGCGGCCGAGGTGTTGCGGCTGTGCAGGCAGGCGGCCAATCGGGCCGGGATGGCGCGGAGGGCGGAGTTGGCGGCGGCGGGGGTGCCCGCGGAGATGTTGGCGCTGAGCGGGTTGCCGACCGCCGAAGATGTTGCACGCCAAGAATTAGCTGAGGAGCAGGAGTACGGGACCGAGCCGGATAGCTGGTTGCGTCAGCTGTAGTGCCCGTTGTCCGAGAGGAGTTTTCATCGTGTACGAGACCATGGACGAACTGATGGCCGGCGTGCAGCGCCGGCTGTACCGGATCCGGGATCTGACCGACGATATGGCCGCGGTGCGTGGGCGGGAGACCGCGCAGGACGGTTCGATCACCGTGGAGGTCGACGGCAACGGAACGTTGCTGGATCTGCAGTTCTCCCAGGCTGTTTCGCGGATGACACCGGCGGAATTCGAGTCGGCGCTGGTATCGGCAGCGGCCGCCGCGGTGCGACAGGCATTCGAGCGACGTAGCGAATTGGTCACTGCCTTCAATGAGGAAGTTGCCGAGTAGACACCCGACGTTCACGCTGTCCCCGTAGAACTTTTGTCAAGAACCTTGAGTTTGTGCAAATTTGCTCTCGAGCTTTGCAGTTCGATCGATAGGTTCTACGAAGAGTCGGTCAATTCCATTACGGGATGGGGGATCACGATGAGCGAACTCGTGGCAACGCCTGATGCGATTCGTGCGTACGGGGACTCGGCGGTGGTCATGGCCACCGGTGTCGCGACGGCCGGTGCGTTCGACCAGGTGGCAACCGTGGCGGCGGCCGCGCCGGTATTCGGCTTGATCGGCCAGGATTTTCTGATGGCGTTCGCCTATGCGCAGTCCAATCACGTGAGTTCGATGTTCGAATTGGCCGGTGTGCACGCGGGTACGGCGCTGACCGCGCATCAGGGCGCCGCTGCCTATGAGGCGGCCGAGGCGGCATCCGGCACCGAATTCGGCGCTGCCGGCGTCTAGCAATGACAGCGCCGCTCGACCCGTCGATCGTGGATCTACTGCGCGGCAGTGCCCTTGCACCGCTGATCGATCGACCGGTCAACGACATCCTGAAGGATATGGGCCTCGGGCCCCTGCCCGAAATCTCGGGGCTGCCACCGCTGCCCGAACTGCCGCCGCTGCCGGTCATTGATCTGGCCGCACTGGCCAGGCCGCTCACCGATATGGCGAGCGGTTTCGGCACCGGAAATCTCGGCGCGCCCGCGGGCGGCGGACCGGACCCGACCAAGGTGCTCTCCGATACCGCGCAGGCCGCGCAGACCGCGATCCAACTCGGTACCCAGGCGCTGCAGACCGTGATGTCGCTGTGGCAGGGCCTGGCCGCGATGCAGGCCGCGAACAAGTCCGGACAGGCCGCGGAGAACGGCGCGGAACTCGCCACGCAGAGCGCGCAGGAGAAGGCGTCGCTAGCCGGTGGCGCGACCTCGGTGGCGACCGGCGGCGCGCTGATGGCGTCGGTCATCGCCAAGTACATGGCCACGGTGGCCGCGGCGACGCCGTGGCTGGCAACCGGTGGCGGACAAGCGTTTATCGCGGCGGCGACGGTGGAGGCGATCACCGAGGGCATCGCGGTGGTGACCAAAACCCGGGTCGAAATGACCGCGCATTCGGCGAATATGACCGCGGTCGGCAAGAAGGTCAAGGTCACCGATGCCCCCAAGGGCGTCGACTCGATGCAGCAGGTGATGCAGCTGCTCACCCCGCTGATGACCATGGCGCAGACCGGCGCGCAGACGCTCACCCAGGTGGCGACCCAGAACGCGACGCAGGTTCAGAAACTGCAGGCCGACGCCATCGCGAAGGAACAGCGCGAGGCTACGGAAAAGGACGAGGCCGAGCACGGCGCGGCGGGTGGTGGCGCGGGCGGCGGTGGTGGCGGTGTGGGCGGTATCGGCGCGGCCCCGATATCGACACCACTGAGCCCGTGGAGCGGACCGCGCACCGCCGGACTCAGCGGTATGCCCGGCTTCAATGCCACCGGAACCGGTTCCGCGGCAGTGGAACCCGCCGCCGCGGTGCGTGGCGCCACCGGTGCGCCGGGCAGCCCGGGCATGATGCCCTACGGCGCGGCGGGCGCGGCAGGTGCGCGCGGGGCGGGGGATGCTGGCGGCGATATGCCCGGTTTCCTGGTCAACGCCGAACATGGCGAAGAGGTCGTCGGACCGATCGAGGGAGTCTCGCTGCCGGTGGTCGGCGCGACCGAACAGATCTCGCAGCCACCACCCGATAAGGAACTCACCCTCTAAGGGTTCGTTTGATTCAGGAGGTTGCGATGGCCAGCGGCAGTACGGATTTCGATGGAGTGATGTTCGATCCGGCAGCGGCCCGGGACGCGGCCACCCGGCTCGACGGACTCGCGGTCCGACTGGAAGCGGAACTGCGCGAGGGCTCGCCCGCGTTGACGGTGCCGCCGGCCGGCGTCGACGAGGTTTCGGGGCGCGCGGCGCAGACGATGAACGATGTCGCGGCTTCCTACGGCCAGAGCGCGACCGCCGCAATCGTGGAATTGCGCAAGCTGGCGGCGACGCTGCGCGCGCAGGCCGCACAGTTCGATCGCGCCGAGAACGACAGCGTCGCCGACTTCGGCGTCCCCGGCGCGGCCTGACACCACAGCGAATACGACACGGAGCCACCATGATCGAACCACCGCAGCCCGGTTTCACCGGTGTGGTCTGGGGCGCGCGCGAGCCGGAGCGGCTGGCGCGTGAACTGTCCACCGGGCCCGGCGCGGTACCGATGGCCGAGGCCGGTGCCGCGTGGACCCGGTTGGCCGCCGGATTCGGTACGGCGGTCGCCGAATACGAACTGATCGTCGCGTCGATGCGCGGTGCCTGGCAATCCACCACGAGTGGCCCGGTGCTGGACCGGATTTCGCGGTTGCGCGATTGGCTCGCCGATGCCGCGACGGCTGCGGGCAATAATGCGGTGCGCGCCGAAACCCAAGCCGCCGCTTATGAATTGGCCCGGCTGACCATGCCGCATACCGCCGAGATCCAGGCCATCCAGGCGGTGCAGCGGATGCTCGAATCGATCGGCGGCGCGCTCGGCGCACCGATCGAAGCGGTGGCCGCCCAAGCCGACACCGACGCCGATATGGCGAAGGCGGCGGCCGCGCGGGTGATGCAGACCTATGAGGCGGCGACCGAACCGCTTGCGACACCATGGATTCAGCAGGAGCCGCCGGTAATCGCCTCGCCCGCCGCACTGGCGGTCGAGGAAGCGAGCGCGCCTGCGACGGCCGCGACTTCGGCCATGCCCGCGCTGTCCGCGATCACACCCGGGATGTTCATGCCGGGCGGAATCGGTGCGGTCCCGACACTCACGAAGTTGCAGCCGTATCGGGCACCGGTCTTCACCGAAGCACCCGCGCCGGTGGAAGTGACCACGCCACCACCGGTTCCGACCGCCACGGCGAGTTCCAGTGCGCTGCCGATGGTTCCCGGCGCGATGGCGGCGGGCACCGGTGCGGAGGAACAGGAGTACGCGCCGCGCGCGGCGGCGGTGACCGGCGACGCCATCGGTGCCGATCTCGGTATCGCCGCCGCCCCGGCGGTACTCGGCGCTCCAGACGCACCCGCGGCCACCGGCCGGACGGCATCGGGAGGCGCCGAATGACGACCATGACCAATGACGGGCTGCTCGCGGTCGCCGAGCGACTCGGTGTCCAGACCTTGCCGCTGGTACTTTCCGTTGGACCGCAACAGGATTCGATCGACGCGTGGGTCGAGGCGCAACAGCGCGCGGTGACCGAACTGGTCGGCGCGGGTGTGCTCGACGCCGAGGGCGATGTCGACTCCGAACTGGCCGATGCCATGTTCACGCTGGCCCAACCCGATCGCGAGCTGGTCGCCCGCAGCTATGCGACCGAGCCCGACGCAACGCCGGCGGTGACCCGGATCTGCCTGGCCCGCCGCGGCGAACAGCATGCCATCGCGGTGCGCACCGGCGACACCTTCGATGTGCGGACGGTCTGGGCGGACGGGTCGGGCGAGGCGCTGGCGCGCCCGCTGCTCGCGGCGCTCGGCGCCGGAAGGCCGGCGGAGGTGGTCAATTTCAGCGCGCTGTCGAGCGAATTGAGCGAGCGGCTCACCTCCGCGCAGACGTCGGAGGACTACGCGGACGCCGTATACGCGTTGGGCGTCGCCGATCGTGACGCCACCGCCTACGGGCTGGCCTTCGCCTCCTGCCATACCTTCGCCGAGATCGTTGCCTACGCCCATCTCGACGGTACGACCACCCGGCCGCCCGGTGCGGTCGCGGTCTACGACACCGGACGCGGTCGCATTGTGGCCGCGCCCGGGATTGCTGCGGATCAGCAGGTTTGGTCCACGGTGACACCGGGCACCGATCACCGTATCGCGCAAGCGATTTCGGCACTGATCGAACTATTGCCCGGGGGAAGGTGGCTTCCGCAGTAGACCCTGAGGGCGTGCTGACCTTTTTCGAGCGACCCGCAAGCGATCGCTGCGGGAAGCTCGCCGACCTTCCGGCGATGTCACCCGACATCGTTTCCGGGCATTGGAATCACTACACGAGAGGGTGTCCACGATGAGTGGTGAAGGTGTACACGTAGACGAGGCGACCGCGAAGAAGGCCGAGGAGTTCATGGCCGCCGCGGTCGACAACATGCAGCGCACGCTGAAGAAGATCGATGACGAGGTCGCCGCGGCGACCCACTGGGAAGGCGATGCGAAGGCGGCGTTCGTCGCGGCCTCGACCAACTGGGCCCAGCACTCCCAGGAGCTGCACAAGAAGCTCAACGCCATTACCGAGCAGGTCGGTCACGGTACTCGGCAGTACATCCAGATGGAGCAGGAAAACCGCGAAGGTTTCGAGCACATCAGCCTGTAATCACCTGGGCCGACACACTATTCAGTCTTCGATTCGGAGGTAATCACCATGACTATGGCATACGCCAAGGGCCCGATGATGGCTCTGTACAACGATCTGGTCACCCTGCACGGCGACTTGATCAAATACGGCAGCGATATGGAGGACGCGGGCGGCGTGCTCAAGGTGGCGTGGGAGGGCAACGTCGCCCACGCCAGCTTCAAGCAGGTCTACGACGCCTGGCACTCCGAGTACGGTGACACGCTCACCTCGCTCGACAATGTCGCCGCGGCGGTGGAGAACTCGCTGCACCGCGCGCTCGGCACCGACGGCAAGATCGGTGACGGCTTCGGGGCCTGAAGCGCCGTAGCGATCGATTGCGGGTCGCGCGAAAAGGTCAGCTATTACACGGCCGGTCCGGAGCGTCACGCTTGCGGACCGGCCGTATTCGTTCGATTACCGTGCCGCGGCGAGGGATTCGCCGATGTACCACATCTCGTCGGGGGTGGTGACCATATTGACCGTCGCGCTGGCCGTCGAGGTCCGCACCGTGATCCGGTTGGGAGCCGAAATATCCTGCACCAGAACGATATCGGCATCGAACTGTGCATCGGGCTGCTCGGGCGCGCGAACGTGCACGATGGTCGCGCCACCGGCCGGCGCGGTGGGGGCGATGCCGTCGAAGACCACGACGGTGGCGGCGGGAATGGGGCCGCCGGGCTGCGGTGGGGCGAGGTGATGCCCGGTGCCGGCGAACCGCGGTGCCAGCGAGAGCGAATGCGGCGCATCGACATTGGCGACCATGGACTGCCAGGCCTCGGGCCGGTCGGTGTGCACGATGGTGTGCGCACCGAGGGCGATGGCCCGCAGGATCACCTGCTGGGCCAGATCCAGTCGGCCGATCACCTCGAGATGTCTGGTGCCGTCACCGATCAGCGGCACCGCGATGCCCTGTCCCGCATTGTCGGCGCCGATCAGCTGACCGCAACCGGCGGTCGGTACGACGATGCCGTCGAGCGCGGCGAGCGGACCGCGGTAGTCACCGGCGTTGTCGCCGTCGCGACGAGCGGCGCGGGCGGGCAGGCAATCCAGCAGCGCGCGGAATTGCTCACCCGGCAGGGTACGCAGGCCGGGCACGGGCGGCTCGACCGGTTCAACAGGGGTATCGAAGCGGACCAGGGCGCCCAGCCTGATCGGCGGGGAACCGGGTTCGCGTCCATCGCCGGGCCGTTGCGCGCCTGGTCGCAGTCGCACGGTGACCGTGGTGGTCAAGCTCGGGGTGGCCCAGATATCGGCGAAGCCGCGCGATCCGATCAGCTCCGGGCCGATCTCGTAACTGGTGAGGTACAGGCCCTGGTGCACCAGCGATTTCGGGGTTTCGACGAATCCGTCCAGTGCGATACCACGGGTGAGCTGGCGCACCGCGGTGTTCATCTCACCCGCGGTGAGCACCGATACCGAGATGCCACGGCCGGCGAGTCGATTGGCCACCCGGCGGGTCGCGATGATCGCGGTTCGCAGCGCACCCGCGCCGCCTCCGCCGCGGTTGTCCACGGCCTCGGCATTGGTGAGCGGATCCAGCCGCAGCACCAGCCAGACCGTGCGATGCGCGATGGCGGGCAGTGGGCCGAGGATGCGGTCGTAGAGCTGGGCTACCGGGCCGCCGCCCGCGGTCCGCGCACCGGTGCTGATCACATCGATCGAGGCCAGGTTGATATCGAACTGACTGAGGCAGCGACCGATTTCGATGAGCGGAAGCACTTGGTCGGTGGACAGCGAACCGCGCCGCAGCAGCGTCAGCGCATCCGGCGGCGGATCGATGCGCAGCATGGTGAGCAGCAGATCGCCGTCCCAGCGCACGCCGTAACTGCCGCCCTCGGGCAGCGGCACATCGAAGGCGGCCTGGCCGGCATCGGCGGGGCCGGGCCGGGTCCGCCGCCAGCGAAATGCGATCGCGCGCGCCAGTATGCCGACGATATTGCGTGGCTCGTGCCGACGCACCGGTACCGCGCCGGCAATGAGAACGACCGCGGCAACCGCGATGACGGCGACCGTCGGCGCGTGCAGCGCCGTTGCGATCCAGGCCGCGATCGCGGCATTCAGCGAGAGCGGAATCATGAGTCGCAAAGGCATTTGACGCAGCAGCCAGAATTCCGGATCACGTAACGTTGTGTGCGTCGCGTTCACGGAGTTTTCGTTTCCGGTTAATTCACGCGCGTTCGCTCCGGAGTCGGTATCGCGTTTGTTCACAGCCCGTCCCCGATAATCAGACCAGTATTGCGATAACAGTACCGCGCCACACCAGTGTTCGCGGATGGGAAAGAGTTTGCTCAATTGTCGCTGGATTGACACCGTGGCACCGGACGATACTGTAATTATCCTGTCCTTCCCGTAGTTCGATGGAGACCATGTGCCGGCTCAGCTGACCACCAAGGCTCAGGTCAACGGCTACCGTTTTCTGCTGCGCCGACTCGATCACGCACTGGTCCGACGCGATGTGCGGATGCTGCACGACCCCATGCGATCTCAGTTGCGTTCGATGCTCGTCGGCGCCACCCTCGGTCTGCTCGTGGTGGCCGGCGCGGCCATCCTGGCCTTCCTGCGGCCGCAGGGCGCGATCGGCGACGCGAATATCGTGATCGGCAAGGACAGCGGCGCGCTGTATGTGGTGGTGGCCCAATCCGAGGACAAGAAGGACGACAAACGCCTGCATCCGGTGCTCAACCTGGCCTCGGCCCGGCTGATCAGCGGCAGCAACGAATCGCCCAAATCGGTAAAGGATTCCAAGCTTTCGTCGATGCCGCGCGGTCCGATGCTCGGCATCCCGGGTGCGCCCGCGGCACTGCCCGGTTCGACGCAGGGCGGTCGCTCGGACTGGTCGCTGTGCGAAACGGTGCAGCTCTCGATCACCGGCAGCGCGGCCGCGGCGACCGGCGTGGAAACCGCCGTTTTCGCGGGCAAACCCCAACTGGACGAACGCATTCGGACCCTCGGCCCATCGGATGCGTTGCTGGTGCGGCGGGCCGATAAGACCTACCTGATCTACGACGGCAAGCGCGCGGAAGTCGATACCGGCAACTCGGTGCTGGCCCGTGCGCTGAACCTGGCCGGGCACAAGCCGCGGCCGGTCGGCACCGGCCTGCTGGATGCCGCCATCGCGGTTCCGCCGCTGGCCGTGCCGGATATTCCGAAGGCCGGACAGCCCGGTCCGGCAAAGCTTTCCGATGTGCCGATCGGCGGGGTCATCGCGGTCGGCGGCACGGGCCGCACCGATCAGTCCCAGCTGTATGTGGTGCTCGCCGACGGTGTGCAGCCGGTCACCGATTTCGCCGCGCAGGTCATCCGCACCGCGAATTCCCAGGGCATGCGCGAGATCAAGGCCGAACCGCCGGACGTGCTGACCAATATGCCGGTACTACACCAGCTTTCCCTCGACCACTTCCCGGCGACCACCCCGAAGATCGTCTCCGCCGAGGATGCTCCGGTCACCTGCCTCAGCTGGGCAAAGGGGCCTGAACCCGGCAACGACGCGACCGAAAGCCCCACCGACCGCGCCGCTATCACCCTGCTCGCGGGCAACCGTCTGCCGCTGTCGAGTTCGGCTGAACCGGTGAGTCTGGCCACCTCCGACGGCACCGGCGATCGGGTCGATTCCGCCTACATCCCGCCGGCTTCGGGGGAGTTCGTGCAGGTAACCGGAACCGAGTCGGGCAGTTTGCGGCGCGGTGGCCTGTTCTATGTGGCGGACAACGGAATCCGCTACGGCATCCCGGATGTCGCCACCGCCCAGGTGCTCGGACTCGGCAGCGAACCGCGCCTGGCCCCCTGGTCGATCATCGGTCAGCTGGTGCCGGGACCGACGCTGTCCAAGAACGATGCGCTGGTCGAGCACGATATCTTGCCTGTCGGAAACTGAGGTTTCAGACGCCCAGCGAAGCCAGCACACCGGTGAGCGCGGCCTGCATATCCGGCGCCTCGATGCGCATGAGCACCGTCTCGTCCACCGCGCTCAGATCCAGCGATTCGTCATTGGCCAGGCGGAATTCACGTTCCTCCTCGGCGGATTCGATGATGTTGCGCACGAATCGACCGTTGCCCGCGAGATCGATGCCCCGACGCGGCCGTCCGCTCTGGTCGACGCGCTCGGTCTCGTACAGCCGCCCGCATGCCTCGATCAGCAGTTCCATTGCCCCCTCGGACAACTCGGAATCGCGCGAGCGGGCGATCAGGCTGCCGATCTGGCCGAGTTCGGTCGGGGTGTAGGACGGGAACTGCAGGCGTTTGGCGAAACGTGAAGCCAGACCGTCGTTCGCGGCGAGCAGCCGGTCGATCTCGCCGTCGTAGCCCGCGATGATGACGACGAGCCGGTCGCGGTCGTTTTCCATCCTGGCCAGCAGCGTATCCACCGCCTCGCGGCCGAAGGCGTCACCACCCTGCAGACCGGTCTGGATCAGCGTGTATGCCTCGTCGATGAACAGCACACCGTCCATCGCGGTATCGATCAGTTTGTCGGTCTTGATCGCGGTGCCGCCGAGATTCTGGCTGACGAAGTCCACCCGCTTGGCCTCGACGACCTTATCGGTCTTGAGAAGACCCACGCCGCAATAGATTTTGGCCACCACCCGGGCAATCGTGGTCTTGCCGGTGCCGGGTGGACCGGTGAAGGCCAGGTGGTTGCCGCGGGCCATGCTGGCCATACCCTTCTCGGCTCGGATCTTGGCCAGCTGCGCAGTCGCCTGCAACTTCGCGACCTGCGTTTTCACCGATTCGAGGCCGATCTGGGAATCCAGTTCGGCGCGCGCGTCGGCCAGGATCTTCTTGGCGCGGTCCTCGGCGTCGGAGGTCTGCATCGCCTCCACCGAGGGCGCCGACGCCGGATCCCAGCGGTCGGTGCGCGCGTCGATCGACTCCTTGGTGGTCACCGTGAGCCGGTAGGTGCGATCGCGCATTGCTGCGGTATTCGCGGCGAAATCCGGTGCCTGCGAATACACCTTCTCGAAAAGGGCTTGGGCCTCGGCCTCTTTGCCGGTCTCGCGCAGGCACAGGCCGCGGCAGAACATGGCGGTGGTCCGGGCTGCCGGGATCGGGCCCGCCTCGGCCTGTTCCAAGCGCCGGATGGCCTCGCCGAACAGGCCGAGCTGGGCACAGGCCGAGCCGACCATCACATGTGCGCCAGCCGCCAGATACGGGTCGTCCCATTCGGCGGATCCGGCGAGCACAGCCATCACATCGGGCCAGCGTTGGGTGTTGAAGTGCAGTACGCCACGGATATACCCGCAGATCCGGTCGTCGATCTCCCGATCGGTATCCGAGAGCATCGAGGCGCGATGGGTGGCGAGTTCGTCGAGCACCCGTTCGGCCTCGTCGTACTCCTTCTCGGAAATCAACTGCGCCGCTTGGGCCAGCCAGATTTCGGTGTAACCGGCCAGCGGGTAGTCGATGTAAAGCCCGGCCAGGAAGCGTCCGGCCAATGCCCGCGGCGCCAGCCCCAACCGGCGTTGCTCACGGAAAAGTGTTGTCCCACTGTTCTTGTACAGGTTGTAGAGCACCTCGGTGGTGACCTCACCCGCCGCGGCCCGGCCCAGCCAGGCGTCGCACATCGTCGGATCCCACTCGGTGGCACGCTGAAACGCCAGTTTCGCGTACTCGAGATCGCGAGCCGATTCCTGTCCGTCGATGGTCAGGCCCAGCGACAGGATTCCGGCGTCGAAGGCCCGTTGTGCTTGGCGGTTGCCGGTCATTGCTGTCAAACCCCGAAGTGTTGGTTGGAGCTATTTTTTTGTTGCGCGATTGTCCGCGTGCATCTTCCGACCAGCTTAGCGATCGCGTCGGATCGGCTCGTCCGATACATTATGTTTTGCTACCGATAGGTTGCAAAGTGTGCGACGACCACATGCGACGGGGGGAACGTTCGTGCGAGAGTGGATCCGAGTCGTAGAGTTGGTTCGACAGGTAGGAAACCGGGCGCAAGTGTTTGGATCGTTTCGTAAAGAGCTGGGGTCGGTGCGCAATTGACCGAACCATTGAGCAGCGGCACTCGCGCCGCCGAACCCGAACTGTGCCGAGTCTCCGTCATCGGGGGAAATACCCAGCTCGATGTCGGGCTTCCGGCGACCGTGCCGATCGCCACATTTATCGGTGATCTCGTCGCCCTGATCGAATCGCGCAATCCCGATGTGGTGGAGAGCGACGACGGCGGCACCCCACTGCATACCGAACACTGGACCCTGGCCCGGCTGGGCCGTGACGCCATCGCACCGAGCCGCAGCCTCACCGAGGCCGAGGTGTTCGACGGCGAACTGCTGATGCTGCGCTCGGTCACCGCGAAGGAATCGCCCGCGCTCTTCGACGATGTCATCGATGCGGTATCTCGGCTCACCAGTGTCGATTTCCGCGGCTGGTCGCCCACTGCGGCCCGGTGGACCGGTTTGGTCGCCGCGATGTCGGCGGTCCTGCTCGCGCTGCTGTTGCTCGCCGCTGGGCGTGCGCACGGCGGTGGTCTGGCCGCGCCTTTCCTCGCGACCGGTGTCGCGATCATCGCTGCCGTCGCCGCGGGCATCGCGGCGCGTAAGTACGCGGATCAATTGACGGCTACCTGGTTGTCACTGTGTGCGCTGCTGTTGTTCTTCGGCGGCGCAGCATTATTCGTGCCAGGCGATCTCGGCAGTCCGCACCTGCTGCTCGGCTGTTCGGTCACGCTGGTGGCCGCGGCTGTGATCTATCGCGCCACCGCGACCGGTGCCGCGCTCGCCGCGTCCGCGGTGACCGTCGCACTGTTCGGCGGAATCGCCGCATCGGTACGGATGATCTGGGATTTCGACCTGCCCAAGATCTCCGCCGCCATCTTGGTGGTCGCCATCACACTGATCTCCGGGGTGCCGCGGCTGGCGGCGGCGCTGGCCCGGCTGCCGATCCCACCGGTGCCGACCGCGGGCGGCGCGATCGATCCGGCCGATCACGAACCGCGCCCCACCATCGAAGGCATCGGCGCGATCGGCGCGACGGCACTGCCCTCGGCCGCCGGACTCGGTGAGCGGGCCAGGGCCGCCAACCAGTACCAGACCGGCATGCTCATCGCCTGCGCCATTGCCGCGGTCGTCGGTGCGCTCGGTGCCGCCGATCCGCTGGGATCCGCACGCTGGCAAGGGATTACGCTCGCCGTCATCGCAGCGGTGGTCATCGGTCTGCGCGGCCGTTCCTTCGCCGACCTTGTGCAGGCCGGTGCGCTGATCGCGGGCGGCTGCGTCATCGTCGTCGGTCTGATCACGGGACTTGCCCTCGGCGATTCGGATCTGCTGCTGCTCGCGGGTGTGCTGCTGCTGGCCTTCGCGGCGGGTGTGCTGGTGTTCGGCGTGACCGGTCCGCATCTCGAGGTGACGCCGGTGACCCGCCGAGCCATGGAGATCACCGAATATCTGCTGATCGTCGCGGTGATCCCGCTGGTGCTGTGGATCATGGGAGTTTATTCGATGGCCAGGAACATATGACTGCTCGGGCGAGCAAGCCCGGCTGGCGGCGCAGGACCGGAATCATCTGCGCTGCAGCGGTTCTCGGCGCATCGGTGTTCGGTTGGTCCGCTCCGGCAGGTGCTGTCCCGCCACCGGCCATCGATCCCGGTGCGCTCGGCCCGGCCCAGGCGCTCAGCGGTCGGCCCGCGCCCTTGGGGCCGACCGAGCAGAAGGTCGTCTGCGCCGAACTGTCGCTCATCGGTGGCCCGCCCGCGGAGCCGCCGCTGCCGCAGCGTGTGCTCGATCTGCCGGCGGCTTGGCAATTCAGTCGTGGTGCGGGACAAAAGGTTGCGGTCATCGACACCGGCGTGAACCGGCATCCGCGACTGCCCGCACTGCAAGCCGGCGGCGACTATGTCTCGGACTCCGATGGCACCGTCGACTGCGACGGCCACGGCACCCTCGTCGCCGGCATTATCGCCGCGCGCCCAAGCCCGGGCGATGCCTTCGTCGGTGTCGCGCCCGATGCCGAGATCCTCACCATCCGCCAGTTGAGCACGCACTATGAGCGAAAGGATCGCGCGGGCGGCGATCAGCCGCCGGATGCCATGGTGCGCTCCGGTTACGGCAGTGTGCTCGCCCTGGCCGCCTCGGTGGTTCGCGCCGTCGATATGGGTGCCACGGTTATCAATATTTCCGAAGTCTCTTGCAGCGCAGCCGGAACCGACACCGCCGACGTTCCGCTCGGTGCCGCGGTGAAGTACGCCTACGACCACAACGTCGTGGTAGTCGCCGCGGCGGGCAATGTGGAGAACGGCGGCGCATGCGAGAAGCAGAACGATGGTGACGGCTGGGACAACGTGCAGACGATCGCCAGTCCGGCCTGGTTCCAGCCCTACGTCCTGACCGTGGCCTCGATCGATCCGAACGGCTCGCCATCGGCGCTTTCGCTGCACGGGCCGTGGGTCGGCGCGGCCGCCATCGGCCGCAATATCGTCTCGCTCGACAATAAGCCGGGCGGTACCGGACTGGTCAACGGCGCGGTCACCCAGGAGGGCACCGGAACCATCCAGGGCACCAGTTTCGCCGCACCCTATGTCGCCGGACTCGCCGCACTGGTCCGGTCCCGATTCCCGGAACTCACTGCCGGACAGGTGATCGATCGAATTACCCGCACCGCACAAGCGCCCGGCCCGGGCCGCGACGATCGGGTCGGCCACGGCCTGATCGATCCGCTGGCCGCACTCACCGCGCAACTTCCGGATAAACCGGTGAGCGTCGGCGCCGATACCCCACGTGTCATGGCGGCCCCGGTCCATCCTGCGGGACCCGATCCGCTGCCGCGCCGCATCGCGATCATCGGCTCGGTCACCTGTCTGATCGTGCTGGGACTCGGTGCGGCACTGTCGATTCCGTTCCGGCGCGCTCGCGGTTCCGCCGATCTCGAGTCCGAAGTAACAGAGCAGTAGAGGGACCCATGGCTACCGAAGGTTTCGTGCGCCGCCCCCGCATCGCCCCGCCACGCGCACCGGGCGGTGAGGTGGCGTTGAATTCACCGCCGGAAATCCAGCGCGCTCTGCCAGGACCACTGATCATGAAGTTGATGCCGGTGATCATGGTGGTCGCCGTCGTCGGCATGATCGCGATGATGGTGATGATGGGTCGCAACCTGCTCGCCAACCCGTTCATGATGATGTTCCCGATGATGATGCTCATGTCGATGGGCGGCATCATGCTCGGCATGCGGGGCAACGGCCCCAAGGGTGCGGGCGAACTCAACGAGGAGCGCAAGGACTACCTCCGCTACCTGGACCAGATGCGCAAGGACGTCCGCCGTACCGGCATTAAGCAGCTGGAATCGCTGATCTGGAGTCATCCGGAACCGATCGATCTGCCGTCGGTGGTCGGCACCCGCCGGATGTGGGAGCGCAGGCCGAACGATCCGGACTTCGGACATGTGCGCGTCGGGGTGGGCAGCCACCGTTTGGCGACCAAGTTGGCGCGTCCGGAAACCGGCCCGCTGGAGGATCTGGAGCCGGTCTCCACCGTGGCGTTGCGCCGTTTCGTACGAACCCATTCGGTGGTGCACCAGCTGCCGACCGCCGTGTCGCTGCGGGCCTTCCCGGCCATAAATATCGGTGGCAACACCGAGGAAGCCAGGATGCTGGCGCGCGCGATGCTGATGGAGCTCACCGCATTTCACGGACCGGACCACGTCGCGGTCGCCATCGTCTGCGCCGATCCGGACGGTCCGGCCTGGGATTGGGCGAAATGGCTGCCGCACCTGCAACATCCGACCGTCCGCGATGGCATGGGCTCGGCCAGGATGATGTACGGCTCGCTGGCCGAACTCGAAACCGCACTCGCCTCCGAACTGCTCGAACGCGGCCGCTTCATGCGCAATCCGCAACCGACACAGGGCCGTTTGCATCTGGTGGTCGTCATCGATGACGGCTACGTCAACGGCTCCGAACGCCTGATCAGCGAATCCGGTCTGGATTCGGTCACGGTGCTGGATCTGACCGCGCCCGAGAACGGCCTGGCCGCCCGGCGCGGTCTGCAATTGGTCGTCGGCGACGGTGCGGTGAGTGCGAAAAGCGCTGCGGGAACCGAGAAATTCGCCACGGCCGACGAGGTGAGCGCGGCGGAATCCGCCTCTTTCGCCCGCAGCCTGGCCCGGTTCCGTATCGCGACCGCCGCACAGATCGTCAGCCTCGGCGACGACACCAGGACCGATCCGGGACTGATGGCGCTGCTGAAGATTCCGGACGCGGCGCAGATCGAACCGTCGCGGGTTTGGCGTCCGCGCACCGCGCGTGAGCGGCTGCGGGTTCCGATCGGCGTCACCCCGGACGGCACCCCGGTCGAAATCGATATCAAGGAATCCGCCGAGAGCGGTATGGGTCCGCACGGATTGTGCATCGGCGCAACGGGTTCGGGCAAATCCGAATTCCTGCGCACCCTGGTGCTTGCCATGGTGACCACACACTCGCCGGACGCGCTGAACCTGGTGCTCGTCGACTTCAAGGGCGGCGCGACCTTCCTCGGCCTCGACTCGCTGCCACACGTCGCCGCGGTCATCACCAACCTCGAGGAAGAACTCTCGATGGTGGACCGCATGAAGGACGCGCTGGCCGGTGAGATGAACCGCCGCCAGGAATTGCTGCGCGCCGCAGGCAATTTCGCCAACGTCACCGACTACGAGAAGGCACGCGCGGCGGGCGTCGCACTCGACCCGCTGCCCGCACTGTTCGTCATCGTCGACGAGTTCTCCGAATTGCTTTCGCAGAAGCCGGATTTCGCGGATCTGTTCGTGATGATCGGTCGCCTCGGCCGCTCGCTGCACGTCCATCTGCTGCTGGCTTCGCAGCGACTCGAGGAGAACAAGCTGCGCGGACTGGACTCGCACCTGTCCTACCGAATCGGTCTGCGCACCTTCTCCGCCAATGAATCCCGCGCCGTACTCGGTATCACCGACGCTTACCACCTGCCAGGCATTCCGGGCTCCGGCTATCTCAAGAGCGATGCCGACGATCCGCTGCGGTTCAACGCGACCTATGTGTCCGGGCCGTATGTGTCACCGAGCGGCAGCCGACAGGTGGACGGCCGGGTGGTCGGCGGTCAGTCGCTGACGGTGTTCACCGCAGGACCCGTCGAGGCCAAGGCGCGGCCCGAACCGGTGCGGATGGAACTGCCCGATCTGCCGCCGCCTCCCGGTGCAGAGCCGGAAGAGGAGGAGCCGCAGGGCGGCGGCGTTCCGGAGACGCTGCTCGAGGTGGTCGTGAAGCGCCTTACCGGACACGGCCGTCCGGCGCACGAGGTGTGGTTGCCGCCGCTGGACGAATCGCCGACAGTGGATATGCTGCTGCCCGATCCGGATTGGCGCTCCCCGGTCAACCGGCACGGCCAGCTGTGGATGCCGATCGGCATCATCGACAAGCCCTACGAACAGCGCCGCGATGTGCTGACCATCCAATTGGCCGGTGCCCAAGGCAATGTCGCGGTCGTCGGCGGTCCGCAGTCGGGTAAGTCGACCGCCATTCGCACGATCGTCATGGCCGCCGCGGCGACGCACAGCCCCGAACAGGTCCAGTTCTACTGCCTCGATTTCGGTGGCGGCAGCCTCGCCGGTCTGTCCGGTCTGCCGCATGTCGGTTCGGTCGCGGGCCGCCTGGACGGCGATCGGGTGCGCCGCACCGTCGCCGAATTGACCACGCTGATGCGCCAGCGTGAGGAGCGCTTCGCCGCACTCGGCATCGAATCCATGGTGGACTTCCGGCGCCGCAAGTACTCCCAGATGGAGGCCCGGCTCATCAACGGGACCGAGGCCGATCCCAACGATCCGCTCGCCGCCGACCAGTTCGGCGATGTCTTCCTGGTCATCGATGGCTGGGCGGCCATGCGCGAGGAGTTCGAGGCCGTCGAGCCGCAGATCACCGCCATTGCGGCACAGGGTCTTTCGTACGGTATCCACTTGATCATCGGCGCCGCGCGCTGGGGCGAGATCCGGCCCAATGTGAAGGATCAGATCGGCACCCGCGTCGAGCTGCGGCTCGGCGACCCGACGGATTCCGAAATGGGCAGGCGCACCGCCGCTCTGGTGCCGGTCGGTCGTCCCGGTCGCGGCCTCACGCGCGATGAACTGCATATGCTCATCGCGCTGCCTCGGCTGGATTCCGATTCCGATCCGCAGACCCTGGCCGAGGGCGCCGCCCAGGCCAGAGACCAGATGCAGCAGCTCTATCCGGGCCGCCGCGCCCCCGAGGTGCGCATGCTGCCATTGCAGATCAGTCGCGACGAGGTCGTGGCGATCGCGCGCAAACACGAGGTCGAACTCGGCCCGACCAAGGTGCTCGTCGGGCTCGGCGAGAACGAATTGGACCCGTTCGTCCTGGATTTCGGCAAGGAGCCGCACTTCATGGCCTTCGCCGACGTCGAATGCGGCAAGACGACACTGCTGCGCAATATCGCCATGGGCATTACCGAGAACGCGACACCGGAGCAGGCCAAGATCATCTTGATCGACTACCGCCGCAGCCTGCTCGGCGTCGTCGACGAGGCCCATCTCGGCGGCTACTCCACCTCATCGCAGACCTGTGGACCGATGGTCAACGAACTCGCCCGCTACATGTCCAAGCGCATCCCGGGCTCCGACATCACCCCGCAGCAGTTGCGCGAGCGCAGCTGGTGGTCCGGACCCGAAATCTATTTGCTGATCGACGATTACGACATGATCACCGCGGGCATCAATCCGCTGCTGCCACTGCTGGAGTACCTGCCGCAGGCCCGCGATATCGGTCTGCACGTGGTCGTCACCCGACGTACCGGCGGCGTTTCGCGCGCGCTCTACGACAACGTGCTCGGCGGTATGAAGAACCTCTCCGTCGACGCGCTGATCATGAGTGGCCCCAAGGACGAGGGCAAGCTGATCGGTGACGTCCGTCCGATGAAGCTGCCGCCAGGGCGCGGCATCCTGGTGTCACGCAACCGCGGTCAGGAGATGGTACAGATCGCCTATCTGCCGCCGCTGTGAGCCTCTGGCGCCGGTTGTTGCTGCACCTGGGTCAGCACCTGCGTCATCGGCTCGAAGGTCCAACTGTCGGAGCGGCGTTGGAACAGCGCGCGGGACGGTCCCGAGGTGGCCGGGCCCGCGATCCTGGCCAGGTGGAAGCCTTCCCCGCGGTAGTAGTCGTGTAGATCGGTATTGGTGGTCCAGGCATCGAGCCGGACCCAATGGCGTTGTCGTTGGCGCGCAAGCGATGCGGCGTGCGCCAACAGCCGGTGGCCGATGCGCTGTCCGGCGAAGCGGACGTCGACGATCATGTAATGGATGACCACCGCGTCGGCTAGCTCCCATGGCGACCACAGCCCCGGGTCCGAGCGGTCGTTGACGGTGATCGTCCCGGCCGGTTCCCCTGTCACCTCGGCAATCCAGGTTTCGCCCGCGTCCAGCGCTTCGCCGACCGCCTGTGCGAAGATCTCGATGGGCAGGCCGCGGCCCGCGACGGTCCACTGATCGGATCCGCGCGCGGAGAGCCACGCGGTGCGCTGGATCCGGAGTCGACAGATGGTGCGGAGATCGCTCAGAGTCGCCCGGCGGATGGTTTTCATGACTGCACCGTATTCATGGCGGAACGTTTTTCAAGGCAATGAGATACCCGGCCGGTAGGAGATGCCGAGTGTATGTCGGATCACGTTGCTGCCCTCGTCGTCGCCGAGTTCATAGGCCAGCCGGTTGCGGGTGGCGATCGACCGATGTCGGGTGGCCCTGGTGATGCGCTCGTGGTTGGCGCCGATGCGTAAATGGTCCAGCAGAATGGTGCCGGTCGCGACGCCGAGAACGATGGCTTCCTCGGCGCTGGCCGGGCGGGCGGCGAGCGTGTCGCGATGCGCGGTCTCGGCGTGGCCGCGGTCGGCCAGTCGGCGTGTCGTGCCCTCCGGAATATCGTGTGGCGAGTCGATACCGGTAGCCTCGGCCAAGTCCCGTGGATAGAAACTGACCTCCCACGACCACGGCTCGTTGTCCAGGAACTGGACGACCGTCCTGGCCAGCACCCAGGAATCCTCCGGCACGCCCAGCCAGTGCGCCACCTCCGGATTCGCGGGTTCCATCTTCGCGCTGAACTCCTTGGTCGGTTCGCGACGTGCGGCGCGCGCGATCTCCTCGAAGATATCGTGGGCCGATTGCGGACGATCCGGACGAATGTGATCGGTGACAACCGATTCCAGGACTTCTTGGTTTCGGACGATGGTGCCACGGGAAGTAGCTGTGTAGACCAGATTTTCGGTTACCAACACCTGAATGGCATTGCGCGCGGTAGTGATCGAAACCTGCATTTGATCGGCCAGCTCGGTATGGCTGGGCAACCGATCACCCGGATTCCACTTGCCTGCGCGGATCTCCTCACGGAGGAGGTCTGCGATCCGGAGATACGTCGGACCGTCCGCCATCTTGCTCCTCGGTCAGTCGTGCAGGTAACGAAGTGTACTCTTCGTTACACCCTACGGCCGGGTAACGCTTGACAGGTGCCTTCAGAGGTTTATTGTAATGAACGTCCTGATCCAGGTGTTGTGCGGCGATGACGGCGAGGCAACGTGGCAGGTTCGGATTCATCAACGGTTGTGATGGCTCTTCCAGGCACACCGAGGTGTGTCGATTCGACGGTGCAGTCCTTGACTCCCGGACTACTTCCCACGTCGGATCTACTTGTTAGGGCGTGTCGCGGTCACCGAGTTGTCGGTGGTCCGCTGCTCTGGTTCGCCCGTGACCTGGCGATTCTGCATGAGAAACGGCTCGTCGGTCGTGGCGGATCGGTATCGACCGATCCTGCGACGATCCTCGAAATCGAGCGTCGCAGAATCGAATTGGTCATGGCGATCGACGATTGGGTGGCGCGCAGCGTCCCGCAGCACCGGCTCGGTGCGACGCTACACACCGAAACCGTCGGCTCGGTCATCGACCGGATCGCGGAGTCCTCGGTGCGCGCCCACCACGCGTTGATGACCCTGGACGCCCACGACGAACAGCTACATGTCGCGTGGCATCATCTGGCCGAATTGGCTGATGCCTATGACGATTTGGTGCGCGATGTGCTCGCGGGACGGCGGCGACTCCCGGAGTGGTGACGACCCGGGTTGGCGAGGGGCCGTGGCTTCCCCACCGGGTAGCCACGGCTTCTTGCCGATGCGCGGTGGTCGGCTCACCGGTGTCTGGTGTTGGGTGATAGGCACCAGCGCCCGTCCTCGGCCTCGCGGACCAAATCGCCGTAGGCGATCGACAATTCGGCCAGTCGCGTCCATGCCACGTGCATATGTTCGCCGGTCAGATCATCGGTCATCAGCAGGTGGAAGGCGCGGTCGGCCGTGGCCGCGATGCGATCGATGATGTCGCCGAGTTCGGTATCGTGCCGGTCGGCGGTGCGTAGCGTCAGGTGCTCGGTTGCCCAGGTGTTGATATTGGCAACCAATTCTATTCGGAGACAGTCGATTACGGCAGCGCACCGGGGATGCTCGCGTCTTATGCGGTGCAACCGGACCAGATCCCGCGACCATCGGCAGACATGTCCGCGGACCTGTTTCCCGCTCAGCGCGCACAGCAGTTCGCTCGTGCTCGGCAATGCGGAGCCGACATTCGTGCGCACCAGCGTCGGAGGCCGACGAAATGTCGGATTACTACAGTGCGCCGGCGCGTTCACAGCGGTGCGGTGAGCTCGAGGTGGATACCGTCGGGATCGCTGAAGGACAGGATCGCGATACCGAGCCCGTCCAGCGGCGTGACCTCGCCGTGTTCGATTCCGGCCTCGGCCAAACGGGCGGCGGTACGGGTCAGATCGTCGACCGAGGGCACGGTGAAGCTGAGATGGTCCAGTCCGACGCGTTCGGAATCGAATTTATCGGTCGGTTCGGCCACCGGGCGTAGTCCGAACAGCATTCCGTTCGTTTGGAATACGACGCCGCCGTAGAACTGGGCCGGATCGGTGCGGACCTGCGGATCCTCGGGACGGCCCGGCGACTCCACCGCGATCTCGAAACCGAGCACGTCGCGGTAGAACGCCTTGGAGCGGTCGATATCGGTCACGGTCAGGCGGATGTGGTGGATACCGGTGGTTTCGATGATCGTCATATGAACTCCGCAGGGCAGGCCGGGTAAGTAGTACGAACAGTAAGCCGCTTATTCCACAGTTCCGAGTGTCGGAAACGACATATTCAGTACTGTTTGCGACATGGATGTTGCGGTCTTCGTGCAGGACGGCGTCGCCGACCTCGGACTCACCGCCGTACTGGAGACCTTCGCGACCGCCAATGGTCTACGCGAGGAACTGGATGCGGCTCCCGATCCATGGCGGGTGCACATCGTCGCCGATGGCGAACAAGTGCTTACGGCGCACGGGTTCCGCGCGCAGACGACGCCGATAACCGAACTGCCCGACGATGTCGGTCTGATCGTCGTCCCCGCAACGCGCGTCCTGGATGCGGATGGGCTGATCGGCGTGGTCTCCGCACCCGCGAATCGGCCGGTGCTGCAACTGATGACGCGGGCCTACGAATCCGGCGCGCACCTCGCCGCGGCCTGTACCGGCACCTTCTACTTGGCCGAGGCAGGTGTGCTGGACGGTGTGGTGGCGACGACGAGTTGGTGGCTCGGCCCGGCCTTTCGGCGCCGATATCCGCGCATCGACCTGGACGAGAGTCGAATCCTGTGCCGGGCCGATCGTCTCACCACCGCGGCGGCCTCGCTATCGCATATCGACCTCGCGCTGGCGCTGATCGCCGCGCAGAGTCCGACCCTGGCCGAGCTGACCGCCCGATATCTGGTGGTCGGCGATCGCCGCATGCAGAGCGACTCCGCGATTCCCGAGGTGATCGCCCGCAACGACTCCCTGGTCGCCGCATTCGAGCGCTGGGTGCGCGACCACGTCGCCGACCAGTTCCGCATCGCCGACGCGGCGCATCTGCTCGGCGTCACCGAACGCACGCTACAGCGCGCCACCCAAGCCGAAATCGGAATGTCGCCACGGGATTTCGTGCACGA
This sequence comes from Nocardia sp. NPDC049526, assembly GCF_044465765.1. Lineage (NCBI taxonomy): Bacteria > Bacillati > Actinomycetota > Actinomycetes > Mycobacteriales > Nocardiaceae > Nocardia > Nocardia sp. NPDC049526. The sequence goes on along the minus strand of NZ_JBITMA010000019.1, from coordinate 433 downwards.
GGTCCGGTTGGAACGCGCCACCCAACTGCTGCGGACCACAACCCTGACCATCGACGCGATAGCGGTCAAGGTCGGCTACCTGAACGCGGGCACACTGCGCGGACTGTTCCGCCGCCGTCGCGGGCGGTCGATCGCGGAGGTACGCGCGTCCAGGTTGTCTTGGTGAGTCGCCTGATTACGGCATCGGTGACCAGGACGGAGTGTGTTTTAGGGGTGAGGGGTTGGCGGCTGGTGTTGTGTTCGAGTCGTTGAGGCGTATGTGTCGCAGGGGTGGGTCTCGGCGAGCTGAGGTGCGTGCGTGGGGTGCCGACGGACTCGCCACCAGTAACCACCATGGAGCGAGTCTTACGAGCGAGGAGTTCGCGGCCCGTCTCGCGTCCGAGTCGTCGAAGCGCATGCGACGAAGTCGCGAGTCTCGACGGCTCGGACGCGA